>NZ_SORF01000005.1 GCF_004366795.1 Alicyclobacillus sacchari | reverse complement strand
GAGCGGACAGATACGAATCGGTCGAGGGCTTCACCCGCAAGCAAGGTCATTTCATAGCAGTCACAAGGTACATAAGGAATGGAAGCGGAGTTTGGACCGAGCGAGCGCGTATGAAGGCGAAAGCTGAAGTTGCGTGAGCATCAGGACAAACGAAGCAGGCACCAAAGTAGCATCACAAACCGATTGAAGCGGAGTTTGGACCGAGTGAACATATCTGCAGGCCGAAGGCCGAAGCCGTGTGAGCGAGGAACAAGCGAAGCGAAGCGAAACAAAATATAGGTCTGGTGACCATAGCGGAGGGGAAACACCCGTACCCATCCCGAACACGGACGTGAAGACCTCCAGCGCCGAGAATACTTGTCTCGAGAGGGACTGGGAAGGTAGGTCGTTGCCAGGCAAGAGAGAACAGAGTCAGGCCAGAAGGCCTGGCTCTGATTTGTTCCATGCGCAAACCTCCCAAATTCCATGCAAACCGAAGCGTCGCACGACAGGCGTGGGCGACAGGATGGCGATGGCAATAGGTATCGGGCTATACTGCTATGCATAATATGCATATATTTGGTATACCGTAGAGGATGGGGGGATCATCTTGGCGTTATTCGGATTTTTATTGATCATGGTTGGCGTGTTTCATCTTTTGGCCCCGGAAGCAGCTTGGTATCTGCATATTGGTTGGAAGCTAAGGGACGCTGAACCGTCGGATGGATACCTCATGTTTTTGAGGGTTGGGGGAGGAGCAGGCTGCCTGATTGGCCTGATTCTCATCATCGCCGCGATGGTGAGCTCTCATTCCTAATTGACGATGGAGCGCCGGTTCGGGACACGGGTGGAATTCTGATCAATACAATGGACAGAATCATCGCGCAAAGGTTAGCAACTAAGATCATCCCAACCGTGCCCGGCCATCCGAGAGAGCTATAGAAGAGTCCACCCAACGAGCCGCCGATGCTCGATCCTACATAGTAAAATAAAAGATACAGCGATGAAGCTTGTGCGCGTGTATCCACCGCTCTCCGCCCAACCCAGCTGCTTGCCGTCGAGTGACCACCGAAAAATCCGAACGTGAACACAATCATGCCGATCACAATCCAGATCAAATTGGACAGCAGCGTGATCGCAGCCCCTCCGCCCATCAGAACGACATTCGCGAAGAGCACCCGTTTCCGCCCGATACGATCCGCCAATCTTCCCATCCATGACGAGCTGAAGGTGCCAGCTACATATACGATAAACAACATGCCGATCACGGACTGTGACAGGCCGTACGGCGGAGCGAGCAATCGAAAACCCATATAGTTGTACAAACATACGAAGCCGCCCATCAGCAGGGCGCCGACAAGGTACAGGCAGAGGAGTCCGCGATCGCGCAGTGCTTCCCCAAACGCTTGCAGAGCGGAAGCAGGATCGGCTGGTTTTGGCTTGAAGTGTCGCGACTTGGGTAAGTTTCGCCAAAAGTAAATGCTCAGCAACAGGCTGACGGCAGCAAACGCACACAGACCGATTCGCCACGAGAAGTGGTCCGCTAAAAGACTGATAGAGATGCGCCCGAGCAGTCCACCGATAGAATTGCCACTGATGTACAGACCCATCGCATAGCCCAAACCGTTCGCTGCGATTTCTTCGCTCAAATATGTCATGGCGACTGCCGGCAGGCCTGCGAGTGTCAGTCCTTGCAGGGCGCGTATCACCAGCAACGACGTGAAGGAAGGGCAAACGGCTGCAATGATGCCAAGTGCGGAGGACGTCACAAGGGAGGTTACCATCACAGGTTTTCGCCCCCACGCATCGGATACAGAAGCGGCTATCGGGAGGGATACGGACAGGATGAGCGTCGTAATGGATAGGGAAATACTGGAGAATGTCGGTGTTACATGAAAACGAGCGGCGAACATAGGGAATAAGGGCTGAACGCAATACAGGTTGGCAAATGTGACGATCCCGGCTGCCAAAAACGCAAGGCTGACGTGCCGATAGGCCTTCGTGCCCCGTTCAAGGTAGGTTTCGGAGGCGCGATTTGTCAGAATGCTTTCCTTCACTTTGGAGGACCTCTTTCCACACGATGTACCCTCTTACGATACGCTTTGTTTTAGAAAGGTTCCAATTGCGTGCAAAGATTTGCTGCGCAAGATGCCGAGGGTGGCGAAGATTAGCGGTCTTCTTTGTCGACAGTGTACAATGGAGTCAACGTCTTTAGATTCGAGTGATGTTGCACGTTTGTGCGGTTGGTATAGGCGCCTAAGATGGCGTCGAAAGGAACGATGAGATGGTAGGGAAGCAGCATAACGGCACCCGAGTACGGCGGGCGCTGCGATCGCGCCTTCATTTCGCGTGGCTTGGCGCTTTGATCGCCGCTGCCATGGTGGAGACTTGTCCGTTCGTCGCGAACGCTCAGGTGGACAAGCAGGCGGTCAGTATGTCTGCGGAAGTAGGGTATAGTGGCTACTATAGCACGGATGACTGGGTTCCGGTGCATATCGTCATTCACCATACCGGTGCGTCGACAATGGGCGATCTCGTTGTTGCGATTAACGAATCCCTGAGTACTGGGCGTCGCAGCGCCGGCCTGCTCCAGTGGCCGATCGCCTTGCCGAGGGACGGTTGGACGAGTAAGGAGATTGCACTGCCAGGCAACATATTAAATAAAGGGGCAACTGTTTCCCTGATCGCCGGAGATGAAACGCTAGCAACTGCGTCGCTCACGGGGAATGCGGTGTCGCACGTCGCACTTGTTGGCGTGATATCGGATAATCCACAGGAAACGCAGTTTTTGGCGGGCGTGAGCAGCGATTCAACGCCGGTCCTACCGGTGGCCCTTGACGCATCGAGCGTTCCGGCGGCAGTCGACCTTTTGGCAGGTCTGTCCGCCATTGTCGTTTCCATTCCGGAACTATCGTCGTTATCGACGGCCCAAGGGATCGCTTTGCGCGAGTGGGTCAAGGTTGGCGGCCTTTTGATCGTGACTGGGGCCGGCAGCTCGCCGCCTGGTTGGCCTGCTTTGCCTCTGATGGCAGGTGCTTTGTCGCAGGTAAGCGCGCAACCGCTGGCCGATTTTGCCGGGGTGGAACCTTCGGCCGGAGCGCTTGCGACAGACGCCGCAGCGGCTCGTGGAGATGCGCGCATTTGGGCGGGATCCAATCAAACGCCGCTTCTCGCCAGTGAGCAGATCGGCAGGGGGCAAATCTGGCAAACCGCGTTCTCGCCGATGGATCCGCACTTGTTGGCATGGACTGGGGACGCCCAAATGTGGACGACAATTTTTCGATCCGCCATCCTGGCCAAGGGAGCAGCGTCGGCCATACCCGCACTGTTCAGTGAAAGTGGCGCGCTATCCCTGACATCTGTCGGTGATGCCTTGGCGCCGTTGCGCATGCCGTCACTTTCGACATTTGGGGCGGTTTTTCTCATCTACATGATTGTCGCTGGACCGCTGGCGTTTCTTTGGCTCCATCGACGCCGCAAGGAGACATGGGCGTGGGCGGTTTTACCGGTGTTGAGCGCCGTTACGACCGTCGGAATTTACGCATTTGGCGGTTCGGAGCGGCCGAAAGGGCTGTTGTTGGATGGCGTGGGCGTGATCGACTTGAGTGGTGATGGAAATGGGATTGCGTATGCGGCCGAGGCCTTCATGTCACCCGATTCGGGGGATTTTCGGTTGGAATTTCCAAGTGGCAGTGATGTGTTGACGTTGACGAGTGACAATCAGCCGTTGACCAAATCAATTGTCACGAATCGTGCGGGCGCGACCCATGTGTTGTTGTATAGCGTTCCGCGCTGGCATGTGCGCTATTTGTATACATCCGGTATGGATCACGCATGTGGAGAAATCACGACACAGTTTACCGATTCGTATGGGCTGTTGTTTGGTACGGTGGAAAACGATACGCCCTATACCTTGGACGACGTCGCGGTTTTCTGGAAGGGGACCATGGTCCGTCTGGGCACGCTGGTCCCTGGGCAAGCAAAGACGATTCCTGTCGGCGGCGGATCGACAACGGCTTCGTGGATTTCCGATTATGGCGCGTATAATCGGGCGTTGACGCACGGCATTGGGCGTTCGCTTGGCGCTTACCTGTCATCCTGGACACCTGGCGCGTCGGCGAACGACGCACAGGCGATGATTATCGCAACCACAACCGGACGCACCCCGCAGCTGCCAACGCCGGCTGGTGAGCGCCGAGTCGCCAGTGCCAAGACGCTGACGCTCATTCGCGAGTACGCCCCGGTTGCGGAGAGTGTGGAGGCAGATTGACATGATCTTGACCCAAAATTTGTGTAAGCGCTACGGGAAAATGGCGGCGGTCCAAGATATGAATTTGTCAATCGCTCCGGGAACCGTGTTTGGGCTTGTGGGGGAGAATGGCGCAGGCAAGACGACCGCCCTGTCGATGCTGGCAACGCTCTCGACGCCAACATCTGGCCGCGCCTACATCCATGGTTTCGAGGTCACGCGCGAGCCGCGCGCAGTTCGCCGTTGTATTGGCTATATGCCCGACGCGTTCGGGGTGTACGACGATCTGACCGTCATGGAGTATCTTCGTTTTTTCGCGGATTGCTATCGTGTGGATCGGCGCCTTGTCAAACCCCGTGCCGACGATTTGTTGGAGCGGGTGCGCTTGACGGACAAGCGTGACACCTACGTCAATGCGCTGTCTCGAGGTATGCAGCAGCGATTGGAGATTGCCCGCTGTCTCATGCACGATCCCGCCGTTTTGATTTTGGACGAGCCATCCTCTGGCCTCGATCCAAAATCTCGCCTTGAGATGCGTGCGGTGTTGCATGGATTGCGCGACATGGGAAAGACCGTACTCATCAGTACGCACATCCTGAACGAGTTGGCGGAGGTAGCCGACGAAGTTGGCATTCTCCGGCGCGGCGAACTGGTTGCCGTCGCGGCCGTACAGGTGATGGTCCAGCATTCCAGCGCGTATCGGACCATTCACATCGATGGACGGTTTGCGGCTGGCGAATTGGAGCGAGCTTTAGCTTCGGATCGGCGCGTCGTCGACGTTCATGCCGCAGCCTCCGGTTGGGATGTCCTCTACGCAGGCACGCTTGCCCAGCAGGCGGACTTGTTGACCGCGCTCGTCGAACAAGGCATGGCAATCACGCAATTTAGTGAACAGCCCACGGATATCGAACAGCTGTTCTTGCGATTGTCTGCCATTCAGGAGGGGATGTGATGCAACTGCGGATCAATCCATTGCTCGCCAAGGAATTCCACCAACGTATGCGCACTGCACGTGCCCCCATTGTGATTACGTCGTATGTATTCGGCATGTCTGTGCTGACGTTTTTCCTGCTGTATGAAAACGTGCAGGGTCAGTTGTATCTGGTGCAGCCTACCAAGAGCCAGCAGGTATTCGTTTTGCTGAGTTTGCTGCAGATGACGGTCGTTGCATTTTTGGCACCTGCGTTTGCCGCGGGCAGTGTCAGTGGCGAGCGCGAGCGCAAAACGCTGGCCGTCCTTTTGACGACTCCCGTGTCGCCCATCGGCATTTTGCTGGGCAAAGTGTTGTCTTCGAGCGCCCTGCTGGTGCTTCTGGTCGTGGTTACCCTGCCTGTCTATAGTCTCGTCTTTCTATTTGGTGGCGCTGTTCCCCAGGAAGTCGTGTCCGTATTGGCGTTTCAACTCGTCACCATTGTCGTCATCGCCACCATTTGTGTGCTGTTTTCGACGATCGCGCTGCGCTCAACATGGAGCACGGTGTTTTCCTATGGCACTGTGGGATTGATGATGGTCGTTTTCGGCGCCTTGGGTTATGGGTTGAAAGGTTTGTACGAGCAGAATCCAATCGATCTCTTTACGCTTTCATGGTCGCATTTTTTCTATGCATTGAATCCTTTGTACGTGGAAGCTGCGCTTGAAGGAGCCGTATCGGCGAAGCCGACTATCTGGGTGACGTTTGTTGAGTTTTACGCTGTCGTCATTGTGATTTTGCTGGTGCCAAGCCTATGGCGTCTGCGCCCTCAGTGGTTTTCGTGGCTGCCGTTTTGGTCGCGCAGTACCGAAAAGCAATACCAGTAACACGCATATTGTTTCCTTCGCAAGCGTAGACCTGTATGGACGTGCCGCTTCGCGGGGGGAATCTCGATGCTCTTTGTGCAAATTCTATTCTCGCTCGCCATGGTCCTGTTCGGTGCCGAGCTATTTACGAACGCCATCGAGTGGGTCGGTCATAAGTTCGGGCTGGGGCAGGGTGCTGTTGGCAGTATTTTAGCTGCTGTGGGCACCGCACTACCAGAAACGGCGGTGCCGGTGACGGCTATTTTGATGGGGGGCGGCAAGGAAGCAGAACAGGTTGGCATCGGAGGCATCTTGGGTGCTCCCTTTCTGCTCGCGACATTGGGTGGAATGGTCATTGCGAGTGCGACACTCGCGTTTCGCTTTGGACACTCGTTGTATCAACTGCACATTCAGCGGCGTGCGTACATGCGTGACATGCTCTGCTTTTTAACGGCCTATGTGTTATCCATGCTGCCGGCACTGTTCCCCCTCCCACAGGTTCGGCATTTTGTACCGTTTGCGCTTGTTCTCTTGTACATTGGATTCGTCGTTCTGACGATTCGCGATAAGGCGGAAGCAGCAGACGCGGGGGATCTCAAATCGTTGTATTTACAACCAGGGGTTGGTGAACCTTCATTTGGCCTCGTCAGTTTGCAACTTCTTGTTTCGCTCGCACTTATCGTTGGAGGCGCACACATTTTAACAGGCGGCGTGGAACAAATAGCGTTGCAAATTGGCTTGCCGACGTTTGTATTGTCGGCATTGATAATTCCACTTGCCACAGAGTTGCCAGAGACGCTAAACAGCGTGGTTTGGATTAGGCAGGGTAAGGACAGTTTGGCCTTGGGCAACGTCACAGGCGCCATGGTATTTCAAAGCACGCTCGTACCTGCGCTCGGTATCTGGATGACACCGTGGAATTTGACGGCTGAAGCGCGTTTGACAGCCGTTTTAACGTTTTCGGCGGCTCTGTTCACAGTTGTGATGTATCGCGTGCGCCGCGTTCTCGAACCCTGGACACTACTCATCGCGTCCACGCTCTATTTCGTGCTTCCGATGCTGACGCTGGTGAAACGTTTTCATCAAGCGCATTACTACTGGATCTTTGGCGGCGTGATCGCGATCATCGTCGTGATGGCGCTCTTTACTGTGCAAAAATTGCGGCAGACCAGATTACGGTAAGCACAGTGGCCGACAATCTGCGGGACCGACATGCGTCTGACGTTCATCTGACTGTGGGTTCGGACTGCTTGCGGCCTTCTCCACGGTTCTGCGTGGCATGCCGCAGCATGCCGGCCGGACGGCCCTCCTTAGAGCCGTCGGCCGTTTCATCGCCCATCGCCTTTACCGCACGGCCCTCCCTAAATCCCTGAAGACCTCGTCGTACACCGCAACCGTGCGCTCGATGTCGTCATCGGTATGTACGGCCGAGACAAACCACGCCTCGTACTTCGACGGTGCAATGAGGATTTTGCGATCCGCCAACAAATGAAAGAATTGCGCAAACTGTTTACTGTCTGTCGCGTTGGCATCGTCATAGTTATGCACTGGATGATGGCCAAAGTAAATCGTGTATGCGCCACCCATCCGATTGATCGTGATCGGCACACCATGGCGCTTGGCCGCTTCGTGCGCTGCTTCGGTCAGCACTTGTGCTCGCCGCGCCATGTTTTCGTAGATACCGGGTTCTCGTAGCACATCGAGGCACGCCATGCCGGTGCGCATCGACAGGGGATTGCCAGCCATGGTCCCAGCTTGGTAGGCAGGCCCCAGCGGCGCCACCTGCTCCATGATGTCCTTTCGCCCGCCGTATGCGCCAATGGGTAGGCCGCCGCCAATGATCTTCCCGAGCGCGTACAGATCCGGATGCACGTCGTACATCTGTGCGGCGCTGCCGTAATGAAAACGAAACGCCGTGATGACCTCGTCGAAGATAACGAGTGCGCCATGCCGGTGCGCGAGATCGATAACCTGCTCCAGGTAGCGATCATCCCGCGGCGGAACGATGCCGAAGTTCCCGACAATGGGCTCGACAAGCACCGCCGCGACATCCGCACCATGTACATCGAGGGCTTGTGCCAAGATGTCGGGATCGTTAAACGGGACCGTAATCACTTCACTCGCGATGTTTGGGGTCACCCCGGCGCTGTCGGGCACGCCGATGGACGAAGGGCCCGATCCGGCCGCCACCAACATCGCATCGGAGTGCCCGTGGTAGCAACCTGCAAATTTCAAAACCTTGCGCCGTCCCGTATACGCGCGTGCGACGCGAATTGTCGTCATGACGGCTTCCGTGCCGGAATTGACAAAACGAATGCGCTCCAAGTCCGGGATTGCCTGTCGGAGCTTCTCTGCAAACAGCACTTCTGAGGGCGTCGGCGTTCCGTAGAGCACGCCATCGGCCGCCGCCTGCGCAATCGCCTCCGTGATGGCGGGATGGGCGTGGCCGAGAATCGACGGGCCATAGGCTGCAAGATAATCGATATATTCGTTCCCGTCGACGTCATACATGCGTGATCCTTGTCCACGCACCATGACCGTTGGGGTACCACCGCCGACCGATTTATACGATCGCGATGGGCTGTTGACACCGCCGAGTATCACCGCTTGCGCACGTTCAAACCACAGTTTGGATTGTGTGCGATCAAGAACCATCTCTCACCACTCCTTGAGCCTTTATTGTTCCACTGCCAGACGCAGGTGGTCAACAGTGGCTTCCTTTGCATGACACACACGTCGTGTGGAAACGGTAAGGAAAACGGAGGAGGGGTAAGGGGTTGCGTAGATCAGTTTCGGCGGAGGCAAAGGCGGTTTCGCATGTGTTGACACATGGCGGCGACGTTCGTTATGATCATCGGCTCCTTTTAGCCGAACTGGCCATGGGTATCGCTGTGCAGCGCGGACTCAGCGTGCCCGCGCGCGGCGCGCTTGACACACATGTCCACCATTCCGTATAATCTGCACGATTCAGTATAGCAACCAACATATCGATTTGATGAGGAAGCAGAGTACAGGCGGTTTGGGCTGTTCCAGAGAGAGTGCGCCGCGGCTGCAAGCGACTCCAGCCTGCGTTTGGAAAGACGGCTTCTGAAAACGCGAGCTGCTTTTTGTAGCCGCGCGTCGTCGGCGCGTTATGCCGTTGAGGTGGAACGTCTCGTTCAAGCAGGGTGGCACCGCGGAAGCGCTCTTTCGTCCCTGCCGGTATCTACCGGCATCGACGAAAGGGCGTTTTTTCATTCCGCGGCCACAACTCACGGCATCATCGCAGATGTACTTTGAAAAGGAGAATGCCTCATGGAGATCCAACGTCCCCGCGGCACCGTCGATCTCCTGCCAGGAGAAGTGGAAGTCTGGCAGGCGCTTGAAAGCGCGGTACGCGATGTACTGGACAGGGCCAATTACGGCGAAATCCGGACCCCCATCTTTGAACACACAGAGTTGTTTGAGCGCGGCGTCGGTGAAACCACGGACATCGTATCGAAAGAAATGTATACGTTCCTCGATCGCGGCAATCGCAGTGTCACTTTGCGGCCAGAGGGCACAGCGGGTGCAGTGCGGGCGTTTGTCGAGAACAAGCTGTACGGCACCGGCGCATTGGCGAAGCTGTACTATATCGGCCCGATGTTTCGCTATGAGAAACCGCAGAAAGGGCGGCTTCGGCAGTTTCATCAATACGGCGCGGAAGTGCTTGGGTCGGAATTGCCAGCCGTCGATGCCGAGGTTATCGCGCTCAGTCTCTCCGTATTACAACGGCTTGGTCTCAAACAATTGAACGTCGAGCTGAATTCAGTGGGGTGCAGCGTGTGCCGGCCGGTGCACAGGGCGCAGATGATTGAACGGCTATTGCCGCATCGCGACGAGTTGTGCCGTGATTGCCAGGTACGGTTGGAAAAGAATCCGTTGCGCTTGTTCGACTGTAAGAACGAGTCGTGTCAGGCTGTCTTGCGGGAGGCAAACGTCCCTTATATCGTCGACGTCCTTTGCGGCGAGTGCAAGGATCATTTTGAGCAGGTACAGGGCTATTTGGAGGCAATGGATGTACCGTACAAGATCGAAAAAAGCCTCGTCCGCGGACTCGACTATTACACGCGTACGGCATGGGAGATCACGACACCTGGATTCTCCACCATCGCCGGGGGCGGTCGTTACAACGGCTTGGTTGAGGAGTTGGGCGGGCCGTCGACACCTGGCATCGGCTTTGCCGGCGGTATCGAACGCGCGATCGCGGTGTTGGCAGCGCAAAACGTGCAAATTGGCCGCACGGTTGAGCTTGATGCGTTTGTGGCGGTCGCCGACCAGGTCGCCGAACACACGGCCATGGCTGTGCTTACGTCGTTGCGGCGCTTGGGGCTGCGAGCCGATCGCGACTATCAGGGGCGCAGCTTAAAGTCGCAGTTTAAACTGGCGGATCGGCTGCAAGCGCGATTCGTCATCGTCATTGGTGAAAGCGAGCTGGCGTCTGGAAAGGCGACGGTCAAACAGCTCGCCACAGGCGCGCAGCGCGAAATTCCGTTTGCAGAACTGGCAGATGCTATTGAACAAGCAGGAAGTGAGTGGTGATTGTGGAGCAGCATGGGATACATCGTTTGACACGCAGTCATTGGGTGAAGGACACCCTGGCAGCGACAACGGGGACAACGGTCGTGCTGGCTGGTTGGGTTCAGCGTCGGCGCGATTTTGGCAGCGTCGTCTTTGTCGATTTGCGCGATCGCTCCGGAATTGTTCAACTCGTGTTCGATCGCGGTCGCGGTACGCCGGAGCATGCGATGGAAGCGGCCGACAAGCTGCGCAACGAATTCGTGATCGCCGTATCGGGCACGGTGGAAAAGCGAGATGCGGAGACCATCAATCCGAAAATTGCGACCGGTGAAATCGAAGTCGTGGTCAGTGACATCGTGACCGAGAATACGGCGAAAAACCCACCATTCTATATCCAGGATGGCGTCGAGGTCGACGAGACCGTTCGTTTGCGCCACCGTTACCTAGATTTGCGGCGCCCAGAGATGCAAAACATCCTGATGATACGCCATCGCATCATCCGCGCGTTTCGCCAGTACTTGGACGATCACGGTTTTCTCGAGATCGAGACGCCCATTTTGACCAAGAGCACACCTGAAGGCGCACGCGATTACCTGGTGCCCAGCCGCTTGCAGCCGGGCGAATTCTACGCGCTGCCGCAATCGCCTCAAATTTTTAAGCAATTGCTGATGGTGTCGGGGTTCGAACGTTACTACCAAATTGCACGCTGTTTTCGGGACGAAGACTTGCGGGCGGACCGGCAGCCGGAATTTACACAGCTCGACATTGAGACCTCGTTTTTGCCCCAGGCGGCTTTGCAAGACATGATGGAGGAGATGGTCGCGAACGTTCTGCGCGATGTCGCTGGCGTCGAAGTGCCACGGCCGTTCCAGCGCCTTCCCTATGCCGAGGCGATGGACAAGTATGGATCGGATAAGCCAGACTTGCGTTTCGACATGGCGTTTGTCGATCTCGCCGATGTCCTTGCGGGAACGGACTTTCGGGTGTTTGCCGACGTCTTGGCCAAGGGTGGGGTCATCAAGGCCTTGGTTGCGCCTGGCTGTGCGGGGTATAGCCGCAAGCAAACGGACGATCTCGTCGACTTTGTGAAGGGCTACGGACTCGGTGGCCTCGCGTACATCGCTGTCCTCGAGGATGGAAGTTTTCGTTCGTCCATCGGCAAATTTTTCACAGACGAGCAGTTCCAGGCCATCGCGGACTGTGCCAAGGCAAAGCCTGGCGACCTGATCCTGATTGGGGCTGGATCGCGCAAACAGGTTTTGCCTGCACTTGGCGCGTTGCGCGGTCATTTCGGCCAGGCGCTTGGCCTTGCCGATCCGAACGTGTACAAATTTTTGTGGATTACCGATTTTCCGCTCCTGTCCTACGACGAGGATGAGAAGCGCTGGGTTGCCGAGCACCATCCGTTTACAATGCCCCGCGAAGAAGACATTCCGCTCCTGAGCACAGATCCTGGCAAGGTGAGGGCGCAGGCGTACGATATGGTGCTCAACGGCTTCGAGATCGGCGGCGGCTCGATGCGCATTTACCGCCGGGAGATTCAAGAGCAGATGTTTGCGGCGCTTGGCTTCACGAAGGAGGAAGCGTACGACAAGTTTGGCTTCCTATTGAACGCATTTGAGTACGGCACGCCTCCGCACGGCGGCATTGCCTTTGGCTTGGATCGTATCATCATGCTGCTGGCGGGGGCCAAGTCGCTGCGCGACGTCATTGCGTTTCCGAAAACGGCGAGCGGTACAGATCTGATGATGGACGCACCGGGGGAAGTGTCTGAAGAGCAACTGAAAGTGCTGCATTTGCGTGTGCGCCATCACGGGTAAGGAGACGGAGTGGGCAGGGCAGACGGCCCTGCTCCTTCTATTTTACGGAAGCGACATTGCGTTGTATAATCGTATAAAGCTGAGTGGATGACTAGGAATTGATTGGGTTACGCCAGAGGAGAGGCGATGCCATGGATCTGTTCGCGATGGCGTCCGAGCGGGATCGCGCCGATGCCGCGCCGCTTGCGTATCGCATGCGGCCAAGTTCGCTCGACGAAGTGGTCGGCCACTCGCACATCGTGGGTCCGCGGGGACTCTTGCGCCGGATGATCGAGCAGGATCGGATGCAATCCATCATTCTGTTTGGCCCGCCAGGGACAGGCAAGACGACATTGGCACAGGTCATTGCCCACCAGACGAAGGCCAGCTTTGTGCAGTTGAACGCCGTGACGGCGGGGGTTGCGGACATTCGCAAGGCGGTGGATACGGCGAAAGAGCAGCGAGAGTTGTACGCTCGGCGCACGGTGCTGTTTCTCGATGAAATTCATCGTTTTAATAAGAGCCAGCAAGACGCACTGTTGCCACACGTCGAAGCTGGTTTGTTGATTTTGGTTGGGGCGACGACAGAGAATCCATACTTTGAAGTGAACTCTGCCTTGGTGTCGCGATCGCACGTGTTTCACCTGGAACCGCTCACGGTCGAGGAAATTGGGGTTTTGCTGGATCGCGCCTGTCGCGATCACGATCGCGGACTCGGCCGCATGCACGTGGAGCTTGCTGCCGACGCGCGCCGAGCGATATGTCTACAGGCGGGCGGCGATGCCCGGCGGGCCCTAAACCTGCTTGAACTGGCGGTGTTTGCGGCGCCTATCGGCGAAGATGGACAGACGCATGTCGGTCTCGAACAGGTCGAGCACGCCCTGCAGTCGGCTGGCGGCGTGCGTTACGATAAATCGGGAGATGAGCACTACGATACGATCTCTGCTTTCATCAAGTCGGTTCGCGGTTCAGATCCGGATGCCGCTGTCTTGTGGCTGGCAAAAATGCTGGCGGGCGGAGAGGATCCGGCATTCATCGCCCGCCGCTTGATGATTTTGGCTGCAGAGGATATCGGCAATGCCGATCCTTATGCCCTGACCTTGGCGGTGAGCGGCTGGCAGGCCGCCATGGCCATCGGTATGCCAGAGGCGCGGATTATCTTGGCGCAGGTGACGACGTATCTGGCGACGGCGCCCAAATCGAACGCCGCGTACAAGGCCATCAATGAAGCCCTTGCGGACGTCAAGGCGGGGATGCCACTTGTCGTACCGCCGCACTTGCGGGGAACAGGATACAGCGGGGCACAGAAGCTGGGGCATGGTGTTGGGTATTTGTATCCCCATGATTATCCCGGTCACCACGTGGAGCAAAATTATTGGCCCGTTGGCGTGGAACCGCGCATGTATTATCGGGAGGGAGACGGCGAGTCGTGAAGATATCGACAAAAGGTCGCTATGGCCTCATGCTGCTGGTCGATCTCGCAAAGCAGTCGACCGATGCACCCATTTCACTGAAGTCGGTTGCGGAAAGACAGAATTTATCCGAACATTACTTGGAACAACTGATTGCTCCACTGCGCAATGGCGGCTTTGTCCGCAGTATCCGAGGCGCCTACGGCGGATACGTCCTCGCACGCAATCCGCGCGACATCGTGGTCAAGGATATCATCTTTGCCCTGGAGGGGCCGATTACCATCGTCGATGAAGATATCGACGATGGACTCGATGTGCTCTGGACGCGTCTGCGAGAAGCCATTCACGAGGTGTTGGATTCCTTAACGTTGCAAGATCTGGTTGATATGCGCGGGCAGTCAGAGCACGGATACATGTTTTACATTTGATGGATGGCCTGTCTGCTTGTAAGGAGGAGATCGCGTGATTTATCTTGACAATGCAGCGACGACTCCGATCGCGGAAGCTGTTCGCAAGGCGATGGAACCGTTTCTTGCGTCCATCTATGGCAACCCATCGAGCACCCATGAGGCCGGCAGACAAGCCCGGCAAGCCGTCGAACGAGCTCGCCGCACGATAGCCGAATGGCTCGATTGCGATCCGCGTGATCTGATTTTCACGAGCGGTGGTACGGAAGCGGACAACGCTGCGCTCGTCGGTGCTTATTTGGCGAGGCAGCAAGACCGCAAGCACATTGTCGCAAGCGCGGTTGAGCATCACGCGGTATTGCATGCGTTGTCCTTTCTTGAATCGCTAGGCGCGAAGGTAACGCTGGTTCCGGTGGATCGGCGCGGTTTTGTCGATCCGGCGGACGTCGTGCATGCTCTCCAACCGGACACTGCCTTGGTAACGGTAATGGCCGTCAACAACGAGCTGGGCACCGTCGAGCCTGTTGACGAGATCGCTCGTTTGGTCAAGCGGCGCGATGCACAAATCATCGTTCACAGCGACATGGTACAAGCCTTACCCGTGCAACGCATTGGATTGGCGCGGTCCGATCTCGACATGGCGACGTTTTCGGCACACAAAATTCATGGTCCCAAGGGGATTGGCTTGTTGTACGTACGCAAGCATACGCCATGGCAACCGATTCTCTATGGGGGCAACCAGGAGTTGAAGCGGCGCGGGGGGACGGAGAACGTCGCTGGTGCGATTGGGTTTGCGGCGGCCGTTGACGCCCTGCGCGATCGATTTGCCGATCACGTCGCACACCTGGCTGCTTTGCGCGATGCATTCTGGGCGTCCTTGGCAGATGAGCCTGGCGTGCATCGGTTAAGTCCGCCGGACGCTGCGCCGTCGATTTTGAATGTGGCCTTTGCTGGGGTGCGGAACGATGTTTTACTGATGCGTCTTGACCTTGAAGGCGTCATGGCATCTGCGGGATCGGCCTGTACCGCGGGGAGTTTGGAACCAAGTCATGTCATTCAGGCGTGCCGATTGGACGAACATGTCCGCGAAGCGGTCCGTTTCAGTTTCAGTTGGCAAAATACCATGGAAGAAGTGGAACAGGCCGCTCGTGTCGTAAAGGACTGCGTCCAATTGATTCGTTCACGTTTCACAATTTCGTGACATTTTGTAAGCCGCTAGGGCTCGGTTAACCAATTTCTGCATTGCAAACGTACCACCATAGGCGTACGATTGACCAGGAATCTCGTTCGGTATATATTTCGCAATTGGAAATTTGGTTTTGTAAATATCCATCATGGGAAAGCTATTGATCAATTGAGGAATGATATCCAACGAGAACGATGGCGTAGCCGAGGTGCGCCTTCCATTTGCGAGAAGGGGGGACCTAGGAATGCGGTGTCCGAGTTGCACAAGCCGGGATATCGGTAAAATTGGTGCAAATCAGTACTATTGCTGGAGTTGCTTCGCGGAGTTTAACGTGTCTGGTGATGAAGTCCGCGTCTACGAGGTGGCCGAGGACGGTTCGCTGATCGTAGTCGAGCATTCGTCTAACGCATTGGAATTTGGAACCGGCGCTTGAGCCGATTGCGTATAGGTAGATACAAAAAGGGCGGCGTGGAGGCCGTCCTTTTTCACGATGGGTGGCTGTGTGGCAATCCGTACAAGCCCATGGCCGATAACGCCAACCCACCTAGGCAGGATATCGCCACATAGGTGAGGGACAGGATCTCTTGACGAGCGCGAAATAGGCTAATCGCTTCGTATGAAAAGGTGGAAAACGTCGTATAGGCGCCGCACAACCCAACTCCCAGCAACAGCATCGGGATGTTGTGGAAGGTAGGTACGACTTTGTGAATGTGACTTGTCAGCCATCCCAGAAGCCACGAGCCGCTCAGATTGATGGCGAGGGTCGCCCAAGGAAATGGCGAGCTTGTCCGAGCGTTGATGACGCGCGAGACCTGGTAGCGCAGCAGGGCTCCCACTATGCCGCCGATGCCGACCCATAGCATGGTCATATATGTCAAGTCGCGATCCTCCTAGCGAGCGCGGGTGCGAAACATGCCGTCCGCCATTCGATATCCTGCATAGCTGAACATCAAACCGCCGCCGACAGATAGCAGTATGTAGAGATATGCAAGGCCAACCTGCCCGACCTGATAGAGTTTCCACGCATCGACCGTAAACGTGGAAAACGTCGTGAATGCTCCGATGAGGCCTGTGCCCAGGCCAAGCCTGATGTTTGGGTGGATGGGCAACCGCTCACTGGTCATCGTATTTAACCATCCGAGCGCCAGGCAACCCGCCCAGTTGATAAGGAGCGTGGCAACGTTGAAGCCGTGGGAAGTTCCTACCCATTCGCTGATGATGTAGCGCAATATGGCACCGACAAATCCCCCAGCGGCGACGGCCAAATACGGCAACGACCTCACCATCCTCAGTAAACTTGTCCTCAGTATACACAAGCCTCATAGAATCTCGAAACAAATGAGTGATATAGCAAATGATGGAACGCCCAGTTGCATATACTGTGTAAAGCCCTTGTCCACAGGTTTGTGAGACATGGCCAGATCAATCCCCGGAGGTGCTCGGTGTTGCCGACCAGCCGCTATTTTCGTGTCGCCCTGTCGGTCGCGGCGACGCTTTTGTGCATCTATTTATTTGGCCTGTTACGGGGATTTTTTATGGACATCTGGGCCGTCATCAGTACGGTCTTTTATCCATTTCTCGCGGCTCTTATCATCAGCTATATCCTCCAGCCAATCGTCGAATTGCTGCATCGTCGGCGTGTACCGCGCAGCGCCGCGATTCTCTGTATTTATTTCACCTTCGCCATTTTGGTGGTGGTTGCGGTACTCAACGCCGTGCCCGTCATTTCGCGTCAGATATCGCAGCTTGTCAGCAGTTTGCCTGCGATCACGGCGCAAATCAGCCATTGGATGGACATGGTGAACAGCCGTAAGCAATACCTTCCGAACGCTGTTCGCGTGGGGCTCGAAAATGCTCTGCAGCAACTTGAACATCGCTTTGAAACAGCGCCCACGGGTATCTTCTCGTTCATCAGCAGCACCATCAACGCCATTTTCATGGCGTTCATCGTTCCCTTTCTCGTGTTTTACATGTTGAAGGACGCCAAGGCCATCGGCCGGGCCATGGTCGGTTTGGCCCCCGTTCGCTACAAGCGCCGCGTGCGTATCATTCTTCACGGCGTCGACCAGACCCTTGGCGGATACATCCGCGGCCAGTTTCTTGTGATGTTGGCGATAGGCATTCTGGCGTTCATCGGCTATTTGATTATCGGTATGCCGTACGCGCTCTTGCTCGCGCTGTTTTTGGCTATCGCTGACATCATCCCGTACCTTGGTCCAATTATCGGCATCGCACCGGCCGTCATCATCGCACTGACAGTCAGCCCTGCGCTTTTGATCAAGGTCGTGATCGTCAACATTGCGGTTCAGCAATGTGAAGGTAACCTAATTTCGCCGCAAATTATGGGAAGAACGTTAAAATTGCACCCGATGGCCATCGTCGCAGCTCTCTTGATAGGCGGCGAACTCGCCGGGGTGGTCGGACTCATCCTCGCGGTGCCCACACTGGCCGTGCTCAAGGTTGTTTGGTCAAGTTTTGCGGATGAACGGCGATCCCGCATACCCAAGTGAATTGACAGCAGCGCACGCGACCGATAGAATCAAAAATCGACAAAGCGATGCGGAAGCTGAGTACGTCGAAGTTCCACTCGTTCAGAGAGGGCGGGCATCAGGTGCGAGCCGCCCCGTGTGGCCGGCCGAAGCTACTTCCAAGCGCATGCTGACAAACGCATGCCGGGTACGCCCGTTACCGCGAAGAGGGACAAGCTCTCAGCTTGTAACCAGGGTGGTACCGCGGGTGAAAAACAGCTCCCGTCCCTGAGGGGACGGGGGCTTTTTGCGATCTTCTCAATTTTCTGCTACAAACGAGAAAGTCGAGGGAGGACGTGTTCTCTATGAAATCGCTGACTGGACAACAGATTCGCCGCGCATTTCAATCGTTTTTCGCAGCGCGTGGGCATCAGGTGCTGCCAAGTTTCAGCCTTGTGCCGCACGACGATCCGACACTTTTGTGGATCAATGCGGGCATGGCGCCGCTGAAACCTTATTTCGATGGTCGCGAAATCCCCGAGATTCCGCGCATTGTCGACGCACAAAAGTGCATCCGCACCAACGATATCGAAGAAGTGGGGCATACGGCTCGCCACCAGACCTTCTTTGAGATGCTTGGAAACTTTTCGTTTGGTGATTACTTCAAGAAAGAGGCCATCACCTGGGCATGGGAGTTTCTTACGCAGGTGCTCGAGATGGAACCTGAGCGCATTTCGGTGACCATTCACGTCGAAGACGACGAAGCCTTTGACATCTGGCACCGCCAGGTTGGTCTGCCGGAAAATCGCATCTATCGTGGCGCGGAGGATAACTTTTGGGAAATCGGCGAGGGGCCGTGCGGTCCGTGTTCGGAAATCTTTTACGATCGCGGTGCCGCGTTCGGTTGCGGAGCAGCGGATTGTAAGCCCGGTTGCGACTGCGATCGCTTCTTGGAAATCTGGAACTTGGTGTTTACACAGTTCAACAAGGGTGCGGACGGAGAGTACACGCCACTTCCCAAGCGGAACATCGATACCGGCTCTGGCCTGGAACGCCTCGCCTCCCTTTTACAAGGCGTCGCGAACAACTTCGAAACCGATCTGTTCCGCCCCATCATCGATCGTACAGGCGAGATTGCGGGTCGGCGCTACGGTGAGTCAGACGAGGACGATATCCACTTCAAAATTGTCGCGGATCACCTGCGCACGGTGACGTTTGCCATCGGCGACGGCGTGTTGCCAGGCAACGAAGGCCGCAGCTACATCATCCGCCGCTTGCTCCGCCGTGCGGTTCGCAGCGGTCGACGTCTCGGTATTGAGAAGCCGTTCATGTATCAACTCGTCGCGGTCGTCGATCAGATCATGGGCGAAGATTACCCCGAGATTCGCGAGAAGCGAAGCCTGATTGAGCGTGTCGTGCGCACAGAAGAAGAGCGTTTCCACGAAACGCTTAGCGGGGGCGAGGCTTTGCTGTCCGAGTTGATGGCAGAACTCAGCGCCAAACATGAGACGGTGATCGCCGGGGCTGACGCATTTCGCCTGTATGACACATATGGGTTTCCGATCGATTTGACGATTGAAATCGCCAAGGAGTCGGGCTTTACGGTCGATCGCGAAGGTTTTGACGCGCAACTGGAGGCGCAGCGGACGCGTGCGCGCCAGGCGCGTCAGGTGGCGGAAGGTATGCAGAGTCAGCGCGGCGCACTTGAGAGTATCGATCAGCCATCGAAATTTGTGGGCTACGAGGAGTTGACCGTCGACGCGGAGATCGTCGCGCTTGTTCAAGATGGCGAGCGCGTCGATGGGGTGAGCGTCGGCAGCGAGGCGCAGGTCGTTCTCGACGTGACGCCATTTTACGCCGAAAGCGGCGGACAAGTCGCGGATCGCGGCGAGATCGTCAGCGCGAGTGGGCGGGCACAAGTCGTCGATGTGCGTAAGGCGCCGCACGGGCAGAACGTGATGACCATTCGTGTCATCGACGGGTCGTTGCATCAGGGAGACGCCGTGCGCGCCCATGTCGATGCAGAGTTGCGTCGCGACACGGTGAAGAATCACACGGCGACACACCTGTTGCACAAAGCTTTGCGAGAGATTCTGGGCACGCACGTCGCACAGGCTGGATCGCTCGTCGAACCAGAGCGGCTGCGCTTTGACTTTTCCCACTTTGGGCCCCTCACGGACGAGGAACTGGCCAAGGTCGAGGCGCATGTCAATGATGCGATCTGGCGCGATCACCATGTCGTCATTCGCGAAATGGATATCGACGATGCCAAGTCGCTCGGCGCGATGGCGCTTTTCGGCGAGAAATACGGCAAGCGCGTGCGCGTCGTGCAAGCCGGCGAGAGCATCGAGTTGTGCGGCGGCTGTCACGTCGAGCGAACGGGATTGATTGGCCAGTTCCTCATCGTATCGGAGACCGGCATCGGCAGTGGAACGCGGCGCATCGAAGCGGTGACAGGCCGGCACGCCTATGCTGTGGCAAGGGAACGCGACGCCGAGTTGCGTGAGATCGCCCAAATCGTGAAAGCGACCCCGACGACGGTGGTCGATCGCGTCAGCCGCGTGCTCGAAGAGGCGCGAGTGCTCGAAAGAGAACTGGAATCAGCGAAGGCTCGTCTCAACCACGGCCGGGTCGCCGAACTGGCAAAGCGGCAAGAGATGATTTCCGGTGTGCCGGTGATTCGGGCGGCCATCAAGGATGTCGATATGGAAGGCTTGCGCCAACTGGTTGACGAGTTGCGCGTCGGCCGCGAAACATACATGGTTGTCCTCGGTTCCGTGCACAATGAGAAAGTTCAATTTGTGGCTTCGGTTTCCAAGGACCTTCAGGAGAAGGGCTTCCATGCCGGGCAAATCGTCAAACAGGTTGCGTCCATTGCCGGCGGGGGTGGTGGTGGCCGCCCGGATATGGCGCAAGCGGGCGGACGCGATCCCGAAAAATTAGGTGCTGCGATCGAAAAAGTTGCGGAAATTGTGGAGGCCGTCGCAGGAGATCGGGCGGTCTGAGCCGAACTAAGGGACGAAGCTATTCTTGCGTCGGCTGACGCTCGAGCGAGGTGCGGGCTTTGACAAACCAGGATTTTGACAGCACGATGCGGTTTGAGACGAAATCGGAAAACGCCGAGGCGCGTCACGCTTTTCAGGTGGCGTATCGCGCTTTGAAGGAAAAGGGCTATAATCCGATTTACCAGATTGCCGGCTACCTGATTTCCGGAGATCCCGCATACATCACAAGCCACTTGGATGCGCGCAACACGATTCGGCGGATCGAACGAGACGACTTGATTGAAGAACTGGTGCGGGCCTATGCCGCACTTCACGGCGATGCGGACGCTGGCCGTTGACTATGGCGAGCGGCGCGTCGGGATAGCCCTGTCGGATCCGACAGGGCTTATCGCGTCGGCGCTGACCGTCATTCAGCGCGAGACGGATGAGCAGGTTGTCGATGTCATCACAGGGCTGGTCGCGCAGCATGGCGTGGAACGGATTATCGTGGGCAACCCCATCACGATGAAAGGGGAAGCAGGCGAAAAGTCACAGCGAGCCGCAGCATTCGCCATGCAGTTGGGCGCACGGCTGAACGTACCGGTGGAACTCTTTGATGAGCGGCTGACAACCGTCAGTGCTGAGCGTGCTTTGTTGGAAGGAGATGTGCGCCGGAAGCGTCGGCGCAATGTGATTGACGCGGTGGCGGCGACGATTCTATTGCAGCACTATCTGGACGCACACCGCTAAGGGATTTCGCTCCGGTTAGACGGAAGGTGAAACGATGGCAAAAGAGGCGCGCCAGAGTCGGTTGGACAAGCGATTGCGTCGAATCGCTCTGGCGCTCGTGATGTTGGTTGTACTTGTGGTCTGCATGGTCGTGGGCTGGTATCGCACGAGTTTGGCTCCGGTGTCGGAGCGCACGTCTCTTATGAAAGTCGTGGTGAATCGAGGGGAAAGCGTCGGAGCTGTGGGCAGGGATTTGGCCGCACGTGGGTTGGTGCGCAGCGCAGCGGCGTTTTCACTGTATGGGCGCTTACACGGCGCCCTCGCCATTCAAGCAGGGACATACGCGCTGTCCCCGGACATGGGCGTTCCGCAGATGTTCGCTAAGCTGTCGGGTGGCGACGTCGTTTCCGCGGCGGTGGATGTCACCATCCCGGAGGGCTACGACATTGCCGACATTGCGGCAACGCTTCAGAGAGACGGCGTCTGCTCTGCACAATCGTTTTTACGGGCGGTGCAGAGCAACGACTTTACGCAACCGTTTCTGCAGAGACTCGATGGCCGCAAGCAGGTCCGCTATCGGCTCGAAGGTTACTTGTTTCCAGATACCTATCAGTTCCTTCGCGGTGAAAATCCGAAGGACATCGTCAACGAAATGTTAAACGACTTCGCGTCACGTGTGCTCACACCTGCAAACCTCAAGTTGATGCAGGCAAGCGGGTTGTCCTTGAACCAGGTGGTCACGGAAGCGTCGCTCATCGAAAACGAGGCCGAGGTCGCGCAGGAGAGACCGCTGATTGCGAGCGTGATCGACAATCGACTGAAGTTGCACATGCGATTGCAAATCGACGCGACGGTTGACTACGCGATCGGGCATCATCTCGCGGTGGTGACCGATGCGGATATTTTGGACGCGAAAAATGCGTATAACACGTATTTGGTGGCTGGCTTGCCGCCCGGGCCGATTTGCAGTCCTGGCCTGGCCAGCATTGAGGCTGTGCTGCATCCCGCGCACACGCAGTATCTGTATTATGTTGCGAAGGAAGATGGCAGCGGTGAACACTATTTTGCACAGACCTATGCGCAGCAATTGCACAATGAAATGTTGGCTGAGCAGAATGTGAAGCGCGCACACTCGTAATGTTTCCAGAGAAATGATCACATAACGCATGCTCCTGCTGGATATGGTAAAACCAATCGGTGGAGGTTTCCTTTAGCGTCCTTCACGCGTGAGGCGATGTTATGCAGAGATGGAGCGATATGCCGGCGACCAAACGCCGGCTTTTGTTCATTCACGGGATATGGCTGGTGGCCATCCTGGGCCTTTCTGCGAAGTTGGTTGCGGTGATGGCGTGTTTGCGGTTGGGCAGTGGCGTCGAGTCGAACATCCGCGGGCAGCGTTGGCGAATCGACTTGGAACACTTTCGCACGGAGATGGTGGCGGATGGTCGCGGCCAGATTCGGTTTCGCGATGGCACCCCGTGGTCGCCGGCAAATGAGTCGGTACAGCGTGGCGTCGGCTTGGCGCCAGAACTGGTAGGCCGTGTCGGGAAGCCAGACGTCTGGCCTGACCCACAGTTGGTCGTACCGGAGGTGGGACGCGGCGGGCTCGAACAGGCCTTGGATCCCGTTCTGCGATCTCGCCGCCCGGCGCTCGTTGGCCAGTTGGCCATGGCGGACGGCCGCACGCAGCCTGCATTTGGCTCCCTGGGTGGGTACGGCTTATTGCCGAGGCGCGGTGCCGATATTGTGACGACCATCGATTCCCGTCTGCAAACGCGGGCGGAGGAAATCCTGCGCGATCGCGGGATGCGGCATGCGAGCATTGTCGAGATCGACTTGCGTCATCGAGATGCTTTGGTCGTGGCCTCCGCGGCGCACGGCGTTGAAAGTGATGCTCTCACGGCGATCGCGCCGGGCTCCGTCTTCAAACTGGTGATTGCGGCGGCGGCTCTCGACACGCATGTCACATGGTCGAAGGAGCGGTTTATGTGTGATGGCGTCGTTCATCTTCCGCACGTCGCCATGCGCTGCTGGCGTGTGCATGGGGAGCTTTCGATCGCGGACGCCATCGCCCAGTCATGCGATGTGACCTTTGCCGAGCTGGGCGTTCGCCTGGGCCGCACAGCAATAGAGAAATCCGCTCATCGGTTCGGGCTGCCGTCCACAGGTCTGGCACCTGTTTTCGCCGGACAAGCCACCATTCCCGAGGCGCAGCGTGGCATCGTGTTTCGTCGCAGTGGCGATGATGCTGGGCTTTTGGCCAATACCGCAATTGGCCAGGAGGACGTGCGCATGACGCCACTCGCTGGTGCAGTGTTGGCGGCAACCCTGGCCTCTGGCGGCGAGTATAGACCTGCGCGGCTCGTGCTCGGGTGGCGTACAGGCGGGCGCTGGCTGCCAATGGCCGTACCGCCCGCGGAACGAGCCTGCGGCCGCTATACGGCGGCCGTGATCGGACAAGCCATGTGGCGTGCGGTGCACGATCCGCGGGGAACGCTGTACGCGTTGCACACGTATTCGATCGCGGCGAAGAGTGGCACCGCCGAACTGGCAGGCGGTCGCGTCAATGCCTGGGTGGTCGGCTATCGCATCGTGGGAGGCTGCCCTTCGTCAGCATTTGCTATCGCGGTGGCGGACGAGCCGAGTGGGCAGGCGCACCGCGATCTATTGACAATCGCCAAGGCATGGTTGGCACAACCAGCTTCTGCTATGATGAAGTCATGAAACCACGGTTCGGATTTTCGCGTGTACGAGAGATAATGGTTGCAGAGAAGTCGCGGCGATGGGGCGGTCGCGACATCGGGTTTTGGATCCGGCGGCTGGTTGGCGCAATCGTGATGCTCATTGTCTACTTGCCGCTTGCACACGGTTCGCTGGTCCTGCGCATTTTATACGATGTCCTGATTTTCGGACAATGCGCGATGATTCTCGGCTTGGCCGATCGGCGCCGCCGCCGGTGGGCCCCCTGGGTGACAGGCGTGGCGCTGGCACTTGCTGCGGCGTTGGTGGTGTTTGGAGACCAACCATTACATCATGCGACAGACGCTCTATGGCCGCTTTTAGGCTGGCTCGCCTCGATGATGGACGTGATCGATCCGCTGTTGACGGTGTTATACGCCTTGGTGAGCCTGATTGTTGTGCTGACGAGCGGCATGTCGCCGATTTCGGCGGCTGTCGAAGGGTTTGGACTTGTCGTGCTTTTCTTTGGCGTGCGCGCCGGAGCGCTACGGCGCCGCGAGCACGAGCATCTTGTCAACGCGTACGCCGTGTTGGCGAGGGAGACGGAAACAGCGGTACGCCAAGCGGAAGTTATCGAGCGGTTGCGGGTAGTGCGGGACATGCATGACGGTACCGGATACCGATTGACGTCGCTGATCGCGCAATTGGAGGCGATGCGCACGGCCGCCTGCGGGGACAGGTTCGAGGATGCGGCAAAGCTGTGCGATGAGGCGCTAGCGGCTGCTCGTCAGGCACTTTCGGAACTCAGGAGCACGGTCAGTGCCATAGATGCTTCGATGGCCGGGGAAGACACCGTGGATGCTGGATTGCTGCGAACCTTGGTGGCGCGTTTTGAACGGTCGTTTCAGATTGCATGCACACTGGACATACCGTCCGCCATTGACGAACTGCCGCCAAGTATCACTGCGACACTCTACCGCGCCTTGCAAGAATTGTTGACCAATGCGGCCCAACATGCGCAAGCACGCCGGATCGACGTGCGCTTGTCCCACGACAGCGGCATCGTCACACTCGAGGTTACGGATGATGGCGTGTTGACCGATGTGTCCAGCCTTCAGGAGGGATTTGGCATACGTTCGATACGGGAGCGCTGCCTGTCGCTCGGCGGGAGTTTGACATTGGCTGTGGCGGGCGATCACGGCATGCACGCGACGGTTGTTCTGCCGATGGCCGCGCAGTGATGTAGTGCGCATTCATATCGTGCTGTAGCAGAAATTCTGTCCAGCCCGCATACAGTTAGCAGCGTCACACTCGACAACGGTCGACAGGAGGTGGGCGTTCTGTCTGGAATTTTGACGCTGCTCGCGCTCGTGCTCAAAGATGTTTCCCTCTTTGTCTCCTATGTAAAAAATGGCGCGTTTCCACAGCCTTTGTCCGCCGACGAGGAGCGGGACGCCATTGCCCGCCATGCACAGGGCGACACAACTGCTCGTAACTTGCTCATCGAACACAACCTGCGCTTGGTCGCACACTTGGCTAAAAAGTACGAAACATCGGGTGAAGACCAGGAAGACCTCATATCGATTGGCACCATCGGGCTCATCAAGGCTGTGGAAAGTTACAGTGCCGACAAAGGTACGAAGTTGGCGACTTATGCTGCGCGTTGTATCGAGAACGAGATCCTGATGTATTTGCGAAGCACAAAAAAACACCGCCGCGACGCGTTGTTGTCGGATCCCATCGGCACCGACAAGGACGGTAACGAGATGACGTTGGCCGACTTATTGGGTTCCGATCCCGACGAAGTCATCGACACTGTCGACCTGTCATGGGAGAGGCAAAAGATGTACGAATGTCTGCCGATGCTGCCCGCGCGTGAGCGAGAGGTTTTGTGCAAGCGCTTCGGCCTTCCTGACGGTGAAGAGCGCACACAACGGGAAATCGCAAAAGAATTAGGGATCTCTCGCAGTTACGTATCGCGTATCGAACATCGCGCACTTGGCAAGTTGTACGAAAACATGCGCAATGCCAAGGCCTCGCAGCCCGATTCACCCGTGTAAACGAGTGCGTTTGCAGCCAAGCTGTCTATACGGGCCCAGAGAACCCAAGTAGACGGTTTGGCTGTTTTGCAAACTATGCTTTTTACGGCGGCTATGCTATCATGTCTTACCGTCATAAGTGAACGGCCTTGGAATTGGGTGAGAAATGTGGGAGTTTTGTCTCGGCTGATGCCGGACGAGTACGTGCGTTCCATTTACGAAATCGACTTGGATGGCCTTTGGAATCGTGGAAAGCGTCTCATTTTGACCGATCTCGACAATACGTTGGTACCCTGGAACCATCCGCAGGTGCCAGAGGAGCTCGCAGATTGGTTGCAGATGGCGCATGCCAGGGGCTTTCATGTCTGCATTGTCTCGAACAACGGCGAGGCGCGGGTCGAGGCTTTTGCCCGGGCCTCGGGGTTGCCTGCCGTGGCTGGCGCGAGAAAGCCGAAATCGGCAGGTTTTCGCGCTGCTTTGGAGCGGTTTCAACTCCCAGCCGATGCGGCCGTGATGGTTGGGGATCAGTTATTTACCGATATACAAGGAGCCAATCGGCTTGGTATGTACACTATTTTAGTCCTGCCGCTGGATCCGCAAGAGTGGTGGGGTACGAAAGTAGTGCGCATGGCCGAGCGCGTTGCCTTGATGATGCTCTACGGCCGTGGACTTAAGCGGCCACATATGGTAAGCGACGGGAGGTCGAAAGATGGTCGATGAAGCGATTTGCCTTGGATGTGGTGCGCCCCTGCAAAGCAGCGACGAGGACAAGCCTGGTTACGTGCCTGCAAGTGCCATCGGAAAGCCGGATGCGCTGTGCAAGCGGTGCTTTCGGATCCGTCACTATGGCGAATTTTTGCCGGTGACCGTCGATGAATCGACGTATCAGGCGCAGGTATCCCAGATTTTCGATCGACCGGGTCTCGTTCTCTATGTGGTTGACGTGTTCGATCTCGCTGGGAGTCTCGTCCCCAACCTCGCCCGTTTTGTATTGACGAGCGAAGTTGTGGTCGTTGTCAATAAGGTCGATCTGCTGCCAGAACGCGTGCAGTACACGCGTCTTGCGGAGTGGATTCGTGAACAGGTGGAGCGCACTCGCGTGCCGGTGAGCGATGTGTTGTTCGTCAGCGCTGAAAAACAGATTGGGATGGAGCAGGTGCTCCAGCTCGTCGAGTGGGAGACGGAGCGGCCGGTGTATGTGGTCGGGATGGCGAATACGGGCAAATCGACCCTGCTCAATGCCATCGCCAGCAGGCTGAGCGACAAAAAGGCGCCATATACGGTGTCGCGTCGCCCGGGGACGACGTTGGCTCTGTCAAGGCTCGAAATCGCAGGTCGGTACGGGAGAATCGAATTATACGATACGCCAGGGCTCATTCACGAAGCGCGCGCAATCGAGCGGCTCTGTGCCGACTGCTTACGCGTCGTCGTGCCGCAAAGCCGCTTGCGGCCGCGCGTGTATCAGCTGAATCCTGAGCAGTCCCTGTTTTTGGGGGGGATCGCGCGGTTGGATTTCACCCGGGGAGAAAGGCAGCCGGTCGTCCTGTATGTTGCGAACGACTTACCGGTTCATCGTACCAAGCTCTCTCGAGCCGACGAGATTTGGGAACGACATCAGGACGATATCCTGCACGTTCCATGCTCCACTTGCCGCCCGGATTTCGCGGTTCGCAGCAGCATTCGGCTGCAGCGCGTCCGCCGCGGCGAACAGGTGGTGCGAGGTAGCCTAGCCATCTCAGGTCGGGGCAGCGACATCGTGATCCCGGGGCTTGGCTGGATTGCACTGTCTGGACGCTTGTTTGACGGCGTGTTGACGTTACCGGATTGGCTTCGGCCGAGCTTGCGGCCGCGCCTCGTGGGTGATTTGTCACGGCGTGTGGAAACGGGCGTACAAAGGGGAGAGGAACGATGAAACTGTTCGGGGTATTGGGTAACCCCGTTGCCCATTCCTTATCGCCCGCTATGATGAATGCGGCCTTTGCGGCCGATGGCATCGACGCGATCTACGTGCCCTTTCGCGTCGAATCTGAAGACTTGGATGACGCGTTGCGCGGCCTAAAAGCGCTTGGTGCCGTCGGTGTGAATGTGACGATTCCGCACAAACTTGGAGCTTTTGCCTGGGTCTCTGAGCGTACGCGAGAGGCGGAACTTGTGCAAGCAGTCAACGTCGTCCGTTTCACCGGCTCCGGCGCGATCGGCCACAATACGGACGTCAGTGGTTGGTGGCGATCCGTCGAACACGCGATGCCGGCAGAGCCCTTACGCGTCGTCATTCTTGGCGCTGGCGGCAGTGTGCAGGCCATTCTCGCCTCACTTTCCATCCATCGTCCCAGTGCAGACGTCGGAATTGCCGCGCGGCGTGCAGAAGCGGTTTTGCAGTTGGACAAGCAATTCGGCAACCGGTTGCACTTGCGCCATGTGCCGTGGGCGGATCGGCATCAGGCGGTGGGCGATGCCCATGCCGTGATTCAGTGTACGCCGCTTGGCATGTGGCCCAACGCCGATGCGTCTCCGATTGACGATCCTGAGGTGTTCAGACCCGGGCAACTGGTTCAGGATATCGTTTATCGGCCGCTCGAGACTGCGTTTCTGAAGATGGCGAAGGCAGCGGGGGCGACGGTCGTCGACGGCGCTTCCATGTTACTCTGGCAGGGTGTCGATGCATATGAATGGTGGCTTTCGCGAAAGGCTCCGGCACAGGTGATGGCGGATGCGGTGTATGGCACTCTGAATAAGGAGCGGGCGGCTCCATGAACCGTGAAAACGGGGTGTGGTATACTGAAAGCGACTTTCATGGTTCGCAAGCGGACCCCCTGCCTGCGACGTCGGCCAAGAGGGTGTTGCTCTTTGGCGGTACGTTCGATCCGCCGCATGTGGGACATCTGACAATGGCCCAACTGGCATATGAGCAAACGGGTGTCGACGAAGTTTGGTTTCTACCTGCTCCGAGTCCACCGCACAAAGCGGACATTGCGGATGACACGTTTGCTTGGCGCGTCGCCATGGTTTCGGCCTTGCTGCGTGGCAGGCCGCACTTGCGCACCATGCCGCTGGAAGCGAGACTGCCGCGGCCATCTTACACGATCGATACGGTGAAGGCGTGTAAACAATGGTACCCGGACGTCGACTTTATGTTTTTGCTGGGTGCCGACAGTCTGGCCCACCTGCCGACATGGAACGGGGCAACGGAACTGTGCAGCCTGATTCCGATTGTCGTAGCGGCGCGCGCAGGATATCCGGTCGCAGAGACCGTCGCGGCGGTACGAGGCGCGTTGCCAAGCTTGCAGGTTGGCGTGATCGAAATGCCTTTGTTAGACGTATCGTCGACATGGTTGCGCCAGCGCTTGGATCATGGGCAAGATACGTGTGAATTGGTTCCTGAGCGCGTGCTCGGTGTTTGGTGGCGGGGATCGAATGGAGTGGCGAAGGATGGCGGAAATCAAGCTTGAGCGTTTGCTGCAGGATTTGCGAAGACAACTGTCTGACGTTCGTTTTCGCCACGTTGAAGGCGTTGTGCAAACTGCGCGGGATTTGGCCAATCGCTTCGGCGTTTCACCAAGCAAAGCCGAGATAGCGGCCTGGCTACATGACTTTGCGCGCGAATGGTCGAAAGAGCGGTTGCTGCGCTATGTGAAAGAGCACGCCATGTCGCTGCCCGACGAATGGCTCACCGTACCTTTGCTGTTACACGGACCGGTTGCTGCGCATATTGGAAAGCAAACGTATCAAATTGATGATGAAGAGATTCTCGATGCGGTACGGTACCACACGACAGGCAGACCAGACATGACAGATCTCGATCTCGTGCTGTTCGTCGCAGATGCCGTCGAACCGAATCGCTCGTACCCAGGCGTTGAGACCGTGCGCGCGGCGCTGGAAGCCGGACTGGCAAATGCGGCGCGCGCAAGCCTCGACAACACGATGACTTACTTGATTGCCACCGGCCGCCCTCTCGGTTTACTGGCGGTAGCGGCACGCAATTCGCTTCTCGAGCGGGGAGCGTAAACATGATGGTCAATGCTTGAGGAGGCATGTGCATGCAGCAGACAATCGAGCAAGTCGCCCGTCGCGCAGCGACGGCGGCACAGGACAAAAAGGCGACTGACGTTCTCGTTATGAACGTGCAGGCCCTGACACCAATGGCCGACTATTTCGTCATTTGCTCGGCGACGTCGCGGCCTCAGGTGGAAGCGGTGACGCGTGCCATTCGCGACGATTTAGGCGAACTTGGCGTCGCTTGTAAAGGGGTCGAGGGCCTGGAGGAAGCGCGGTGGGTCCTGCTCGATTTTGGGGATGTGGTTGTGCATGTGTTTCGGCCGGAAGAGCGCGAGTTTTATCACATTGAACGGCTTTGGGGCGATGCAGAAGTACTGCCGCTCGAAACGTCGAACGGTTGATCGCTGTGCTGTACGACGCGTTTGCAGATGTCTATGACGCGCTCATGGCGGATGCGCCTTACGCAGAGTGGCAGGCGTTTTTAGAAGACAGGTATTCTCTGCACAGCATCGACATCGCGGATATCGGCTGCGGAACCGGTGTTTTAACGGTCGAATTGGGCCGTCAAGCCCGGTGGTGCATCGGGATCGATCAATCTGAAGCCATGCTGAGTATTGCTCAGGAGCGGGCGATGGCCGCAGGAGCGCGCATTGTCTGGTTGACGCAGGATATCCGCGACTTGCGGCTTCCCCGTCCAGTCGATCTCGCCGTCGCTTCGTGCGATGTGTTGAACTATTTGACTTGCGAAGAAGACTTGCGCCGAGCGTTTCATGCGGTTGCCAATGCATTGCGCAGAGGCGGCGTCTTTGCGTTTGATGTGATCGGCCCGGCTAGGCTACATGTTCTGCAACATGGATACTGGCACCAAGTTGATGACGATGTCGCTCTGCTCCACGAAACGGACGTGCAAGGCGAGTGGATATTGCACGAAGTTGTGGCGTTTGCCCGCGTGCGCGAGGCTGTCGGTGAACCATTGTACCGGCGGATCGAAGAGCGTCATCGCCAACGTTACTTTCCCCTTTCGCAGGTGCAAGAGGCCCTGGCCGCAGCCGGGTTGAAGCTGATTGAGACAGCGGGGGATTTCGGAAGACAATCTGTGGAGGACGCGGATAGAATCGTGTGCGTGGCGGCCCGGCCATAGAGATGATGATGTGTCAGGACTTATCGCCGCCCGCCTGAAACGCGAGAAATGCGGCCAGCGCGTCAGGATTTTCCTGGAAAAAGATAACGAGTGCTTGAAGAGATTCAAGTGTCTTGGGACTGACGTGGTGTTCGATGCCTTCGACGTCCTTCTGCAAAGTCTCCTCTGCAACGCCGAGCATGCGCAGAAACTCGGCCAACATCGCATGCCGTTCCTTCATGAGTCGTCCCATCTTATGGCCACGGGCGGTTAGCACAATGCCCCTGTATTTTTCATAGCTGACGTACTTATTCTCATCCAGTTTCTGTAACATCTTGGTTACGGAGCTGGGCTGTACGGCAAGGGAGTTCGCAATGTCGGACACGCGTGCGTACCCTTTTTCGAGGATCAGTTCATAGATTTTCTCCAAATAGTCTTCCATGCTGGGTGTAAGCAAACAGGATACCTCCAATGCGGTCACCCATGATTCTACACGACAAATCGAAACTCCGGCAAATGGTTTCCTACGCCAGCATATTCGCATGCATTCGCTCTGTTCTTCAAAGTTTGAAGGAATCTAGTGTCCCGGCAACAGGCGAATGAAACCTCCGGCGAGAATGATGATCCATCCATGTAAGAAATGATTTTACGGAGGGATGGATATGCAACATCGCCATCTCTGGCTCGTCGAGCCGGAGCCGCTACACCACACAAACATACATGGTGAGGAGGGGGGCATGGATGTTCGTTTGCGGCCGGTGGGCAGGTGGTGGCGGCTTGTCGCTGTGGTGATGGTCGCGCTGGTCGCTGCAGGCGTCGGTGTCTTCTTTGGACACGGCACGAACTCGGACACAGCGTCGAGCCCTGGCACACAAATGTATGGGACATCCGCAACAGCCCGCGGAGGCGTTGACAACGCGGCAATTGGTGCGGGTGATGAAGAGCCCGGCACGATCGAGGTCGATGTCCACGGCGATGTACGTCATCCTGGGGTCGTCCAGGTTTTGTCGACAGCGCGAGTTGGCGATGCTATCCGCGCGGCGGGGGGCTTTCTTCATGCTGCGGACGCGGCGACGGTGAATGAGGCCGCGTTGCTGTGGGATGGTGAAGAAATCGATGTCCTGTCCAGTGCAACAACAAATGGATCAGGACAAGGCCCATCTCTCTCCCAACAACAAGGGTCTGGGGCATTGCCTTCGTCAACGTCCATGCGAATTGACGTCAATACCGCCGATGCAGCGACTTTAGAAACACTGCCTGGCGTCGGGGCAAAGCGTGCGTCAGAGATCATTGCCTACCGCACGGCGCACGGTCCCTTTGCCGATTTGCAGAGCCTTGGACAGGTACGCGGGATCGGCCCGAAAACCTTGGCGAAATGGAGGAACCTGGTGAGCTTTGGCGGTGGATCGCCAGTGGGTGGAGCCGTGAGCGGCCCTTGAAGCGATCTGTAGCTGCATGTAGCGTTGCATGGTTGTGGATGATGGTGGAATGGTTGTCGTATCGTTGCACCACCTGCCTGCAGGTCATGTTGGTCGCAAGTTGCTCCGCCGGTGTTGGAGGGGCATTTGGGTTGTTTCTTCTATGGCGTCGACGCCAGGTGGGCAACTGGAGGTTTGTGCTGTGTACGTCCGCGGTGGCGTTGGCCGCTTCCGGCTATGGTCTGCTATACGCTCGCATCTGTCCCGGCCGTCCCGCGGCTCAGCCAGGTGAATATACCATGGTCGCAGGCGTGATCCAAAGCGTCACCCAGAAACCAAGGGACACGGAATTGTTGCTAGAGGTAACGAAGGAAGGAGTTCCGCAACATCCTTGTCGTTTTCACATACTTGCGCTGGTTCCGAGCTCTACAGTTTGGCAGGCGGGCCAGTCGGTGCGGGTCGAGGGCATCTATGTTGTGTCGACTGCGAAGAACAAGAGTGCGCTCGACGTGCTCGCTCCACTTTGGCTGTTTCAAGGCAAGGCGTATCCCCTGCAAACGGGGCAAGGCTGGTTTACGAACGCGAGCAACGCAGCGCTCGCGGCGATGCAGCAGACGGTTTCCACTGCGCAGGACGCGAATGCAGCGTTGGCCGCTTCCATCGTCATCGGACGGTCAGCACCCATCGCAAATGCCACGCAATCTGCGTTTTTGGCGGCGGGAGTGGCTCATCTACTCGCTGCAAGTGGCGCCAATGTCGCGTTTGCACTTCGCCTGGCACTGGTTCCATGGCGATTCGCGGTGGGCGGGGCAGGTCGCTGGCAAAAAACAGGACGATGCGTGTATGCACTTGCTGTGATTTGGATTTTCGTCGCGCTGTGCGGTGGTGCACTGTCCATTGTCCGCGCAGCCTTTGCCGCATCGTACGGCATCTTGGCAAACTGGCTGGGAAGGTCGGTCGGCGGGGGCGTCACGCTGACAGCGTCTTGTCTGTTGTTCGCGGTATCCCTGCCTGCAGACATGGCGGAGCCGAGCACCTTGCTGTCCATGTTTGCGACCTTCGCCGTGTGCGAAGCCGCAGACTTGATCGAGACGCCGCACACCCGGACGCAAGATCCCAACTACAAGTGGCAGTGGCGGTCATGCCCTGGCGTGCTCAAACGGCTGTTGCTCATCTTGTTCCACTCCATTGCGACCAGCGTGGTTGTGGACGCGTATCTGTTGCCCATCGTGTGGTGGATGTTCGGCCAATGGACACCGTACAGTGCAATCGCGACGACGGTGTTGGAACCTGTCGCCAGTTTGTTACTGCCACTGACCGTGATTTGGGCGGCCCTCTCGTTGTGCGCCGGTCCATTTGTACAGCATTCTGTCTTGTTCGATCTCGCTCATGCATGCGGCTGTCTGGATACAGATGTCGTATCGTTTGTCACAACGGTGGTGCAGGCCATCGCCCATTGGAAATGGAGTCTCGTTCACATGCCCGCATTACCTTTTCCGGCTGCCTTGGCCTACGTGATCGCGATGGCAGGGTGCAGGCGCCTGCACTTGCCCCACATCGTGAATCGCAGATTGCGCATAGAGAGCCGTGTAAATCGACAAACGATATGATATGATTTTGCGTTGGAAGATGTTCGGTCTTGTCATGTGCCGGATCGGACAATCGGGCAACAGAATTCAAGCACACTGGAACTGGAGAGGACGAGCATGAGCAAAATCGTAATTGTCGGCGCGGGCTATGCAGGAATGATGGCCGCCGCTCATCTGGATCGGGAAGGTATCCCGTTTACCATCGTCAACAACCACGACTATCACTACCTCACCATCCTCCTGCACGAGGCAGCTGGCGGTCGTGATGCTGGTGAAAAGTACGCCATCCCCATCAAGGAAGTTCTGCGCAAAGACACCTCGGAATTGGTTGTTGCAGAAGTGACGGGCATTGACAAGGCGAATCGAGTTGTCAAGACGTCAACGGGGGACATTTCGTACGACTATTTGATCTACAGCTTGGGTTGGGTTTCCGAGTACTTTGGCATCAAGGGATTGAAAGAGTACAGCCTAAGCATCACCAATCTCGATTCGGCAGTCGAAATCCGCAAGCACATCGACAACCAGTTCCACCTTTATACGCAGGACGGCGATGAGCGCCATCTGCGCATCGCTCTCGGCGGCGCCGGTTTGACGGGAATCGAGTTGATGGGTGAGTTGCTCGACTATCTACCGAAGCTGTGCAAGTCGCTCAACATTCCATGGGAAAAGGTCGACCTGCAGTGCATCGAGGCTATGCCGACCATTCTTCCGATGGTCGCAGAGCATCTGCGTCCATTCGTCGTTGAGACGTATACCAAAAAGGGCGGTAAACTGCGCACGAACACCAAAATTAACGAAGTGACCGAGGGCGTCATCCACTTAGATGGCGGCGAAACGGTCGAAGCGGGTACCATCATTTGGACGGGCGGCGTTCGTGCGAACCCATTGTTGTCCGAGTCCGGCTTTACGGTGGATCGCCGTGGTCGTGCGAAAGTCAACGAATTCATGCAGTCGGTCGACGATGAAGTCATTTTCATCGCCGGTGACAGTGCATGGGCTGAAGATGCGAATGGTCGGCCATATCCGCCGACTGCGCAGAACGCTGAACAAATGGGCGCACTGGCTGCGAAAAACATCCTTTTGCGCGAGCGTCGTCGCCCGATGGAGCCGTTCCATCCACGCGATTGGGGCACACTCTGCTCGCTTGGGGCAGAAGTGGGTGTCGGCAGCTTTATGGGCGTACCTATCAAAGGGGTCATGGGCGCACTGGCGAAGGAAGGTAGCAAGGCAAAGTACCTTTGGGAACTTGGCGGTATGCGCCTGGCCGGCAATCGCAGCAAGTACGTGATGAAGCTCTAATTCCTCTGGGCAAAAGCCAACGTTCGGCACTGCCGATTTCAACATGCGTCTCCCTGGGCCAGGTTGTATACTGGTTGCGGGGAGGCGTTTTGCGTTTGGATGTTTTTCAGGCGATGGAAGAGTTGAATGCAAACCGCTTGGCTTCCGTCTACGTGCTGTACGGAAGCGAGATTGGCCTGGTGGATTTGTTTTGCGATCGCGCTGCACGCAGCGGTGGATTCACCAGCGTAGCCAGATTCGATTACGAAGAGGATGGGTTCGAACAGGCGCGCTTGGAATTGGATACGTTGTCATTCTTTTCGGACCAAGCTTTGGTCCACGTGCGCAATTGCACAGCGCTCACCAGTCAGGGCAAATCCGGATCGGACCTAGAAGCGCTCGAAGCATACCTGGAAAATCCTGCACCTGGGCGCGTACTGGTGCTTTCGACGGCAGCGGACAAGCTGGATGAGCGCAAACGTATCACGAAGACAGCAAAGCGACACGTCGTGGTGCAATGCGCGACGCCCAAGGAAGCGGATGCCTTGCGCCATCTCAAAAGCTTTGCCAAAGAACGCGGCATAGAGGCAACTGACGAAGCGATACATGAGCTTTGGCGGCGCGTTGGGGCCATGACGCATGCGTTGAATGAGCTGGAGAAGCTCTCGGTATATGCCTTGGGCAGGCGGATCGAGCGGACAGATGTCGAACAACTTGTGGTCAGGAGCGTGGAGGACAGCGTCTTCGATTGGATCGATCGCGTGGCACAGGGTCAAATTGCTGCCGCATTGACGAATCTGCAGGGACTGGCTCGGCAAGGTTATGATCCGCTGGCATTAATGGCACTTCTGGCGAGACAGATTCGCATGATGGGGCTTGCCAAGTCTTCTGCTGACGGTCGTGTGTCGTTGGATCAACTCGCGAAACGGGCGGGTGTTCACCCGTTTGCCATGCGAGTAGCGGCGAAACAAGCGCAACGCTTCACTTTGCGCGACTTGGAAATGTTGGCGCGGCGGATTGCCGACAGTGAGTACGACGTCAAGCGCGGGCGCAGAGACCCGCAGCAGGCGTTGGAATGCATCCTCATGGAAGCGTCGTTAGCCGCGATTACGAGAAGTTCACCCCGGGTACAGTAACCCAAAGGGGGTGCGTGTATGGAGCAGAACATGGACGGAGGCGCCTCGGTTCGTACCATCGGCAAGGACGGGCAACTGCACGTTGTACCGTACACGGTGCCGGAAAAGCCTTCGGCCGCGAAACTGATTGCCGACAAACTGCATGTTCCCTATCAGGAAGGTGGTGATCATGGCGCCTTGACCGCAGCGCAAGCGGGAACGATTGGTGGGCATTTGGGCGGTCCTATGGTTTCGAAATTGGTCGCGCTGGCCCGCCAGGAATTGGCTCATGGTCATGTGGAAAGGCTGTTACAAACACAAAAAGCGACTCCACCGAGTCGCTGATTGCCGGCCACCAGGCCTTATTTTGTTTGATCAGCCGTTGTTGGCCAATGCGTTCAAACGCTTGGTCAAACGCGACTTTTTACGCGCAGCGGCGTTTTTGTGCAATATGCCTTTGGTAACCGCCTTGTCCAACGCGCGAATGGCAGCACGCAACGTTTCCTGTGCCTGTTCGACGTCTTGCGTCGAATAGGCCGATTCAAACTTGCGGATGCTCGTGCGTAGAGCAGACTTCAAGGATGTATTGCGAAGCGTTTGGCGCTTGGCAACCAAAACCCGTTTTTTCGCGGATTTGATGTTCGGCATCGATGGTTCACCTCCAGTGCACAGAGCCGTCATCATGCAGACGACAGAGAGTGTAACACAGACTGGTCATTGTCGCAACAGATGGGAGGTAAGTCGATGGAGAGGCGGATCGAATCGAAGCGATGGCGGCGAGTCCCGCTCAAAGAACGCCACCTGTCGGTTGCCCACGCAAGCCCTCGGACGGATTTGGCCATGGAAGCGCACGAACTCGCATCCCGGCAAGGTGCGGTAAATGGCGTTGAAGAGGTTCGCGAAGAGCATGAGGGCATTGTCGTCACGCGCGTGCGCGTACGCACACAAGCGGCCCAGCGCCGGCTTGGAAAACGCAAGGGGACGTATATCACACTCGAGGTGCCAGGTTTGCGTCACCGCGATCTCGATTTGCAAGAGCGCGTGACAAGGGTCCTGGCGGATGAACTCAAACAATTGATTAACCTCCCGCCGTCCAGCACCATTTTGGTGATCGGACTTGGCAACGAGCATGTTACCGCTGACGCTTTGGGGCCGATGGTGGTCAATAAATTATTTGTCACGCGCCACTTATTCGAGTACATGCCGCATGTGCTTGGCGACGGTAAGGGATATCGTTCCATCGCCGCCGTGTCGCCAGGCGTGCTTGGTCTTACGGGTATCGAGACAAGCGAGATCGTACGCGGCATCGTCGAACGGGTGCAGCCCGACGCTGTGATTGCGGTCGACGCCTTGGCATCGCGCTCCCTTTCCCGGGTAAATGCGACGATCCAGCTTTCTGACGCTGGTATTCAGCCGGGTGCAGGCGTGGGCAACAACCGTCGCGCGCTCGACAAGGAAACGCTTGGCATCCCGGTGATTGCCATCGGCGTGCCAACGGTCGTTGAAGCAGCTACCATTGCCGGAGACGCGATTGAACTCGTGCTCAACCAATTGCGTGAGCAGGTGCCTGGAAATGCGGCAACGGCCTTGTTTGATCAATTGTCGTCGGTGGAGAAGTGGCATTTGGTGAAAGAAGTGCTTGAGCCTGTGGAAAACAACTTGGTGGTCACGCCTAAAGAGGTCGATGACTTTATGGAAAATGTGGCGTACATTGTCGCAAAAGGATTGAACGTGGCATTGCATCCCGCGATGACCTTTGAAGATGCGGATCTTGTAACACATTGACCAATTGGCCGCCCATCTGGTTGGGCGGCCCTTTTCGCTTACGTGGACTGAGTCAAACCGCTTTTCGCGAGTATGCTTTGTACATATTGTTGTGTCTCTGGATATGGCGGGATCCCGCCATAGGCCTTCACGGCGTTTGGCCCCGCATTATAGGCGGCGAGCGCAAGCGGTACGCTGCCTCCAAACTCTTGCATCAATTGCGCCAAATAACGCGTGCCGCCATCGATGTTCTGCGCGGGATCGTACGGATTGTTCACGCCGAGCGCGGCGGCTGTCGCCGGCATCAGCTGCATCAAACCGATGGCTCCAGCGTCTGAGACGGCATTCGCGTTGCCGCCGGATTCCTGTGCGATCACGGCTTGCACAAGTGCTGCGGGCACGCCGTAGGCATTGGCTGCTTGTTCGACGAGCGATGAGACGTCGCCACTACTGTTGGTGGCGCTGGGTGGAGCGATCTGGCTATCAGCCGGTGCTTCAACAGCGTCGGCTGTTTCTAGATTGCCCATTACTGTCCCAGTGTAGTTTGGCAGTGCCGAGAGCAAGACGCTGCTGTCCGCCGGAAACATTGTATCCGCGCCGAAGATGGAATCTCCACTTGCGGTCGGATTGACGTCGGGTAACGCTTCGTTCGATAGGAGTTCCATCCACTCGGCCTCGAGCAAAAGCGCAAACGCCGCGGTTGCCGCACTCGTGTTTGCCGTACCGGAGTTCGATGGCCCGTAAGCCCCGTTGACCGAAATAAGCTTGCTATTCTGCGAAATCGAATTGTCCATGCAAAAATCCCTCACTGATGGCAAAGGTCGGTTGGACCAACCCTATCTTGAGCAATTCGTTCTTGCTACAAGGTTTCCTGCTTGCAAACCTACCTGTCTACCGATTTTTTGTGAACGGTGATAATTCTCTGCATTTGGGCATAGGCTGAGGATAGAAGCGAGAAGGAAAGGGATGTATGCGCAGATGAACTTTTCATGGCAGCACGCGCAGAGAAGATGCAAACAAATCGCCGCAGTCGTCATCTTTGTGTCGCTTTTGCTCGGCGCCAGTGGTATGGCGTTTACCATCGTTTCGACGGTCATGTCCCATCTTGGTACAAGCACCGTCTCCGTTGCGCCCGTCGCACAGGCTCCAGAGACGGCCAATAGTGTGGCGCCCGAAGGCGTGACGACGTATCAACCGCCCGTCTTGGAATACAACAATTTTACCAATGCGCCCGCAACGGCAGAGTCGAATGCGACGGCACCGGATCCGCAAGACGCTTCCAACAGCGCCCTGGCGGCGGCTATGGACACCGGCGGCGTATATGTTGGCGAGCGGATTACACACGTCTTTGGCTCGATGCTCAAAGGTGTGCTCAATACGTTGTTCCTAAATACAAACTGAGCAAAGTGTGGAGGGCATCATGGAGTCGATGCGCGAAAAGCGCCTGCGGGGCGCACTTGAGCTCGAGTTGCTGTCAGTCGGTTGGATTATGACCGAGTCCATTCTTTCGGCGATTGCGGCATATCGCGTAGGCAGCCTATCGCTATCGGCGTTCAGCGTAGATAGCGCGGTTGAACTGGTGAGTGGCATGTTGCTGGTTGCGCGCCTGTTCATTGAAATCCAGTCGGGTGTGCAAATGAGTGCCAAGCACGCGGTCGAGCGTTGGACGAGTGGCTTTATCGCTGTCTGCCTGTTTGTGTTGGCAGGTTATATTGCGGTGAAGTCCGGACAGGCTCTACGCCTGCGCGAGGGGCCGGAACTGTCGATATTAGGGTTGGCCGTTGCCGCCGCAAGCAGTGTCGTTACGCCTTGGTTGGCTGTGCAGAAATTGCGGTATGGGCGTGAACTCGACAGTCCATCGCTGGTTGGCGATGCGATGTGCTCGTTTACGTGTGCTTATATGTCGTGGACGCTGCTCGCCGGTCTGGCGTTGAATGACGTGTTTCATTGGTGGTGGGTGGACGCTCTGGCGGCGACCGGTATCCTATACTTCGTGTTACACGAGGGTTTTGAGGCATTCGCGTCGTTTACCTCGGGAGAAGGGCATACGCACGCCCACCACAACCACTGATCCGAATGTGGCGGGCACATCACCCGAGTGCTATAATCTAGGGCAAGCCGCGCATTAGGCGCGGTTTATTTGTGTCAAAAACGGAACGTGACCTGCTTGCGCGGACCACGTCCTTGCAGATTGGATAGAGTTGAAGACAGCTCTGGCGGCCCCATGGTTCCGTCAGAGAGGAGGATGAACGGTGTCTACGGCGGATCGGCAATCGCGTATTCGCAACTTTTCCATCATCGCACATATTGACCACGGCAAGTCGACGCTTGCCGATAGGATCCTGCAACTGACCGGGGCGGTCAGCGAGCGGGAGATGCAGGACCAATTGCTCGATCAAATGGATTTGGAGCGCGAACGCGGCATCACCATCAAGCTGCAAGCGGTACGCCTGGCGTACCGTGCGAAAGACGGCAACGAGTACGAATTGAACTTGATCGACACGCCTGGTCACGTCGATTTCACGTACGAGGTGTCAAGATCGCTGGCCGCGTGCGAAGGTGCCCTGCTCGTGGTCGATGCGGCGCAGGGCATCGAGGCGCAGACCTTGGCAAACGTCTACCTGGCGTTGGATAACGATCTCGAAATTCTGCCGGTCATCAATAAGATCGACCTGCCGAGCGCCGAACCCGAACGCGTGCGTGCAGAAATCGAGGATGTGATCGGTTTGGATGCGAGCGAAGCGGTCTTGGCGTCTGCCAAGGCGGGCATCGGCATCGAGGACATTCTCGAGCAGGTAGTGGCCAAGATCCCGGCGCCACAGGGCGATCCGGCTGCGCCGCTGCAGGCGCTCATCTTCGATTCACACTATGACGCGTATCGCGGCGTGATCGTGTACATGCGCGTGTTTAACGGCACGGTGAAGAAAGGCATGCGCGTGCGTATGATGGCGACGGGCAAGGAATTTGAAGTGGATGAGGTCGGTGTGTTCAAGCCGCGGATGACCCCTGTCGACGAGTTGTCTGCTGGCGATGTCGGGTATTTGGCGGCGAGCATCAAGAACGTCCGCGACACGCGCGTCGGGGATACGGTGACGGATGCTGACCATCCGACCCCTGAGCCGCTGCCGGGGTATCGCAAGACGAACCCGATGGTGTTTTGTGGACTGTATCCGGTCGATTCCGCCGATTATCAGGATCTGCGTGAGGCGTTGGAAAAGTTGGAACTCAACGACGCGGCACTCAGTTATGAGCCAGAGACATCAAGTGCTCTGGGATTCGGCTTTCGTTGTGGCTTTCTGGGCATGTTGCACATGGAGATCGTGCAGGAGCGGCTCGAGCGCGAATATGGGTTGACCTTGATCACGACGGCGCCAAGCGTTGTCTATCACGTATATCGCACGGATGGCACCATGCAGACAGTCGACAATCCGAGTGAAATGCCGAATCCGGACCGGATCGAGCGCATTGAGGAACCATACGTTCGGGCTTCGATCTTTGTGCCAAAGGACTATGTCGGCAGTGTGATGGAACTGTGCCAAGAGAAGCGCGGACAATTCCACGATATGCAGTACCTCGACGAGACGCGGACGACCATCGTATACGATCTCCCGCTCTCGGAAATCGTCTATGACTTTTTTGATCGGCTCAAATCCTCGACCAAGGGTTACGCGTCGTTCGACTATGAGTTGGTTGGCTACCGCGAGTCCAAGCTGGTTAAGATGGACATCCTGCTCAATGGCGAAGTGGTGGATGCCCTGTCTTTCATCGTGCATCGGGACAAGGCGTACGATCGCGGACGCGTGCTGTGTGAGAAGTTGAAGGAACTCATCCCGCGACAGATGTTCGAGGTGCCGATTCAGGCGGCCATCGGCAATCGCGTGATCGCCCGCGAGACGATCCGCGCCATGCGGAAGAATGTCTTGGCCAAGTGCTATGGCGGTGACATTTCGCGCAAACGCAAGCTGCTCGAAAAGCAGAAAGAAGGTAAAAAGAGAATGAAACAGGTCGGCAGTGTCGAGGTCCCTCAGGAAGCGTTTATGGCCGTCTTAAAAATGGAGTGATCACGATGGCCGATTGGGTAGATCGGGAGGCCGGGGCTTTGCCCAGGTCTTTGTACGTACACATCCCGTTTTGCAAGAGTCGGTGTTTTTACTGCGATTTCAATACGTATGTGGCACCTGAGCGCGTGATGGAAGAGTATGTGGAGGGCCTGGCTCGAGAGTGGGAGATGGTTGCTCATGCAGGCGTCCCCCCCTTGCAAACGGTGTTTTTTGGCGGCGGAACGCCGACGCTCTTGGCTGATCCGCTGCTGGCGCGCATGCTGCAATCGCTGCATGCGCATTTTTCATTGGACGCCGGCGCCGAAGTGACGTTCGAGGCCAACCCCGACTCCATTACGCCAGACAAGTTGCGCGTATTGCGCGAGTACGGTGTCAACCGCATCTCCTTTGGCGCACAGACGTTTCGCGATCACCTGCTGATGGCCATCGGCCGCGCTCACGACAGCGACGCCATCTTCGCCGCGATCGATGCAGCGTTCGCCGCAGGCTTTCGCCACATCAACGTCGATTTGATGTTTGGCTTGCCGGAACAGACCATGGAAGATGTCGAAGACAGTCTCATGCGCGTATTGGCTTTGCCGGTCGATCACGTATCCGCTTATTGGCTCAAGGTGGAGCCGGGAACGCCGTTCGCCAAGTGGCAGGCGCTTGACCAGCTCCCATTGCCGGGTGAGGACGAGGAGGCGGATATGTACGATCTCGTTCGCCAAACCCTGACGCAGCATGGCTTTCGTCATTATGAGATCAGCAACTTTGCAAAACCTGGTGGAGAAGCCCGTCACAATCTCGTGTACTGGCGGAATCAGGCCTATCTCGCGGCGGGTGCGGGGGCACATGGCTACGTGCGGGGCGTCCGGCATGAAAATCTGCGCAAGATCCGGGATTACCTTCACGCGATCGCGACAGGTAGGCGCCCCTTTGCGGGGGAGACCGCCATCTCGGTTCCTGAGCGCATGGAAGATCAGGTGATGCTCGGGCTTCGGCTGGCGGAAGGCGTATCGGCGCTTGGCTTTCGGGAGCGCTTCGGTATGTCTCTCGAGGAAGCTTTCGGAGAGGTGTGGAATGGCCTGATCACGCAAGGTTTGGTCGTCGAAGTCGAAGGCGCGTATCGGATTCCCGAGGCCTATTGGCCAGTTGCCAACGCCATTTTCGAGAAGTGCATCGGAGCCGTTGCAGTCGATTGACAACGGGCGTTGGCGTTGCTATTGTCAAGGAGAGCAGTTTAGCACTCGCGGAGTTGGAGTGCTAACAAGGAGGCGAGAATGATGTTAACGCCCCGCCAACAGTTGATTTTGTCTGCGGTGATTGAGGATTACGTGCGTATGGCCGAACCTGTCGGCTCGCGGGCGCTCGCCAAACACGAGGATATTCAATTCAGCCCAGCGACGATTCGAAACGAGATGGCGGACTTGGAGGAGATGGGCTACCTGACGCAGCCGCACACCTCATCGGGCCGCATTCCGTCGCAAAAAGGCTATCGGTTCTACGTCGATAACCTATTGCGCCAGAGTCAAGTCGATCGCGACGCTGGGATCTATCTCAAGGACTTTTTTACGAAGCGGATTGACGAAGTGGAACAGGTCGTGCGCGAGATATCGACCGTCTTATCTTCGCTGACGAAGCAGACCGCGATTGTGCTGGGGCCCAATATGTATACCGAAAAGGTGCGCAAAATTGAACTCATCCCCATCGGCCCGGGTCGCGCGGTCGCCATTCTTGTGACGGACACCGGCCATGTGGAGAACGTGCATGTCCACTTTTCGGAGGACATTCGCGTCGAAGACGTCGAGGCTATCGTGAACGTTCTGAACGATAAACTGGTCGGCGTGCCCATTTCGAAACTGCGCAGCAACCTGTATGCGGAGCTGGCCGAAGAGTTGGCGAGAACGGTGGAACGGTTTGAAGACGCGTTGGCGGTTCTCAGCGAGGTCTGCCAGGTGACGGATCGGGAAGAGACGGTGTACATCGGAGGCACGGCAAACGTCCTCAGCCAGCCCGAGTTTCACGATGTCGAAAAGGCGCAGTCGATTCTCAGTCTCTTGGAGCAAGGCGGCGCCGTAACGACCTGGTTTCCGAAGGACGAACGTGGACTCACCGTGCGCATTGGCGCGGAGAACAGTGTGGGTGCATTGCAGGACTGCACCGTCATGACGACGACGTATAGTTTGTACGGACACCCCGTGGGCCATATTGGTGTGTTAGGGCCCACGCGCATGGACTACAACCGCATCATGCAAATCCTTCAATATACGTCGGCGGCGTTGACCGAGTTTTTGACGCGTTGGAGCACAGGCAACTGATGCCGCGTCGGCGGGATACTCGAAGAAAGGATGTTCCAGGTGACGGGAGATTCGACGAAACAACCAGATGCGGAACGAATGGCAGACGACGCACAAACGACTGTACATGAACAACAGAGGGAAGCCACCGCAGGTGCTGCCGAGGTTGACACTTTGGAACTCGCCGAAGAGGACATTTCCTTTGACGGCGATGAGGCGGCCGACAGCACGGCTGATCCAAGGGATGCGCAGATTGAAGAATTGACACAGCAGCTCTTGCGCACGCGCGCGGACTTTGATAACTTTCGACGCCGCACGCGCCAAGAGCGCGAGGAATTGACGCAATTTGCGACCAAGAAGCTGCTTGGCGATTTGCTGCCGGTCATCGACAATTTTGATCGCGCGATGGCCGCGCTCGATCAGGTGGACGAGCCGCAACTGAAAACCGGTATTGAAATGGTCCATCGGCAGTTGCAGCAACTGCTTGCGCAATACGGCGTCGAGGCGATGGCGGCGGAAGGCGCCGCGTTCGATCCGGTTCTGCACGAGGCGGTTATGCAGGAATCGGTCGCGGGTACAGAGCCAGGTGTCGTGCTGCAGGTTTTGCAAACAGGGTACACGATTCACGGCAAAGTGCTGCGGCCTGCGATGGTCAAGGTCAGCGTCTAACATGTATTGGCTCACCGAAACAACGTCTGTGTGACACGATGGAGGAGGATAACCGATGGCAAAAGTCATTGGCATCGATCTGGGTACAACGAACTCTTGTGTAGCGGTGATGGAAGGCGGCGAACCGGTCGTCATCCCGAACGCGGAAGGCAACCGCACGACGCCGTCAGTTGTCGCTTTTAGCCGCGATGGCGAGCGCTTGGTCGGCGATGTCGCGAAACGTCAGGCGATTACGAATCCGGATCGAACCATCATTTCAATCAAGCGGCACATGGGTACAAGCCATAAAGTACAAATCGACGACAAATCGTACACGCCGCCGGAAATTTCGGCGATGATCTTGCAGAAGTTGAAGGCGGACGCGGAAGCCTATCTTGGCGAGACGGTCAGCCAGGCGGTGATCACGGTTCCCGCCTACTTCAGCGATAGTCAGCGCCAAGCGACCAAGGATGCGGGACGTATTGCCGGGTTGGAAGTGCTTCGCATCGTCAATGAGCCCACAGCCGCCGCGCTGGCGTATGGCGTCGACAAGGAAGACGACCAGACCATTCTCGTCTTCGACCTCGGTGGCGGTACGTTCGACGTCTCCATTCTGGAACTGGGCGATGGCGTGTTCGAGGTCAAGGCGACCAGCGGCAACAACCACCTCGGCGGCGACGACTTTGACAATCGGATCATGCAGTACTTAATTGACACGTTCCGCAAGGATACAGGCATCGATCTCAGCAACGACAAAATGGCGATGCAGCGTCTCAAGGATGCGGCGGAAAAAGCGAAAAAGGAATTGTCGTCGACCTTGACGACGACCATATCGCTGCCATTCATCTCGGCTGACGCAACGGGGCCCAAACACCTCGAGGTCAATCTGACGCGGGCGAAGTTTGAGGAGCTCTCCGCCGATTTGATCGAAGCGACGCTGGGTCCAACTCGCCAAGCCCTGTCCGACGCCGGGCTGACGGCCAACGATATTGACAAGGTCATTTTGGTCGGCGGATCGACCCGCATTCCGGCTGTACAAGAGGCTATTAAGAAGTTGATTGGCAAGGAACCGTCTAAAGGCGTCAATCCGGATGAAGTCGTCGCCGTTGGGGCAGCGATTCAAGCAGGTGTGTTGACGGGCGAAGTGAAAGACATTGTGTTGCTCGACGTCACCCCGTTGTCACTCGGTATCGAGACGATGGGCGGTGTCTTTACGCGACTGATCGATCGCAATACGACGATCCCGACTTCGAAGAGCCAGATCTTCTCGACGGCTGCTGACAACCAAACGTCTGTCGAGATTCACGTGTTGCAGGGCGAGCGTGAGATGGCTGCCGACAACAAGACGCTGGGGCGCTTCACGCTCAGTGACATCCCGCCGGCACCGCGCGGCGTGCCGCAAATTGAGGTGACGTTCGATATCGACGCCAACGGCATCGTCAACGTCTCGGCAAAAGACCTGGGTACCGGTAAGTCGCAGCGGATCACCATCACGGCGTCCAGCGGCCTGTCCAAGGAAGAAGTCGACCGCATGATGAAAGAGGCGCAAATGCATGCCGAAGAGGATAAGAAGCGCCGTGAACAGGTCGAGATTCGCAACCAAGCGGACCAACTGCTTTATCAAACCGACAAGGCATTGAAAGACCTCGGCGACAAGGCGGATGCGGCCCTGAAGAGCGAGGCGGAGGAAAAGCAGAAGGAGTTGCGCGCCGCGCTTGAGGGTACCGATGCAGAGGCCATCAAGCAGAAGTCACAGGCGTTGACCGAGGTTCTGCACAAACTCTCGACAAAACTTTATGAACAGGCTGCTCAGTCGGCACAAGGCGGTGCGGCAACCGAAGCGAACGCCGAAGCTGGCGCGCAGAACGGGTCCGATCACGTAGTCGACGCTGACTTCACAGAAGTCGATAAGGATCAGAAGTAAGTCGGATCAGCACGGCTTGACGTTTGACGGCTATCGTTGATATATGTGTCTGATGGCAGGGTGACGACGCCCTGCCGTCGTTGTAAGATGAACAAAGGAACTCTGCTTTGGAGGGATACCGGTGAGCAAGCGAGATTATTATGAAGTTCTCGGTGTCAGCCGGTCCGCCACGCAAGATGAAATCAAGAAGGCGTATCGAAAGCTGGCGCGACAGTATCACCCAGACGTCAATAAGGACGATCCAAACGCCCAGCAGAAGTTTGCGGAGATCGCGGAAGCGTATGACGTCCTCTCTGATTCCGCGAAGCGCGCTCGCTATGATCAATTCGGCCACCAGGATCCGACGCAGGGCTTTGGCGGCGCAGGTGGGCCGGGTGCAGGCTTCGGCGACTTCGACTTCGGCGGGTTCGGGGACATTTTCGATATGTTTTTCGGCGGCGCGGGCGGACGGCCACGCGGGCCGCAGCGCGGACAGGACCTCGAATATGATTTGGAAATTGAATTTGAAGAGGCTGCGTTTGGCGCGGAGAAAGAGATTCAGATTCCCCGCACGGAGACGTGTTCGACCTGCGGCGGCAGCGGGGCGCGCCCAGGAACGCATCCTAAGACGTGTTCTGTATGCCATGGCACAGGCGAACAACAGACGGTTACGAACACGCCGTTCGGCCGCATGGTTAACCGCCGGGTGTGTCAGGCTTGTCACGGCCGCGGCCAGATGATCGACGATCCGTGTCCGGATTGCCGCGGGCAAGGTCGGCGGCGCGTGCGCCGCACGGTTCAGGTCAAGGTGCCTCCTGGCGTGGACAATGGCACTCGCCTCAGGATGCCGGGTGCCGGCGAGTCGAGCCCAAGTGGCGGGCAGCCCGGAGACTTGTTCATTGTGATGCATGTGCGGCCGCATGAATTGTTCGAGCGTGAAGGTACCAACATCTACCTGGATGTCCCGCTGTCGTTTGTGCAGGCCGCGCTCGGCGACGAGATCGACGTGCCGACGCTCGACGGCTCCGTCAAGCTGCGAATTCCCGAAGGCACGCAGTCGGGAACCTCGTTCCGGTTGCGCGGCAAAGGCATTCCCAAGCTCGGTTCACCGGTCGCCCGCGGCGATCAACACGTGCGCGTGCAGGTCATGACGCCCACGAATTTGACGGATCGGCAGAAAGAACTCTTTCGTGAGCTCGGCAAAGAACTTGGCGTGCAAACGCACGAACAGGCGAGATCATTTATGGAACGGATGAAAGACGCGTTTCTCGGAAACGCGTGAGGAGGCTTGGCATGCACTGGTGGCACGTGCAGTTTCGAGTGGCGCACGAGGCGTCTGACGCGATAGCTGCATTACTTCAGGATTTTCCGGACGTTCAAGGCGTTCAACTCGAAGGCATTGGCGAACACGAGCAGCCTCACCCCGAATATGGCGAGTGGTTTGACGAGATGATCGTGCCCACACCTGATGTCGCGGTGGCGGTCTACTTTCCCGAGGCGTACGATCCGGCTGCACTGCGCGAGCGCATCCAGGGTGTGATTGATCGCGTTGCCGCCGCAGGTGTACACGTGGGAGACGGACCTATCGACATTCGCATCGACGCAATCGACGACAGCGTCTGGCTCAACGCCTGGAAGGAGCATTACGCACCCATCCCAGTCGGCGAATCACTGGTCATCGTGCCGGTATGGCATGTCGATCAATTGACGGGCGATCTCGCTCGCCGCGAGCGGATCGTCATCGAGCCTGGCATGGCGTTTGGCACAGGCACGCACCAGACGACGCAAATGTGCACGGGTGCCCTGGCTGACATTGTCACTCCGGGTGCCAAGGTGCTTGACGTAGGTACAGGAACGGGTGTGCTTGCCATCGCCGCCGCGCGGCTTGGCGCGGACAGTGTCACGGCTATCGATATCGATCCGGTCGCGGTGCGGGCAGCTCGCGAAAACGTTGCCCGTAATGACCTGTCGGATCGCATCCACGTGGCGGAGGGCAACTTGCTCGCAGGTTTTGCCGAAGGGGCGGAGTTTGATATCGCGATCGCGAACATCTTGCGCGACATCGTGATTTTGCTGGTGCCGCAAGTGGCTTCGCGCATGCAAGCCGGTGGGCGCTTTTTGACGTCCGGCTACATTGACACACAGGCGCCTGCCGTGGAAGCCGCTCTGCAAAACTCGGGCTTCGCCGTTGAGAGACGGTATCAGCGCGACGATTGGGTGGCGCTTTTGGCGGTGAAGTTATAATGTTGCCGCGCATCTTTGTCGAGGGACAGGGTGAAACGGGAATGATGCTGCGCATCGGCGGCGACGATGGCCGCCATTTTGCCCGAGTTTTGCGCGTGCGTCCCGGAGAGAGGCTGGTCGTCGCGATGGACGACGGACCATGGCTCGGGGAAATCGCGGCTGTGGAGCAGGCGGACGTGGTCGTTTCCTTACACGGTCGTCATCTTGCGTCAGAGCCTGCCGCGCAGTTTGTGTTGGTGCAAGGCATGGCCAAGGGAGATAAGATGGAGTCGATCCTGCAGAAGTGCACAGAGATCGGCGCCATCTCTTTTGTTGTTTACCAAGCAGAGCGGTCTGTAGCGCGCATTGACGGCAAGGTGGAGGCAAAGCTCGAGCGCTGGCGGAAAATCATTCGCGAGGCGGCGATGCAGGCCCAGCGCGATTGTGTACCGGATTTGACGTACGTCAAATCATTGTCCGATCTCGCTCGCTTGCTACAAGGTAAGGGCGTCACCCAAACCTTGCTGCTCGATGAGATGGAGCAAGCGCAGGGGTTGCGTTCCGCACTGCAGATGGTTGCTACCGACGGCGCCAGAGCACTGTTGGTTGGGCCGGAGGGCGGCTGGGCCGACGCCGAGCGGGATGCGTTTATGCGTTTGCCGGGAGCTTGTGCGGTGACGTTGGGACGGCGCATTCTGCGTACGGAAACGGCGGGTATGGCCGCACTCGCGGCGGCTTTGATGCATTTTGGCGACATGGGAGGTTGATCAAATGCCAACGGTCGCGTTTCACACACTCGGATGCAAAGTGAATTTTTACGATACAGAAGGCATCTGGCAGGTGTTTAAGCACCGCGGCTATGAACAGGTGCCCTTTGAGGAAAAGGCGGACGTGTATGTGGTCAATACGTGCACGGTCACACATACGGGCGACAAGAAAAGCCGCCAGGTGATTCGCCGCGCGGTACGGACCAATCCCGATGCGGTGGTCGTCGTCACCGGCTGTTACGCGCAGGTGGCGCCAGATGAAGTGGCCCGGATCGCGGGGGTCGATTTGGTTATTGGCAATGACCAGAAGTCCAAAATTGTCGATCACGTCGAGCGCGTGCAAAGGGAACAGCATCCGTACCAGAGTGTCGGCAACATCATGAAGGCGGACGCCTTTGAGGAACTGGACGTCCCGTATTTTGAAGAGCGCTCGCGTGCAAATCTGAAAATCCAGGACGGTTGCAACAATTTTTGTACGTTTTGTATCATCCCGCGGGCACGCGGCCTGATTCGCAGCCGCAAGCCGGAAAACGTCATCGCACAGGCGACCAAGCTGGCGCAGGCAGGATATCGCGAAATCGTCTTAACCGGAATTCATACGGGTGGTTACGGCACGGACTTTGAAGGGTACAGGTTGGCAGATCTGCTGGCCGACTTGGAGCGTATCGAACTGCCGTTTCGCATTCGTATCAGTTCGATTGAGGCGAGCGAGATCGACGATCACGTCATCGATGTGCTTGGCCGCTCGCAAAAAGTGGTGAATCATTTGCATATTCCGTTGCAAGCTGGCAGCGACGCTGTGCTGCGCCGCATGCACCGCCATTATACTGTCGCCGAATATGCGGCAAAGCTCGAACAACTGCGCAGAGCATTACCCGATCTCGCCATCACCAGCGACGTCATCGTTGGATTTCCGGGCGAGACCGACGACGACTTCGAGAACACTTACGCCTTCGTCGAGGAGCAGTGCTTCTCACAGATCCACGTCTTTCCATATTCACAGCGGCGGGGGACAGCGGCGGCAAAGTTTGGCGATCAGGTTGCGGAAGACGTGAAACACGGCCGCGTGACACGCATGATCGAACTGTCCGAGCGCCTCGCAGAGGCGTATGCAAGTCGGTTTGTCGGGCGCCATCTCGACGTCATCGCAGAGTCTCCGGTGATTTCGGCAGACGAAGAGACGCGGCGGGCGTTTGCGGCACATCCGGAGAAAGGGCGCATGCTCGTCGGCTATGCCGGGAACTACCTGCGCGTGGCGTTTCGCGCACCAGAGGGCATGCCCCTCGAATCGCTGGTGGGCGAACTGATTCGTGTGCGCGTCGCGGAAACGGGCTCGGGTGTGCAACAAGGGCACTTCGTCGAGCAACTGACGTCTGCGGACGACGAGCATCATGCCACAACGGCGAGTGTAAACGGGAGGTTGACATCGTGAGCGAGCGGATCGAGCGGGCTGCAGGCGGATTGGTCGTTCGGCAGGGAAGGCAAGGCCGCGAGGTATTGATGATTGACGATGCGTACGGCAAGGTTGCCTTTCCGAAAGGCCATCTGGAGCCTGGTGAGACGTGGGAAGAGGCAGCGGTTCGTGAAATCTTCGAGGAGACTGGCGTGCGAGCGCGCATCATTGGCGATATTGGGCGGATTGAGTACCGGATTGAGCGCAATGGCAGCCCGGTGCGCAAACAGGTTCGCCTCTACCTGCTAGAGGCCGAGGGCGACGACTCGCCCGTGCACCAAGTTGAAGAAGTGAATGCCGCTTACTTCTTGCCATGGGATGAGGCAAAGACGCGTCACGACGAACGCGGATATGCCAATTGGAGTTTCGCCTTTGCCAAGGCCGAGGCGGTGTTGCACTGGCGAGATGGCGGCTTTGAGGAGAAGTTCCGAAAGCTGCCGCTCGCCGCACCGATGTCCGACGTGGATGCGGTGTTTGCCAAGGCGCGACCAACGCTTGCCCAACTTGTGGCGGCCTGCCGCGACGAATTGCGGCATACGTTGCCGCAAGTGCAAGGGTTCCCCGCCGGCGAGGTTTCTCTGCCTCGCCCAGAGCCTGACGGTGAAGCTGTGCGAACTGCCATCGAAAGCACGTTGTTGCGTCCGGAGGCCAGCGAGATCGACGTGCAAAATCTGTGCGCGGAAGCGATCCGCCGCAAATGGCCAACCGTGTGTGTCTCCCCACGCCATGTGGCGCTGGCAAAGCGGTTCATCGGCCATGAGGCGGTGCGCGTGTGCACGGTGATCGGTTTTCCGCACGGCACATCGACCCAAGGCGCCCTGCGCTTTGAGGTGGCTGACGCGGTGGCGAGCGGTGCTGTCGAGATCGACATGGTTGGACCTGTTGGGGCGCTTGTCGAGGGGGATCTCGCGACTTGGTATGAGGCAGTTCGCGCCGTGGTTGACACGGCGCGCCAGTTCGCGGCGCCTCCGGTCGTCAAGGTCATTCTCGAGACGAGCGCGCTTCCCATCGACGCGGTCATCAAAGGCGCTATGGTCGCTGTCGCGGCGGGTGTGGACTTCGTCAAGACATCGACAGGGTTTCACGCGGGTGGCGCTTTGGTCGCAGATGTCGCGGCGATGACGATGGCGGTCGGAGGCCGGGCCGGTGTGAAGGCTTCTGCCGGCATTCGCACCCCCGAAGCGGCGAAGTTGTTGTTGCGCTTCGGGGCAGATCGGCTCGGCACGTCCGCAGCGGGGAAATTGTTGCCGTAACTTCAGTCCGCAGGCAACAGCCTTTCGACGAGCGCCGCAAACTGGCGCGTGAACGGCCAGACGATGAGCGTGCACAACAGGTTGAATGCCGTATTTGCATTGGCGATCTCTTGTGCAGGATCTTTGGCGGTCATCGTCATTAGGTGCGTGAACGGTTGCAGCAATGGGACAAACGCGAGGACACCAAACACGTTGAGTAGCACGTGGGCCAAGGCGACCTGTTGTGCCGGGCGAATGGTGCCGATGGCGGCGATGATAGATGTCAAGCACGTGCCGATATTGGCGCCAAGCGCGATCGCGATGCCGCCGGTGACGGGGATCAGCCCGTCACCGGCAAGGGCCATGGCGATGAGCGTGGTCGCGGTCGAAGACTGAACCATGGCGCTCAGGCCGCATCCGATGGCAAGGGCCAACAGCGGCCGGGTGCCGGCGTGGAGCAGTGCGGCATGAAACCAGGCGCTCGCCGCCAGGGGCGCCAGGGATGTTTTTAACGCCTGCAGTGAAATGAAGATGCAGGCGAAGCCGACGAGGCCCTCACCGAGGCGTAGGAGCTTCGGTTTGCGCGTGCATGCCAGGATGATACCGGCGATGAGTGCAGGCAATACGATGCCCCAAAGATTGAGATTTAGCAATTGCGGCGTGATGGTCGATCCGACGTTGGCGCCAAGGACGACGGCGAGGCCGCTCGGGAATGTAATGCTGCCGGCGGCGACGAGGCCGACGGCGATCGCGGTCAGGGCCGCGCTGCTTTGCAGTATCGCCGTGGCGACGGCGCCCGTGATGATGCCCCGCGAGGGCGTCGCCACAAGCCGCTGCAGCCATTTTGTCAGGGCGCCTTGAGCAAGGCCCGTCAGGCCGCTGCGCATGACGCGCAGTCCACCCAGAAAGGCGACGATGGAGAGTATCGTCGCGATAGTATGAGTCCACATGGCTATCTCTCCTGTTCTAGGACAACCGTATGCGGACACGAGTGGGGCCATGCTTTCGTTTGACGAGCTTTTTTTCGCTGTACTATAATTACGATTGTCTGATGCATCGCTGGAGGGAGGGAATTCGATGTCTGAAATTCGTCTGCGCAAGAACGAGTCGCTCGACAGCGCCCTGCGCCGCTTTAAGAAGGCGACGGCTCGCGACGGCGTCTTGGCTGAAGCGCGCAAGCGCGCTCACTACGAGAAGCCGAGCGTCGCACGCAAGAAAAAGGCCGAGGCTGCTCGCAAAAAGCGCCGCAGCTTCTGATCATTCGGATGGCCAGGAGGACGTTCCATGGGGTTACTTGATCGTCTCAATGACGATTTGAAGCAGGCCATGAAAGAGAAGCAAAAGGTGCGGCTTTCCGTCATTCGTATGGTCAAGTCCGCGGTGAAGAACCGGGAGATCGAACTCGGGCATCCGCTCTCCGACGATGACGTCGTTGGCGTCATTCAGAAGGAGGTTAAGCAGCGCAAAGATTCCCTCCAGGCGTTCCAGGATGCGAATCGAACGGATTTGGCTGAGACGGCGGAAGAGGAGATAGCTATTCTCGAATCGTATCTGCCAGAGCCTTTCAGCGAAGATGAGTTGCGCGCATTGGCGTCAGAGGTCGTCGAGCGCGTGGGCGCATCGTCCAAGTCCGACATGGGCAAAGTGATGGCTGAACTGATGCCGATGGTACGGGGCCGCGCCGATGGTCGGCTTGTGCAACAGGTGGTTCAGAGTTTGCTCGCGTGATCGGACACTCGGTTGTTTGCCTGTACAAAAATGAAACAGACGTGAGAGATCGCTCGAATGGCGGGTATCTGCCGTTCGGGCGATTGTTTTTTTTCGTTGGCGTCCAGTGGTGGACGAAGCTCGCACATCCAGGTGTTAGCCGACCCAAGACGAGCATAGTCATGCAAGGGGAGGAGTTGGCCATGCCAGGATGGAAGACGCGGATTCGCAAGCGCGCCAGTGAGGTGCTGAACCTGCCTGCCGACGCGCTGCTGAACGTGCCGCGCGTCACATGCATCGGCGGATCGCAGGTAATCGTCGAAGGTGCGGATGGGCTGATCGAAGTGGGCGATTCGTGCATCGCGGTCGATCTCGGCGGTCAAACGCTGTGGGTGCGCGGTCAGGCATTTGAGGTGACGTTAGTCACAGAGCACGAGATTCATGTTACGGGGCGCGTCGCCCAGATTGAGTATCAGTCGCAAGGGGGCGCGAGTTTATGAGCGAGACGCCGATTCAGTGGGTTTGGTACGGCTCGCTGACACTCGCGTTGCGCGGCGTTGAGATCAGCCGCTGTATCGCAGACCTGCAGCGGCGCGGGATCACGTTACGCGACGTGCGGGTCCGGCGCGATCACGCCGTCGTCACGGTGAGCTTGCGCGCTTTTCCGACCGTGTACCAGGTTTGCCGACAGCACCGCGTCAAGTTTCGCATTGAGGCCCGCCACGGTGCACCTTTCTGGCGTCGGCGGCTATGGCGGCGCAAGGCGTTCGCGCTTGGCGCCATGGTCTTTGTCTGTGCGATGTACGCCATGTCGTCTGTCATTTGGCGGATCGATATCCAAGGGGCTGCGGATGAGGATGGTGTGGCCGAATTGCGATCCGCCGCGCACGACGCTGGAGTATATGTGGGGCAATGGCGATCGCGCCTCGCCGAACCCGCTGTCCTTGCCGAAGAAATGCTCAAGCACGCAAGCAACTTTGTTTGGATCGGCGTGCAAACAACTGGGTCGGTCACGACAATCCGCGCGATTCCGAAGATCGCAGGCTCGCGGGCCGCTGCGGAAGAGCCACACAACGTCGTCGCCACGCGTCCGGCCGTCATTCTTAACGTGCAGGCTACGCGTGGCCGGCCCATCGTCAAGCCCAACCAATTTGTGCGTCCAGGCCAAGTGCTGATTTCAGGCGTTCTGGCCGAAGGCGAGCCCAATGTGCCAGCGTCCGGGAAAGTGTTGGGTGAAGTTTGGTATACATCGAACGTCACGATTCCGCTCACGATGATCCAGCAGGGGTTGACGGGGGAAACCACGACCCGCGACTATCTGTGCGTAGGCTCCTTGCGCTTGCGCGTGTGGGGCTTTAAAGAACCTCAGTTCACGGCCGTTTACGAGCGTGACGAGGGAACGGAGTGGCACATCGGGCAGTTTGTGTTACCGATACAGTGGCAGCGCGCAACGCTGTATGAGGCATCGCCATCGGCAGTCGTTCAGTCGGTGGCAGCTGCGAAGCGACAGGCGCTTCTCACAGCGGAACGCGACGTGGCGACGCAAGCTGGCGGCGACAGCCACGTCTTGGGGCAGTCCGTTTTACACGAACGAGTCGAGCGTGGTACTCTATACGAGACCATATTGACACGGGTCGAACAGGACATTGGTGCGCCGGCGCCGATTCCTGCGCCAGCGCCGGAAGCGGGCAACAACACATCGCAAACGCAAGGCTGAAGACGGGGGTTGGTTGACGGTTGACCGAGCAGACAGCGACGAAGAAGTGGGTATTTGCGACGAATGAAGAGGCGGTAAAAGTACTCGGGCCGAACGACCTGCTCATCCACCTGCTCAGTCAGGCGTCTTCGGCGAAGGTTATCGCGCGTGGAACGGAGGTTGCGTTTGCGGGTGCGGACGATGAAGTTGCGCGCTTGCAGGCGATTTGCAGTACAGTGACGACGCTTGTGCGCCACGGTATGCAGCTGGGTGAAGCAGATTATCGATATATCATTCAAATGGCAAACGCCGATGAACTGGACAGTGTTGTCGACGTGTATACCACGGAGATTGGTGTCACATTCAAAGGCAAGGCCATTCGCGTCAAGACCTTGGGTCAACGCCGCTACATCGATGCCATCCAGAAGAACGACATCGTCTTTGGCGTGGGCCCCGCGGGGACGGGTAAGACGTACCTGGCGGTGGCCATGGCTGTCATGGCGCTTAAACGAGGGGAAGTAAAACGCATTGTTCTCACTCGTCCGGCTGTCGAAGCGGGCGAAAAACTGGGCTTTCTTCCAGGAGACCTGCAGGAAAAGGTCGATCCGTACCTGCGCCCGCTCTATGATGCACTGTACGACATTTACGGTATGGAACAGGTGCAGCGTGCGCTGGAGCGCGGCAATATCGAGATCGCCCCGCTCGCCTACATGCGCGGACGGACACTGGAAGACAGTTATGTCATTCTCGATGAGGCACAGAACACAACCGTCGAGCAGATGAAGATGTTCTTGACGCGGCTGGGCTTTCATTCGAAGATGGTGATTACAGGGGACGTCACGCAGGTCGACTTACCTGTCGGCAAGCAGTCGGGGTTATTGCATGCCCAGCAAGTGCTGACAGGTATTTCAGGCATCGCGTTTCACACGTTTTCGGCAAGCGACGTCGTACGTCATCATCTTGTACAAAAGATCATCGATGCGTACGCCGCCCTCCAGAGCGCGAATAGCTGAGCCGCCGTGTACCCGGCGGCAGCAACCTGCCGCGATAGTTCACATCTAAGGAGCACATGGTATGGTCTTTTCAGGATGGGGACAGGCCATTCGCCAGTTTCTCGACGATGAAAAGTTCCGGCAGAACCACCGGATCCGCACATGGATATACATCGGACTCGGTCTCGCCATGTTTGCGATTCTCGTCGGCAGCATTTTGCCGCCTCGATACCATTTCACCGTCGGACAGACGAGTCCAACAACCATCGTCTCGCCGACGACGACCGTGGATACGGCGGCAACGGAAGCTGAGAAGGAAGCGGCGGAGAGCAAAGTTCCCAAGCAGTATGCGCAATCTCCCGCAGTTTTGACGCAGGCGGTCAACCGTGTCGATATTCTATTTGCAGCGGCGATGCAGGCCGTATCGGACTCGTCGCTCTCCGACGCGGACAAGCTCAAACAATTGCGCAACGCTGCCCCAGCTGGAGTGAGCCAGGCGACGTTAGTGCGTTTACTCACGCATACGCCGGCAGAGATGACGGTTCTGGAGCGGGACACGGAACGGGTTGTCGAGGAAATCCTCGACGCGCCGTTTTATCAAGAGTCGATGCAGCAGGCAACGCTGCTGGTCGACCGACAGATATTGAATCTCAATCTGGGCCTTGATCACGACGACGCGCTGATTGTGCAAAATGTTGCAGTCAGTGTTCTCAAGCCTAACATGATCTATCAGGCGCAGGCGACCGCGGCGGCCAGGCAACAGGCAGCCCTGTCTGTGCAACCCGTATTGATTCACGCGGGTGATATCATCGTTGCAAAAAACGGTATCGTCACGCAAGACGTCATCAGCAAATTGCGAGATGTCGGGCTGTATTCTTCGTATCCCAGTGTCGGTATCGCGGTTGGATTCGCGCTGTTTGTCGCGCTGTCCGTGGGCATGCTCGCCGCCTACATCGAAAGGCGGGCGCCGCGGCGGAGGGTTGATAATTTACTGCTTGGCATCCTCGGCTTGGTTTTTGTTCTGATGTCGATTTTGATTTCGGTGACGAAATGGATCATCGCGGCCGGCGGCCCGAATTCGATTGCCTATTTATTGCCCATCTCTTTAGGTGCGATGCTGATTACCGTCATGATGGATTCGTCTCTGGCGGTGGTGGCATCCTTCTATTTCTCGTTTTTGTTGGGCGCAGCCCTGAATTTTAACTACGACTTTGTCTTCTATGGATTTGTCGGTTCGCTTGTCGGCGCGTACAGCGTGGCTCGCGTGACGAGTCGCGGGACGTTTATGCGGGCAGGCTTTTTCGTGTCGTTGATGAATATCGGCTCTGTGCTTGCACTGTATTTGTTGCAGGCCAACCGAAGTACCGATTTACACTCGCTGTCGCTGCACGTGGGCCTCGCCGCCCTCAATGGCATTTTTGCGGCGATCCTGGCGATGGGCATTCTGCCGTTCTTCGAATCGGCATTTGGGTTGTTGACTCCCATTCGATTGCTTGAGTTGTCCAACCCGAATCATCCACTGTTGCGCAAGGTATTGCTGGAAGCGCCTGGAACCTACCACCACAGTTTGATCGTTGGCAATTTAGCCGAGGCGGCTGCTGAATTGGTCGGGGCGGATCCGCTGCTTTGCCGGGTCGGTGCTTACTACCATGACGTCGGTAAAACAAAGCGGCCGATGTTTTTCGTCGAAAACCAGATGACGAAAGACAATCCGCATGAAAAAGTGGCGCCAAGTTTGAGCCATTTGATCATTACGTCGCACGTCAGCGACGGTCTTGAGATGCTCAAACAGGCAGGCCTACCGAAACCTATTCAGGACATTTGTGCCACTCATCACGGGACGACCATTTTGTGGTACTTTTATAACAAGGCGAAAGAGCAAGATAAGAACGGTACCGTCAAGGTGGACGATTTTCGCTATCCCGGTCCCAAGCCCAAGACGCGTGAGTGCGCCATCATTATGATTTGCGACGCTGTGGAAGCGGCAGTGCGCAGCATGGCGCGTCCTACGCCGAACCGGGTGGAGGGCGTCATCCGCAAAATCATACGGGATCGCCTGCAGGATGGGCAGTTGGACGAGTGCGACTTGACACTGCAGGATCTCGACGCGATGGTCGGCGCCTTCATGAAGACGCTCAAAGGCATCTACCACTCTCGGATTGAATATCCGGATATCGATAAACTGCGGAAGGAAGTGGCCAAATGACGGCGGAACATCAACTCGCCATCGGCGTCGAATGCGAGGTCGATTGGCCTTGGTCGGATGCCGGAAAGGATCCGCAGTCGTTCGTGGAACGGGTTTTGACGGCGGCCGCGGATCGCCTTGGTATCATGGGCGAGGTATCGGTGTTGTTCGTTGACGATGAAGTTATTCATGAGCTCAACAGAACGTACCGACAGGTGGACAGGCCGACCGACGTACTTTCGTTTGCGATGCTCGAAGGCGAAGAAACGCCGCTGCCCGAGGGCGAGTTGCCCGTGCTCGGCGACATCGTCGTCAGTATCGACACGGCTAAAGCGCAGGCCGAATCGTACGGCCACTCTTTGGAACGCGAGATGGCGTTCCTGTTGGTGCATGGCTTTCTTCACCTCAATGGCTACGATCACGCTGATCCGGAAGATGAACGCGAAATGTTTGGGCTGCAGGAGGAAATCCTGCAGACCATCGGTTTGTCGCGCGGTTGACAAAGATTGGGGCGATCGACATGCACGAGGGCGAAGTGAACCGCCACGACTCGGACTTGCAAGTGGCACAGCCGTTTGCGCGGGCTGTCGTGTATAGTTTGCAGGGTGTAGTATACGCGTTTCACACCGAACAGAACGTCAAACGCGACGTTTGGCTATTCACCCTGCTGTGCGCAGTCGAACTCGTGCTGCGGCCGCCCTTGCGCGATGTCGCTTTGACGATGTTTGTCGCCATGTGCGTGTTTGCCGCCGAGTTGTTCAACACGGCAATTGAACTGGCTGTCGACATTGCATCACAGTGGCGGCATCATGTCGTGGCGGGAGTGGCGAAAGACGTCGCGTCTGGAGCTGTGACGTGCGTGTCGATCGGCGCCATCGCGTTGGCGGTTTGGTTGGTGGTGAGCCTCTGGCCGTGGCATTTTTGGTTGTTCACCGGGCGCCATCCTGTGGGTGCCGGCATGGCTGCCGCCGGCTTAATTGTAGTGTGGACGTTTCGCTGTTGGCCGCATCGTCAGCAAGCTGTGATCAAACGCAGGCGAAAGGGGGATGAACATGGCGTTTAAATCGGGATTTGTCGCGATCGTAGGGCGTCCCAATGTCGGTAAGTCAACTTTGTTAAATGCGCTTGTCGGCCAGAAGATTGCCATTATGTCGAATCGGCCACAGACCACGCGCAATCGGATTCGCGGCGTCCTGACTACGGAAACCGCGCAGATGATCTTCATCGATACCCCTGGCGTTCACACGCCGCATCACCGTCTCGGTGAAGTGATGGTCGATATGGCGCTGCAGACGTTGAGCGAAGTCGATTTAATCCTGTTTGTCGTCGACGTGACGTCTGCCGTGCACCCGGCGGAACAAGAGATCATCAAGCAGCTGGAAGGCGTGCGCACACCGGTTTTTCTTGTGATCAACAAGACGGATGCGGTCGAGAAGGGACTGATACTGGAGAGGATCGCGGCTTTTCAAGCTTTGCGGTCATTTGATGAGTATGTGCCAGTGTCGGCCTTGCGCCAAGAACAAACAGATTTGCTCGCAAGGTTGATCGAAGCGCGCTTGCCGGAGGGTCCCAAATACTACCCGGACGATATGGTCACGGATTATCCGGAGAGCTTCATCATCAGCGAGATCGTCCGCGAAAAGGTGCTGATGTTGACGCGCGAGGAAGTGCCACACTCGGTCATGGTCGCGATTGAACACATGGAGCGGCGGGCGTCCGATACGCTGCATGTGCATGCGACCATCTACACGGAACGGGATAGTCAAAAGGGCATTTTGATTGGAAAACAAGGTCAGATGTTGAAGCGCGTGGGTGAAATGGCCAGACGAGAACTCGAAGGTCTGTTGGGGAATCGGATTTATCTTGAGCTATGGGTTAAGGTCAAACGAGATTGGCGCAACCGCCCGGCGCTACTGCGCCAATTCGGCTTTGACCAGGATGTGTGATACAGTTCGGCAGGGTATAGCAGGCCGTTGGCGCGGAAAACTAAAGGCGTTCGGAAATGCAGCCCAGGAGAGCTTGAAAGGAGACGATCCTGTTGCGTGACATCACGTGGCAAATGTTCGAGCTCACAGGCGATATCGACGCATATTTGTTGTACCGCGCCTGCGAGCAGGCGGATCTCACAGGCGACGACGTTCGTGTGGCGAACGACGTCGAGCTCGCAGAGGAGTCGCATTTCCCTCCATCTTGACAGCCGATTTGGGAGTTGGAGAAACGTTGCTGTACAACACGGACGCGGTGGTCGTCAAAACGGTTCGCTACGGGGAACATAGTGCCATCGTCACGCTCTTGACTCCGTCCGGTCTCGTATCGGCGATGGCCAAAGGCGCGCTCAAACCGCAGAGTCGTTTGGCGGCCGGAACGCGCTTGTGTGCACAGGGAACTTATTTCCTATATCAGGGTCACGGGATGGGGGATATTCGGCAAGTGCAGCTGACGGCGAGCCGCCGACGGCTGCACGAGGATATCGAAGCGGCGGCGTATGCCGCCTATTTTTGCGATCTCGCTCTTGTGTCCACACCGGAGCGCCCGCATGCGCCTAAGGCAATGTTTACCCAATTCTCAGCTGTGCTCGATGCACTGGAGTTGCGTGACGAGACGCCGCCCGATCTCCTGGCACGCGTATACGAAGCAAAAATTTGCAGTTGGCTAGGCGCCAGTCCAAATTGGGAGAGATGCATTCGCTGCATGGGACCGCTCGTCCCGCCAGCGGCCTATCACATGACCGAGGGAGGGCTCGTCTGTGGTCCCTGTCGACGCGATGTGGACAGATCTGCAGAATTCGTCGTTCCGGAGCGAACTGGGCGTTTGCTGACCGCGTTTACGGAAGTGGACGTACGACGTTTGGGGCGGATTCAAGTTTCACCACCGACGAGACGTTCACTCGACGCCATTCTCTCACATCAATTGCGCGAGTTCGCAGGTCTGCATGGCAAGGCAAAAGACGTACTGGACCAAATCATACGATCTTTACGATTGGATTGATAACAAAAGTGAAATTCGGCCACATTGCACACATAAGTGGATTTGTCAAACCATACACTGATTGCGGGACATCGAAGAGGATAAATTTGTCTCAATGCGTCGATACTAGGTTTGTCTTGAACGCGAACGGACACGGTCGTTCGTCGCGTCGTGAAGAGGTGTCCTGCCTTTACCCAGCTTGGAAACGATAAACTTTGATCAGATAGGAGGAAAGTGTCTTACTTTGTAGAATAACTGTATATAAGCCGAAAGGCAAGGAACATTCGACGTACTGAATTCCAGTCGCACCGAATTGGGGGTGCCGTGGTGAACGTACCCGATTCGTTCCTAGAGTCGCTGCGTCAACAGGTTGATATCGTAGAAGTGGTCAGTGAGTACGTCCAATTGCGAAAAAACGGCCGCTCTTTGACAGGACTTTGTCCGTTTCACAACGAGCGTACCCCATCATTTTCTGTGTCACCGGAACGACAAATGTATCATTGTTTTGGGTGCGGAGCCGGTGGTACCGTATTTCGCTTCATTATGGATATCGAGGGATTGCCGTTTGCTGAAGCTGTTGCATATCTCGCTGAGCGGCAAGGCATCGCTTTGCCCGCAAATTTTGGCGTTAGGCACATCACATCGAATCCAAAGTTGGAGCGCTTTCGCGAAGCACATGCTCTGGCTGCAAAAGTGTTCAACCACATTCTAATGAATACAGATGCTGGTGTGCAAGCCCTGAATTACTTGCTTTCGCGAGGAATTTCACGAACGACCATCGCGTTGTATCAATTGGGTTTTTCGCCCAAGCCAGGCAACGTTCTTGTTCCATTTTTGAAGCGAAAGGGTTTCACGGAATCGGAGTTAGTCGAATGCGGGCTGGCCATCGAGCTTGGATCGGTGGTCTCGGATCGTTTTCGTGGGCGCGTCATGATCCCAATCGCGGATCGCAAGGGGCAGGTTGTGGCCTTTGGCGGGCGAGCCATGGATGCGGGCGTGAAGCCTAAGTACCTCAACTCGCCTGAGTATGAGCTGTTCCACAAGAGTCAGTTGTTGTTTCAATACCACGTTGCGCGAAAGGCCATCCGCAAAGAGAAGCAAGCGCTGTTACTTGAAGGTTACATGGATGTCATCGCGGTACGGCAGGCGGGCATTGAACACGGCGTGGCGACCTTGGGGACGTCATTGACTGAGGAGCAGGCGCATCTGCTCAAGACGGACTGTGACAAAGTCGTGATCGCATACGATGGAGATCAGGCGGGACGCAAGGCGACCGTGCGGGCAATCGACATTCTGGAAGGAGTCGGCATATCGCCACTCGTGTTGCGGATACCGGATGGCATGGATCCGGATGAATACATTCGTGCGCACGGCGGTGCGGCATTTGCACGCCTGTTGAGCCGAAATACGCTGTCCGTCGTGCAATTTTTACTCGATGAGATCAGGCAGGGCGCGCAGCTGGTGAGCGCGGTTGGACGCACCGAGTTTGTCCGTCAGGCGCTGCGGATTCTCGCAGAACGGGCCACGCCAGTCGAGCAAGAGTACGAGTTGCGAAATTTGTCACAGGAATTTAACCTCTCTGTCGAAACATTGAAGGAGGAACTGCGAACCTTCTCGAAACAATCTAGGCGCCGTACTTTCGGACGAGAAGCGAGCGGTTTGAAGACGGTGGCGCAGCCGCTGGCGCGCGCGGAACAACAGGCAAGTGTGAGGTTGTTGCAGGCGGTGCTGTTCAGTCCTGAGGCGGCCGCGTACCTTATGGAGAAGGGCTTGACCGAACTGGCCGAGCCGTTGCAGACTGCCTTGTTATCCAATCTGTACGCATGGCGTTTGGAGAATCCGGACGGATCGCCGTCCGCCTTCGTAGATCAACTGGAGGATGAGTCGTTGGCTCACTTTGCCTCGTCATTGTTCTTTTACGAAGTGCCGGAGTTTTCCACAGCCCTGTTGGACGATTATCTGCGTGCGTTGGAATTGCACCGGCTTGAGCAGCTGCACAGAAGTCTGCTTAGACAGTGGATCGAAGTGGAAGCTGGCGGTGATGAAGAGAAATCCACAGAGATAAAGTTGCAAGTGGAACGGATTCAGGACCAGATTGCAACACTGAAGCAGCCCCGAGCGATTCACGCGGAGTGAACTTGGGGTAAAGGAGGCGGGGAACTATGGCGAAGGCAAAAGATGAAGTCCGCGAGGAAGATCAGGGCTTGACCCTTCAAGCTGCAAAACAGCAACTGGTGGAACTGGGTAAAAAGCAAGGATCGTTGACATATGAAGAAATTTCGGATCGGTTGGCGCAGTTTGACCAGGACGCGGATGCTTTGGACGATTTTTTTGAGCAACTTGCGGAACAAGGTATCGATGTCGTAAATGAGCGCGATGGAGATCCGAGCCAACAGGACGGCGGTGAAGAAGATTATGATTTGCATGATCTCTCCATGCCTCCCGGTGTCAAGATTTCCGATCCGGTTCGCATGTATCTAAAAGAAATTGGCCGGGTACCACTTTTGTCGGCCCAAGAAGAAATCGAATTGGCAAAGCGGATTGAAGCCGGCGACGAAGAGGCAAAACGCCGGTTGGCCGAAGCCAATCTCCGTCTTGTCGTGAGCATCGCAAAGCGTTATGTCGGCCGTGGCATGTTGTTCCTGGACTTGATTCAAGAGGGCAACCTGGGGCTGATCAAGGCGGTTGAAAAGTTTGACTATCGCAAGGGTTATAAGTTCAGCACATATGCGACGTGGTGGATTCGCCAGGCCATCACGCGCGCGATTGCGGATCAGGCGCGAACCATCCGTATTCCAGTGCATATGGTTGAGACCATCAATAAATTGATTCGCGTTTCGCGTCAACTCTTACAGGAACTGGGTCGTGAACCGACTGCGGAGGAGATTGCCGCAGAGATGGACTTGACGCCTGACAAGGTGCGCGAAATTCAAAAGATTGCCCAGGAGCCCGTCTCTTTGGAGACGCCCATTGGCGAGGAGGACGATTCCCATCTGGGCGACTTTATCCCGGATGACGAAGCACCGGCCCCGGCAGATGCGGCTGCGTATGAGTTGTTAAAAGAACAATTGGAGGACGTCCTCGATACGTTGACTGAGCGCGAGGAAAATGTGTTGCGCCTGCGTTTCGGCTTAGATGACGGCCGCACGCGGACGCTTGAAGAGGTAGGCAAGGTGTTTGGCGTCACTCGTGAGCGCATTCGTCAGATTGAAGCCAAAGCTCTTCGCAAACTGCGTCATCCAAGTCGCAGCAAGCGATTGAAGGATTTTCTCGAATGAGGTTGTAACCCGCGTGCAAGGCAACAGGCTGTTTGTCTCCTGATTCACGGGGAAACAGCCTGTTTTGCATTTCGAGCTTGCGGTTCGGTCTAGAGTGACACCCCTGCGCGTATGGTGAAGGGAGACTTTGTCATGTTCACCTCGCAGGGGGGTGACGGATGTGTTCGTTTGGCTCTTGCTCGCGCTGTTTGCGGTCGTGATCGCACTGTGCGGCACTTCGATGTTCATCGAACGGTTTGCACACCATTTGCGTCGCGAGGGGTTGCGCGAGCGCCCGATACCGAGCGACGTCGGCATTGTGTTAGGCGCTTATACGGATGGCTACCACCCGAGTAAGCCTCTTTTGTCCAGGTTGCGTACGGCGCTGCACCTGTACCGGCATGGTTATATCCAGGCGTTCATCGTCAGCGGCGGTCGCGGCGACGACGAGACGGTGAGCGAATCGTCGTCGATGAAGCGGTTTTTGATGATGAACGGCGTGCCTGCGCAATTGATTCACGAGGAGCGCTGGTCCAGTAATACCTGGGAAAATTTGAAGAACAGCCAAGCCCTCATGGAAAAACTACAGTATCGGACGGCCGTCATTATTACGTCCGACTACCATTTGCCGCGAGCATTGGCGGTTGCGCGCACACTCGGCATCGAGGCGAGTGGCTGTGGGGCGCCATCCTCCCGTCAGGAGTTTCGCGCCGCGACGCGTGAGGTATTCGCGCATATCCAATATACTTTACGGGGGCGCGAAGCGCCGTTTTGGAATTCGTGACGATCGCGGATCGTCGAATCTGGAGTGGAGTATGTCCGAACTACGATTATCGCCGCGCCTTCAGCAAGTCGCGGACTATGCCTTACCCTGTGCGGTGTTGGCCGATATCGGCACCGATCACGCCAATTTGCCCATCTACGCCATCGCGCATGGGCTAGCCGAACAAGCAATTGCGACCGATTTGCGTACCGGTCCGCTCGATCGCGCTCGTACCAACGTCGCCCTGCATCGCTTGACGACGAAGATTTCGCTGCGCCTTGGCGATGGCCTTGCGCCTGTCGAACGTGGTGAGGCCGACGTGATCGTATCTGCTGGCATCGGAGGTCACGTCCATGCGCAGCTTCTGCGCACGGGTGAGCCCGTGGCGAAAGCGGCCAGGCGCATCGTCCTGCAACCGATGAACGCGGGTCACTTGGTACGGGCAGCATTCTACGATCTCGGCTTCCACATCGCGGCCGAGGCATTGGTCGCCGAAGGGGACAAGCTGTATGAAGTGATTGCCGCCGAGCCGAAGGACGGTCCGGATTTGGCGTATGAACCCACTGGTCTGCCGAGGTTTCTGGCGGAAGTTTCGCCGGCTGCATTGCGTCCATTTTTGTACACCTACGGGCCCATGATTGTCCGATCGCGCCATCCCCTCGCGCGACAGCGCGCCTTGGCAGACCTTGACCGCCTGCGCTGGGTCTCGTCGAGATTGCCTGTCGGATCGTCCGATTATAGCGAGAAACACGTTCAACTGAATCGCTCGATACGGATGTTGGAGCTGTGGCTTGCACAGATGGAGGAAGTTACCTGATGGACATACGCGTTGCTGATGTCATGCGTGAGATGGAGCGGATTGCTCCCAAGCAGTTGGCGTTGGAACATGATCGAATTGGACTCCAACTGGGAGATCCCAATGCGGTCGTCGAGCGCTTGTGGGTAGGCTTGGAGGTGACGCCCGAACTGGTCACACAGGCGATTGCAGCAGGTGTCGATATGTTGGTTACGCACCATGCGCCATTGTATCGGCCCCTTACCCACATCGATTGGTCGCAGCCGCGTCAGCGAGCCATTGCGGAGTTAGTGGCTCATCGTATCTCTGTCTTCGCAGCGCATACCAACCTTGATGTGGCTCCGGGCGGAGTCAATGACGTGATCGCAAAAAGACTGGAACTGCTCGATCCTCAGCCGCTTGATATCACGTATCGGACTCCGCTTAAGAAGTTGGTGGTCTATACGCCCAAGGAGAGTGTCGAGTCTGTTCGACAGACAATCGGTGACGCAGGGGCAGGGTGCATTGGGAACTACTCTCACTGCACGTTTGCTGCACCTGGTACCGGTTCGTTTGTACCTGGAGATGGGACGCATCCGTATGTCGGTGAAGTTGGGAAACTGGAGCTGGTCTCCGAAGTGCGGCTGGAGACAGTTGTCCCAGCGTATCGTCTCGCCGATGTGGTTTCTGCGATGTTACGGGTACATCCTTACGAAGAAGTCGCCTACGATATATACGACCTCGATATACCTGGCGCGGCCTTCGGGATTGGGCGTATCGGGCAACTGTCGGTCCGGGAGACGCTGGCCGAATTTGCCGATCGCGCGCGCATCGCGTTTGGGCTTCCGCACGTGCGATACGCGGGCGATCCAGGGCGGATCGTCAAAACGGCGGCAGTGCTTGGCGGATCGGGCAGTGGATGGATCGGCAAGGCGTTGGCGGCGGGGGCGGACGTGATGGTGACGGCCGATGTTTCGCATCATCAGGCGGCCGATGCAGTGCACGATGGTATGGCCGTGATCGACGTTCCGCATGCGGCGTTGGAAGCGCCGGTGTGCGAGGTGGTCGCGAAACAGTTGCAGGCTGCACTCGGCAACGGTGTTGTCGTGGAGACCGTACCCGTCGGTGTTGACCCGTGGCGTTGGTTGTAATTTGTTACTTTATGGTATGCGGTTGTCAGTCGAAGCAGACCGGGGTATACTATTAAAGGTTTCAAACGAGGAAGTAAGCTGGGCAATCGCCGGTGCATGGCCGAAAGGCAGCACGGGAGGAAAGTCCGAGCTCCACAGGGCAGGGTGCCGGATAACGTCCGGCGAGAGCGATCTCAGGGAAAGTGCCACAGAAATGAAGACCGCCGATGGCCTGATGCAGGCACAGGCAAGGATGCAACGGTGCGGTAAGAGCGCACCAGCAGTCCGGAGACGGGCTGGCTAGGTAAACCCCACCTGGAGCAAGACCGGATAGGAGTGCTGATGTGGTGGCCCGCCACGCACTCGGGTTGGTCGCTTGAGCCGACTGGCAACAGTCGGCCTAGATAGATGATTGCTGCTCCAACGTGCGAGGCCGCCACGTGCGTGCCGCTTGCAGCACAGGAGTACAGAACTCGGCTTACAGGCTTGCTTCTTCGTACCTAATACATACCGTTCGCTTATCAGAAAACCGCACCTGACTGTTTCACACAAGTCCAGGTGCGGTTTTGTTTTGGGTTTGATTTCCCGGAAGTAGGCATACGCGAGTTGAAATCCCCATACAAAGTTGAACAATTTTCGCTGTTCGTGAGAAATCCATAGAGAGCAATACACTAGGTGATTGACGTATACCAGATGGCCAGCGGATTACGAGATACCAAATGCATCGTGATACACCAGTGTTCCACCTAGGTGTCCGGCCAGGGTGACCAATATGGTCGCGGCGAGCGAGGCCAGGAAACCGATCATGGCAACTCGTTGTCTGCGCATGCCGAGCAGCCACTGCGCCGCGAAAGCCAAAAGAAGTGCGACACCTGTGAGTACGCCGTACTCTTTGTGGTGATGAAACATCGGGGCAACCGTCGGGGATATATGGGAAATGTATGATTCGCTGACCACACCCGCGACGCCCGCCGCGATGGTGGCCAGGACACCAAGACCTAGGAGATACAAAAACGATTTCGGCCAAAAATCTGACTTGCGGCGGACGAGTCCAATCAGGCCTGCGAGTGTTGCGAGATAGGTGATGGCGATCGTGAAGTGAACGACCATTGGGTGTATCGTAGCTGGAAGCATGTGTTCGATGACCTTCAACACGTGCAAAGATGCTCCTTTCCTTGTTTGCCCAGTTCGATGGAGGAAGGGACTTCGTGACAAATCAATATCCATTTTCGCAAAGTATCCTTGAAAAAACTTTTGTGCATGTGTCGGGATCGTCGTAGAATGGGTGGCGTTCTGGAATCTATGTGCGGCGCCACCGGCGGCCCAAATGTGCTTTCAAGTTTGTTTGGGTATTGTGGTACACCAACGGCATGGATGGATTGAATATAAGGAAGTGTATCTATGCGCGTCTTATTGATCGAGGACGATTCCGGTCTTCGCGCGATTGTCAAGGATATCCTGGAAGAGGCGTCGTACCAGGTTGATGTGGCGGAGACTGGCGAAGATGGCCTCTATTTCGCAGAGTCGGCCGTGTATGACGTGCTGATTGTCGACATTATGCTCCCTGGACTGAACGGGATCGAGTTGGTCAAACAGCTGCGACAGCAGCAGATTTTTGTGCCCGTTCTGTTTCTCACGGCGCGCGGCGATGTCGATGATCGCGTGGTTGGCCTGAATGCAGGAGCGGACGACTATCTGGCAAAGCCGTTTGCCACGGAAGAATTGCTCGCTCGTTTGCGGGCGCTGCTTCGACGCAATCGCGATGTTGGTTCGGACATGACTGTGAAAAGCGGAGATCTTGTTCTCAATCCGTCCGCGAAAGAGGCCGCATGTGGGGATGTGCCACTTGTCCTGACTGACAAGGAATTCGAATTGCTCGAATATCTTTTGCTGCATCAGGGAGAAATTCTTACGCGCGAGCGCATCTCCTATCGCCTGTGGGGACACGATGCGGACACGAACGAGTCGACGGTGGATTTGTACATTCACTATGTACGCAAGAAGTTGAAGCCGTTTGATCTGGACAAGCGCATTCGCACGATTCGCAATGTCGGCTATATCTGGAGTGAGTCGTGACCGTGTTCCGGAAAACAGCATGGCGGCTTGTTACGTTGTATACCCTTGCGTTTATTGGAATTCTTGTGCTGTTTTCATGGGTGGTGGACCGCGTCACCGCCCAGCGTCTGTGGTCACTGGAAGCCCAGGTGGTCAGCTCGGCCGCCACGCAAATTCTCGCGCATCATAATGATCAACTTTTCGGCGATCACGATGGGATAGATCGTGTTTTGACGGATCACCGCGCCCCAAAGTCGGATGCCGTGCTGGGACATGCTCCGCCTCCTGATACACTGGATGAAGAAGAGCGGGAAACGCGCGATGAACACATGGTGTATGTACTGGAAGGAGCCTCGCAGCACATGGTTGTCCAGACGCCCGCTGGAAGTCTGTCGAACACGGGACTCAAACAACTGTTTACGTTCTCCGCGGCAAACCGATTACAAGCGGTCGTTCTCAACAACACACCATTTCTCTTAGAAACGGTTTATCCCACACCGCCCATGGTGTATCAAGACAAACCCGTCAAAGCTGTCTATCTGTTATATAACCGTACTATGGACGTCGCCTTTTTACGCCACATGGCAAGGGTTATGGAAGTGAGCATCATCGGCTTTGCCGGTCTGGCTGCAGCCATTGGTATCTTCCTGGCGCAACGAGCACTGGCGCCGATATCGCGCGCCTGGACACGTCAGCAGCAGTTTGTCGCCAACGCATCGCACGAATTGCGGACACCTCTTTCCATCGTCCAGCTCCACGTCGAGCGCATGTTTCGCCATCCGTCAGCGACCGTGGAAGAGATGGGTGAGACTCTGGCCGCGCTTGATCGCGAAACGCGTCGGTTGCAAAAACTGGTTACGGATTTACTCGCCTTGGCACGGGCAGACTCTGGACATGCGTGGCTGCAAATGCGCGATGTGCAGCTTGACGCCCTTGCCCGGGAAGCCGAGGAGCGCTTTGCCGATCTCGCCAGAGCACACGGCGTACAACTTCGGACCGACAGTTTGGAGCCAGTGCATTTGCAGGCAGACCCAGAGCGATTAAGGCAATTGTTCACCATTGTTCTCGACAATGCCTTGTCGTTTACCCCAGAAGGTGGACGTATCGTGATTGCTGTGCTGAGACGCCACAATCGCGCTTTGATCCTCGTAAAGGACACGGGATCGGGCATTGCGCCGGAACATTTGCCGCGCGTATGGGAACGGTTTTACCAGGCTGATCCATCGCGCTCGACGGTCGGAGCCGGGCTCGGGCTCGCGATTGCAAAGTGGATTGTCGAAGCGCATGGCGGTGAGATGAGCATCGCAAGCCCTGCAGATTGGGGTGTCGGCACGCAGGTGACGGTTTCGTTACCACTTCGTGGAGTGCACGCACAACCTTGACACACACTGTTGGACCGGGATTTTGCATGGGGACGGCGAATGTGCTATAAAAATCGTAGTAAGTAAATAGACGAAAGCAGATGCCCAGGCTTGGTTTGGGGCACCATGAGGGTGAATTGCCCGCGTGGGTCGTACTTTTGGAGATGGGGAGCGTTGAACCATGGCACACCTGTTTACGCCGTTCACAGTGGGAAGTCTAGCGTTAAAAAACCGGATCGTCATGGCGCCGATGTGTCAGTACTCAGTGACGGCAAAAGACGGTAAGCCGAACGACTGGCATTATACGCATTATACGAGCCGCGCCATTGGCGGAGCCGGTTTGGTCATCATCGAGATGACAGACGTCGAGCCGGATGGCCGGATCAGCGACTTTGATCTTGGGCTTTGGTCGGATGACCACATTGCGCCGTTTGCGCGAATTGTGGACGCGTGCCATGGCTATGGCGCGAAAATTGGCGTGCAAATCGCGCATGCCGGACGCAAGGCGGAAGATGCCGCAACGCCTGTGGCGCCGTCTGCAATCGCCTTTGAGGGGCCGCAGTACAAGTTGCCTCGCGAATTGTCGACAGACGAGGTCAAGCGTATGGTCGAGCGGTTTGGCCAAGCGGCAAAGAGGGCTGTGGCCGCAGGGTTTGACACCATCGAGTTGCACGGTGCGCACGGTTACCTGATTCACCAGTTCCAATCGCCCGTAACCAATCGCCGTTCCGATGAATATGGACAGGATCTTGCTCGTTTTGGCGTCGAGGTCATACAGGCAGTGAAAAGCGAAATGCCCAGCGACATGCCGTTGCTGATTCGCGTCTCGGCCGTCGAATATGTCGACGGAGGCTATGGGATCGATCACGCCATCGAGCTTTGTCGCCGCTACCGAGAGGCCGGGGTCGACGTTGTGCACGTCAGCTCGGGTGGGGAAGGCAGGCCAGGCAAGCGTAAACCAGGTAATTACCCCGGTTATCAGGTGCCGTTCGCACGTCAAATCAAGGAAGCGCTTGGCGTGCCAGTGATTGCGGTCGGTATGCTCGATGAGTACGCGCTGGCCGAGTCTGTCGTCGCAAGCGGAGATGCCGATCTCGTCGCCATCGGTCGCGGCCTGCTGCGCGATCCATATTGGCCCATTCACGCAGCGCAGGCGCTGGGTGTCGAGCTGAATGTGCCGAAGCAGTATGCCCGGGCATTTTGACAGTCACTGGTCATTGCGAAACTGCGTTCCGCCACGTATGATACATCAAGTAGACTAGGTTGAGATAGAGAACATTGAACTGGCTTGTTACAAAAGGTGAGCCGAAGGGCACTCGATGGCCTATTCGGCTCTTTTGTCAACACCGGTTCGTTTGCGGAACGCAGGTGGTTGCCATGACGGAAGGGCCGGCGGATTCTCCGCGCAGCCGGGCGCGGCGGATCAAGCAGCTATTTGATATCATTTCACATAATTCGCAAGACGTCATTACATATTGTACGCCAGGCGGCATCTGCGAGTACGTGTCGCCGTCTGTTTACCATATTGTAGGGTACTCGTCTGAGGAACTCTTGGGGCAAACGATTGAACCTTTCTTACACCCAGAAGATCGACATGTGTGGGTCGAAGCCATACAGGCAATGGAGCAAGGGACGGACAACGAACGTGTCACCCTGCGCATTCTCCACAGGCGAGGCGACTATCGCTGGTTTGAGGTGACCTTGCGTATACAACGCAATGCTCGGGGGCGGGCCGTGGGCGTTATTGGCATTGGCCGTGATGTGACGGATGAACGGCTTGCGGCCGAACAACTGGCGGCGCTGAAGCGGAAGTACGAGTGGATTTTGAATGCGGCCAGCGAGGGGATTGTCGGGATCGATCCAAAAGAGCACATTATTTTCGCCAATCCAGCCGCGGCAAAGATCCTGGGGCGTACCACTGAAGAGATGATTGGCAAACCATTTGCTTCTGTCACTGCGGTTCTGGGTCAGGACGTGCATAGCCAGTCTCTGTTTGCTTGTACCCTCGTAACAGGCCAGGTGATCACGGCATCACGAGCGCGGTTTTGCCGAAGCGACAACACATACATCCCTGTTGAATACTCGATCACGCCCATCAACGAAGGCGATGAGATTGTCGGAGCCGTGATGACGTTTCGGGATATCACGGACAAACTGGCACAAGAGCATGCATTGCAACGCAGCCGTGACAATTTGAAGCAGGCGCATCAACTGGCCCGCTCTGGCTACTGGGAACTCGATGTCGAGCATGATCATCTCATGTGGTCTGATGAGATGTTTGCCATTTGGGGTATGGATCCGAACACATTTTCCGGAACGTACGAGGCTTTTTTACAAACGGTTGTCGATGAAGATCGTCAGGCGGTCGATCATGCGGTGCAGGAGTCGTTACAGGGGCAATTGTACGAAATCGAGTTTCGGATTCGTACGGGGCGCGGCGAAGTCCGCTGTATATCGGCACTCGGCCAAACCGACATGGACGCGGATGGCAGGCCTATCCGCTTTTTTGGTGTTGCCCAAGATATTACGGCTCGCAAAGAACAGGAGTTGGCGCTGGAGACTTCGCGGGAACTGTTGGAGCGCTCGGAAAAGTTGGCTGCCGTCGGTCAGCTGGCGGCCGGCATCGCCCATGAAATTCGCAATCCGCTCACGGCCCTGAAAGGGTTCATCGATCTGATGCATCGTAAAGCAAAAGGAAATAACAAACGATATCTGGAAATCATGAAAGGCGAGGTCGGCCGCATGGAGCTGATTTTAGGCGAGTTGCTCATGCTGGCCAAGCCGCAGCAAGTCCATTACTCAATGGAAGATGTCGACTTGTTGTTGCAAGAAATTGTGGCGTTCATGAGCCCGCAGGCGATTATCCACAACGTCGTGATCGAGACGTCTTTTCGTGAAGATTTGCCTCAGATTACTTGTGAACCAAATCAATTGAAGCAGGTGTTTATCAACATCGTCCGCAATGGCATTGAAGCGATGGACGGCGGGGGAACCTTGCGCGTACTGGCGACGCGAAGCGGTGATTACGTACGAATCGACTTCGTCGACGAGGGCATTGGCATTTCGCCTGAGAAGTTACAACATATCGGAGAGCCGTTTTTCACGACGAAGGAACAAGGAACGGGACTGGGTATGATGGTCAGTCAACGAATTGTCGCGGAACATGGCGGCCGTATGTCTGTACAGAGCACCATTGGACAGGGGACGACCGTGACGATTGAGCTTCCGATTGCCTTGCATCGCAACATGACGGCGACAGACGAAGAACGAATCTGAACCTCGGACGCCACGTGAAGTTTCAATCGACCTGTGGTGCAGGGGGCAAAGGACGGCTCGACTGCACCAGTGCCACGCCTTCTTCGCAAACGCCATATGTGCGCCAGGAGCACGTTTTGCACAGTGCGTGAATGTCCTGAGGCTGTACCCGCTGAGCGACGCGCTTCTGGATTTCAGACCAAGTGGCCCAACCATTCGGCTTGAGTCCCAGGCGTGCCAATACGGCAGCATCCCGCCTGTGGACACCAGCGTTCTGACAGTGGTATGGCTTGTCGGCAGGGAATCGTGCGCACAAATCGTCTGGACCGGCGACCAATCGCACGCGTGTCTCCGGCGTCGTACGCAAGGTCTCGTAGATTTGCGTCATGTTGCGAACATATTCCTCCGAGTAGCCCATACCCCGATACCCAAGCAGACATAGTAAGTGGTGGCCGCGCAGTCGAATCATGCAAATCCTCCTTCTGGTCACGAAACGCCGCTTTGAAATGTCATCACCAAATAGGTAAAGCTGACGACGACGATAGCAATAAACGTGCCGCCAATCAGCGCCGCCAAACGCACCCAGCGCTCGTCTTTGAAACTGGCGTGCAACAGCAGTGTGAGTTGGAGAATAACTTGCACGAGCGCCATGCCAAGGATGATCACGACGGTTATCGCATGGGGCATGTGAAGTTCATTTGCGATCAGAATGGCAAGTCCAGTCAGGGCAACGCAAATGAGAAAGGCTGAAACATAGCGCCAAGGGAATGGCAGCGATGAATCCTTGTCGGTCGGTTGCATCGTCAAGCCTCCTTGCGAAAGAAAACGGCGGATCGTCAACTGTGGGCGGCCATACAACTACCGTCAATTTCACTACACTGACCATGCGATTGCAAGATAAAGACGAACAGATTCGTCAATTGTTCGCATAGTTGGTCAGAGGGAGGATGATACTTGGGGTGTTGATAGGAAAGAGGTGGATGTGAGATGGAACGCGAATTGGCGATGGAAATCGTTCGCGTGACTGAATTGGCCGCGCTCAAGAGCGCGCGCTGGATGGGGCGCGGCAACAAGATGGAGGCGGACAAAGCGGCAACGGAAGCCATGCGAAGGATGTTCGACACTGTTTCGATGGACGGAACCGTCGTCATTGGCGAAGGGGAGATGGATGAGGCCCCCATGTTGTACATCGGTGAGCGGTTGGGTACCGGTGTGCCACCCATCGTCGACGTCGCCGTCGATCCACTGGAAGGGACGGACGTCGTCGCCAGTGGCCAGACGGACGCGATGACCGTCGTCGCAATTGCACCGCGTGGAAACTTGCTTCATGCGCCGGATATGTATATGGACAAGCTTGTCGTCGGTCCAAGTGCCAAAGGCTGTGTACATATGGAACAGACCGTGCGAGAGAATCTGGAGGCCGTTGCAAAGGCCAATCGTAAACCTGTTTCCCAGGTGGTTGCCGTCATTCTGGACAGGCCTCGCCATGCGGAGTTGATTGAACAAGTGCGGGCGGCCGGCGCGCGGATCAAACTCATCCCAAGCGGTGATGTGGCAGCTGCCATCCAGACGGCGTTTCCGGAAAGTGGTGTGGATATCTTGCTGGGTTCCGGCGGCGCGCCGGAAGGTGTTCTTGCCGCGTGTGCGCTGAAATGTCTTGGTGGAGAGATGCAGGGCCGCTTACTTCCTGAAAACGATGAGCAGCGTCAACGCTGTATCGACATGGGAGTCACGGACCCGGATCACGTTTTCATGTTGGAAGATATGGTTGCTGGCGATGACGCCATTTTTTCGGCAACGGGTGTGACAGACGGATCGCTGTTGCATGGTGTTCGGTTTCTTGCGAATGGCCGTGCTCGCACGCAGTCGATTGTCATGCGCGCCAAAACGGGTACAGTCCGTTTTGTCGACGCTATTCATAACCTGGATCGCAAAGTCGGGTGGAACGACTGAGTGTACCGTATGTTAGGGCAACCGTTTTCGTTAGCCAAACGTTTCGTACAATATTCTGATGCTAGCGCATACAATCGACGTTTTGCCGATTGAGCGCGGATCGCCTCCAGGATACACTATACATGTAAGCAGAAGTTCAGGAGGCGAATGTTGGATGATGAACGTATACAAAGTGTTCGCGTATAAAACGATGTACGAAGTGTTTGCGAAGAAGCCGAAGGTCCTTCTCACCCCTCCCCTTGGCAGCGCAAAAGAAGCCGAGGCGTTTGCCAAACAGGAAATGCCCGATTCGTTTCTCGTGCAAGTTCAATTGTTCCAACGAGCCTAACAGGTGAGGGGCACGGTGTCATGCTTGTTCCATCATTTGTGGCATCGTTGCCCCTGACAACAGGGCCGAGTGGTTTCCCCGATAAGATGTCTTCACCCTCGCGTATGGGCAACGCCCTCCGGTGATCTTCGTAGTTTTCAAGACGAGTATGGCCAAAACGGCGTTTTCCCTTCTTCCCGATTCCTTCCGTTGAACATGTGAGCGCGCATGCAATCACACCTTCGTCGTCCAAGTTCGTCCTGTCAGTCTCCCATTTGCTCTAGGTCATCCACATTCAGCGTTGAGTAACGAGTCGCACGGGCGCAATCGGAACAAAGATTGCAAGGGAGAGGTCGGCAATAGGAATTTTGGTGTTTGCATGTGGAAAGGTTAAACTAAGTTTGGAGCACTAAACATTTGTAAGAAACATGGAGGGATACATTTGACCAACGAAACGATGTCCGCGAAACGTTCTGGGACGTTTGCCATCGGCGGCGATTTGACTGTCAATCGCCTCGGTTACGGGGCCATGCAACTGACGGGACCTGGGGTTTGGGGGGACCCTCGGGATCCGGATGAAGCTGTACGCGTCCTGCGCCGCGCGCTGGAGCTTGATGTCACGTTTATCGATACGGCTGATGCGTACGGACCATTTGTCTCCGAATTGTTGATTCGAAAGGCACTGCACCCATATCCAGAAAACCTTGTGATCGCGACGAAGGCGGGGCTTACCAGATCCGGCCCGGACGATTGGCGGCCGGTCGGCCGTCCCGAGTATCTTCGGCAGCAGGTCCATTTAAGTCTGCGCCATTTAGGCGTTGAGCGGATCGATCTGTTGCAGCTGCATCGGATTGACCCAAAGGTTCCGTTGGAGGAACAAATCGGCGAATTAAAGCTCCTGCAGGATGAGGGGAAGATTCGCCACATCGGTCTGAGCGAAGTGACTGTCGAGCAGATTGAGGCAGCCAGCAAAATTGTCGACATTGTGTCGGTGCAGAATCTGTATAATCTCGTAAAGCGCGATGCCGAGCCAGTCTTACAGTACTGTGAGGCGCATCAGATTGCGTTCATTCCCTGGTTTCCACTGGCGACTGGCCAGCTGGCAAAGGCGGGCGGCCCACTCGACGAAATATCCAAACGGCTGCATGCCAAGCCGTCGCAACTGGCTTTAGCTTGGTTGTTAAAGCGTTCGCCTGTGATGCTTCCCATTCCGGGTACATCGTCGGTCGCACATTTGGAAGAGAATATGGCGGCTGTGAGTATCGAGCTTAGCGAAGCCGATTTTCAAACGTTGCTGGCCTTGGCCAAGTGATACACGTTACGCCTTCCCCCTAGTTCGTCGCTGCGTTCGACGGTATGTCTGATTTGGCTGCTTGATTTGTCTGGGACCTTCTTCTCGATCATCGGTACGAATGTTTCGTACATAGGATGTCACGAGCTTGGCGGTCGGGATGATGACAATCAGCAGCCAAGTCACAGGAGTCAGAATGTTGTAGACCAGACTGCGCGCTTCCACCGTCGACTGTACGATTAGGCTCAGCGTATACACGCACGGTGCGACAAACAAGGTGTACGGTTTAAATTGGTGATCCGACTGGCCAAAGATGCGGGCGATGGTCGTGGAGATGCCCCAGATGTGGTTACTGATAAACAGTGTCGTGAAGGCGACTGACAGAATGATGATCACAATTCCCAGGCGCTCGACCAAAAATCCACGCAGACGAATGAGTTGAATCACCACTTGGACGGGATATGCCAGCCGTTCCACAGGGGACCAGCCAAGGTTCATCACAATGGAAAAGAACACGAGGAGCACGATTATACCGCTCGCAATGGAGCCGTATACCGGGTACCACGCGCTGACCTTGTTTTTATGCGCGTAGTATGGGCTGAGAATGAGAATGAGATCCACGCCGAGATAGAGCGGCAGCAGGTGATAGGTCGCGATGGCAGTGGCTTTGGGGCTTGCTATGGCAAGCGGGAGCATGGGATGCTTGGCTTGAAACAAGATGGCCGTAAACGCAGCAATAATGCCCGCAAACGTCAACGGGTGGACGATGGCGGCGGTGCGGCCGAGCGCTTCGATTCCGCACCAAGCTCCGCGCCAACTGACGAGTGTCATCGCCGCGCCGAGAATGTAACGAGGTGTGTGCGGGAAAAAGTATTTCATCAAACTAATGGCAAAATATAAACTTAGCGAGACAAACAGGATATACACGGGCATATAGACAATGACAATCAACTTGCCCAAGGGCTTTCCGAACAGTAGGACCGCTGGATCCGCCCCTGTCATGTTGGGAAAGCGGTCATTGAATTTGCCATGCATCCAATTGACCCAAACCCCGATCAGCACGACCGCCAAGACGGCCCATTGCGCATCGAGAAACGCGTAGTGTACGGCGACACTCGGATAAAACCAGAACATGACAGGCAGGTAACTCGAAGAAGACAGTGCGATGGTCTGGTACTTAGAAATGGTTGCCTTGGTCAAGTATTTCCCCTCCTGTCATATGAGGTTGCCCTCGCGGGAGATGGTGCAATGAACTTGTACATCGAGGCGGGCATGGCGGAACATGTCGCTCCACTGATCCCGCACGAGCATAGCCGCTTTTGGATGTTTGATCATGTACCAAAAACCAAATCCGACGATATCTGTTTGGTTCTCTTGTAGTCGTTTCAGTACGTTGAGCGCGTTCTCTCTGACGTAAGACTCAATGACGTCTTCGTATCGTTCACTTTCGGCGTTTGTGGTTGGTCGTTGCCCAAGCCCCTCGGACGACGCGAGATCCGCATTGACCTGGATCGAATCGTGTAGGGTCAGCATACCGTGATCGTCTGTCACGTAAAAACTCGAGCGGCTGGACGTATTCTTGATATCAAATGATTTGTCACCGTCCGGGATGTTCAAGGCCAAGGCATGGATATCGTGAGCAAGCAGATTATAGAACACGGTATCATCGGGACTGAGCGCCCATACGGGCCGGTATCCTTGAAACGCCAGCGTACCTCCCACCTTAACGCCGTCGTCCAGGGTTTCGACCAGCGGCATATGCGGTTCGCGGCCTATCAACTCGGCGTCTCGCCAAAACTCCCAAAGGCGCGTTGGTGCCGTGAAGCCGCGTTGCGGAATGGAACGCGTCCACATCGACTCGATATAGGTGGCCGGAGGAGAACTCGTGTTGGCCTCCAAGACCGAGCGTGCCGATGATGGTGACGCAACAACGACGGCTAACTTGTCGAGTGACTCGTCTCTCATCATCTGCTCTGTGACGCGCATGACGGCTTGTTCACTCAACTGCGACTGAAAGACGATGGTTTCCATGTTGCCAAGAAAAAACGACTTATCATAGGTCGTCTGCGCTCTGGCCAGTGCGGACTGCAGCGAAGTCGCCTCGACATAAAAGTTTTTATACGGCTGGGATTCACCGCCCTGTCTGCCACTCGTGCCAAGATTCATGCTTTGCGACGTCGGTTTTTCCAAGTTCGGTATCTGCAGGGTAAACGCGAGAACGTCGTTTCGCCCTGGCACGGCATCGACACCGACACCAATAATTTGCGAGCGTTCATTAATCTTTTGGTAATCGCCGCATCCCGTAACGCAGAGAAGGACGAGGAACATCATAAGCCAAAGCCTCTTCATGGCTGGCGTCGCCACCACCTTCGCCGGCGCTTGGGAGTGGTGGGCGGCGGCGGCCACTTCTCGAGTTGCGGATGGGGCACAGGCACTACCATGTCGGTGTCGCCGGTCGCATCGAACGGATGCAAGTGCTTGGTACGCTTGTCCATGACCGTGATCGGCAGGCGAATCAAGCCGTCGACAAACGCGTCTTTGACGTAATCGCCACCTAAAGGATCCACGTACGGCACACCAAACGATTTTAGGTTGCAAATTTCATACAAAGCCCAGAGCGTAACGAGGACGACGCCGTAAAATCCAAGGAGCGTTGCTGCCAGGATCATGATCCAGCCGCCAAGGCGAATCATGACGGTGAATTCGTAACTCGGACTCACAAAGATGCTGACTGCAGTCAGTGCGACGACAATGATCAGAATGTTGCTGACGATGCCCGCCTCCACAGACGCCTGACCGACGACAAGACCACCGACAATACTGATGGTTTGACCCATTTGTTTAGGCATGCGGAGAGTGGCCTCGCGCAAAATCTCGACGACCGTCTGCATGATGATAACTTCCATGACAGCGGGAAACGGCACACCCTGCCGCGATTGCGCAATTTGTAAAGCCATCGTCTTTGGCAGCAATTCCGGGCTGAAATCGGCAAATGAGATATATAGGGCCGGAAGCCACACGGCGAGGGCAAACGCGATGATGCGCAGCCAACGAATAAATGTTCCTTCCCACCAGGAATGCACATAATCTTCTTCTGTTTGAAAGAAGTCCTGAAAGGTTGTGGGTGCAAGGAGCACAGTGGGATCGCCATCGACAATGATGACAATCTTTCCTTGGTTCAACTCGCGGCAGACGCTATCTACGCGGGTTGTCACGCGCGTCAGGTTGAAAAGGGACCAAGGGTGATCACTGATCCGCTGTTCGATGGCGGCCGAGTTGCTGATGTGGTCGATATGAATCGTTTCCAGGCGTTTCATCACGGTATCGACCAATACAGGGTTGGCGACGTCCCGAATAAACGCCATGGCCACCACGTGATGCGATCGAACGCCAATTGTCCAGCGCTTGATGACCAAGGTATCAGTGCTGAGCAACTGCCGGATCATCCCCAGATTGATGTCGATATTTTCGACAAAGGCAACCTGCGATCCGCGAGATGCGCTTTCCACAGTGGGCTGTTCCGGTGTGCGGTGCTCCACCGCCTTTGCGCTGATGACCACCGCGGGCTTATGTTGGTCAAATAGCAAGACCAGCTTGCCGGCAGCCACGGCTTCGCGCAGCTCGAACATGTTGACCATAAAAATGGCGTCTGAACCCACCAATACGCGTTCAATCAGATATTGGGACAAATTTTTGGGCATGCGTCGGGGAAACCGATGCGAATGAATGGAGCGCAGCGTGTCTTCCACCGCACGCTTGTCGCAAATACTCGAATAGAAGATCAACGCTCCAGAAACGCCTTGCACCTCAATCATGCGGACGATGTAGTCGTCGCTTACGCCGAGTGTCTGAGCAAGGTATTCCAGTGTCTGATCGAGTTTACCTGTATAGTCAGGAAAGTCCCTGAAGTTCGGTATGTGTGGCGCATAGCGGCCGTGAACAGGATTGGTGAATGACCAGCGTTCTGTCAGTTGTTTGAACCATCCCATGTGATACCACCCTTATTCATAGGTGCGTACCTAGCATGTGTATGATCCTGGAAGGATATGCGCGTTTATGGTATTCGTATCGTTGCCTTCAGGCATAACGCAGACAGGCACACGGGGATGCTATCCACACATTCTCGGAAGGAGTGTTGTTACCGTGGCCATTTCAACGATCACGCTGCAATCCGTAACATGTCCGCTTTGCGCCAATCGGGTTTCGGTGGCCTTGCACGCTATTGCGGGTGTACGCAACTTGGATGTCGATTTATCTGACGAAATTGCTGTGATCACGTACGACGACGATACAGTCGACGACGCGGTGATTCGGAGGGTGATCGATGAGGTCAATTGTGACGCGCACGGAACGGTTCATTAAAGCGGTGCGAATAGATGCATTTTTCGAATTCGCTTCAAGGAATTTTTGATATACATAGCGAAGGGAGATTTGATCAAGCAAGCTAGATGAAAGGCCATCCTTGACCTTTTCCACCTGGCAGAGTTCGAAAGGATGACAGCGGTGACGGAGCGTGAGGAGGAGCCAAAGCGGAAGGATGCGGGCAAGCAAAGTAAGGTTTGGCGTCGTATCGGGCGCGGTGCGGGGCTGGTCATGTGCGGCGCCATGCTGATGGTTGGTGGGTGGTGTATGGGAACGCTGCAAAGCCGCTCCGACAACGTCATGGCTGCGACGCCTGCAGGGCAATTGTCCAGCCAACTGACCACTGAAAAAGTGATGGTGGTCGGTGGCTCGATGGCACACGGGTGGAAGGATCCGAACAATGACAGCTATTTGCGGCGGGCGTTTCAGGCGCTCTCCAATTCGACCGACACGCAATATGAATATGACGATCGCACGGTCGTGGGCGGATCGCCGGTAGGATTGGACAAGAGCGGCAAATACGCGACTTGGCTGGCCGAGGATAAACCTCAGATCGTCGTCATTTCCTGGGGACTGCTCAATGATGTGTACGACAAGACGCCGATGGCGTCCTTTAATCAAGCCATTCACAACGAGATTCAGGAAGCACTTGCGGCAAACGCTGTGGTGATATTCGTCACATCGCCGGTGACAAAGGCGACCGCTACGTACAATCACGCTGAAGTGGAGAATTACATCGCTACGGAACAGGCGCAGGCAAGCTCGTTTGACAATCCAAATATCTATTTTATCGATTTAAATCACGATATGTCTGTATACATGGCCGCACACGGCCAGACCTGGCAATCGTACTACGGCGATAGTTGGCATCCAAACGAGGCCGGACACGAGTTGGCCGGGGAACTTCTCTTTGACGACTTCATCGCGACATTCGGCACGGGATCAATTGAGTGGCAAAGCCCGGGTTCTGGGGAATCGACTGGCCAAAGTTACGGCACGAATGCGGTTACAGGGGGCAACGTGTAACACCGAAACATATGACCAAGCACACGAACAATATGCTGAATCGAACACCGCGTCTGCGGACGCGGGGAGGAGGCGATTCGCGTGCTGCGGAAGGTGTGTAAGGGCAAGCTTCACCGTGTTCGGGTGACGCAGGCAGATCTCAACTACATGGGAAGCATCACACTCGATCCAGCTTTGATGCGAGCCGCTCGCATTCGACCTTACGAAGTGGTACAAATCACGAGCGTGGAGAACGGTGTCATTTGGCAAACCTACGCCATTGAAGGCCAGGAGAACAGTGGTGTTGTCTGTCTCAATGGTCCACCAGCTCGCCATTTTCAGCCGGGTGATCACGTCATCGTCCTCTCGCTAGCCTGGATCGACGACAGCGAGTGGGACGACTTTACGGCAAGTGTGGTGTTTGTTGGCGATCACAACGAGGTTACGTCCGTTGTGACGAGCAGGCCTTTTGACGGTTGGATGGATGGGCCTTGACCGGCTGCCGCAGCGCCTGGCGCTGCGGCGGAAGAACATGGGACAAGGTCATTGCAACCGAAACTTCGGTGTGCTACACTGCTCTAAATCCGACTTTTCTATTTGGTTTAATGCGTTTTTATTTGGGACTTGTGATGAATTGGGTGCCGTTAAGGTACGACAAGAGGGATGTATATGATTATTGCAGCATGGCTGGTTGCGCTATTTTTCGCCGCCAACATCGGCGCAAGCGGTACAGCGGCTTCGATGGGGGCAGCATATGGCGCTGGTGCGGTGCGCAAAAAGTGGGTCGCCCTTCTGTTGGTCGCAGTGGCAGCGTTTCTCGGTGCAGTGATTGGCGGGGGAAACGTCGTCAAGACCATCGGCAGTGGCATCGTTCCGTCGCATGTCATCACGGTCGAGATCACCGTGATCATTCTGGGAGCGGCTTGTCTGACCCTATTTGGATCCAATCTGTTTGGTGTGCCGTTGTCAACCAGTGAGGTAACGGTCGGTGCGGTCGTGGGCGCGGGTCTCGCGATGGGGCATGTGCATTACGTACATCTTTTGTTCATCATCGCCGTATGGCTCGTCATGCCGTTTCTTGCAATGTGTATCGCGCTCGGTTTAGGGAGCTTGGTTCGTCACGTCGAGCCCCGCCTGTTGCGAAAAGCAAAAGGTGTGGTTCCAATCTTGATTTCGTTATTGGTTTTGGCAGGGTGTTATGAGGCGTTTTCAGCCGGTATGAACAACGTCGCCAACGCGGTCGGACCGATGGTGGCGTCCGGGATCCTCACGGTGCATGCCGGTTTATACTGGGGCGCTCTCTTTGTTTCTCTTGGCGCCTTGACACTTGGCAGCAAAGTCTTAGATACAAACGCCAAAAAGATTACAAAATTGTCGCTGATGCAAGGAATTGTGGTTTCATTCACGAGTGCGACTTTGGTCCTGATAGCGTCGCTTTTCGGTTTACCTGTGCCGCAGACACAGGCGACGACGATGGCCATTTTCGGGGTGGGGCAATCCCATGTCGGATCGGACATCTGGCGGCAAGGTGTAGTGACGCACATACTCAAGACTTGGATCGTGTCGCCGGTGACGTCATTGCTCGTCAGTCATTTGCTTGTTGATATCTTGGTTCGCAACCAATATACCGCTTTGTTTATCGCCGTCGCATCGGTCGTTGTGGCTTTTCTCTACTGGAGTATGCGTCCGCGATCGCGACGGGTAAAAGTCGAAGAAGAGTAAGGTGGACCTGGCTGGACAGCCTGTTGTCTAATTTGACTATTGACAAGATCCACCTCTATCGGATCACAATAGGCGTTGTGGAGTTTTCCTATGAACGTAAACTGATACCATGGATATATTGGTTTGAGGAGGGGCTGCATGCCAAGCGCAATCGCATTGCGGGGGCTGACGAAGCGAATTGGCCAAAAGGCGATCGTCGACAACCTGACGTTGGATGTCCCTTCGGGCGAGGTATTTGGTTTACTTGGCCCGAACGGTGCGGGTAAGACGACCACGATTCGCATGATGGTCGGCCTCGTCCGCATGAGTGCGGGAACGGTCGAGATTGCGGGCCACGACATTGTGCGTGACTATGGACAGGCCATCCGGCAGGTGGGTGCGATTGTCGAAAATCCCGAGATGTACAAGTACTTGTCTGGATATCAGAATTTGCAACAGTTTGCACGGATGACGCCAGGGATTGAGACAAGGCGGATCGATGAGGTCGTCGAGTTTGTCGGTTTGTCTGAACGCATTCACGATAAAGTTCGCCAATATTCTTTAGGCATGCGCCAGCGGCTCGGCCTCGCACAGGCGCTTTTGCATCGACCGTCGGTGTTGATTTTGGACGAGCCCACCAACGGCTTGGATCCGGCAGGTATCCGCGAATTGCGCGATCATCTGCGGCGCCTGGCGCGCGAGGAAGGTGTGGCTGTCGTTGTATCGAGTCACCTACTTGGCGAGATGGAGTTGATGTGTGATCGCGTCGCTGTCATCCAGCAGGGGAGACTCGTCAGTGTCGAGCGGATCGATAAGATGATCGCCGCAGGAACAGACGGACTGGTGAGCGTCTTTGTCGAAACCAAGTGCCAAGAAGAGGCGAAGGCGGCGCTGCTTGGTCGGGTGGAAGGCATGGCAGAGATCGCTATTGTCGATGGCGGCATTGAGGTAAAACTGCCGCATGAGGCCATTCCACGGGTTCACAAGTTGCTTGTGCAATCGGACATACCGATCTTCGAAGTCCGCGTCGCCACACAGACGCTCGAGGATCGATTCTTAGAGATGACGGGCGGTGCAGGCAAAGCATGATGGGGCTTCTCCGCAATGAACACGTGAAAATCTATCGGCGGGCAAGGACTTGGATATTTTATGCCGCGATGGTTGCCATTTCGCTATTGGGGGTCGCTTTGAAACATCACACGGCTGTTCAATTCCATGCCAAGGAGACAGTTTGGATGTTTTTGGACAGCATGTCGCGAGCGGTCTATCTCGTCATCGTCTTTGCATCGATCGTGGCTGGCGATATCGTCGGAGGTGAATTTGCTGCCGGCACCGTCAAACTGCTGCTGATTCGGCCACACCGTCGGTGGAAGATACTCCTGAGTAAATATTTGTCCGTTCTTTCATTCAGCTTTACGCTTCTCCTGTTCACAGCTTTCATGTCGTGGCTTGTCGGCGGCTTTGTGTTTGGTTTTTCGGGTGCCAGTGCGCCGTTTTCGCTTCCGCATGGCGCACATGTGGTGTCCATCTCGACTTGGGCGGAAAGTGTGCGCACCTATGCGTATCTGGCCATCCCGCTGTTGCTGACAGCGACGTTAGCCTTTATGATTTCCACGCTATTTCGCAGCTCGGTGGTGGCGATTGCACTCTCTGTGTTTTTGGTGCTCTTTGGCCCCGTCATCACCGAGGTCTTGCGCAGCTACGCATGGGACAAATTTGTCCTGTTCGCAAACTGGAACCTTGCACCATACTTTGAGTCCGACGTGCCGCCATTGCCGAACATGACCTTATCGTTTTCCATTGCGGTTCTCACCGTGTACTATGCCGTTTTTCTCGCAGTATCCTGGTTGTCCTTCACGAAGCGAGACGTTTCCGCCTGACGACGTGCAACCACGTGAATACGCTTGAACCGAGCACAGGCGTAATCAGCAAAACGGTGATGTGACGCGGAAGGGATCCAATCAGGAAAATCCCCATCGACACTCCCATGAACACGTTCATCGCAAGCTCGGAAAACGCCTCGAGGTGGGCGGATCGCATCGTCAACAGGCCGGCGCTGACGCCTGCCACGCAGGCTGCGATCCCGCCCACGGTCTTATTGTGCATCAACAGTTCGACAATCAGTTGTGTGGCGAACGTCAACCGCATCAAAACGCTGTTTGCGACGTCGTGCGACACGCCGGCGTCCACGTTGGCGCTTACGCCAATCCGTTTCCAGATGAGCCACGATTCAATCAGCGCGATCGGCACCACCATGGCGATGAGCACCGGCGAGCACCCCCTCTGTACAACCTATGCGGACGTGCTTCTGTGCATGTCGAAGAAGGGGTGCGGGCCTCTTGTCAATGGCCGAACCGCGTCGCGCAAACCCATCATCCGTTTACATCCACGTGTAGCCGGATATAAACTTTTCGCAGGCGTCGGCACAGCGCAGGCAGCATTGTTTCGCAGACACCGAGATGGGGTCCGCATAGCTCGCGCATTCATCTGCGCAGATGCGACATACCTTCGCGCAGTAGAGCAATGCAGATTTCATCAGTGGACTCTTGCGGGCGATCACGCGTGTGGTCATCAGCGACACGTCGATCATGTCTTGCAATAAGGCCAATTGCCGCCGCCGTAGGGGTGCGTCCGGTTGGCACATGAGCATGTGCAAGGTGCGCTCACAATGTAACATACAGTCCTTCACATACTCGCAGATGTTCAAGCACTGATGATGCGGATGCGGCTTGAACCAAATTTCCTCGATTTCGACCTTTTCTTCCACAACTTTATATTGTCCACCCGGTACTTCCAAGCCCATCGGGATCGAGGCGGCGGGAGGGACCTGCGATGCGTGAAAGACGACATCCATAGGTGAACTGTCGGGATCTTCGTACGAAAACGGTGGCACCGGAGCAATGGGCGTCGTTGAATCGGAAGTGGATGAAGAGGATGGTTCCAAATTCGCATAACTCTCATGTTTTGCAGCATGCGACGGAGATTCGCTGCGTCCCTGCTCTGCGTCAAACATCCACGGAAATTCATTCGCCACGCGTACACATCCTCCTAATTGCAAAGTCATCACCATAGAATGCATTGACCTATGATCCTGTGCGAATGTCCCGATCGTTTTGGGCGCACGGTGAGCCAGGGCGATTTGTGCTAAACTGATTTCATTGCGGAATTTGTCCGATTCTGCTGTCACTCTGCGAGTCGGCAAGGCAAGCCCAGATGAGAGGTGGCGTCGACGTGCCCATTAAGATACCTGATCATTTACCTGCGAAAGAAGTTTTGCAGTCTGAACATATTTTTGTGATGGGCGAAGAACGAGCGTATACGCAGGACATTCGCCCGTTAAAAATTGTGATCTTGAACCTCATGCCGCGCAAAGAGGTGACCGAGACGCAGCTTTTGCGTTTGCTCGGCAACTCTCCGCTGCAAGTGGAAGTCACGTTGTTGCGCATGCGGTCCCATGTTGCAAAAAATACGCCCGCAGAACATCTGGAGGCGTTTTATCAGACGTTTGATGAAGTGGAACAGCAGGCGTATGACGGAATGATCATCACGGGAGCGCCCGTCGAGCACCTGCCGTTCGAAGAAGTGACCTATTGGCCGGAGCTCTGCGATATTCTCGATTGGACCAAGGGTGCGGTGACCTCAACCCTTCATATTTGCTGGGCTGCACAGGCAGGGCTGTACAGGCATTATGGACTTCCCAAACACGCGCTGGAGCGCAAGACATTCGGCGTTTTCGAGCACGTGGTCAACGTTCGATGTAACTTGACGCGAGGGTTTGATGACGTATTCCTTGCGCCGCATTCGCGCCATACGGAAGTCCGATCAGACGACATTCGCCGTGTCAAAGGGCTCGATATTCTCGCCGAGTCGGCCCGCGCTGGGGCATTTCTGATCGCCACGCCCGATGCCCGCCAAATTTTCGTCACGGGACATCCGGAGTATGACGCTTTGACGCTTGCGGAGGAGTATCAGCGCGACGTTGAGCGAGGATTGGAAATCGATGTGCCATACAATTATTATCCTGGGGACGATCCGCAGCGTGAGCCGCTGAACCGATGGCGTGGTCACGCCAATCTCCTGTTTGCGAATTGGCTGAATTACTGCGTATACCAGGAGACGCCGTACGACTTGAGCGGCCGCATTCGAAAGCGAGTAGCGAAGCCGTAAACCTCCATTCGCGCGATCATCTCATTTGGAAGGAGTGGTGTGTCGTCATGGTCTGGTTGATTCGCGTGGTGACGGCATTGCTATGCTCCGCAGCCACATGGGGGATCGCGCGCGTAGTGGGCGATTCTGTGAAAATCGCTTGTGTGCTGGGGTGTTTTGTCCTCGCCTTTGGGCTGTTGTCGACAGTCCGTAAATATCTGCTTCAACATCGTTTTTTGCGACGCGATTTGCTGTCACAATATATCGATCCGATGGTTGCCAGCGCGATTGTCGCCGCCATTGTCCGGCTCGTTCGCGGCTGACCGGGCGATTTGTGTGCAATCTTACGAAATCCCTTTCGAATCGACCTTGTTCGACAATCTTGTCATGGTTTTGTTCCAACTATTTTTCCCCTCACACGACAAAACGTCGTATAATGTTGAACGTTGGTTTGTGTCACTTGGGTGGGGGGAATTCGATGGCCTGCGCGGGCAACACCACAGATTTGGTTGAATATCTGCGCAAGAAGATGATTGAGACCGCGGAGGAAACGGGTAATCTGTTAGACGAGCGGGTCATTCGCATCAGTCAGTTGCTGGACCTTCATTTGGTGGCGGCCATGCGCAATTCGCAGCAGCCTGGAGGCGCCGCGAGTGACGATGGATTTGTTCCTCGCGTCTCTGGGGAACACACGTATATCGAAAAACGTACACATCCCCTCAAATACCGCAAAAGGTTTCACGTCGTCCAGTTTACGAGTCGCACGACCATGAGTTGACGCGGCGGTGCGAATCCATGTACGCTGGCTACGGAAATTGGTACGAGTGACTAACTCGAACAAAGGATGTGGCAAGTGTGCATTCGTATTGGTTTCACATTGGCGCTTTTCCAGTTCGTTCTTACAGCACGATTTTTGCACTGGCGTTTTTACTCGGCCTCGGCATCACGCTGTACTTAGCCAAGGTTCGGGGAAACCCAGGGGATTCCGAGCACTGGTGGGCGCTTGCACCGCTGTGTCTCGTCGGCGGTGTCGTGGGGGCGCGGTTTTGGCAAGTCTTTTTCTTTGACTTTGGCTATTATGCGTCCCATCCGGGTCAGATTCTTCAGGTGTGGCACGGCGGCCTGTCCATTCAAGGCGGCATCGCCGGTGCACTGGCGGCGTCCATCATCTACTTGTGGCGAAAGAAGCAAAGCTTCTTGCATTTTGCCGATATTGCGACGCCAGGGATCTTGTTAGGCCAAAGCATTGGCCGTGATGCAGACTTCATGAACGGAAGCGCATTTGGTGCGCCGACCCACCAGGGTTTTGGCGTACTCTTTCCGCCTGGTACGTTGGCCTATGAAGAATATGGTCACCAACCCCTCTGGCCGGCGGTTCTTTGGGAGGGGCAGGTTGATATTGTGCTTTTGGCCCTTCTCTTTGTCGTTTTGCAGCGCAAAAAGGGTTGGCCGCTCGGATTTCCGTTCGTGTATTACTTGGTCGTGTATAACATATGCCGATTTTTCCTCGAGATGCTTCGAGGCGACTCACCGCGAGGCGTCTTTGGCTGGGACGCGGCACAGTGGACTGCGTTGGCGACCGTTCTTGTCGGTTTGGTGCTTGGCATATGGATCTTCCTGAAGGAAAAGCGCAAAACCCCGTTGGGTGTGCAAGGTGAATCATAAGCGGTATGTGGGAGTTTATCATGGCCCAGGCTTGCGGAGAGTTTTCGTCCGACCTGGGCCGTTTTGTTCGTTTATGATTTAGGGAGTGGTTTCCGAAAAGTGAAGCGTAATCCCAAGCAGCCGCTGCGCATCTTCGACGACTTTGCCGTCTGCAGTATCTGGCACAATGGCTTGAAGGTCAGCACCGCCCGCGATCGTCAGTTCGCGCCGCTGCGTGATCCACCCGATATCGGTGAGCGGGACGCCGAGTTCCAACGTGAGCCAGCGCGCAAGTCGCAACAATACGGAGAGTTTCGAGCAGCGCGGATCGCCAGTTTTTCCACTCACCACATGTCCAACTCGCGCCCATTGTTCGTTTGACAAGCCGTACAAGTATGTCGATTGTACTAGGTAAGCGGCGTGATTCGCCGCGTTTTCCGGATGGACATAGGTACCAGCACCTTCTATCTGTGCGGCCGTCCACAAGATGATCCGGTCTTCTTGACCCAGGTCCGAATCAGACTGCATTGCATCGAACAGACGAAGCGCCGCGGTCGTGACAATGGCGGCGACGTTCCGATCCACTTCAAACTGCCGCTGGAAGTTGCTCACGCTGTATGCCAGCACAGAGCTGACGACTGGCGTTCCCGTTTGACCCAGCAATGCGTCGAAAAGAAGCCCTTCGCGAATGCCGTTGCGACTGATATAGACAATGGCGGGATGCACCTGATCGATGATGGCTTGCAGCACGGCCATACCAGATGTGATGATCTCCGCTCGATGTTTGGCAATGCCTTTGATTTTTCGACGTTTGCTCACGCTCATGCCCTGCAACTCGCGGAGTTTCGATGCGGTGTAGGCGGCAGGGAATGAATAGCCGTGCAGGCGTGTCCATTCAGTTCCTGCATCCCCCATATGAAGCTTGGCAATGGCGCGAGCGGTTCCACCGAGGCCGATAAGTGGCAAGGAATACGCCTGTGCTAACCACGGAACGTCAGATAAGGCCTGTGCTACGGTTGCATAAGCTCGCTCGACAGCTTTCTCCTCGCCAAGCGTACCATACATTTCCCGCAGATTGAGTGCGCCAAAGGGGATACTGATGGCGTTCAAGAGTTGGCGGTTCAAGACTAGGCACAGTTCGCTGCTTGCACCGCCAATGTCGAATACCAAGGCATGGTTCAATGCGACCGTGTTGATCACGCCGAGGTATCCGTAACGGGCCTCCTCGTCCCCTGTCAAGACGCGAAATGTAACACCAGTTTCGCGTTCCAGCAGCGAGAGTACATCCTCGCGGTTGTTCGCTTGACGAACCGCAGCCGTGGCAACGGCAATCCAACGATTGACACCGTACAATTGGCCAATATGGACAAATCGTTTCAGACAATACATAGCTCGTAACAGGCTTGCGTTGGTCAAACCACCATGTTCCGCAAGTCCTTCGGCAAGTCGTACATTTTGTTTGACTTCGTAAACAGGTCGATATGTCGAGTCTTGAAATGTGTCAAATAGCGACATTCGGCACGAGTTGGAACCGAGATCGAGAATACCGAGCCGCTCGTTTCGCTCCATAAATTCATCCTCTTCCGTATGTCATTCGGTCAAGCACCATCATACGTGTATTGTCACCGTAAGTCGATCCAAAGGACGAGCTATGGTGATTGGATATAATCGGATAACGTGGAATGATGAGTGCAGCATAGTTCTCCGCCATGCGGTCACAATACAACTGTCATCATCACCACACCACAAGGAGGTAAATGACGATGGCTAACAACAATAACAACAGCAAGTTGATTCCGCAGGCAGAGAAGGCTTTGGAGCAAATGAAGTACGAGATTGCTTCTGAGTTCGGCGTCAACTTGGGTGCCGAAACGACATCGCGCCAGAATGGCTCTGTCGGCGGCGAGATTACTAAGCGCCTCGTTGCATTTGCTGAGCAAAACCTTGCTGGTCGTGTATAATCCAATCGAGCGGCAAAAAGGGGCGAACCATTTGGTTCGGCCCCTTTTTGCCGTCATCGGATACATTCGCTCAAGATGGCAGGCAATTCGCTGAGCGTTGCGATCATATAATCTGGCCTTTGGCCGGGGGATAGGTACGGCGATTTGGTTCGATTGCACCAACATGTGCGGAATCCGTACGCTTTCGCGCCTGCGACGTCCCAACTGTTGCTGGAGACAAACAGAATGTCTCGTTTCTCGATGCCAAATGCTGACTGTGCAAGCGCGTACGCTTTGCGCGAGGGTTTGTAGGTGCGAACGGGATCGACGCTCAGAATGAAGTCGAATGAAAATAATACATCATTCGCAACGGCTGAGGCCTGCAGGGCTCGCAGCGTGCCGTTTGACAAAATTGCCAACCTGTACGTCGTCAATTCTTCCAGCATCGGCTTCACGTCAGGATAAACCGGAAGTGTTTGCATGGATTTGAGCAAGTCTGCAGCTATTACATCTACATGTGGGTGTACGAGGTTGTGCTCGGCAACCGCCGCATCGAGGGCCTGCTTCGCCAGTTGATCGAAATCGCGGTATTGCTCGACCAATGCCGCTTGCCACGCGAATTCGAGGTGAAGCTGTCGCCAACGCCGACAAAACGCACGGGCGGCGAGTTGACTGTCGAACAATGGGCGCGCGATGTCGGCCAAGCCATTCAGATCAAACAGAGTTCCATAGGCATCAAATACGACAACCGCCACAACATATCCCCCCGACCGACGAGTTAAACACCGCGCTGATTCGGATCCCAAATGACTTTGTGTATCTGCAGATTCAGCTTGACCTGCGCGAGCCGGTTCTTGAGCATTCGTTCCACCAGCTCGTGAGGCGGCATGGACTCCCAGACAGGACTGAACAAGACCTGCGCCTTCGTCGGATACGATTTCAATATGGCGATCGCCGTGTCAAAGTCGTGATCGTCCGCGATCACAAATTTCAGTTCATCCTGTTCCGACAGAACCGCAAGGTGTTCGTGTACCATTTGCGCTTGCTCGCCGCTGGACGGGAGCTTGTAGTCGACGATAAACCGCAGCTTCGCAGTCAATTCGCGAGATTGATGGCGCAGTGCCGCAAACGGCCGTACGTCGATCGCGCCGTTGGTCTCGACGTGCACATCTTGGACCTGGGGCAGTCGCGCAATCGCGTCAACGAGCAATTGCGATTTGTGGCGGTGAATGAGTGGTTCACCGCCAGTCAGGCAGACGTGATGCCAGCCCAACTCATTCACTCGACTGGCGATCTCGCCAATCGTCGCCTCGAATTCCGGTTGGGCAGGGGCGTAGCTGTACGGTGTGTCGCACCAGGTACAACGCAGGTTGCAGTGAAACACGCGCACAAATACGGTGGGATAGCCGGCGCGCGTGCCTTCCCCCTCCACCGTTTCGAAAATCTCGACCATCGGCAAGCGCAGGGATCGCCAATCTCCCTTGCGGGCTTGCTCATATTGCGCCAACCAATCGACGGTTCGCCGAGAGCTTGTAGCTGCGGGGCGTCCGGTCATACCATCCACTCCCGTTTGACCGTCGCTTTACTCGTCGGCGTCTCATACAGATCGACCTGCTCCAGGCGAAGCGCGTGATTGGTATCATATTGAGCCAAGGCTGCCTCAAGTTGTTCCCAGATCCACACCACCATGTTTTCAGCAGTCGTGTTCATCTTTGGCAACACGTCGTTCAGATATTGATGATCGAGTTTTCGTTCGATGACATCGCGGTACATCTGTTTCAACTCGCCGAAGTCGATCACGATGCCAATATCATTCACAAAGCCACTTACGGTGACAACCAGGCGATACGTGTGGCCATGCAAATTGGTACACTTGCCGTCGTACGCATGTAGGTGGTGTGCCGCATCGAATGTGAATTCTTTCGTGACGGCGACACGCTTTCGATGATAGGGGAGTTCGGATTTCTCTATATCGACGCCGAGAACCTGCAATCGGCCCGGTATCGCGTATTCGGCCATCGTCTCTCACTCCTTGCTACCGAGTGTGAACATCCCGCTGTGAACCCAGGGGCGAACCTTTCCTATACACATAAATGAGGCTGCCTCCAAGGCAACCCGTTGGATGACAGCCTTCCATCGCTGTATTGATCTCAGCGACTCAATTTCGATGCGAGTTCTTGACATTCCTCAGGGGTCACCCATTCGTCGCCCCACTGTTGGACAGCATCCATCACCGGACGGAGCGCCTTGCCCTTTGGCGTCAATTCGTACTCAATGCGAACGGGTGTTTCCGGGTACACGTGCCGAATCAGAATGCCGGCTTTCTCAAGCTCCTTGAACCTTTCTGCCAGCATTCGGTCGCTCATGTTTGGAATCATTTCCGAAATATCTTTAAATCGTTTCGGACCCTGTAAAAGAACCCGTATGATGAGCCCCGTCCAGCGCTTGCCCAAGAGGGCGAAAGCCGACTCGAAGCGCGGGCATATCTGCTCATGGTTGCCCATGACGATCATCTCCTAGCGTTATTGTACCACATTCCCTTCAACGTCTCCTACTGAAGGTGAGTAACTTTTCTTTGCTGCCGCCAGAATATTCGACCGTTTGTGGCGAAACCCTCCATCCATTGCAGATTGCGGCCAGTTCTGTTACATCTGAGACAAGTGAAATGCGCACGACGAAGGAGATGACAGCGGTGGACGGCTCATTGCCAATTCCTGATCCACGCCCGGTCGACCAAAGGGCGTACGCCAGAGCGCAGGATCGGCTGAATCAATTGACCAAGCCGGTCGGAAGCCTCGGTCTGCTCGAGCCCATTTTATGCGATCTCGCTGCCATCCAGGGCCGAGCGATTCCATCCGTGCACAGGCCGCGATTTGTCATATTCGCGGCCGATCACGGTGTCGCATCGAACCGCTCCATCTCGCGCTACGGCCAGCATGTGACCGAAGAGATGGTGGTCAACATCGCGATGGGTACCAGCGTATCTTCGGTTATGGCGCGCAACATGGGGGTTGCACTCGACGTCTACGACGTCGGGGTCTTGCGCAAGCCGCGTCACCCGCGCGTGCGTGTTGAGAAGGTGGGACTGGGTACGGCAGACTTTACGTCGGGTCCGGCCATGACCAAGGAGCAGTGCGGGCAAGCGCTGGCGGTGGGTATGCAGGCTGTTGCACGGGCCATCGAAGAAGACGGGATGGATTTGCTCATTCTCGGCGAGATGGGGATTGGCAACACGACGGCGGCCAGCGCGCTTGCCGCATGGTTGCTCCATCTCGACGCGCGCGACGTGGTCGGTCCAGGTACGGGTATCGCCGATGAGGCGGTCGCGAGCAAGCGCGACGCGGTGGAGCGAGCGTGTGCGCTTTGGCGCCGCGCCGAGATGGCTTACGCACCGGGCAGTGACGCCTACTGGTTGGCCGGCATGGCCCAACTAGGCGGCTTTGAGCTGGCTGCGATGGCGGGGGCTATGCTGCAAGCCAGCGCATCGGGAGTGGCCATTTTGCTCGACGGTTTGCTGGCAGGCGTATGTGCGCTCTGGGCAGCGCGGTTGCGGCCGGGGACGACTGCGTATCTCATCGCCGGGCATCGTTCTCCTGAGCCAGCGCACGGCCGAATTTTGTCCGCGCTTGGTAAGACGCCTGTGCTCGACATGGGGTTGCGCGTCGGCGAAGGAACGGGAGCCATGATGGCTTGGCCGCTTATCAAAGCGGGATGTGAAATCATGGCGGAAACGGCCACGTTTGCCGACGCTCGTGTCTCGAATCCGTTTGCCGACACGCTGCCTGACGGCGAACCTGCTATCGTTCCTGACGATGCCGACGCCACGCGCGTGACGCCGCCGATCGCTCTAGACTTTGACGATGCGGAACGCAGGGCGGTGTACAAGGCGATCGCGACAAGGCGCGACGTGCGCGTGTTTTTGCCCGATCCTGTGCCTGCGGCGGTGGTGCGGCGCATTTTGGAAGCCGGCCACCAAGGGCCGTCTGTCGGCTATATGCAGCCCTGGAACTTCATCGCGATTCGCGATCGGCAGGTGCTCGAACGGATCGCCGAAGCCGTTGAACGGGAACGTGTGCGAGCGGGTGAGAAGTTTCCGGATGAGCGAAGAGATTACTATCTGCGGCTCAAAGTAGAAGGGCTGCGCGAGGCGCCGTGGACCATTTGTGTTACGAACGATTCGACGCGCGGTGGTCCGGTGGTTCTCGGGCGCAATACGATTCCGGAAACCGATTTGATGTCGACAGCCTGCGCAATCGAGAACATGTGGCTGGCCGCGCGTGCCGAAGGCATTGGCATGGGATGGGTATCGATGTATGAAAAGGACGACGTGCGCGCGATTTTGGGCATTCCCGCACATGTGGATCCCGTCGCCCTGCTATCGCTCGGCTATACACCGCACTTTGCGGACGAGCCAATCCTGCAGAGGGTCGGCTGGAGAGAGCGCATCGACATCGGCCAAATTATCTTTCTCGACGGTTGGGCACGGACATGGAAGGAGGAACTGAAATGAGATTGTACACTCGCGGCGGCGATCTTGGTACGACGGCGCTCATCGGCGGTGAACGCAGGCGCAAAAGCGATGTGCGCGTCGAAGCGTACGGCACGGTGGATGAGGCTGGTGCCTTTCTAGGCTTGGCGTCGAGCCAACTGGACGAGGTGCAGTTTGCGGATATCCGCGAACTTTTGCTGACGATTCAGCAGCGCTTGTGGGATGTCGGTGCCGACTTGGCGGCACCTGAATCGGCGAAATCATATGTGCCGCGCACGCCAGAGAATGCTGCAGCACAATTGGAACCCTACATCGACACCTATCAAGCGGAGGCCGAGAAGTTGGACAAATTTGTGCTCCGTCAGGGTTCGCAACCCGCGGCTACGCTGCACGTCGCCTGTACGGTGGTGCGCCGGGCTGAGCGCCAGGCGGTGCGTTTGGCGGAGATGGAACAGGTGCCGGGCGCGGTCATGCGCTATTTGAATCGACTGTCCGATTTGCTGTTTGTCCTTGCCCGCGCTGTCAATGCTCGTATGCAAGTACAGGATGTCGACTATGCGAACAGTCCGCCCGTGTTTCGCGATCCGCGTGCGCGTCGTGACCGTCCACAAGAGGATTGACAGGAGGACCGTCGCTGTCTAGGATGAAAGGCGAACTGAATCAGCCGCTAGGTGCTTCGCGCGTCGCGAAGAGAATAGGGAAATCGGTGCAAATCCGATGCGGTCCCGCCACTGTGAACAGGATAGAAGCCTCGCATGAGGCACATGCTGCAATCCACTGCCGTTCGGTGGGAAGGATGTAGCATGAACCTGTGAGCCAGGAGACCTGCCCAGCGGTTTACGAGCCAACCTTCGAGGAAAGGTTTGTTTTGACATGCACGCTTTCAACGACAAGTGTGCACGACGGACAATCGCAGTGTTTTGCTGCAAACTTTCTCGTAAGGGACGCTCCAGATGAATGGGGGTCCATTTTTTATGAAACAAAGGACAAATATCGCCGTTTGGTCGGCAGCATTGGCTGTCGTGGCGGCACTCACTGGCTGTGGTGCGGCAACAGGTGGATCGGGTGCCACTCAAAATGCGCCGTCCCACACGGAGGCTGCATCTAGCACGGCCGCCTTTCCGATCACGCTGACCGACGACACCGGCACCAAGGTCACCATCCAAAAAGAGCCGATGCACATCGTATCCGGCACCGAGGGCACAGATGAGATTTTGGTATCGCTTGTGCCGAAATCTCGCATCTCGCTCGTGACCAATCTCTCGAGTGATGCCACATATTCGGACGTCACCTCGCTCGTCAAGGGCATTCACCAGTGGAGCGGGGAGGATGCCGAGCAAGCGCTCGCCGTGAACCCGGACTTGGTTCTCATGGCCTCGTACGCTCCCCAAAAAGTTGTGAGCCAAATCCGCAGTGCCGGCGTTCCGGTCTACGAGTTCAATGATTTCACCTCCGTGGCCATGATTGAACACAATATCGCTGTCATCGGCAAGTTGGTGGGTGAGCCACAAAAGGCGAAGGCCATCGTGAACAATATGAATCACAACATCGCCAACATCGAACACGCCGTGGCAGCGTACGGCCGTCCAACGGTGCTCGATTATAGTTCGTATGGCTATGCCGCCGGTCAGGGTACGACGGTCAACGACATCATTCGCATGGCGGGCGGGACGAATGCCGCTGCGGGTTTAAACGGTTGGGCCAAAATCACCGATGAGGAAATCGTCAAACTCAATCCGAGCGTGATCATCGATTCAAGCGACGATGCGGCTTTCCTCAAAAAACTGGCGTCCGATCCGGCTTTGCAGTCGGTTGCGGCTGTGCGTGAACACCATCTCTATGCCATCGACAGCGCCGATTTGTCATCGGTTTCGCAATATGTCGTCAAAGGCGTCTATGACGTGGCTAAGGTGATCCATCCGAACGCTCACGTTCCGGCTGTTCAGGTGCTTTCATGAAGCGTCGGCGGCGGCTTGCGTTCGCGCTGTTAGGAGTCGCCCTGTGTGTCGCCGTCGCGCTCGAAATTGGGATTGGCCCCGTCTATATTCCGTTTTGGCACATCCCCAGTGACACGATCGCGTACGCGAGCGGCCATCGGTCGCTCGACGCGATCGTCGTCGGCGCCATTCGTTGGCCGCGGTTGCTGGTTGCGCTCCTCGTGGGAGCTGCCTTGGCCGTGGCGGGTTGCGTCCTGCAGGCCATTTTCAAGAACCCGATGTCTGATCCGGGCGTGATCGGCGTATCGAGCGGCGGCGCGCTTGGCGCGGTGCTTACGATTGCCTTGGGCTGGTCGAGCAAGTGGCTGTGGGTGACGCCTGTCGGTTCGTTCGTCTGCGGATTGCTGGTCGTCGTCCTCATTTATCGCCTTTCCACCTTCGGACGTCGGACGAATCTGTATGCGTTGCTTCTCGCTGGCGTGGCCGTTGGTTCGTTGTGCAGCGCCATCATTACAGCCATCCTCGACATGTCGCCTCTTCAAACCATGGAGCAGATGATGTTCTGGCTATTTGGTGGACTGGACGGTAGCAATTGGCGTGAAACGTGCATGCTCGCCATCGTCGACGGCGTTGTGCTGCCCGTATTTCTTTCTCTGGCGTGGGCCCTCGACATTATGGTGACTGGCGAAGAACATGCCGAAGGCGTGGGTGTTGCCGTGCAGCGGGTGAAGCAGATAGCGCTTGGCCTGTGCGCGCTTATCGTCGGCGTGTCGGTCAGTACGACAGGCGTCATTTCCTTTGTTGGCCTCATCGTTCCTCACGTTCTCCGCTATCTCGTCGGTCCGCGCCACCGCCACTTGATTCCGGCTTGTGCGCTTTGCGGTGCCACTTTACTCGCGCTTTCCGATCTCGTTGCGCGCACGGTGGTCGCCCCGGTTGAGTTGAACGTGGGCATTGTCACATCGTGTCTCGGTGCACCGTTCTTTCTCTTTCTACTATTTCAGCATGGGCGCAATTGGCAAAGGAGATGAGCGCGATGGCGGGTATGCGTCTGGAGTCTGCCGCTTACCTACCGGTATTACAACCGATGTCTTTTGCGCTTGAATTGGGTCAGGTCGTCGGCGTGATCGGACCAAATGGGGCTGGAAAATCGACATTGCTCCGTCTCATGGCCGGCCTTATCGCGCCGACGTCCGGTCAAGTTGTTGTGGCAGACATGCCCATCACCCGTCAGCCGCCGCGCTGGCGCGCTCAGCAAATCGCATATTTACCACAGTTGATCAGCGATGACATCCCATTTACCGTGCGTGAATTCGTGGAAATGGGGAGATACAGTCGGGAATCCGCATGGGCCCAGGGCACGTCTCGCCGAGACGCCGTCATGGCAGCCGTCGCCCAGATGGGTCTCGATCGTTTGCTCGATGCGCCGCTCGCGCAGATTTCGGGGGGAGAACGCCAGCGTGCGGGCATTGCCCGTTGCTTGGCACAAGCTTCTCCCATTTTTCTGCTCGATGAGCCAATCGCCAATCTCGACGTGTTTTACCAAATGGATATCCTATCGCGGCTGCGCGACCTCGCCGCGGCTGGGCGGCTCATCGTCCTCGCGATTCATCACCTGGAGTTTGCGATGCGCTATTGCGATACTTGTATCGTCCTTGATCAGGGAGCCATTGCGGCATCAGGCCCACTGGATAAAGTGTTTCACACGCAACTGATGCAGCGTGTATTTCAAATCGACGCGCGCCGCTTTGCCGATCCGTTCACGGGAGACCCGCGCCTGAGCGTTTTGGGGTGCCTGAGTACGAATGCAGAGGAAAGGGAGGAGTCATGAGCTTAATCTTGATTACCGGCGGCGCTCGCAGTGGAAAGAGCCGATTTGCTGAGATGCTGGCTGCCCAGTACGCCGATGCTGGGGCGGTGGTTTGTTTTGTGGCAACGGCGCAGGCGCTGGACGACGAAATGAAGGAGCGAATTCATCGCCATCGTCTATCGCGCGATGCGCAATGGCAGACTGTCGAAGAGCCGTTCGATCCCGCTGCTGTCGTACGCGCCGAACAGGCCGATGTCTATCTCATCGACTGTCTTTCGCTGTTGCTCGCGAATTGGGTGTTTGCATCTAGGGTAGACGAATCAGGTTTTTGGGACAAGCTGAAGACCTTGGTTGACGCTTTGGCCTCATCCCGTGCCACCTGTATCGTTGTGACGAATGAAATCGGCCTTGGGATTGTACCTGCCGATCCAGAGACGCGGTTATATCGCGATTGGCTTGGCTGGATGAATCAAACGTTTGCACGCTCTGCGGACCAAGTGTTTCTCGTCACCAGCGGAATTGCGGTGAATCTCAAGGCGTTGCCCGGCGCGATCATGGTGCATTGAAGGGGGACGTCTTTTTGCAGGCGTTGTGGAGAGCTTTTGCGTTAGCCTGGACGTTTTTTACTGTCTTGCCTTCACCTGTGTTGAAGCGTCCTCCTGCACCCGAAGAGTTGGCCAGGTCTGCGTATTGGTTGCCGGTTGTGGGTGGTGTTGTCGGCGGCGCGGCGTGGTTGGCGGATCGCATCGGACTGTGGCTTGGCGGGCCCTTGCTTGCAAGTTTTTTCGCGGTGGTGTTGCCAGGCCTGCTCACCGGTTTTCTGCACGTCGATGGTTTCATGGACGTCGCGGATGCGCTGGGGAGTCGAACGCGCGGCGATGCGGCCCTCGCGGTGATGAAGGACAGCCGTGTCGGCGCGATGGGAGCGATTGCGGCTATCCTGTTGTTGGTGGGAAAGTGGATTGCGGCCTATGGGCTAGGCGGATCGAATTGGTTAGTCTTGTGGCTGGCGCCAGTATGGAGTCGGGCCGCGCTGCTTTGGGCTATCGTTGTCATGCCTGCGGCGAGGCCGAGCGGGCTAGGCGCTCTCTTTGCACGGCGGATTTGCGTCCGGGGCGTGGCACTCGTCACCCTATGCAGCATGACTGTAACGCTGGTGGTTTGCCGGTGGCTTCCTGGTCTTGCGTGTATGGGTGCGCAAGCGGTCATCGCAACGTATTCGATTCGTTTTGCCAAGCGACGCTTTGGCGGCGCCACAGGCGACGTCTACGGCGCACTGGTCGAGAGCGGCGAATGGTGCATCGGGCTCCTAGCCTTGGCGATGCACCATCATGGAGTCGTCTTCGCCAGGTTCGACGCGATGTAAACCGAATGCCTGCCTTATGAAGGATCACTGAGGTGGTGTGTGTCATTCCAACGCACGATTTCCCATGTGCCGTCGGTCGCTCGCAGCACGAGCTCCGAGATGCTCGCGTGATGCGGTTGATACGAGCGAAAACGAGCGAAGGGAAGCCTGCAAAGACACGCGTGAAACAGCCCCAGCACGGCTCCATGCGTGACGACGCATATCGTTTGCGTGGCATAGTTCATGGCCGCTTCCGTCAATCCCCGCAAAAACCGATCCGCGGCATGGCTCCAAGTTTCGCCGCCGGGGAACGCGAAGTCTCGTTCGTCCTCGATAAACGACGCTTCAAACCAAGGTTGATACCGCTCGTATGCCTCCCAGACAGGCATCCCGTCGACAACCCCGAGATCGATTTCGGCGAAGCGCTCGTCAGTTAACACTTCGTGTACTGCAAGCCGCCTGGCGATTGCGCTGGCTGTCTGCTGCGCGCGCAATCGCGGGCTTGAACAAATCGCCACAATCGGCGCACCTGCCAGCGCCTTTGCCACTCGGCGCGCCAGTTTCCGCCCGTGTGTCGACAAGGGCGGATCTGTGCGGCCGATGAGGATGTGTCGGGCGTTTTCCGCGGTCGGTGCATGCCTGACGAGGATGACGCGGGTCGCCTGAGGTTCCTTCGCCATCAATTTCTCCCTGTATCCCAATATTCCTGAATGATGTGAACGAGATTGTGTATGGTAAGCGAGTGCATCCAGACTCGTCCAGGCCCGGTCAATTGCACGAGGAATACGCCATCACCGCCGAACAGCATGTTGCTGACGCCCTGCATCACCTGCACCCGATAGTCGATGGACGACGTGAAAGCGGCGATGTGACCTGGATGGACGAGCAGGCTCTCGCCGCGAGCGAGATCGCGCTCAATGACCTCGCCATCGATGGATAAAAAGCTGGTTCCATCGCCATCGAGGTACGTGAACACGAGCCCGTTGCCGCCAAGGAAGCGCCCAATATTCAATGTCGCTTCGATACCGAAGTCGATCTGTTCTTCCGCGCATAAAAACGCGTGTCTTTGTGCGATCACGCGGCCGTAGTTGCGCAAGGAGAGCGGAAGGATGTGTCCTGGCATACGGGTTGTGAACTGTACGACGGATTCTTCCCGCGCCGCCCGAAAATAGTTGAGAAATAAACTGTTTCCGCTAAACGCTCGCCGAAACATGCCGCCAATTCCACCCGGCGATTTCGTTTCCATATGCGTGCCTGGTGTCATGCTGAGTAGACAGCCTGCCTCCGAGAATACAGATTCGCCCGCGCGTAAATGAACCTCCAATGTTTGCATTGTCGTGCCGTGAATTCGATACTCCATGCCATCGCCTCCATCCGATTCGCGCTTCTGTATCCGCATCTTACCATGGAGACGAGCTGTATGGCCGTCATTTTTTATCGTAAATGTTTAATCAATCTAATATTCCGGCTTGACGTGCACGACACGTGTTTATATAGTATAAATGTTAATTGATATAAACATTTTAAGTGTTGAACATGTATTTCGTAAAAGGATGTGGAGGACTTCATTCATGGCAGAGGATATCGACCTATTGACGGAAAGGTTTGATCGGTCATTATCGGTTTTGGCACAGCATTTTGGGCCACATCTGGTCAATCGTATGCATGTCGGATTGACCGCGGGCCAATTTTTCACCTTGCACGTCATTCAGCAAGAAGGCCGCTGCAAAGTGTCTCGATTGGCTGAGAAGATGGAAGTCACGCCAAGCGCGATTACTGTCATGCTGGATCGCCTGGAGAACCATGGACTTGTGACTCGCTTACGAGACCAAGAGGATCGGCGCGTCGTCGTGATCGAACTGACGGGGCAGGGCGAGAAGAAGTTACAACAGGTTGAACGCGTGTGGCGGAACCTGTTTCGCCGCTGTTTGGAACAATTGGATGTGAACGAGTTATCAGCATGTATTCGCACACTGGAGTCGCTTGCGGAAATCGCTGCGCAGGTCGATGTCGAGCGTATGATTCAGGAATCGGTAGAGGGGGCCTAATGCATGTCGCAGACAGCTGCTGCTGTGCAGACGACAAATCAAATTACGGGACAACGCAAATGGTGGGCGTTTGCCACGGTACTTTTGACCATGTTCTTTTCATCGATGGATCAGACCGTCGTATCGACCGCTATGCCCACCATTATTGGCGATTTAAAGGGTTTTAGCTTGTATTCGTGGGTTTTCACAGCGTATATGATCACGTCCTCGATCACGGTGCCCATTTACGGAAAGCTATCCGACGTCTTCGGGCGCAAGCCGTTCTATTTGTTTGGGCTTATCATGTTTGGCGTCGGTTCCGCGGTGTCCGGCATGGCGCACACGATGACAGAACTGGTGTGGGCGCGGGCGTTTCAAGGCATTGGCGCAGGCGCGATGATGAGCATGCCACGCGCGACGGTCGGCGACATTTTCTCGCCGCAGGAACGCGCAAAATGGATGGGCGTCATGATGGCTGTGTTTGGCATCTCGAGCATTGTCGGACCGGCGCTTGGCGGCTGGATCACAGACAGCCTGTCGTGGCGTTGGGTGTTCTATATCAACCTGCCGTTTGCCGTACTCGCCATCATCGGCGTGATCGTCGCGTTGCCAAGGGTTCGCTCGGAGGCGCGCGTGAAGGTCGACTGGATCGGAGCCACAGTTTTGACCATCGGGTTGATTCCTATGCTGCTTGGATTCACGTGGGCTGGTACGAAGTACGCCTGGGGATCGGCGCCGACCTTAGCACTGCTCCTTGGCGGCGCGGCCGTATTGGTCTTGTTTGTACTATGGGAACGCAAGGCTGCCGATCCGCTGCTCGCACCATCTCTCTTCAAGAACCGGATTTTCAGCACGTCGCTTATTCTTGGAATGCTCGTCGGCATGACCATGTTTGGCAGCTTGATGTTCCTGCCCATCTACGTCCAAGGTGTCATTGGGCTGAACGCGCAGAACAGCGGTTGGGTCATGACTCCGATGATGGGTGGCTTTATCGTCGGTAGCATGGTGTCTGGGCAAGTCATGTCGAAGACCGGGCGCTATCGGTATCTTGCCTGGCTGAGCGGCGCCGTGATTGTCGTCGGATCGATATTGCTCAATCAGATGAACCTGCATACGACGTGGGGGACGGTCATGGTCAACATGGTCGTGATTGGCCTTGGCATTGGATCGCTGATGCCGTTGATGAACATGGCGGTACAAAACGCCTTCCCGTATAAGATGATGGGCACGGTCAACTCGACCCAGCAGTTTGTGAGTTCGCTTGCTGGCGTCATCGCATCACCTATCTTTGGTTCGATTCTGAGCAAAGCGTTCAGTCACAAATTGAGTGAATCTTTACCAGCTTCGCTGGCGGCGTTCAAAAGTAAACTGGCCGGCCTCAATCCGCAGTCGCTGCTGACGGCGCAGGCACAGGACGCCATCGCTCGGGAATTTAACAAATTTGGTCCTGCCGGACATCACATGTACGCACAGTTGATGGATGCAGTCAAAGCATCGTTGACATTTGGCATTCAACACTTGTTTGAGGTTGGCTTGGTTTTTGCCATCCTGAGTTTCCTCGGCACGTTCTTCTTGCCAGAAGTGAAGCTGAAGGGCAGGGAATACTTCGAATCAAATCCTGCGAGTGAGGAAAGCGTGTCGTAATCCTTTGTATTTTCTGCAAGGATACAGGTTGGGGATCGGAGAAGGATCTCCAACGCAAACGAGCAGGCAGTTGTTCGGATGGTGGGCGGATATGCCATCCGGACAGCCGCCTTTTTGCATTTGCATATCGTTTCGGCGAACGAGGATGGAGATGGAAGATGTTCTTCAGTGTGGGCGCGCGTTGTCGAAATCCCGGTAGAGGGACGCGAACGCTTCCGCGGCTTGGCGCGGCGAGGGAGCCGACATCATGGCCGAGACGACCGCGAGTCCATCTGCTCCAGCCGCCAATACCTGAGGCGCCCGTGCCACATCGATTCCGCCGATGGCCACAATGGGAATGGAACTGGTGGCGGCAATCGCACGCAGCGTGTCGATCCCGCTGTGCACAGCGTCCGCCTTTGTCGCGGTCGGGAATACGGCGCCGACCCCCAAATAGTCTGCGCCGTCTCGTTCGGCCGCGATCGCTTCGGCAATGGTGCGCGCCGATACCCCAATCAACTTCTCCGGCGCCAGTTCTCGCACACGCGTGCAGGGAATGTCGGTCTGCCCGACGTGAATGCCATCGGCTTCCGTGAGTAGCGCAATGTCGACGCGATCGTTCACGATATACAGCGCTCCGGCTTCGCGGGTCATACGCCGAATTTCCAAACCAAGGGCCAACATCGGACCGCCATCCTCGCGTTTGCGGCGCAATTGAATCGCCGTTGCACCGCCAGCGAGTACAGCTTCGACGGCGGCGAGCAGGCTCGTCGTGTCCTCACGATCGTCCGTGATCGCGTACACGGCCAGTTTCGCCTTCCAGTCGGCTGGTCTTTCGCTTATCATCGCCATCCTCCTTACAGGGTGCGCACCCGGGCTGCTTCGTCGATTTGCTCAGGTGTGATGTGGTATAGGGCGTCCAGCAGTGCGACCTGGAAGCTGCCTGGGCCGGCTGCGTGCGCAGCCGCCCGCTCAGCCGCGACGTTGAAGCATGTTACGGCCGCGATGGCGGCTTCTGCGTAGAGGTGTGGATCGCAGGTGTCGACGGTCCCGACGAATGCGCCGATGACCGCGGTCAAGGAGCAGCCAGAGCCGGTGATGGCGGCGAGATGTGGATGACCGTTGGCCAATTCCCACACTGCCTGTCCATCCGTCACAAGGTCGCGCGGCCCAGTGGCGACGACGACGGTACGGTGCTCAGTCGCAAAGGCACGCATCGCGTCAATCAGATGCTCGCTCGCTTGGCCCGCATCGACACCGACGACTGAGCCACCGGCGCCAGTAAGAATCCCGATTTCCGACGCGTTGCCGCGCAAAATGGCAAGCTGATGGCCGTCGATGATTTCTTGTGCAGCTCGCGTGCGATAAGGGGTTGCTCCAGCACCAACCGGATCGAGTACAATCGGGACGCCGGTGCGATTGGCGGCCGTGCTGGCCAAGCGCATGGCGACGACGATCTCGGGATCGAGCGTGCCAAGGTTCAGCGCGAGCGACTTGGCGATGCTTGCCATATCCGCGACCTCTTCGTGGGCGTATGCCATGACGGGTGAAGCGCCGAGTGCAAGCAGTGTGTTGGCCGCCACGTTTGTGACGACGAGATTGGTGATGTTGTGGACAAGCGGGCGCTGATCGCGCACGCGTGTCAGCCAAGAACCGATGCTCATGTCCAATACCATCCTCCCTAGCGGACTTCGATAGTCCCAGTTAAGAGTCTAAGTTATACGATACGATTCTCTTCCAGCCAACGGTCGCCATCGAACAGATAGAACGCACCCGGCCTGAAATGTGCCGTGAAGACCGGTTGCGCGGAATGATCCGTTGGCCCGTGTCCGCGGCCCACGTCCCATGTGCTGGCTTGGGCGATTGCCCGGTGAATAAACGTCTTCGCTGCGGCGATGGCTGCCAAAGGTTCCATACCGCGCGCTAGACAGGACGCGATGGCGGATGAAAACGTGCATCCTGTGCCATGTGTCTTTGCCGTTTGCAGTCGTGGCGCGGCAAAGTACGTAAATGTGCCATTTGCGTACACCACGTCGACAGCAAGCTCGTGTTCTCTGATGTCCGTCGCGATGTGACCACCCTTGACCACTATCATCTGTGGGCCAAGTTGTGCTATGCGTATCGCCGCGACTTTGCAGTCGGCGAGCGATTGCACATCGATGCCCGTCAAGGCCGTTGCTTCAGGGGCGTTCGGGGTGACGATGGTCGCCAAAGGCAACAATCGCTCGATCACGGCCTTCACATCGGCCGGATCGAGCAGTGGTGTACCGCCTTTGGCAACCATCACAGGATCGACGACAATCGGGCACGTGGCCCGCTCCGTAAGGAACGACGCAATGGTATGTATCGCTGCGGCGTCGCCCAACATGCCGGTTTTGATAGCGTCAAAGCCGAGATCGTCCGCAATCGATGTCAGTTGTTGCAGGATGGCCTCTGGCGAAAGCGGGAAGACGCCCTGTACGCCGACCGTGTTTTGTGCCGTGATGGCCGTGATGGCGGACATGCCATACACGGAGAATTGGTGTGCCGTTTTCAAGTCTGCCTGAATGCCGGCGCCGCCCCCGGAATCCGAGCCGGCGATGGTCAGCATGCGCGCAATATGGCCAGCAGCCGTTTTAAACATGGCGATCACGTCCGCCTGCAAGCGCACCGTTCGCGGTCGTTTGAGGCAACCATGACTCGCCGCGGTAGGCCATATCAAAGAAGCGGTATTCCAAGTAACAGCTTTCCATGTAAGCTGCGCGCATGAACGCCCTCGCTTCGGTATTGGCCAGGGCGGCTCGCTTATCCACCATGACCAGCAACCGGTCCAAACTGTCCTTCATGTCGTCGCTCGCGTAAAACGATAGCCACGCAGAAAACGGATGGTCTGCGGTGGGTTGTACCTCGTCGACAATGCGGCGAGCGAGATCGACATACAGCCAGTGGCAAGGAAGGATGGCCGCGATGATAGCGCCGAAATCGGATGTCGCGGCGACGGCGAGCAGATGACTTTCGTAATGGTGCAGGGTGGGGAGTTTTTCCACCATGGCGCCGCGTTCATCGGGGCGTACCGCCGCAACCTGCAAAAGGTTTTCATGAGCCTCATGTTCGCCTTCCAAGAGCAGTCCAACGCGATCGTAAAAATCGCGCATGTGTTCGTCCGTATCGGCACAGGCGAGAGCCTTGGCGTATACGCGGCAGTACGTGGTCAAGTAAAGTTCATCCTGCTGTACGTAGCGGACGAGCGCGTCGCGGGGCAGTTCGCCTTGCGCGATGCCCTGCAGGAAAGGGTGTGCGAGGGTGGCCGCAAAGATTGGTCGCGATGCTTCGTAGAGTTCCGTGGAAAAGCGCATGTTCCAGCCTCCTATAGTTCGAGGCCAACAAGGGGGAAACGGCCCAGTCGGCGGATCGATCCGCAGCGTGAGCCGAGCCACTTTCCTACGCTGGTATTACCCAGATCAGGTGCTAAGGGTCCGGAGCCATCCTCCGTCTCAGCAAGCGCTCCCCTAGTGGCATCCAAATTGTCTTCCATTGTCATGATAGCATAACGAGACGCGCGTGTCCCGATCCCGTGTATCCCAAGATTACTCCTGCAGCCTTCCATCTGTCGAAAGGCGTTCCGACAGCAGATCGACTGTCGCTTCCAGCGCCTGACTGGCCTTGTTCAGCATGCGCCAGTTGACGCCGTCCGTCCAACCCGTTGCATCTTCCCGCAACATGTCGATGGTAAGCACCAATTTCCAAGAGACTTCCGCGAGCATGTCGACCACCATTTGTCGCTCTTGCCGGCTCTCCTCCGCGATCGCGCCGGCCACAGCGTCGGTATCGGTCGGCGGCTGGGGCGGAGTCGCTGTCTCGTCATCGTCCACAACGTAGGCGTTTGTCAGAAGCTGTTCGAAGAGTTCTTCCTCGCTCAGATAGTCGATGAACAAGACGCCTTGCAGGTGATCGTACTCGTGGCAGACGACGCGCGCTAAGAGACCGGTGGCTTCCACTTCAAACGGCGTACCATGGATGTCCTGCGCTCGTACCATCACGCGTGTGGGGCGTTCGATGCACAAGGCGTGATCGGGGAAACTGAGGCATGATTCGTACGCTTTTGCGGATCCACACGGCTCGTGCAGCGTGGGATTGACAAATACCTGCACGCCATCGCCTGTATCCGCGACAAAGACGTTTTGCAGACGGCCGATTTGGGGGGCGGACAGTCCAAGACCGCGGTGGGCTTCCAGTGTATCCATGAGATCTGCGACAAGCTCGGCAAGCTGGTTGTCAAATTGCGTCACGGGCTGTGAGATCTGACGCAGTTCTGGGATATCCCCTTGCAAAATAGGCTGTATGGGCACATCGGTTCCTCCATCCTGTCATTTATCGATCTCTATAAGATGCAGCTGGCGTGACGTTTGACCAAGCGACCACCCATGCCAACAGCCTGTTGCGCGTATGTAGCGGTACGCGTATCGATGCTAAGAGGGGAGCGTGCCGACATGATTGAGGTGCGAACAGGCGGTGAGTTGGATGCGTTGCGCGCTTGCGGGCGGGCCAATGGCGGAGTGCATGGCGCTGTGGCCGAGGCCATGCGATCCGGTGTGACGACTGGCGAATTGCAGGAAATTGCCATCGCGGCGATGCGCCAATGCGGGGCGAGATCGGCCATCAAGGGTGTGAACGGCTTTCCGGGCGAGATTTGCGTGTCGGTCAACAGTGAGATTGGACATTGTGTACCGGGATCATATCGACTCAAGGCGGGCGACCTCGTCAAGGTGGACATCGCCGTCGCTGTCGATGGCTGGATGACTGACGCCGCGCGATCGTACGTCGTAGGGGACGGTACAGAGGAGACTCTTCACCTGATTGAGGTCGCGGAAACGGCGTTAGCGGCGGGGATCGAACATGCTGTGGCCGGCGGCAGATGTTCGGATATTTCGCATGCGATCGGCGTGATCGTAAAGCGTTCCGGCATGCGCGTGATTCGGCAGGCTGTGGGGCATGGCACGGGAAGAAGTTTGCACGAGGAACCGTGGCTGCCTAATTTTGGCCCGCCAGGCTTCGGGCCTCGCTTGCGCGAAGGGATGGTCTTGGCAATTGAACCGGTCATCGCGCAGATCAGCCGCCATGCCCGGCGGGCGGAGAACGGCTGGGCGGACGTAACGATGTATGGCGATTTGAGCGTACACGTCGAGGATACCGTGATCGTGCACGATGGCGCGGCAGAAGTGATCACGCGATCCGCGCAGAGGCCGCAGGTTATTCGCCTGGGAGAAGTTGTACTCGTTCCAGCCGGAAAGGTCGATAAGCGTGAACTTGTCCGACTCGTGGCAGCTGAGATGGATCCCATTCTGCTCGAGGCGTGGGGGCGCCGTGTCAATCCCCAAGATTTGTGTGCAGGAGGATCGATCTCGTTGGCGGTACAGGATCAAGACGGACGTCTACAGGGATTTGTCTCGTATGAGCGGCAGGGCAGCCACTTGCACTTGCATATCATCGTCCTGCGGCGGGATCAACAGGGCAAACACATGGGCCGAGCGATTATGACATGGCTTGAAGCGGAAGCCAGACGGCTTCGCTGCACGATGTTGCAGTTGTGTGTACAAACCAACAACGAACGCGCGCAACGCTTTTACCAACGACTTGGATTCGTGGAGGCGGGCCGGCCGCAGGCCAACACCTTGTTGCTGAAAAAGACCCTGTGACGCCAAATGGATGCCTATGAAGTTCGTTTGGAAGGTCTTCCACAAATAATATAGGTGGCGATGCATCGCGCACAGCCGCCTGTGATCATATGAAGGTTGGCCGGAAGGCGGTTGTAACACCGCCATCATGGCACCCGGCAATCCGGTCGGGTGCTTTTTGATTTCAACAGAGAGGCACCAAGCCGCGGCAATCGGGTGGCAGGTGGCTCGTGTTTGCTGTAATAGGGTATTCCTTGCCAAGCTAGATTCATGTAAGCTGAAGTTGGGGATCATCATGACGACTGTACGAGATGTTGTGCAAAACCTAGAAACGCTGCTGCCGTGGCCAAACGGCGAAGTAGAAACGGTGGATACACTTCTCTTTGGCAACATGGACGACTCGATACGCGGCGTAGCCATGACGTTCGTCGCTTCGTATGAAGCGCTGCGAGATGCGGTGGCCGAGGGCTGCAACCTCATCATCTCGCATGAAGGATTGTTTTATCAGCACATGGGCAATTGCGGCACTCTGCACGAAGATCCAGTTGCCCGCAAAAAGTTAGAATATATCGTGCAAAACAACGTGGCTGTATATAGGCTGCATGATCGTCCCCATCGAACACGCCCCGATTGCATCGTACAAGGGCTTGCCAAAAAGCTCGGATGGACTGACTTGATTGTCGGTTCCCATACAGCTTCTTTCGATGCTCCCATTGTGCAACTACCATCCATCACACTGGGGCACCTTGCACTTCAGGTCAAGATGGCCTTCCAGCTTGCATGGGTCCGTGTGGTCGGTGATCCGCAATTGACATGTCGTCGTGCTGGCTTATTGCCTGGATATCGCGGGGGCGGATCGACTGCCATCCCTTATTTGCGCGAGGCTGGTCTCGACGTCGTCATCGTAGGCGAGGGACCGGAGTGGGAGACAGTGGAGTACGTGCGCGATGCCGCGGCGATGGGCTACGCGAAAGCGATGATTGTGGTCGGTCATCAGCAAAGCGAGGAAGCCGGGATGGAGCTGATTGCAGACAACCTTCGTGCCTTGCTGGCTCCAATCCCCGTGCGTTTCATCCCGCTGCAGCCGGTATTTCACTTTCTGTAGTCGCGGATACATCACTGCGTGTAATGTTCGGCAAAATACGGCGCCAGTCGCGCCAGTTCCGCTTCAGGCAGGGCGGACTCAATCAAAGGAAAGACCACTTGTTCTTCATTCCGAACGTGACTTTGTAACAGCCGACCCAGTTGTTGCATCTTGTCAGCACGCTGATCTTCACAAATTTGACTGATTAAGCTGCGCACCTGAACGTGTTCAAGGAGTAGCTGCACGATCTCAGGTCTGTCCAGTGCGGCGTGCTTCGCGTAGGCCGGTAAAAGCACTTCCTCTTCTTCACGGAAATGCTCCTGACCTCCATTTTGCCAAAAATGTTGAAGCTCTGTGCGCAGCTCGTCGTTGGAGCGCTCCTGCTTGATCAGGTGCAACGCCAAGACAAGTGCATGGTGGTGATGGCGCGAGAGCGGCTGCAGGGAAGGATGCCGTTTCGTCGGCATAACTTGTGAGCCCCTTTCTTGGCAAGTGGTGACGCACAGGTCTGTGAAAATGAGTGTAACACAAAGCCCGATCATGTTCGGCTATAAAAGGTTGTCGCGTTCTTAGGACGGGCGAAACCGGGGGGATTCTGTTGTCCGAGTTGACAACTCAGACATCGTTACAACCAGAGGCGGCTTCCAATGCAAACAGAGTCAGGCGCTTGAAGGGTTTATTGCTCGCTCTGCTCGGCGCGGTCCTGTGGGGTGTTTCCGGAACCGCCGCCCAGGTTCTCTTTCAGCGTTTCGGCATTGCACCGGGTTGGCTTGTCGCTGTGCGCATGACTGTGTCCGGACTGCTCCTTGTTACAATCGTTGGCGTGCGGACAGGGCGGCTGAGCGTGCTTGCGCCCTGGCGGAATTTGAGAACCGCTGTTGGCATGTTGGTGTTTGGCCTCATTGGTCTATTGGGTGTGCAGTACACGTACTTTTCGGCTATCGGTTACGGCAATGCAGCAACCGCGACCATCCTGCAGTATCTAAGTCCGCTGGTCATCGTCGCCTATAGTGCCATTCGGAGTCGCCGGTTGCCTTCACGCACGCAATTCATGTGCTTGATATTGGCACTCGTTGGGTCGGCGCTTCTCGTCACGGACGGGCATGTCATGCGTTTGTCGATAGCGCCTCTTGCGGTAATTTGGGGTCTCGCTTCCGCATTTGCGGTCACGTTTTACTCGATGTATCCGCGGCGACTCCTTGCGCAATTTGGTGCAGCGACAACGACAGGCTGGGGAATGCTTGTGGGTGGCATCATCATGAGCATGATGACGGTTCGCGGCCGGACAATGCCGAATTTGCCGCTCGGGGCATGGGGGTTGGTTGCTTTTGTCGTCCTGTTCGGCACGTTGCTCGCGTTTTATCTGTACATGGCAAGCCTCCAATATATTGAGCCCGCTGAAGCGAGTTTGCTCGCTTGCGGCGAACCGCTTGCGGCGGCGATATTGGCTCTGGCCGTTCTCCATGTTCGCATGGGTCCGATTGCAATTTGTGGCGGCTTTTGCGTTCTCTTGACCGTGACCATTCTGTCGCGATCGCGCAAGTGATTTCCATTCGTTTGACATGCGAAAAATGTCAGCTCGTTAGCCAATTGGTTTGTTATGATTTATACTATAGGGGTTGTCGAATATTGATGAATCATCGACAGCCCGTTTTTATGATTTCAATGTGAATTTCCAGGTTTGAATGTAACTTCGTTGCGTCAATCTCCTAAATAAAGGTTTTTGATTTAAGGATGGGGACCCGGATGGAAGTACAAAACAGAACGGATGTCGTGTTAATCGGCGCCGGAATTATGAGTGCAACGTTAGGAACGCTATTGCAACAACTGGCTCCTGATTGGAGTATCAGCGTTTTTGAGCGTCTGGATCAAATCGCTGTGGAGAGTTCAAATGAATGGAACAACGCAGGTACGGGTCACTCTGCCCTGTGTGAGCTCAATTATACCGTGGAGCGTCCCGATGGCTCGATTGATATCAGCAAGGCGATACACGTCAACGAACAGTTTCTAGTCTCCAGACAGTTTTGGTCCTACTTAGTCCGGCAGGGCATTATTGAAAATCCACGCGATTTTATTGTACCCGTTCCGCATATGAGCTTTGTCCAAGGGGATGCAAACGTCGCTTTTCTACGAAAGCGGTTTTCCTTGTTGTCAGAACATCCGCTGTTCCAGGGTATGGAGTACTCTGACGATCCACAGCAACTGTCTGAATGGATTCCGCTCATGATGAAAGATCGGCGCGCGGATAAACCGATTGCGGCCACTTGGATTGGGTCCGGTACAGATGTGAATTTTGGAGCTTTGACGCGTTTGTTGTTCTCTCATTTAGAGAATAACGGAGTGAATATTCGGTGTAACAAGCAGGTTCAAAATTTGCGCCGAACGAGCGATGGCTACTGGACTTTGGACGTACGGGACACCAAAACGGGCGCGATCGAACAACATAGTGCGCGCTTTGTGTTTATTGGCGCGGGTGGATGGAGTCTGCATTTGTTGCAAAAGTCCGGAATTCTCGAGGGCAAGGGGATCGGGGGATTCCCGGTTAGCGGACTCTTCATGGTCTGTGAAAACCCAGAGGTCGTGAAGTTGCACCATGCCAAGGTCTATGGGAAGGCGCCGGTAGGTGCGCCGCCAATGTCGGTTCCGCATTTGGATACGCGGGTGATCAACAACCGTGAATATTTGCTGTTTGGTCCGTTTGCCGGATTCTCACCGAAGTTCTTGAAAACCGGTTCGATGTTGGACTTGCTGAAGTCTGTCAAGCCGCATAACATTGCCACACTCCTTGCCGCAGGCCTAAAAAATGCCGGGCTCACATGGTATTTGATCAAGCAATTGATGTTGACAAAAAATCAACGCATGAATGAGTTGCGCGAGTTTGTACCCACCGCTCAGAACGAGGACTGGAGTCTAATTGTAGCAGGGCAGCGCGTACAGGTCATCCAGAGCAATCCACGAGGCACTCTGCAGTTTGGTACGGAAGTTGTCAGTGCATCCGATGGTTCGGTCGCAGCGCTGCTTGGGGCATCTCCTGGAGCTTCTGTCGTCGTTTCCATCATGATGGACGTCATCCGGAAGTGTTTCCCGGATAAGCTTCCCGACTGGGAACCGAAAATTCGAGAGATGATTCCGTCTTATGGCGAAGCATTGAATCAAAATTCAGATTTGATGCGTTCCATTCAAGCCATGACTGCAGAGGCTTTGGGGCTCGCCTCAGCCCATGGAAGCGTACAAGCGTGATGCCTTTGGCCTCTACGTGTATTGCATCTACTGCCGTTGGACGGCGAAACCGTCCAGAACCGTCCAGAACATTGTTTATGGAATGCAGATGTTGATAGCAGCTCTGTTGGGACATGTCTCAGCAGAGCTGTTTTTTGTACGAAAGCTGGGAGTGCCAGGGTCACAAGTTATCCACGATCGTCAGCCATTTGGAACATGCCGAGTTGCGTCGAATTCCTCACGAGTTGACCAGCGCCCCTTCCATCTTTGGGCCATGACACGTCTCCCGGGCCTCACGGTAAAAACTGACGTAAAGATGGCGTAGCCTTTCATCACAAGACTCGGTAGAACACGCGATGCGCCCGTTCGACAGGACGCGGGTATCGGCGAATCGGCGGCTTCAGAATCAAGGTATCCACGGTGTGACGGTTATTTTGACTACCAGGGATTTCAACGAAAATAGGCATGCTTGTTCAGACAGTTGCCAATCGCGTCGAACAGGTGAAAGTACGTAACGTAAAGCATGTCGCAAGTGAAAGGGGTGTGACACATGTACGGTGCATTTGGTGGATATACGAGATGGGCAGTTGTGTTTCTCATTATCTTCGTCTTGTTCTTCCTCCTTGTTCCAAACTATGTTACGACTTGCACCACAACACCGGTGTACTGATGAGTGGCTTCGCGATCGTCGACTGAGCCATTTGTGAAACAAGCTGAGAGCGAAGGAGGTATAGACGTGTGTACGAAAGCGGATTGTGAGCGGTATGTGGGGAAGATGGTTGGGTTTCGGACAAAATATGGCTATCATGTCGGGTTCGTCGAACGAGTGACCCATGATTCGGCCGTCATTCTGTCGCCACGCAAATATATCCCCACGGAATTCGCCAGTGCCAACGTCAGTGACGATGAGTTACAAAGGCTGGATCTCGCCCTGGCTCAGTGGGGCGGGGCGCCAGGAGCCGGATACGGCGGTTGGGGCGCCGGCTATGGCGGCTGGGGTTGGGGTTGGGGCCGCTGGGCGGTTTCCTTCCTTATCATTTATGTTTTGTGGGGGTTGGCCGGCTGGTGGTGGTAACGATGCAATGCCCCGATTTCAGCTTGCCGCAGCATTTGGCATCTTGAGTCTAGGCTCGTTACCCTTCACATCCTGGCTTGGTTCACGTTCGATCACGTCGTGTGGTGGAGAAACCCGAAAACGGATAACGGAATCTCGTCGAATGGCTACATGGTGTGGTAGACGCCGTGTAGCCAATCCGCTTTTCAAGTCATCAACAGAGGCAAAATGCCTGGACAAACGTGGCGCAAATCGGAGTGGCGCATGTCACGGTAAAGCATTTCATGTGCCATATGAAGGGTCCATAGTCCTATGTAACCTGGAATGGAACAGATGGCGATTGGAACCATCTTCGGCTTGAGCCCGTCTTCGAAATTACATGGTTCCACGCCTGCGGAGTTTCCGGGGGCGACTGAGTCCGGCCTTTCGATTTGGTCTCCTGGTCAGTCGGAGATGAATTTTCTGGGTGATCAGATGCGCAATTAGCTTGTGCCCTGCGTTGTTCGGCAGAACTGGCTTGCGTAAAGGATTCATCAAGTCCAAGGCGCTACCCGTGCGATACCCGTCAATGAGAAAAGCCTCGTTGTTTGCAAATCCCTTTTCCAGGTCGACCACAGGGAGTTTATAGTAGTCAGCGCAATCGCAAATGATGTTGTTCATTCCTTCGACCAGATCACCGGCCGATGCAAACGCAGGCAGGGGGTTATACAAGGTCGTGACAAACGCGTAGGGTACATCTTTCTCGCGGATTAACCGGAATAGCTGATCGGTATGATAACCAAATTCGTCTGCCAACTTCAATATGCTCCGCGGTGGCCGAGCATGCGTATTCATACGGCGAACCGCTGGGCGTAGAAGGCGAAGCAGGTCTGCGCTCCCAAAACAAATCGTGATGGCATTCACGTCGTCCCAAAGATTGGGCCTGAGTGTCGATACGACTTGAAATAATCTTTTGGCTGTAAGACCTGGAAAGGCAATCATTACAGTGCGCTGTGTGAGTGATTGATCTTGTAGATATTTGCTTACATGCTGGACGAATCCGAGATTCGGGTGACTGGCTCCTTGCCCGGCCGTGATGCCGTCTCCAATCGCCAGATAGATGTTTCTTGTCATAGAGTTCATCCCCTTGTCTATGTAACAGCGCCAGTGGCACGCAGAGTGTTATCCCGCAGGCGGAACCAAACTACGCAAAGATTTTGTTATGGTATTGGCAATTCGCGCATGTCCTGCCCGATTTGGGTGAATGGGGCGGCGAAACGGAGAAATGAGGTCCTCGAACACCCCATTTCGATAACCTTCAATCAATTGGGATTCCTGGTTTTGAAATTCCGTGAACACATCGCTGACTGTAAACCCGTAGTGATTGGCCAGGTGTCGTATGGTGGTATTGAGCTTCTGGAAAGCGTCGGCTGCGATTGGAACGTGCGGTACAGGATTGTACACTGTCGCGACAGTTACATAGGGTACATTCCGCAGTTGGATAAAATGGCATAACAAGTTCATGTGATGGGCGAATTGTGCACGAACATGCTCAATCAGGCCTGGCGTGATGATTGGACCCGATACAGGAAGATACAACCGTCGCAAAAGCCGTCGTAAGTCATTTCCACCTGCCATCAGCGTGACGACATTTGTTTGTTTCCAGATCAGGTCGCCCATGAGGTTGACGGCCCGCCAGATATCCTTGCTCGTCCATCCATTTTGGGCCACGATCATGGTGCGGTCGGCAATACCCTTTTCGCGTGCAAATCGCGAGACCTGATAGACAAAGGTCGCATGAGGATGGTTGGCACCATATCCGGCGGTGATGGAGTCCCCTAATGCGATGTAGAGGTTTCGTCTCATGCCGCACCCCCCTTACCAGAAGGATTTCCAGTTGGAAATTACAGCCTACGACCTCGTAGCGGTGAGTCGGCTTGCCGTCGTCTGTTTCCCGGAAGCGTTGGTGTGTGTTGCATCCACGGGAAAGGGAATTGTCCATCTAACCGCTCGTCAGGCGATTCCGCTCGCCGCGGTTTGCTGAACAACTTCGGCATCAATTTGCCTTCTCGTTGCCCTTTCTTTGGCCGTTTGTAGGTTTCCTCGATCACGCGACGCATCTGAGGATTTTCGCGTAGGAAACGTTGCACCCTTGGATCTTGAAGCATCCGTCCGATGTCGGCTTCGTTTGGCCTTGTTTCAATAGGGCTTTTTGGACCTATGATGGCTCCGCCGGAACTACCCCAGTTGGACATTCGATCGGAGATCGGGGGGTTACCCAGACCATATGGAAGTCCTTGTGTTCCAGACGTATTGGGTGTTCCGCTCATTGCTCTGGGCGGCACTGCCGGATCCACAGATCCCCGGAGTTTGCGTATCCCGGTCCATGCGCCTCGAGCTAACAAATGGATATTTGGGTCTTGCACCATATTCATGATGACAGAGCCCCATCGAAACAGCATTCCAATGTTCAACATCATCACCTCCAGGACCTCAGAGTAGTGTATGATCCCCTTTCAAACCGAGCGTCGGATAGATGTGCAGATAGAACGTCAAAATTCGAAGGCAAAGATTGTACGATGCGATCCTTGAGGAGATGTGCGAGTGCCCAGGCGGCAAACACCGCTGCAAACGATCCAATGTGTTCATACTTGTACATCATGCTGGGAAAGGGGAAGGAGGATTTTGCACTCTTCCGAAGCTCATTGGGCAGGCCATTTGTGGAGTGGGCCAGGTTGGATAGGCCCACGTTAACGACTTGTGCTACGCTCAATCACTCGCTCAGATTCGATCCGGCTTTTACAATGGGCACGCCAGGAGGGGAAGCAAATGTACGACGGTGGGGCGCTGGGCGGTTACACGCGTTGGGCAGTGGTATTTCTCATTATCTTTGTCCTATTTATGTTGTTCGTGCCGTAACTACACGACAACCTGCACGACAACGCCAGTTTACTAATGGACGCCGGACGAATGGTGGGATTTTCAAAATCCGTGTTGCGGCACAGGGGGAATCTGCATGTGTTCGAGAACAGAGTGTTTACACCACGTTGGACAATATGTACGCTTTACGACACCCTATGGCTATCACGAGGGAATCATTGAGCGCGTGACAAAGGATCAGGCAATCATTTTATCGCCGAGAAAGTATATTCCGCCGCAACTGGCGAGTGAAACGCTTGATTCAGATGAGCTCAAGCGTTTGGATGTTGCGTTGGCCTGGGGTGGTTATGGTGCAGGCGGCTATCCCGCCTACGGCCGTGGCGGATACGGTGCAGGTTATGGCGGCTGGGGTTGGGGATGGGGCCGTTGGGCTGCATCATTTTTGATTATCTATGTTCTCTGGGGGTTATGGTGGTAAAGCGTGCCCGGCATGCAAGTCGACACGGGGCCATCGTGCCCCTTCTCTTCCCGACGTGCACTCCCTAACGTAATCAGTACATAACTTTTGAAATCATTCTGTGCGTCTGCAACACTGGGTTCGTACGAAAGATCGTACACGCTTCATACTCGAATGCAAAGTAGGCGATGCACGTGGACCGGACAAGCGCATTTGTCATTCGCAATGGAAGGTTGGTGCTTGAGGATTCCGTGATCGAAAGCGGATATATCCTGGCTGAACATGGCGTGATTCGTGAAATCGGATATGACGATGCTTTCCCACGAACACTGGCCACCCGTCCGATCACGGTGTTGGATGCACATGGTCAATGGATTTTGCCAGGGTTTATCGATCTTCATATCCATGGCGGGGATGGCTATGAAGTGATGGATGGTACAGTCCGTTCGCTGGAAGCTATCAGCCGTTTTCACGCAAGGCACGGGACGACGGGTTGGCTTCCGACAACACTGACAGCAGAGACCGCTGACGTTGAACGTGCGATTCAAGCCGCGAAGCGCGCCGCCGGCCGTGTTCACGATGGTGCACAGATACTAGGAGTTCACTTGGAAGGACCGTTTATATCTCCAAAGCGCTGCGGTGCACAAAATCCGAAATATATCATTCCGCCATCGATGGACATACTCGAGCGGTTGACGAGCGTTGCTGAGCGTTTCGTGAAAAAGGTTACCATCGCTCCGGAGCAAGAAGGTGCCTTGAACGCCATTCGCTGGTTGAGTACACATGGCATCATCGCTTCCGTTGGCCACACAGACGCGACGTTCCAACAAACGCGTGCTGCCATCTCTGCGGGTGCCCGCCATGCCACTCACCTCTTTAACGCAATGCGGGGGCTTCACCATCGTGAGGGTGGAACGGTAGGGGCGATGTTGCTATCTGGTGATGTTGTATGCGAACTTATCGCTGATGGACATCATGTCGCCCCAGAGGTGATGAACTTGGCATATCGTCTCAAAGGCCGGGACAATGTGGTGCTAATTACCGATGCCATGGCAGCAGCAGGGAAGCCTGATGGCGACTATCAGCTTGGTCAATTAGACGTGATCGTCAAAAATGGAGTGGCCGTGCTCAAGGAAGGCAACCATTTGGCAGGTAGCACGCTGACCATGGACGGTGCGATCCGCAACATGGTCAGTAGGGTGGGAATCCATGTTCGAGATGCCGCGTACATGGCATCTACGGTACCGGCCAGAGAACTTGGTCTCGCGAATACACGAGGATCCATTGCCTTAGGGAAGTATGCAGATTTAGTTGTCATGGACGAAGGATTACATGTCGTTGCCACATGGATCGCAGGCCGGCAAGTGTTTGCCAGATAAGCTCTGGTGGGGAAGTGTCATAGAGCCTGTTTTTCCACATGCACGCCGGGTTTCTCCTTCTCAGCAAAAGCGACATACTACAGCATACGCTTGGTGATCCTGTATCTGCGGTGTAGCGAGGTAAATGGCAAAATGATGTTTTGCACACAAAGAAGCGTCCTGCCGACATACGGGCAAGGCGTTTCTTTGTGTAGCGCCTTTCGTCAGGGGTACAATAACAGTGAGGATACATTTTCCTCGAAAGGGGCGCAATCATGACGACACAAGAGCATTGCAAGCCAAACCGCTTGATTCACGAAAAATCCCCATACCTGCTCCAACACGCGCACAACCCTGTCGACTGGTTCCCGTGGGGACCCGAGGCGTTCCAGAAAGCCGCACGTGAATCGAAGGCTGTATTTCTCTCCATCGGCTATTCGTAGCCCTGCGGGGCTACGATATGGAGTTTCCTATGCCGACTTGTCACTGGTGTCATGTCATGGCACACGAGTCGTTCGAAGACGAACAGGTGGCTCAGTATTTGAATCAGCACTATGTTTCGATTAAGGTCGATCGCGAGGAACGACCGGACATTGATCACATCTACATGACCTACTGCCAAGCGGTCACTGGTGAAGGCGGTTGGCCGCTGACGGTGATTATGACTCCCGACGGCCATCCCTTCTTTGCAGGGACGTATTTTCCTAAAAACGCTCGCTACGGACGACCGGGATTGCTCGAAATCTTGCACGCCATGCACGAGAGATGGAATACGCAGCGGGACAAGCTTGTTTCGGCGAGCGCACAGTTGGTTTCGCGCATGCAACCCATATTCGCCGCCATGCCGGGCGAGATCGACGGCAAACAGGCGGCGCGCCAGGCGGCAAGCTCGCTCCGCGATCGCTTTGACACTGCTTACGGCGGTTTCACTGACGCGCCCAAGTTCCCGGCGCTTCACCAGATCATGTTTTTGCTGCGCTACAGTCGCTTTGCTTCCGATCCAGCGGCGCAAGAGATGGCTTTGCATACGCTGGATGCCATCATGAAAGGCGGCATCGCGGATCACGTTGGCGGCGGGATCGCCCGTTATAGTACCGACGCCTTCTGGCGCGTGCCGCACTTCGAGAAGATGCTGTACGACAACGCCTTGGCTGTTGCCGCGTACACCGAAGCGTACCAGGTCACAAAGGAGGCAAAATACCGTCGCTTTGTGGAGCACATCATTGGTTTCATCGAGCGCGCATTGACATCGCCCGAAGGGGCGTTCTACAGCGCACTGGACGCCGATTCCGAAGGGCAAGAGGGGCGTTTTTACGTGTGGCGGCCTGAGGACGTTATGGCCGCGCTTGGCGACGAGGACGGCGATTTGTATTGTGCTTTCTACGACATCACAGAGGAAGGTAACTTCGAGGGATATAGCGTTCCCAATTATGTCGATCGCGATATTGCTGCCTTTGCGGCCGCTCGCAATATGTCTGTGCACGAGTTGTGGCGACGGCTCGATGATGCGAATCGCAGGTTGTATGAATGGCGAGAGCATCGCGAGCACCCGGGTCTTGACGACAAGGTTTTGACTGCATGGAATGCTTTGGCGATTTCGGGGCTTGCCAAGGCTGGCGCGGTCTTTGCAGACGAGCACTGGCTTGGCTTGGCGGTTCGGGCGGCTCAGGCGCTGGAGAGACTGCTTGTCCGCAAACCAGACGGCCGCTTGCTCGCCCGTTATCGCGACGGCGATGCAAACGTCTTCGCTTATGCGGACGATCACGCTTACCTCATCGCGGCGTATCTCGATTTGTATGAGGCGACCCTCGATCCGTTCTATTTGCGTCGAGCACAACATTGGCAATCAATACTCGACACGCTGTTTTGGGATGCCGACGATGGCGGTTACTACTTGTATGGCCGCGATGCGGAACGGCTTATCGCCCATCCAAAGGCCGTTTACGACGGCGCAACGCCTTCGGCCAACAGCGTTTCGGCGCACAATTTGTTGCGTCTGTACGCTCTCGTCGGCGATGTCGCGTACGCGGATCGCCTAGATCGTCTTTTGCGGGCGTTTGGCGCCTGGTTGATGGAAGCGCCGGTGGATCATGTGTGGCTCGTCACAGCCGCCATGTTGCGCGATGTCGGCTCGACAGAGGTCGTGTGGTCAGCAGCGCAGGGAGAAGAGGACGTACAAACACTGATGGCGACGTTTCACCCTGAGTTTTTGCCTGAGGCAGTGCTGTTGACGCCGGATGTGCGGCCGACCGAACAAACCTCATATCCACCTGCCGAGGACAAACCACTGATTTACGTGTGCCGCAACTTTCACTGTGAACGCCCGCAGGAGGATGTCGCTGCAACCATTGTCAATCTTGTTTCTCATCCTCCGCACCTGACATGAAGTGGGGGGCGTTTAGGTCATACTGAATCGAGATGCACAATCTTGGCGGATGAATGGCATGTTGGGGGTGGATCACTTGAGCACCAATGTTCAAAAGACGTTTGTGGTCGATGGTAGCTTGCTGTCTGCGGGGGATCACGAAACGATATTGCAAGCGCTTCTTGAGAATGGCGTCGATGTGCCGCATATTTGCTATCACCCTGCCTTGGGGCCGATTCAAACGTGCGACACGTGCATGGTCGATGTCGGAGGTAAAATCGTACGGGCTTGTGCGACCCCTGTGGAAGATGGCATGGAGGTTCGGACCAAGTCGGTGGCCGCGCGTTTTGCGCGTAAAGAGGCGATGGATCGCATCTTGAAAAATCATGACCTGTATTGCACAGTCTGCGACAACAACAATGGCAATTGCACCGTGCACAACACGACGATGGCGATGGACATTGATCACCAGTCGTATCCGTTCCGACCAAAGCCGTATGACGAGGATCTTTCGAATCCGTTTTATCGTTACGATCCGAATCAGTGCATTCTCTGCGGCCGCTGCGTCGAGGCGTGTCAAAACTTGCAGGTCAGCGAGGTTTTGTCAATCGCGTGGGATCGCGAGATTCCGCGCGTCATTTGGGATCATGATGTGCCGATTAACGAATCCTCTTGTGTCTCCTGCGGCCATTGCGTGACGGTGTGTCCTTGTAACGCCCTGATGGAGAAAAACATGATAGGCAAGGCCGGATTCCTCACCGGCATTGAGCCAGAACCTTTACAGACGATGATCGATCTCACGAAGGCCGTTGAGCCTGGTTATCGGGCAATATTCTCCATTTCGGAGATGGAAAGTGCGATGCGCAAATCGCGCATCCAACGTACGAAAACGGTTTGTACCTATTGCGGTGTCGGCTGCTCGTTTGACGTATGGACGAAGGATCGAGAAATTCTGAAGATTGAGCCGCAGATGGAAGCGCCGACGAATCAAATTTCGACATGCATCAAGGGCAAGTTTGGCTGGGACTTCGTCAACAGCCCGGACCGTTTGACCAAACCGCTCATCCGCCGAGGCGACGCGTTTTATGAGGCAACCTGGGACGAGGCGCTTGACTTGGTCGCGAAGCGCTTGACGGAGATCCGGCTCAAGCATGGGGACGACGCCATCGCGTTCATTTCTTCCTCAAAGTGCACCAACGAGGAGAACTATCTGATTCAAAAGTTGGCGCGCGGGGTGATGCATACCAACAACGTCGATAACTGCTCGCGCTATTGTCAATCGCCGGCGACCGAAGGGTTGCGCCGCACCGTCGGCTACGGCGGCGATACGGGATCTGTGCACGATCTTGCGATGGCCGATCTCGTCATGATCATTGGTGCTAATCCCGCGGAGTCCCATCCTGTCCTGTCAACACGCTTGCGCCGCGCGAAGAAAAAGTACGGCCAGAAGCATATCGTTATCGATCTGCGCCATAATGGCATGGCCGAGAAGGCGGATATGTTTGTCCGCCCCGAACCGGGAACGGATCTCGTGCTTTTGTCGGCGGTGACGAAGTACATCATCGATCAAGGTTGGCAGGATCAAGCTTTCATCGATCAGCATGTCGATGGCTACACCGAATTTGTCAATTCCATTGCGCAGTATACACTGGAATATGGCGAGCGGATTACCGGTGTGCCGCAAGCGACGATTGTAGAGTTGGCGACGATGATTCACGAAGCAAAGTCGGTCTGTATCTGCTGGGCGATGGGCGTTACCCAACATCTGGGCGGAAGTGAGACGAGCACGGCGATTTGCAATTTGCTGCTGGTGACAGGCAACATGGCGCGGCCGGGGACAGGCGCATATCCGTTGCGCGGCCACAACAATGTTCAGGGTGCGGGCGATATGGGCTGCAACCCGGTATACCTGCCTGGATACGAGCGTGTGGACGATCCGGGTGTGCGCGCCAAGTACGAACAGGCCTGGGGTGTTGAACTACCAACGACGAAGGGTCTGGACAACCATGAAATGGTCGACGCGATTCACGAGGGCAAGTTGCGAGCCATGGTCTTGCAAGGTGAGGAGATGGCGCTCGTCGATTCCAACTCCCACTATGTGCGAGACGCATTCACCAAACTGGACTTCTTCGTGGTCATGGACGTGTTCTTCAGCAAGACTGCGGAGTTTGCCGATGTCGTTCTACCCGCGTCGCCCAGCCTCGAGAAAGAAGGGACGTTTACCAATACCGAGCGAAGAATTCAGCGCTTGTATCAAGTATTGGAACCCCTTGGTGAGTCCAAGCCCGATTGGATCATCCTGCAGGAGTTGGCACGTCGACTTGGTGCCGACTGGAATTATCAGCATCCGCGTGAGATTCTTCACGAGATGGCGTCCCTGGCCGAATTGATGAAGGGTGTCACGTATGAACGGCTTGAAGGTTATCGCAGCCTGCAGTGGCCAGTTGCCGAGGATGGCACCGACTCTCCGCTTCTGTACACGAATGGATTTCCGTTCCCGAACGGACGCGCGAAACTGGTGCCGGCCAAGTGGATCGAACCGACGGCATTCGCGCCGGAATATGATTTGCACCTCAACAACGGGCGGATGCTGGAGCATTTCCACGAGGGCAATCTGACCTACCGCGTCGCAGGCATCAAGGAGAAGATTCCGACCACGTACTTGGAGGTCTCACCAGCGTTGGCGAAAGAGCGCGGCATCGAAACAGGGGCTTTGGTGCGGTTGACGTCGCCATTTGGGCAGTTGAAGCTCCCGGTCGTCGTGACGGACAGGGTGCATGGCAATCAGTTGTACCTGCCGATGAACACATCGAACGACGAAGAAGCCATCAATATTCTGACCAGCAGCGAGTCGGATGCGACAACGCATACACCGGCGTATAAAGAGTTGCGCGTTCGCATGGAGGTACTGCGCGACAGCGGAACCAGTCCGCTCACGCCGTATAATTATCGACTCGGCCACCCGAATCCACAACCTGGTGTCCAGGTGGAGAAAAAATGGGCCAGGCCCGAGTATGTGCCGGTCGAACAAGCACGGCATCGGCCGGATAGGGGGTAATCGTTCGTGGCAGACGCGATAACATCCATTATTCGCCAGCCTGTCGACGAGGCTGCGTTGGCGAAGCAAAAAATCGAACAAGCACTGGTCGATCACGCTGCTGGCGTGATCGACGGCCTGGCTTTGTTGCAGGCGTGTGAAGAACGCGGACTCCTGCCGCTGCTGCGCGCCTTGCTGGAGCAAGGGGACGACGTGTTACGAGTTGTGCTTCATTTGGTCTCGCGTCCGGAAATCACTGGTGGATTGAAAAATGGGATTGGTGCGCTGCAGTTTTTGGCGTCCATTCCGCCCGAGGCGATGGCAAGGCTGTTCGAGGCAGCTTCAACCGGTTTTAAAGAGGCAACCGAGGTACCTATGAACGCGCGGATGGGAGTGTACGACGCCCTAAAGGCCCTGCGCGATCCCGATGTCGGTAGGGCTTTGTCGGTTGGGTTGGCATTTCTCAAAGGAATGGGTCGGGGGTTGGCCGATTCGCCATCCGCAACGGCTGCGCGCGGTGAGGACAGGGGGCCGGAGGTGTGAGTGGACAACCGCGGATCGCGATGTCCGAGAAGATGCGGCGCCCAGTCGCCCGCTACCGCGATGGAGCGTGGGTGCAAACGGACGATGAGATTGCAACGGAGTACGCGTTGACCATCTATGTCAACGATCACGAACTTGCAACCATCGTCTGTACGCCGTCCTATATGGAAGATTTAGTGTATGGCTTTCTGGCGTCCGAGGGGATTATTCAATCGGTCGATCAAGTTGAGTCATTGCAGCTGAGCCGTTTTCTGGGAACGGCTCGGGTGCGTACGAAAAGTGCCATCACGTTCAACCAGGCTTTTTACAATAAACGCTATATTGCGTCATGCTGTGGGAAGGGTCGGCAGAGTTTTTATTTTCACAACGATGCGGTCACGGCCAAGCGCGTCGAGGATACCGTGACCTTGAGCCCTGCTGAAGTGTTTGCCGCGATCGACGAACTCGACAGGGAGGCGGTACTGTTTCAGGAAACTGGCGGCGTTCACATGGCGGCCTTGTGTACGCCGCAAAAGCTTTTGCTGGCACGCACCGACATCGGCAGGCACAACGCACTCGATAAAATCTATGGATACTGTTTGCAACATGGAATCTCTTTGCAAGGTACCTTGATTGCGTTTAGCGGACGTATCTCGTCTGAGGTGCTGCTCAAGGTGTCCAAAATTGGTGTCGGCGTCGTGATCGCAAGGTCGGCTCCAACCGCGCTCGCCATCGACATGGCGGATGAACTGGGCATTACCGCCATCGGCTTTGTCCGTGGGCGGACATTTAACGTCTATTCACACCCGTGGCGCATAGAAGGCGCCCTGCCAGACTGACAGCAATGCGGAAAAAGCGCCGTCGCAGAAGGTTTCTACTTGGCGACGGCGCTTTTCAATTGGAGACGAAAAATTTGTCGGTCAACCGACATGCACCAATGACACCAACATTGCGCAAAACATCAGTACGCCAAAGCGAAAGAGCAGGTTGGACGTACCTTTGACGGCGGCGTGCAGCTTCGCGGGCTCCGTATGTTGGTAATACAGGCGAACGACGTATACTGCTGTCGGAATCGTGGCGAAAACAGCAAGTGCCCACGGTGTGAGCAGGTGAAAGACGACCAACATGACAATCACGAGGTATGCTGCAGCAAAGACGCTCGCGAATAAGATCCGCCCTCGCTCGCGGCCGAGCAGGATGACAACCGTGCGGCGTCCACCTTCCGCGTCCTGCGCCATATCGCGCATGTTGTTGGCGAACAGAATGGCGCCGATTAAAAGGCCAATTGGAATCGACAAGAGCGCCGCCCGCCAGGTGACCGTATCGCTTTGCAGATAAAAGGAGATGAGGACGATGACTGGCCCCATTGCTGTTGCGGCCGCGAGTTCACCAAACGGTGTATATGCGAGCGGCCAAGGTCCGCCTGAGTATACGTAGCCGATGCCCATGGAAACAATGCCAACCAGGGCAAGCCACCAGCTCGTCGTCGCGCACAGGTAGATACCGAGTATCAGCGCGACAGCCATAAAAATAAAGCCCAGTCGCAGTACGGTTGTCGGTTTCACACCGTCACGCACGATGGTGCCGGCGATGCCAACCATGCGCTCGTCGTCAAGACCTCGCTTAAAATCGTAATACTCATTGAACATATTGGTGCCTGATTGGATTAAAATGGATGCCAAAAACATAGCAAGAAATCGCCAAACGTGGAAATGATAAAACGGTATCGCAATACCTGCTCCGACGAGTACGGGCACGATGCTCGCGGTCAACGTAAACGGGCGCAGAACCCGCCACCAGACGCCGATCCGGCTCGAATTCATGCTTGCTAAGCACCTCGTTTCCTAAGCCGTGTACATGACACATGGCTGTATTCAAACGGAATTCTATACGTTCTAGGAATCCATTCGTTATCCTAGCATGTGCACGCGAGACCGGCAAATCTGTTTATTGCCGCGGGTTCTGCGGCGCTGTCTTTTTGCTTCTCTATTGGACAAGTTCTATAATGTTCTCGCGAACATTCGACATCTGACTCGGAATCAGGAGGCCTTCCGAAATATGACCATGCAGTGGGAGCGAGTGAAGGAATATACCGACATCATTTACGAACGTGCGGAGGGCATTGCCCGTGTAACCATCAATCGGCCGGAAGTGCGCAACGCGTTTCGCCCGGAGACGGTGGCCGAGATGATTGAAGCATTTCAGCATATTCGCGACGACGCGTCGACCGGTGTCGTCATTTTGCGCGGTCAGGGCGATCTCGCCTTCTGCTCCGGCGGCGACCAACGCGTTCGCGGGCATGGCGGCTACGTCGGCGGCGACCAGATCCCTCGTCTCAATGTGCTCGATTTGCAGCGGCTCATTCGTCAATTGCCAAAGCCAGTGATTGCCGCCGTTGCCGGTTATGCGATTGGCGGCGGGCATGTCCTGCACGTGTGCTGTGACTTGACGATAGCGGCCGAGAACGCCGTATTTGGACAAACCGGACCGAAGGTTGGCAGCTTTGATGCGGGTTACGGCATGGCCTTGCTCTCGCGCTTGGTCGGTCAGAAGAAAGCGAAGGAAATTTGGTTCCTTTGCCGTCAATACAATGCCCAGGAAGCCTTGCAAATGGGGCTGGTCAACGCGGTCGTTCCGCTTGATCGGCTTGAAGAAGAAAGTATTCAATGGGCGAAGGAAATCCTCGAAAAAAGTCCGATTGCCATTCGCTTGCTCAAGGCGGCGTTTAACGCGGATACCGATGGGGCCGCTGGTTTGCAACAACTTGCAGGCGACGCGACCATGTTGTTCTACATGACGGATGAAGCGAAAGAAGGCAAGAACGCGTTTCTTGAGAAGCGCAAACCAGATTTCGGGAAGTTCGGAAGGTTGCCCTGATTGTTCCACAACCATTTTCCGTGCGGGGGTGGAATGCAAGATGACAGAAGTATGCTCACAAGAACCGGTTCGTCGTTTGCCCGATTGGCTGCAGGCTCAGGCCGTTCGGCGTCCGCGGCAGCGGGCTATCGAAGCGACGACGGGCGCTCTAACTTATGAAGAACTACTGTATGCCGCGTTATCTTGCGCGGCATCGCTTTATGATCAGGGTCTACGCGAAGGGCAGCGCGCCGCAATCCTTTTGAAAGACAGCTTTGCGCACGTCATCGCGTTGCACGCACTGATTCAGTTGGGGGCCATCCTGGTTCCCCTCAATTGGCGTTTGTCCGCCGCTGAACTTGCGTATCAGGTAAAGGACTGCGACGCGCAGTTGCTGATCTGCGATGCCCATACGAAGTCCCTGGCAGACGAAGTAAACCAGATTTACGATTTTCCAGCGGGCGTCATCGAGTCTTCCAAGCTGCGGTGGGATGCCAGGGGCGGATCGCGCGGCGTGTTTAAATCGGACATCGACCTGACCGCGCCCCATTGCATTGTCTACACGAGCGGAACGACGGGCAGGCCGAAGGGCGCCATCATTACCTATCAAAATCACTGGTGGAGCGCCATGGGCTCTGTCCTGCAACTCGGTCTACGGCTCGATGAGCGTTGGTTGGTGCCGATGCCGCTCTTTCACGTCGGCGGTATGGGCGTGCTGATGCGCAGCCTTATCTATGGCACGACCGTTGTCGCGCATAACGGTTTTGATGTTGAGCGTGTCGACAGGGCCCTGGCCCACGAGCGGATTACGCTGGCTTCGCTCGTGCCCGCGATGCTGCAAAGGCTGTTGGAGAAGCGCAACGAGCCGTATCCTGACACATTGCGTGCCGTTCTCCTTGGCGGTGGGCCGGCGCCAAAGCCGCTTTTGGAGCGGGCGTTGGGCTTGCGCATCCCCATCAACCAAAGCTATGGCCTCACTGAATCCAATACGCAAGTCGCCACACTGATGGCAGAGGATGCCTTGGCGAAGGTGGGGAGTTCCGGCAAGCCGCTCGCCAATGTGCGCCTAGCCATCTACAGTGCTGACGGCCCAACGTCTGCGCCGCATGTCGAGGGCGAAATCCTTGTGCAAAGTCCCACCGTCATTACCGGTTATTTCAATCGGCCCGAAGCTACGGAGGATGCCTTCCGGGACGGTTGGTTGCACACCGGTGACATTGGCGCTTTTGACGAAGACGGTTTTTTGTATGTGCTCGACAGGCGCACAGACCTGATTGTCTCGGGCGGTGAAAACGTGTATCCGGCGGAGGTGGAATCCGCCTTGTTGCGGCTGGACGGCGTTCTCGACGCGGGCGTAGTGGCCAAAACAGACACGGTGTGGGGGCAGGTTCCTGTCGCATTCGTCGTGTTACGGGATCAGGGGCTATTGACCGACGAGACAGAGGCCCGTTGGCGAACCCAGTTGCGCGAAGCATTGGCGCACTACAAGATTCCACAGGCATTTTATTCCGTTCCATCGCTGCCGCGTAACGCATCGGGCAAACTGTTGAGACGGGAGTTGAGAGAGTGGGTGAAAACGCGATGCTGACCTCGGCTCAAGAGACTGTATGGGAACATCTCGTCGACGCGATCGCGAAGGCTTACACAGGGGCACCGCTCACGAACGAACCGGGGGTTCGTTGTATCTATACGACGGTCAAGTTTAGTGGATACCTCGCGTCGCTCACAAACTGGCACACACTGGAGCCTGCTGTCTACTCCTTGCCACACAACAGCGAATGTGAGACGCTGGGCATCGGCGTTTTTAAGCAGATTTTGGAGTCTAACGAGGATGCGCTTGAACGCTGCCGGACACGGTTGTCTGAACTGGCGCTTCCACGGGGTGTCCGCTGCTATGGTGCATTTGCGTTTGACTTCACGGAGCCGTCGTTTGGGATTTGGTCTGCGTGGCCAAAAGCTATTTGGTTTGTGCCAAAACTGACGTTGCGAAAACGCCTGGACGAGGATTCGTTGGAAGTGCTGTACATCGCTTCGCCCGGTACGGACGAGCGCGATGTGCGGGCGGATGTCGCGGATCTTCTCGATGCTCACGCGGCGGCGAGCGGGCAGGCTTCGGCCGATCACCCGTTGTTTGCGGAGGCCGAAGACAGAGCCACTTGGTCCGACAAGGTTGGACGGGCGCTGCGCGAAATCGCAGCGGGGAAACTGCGCAAAGTCGTCTTGGCGCGTCGGGCCTTCGCGTCGGTCAACCGGTCGCTGTCGGAAGCATTACAGCAACTGATGGGAACGTACCGCGACAGTCACATCTTCGCGATGCATTGGCAGGACAGATGGATGCTGGCGGCCAGCCCAGAGGAGTTGGTTCGTGTACAAGCGGGGACCTTGTCGGTCGACTGTTTGGCTGGCTCGGCCCGCCGTGGACGCGATCCTGAAGAAGACCAAAACTTGCGCCTGCAGTTGCAAACCAGTGCGAAAAACCGCGCCGAACACGAGGCCGTCGTGCATTCGGTGACGAATCGGTTAGAAAGCGTCGCCGAGCAACTCACGTGGCCTCAAGAGCCTGGTATCCGCCAGTTGACCAACGTGCAACACCTTTACACGAAAGTGGAAGGGCGTTTACGAGAAGGCTGCAGTTTGCTCGATGCGGCCATCTGCCTGCACCCGACACCTGCCGTGGCTGGCGTGCCGGATGCAGCCGCCATTTCGTTCATCAAGGCGCATGAAGGTTGGCCGCGTGGGTTTTATACCGGGGGATTCGGCTGGATGGACGGCGATGGCAATGGACAGATCAACGTTTCGCTGCGATCGGCATTCATCCATTACCCAAATGCGTGCATGTTCGCAGGATGTGGTATCGTCGCCGGATCGGACGCCTCAACGGAGTGGGAGGAAAGTGAGTGGAAGCTCGCACCCATGCGAACAGCTTTAGGGGATTGCCGTGAGGAGGACGCAACGTGAATATGACCTTATGGCCAGTGCACGCGTTTGTCGACGGGCTCGCGGCAGCGGGGGTGCGGCAGGTGGTCGCTTCACCCGGTTCCCGGAACACGCCGTTGCTGCTGGCATGTGCGGAACACCCGCAGATCGAACTGCTGTCCCACCTTGATGAGCGTTCTGCGGCGTTTTTCGCCCTTGGTTTGGCAAAAGGCGGAGGGCGGCCAGTCGCCATCGTCTGCACGTCGGGGACGGCGGCTGCCAATTACTACCCAGCCATCGTCGAGGCCTTCATGTCGCGCGTGCCACTTGTTGCGATCACGGCAGATCGCCCGCCACAACTGCGCGAAGTGGGGGCCAATCAAGCGATTCGACAGATGGGGATGTTTGCCGATCACGTCAAATGGTTTTACGAACTGCCGATTCCCGATGGCACGGCGGCGTGCGCGCGGCACGCACAGGCGATGGCTATACGCGGTGCCGCCTTTGCGGCCGCGAGTCCGGCCGGGCCGGTGCATTTGAACTACCCGTTTCCAGAGCCGCTCATTCCGCCGCGCCGCGCCGAGGTGCACGAACTTTTGACCATCGATCCGGCCACCATTCACGTGGGCGGGTCGAGAATGCACGCCAGCGACACGTTCCATCGGCTGCACGAAGCGCTAGCACAAGCAGAACGTCCGCTTGTGGTGCTTGGGCCGGAGCGCGACGCGCATCTGGTTGAGGCAGTTTTTTCGTTGGCGGATCGTACGGGTCTCCCCATTTTGGCAGACATCATTTCTCCGGGCACAGGCTCTTCCCAGGCTGTGTGCCATTACGATGCCATTTTGCAGGCCGCACCGGAAATGATCGCGCCTCCGGACTTCGTGTTGCGCTTTGGCGCCGAACCGACATCCAAGGCGCTGGCATCGTGGCTGGCCAAGAGCCATGCGCGGGTGTTTGTATGTGACGACACGCCTCTCTATCGCGATGCTCTCGGTGTCGCCAACGACGTGGTCGTGGGCGGAGTGGAATGTGGTGTAACGCATTTGGACGCCGCGCTGACGACGTCTGCAAGGGCTTATACGGCGGCCTGGCGCCGTGCGGACGATGCGGCGCGGCGATTCATCGAACGCTTTTGCGCTGTGAACTGGTTTGAAGGTACGGCGGTGCGTGCGACCGTCGAGTCGCTTCATCGCGGGGAGCGATTGTTTCTCGGCAACAGTCGGCCGATCCGCGACGCCGACGCTTTGGCGCGGCCGCGGTCGGGTGTCGCGATCGACGGCAATCGCGGTGCCAGCGGGATCGATGGACTCACATCGACAGCGTTTGGCGAGGCTCTGGGTTCCGGTGCGCCCACGGTGCTGTGTATCGGCGATGTGTCGTTTTATCACGACACGAACGGATTGCTTGCGGCGAAGCGATTTGGCGTGCCGCTGGTCATCGTGCTGATTCACAACGACGGCGGCGGCATTTTTCAGCATTTATCGCAAGCGTCGCGCCCTGACGCCTTGCACCATTTCACGACACCGCATGGAATCATGTTCCAGCCCGTTATCGAGGCGTTTGGCGGCCGCTATGTCGAGGTCGAGGGCGCAGAGATGCTCAGACAAGCCGTGCGCGATGGCATTGCCCGCGGCGAATTGACCGTCATCCAGGTCACTTTTGCCAACGAAGCGAGTACACAGGTCTACAAGCGCCTTTTTGCAGACCTGCGGCGCGAACTCGAGCGGGAGATGGCGCGATGAGAACGACCGTACAGGTTCGCGGTGTGGCGTACTCCGTTTTGCATGCTGGTGACGGCGGGGAATGCTTGCTGCTATTGCACGGTTTTACAGGCAACGGGGACGTTTTTGCACCGTTTTTGGCGAGTTGGGCGCAGCGCTGGACCGTGTTGGCCCCCGATTTGTTGGGGCACGGGCGGACGGCGGCACCTACACGTGTTGAACGCTATCGGATGGATGAACAACTGGCCGATCTCGCAACTCTGCTTGCCACTTTCGGTTTTCAGCGGGCACATGTGTTGGGGTACTCGATGGGCGGAAGAATTGCCCTCTCGTTTGCCGTTCGGTATCCGGAGTGCGTACGTCGGCTGGTTCTCGAGAGTTCGTCTCCGGGGCTTGCGACCGCGGCGGAACAGGCTGAGCGCAGGGCAGCAGACGAAAGGCTGGCCGCTGACATTGAAGAGATGGGGCTCCCTGCGTTTCTTGATCGCTGGGAGAAGATACCTCTTTTCGCGACACACGACATCTTGCCCGAACCCGTGCGAATGCGGCAGCGGGAGATTCGCGAGCAGGGTACAGCGTTCGGCTATGCGCAAAGTTTGCGCGGAATTGGCACTGGCGCACAGCCATCGAACTGGGACAGGCTCGGGGAGTTGGCGATGCCGACGCTGCTTGTCACAGGGGCACTCGACACCAAGTTTACCGAGATCAATCGCAGGATGGCTGGGCGCATGAAAGTTGCTCGGCATGTCGTGATTGAAGAAGCGGGACACACGCCGCACCTGGAGCAAGCAAGCGCGTTTGCCGCCACGGTCGAAAGTCACTTGTAGCTGTCAGAATGCGCGAAAGGGGGAGGGTTGTGCTCGAACTCACCCGTTGGCAGGACGCGATGCTGATTCTTGCCCTTGTGGTTTTCTTCGGGGCTATCATCAGCCGACTCACGGAACGCCCGCGAATTCCCGATGTGGCGGCATTTGTCGTTCTTGGCATTGTACTGGGGCCTGCGTGTCTGCACGTGTTGCGTGTGGCAGGCGGATCGGGGGCGAGCCAGTTTGCTGTTTATACTGGGGCAGCGCTCTTGCTCTTTGAGGGCGGATGTCAGATGAATCTGACCCTTCTGCGCCGGGCTGCATTGACCATTGGTCTGTTGGCGACCTTGGGCGTCTTGATCACGGCCATGGTCGTCGCCTTGGCCGCGGCGTGGCTTTTTCACTTGCCATTTCTTTGGTGTCTGCTATTGGGTTCCATCATCGCGTCGACGGATCCAGCGACACTCATACCTGTCTTTGCACGCACCCCGATTCGCCGGCGCTTGCAGCAGGCACTCGAAGCCGAGAGTGCGGTGAACGATGCCACGGCATCGGTCTTATTTACAGTAGTCCTCGCATCTGTGAAGGCGCATCAATCTCTCAATTTGACGTCTGCGTTCGCGATGTTCGGTCGAGAAGCCGGCATTGGCCTGGGTGTCGGGATTGCTTTTGGCTTGCTTGGCACTTGGCTGACGTCGGAGAACGGGCCAACGTGGCTTAGGTTGCACACGAGCGTCGTGGCTGTCGCCATCGCCCTTGGCGGTTATGCTTTTGCTGCAGATCTGGGCGGCAGCGGTTTGATGAGCGCGTTCGCGGCTGGAGCGGTGTTCGGCAGCCCGGGTGCCTTTGGCATGTCGCGATCGCAGGCGCAATTCGTTGAATTGGGATATGTTGCATTGCCGACGGCGGTATTGCGCATGCTCATTTTTACATTGCTTGGTGCAGAGGTGCAATTCTCGGCATTGGGGCGCGATTTTGGATCTGGTCTCGCCGTGGCGGCGGCACTGATGTTCGTGGCGAGACCGCTCACGGTGCTCGCATGCGTGCCGATCGATCGCTTTGCGAAGTGGTCGACGCGCGAACTCACCTTGATGATGTGGGTGCGCGAGACGGGCGTCATTCCGGCCGCTTTGGCGACATCTGCCGCCGCCGCTGGCGTACCGCACGCGCGCGACCTTATGGCGGTCACGTTTCTTGCGATCCTGTCGACGATTTTACTGCAGGCGACGTCGACAGGCTGGATCGCCGGACTTCTAGGTTTAGAGCGCGAAACGCAGGCCGACGAAGAGTTTTTATAGTCAGCGCTTAGCAAATTCAACGTCCGACCGAAACAGGCGAATCGCGTGTAGGATCATGTCTTCAAAGTCCATCTGCTTAAGCGCCGTTTTGAATGCCTCGTAAGCCGAATACACCTTGGCCAGCGGTTCGGACATTTGTTCGGGCATGAGCGCGTCGGCCTTTGCTTTGAACACCGCATTGATAGCTTCGCCCGGCTTCATCACCGGACCGACGCCGTGTTGGTTAAAATCGCTCGGCTACTCCAGCACGCGCTCAATCATCCACGATGGCTCGGACACGACTCTCCATCCATCGCCCATCTTTGGCGCAACCATGCGGTAGGCGACCGAGTGGATCGTTCCAATCGTGACGTCCTTGCCCATGTCCCCGGTTGCGGTCAGTAGGCGTTCCGTCATCTCCTGAGCGGCCTTGCGCGTAAACGTGCAGGCCAGAATGCGCCGGGGATCGACGCCCTGGTCGATCAGGTACTTGATGCGGGCAATGAGCATGGCGGTCTTTCCGGATCCGGCCGCGGCGACGACCATGCAAGGACCGTCTTTGTGTGTCGCCGCCTCTCGTTGTGCGTCGTTCAGCTGATCTAAGGTGGGCACAAAGATCCTCCTATGCGGAAGCCATTCTTCGGTGCGATTTGGTGTAGTTTCGACGGCTCGTGGGTCGCACGTTTTCTGATACGCGCTTGGATGACGTGATTGGCGAAACCGCGGACAGTCAGGGTGATGAATCCCATAGGGATTGGTCACGAGGGTGTACGTCGGAGGGCGGATGCGGACGCGGCGCAGGTGCATGGGGACTGGACGGTCGGGGTTGCAGAGACAAAGCACTTCGACTCCGAGTGCGTAACATTCGTCGAGCAGAGATTGAACGTCGGACGAGCACAAATCCTCATACGACAGGCGATGAAAAGCGTTGCCACAGCGAATTTCGATGCACCGTGCCTCCATGCCTCACGCGCCTCCTCTGGGGAAAGGGTAACGCGTGAGGGGTGAGAAAGTGCGCTAGGTTTGCGACGTGGTTACGACAGTGGGAGTTAGAAGAATTACTATCCTTTTTTCCGATTTAATGGTATACACGAAGCGTAGATTAGGCATTTCGTGAGAATAGATTTTCGAATGGTAAAACGATAGCCCTATCGTATTGGTTACAAAACCCAACTGGTAGGGTGTTGTAAGTAATCAGTATGTAACGTTCTGTATCAGACACCCCATAGCGCTTATGAAGCGTATTCAAAAAGGGTTGGACCGCATAGTCATAAGCTAGACGAGCAAATCTCCACCACGATTCAAAAAAGATCCACGATCGATAGAATTCTTGCTCACCCGCGTATGTTGGAGGGAATAAAGACCGCAATTGTTCTTCTGGTCTAGCCATACATAAGCCATCTAGATTGGAAATACCCATATTATTAATTTTTACTAAATGATCTTCCCATATACTTTTAAAACGATTAAAACATTCATCATCAGGTAATTGAAAACCCTTTTTCAACATTTCATTATTCATTTTATAATAAATATTCCATGTATAGATAATGAAATTCAAACTCGCGGGGAATGTAATAATTATTGTAGTAGATTGCACATTAATCAACTCCTTGAAATGTAATATTTGATTATAAATAACTATTGTTACCATAAAAGCAAAGTGACAGTATTAATAAATCAAGCTATAAGATGTTCCATTTATATTTCAGGGTTAGTCCGCATTTTTGCGAACTAACCCATACTATTTAGCTGTTACAAGAGATTCCTCCCAACATCTACGATCTACCAATACAGTGGGTATCGACATCAACACTTTTGTTCTTCAAAGAGATCATCCGAAAAGCTAAATGCCCAACATGCTTTACCAATAATATTTAACTACTAAAGTACCACTTTGCTTGACATCCAGGGAGCACTACATCTGTGTCTCCGAATATGTCCGTTGCGGTGCCATTCAAGACCGCAGAGTACTCTAGCCCAGTCGGAAATTGTGCAATACTTACATTATCTCCTGTCGAACCACCTGGCTCGCCACTTCCGCTAACGGGAATTGTATCGTCGTATACATATTCACGGGTTTGCGGATCAAGCACGTAGACAGTAATGTCCCCACTGAACGTCCAAGGGGTGAGCATGTCAGCGGGAGTTACGGACCAATTCAGTTCTTTAGCCGTCTCGAGCACATTTAATTTCGCTACTCCGCCTGGTCCAGAAACAGTTGTTAGAGGTTCAGTTCCTGAACCTGAATGATATTGCATACCTGCTTCAGTGTTTAGCGTATATTGTTGATATTGATAATTTATATATGAGCCTTTTGCAGAATGACTGATTCCATCGCGAGCGAAAACGACGCACACTTCTCGTGAAAGATAACACATGCCATAAAAATCCTTTTCTGTTGTGTGGATAGATCACGCCCCTTCGGTGGTGTTCATTCGAATCATCAGGTTAAGCCACTTGCTCGATGCGATTCGTCCGGTGCATCGCCAGAGCAGATGCCAAGAGCACAATCGCGTGGATGTACGCATGTACGGTGACTTTCTCGATACCCCGCACATGCACGCCGTCAAGCGTCATCCACTCTTCCAGCCGTGCAAAACAGCGCTCTACAGCGGTCCGTTCATCGTAAAGCTCTTCCATGTGCGAGAACCGCGATGCGGATTCGCGTATCGACGGACGTCCTCGTCGAGGCGCTTCTTCACGACCATACCGTAATTCGACGCGGAACAGGCAGCCATGCCAAGCGGGCAATCGACCTGGCCTGTCGCGTGCGGACAGCGAAACTTGAGCTAGTCGCCCTCTGCGCCCCAATACGTCATTCGGTACCCCATCGTGCAGCGGGGCGTGCCGTCGAAATCCATCCCTTCCGGCGGCTCTTTCTCATTCCGGCGATTCATCGGGATGATAGCCTGAGCGCCCAATGCTCGAGCGGCTTCATAGTTTTTCGTCTGGTCGTATCCTGCATCCATCAACACGAAGCGAATCCGCCAGTCGTGGTGATGAAGCTCTTCCATGAGTGGAATGGCCATCTCTCCATCGTAGACGTTCGCTGGCGTCACCGTGAGCGCCATAGGAAGTTCACTTTTCGCATCGACGGCTAAATGGACCTTGTAGCCAAACCACGCCAGCCTGTTGCCAAAGGCATCGAACTTCGCGCCCCAGTTGGCCCGATTGGAGGGCTGGACACCTGAGCGTGGGTGTTTCTGCTCATACGCATGGATCGCCGTGCTGTCGATGGCGACGTGCTCGCCCTCGATGAGCCCTTCGTCACGGCATTGACGAACCAACTCGGCAAATCGTGTCTCCGCAACCCCTTTGTCGACGATGGCCTGAAAGACGCGGCTTAGAGTCGAGACGGACGGAACCGATTCGTGAAGGGAGAAGCCGCACTGGTAACGAAAGCGCAAATCACTCTCCAAACGTCGGTGAAGCTGCGTAAGGGTCGAGATCCCTTCAAGAGGTGCCGCGAGAAATGCGTGCAAGATGGCTTCGCGAGAGATGGGCTTGGCCCCTTGGGGTGTCAAACTTCTCAACTTCGCCGCATACTGGCTCAGATCGAGCGCGGAGAAAAAACGCTCACGCCGCTCCGAAGGGTCAATTTCCATCCATTCGTCAAAGGAAAAGAGCCATGTTTGTCGAATGTACACATTGGACTTCGCCCCCGTAGAAATGGTTTAGTGGATACCATTTTCTTTCTCTCAAGTTGGGGTGAAGTCCTTCTTTGTGCTCGAAAAACCCTTGCCGCACAAGGGCTCGTGATTCTGCAAAAGGCTCATAGTTTGTAAAGGCGGAATGTGTCGAATTTCACAATACCTTAACGAACATCCCACCGCAATTTCACAGAGCGCTGTTATCCTTTCAAGCGTTGGCCATGCTAATTAACACAATTGGCTTAAGGGAGGACGACCTCTGTGAAATTGCATCATACAAAATGGTTCGCAGGTGCCGCAGTGTTCAGCGCATGGATTGCCGTTTCTGGTTGTGGCACCACTGCGACCAATAACTCCTCGAATATAACTACAAAGTCCGTAGAGAACACGGCAGCCAATCAATCTGCCGCCAAGACGACAGCAACCGTCTCTCTTTCGGAAACAGGTTCCTCGTTGTTGTATCCCCTGTTCAATACCGAGTGGATTCCAGCCTATCACAAGGTGCAGCCATCCGTACAGATAACCGCTGCTTCCACTGGGAGTGGAACCGGGATTTCTGACGCGACGGCCGGGACGGTCGATATCGGCGCGTCGGATGCGTATATGGCGGACGCGCAAATGGCACAAACGCCTGGTATGTTGAACATTCCGGTAGCGATTTCCGCCCAACAGGTGATGTACAACCTTCCTGGTGTAAAAGGCCATATCCACCTCAACGGTGCTGTGCTCGCCCAAATCTATGAAGGTAAAGTGACGTATTGGGACGACAAGAACATTCGCGCTTTGAATCCAGGCGTGTCGCTGCCACATCAGTTGATAAAGCCTGTCTATCGTTCAGACGGCTCCGGTGACACGTTCTTGTTTACCCAGTATCTTAGCCACGCCAGCGCAAATTGGAGCCAGCAGTACGGGTATGGTACGTCCATTTCTTGGCCGGGGTTGGCGACTGCGATCGGCGCGAAGGGCAATGACGGTGTTGTGGCCGCCCTTTCCAAGACCAAGTATAGCGTTGGTTATGTCGGTATCAGCTGGTTGGACAAGGCTGTACAAGCGGGGCTTGCTTACGCTGCGCTGCAAAACCGGGCTGGGCAGTACGTGTTGCCGACGACCAGCAACATTCAGGCCGCAGCTGCAGCCGTGAAACAGGTGCCGAGCGACGAGCGCGTATCGTTGATCGACGAACCAGGGGCCGATTCCTATCCGATTATCAACTTTGAGTACTTGATTGTGAAAAAGACGCAGCCATCGGCAAGCACGGCGCATGCACTGCAGGGGTTTCTCAAGTGGGCCATCGATCCGGCGAAAGGCAATGCAGCAACATTTCTAACACCTGTCCATTTCCTTCCGCTTCCGGCCAATATCTTCACGAAGAGTCAGGCGCAGATTGCACAGATCACAGGCTGATGGCGGAGTGTGGGGGCACAATACATGCGTAACGTTTCTCGCACGGCCAAAGCGGCCGACCATGTCTTTCGGGTGGTTGCTGGTTTTTGCGCCAGCAGCCCCGCCGTCTTTTTGCTGCTGATTGCTGGCATAGTCCTGTATCAATCATTGCCTGTCATGCACTTCATGGGCTGGCAGTTCGTCACGCACACGCGCTGGGACCTGGGTAATTTGTACGGCGCCATGGTCAAGAAAAATGGCGTGACCGCTCCTGTCGGGGCTTCCTATGGGGGGCTCGTGTTCATCGTCGGGACGCTTTTATCTTCCGCGATCGCGCTCGTCATCGCCGTCCCGATTTCCATCTTGACCGCCGTTATTCTGGCCTACCGCGTCCGCGGCGCGATCGCCTGGATATTGAGCATTCTCGTCGAATTGCTGGCAGGCATTCCGAGCGTGGTCATTGGGCTTTGGGGCATTCTCGTGTTGGTGCCGTGGGTGAGTGCCAGCCTTGCTCCATTTCTGAAATCGGTACTTGGTTTCATTCCGTTCTTCGGCGGACAGGTGGGCAGTGGCTATGGCCTGCTTGCAAGCGGGATCGTTCTCGCCATGATGATTGTGCCCATCATCACCGCAACCGCGCGCGATTTGCTGTTGCAGGTACCCTTGCTTGCGCGGGAAGGCGGGCTTGGCGTCGGCATGACGACTTGGGAGGTGGTACGCTACATTTCGTTGCCGTATGTGCGGGACGGTTTGATTGGCGCGATCGCGCTTGGCTGGGGAAGAGCGATGGGGGAGACGATGGCGGTACTCATGGTCAGTGGGAATGCAATGAACATCCTTCCGAGTAACCTATACAGCCCAATTTCGACGATGGCCGCGTTCATTGCGGACCAGCTGGATAGTGCACAGACCGATGCGTCGGGCATGGCCGTACATGCGTTGTCCGAACTCGCCTTGGTGCTTCTTGTCATCACTTTGGCGACCAACTTACTCGCGCGCTGGTTGGTTCGCCCGCGCCTAGGCCGGAAAAAGGCAGGTGTTGCATCATGAAAAGAAGGCGCCGGCGCAGTGCGTTGTCGTATCTGGGCTGGTCCGTTGCCTGGCTGGCTGCGGCATTGGTCCTATTCGGCCTATTTGATTTGTTGGTTTCCGTCGTTTGGCACGGAGTGCGTTCGTTTCATTTCGGGATGCTGTTCACGCCGACCCAAGGTGTGGCAGGCGGATTGGAGAACGCACTATTGGGAACATTTGAACTGGTTTTGATCGCGGTCGTTTTCGCGGCGCCGTTAGGCATCCTCGGTGGGGTGTACACATCGGAATTTGCGGGGCGGCGCATGGCGGCAGCGATTCGTTTCTTGGCAGAAGTGCTGTCCGGCGTGCCATCCATCGTGATCGGCTACTTTGGATATCTTTTGCTGGTCTTGCAGTTTCACTGGGGCTTCTCTGCACTTGCCGGCGGCATTGCGCTGACGCTCATCATGTTGCCTTACATTTTGCGCACGACGGACACCAGCCTGCAACAGGTCCCCCATTTGCAGCGCGAGGCAGCATGGGCCTTGGGAATGACACGGTCGCAGGCGATTGCGAAAGCCATCTGGCGCCCGGCCGCAGGCGGCATCGCCACGGGGCTGTTGCTTGCCATCGCCATTGGTTTGGGAGAGACCGCACCGCTGTTATATACAGCTGGGTGGAATGCCAACAATCCTAGCCTGCAACTTACTCACGCCCAGGTCGGCTACCTGACATACGTAGCCTACACCTACCTGGATCAGCCGTATCAAGCGGCGCGCAATCTCGCTTACGCGGCGGCTTTTGTCTTGCTCGTCGTCATCCTGATCATCCAGTTGTTGGTCCGTGGTTTGGTTTGGCGTACGACGAATCGCTTGCAAGGACGGCATTAAACAGGAAATGGGTTGGCTAGAGGGGTTGTCAACTGAATAGGATAAGCGGAGAGAAGCTGAATGAACGCTCTCCGCTTTTTCCTTTATCTGCGTCTTGCCATTCAGCTTGTGTCGGGGATTTGAGTTGTCCGCAAGAAATATCAAGTTTAGAATAAGAGATGTGGAAGACTTGAGGGGGCGAGACCAATGCGTCGCGTTTTGCTGATGACCGCGTCCTTTGGTTCCGGGCACAACCAGGCTGCGTACGCCGTGCAGGAGGCATTGAAAGAAAGAGACGCACAGGTCGAAGTGGTCGATTATGTCAGCCTGTTGAATCCGGCGTTGCGTTCGTTCGCCAAGTTCAGTTTGATTCAAGGCGTGCAAAAGGCGCCGAGTTTGTACGGCTTGTTCTACAAGTCGATGTCTCGGATCGATCCTGACTCGGCCTTGCAGCGTTACGTGAATCATCTGGGCATTGAGCGGATGCAGGAGTATATCCAGTACTACCAACCGGACGCGATAGCCAGCACGTTTCCAACGCCGATGGGAGTCGTCGGTGAATTGCGCCGCACCGAGCAAATCGACATACCCAATATTGCTATTGTCACGGATTACACGGCACATCGCCAATGGTATCACGATCACGCAGATCACTTCTTTGTCGCCACAGACGAAGTGAAGCGGGATCTCGTATCGTACGGCGTTCCCGACAGCGCGATTGACGTCGTGGGCATTCCTTTGCGCCGCAAGTTTCAAGCCGACAACGTGTTGCGGTTGTTGGCGCAGCGATCCCAATTGGTGCGCGAGATGGGATTTCGTGAAGATCTGCCAATCGTGCTTCTGATGGGAGGCGGCAGTGGCATCCTGGCCGATCCGCCGCTCTGGGAATCCTTTATTCCGGAATCAGGGATGCAATACATCATCATCTGCGGGCAGAACCGCCGCATGGAGAAACGTTTCTCCGCTTTGGCGAGCGATCGCGTGCACGTCTACGGCTTTACGAGCGAGATCGACCGCTTGATGGCCGCGGCTGATTTGATCGTCTCGAAGCCTGGTGGGCTGACCTTGACGGAGGCGATCACGATGCGCTTGCCGATGTTATTGTTCAGGCCGATACCGGGCCAGGAAGAGGCGAACGCGCGTTTCGCGGAACAGGCGGGTGTCGCAGTCTGTGTTCGCACTGCGCGCGAGGCTCAGGAGTTTTTGATGGAGGTCAAGGAGCACCCTGAAATCTTGGAACGGATGCGCATGGCATCGGCGCATATGCCGACCTGCGGAGCGGCGGAGCGGATCGCCGACAAGATCATGCTGTTTGCGACGCGTCGGCAAACATCGACTGCGGTGACAGCCGCGTACCCGCCGGAACTGCTGCCAACGTGAGGGGAGACCGCTTGTGATTGGGTGGCTGGTGGGTCTCATTGTATTCTTCCTCCTCGTTGTGTACTGCGGGGTGCCTGTACTTTGGACGCGCATACTTCATTTGAGCAGTCGGCGTTACGCGAACAGGCCAGGCAACGTGGCATTGACGTTTGACGACGGGCCGCATCCCGAGTATACGCCGCGATTGCTCGATGTGCTGAAAGCTTGTGGCGTCCAAGCGACGTTTTTTGTGATTGTCGAACACGCGCTGAAATATCCTGAAATCGTCGAACGGATGAAGGCGGAAGGGCATGAGGTGCAGGTTCACGGGGAGCGGCACCTGTTCGTACCTTTTTTGCACCCGATGCTGACGTATCGCCAATGCGTTGGCGCAAGTCGCGCTTTGCAAGAGCGGTTTGGTGTGTTGGCGAACGTCTATCGACCGACCTGGGGCGCGTGTAATTTGGCGACACTGCTCCTTCTGCCGCGCTTCGAAATGCATATGTTGTTGTGGTCCGTGATGGTTGGCGATTGGCGGCGTACAGAACCAAGGGAGTTGGTGCGAAGGGTGAGTGAAAAATTATCGGACCGCGCGGTCATCGTGTTGCACGACAGCGATTGGTCGTACGGCGCAGAGCGAGGGGCCCCGCTGCAGGTGATTGCGGCGATTCCCGAGATCGTCCAAGCGGTCCGCGAGCGCGGGTACAATTTCGTGCTTGCCTCGGAATGTGTGTAGGGAGGGAGAGCTATGCCGAGTCGGGCGCTGCGAGCGGTGTTTGATGTGTGGGAGTCGCTGTTTCATCGTGCGTTTCGGCTGGAAGACCTAGAGCCGGGGACGGAGCACCTTTTCTTTGTTGCCAAACGCAGGTACCTTGGGCGTGGCTTTGAAGTTGATGGCATTCGCGTAAATCCGGGCGATCGCGTCGTCGAACTTCATGTCAACAACGACATGGTGGAACGAGCGTTGCGGGAGGATGGGAACGTCGTTCGTGCGATGGTGCAATTGCTTCGCCAGGCGCGCGTCTCCATGCCTGCACTGGCCCGCGCGGTACAGCGCGAGAGGTTTGCCGATGCCCAGGTACTGTACGGCGTCACGATGATTCACCGCGGGATCGAGCGATTCGGTTTTCACACCTATCCGCTGCCGAACGGCATTGCGAAGTCGTTGACCACATGGCACTTGACGAACGTCTTAAAAATGTTAAACCCTGACGCAAACCATATCATCGAGACGCACCACGAGGTCTTGCAACCGAAGTTGGTCGTCGCGTCCAAAGCGAAGATCATCGAGATGTTTGGCGCAGGGACTGTAGGAGCGCACGCAAAGACAGCCGAACTGGCCGGTGACAACGAGCAGGCCGTGCCGTTGGAATCATGAAGTGTGTATTGTTCTATGGCTCGTTTGGCGACGGTCACGTTCAGGTTGGCAAGGCGCTTAGCGAGGTGTTTGCACGCGAATTCGGGGCAGACGTCGCAATGATCGATACGTTTCGGACTACGAATCGTTTCGTGGCTTGGCTTAACGAACGAGTGTTTGAATGGAGTACCAGATATCTGCCAGGGCTTTATGGTCTAAGTTACGACTGGACGCGCAATTTAGCGACCACCCATCCGTTGTGGTCGTTACTTGCGCGTTTCTCACGCAAGGCGGCTTGGCGAGCCTTGGAAGAACATCGACCTGACATCGTTGTTCAACTGTTTCCCGATCACGCACTGGCCCGGATGCCAAAGGGAACTCGGCCTATGGTAGCAGTGGTCTTGACCGATTTTGCCGTGCACAGCCGTTGGTTTCACCGCGGCGTCGACTTATACATCTTGCCCGATGCGCGCGCGGTCGATGAAAGTGCTCGTTTTACTCAGGGCAAGACCATAGCCATCGCTGGGATCCCCATCAGAAGACAGTTTTCGACATGTTCTTTGGTGGAGCGAAGTGGGCGGCGAAGCATCGTCCTGGTAACGGGAGGGCGCGGCGTTTTTCCACAGTTTCAGGGTGTGTTGGATCGGCTGTTACGCCGTTTCCCGAACCACACCATCCATGTGTTGTGCGGGCGGAATCGGAGGATGTTTGCACAGGTCACTTCGTTTGCAAAGACTCGGTGTGCCGCGGAGCGGATCGTACCCATTGGGTTTACGGAACAATTGGCCACGTATCTGCAGCAAGCGGACTTCGTCATGGCGAAGGCCGGGGGCGTTACCATTGCGGAGTGCTTGGCATGCGGTGTGCCGATGGTCTTCTTTAGGCCGCTTCCAGGGCAAGAGCGTGAGAATGCGCATCGTGTGGCTCGCATGGGGGCCGGTGTCATTGTCCACAGTTTGCGAGGGCTTGACGAAGTTCTGTCCATGCTGTCCGATGAGAAAATTGCGCAATTGGCCAGCCATGCTCGTGAACATGGGCGACCGGCCGCCGCCTGGACGGCGGCGTATCGCATTGTCGAAGCGTGGAAGTCGTTGGGTGAACCTGAGAAACGCGGACAATAGAAGTGAAGGCCCAAACAACCATTGGTCGATCACGATTCAAAAGGATGAAAAGAGCCGTAGTGGCTGCTGTAATAAAGCAGCGGCTGACGGCTCGAGTCAACCGATGCAGCTTCGACTTCGCCGATTAATATGGCGTGATCCCCTCCATCCAATTCCTCGCGCAATTTGCACACAACATATGCCTGAACGCCTTCTAGAATGGGTTGCCCGAGCTCCCCAATCGAATAGGTCACTCCTTGGAACTTATCGGACATTTTACTCGCAAACTGATTGGAAAGATGGCTTTGATCACTTGCGAGGATATTCACTGCAAACGCTTGAGCTTTACGGACAAAGGGCAGGGCATTGGCCGTTTTATCAATACACGCCAAGATCAGCGGGGGATGCAAAGAGAGTGACGAAAAAGCAGAAACGGTAATGCCAGACATCTCACCGTCTACCGCCATGGTAATCACAGTGACGCCACTGGCGAAACGTGCTAAGGTTTTGCGAAAATCTACAGCATCGATGGTCATGCCAAGGCCCCTTTCGTTGGCTCCAATACTGTCCTCACTATCATTGTATATGATGGAACTCGCTGCGTACAATCGCGTGCATGCAAGTAAACCCCGCCCACATTTGCCTAAATCGCCACAGTCAGTCCAAATCTACGAGCTTATGATTGAACTCGACAAGAATTCCAGTTTATAATGAAGCTAGTGAACAACAAAAAATATTGAAAAGGGGCTTTGCCTGGTGCGTTTTTCGTTCCTGATGGGTCTTTCGACCGCTGCGACGATGGGGATTACCCTGACAACAGTGTTTGCCGAAACCACTCGATACACCGTGCACAATGGCGATAGCCTCTACAGTATCGCGCAGAAGTATCACACGACAGTCAGTGCCCTGAAATCCGCAAACCATTTGAGTTCCGAATTGATTCACCCTGGTCAAGTATTACTGATTGGGTCTTCTGCCAGCTTTGGTGAGGCCAGTGGGTTGAAAACGAATTCAAGGTCTGTTGCAAAGTCGCCCTCTGACTATACGTATACGGTTCGGTCGGGGGACTCGCTTTGGGGTATCAGTCAAAAATTTCACATTTCGGTTCAAAGTCTTGAAACTTGGAACGGGTTGGATAGTGGAAGCGTGATTCATCCAGGCGAGCGTTTGACGGTCTCGAAACCTGCGACGAAGATTTCCGTTTTAAGCAGCCGTTCGAGCACACCTGACGCTTCGGATCTATCGCTGGCGGAAAGTGCACTCGGATTTACCATCGCAGACTATGCCAAGACGCTTCTGGGTGCGCCGTATGCGTGGGGCGGTACGTCACCAGCGGGATTTGACTGCTCTGGATTCGTTCAGTACGTGTTCGCTCACTTCGGCATCTCGCTTCCTCGCACCAGTTACGGCCAATTCGACGCGGGCACACCAGTGGCGCAAACCAACTTGCAGCCGGGAGATATCGTATTCTTTGATACATACGGAAGCGGTGCATCGCACGATGGCGTGTATATTGGCAACAATCAGTTCGTAAACGCAGCAGGTTCTGCGGTGCAAATTGACAGTTTGACAGACCCCTATTGGGGTGGTCATTATATTGGAGCTCGGCGGATGTAATATGAAGTAAAGTATGGAAACGGCCGTGCGGTCGTCGATAGAGACCGCCATGACAGGCTAAGCCGCAGGGACTTCCCTGCGGCTTATGCTATGGTAATATTGAAGTTTAGGACTATGCCCAAGCGTGAATGGTTAGGTAACCGGCTGTGCCGGTCAATAGCAGGACTGACAAAGCTAAAGCTGCTCGCTCCATGTAATGAACCACACGGTACAGTGTTTGAATCGGATCTTTGGTCATCTTGTCTGGCTTCACAGCACTCGCTCCTCCTGTCAGGCATCCGATATCATCAGTGTAACACCGAACAGGATTGTTCAACCGTCGCTTTCGAAAAAGTTTTGTGAAGCTTATGTCACAATATTCTCGAATCCTGACGAACGAGCCGATCGTGTCGGATCTGGCCTGCCCAGCCGGTGGTCAGTTTAAATCCGAGCGTTCCCCAGAAATAATGTAAATCACGCTCTCGCCGATGTTTGTGACGTGATCTCCGATTCTCTCCAAATAGCGACCACAGAACGCTGTTGCCATGGCCTGCGGAGTGGTTGTATTTTCGCTGGTCGAAGTCGAACGGCTGAACAGTTGTTCCACCAGATGGCGGTAATGGTGATCGATCTCGTCGTCCATCTGGGCCAACCGTTTGGCAGCCTCGACGTCACTATCGACGTATGCATTGAGGGCTTCGGCGATCATCGCATCCACCATCTTTGCCATTGCTCTGATATCTTCCCATGCTTGTGCTGATGGTGCGGCACCCATGCGCAATACCGATTTTGCAATGTCGACAGCGAGATCGCCCATACGTTCGAGGTCCATCGCGAGCCGCATTCCGGCGACGATCCGGCGGAGATCGCCAGCGACAGGCTGTTGTGTCGCAATGAGGCGGATGCACAGATCCTCTACGTCGTGATCCTGGCCGTTAATGTTTGCATCGCCATCGACGACAGCCTGTGCCAACGCGGTGTCTTGCGTTTCCAGGGCCGCAATCGCTCGCCGAATGGCCTCTTGAATGTCGCCCCCCATGCGCAGAAGCTTCCATTTCAATTCTTTTAACGCGATGTCGAACGCTTGTCGCTGCTGCATCCTCATTCTCCTTTATCCATTAGCCAAAACGACCGGTGATGTAGTCTTCGGTTCGTTTATCGTGAGGTTTCGTAAAAAGAGTGGATGTCTCGCCAAATTCAATCAGCTCGCCATTGAGAAAGAAGGCGGTTCGATCAGCAATGCGCGCAGCCTGTTGCATGTTATGCGTCACGATCACGACGGTATAGTTCGCCTTAAGTTGCTCCACCAACTCTTCGATACGCATGGTCGATATCGGATCGAGAGCAGACGCAGGTTCGTCCATCAGAAGTACATCAGGCTCGACAGCGAGTGCACGTGCGATGCACAAACGCTGCTGTTGACCGCCGGAAAGGGCGGTCGCCGGCTTGTGCAGCCGATCCTTGACTTCGTCCCAGAGAGCAGCCATGCGCAGAGAGCGTTCCACGCGTTCACGCAGTTCCGCCTGTTTTCGAATTCCACCTAGGCGTAAGCCAATTGCGATGTTGTCGAAGATGGACATCGTCGGAAATGGGTTTGGTTTTTGAAATACCATGCCCACGACACGTCGGACGTCCACAGCATCGAGATCGGACAGGTTGTCGTCACCGAGTAAGATATCTCCCTCAACCTTGGCGTATGGGGATGTTTCATGCATCCGGTTCAAACATCGGATGAACGTCGATTTTCCGCAACCCGATGGACCTATGATCGCCGTTGCCATTTTGGCCGCCAATTCGATATTGATGTTTTTCAATGCGTGCTGTGTCCCGTACCATGCGTTCAAGTTGCGAACAGACATGGATTTTCCCATGCAAAGTCCTCCCCAATTGGCGCAATCCCTTGTGATTCGATATTTGCTCTATCTGTCGTCATTACGATACATGGGAAATGTTAAGGACGTGTGAGGTTTTGATTGAGTTTCGCTGAAATGAACGAGTAGGCATAGAGAAGATGAAGGAAAAAACACAAGAGCCACGGCTTATGCAGCGTGGCTCTTGCGTGGGGCATAGTCTGAAAAGATCATACCGTTGACTATAGAGTAGCGTATGTATAGCACTGATGACACGGACATGACGCCTCGTTTTTTGTCGAAAATGTGACGATATCGATCTGCGTTTGGAAGGCATGGAGGGTACTTCCGTTTACGCACTCTTGGCACCAGATCGCACATGTTTGTCGAAAACGATTTTGCTATACTAGCTTCATTGGTCTAAGCGGAGGTGCGCTTATTTGAAGAAAGTATATATTTTACATGAAAATCCAGAGTGGACGATTCATCTGACGCGACGCCTCGACGAGCTTTCTGTACCGTACGAAACTTGGGACTTGGCACAGGGGCAGTTGGATTTGTCGAGCGTTCCGCCAGAAGGTGTGTTTTATAGTCGGATGAGTGCGTCTTCACACACGCGAGATCACCGTTATGCGGTTGAATATACGACTGCGGTTCTGGCCTGGTTGGAAAGTCATGGACGTCGTGTGATCAATGGCAGTCAAGCACTGCAGATCGAAATCAGCAAAGCACATCAGGCGATGGCGCTCTGGCGCGCCGGGATCCCTTCGCCCAGGACCAGCATCGCCGTCGGGGAAGAGCAATTGACGGCGGCAGCACAGGCATTCGCCGGCCGGCCGTATATTGTGAAACACAATCGCGCCGGTAAAGGGCTGGGTGTGCAGTTGTTTCGCGATGTGGCAAGCCTGGAAGCCATGCTCGCCAAGGGCGCGTATGACGCGCCTGTAGACGGTGTATGGATTATCCAGGAGTATATTGAATCTCCCGATGCGACCATCACACGTTGCGAGTTTGTGGGTGGCAAATTTCTGTATGCCGTTCGCGTGGATACATCAGAAGGATTTGAACTGTGCCCTGCGGATTCGTGTCAAATTGGGGATATGTTCTGTCCCGTCGGAGAGAGCGGGATGCGGCCAAAGTTTGAGATCGTGGAGGGACACCCTCACGAGTGGATCGAGTCGTATGAACGCATGCTGGCGGCCAACGGCATTCTCGTCGCTGGTATTGAGTCGATCCGTGACCGCAGCGGGCGCGTCTATACGTACGATATCAACACGAATACCAATTACAACAGCGATGCGGAAGTGCGGGCAGGCATTTATGGCATGCTCGCGGTAGCTACGTTCTTGAAGCAAGAGCTGAACAACTTGGCGTACGCATCGGCGGCGAACGAGGGGGTTACCACGACATGAGATATGGGTTTTGGTTGCCGATTTTTGGAGGATGGCTGCGCAATGTCGACGATGAGACCATGCCGCCGACATTTGACTACGCAAAGCGGGTCGCTGTCCAGGCTGAACGCATAGGCTACGACGTCACCTTGATTGCCGAACTCTATTTGAATGACATTAAAGGGCCGGAGGAACCGAGTCTGGAGGCTTGGACAACAGCCAGCGCGATCGCGGCTGTCACCGAGAGACTTGAGATCATGACGGCGATTCGGCCCGCTTACCACAATCCAGCAGTTGCCGCAAAGATGGCGGCCAACATCGATCAACTGAGCAAAGGACGTTTTACCCTCAACATCGTGTCCGCGTGGTGGGCGGAGGAAGCTCGTCAGTATGGAGGTATTTTCACCGAACATGACGATCGATACGCTCGCACGCGGGAGTTTATCGAAGTGATGAAAGGGATGTGGACGCAGGATTCGTTTACCTACGAAGGTGAGCGATATCGTGTTCAGAATGCACACTTGCAGCCGAAGCCAGTGCAACACCCATATCCTCGTCTTTATGCGGGGGGCGAAAGCGAAGCAGGGAAGGACATGATTGCCTCGATGTGTGACGCCTATGTCATGCATGGGGGTACTGTGGAGGAAATTGCCCAGAAAATTGCCGACATGAAGACACGTCGCGATCGCAAAGGCTTGCCGCCGCTCGAATCGTTTGGCATGGCAGCTTATGTGATTTGTCGCGACACCGAGGAAGAAGCGCAAGCCGAATTGGACAGGATCACAACGCTACGCTCCGGCGATGCCTATGCAAGTATGGACGACTTTGTTCAAATGTCACAACTCGAGCAGCAGATTCGTCTGTACGACTATTCGGTATCAAACCGCGGTTTGCGACCGCAGCTGATTGGCACGCCAGACATGATTGCCCGCCGTCTCGTGGAATATGAACAGGTTGGCCTGGACCTGTTGCTTCTTCAATGTTCACCGCAGTTAGAGGAAATGGAGCGGTTTGCGGAACAAGTGATGCCACGTGTTTCCGAATTGAGAAAGAACGAGGGGATCATGGCGTAGGCTTCTCCCGACAATAGATTTACAAAATGGCCATAGGTTTTTTACACAGAACGTGTATAGTGGTTTTGAGCAGGGACTCAATCCCGGCGTTTCATGCAAAATCACCCCAAATCTTTGCCGTCGCCCATTGCGACGGCGTTTTTTTTCTGCGTGGGTCCGGTTTCGATCGCGCACGATCATGAGATGGACTCAGAACGAGGCCACCTGATACCCCGTTTTCGGATGTATGCAACTTGAAAGGAGCGTGGCGCACTCGCCGCCGTGCTCCGACCGCTTGCCAGAGCGCATCCTCAAGATGTTGAAGATTCGACGCTCACACGTGAACAAGATGTCATGACATCGTACTTATCACGTTGTCATCATAAATTTGACAAATAAAATCGGATTAATGAGAATTAAGGTGTCTGATATGAATTCAGTTCAGGGGGTATCGAATCGGGATGAACAGTGTATGGGGGAAATCTACTCGTGTTGGTATTGCGCTGGGCATCGTATTTGGTCTAGCCAGCGGATGCGGCACCACAGGCTCTTCATTGACATCGCCGAACACGGCCAGCGCTTCTGTCACATCGCAACATGATGTGCGTGGGAAAGTGGTCACGCTTTATTTTGGCTCGTATAGTGTCACTCAGCAAATTTATGAACAAAAACTGTTTCCAATGTTCCAAACATACTGGAAACAAAAGACGGGGCAGACGGTGCGCTTTCAAGCCTCGTTTGATGCATCCGGCGCGGAGGCCACGGCTATCGCAAACGGATTGCCGGTAGATGTTGCAGCTTTGTCTCTTGAGTCTGACATCGAAAAGATTCAAAAAGCAGGATTGATTACCCATTATTGGGAGGGTACCCCTACTCACGGAATCGTTACGGACTCTGTCGTCGCCATTGCTGTACGTAAAGGCAATCCGAAACATATCAAAACGTGGGCTGATCTTGCAAAATCCGGCGTGATCGTGGATCTTCCTAATCCCGCAACATCGGGAGGGGCGAAGTGGGACGTGAATGCTATCTACTATGCAACATTACGGCATGGATCTGCGGGCAAGGCTCAGGCGTTGTTATCCTCAGTCGTGAAAAATGTGCAAGTACTTGACAAGTCCGGTGAAGCATCCATGACTACGTTTGTCAACGGAGTGGGAGACGCATGCGTAAGTTATGAGAACGAAATTCTTGAGAAGAGCAACGACTTGAAAAACTTTTCTGAAGTTCTTCCGTCGTCGACTATGCTGATTGAAAATCCTATTGCACTGGTCGATAAGAATGCGGATGCTCACGGGGATCGGGAAGTAGCGCAGGCGTTTATCAACTGGCTCGAACAACCGCAGGCACAGCGCGTGTTTATGCAATACGGCTTCCGCCCGGTAAATCCGGCTCTCAAATCACAAGCGGCGAAGCAGTTCCAAACGCCCGCCGACTTGTTTACTGTGGCGGATGTGGGCGGTTGGAGCAACATAAACAACACTTTATATAGTTCCAATGGAATCTGGAACCAGGTTTTGGGGAATCGCTGATGCGCTTGAATCGGGCAGCTCTGTTTTCCTTCGTTTCTGTGGCGCTCATTCTGATTTTTGTCTTGCCGCTGGGAGCGGTGTTTGAGCAGGCCTTCGCTGGGGGGTGGGGCGCATTTGCGCAAGCGGTGACAAGCCCGATTGCCATCCGTGCCTTTGAACTGACCGTGAATTTCTCCATTCTGACGGCATGTCTGAACACGGCGATGGGACTTCTAATCGCCATCGCTCTGGAGAGGTGGAAATCCCCAGTTTCCTTCGCGTTGGATGCAATCATTGATCTCCCGCTCGCTATTCCAACAGCTGTGTCAGGCCTCATGCTGGTTCTCTTGTATGGACCGGTTTCACCTGTGGGGAAGTGGTTGAGTTCTCATGGCATCGCCATCATCTACACGAGGCTCGGAATCCTGGTCGCTTTATTGTTTGTCACGGTTCCTTACGCTGTGCGTGCTCTACAACCAGCGATCCAGACCCTGGATAGACGGCAGGAGGAGGCTGCATGGGTGCTTGGTGCGCCAACTCATCGCGTTTGGCTGACCATTATTCTGCCTGTACTTCGCCATGCCGTGGGGAGCGCCTTTGTACTTACCTTGACGCGGGCGATGATCGAATTTGGTTCCGTGGTTATCGTCTCCGGTAGTAAACCCATGCACACTGAGGTAGCAGCCGTTTATATCTATGGTTTGCTCGAAAACTACGACCAACACGGCGCGGCTGCGGCTGCAGTCGTGTTGATGCTGCTCTGTGCTGTCGCGATCGGCATGGAAGCTCGCCTCATGATGCTTTTGGGTAAAAGAAGGTCTACTGCATGGATAAGGTCTGAGGGAGAGGCGAATCATGTCTAGGTTTTGGCGAGTGTCTGGATCAGCCCTTGCTTTGGTGTGGCTCCTTGTGTTCGTGGGTATTCCCTTTGTAGCGGTGCTCGTGGGTGCACTTGCGAGTGGATGGTGCCCGTTCTGGCAAAGCATCACTTCGCAGGAAGCACGATTTGCACTGAGGCTGACGGGTGAAATTACGCTAGTTACTCTTTTTATCAATCTGGGACTAGGTGTTCCTGTGTCATTTTGGATTGCCAAGCGATCGATTCCGGGGTGGCGCGTTGTGTGCTGGATCGTCGAACTCCCTCTGTCCGTATCTCCAGTCGTTGCGGGTCTTGCGCTCATCATCGTATACGGACCGAATGCATTGCTTGGAGAGTTGCTCGCAGACGTACATGTTAAAGTCGCGTTCGCATTTCCGGGTATGGTTCTTGCCACCGTCTTTGTGACGTTTCCCTTCATAGTGCATGAGGCGGTGACAGCCATTCGGGCAATCGGTGATACTCAAGAACAAGCGGCGCACGTGTTGGGAGCCTCGCCGTGGCGGACACTGTGGCGAATATGGCTACCACAGTTAAAGTGGAGTCTGCTGTACGGATTGGCTTTGACCATAGCACGGTCGTTTGGTGAGTTCGGCGCCGTGCTCGTCGTATCGGGTAGCATTGTGATGGTCACGGAGACGGCCACGCTCTTTGTCTATCAAGCGTCGGTCAACAACGAGATGCAAGCTGCGTATGCCGCTTCCGCTGTCTTGGCTATCGTATCCTTCGTTCTGATTTTGGTGCTACAACTCCTGAAACGACTTGGAAGGATGGATTTGCTTGGCCATTGAATTCGTGGACGTTGAAAAAATGTATCCGGCTGGTACCCGATCCGTCCGAAACCTGTCTTTTCAAATTCGAAGCGGGGAAATGGTTGGACTGCTTGGACCGAGTGGAAGCGGGAAAACCACTGTTCTCCGTCTTATTGCCGGACTGGAACGTCCAACCAGCGGCGATGTATGGATAGACGGCAAGCGTATGACAGATTTGCCGCCGCAGCAGCGCCATGTGGGCCTTGTGTTTCAAAACTACGCGCTGTTTCAACACATGACTGTTTATGACAACATATCGTTTGGGTTGAAGGGGCAAAAGCTGCCTAAGGAAGTCATAGACGATCGTGTACGAGAGCTTCTTCGCTTCATGAGGCTCGAGTCATATACGAACCGATTTCCCAGCGAATTGTCTGGAGGGCAACAGCAGAGAGTCGCGTTGGCGCGGGCGTTGGCACCGCGACCGCAAGTACTTCTGCTCGACGAACCTTTTGCGGCAATCGACACGCAGATACGGAGAGAACTTCGTAAATTTGTTCGTCAAGTTCACGAAGAAATGGGCGTGACAAGCCTCTTTGTGACTCATGATCAGGAGGAAGCGCTGGAAATTGCGGATCGTGTGCTCGTCTTACATGACGGACAAATGGAACAACTATCCACACCATATGAGGTATACGAACAACCGAGAACATTATTCGTGGCATCCTTTATTGGAGAATCGAACGTGTGGGACTGTCATGTGCAACATGGTGCCATTGCCATCGGAGATTCTCACTATCCTGTTGATTCTACGATCGCCGACGGTACGCCGGTCACGGTGGTGGTGCGACCCAAAGACATGCGGCTTGAAGCTGTCGAACCTGACAAGGCCCAGGCGCACGTGGTGCGAGCGGCCTTTCGAGGGGCGTACAGCGCCCTGTGGCTTCGTTCCAAGCAGGATGAAGTGTGGGAGGCTCACGTCCCGAGCCAGGAAAGCCGTGGTTTGGCCCCTGGAACATGGGTTCGCATTGGTGTGGCAAAATATTTCGTGTTTCCTCACGGACATTCACGCGGGAGTCGTGTCTAATCTATGCGTGTACAGATGAGAGGCGTATGCTTGGACATAGTGAAGTAAGTGTTAAAATCCCTTGGTGACTCTGTATTTCGTATTTGCGTGGAAAACTTCATGCGTGGTTCGTAATAAATTGCCACAAAGATTTCGTTTGAGTTTTCCTATAGATTTGATGTATATCTCTAATAGGACATCATCCTGACTTTGCTCCGAAGGAGGATTATACGAATGCCGTTTGTCATCACCTCGCCTTGCATCGGCGAGAAGGCTGCGGATTGTGTTGAAACCTGTCCGGTTGACGCAATCCATGAAGGTCCAGATCAGTACTATATCGATCCGGATTTGTGCATCGATTGCGCTGCGTGCGAGCCGGTTTGTCCGGTTAGCGCGATTTTTCAAGAAGATTTCGTTCCAGAGGATGAAAAAGATTTCATCCAAAAGAATGCAGATTTCTTCAAGAAGTAAGCGTATGGAAGGTGCCGTCGATTCGCAGTCGCGAATCGGCGGCTTTGTGTTTAGATGATAGACGTGAGGAGAGATAGCGTGTGCCGAAACGTTGGATTTGGCCATTTTGCTGTATGTTTTTGCTGACCGCTGGCTGTGGCACAGCGCAATCCGCTCCAACGAACACGGTGGCAGTGAATCAAACCGTATCAAATGGCGGATCGAATCAAACGGCCATCGGGACAGCGGAGAAACAGCCCGTCAACCCGCATCTGTACCAGGTGTGTGAAACGATTTATCATGGTGTTTCGAAGACCATCGCGGAAAATCGCAATGTCAGTTATGATCAACAGCTTGAGACGATCACGGACCTGGGCACCAGCAGTGCGCCAAGTTCTCCAAATGGCATTCTGTTTGAACAAGCCGAGGCCGTCGTGACGATAGCCGATGCTATCAATGGCGAAGGCGCACCGGCATCAGCGTATAGCAAGCTCCAAACCGCGTTGGATGCATTGGAAAAATCCCTGCAAAAATACCACCCAAACGCTTGAGATAAGGTCAAGGGTTGCCATTCAGGCAACCCTTGTCAGATGTTTTATGCCAATTAGGCGTCCACTTCTGTCCAATCACACATCGACGACACGGTCATCGCCCCCGGTTGCGCGAGATGGAACGCAGTTTGTCCTTGTTCCCGCTGTAGAAAGTGCACCGTTTTTGGAAGACCCGGAAGGAGATCGAAATAATTGTCCGAAAAGACCCCTTCTGCGGATGCGGTCAGCATCACACTTTTAGCGAGTACATCCGTTTCAACCAAGAATGTCGTTTCATCGGCGTCCATCGGTCGTACGGTGATGGTTGCCTTGCGCAACCTCAGCTTATTGACAGGGGCGAAATAATGGAATTTCTGATCGAGCGCGTTACCTTCATGTTCAAGTGTCGCAATGAGGACAATCTCGGGCAGTGAACAACCATGTGTCCAGTCGCTCTTCTTCAACGTCAAGGCGGTCAATACATGATTCGCTTCCACGTGCGGTTGGGCCGTTTGCTCGCGAACCAGTTGGCCGTCGAACTGAAATAGCTGTACGTGAAGTGTAGCTTCCAGATTGTCACGTCCATCCGAGATGATGTGAACGAAGATGCGCTCATCATCTTCCTCGACAGAGACCGCGATGTCCCGAAAGCTTCGTTTTGCATAGTACTGCAATGCCTTCCAACGTCCGTAATAATCCATGCTCGACCAGGATGCAACCGGCCAGCAATCATTGATTTGCCAATATAGGCTGCCCATACAATACGGTTTCTTGCGACGGTGTGCTTCTATGGCCGTTTTTATGGCCTCAGCCTGCAATATCTGACTCATCGTCAAAAACGCAGGGAAATCCTTTGGCGTTGGCAGATAGATATCCATATACTCTTTAATCAATCGATTGCCATCGCCGCTGCGCTGGTGCCACCTCATGACATCAGACTCCAGTTCCATGTCCTTTTCCTCGGCATACGATTGCACCGTGCGCAATTCCGGGAATGATTGGAAACCGTATTCACTCATGAATCGGCCAAGGTTCACGTTATAGTTCGAAAAGGGTTCCACCGCATGCCAGACTCCCCAGTAGTGGATATCGCCTCGCGTGGAATCGTTCTTGGCATGCTGGCTTCTGTCACCGGTGAGCGCTTGCATAGGAGAGGACGGCCAGTAAGCTGCTCGAGGTGCCAATTGCGCCAAAACATCAGGCAGGATGCGGTGGAAAATGGATTCATAGGCAGACCAGATTTGTGCCCTCTGTTCAGGCGTGTACTGCTGTTTCCATCCCCAGCCGCCATGCTCATCGTATTGCGCCCAAGCGGTGTCGATCTCGTTGTTACCGCACCACAGGGCGATGGACGGATGATTCCGTAGGCGCCGGATGTTGTCCTTGGCTTCCTCCTCGACGCTCTGCAAAAATGCTGCGTCACCAGGATACATACTGCACGCGAACATAAAGTCTTGCCAGACCAGGATTCCATATTCGTCACACAGGTCGTAGAAGACGTCGCATTCGTATACGCCGCCGCCCCACACTCGCAGCATGTTCATATTTGAGGCGGCAGCCGTAACAATCTCATGCCGATAGCGCTCTTCGTCGACTTCCGTGATGAAGCTATCGTTCGGAATGTGATTTGCTCCTTTGGCGAACACAGGCACACCGTTCACCTGAAAGTAGAACGACGTACCCGCTTCGTCATCTGTCTGCACGAGCTGTATGTCGCGCAAGCCTGTTCGGACTGTCCGGTTGGCGATGGCCGTTCCGCCAATGGCTACTTCCGCGCGGAATGTGTACAGGCTTGGTTGGCCATAGCCTCGAGGCCACCAGAGATCTGGATGCGAAATCTCGATTTCGATCCGGTGCGTCTGCACGCCCTTAGCGAGTGTTATCGTTGACTCGATGGTGCGTCCGGCACCGTGTAGACGCAGGATGGCGGGGCCTTCCACTTCAGAATGGATTTCGATATGAGCCTCTAACTGCGCTTTCTCAACGGTAACGCTAGACTGGTGGATATAAACGTCCGATATGCGTGCCTGCGTCCACGCTTCCAGTTTGATAGGGCGCCAGATACCGCTCGTCACTAGGCGTGGGCCCCAGTCCCAACCGTAGTGGTAAGGGGCTTTTCGGCTAAATACACTCAACTTCTTCCCGCCCAAACCACCGCGTTCAGACTGGTCATTGGTTGCAGGCAAGCCGTACCCTAAACGTTCGAGCTTTGGCAAATCCTCTTGAATCGGCGACCGAAAGCGGATATGCAAACGATTTCCTTCTGCCCGCAGCAACCGTTTTATCTCGATCCGCCAGGTTCGGAACATATTGTTGGCCGCAAGAATGGGCGTGTCGTTGAGGGAAACATCTGCGTAGGTGTCTAAGCCCTCAAAGACGATTTCAATCTGTGACTTGTTCAGCATGTCTTGAGGGACATCGAATACGGTTTCATATTGCCAGTCTTGCTTGTCAATCCACTGCAAGGAGCCCTCATGGGTTCCATAAAACGGATCTGGAATGAGACCGTTTGCTTTCAAATCCGTGTGAATACAACCTGGTACGATCGCGCGATGCCAATCGGTTTCGCCGACGGCTGAAAAACGCCAATTGTCGTGAAGATATAGCGTTGAAGTCATCATAGCCTCCTGAATCGTGACTTAGAACATACAAGCGACATTATACAAAAGTAGTCGGAACGGAGATAGAAAGAAACCGATTGTTTCTGATCGTTTCAGCAACAGGAATGACAAGTTGCGCATCTGCGGAACGTGACGAACGCCCGCCCCAAGGAGCTACCTATCTCGTCTCGGAATCGATTTCGTCTGCCATATACAATTCTCTACTCTTTCAGCCAAAATTCGCACTTGAAAATAGGCAACAAATGATGCACAATAACCATTGTCGAACACGGATTGACATCAGCATTTGGCGAAACCGTTTTCGAGAAACCCTCCGAATTGTCGTTTTGTGTCGGGTGGTTCAAAGTTCTATCATTAAAATCGGCTGTGAACTCATCGATACTAACGACAAGAGAGAATCCGTTGGGAAAAACGGATTCGTTTTTTGGAACCTGCCGAAAGCGATTTCGAGTTCTTCCGTGCTTCAGCGCAGCAATCAAGATGGTTGCAACATTAAAGGGGGACTTATGGTGTCAAACAAACGGATTTTTGGCATCGTTGGCTCGGCAGTTGTTGTCGCATTAGGCGTTGCAGGATGCGGCACAGCGACGACGAACGCTTCGAACTCTGCGTCGACAAGCGGAAACAATAGTGTTACAACCAGCGCTTCGCAAGGGTCTGCGAGCACAAGCAGTGCCGTCTTGACAGTGGCGCCAAATGTGACGGGCAGCTTCGCAGACAACTTCAATCCGTTCTCGGGAACCAATAGTGTGGATGGAACATTGGGCAATATCTATGAGACTATGTTCTATTTTGACAACACGACCGGAAAGCAGTTCAACTTGCTTGGCAAGTCTTTCGCGTTTAGTAACGGCGGTAAGACATTGACCGTTCAGTTGCAGAACAAGGCAAAGTGGACAGACGGGGTTCCGTTCACGGCGAATGATGTCGTCTTTACGTTTGAAGCTCTGAAAAAGTATCCGGATGCGGACACGAACGGCATTTGGCAACAGCTTGTAAGTGTCAAGGCACAAGGCAACTATACCGTCGTTTTCAACTTTAAAGCACCGAATATCCCGTTTGCTGAACAATACGTACTCGGTGGGACGTATATCGTTCCGCAACATCAATGGAGCAAGTTGGGCGATCCGGCGAAGGCAAAGATTACGCATGCCAACGCTATCGGAACCGGACCGTTTAAAATCTCGTATTTCTCGTCACAAGACTATAAGTTTACGGCGAATGAACAGTACTACGGCGGGGCGCCAGCTGTGAAAACGCTGAATTATCCAGCGTTCTCCAGCAACTCAAGTGCTGACTTGGCGCTTGCAAGCGGGCAAATCCAATACGCTGGCATCAACATCCCGGACATTCAGAAGACGTTCGTAGCGGCGGATCCGAAGTACAACCACTACTACTTCCCGCCCAATAACCCGGTCGAGTTGTATCCGAACTTGCGCAACCCGCTCTTGGCGCAGTTGCCTGTGCGTGAAGCGATTAGCCTGGCGATTGACCGCAACGCATTGTCGCAGAAAGGTGAGACGGGTTACGAGCAGCCTGCTGTGCCGACCAGTTTGGTACTGCCTCCGCAAAAATCCTGGCTAGATCCGAGCTTGCCTGCTGCCGATCGGTCGTTCACGGTAAACGACGCTAAAGCTGTCAAGCTTCTCGAAGCCGCTGGGTTCAAGAAGGACAAGAACGGCATCTTTGCGAAAGACGGCCAAGAGTTATCCTTCAACCTGTTGACCGTCTCTGGTTGGAGCGATTGGGATGAGGATGCACTTCTCATCAAGCAGCAATTGCAGAAGGTTGGCATCAACGTGAATGTCCAGCAAGATCAATTTACGGCTTACTACAATTCTATTGATCCAGGTGCTGGTCAGACACCGCACTTCGATCTCGCGATTTCGTGGACGAACACAGGCCCGACTCCGTACACGACCTATTATGACATGCTCGATTCGAACGGCTCGTTTAATATCGAAGGCTACAAGAATCCAAGTCTGGACGCGGTGTTCAACAGGTTCGCTGCAACCTCGAGTCTTAGCCAGCAAAAGCAGTATATCTATCAGGTCGAGCGCGTTGCTGCCGAACAATTACCGGTCATCCCACTCTTGGACGGCGCACTCTGGTTCGAGTACAACGACTCGAAGTTCACAGGTTTCTCGACCCAAAGTCATCTGTGGATCGATCCGTCGCCGTACAACTATCAATCCGCAGCCATCGTCATGGATCACTTGAAGCCGGTAAATTAAGGTTTGAAACCGCTTTAAGCATCGTCTAGGATAGAATTAATTTCGTGAGGTGGGCGAGAAGACTGTCGCAAACAAGTCTTCTCGCCTTTCGAAAAAGGGGTGTGGTCCATGCGTTACTTCCTCAACCGCTTAGGGTTCTTGATTTTATCCCTATGGGCAGCCGTGACGCTCAACTTTATTTTACCAAGATTGATGCCTGGTAACCCTGCGCAGGCGATGATCGCGAAACAGGCTGGCAATATCAATCCATCTGCCTTGAAAGCGATTGAGCAGGAGCTCGGATTGTCAAACGGTCCGCTGTATCAGCAGTACTTTCAGTATCTCGGCAATCTGTTGACAGGACACTGGGGGAGCTCATTCCAATACTTCCCAACCACCGTCGTTAGCATTATTTCCAACAGTTTGCCTTGGACCATCATCTTGCTCGGCATCGTCACCATCATCGCGGTCGTCGTCGGTACGTTGGTCGGCATTCTGATTGCTTGGCGTCGAGGTGGCACGGCGGATAATGTCATTCCAATTGTCACGATGTTTGGACAGGCGATTCCAAGCTTTTGGCTGGGACTCATCTGCATATACTTTTTCGGCTTTATCCACCACTGGTTTCCAATGGCTCACGGTTCCGGTGACGACGTGACTCAGGGATACAATCTTCCGTTTATTACGAGTGCCATCTACCACAGTATCCTTCCGGCATTCGTCGTGTTCGTCGGCAGCATCAGTGGATGGATCATCGGCATGCGGAACAACATGATGACAACTCTCGGTGAAGATTATGTCGTCTTCGCAGAGGCGAAAGGCGTGCCGACACGTCGCTTGATTTTTTCCTACGCCGCGCGGAATGCGCTGCTTCCGCAATTGACATCGATTGCAATTGCGCTGTCTTCCATCATCGGCGGACAAATCTTGATTGAACAAGTGTTCTCGTATCCCGGTATTGGTTACGGATTGACGAATGCGGTTTCGAGCGAGGACTACCCGCTGATTCAAGGTATGTTTCTGATTATTGCCTTGACGGCGCTCGTGATTAACTTCATTGTCGACATGCTGTACGGACGTTTGGATCCGCGTGTAAGAAGGAGAGGTGCGACGTCGTGAGCACACAGAGCGTTGCCGTCAATACGACCGCGAAAACTCCAAAGCAAAAAGCGAAGCGTAAAAGCTCCGCATTGCAGACGTTTTTTAAAAACCCGAGATCGCTTGTCGGTGCCATTCTCTTTGGGTTGTTCGTCGTTATCGCGATATTTGCACCGCTCATAGCGCCTTACAATCCATCATCTACGAATTTTAGTATGTTGCAACCGCCTTCGGCGGGGCATATCTTCGGTACGACAAGTTTAGGTCAGGACGTGTTTTCACAGTTCATCTGGGGCACGCGGGCGACATTGATCGTCGGCATCGGGGCCGGAGTGTTAAGCACGATTATCGCCGTGCTGATTGGTGTGACCGCGGGTTATTTAGGTGGTGTAACCGATTCGATTCTCAACGCCATCTGTAACATCTTCTTGGTCATGCCAGGCTTGGCGTTGCTAATCATCATTGAATCGTATGTCAACAATTCAACGCCATACATGAACGGATTAATCATCGCACTGACTGGTTGGGCGTGGGGCGCACGTGTGATGCGGTCCATGGCCATGACGATTGCAAGCCGGGACTATATCGCGGCAGCGAGACTGTCGGGTGCATCGACATTTCGCATCATCCTCTTTGAAATTGTTCCGAATATGACCTCGGTCATCGCATCGAATGTGATGTACGCATGTCTTGCAGCGGTGCTGGCGGAATCAGGATTGGCTTATCTCGGTTTTGAAAACGTAGCCTCCACGAGCTGGGGAACAATGCTGTACTGGTCATCCCAAAACGGAGCCATGATCAGTGGCGCATGGTGGTGGTTCGTACCGCCAGGCCTTGGAATTGCATTGCTTGGCACAAGCTTCGCGTTGATGAACTTCGGTATCGACCAGGTGACGAATCCACGCCTTCGCACTTCGCGCAAGAAGAAGGACGTGCAAAGGCTGCTGAAAGAGCTGCAAAAGAGCCAGACGAAAGGGGTTTTGACAGATGGCGGACAACAAACCAGTGTTGGAAATTGAGGACCTGTCTGTCGCCTATGTCACCGGCAGCGGGCTTGTTCATGCTGTCAACGACGTCAATTTAAAGGTATACCCGAATGAGATTGTCGGGTTGATTGGCGAATCGGGGTCTGGCAAATCGACGATGGCATATACCATCATGCGATTGCTCAAGGGCGATGCGGTGGTAACCAAGGGGCGCGTGAAGATTCTTGGCCAAGATGTCTATCAACTCTCGAAGAAAGAGTTACGACAGTTTCGATGGAGTAAAATGGCTATGGTCTTTCAGAGTGCGATGAGTGCCCTGAATCCGGTCATGACCGTGGAAACGCAAATCTTGGATGCCTTGCTGTCTCACCGCAAAGACATGACCAAGGAGCAGGCAAGGACCCGGGCACGAGAACTTATGGAGCTTGTGCGGATTGATCCCAAACATCTCAAGAGTTATCCGCACGAACTCTCGGGTGGCATGCGCCAGCGCGTCGTGATCGCGATTGCCATTGCGCTCAATCCAGCGCTCGTGATCATGGACGAACCGACCACGGCTTTGGATGTGGTGGTACAGCGTTCGATTCTCGATGAAATTCGCAAAATCCAACAGGAAGTTGGATTCGCGATTTTATTTGTCAGCCACGACTTCAGCCTCGTGGCGGAGTTGGCTTCACGCGTTGCGATCATGTATGCAGGGCGGATTATCGAAGTGACGCCGAGCGATCTCTTGCATTTGCAGGAGAAACATCATCCGTATACGGAAGGATTGCTAAAGGCCATTCCAGAATTGACAGCGGAGGATGTCACGATTCAGGGAATTGGCGGCTACCCGCCAGATCTCCAAGATCTCCCTTCAGGCTGTGCTTTCCATCCTCGTTGCCCATATGCGACGGATATCTGTCGCCGTGTACGTCCCGAAAAGTTGGCTGTCGGCGATAAACTGATCGAGTGCCACCTGTTCAATGAAAAGGAGTTGGTCTCCCATGTCTAATGCCACAAAGACGCCTGCCACCGGGACGGCGCTCCTGGAAGTCAAGGACTTGGTGGTACACTTTCCGATTGGTAAGGGGCAATTTATTCGGCCGGTCGATCGCGTCAGTTTTTCAATCGGCCCCGGTGAAGTGCTTTCTTTGGTCGGAGAATCGGGAAGCGGGAAGTCGACGATTGGTAAGGCCTTGGTACGAATGATTGAGCCGGCTGACGGTTCTATTCTCGTCGGTGGACGCGACGTGACGCATATTCGCGGGCGCGAGATCAAGGAATATCGCAAGGAAGCGCAAATGGTGTTTCAGGATCCGTTCGGTTCGCTCAACCCGACGCGATCGATTGAGCAGCATTTGGCGTTTCCCGTCCGTAAGTACCGTACGAACAAGGACGTTAGCGTAAGCGAGCAGATCGACGAATTGCTGACGAAAGTCGGTTTGACGCCGGTCGCTGAGACGCGTAGAAAATTCCCGCACGAATTGTCCGGGGGTCAGCGCCAACGTGTTGCGATCGCGCGCGCTTTGGCGGTAAATCCGAAGTTCATTGTTGCCGACGAACCGATTTCGATGCTTGACGTATCGATTCGCGCTGGTGTTCTCAAATTGATGAACGATTTGCGGAATGATTTAAACCTAGCTTTTCTGTATATTACGCATGACTTGGCGTCGGCGCGCTATATCGGCAACCGGATCATGGTCTTGTACGGTGGCAAGGTGATGGAAACCGCACCATCGGCGGAATTGATTAAGGCGCCGACACATCCCTACACCAGACTGTTGCTCACCGCGACACCCGGCACGCGCCATCGTGGACCGTTGCCTGAAACCAGCAACAGTGCACCGAACCTGCTCGAGGGGCGCAAGGGGTGTCCGTTCGCCAATCGTTGTCCTTTGGTGTCTGAAGTATGTCGAAACGAGGAGCCACCGCTGCGCGAGATGTCGAATGGTCATGCCGTCGCATGCCACCATCCTGCATAAAGGGGATACGATGAGATATGAGTCAAAACCGTACGTTTCCGGAGGATTTTATTTGGGGCGCCGCGACCGCTTCATACCAAATCGAAGGCGCCGCGACAGAAGGTGGCAGAGGACCATCGATTTGGGACACGTTTTCGAAAACTCCCGGCAAGGTGTTGCATGGACACACGGGGGATATCGCCTGCGATCACTATCATCGCTATGAATCTGACGTCAAACTCATGGCTGAGCTGGGGATCCGTTCTTACCGTTTTTCCTTGGCCTGGCCGCGTGTTTTTCCTGCGAAAGGAAAGGTCCTAAACGACGGGTTTGACTTTTACAAGCGATTGTTGGAGCAGTTGCACAAGCATGGGATCACACCTGCGGCGACCATTTACCATTGGGATTTACCACAATGGATTGAGGACGAAGGTGGCTGGTCGAACCGGGCTGTTGTCGATTACTATTTGGAATTTGCTGAAAAGGCATTTCGGGAGCTGGGCGATCAAATTCCGATGTGGATCACACACAACGAGCCTTGGTGTGCATCGCTGCTCAGCTATGGGATCGGCGAGCACGCGCCTGGTTTACGTGACTGGCGACGCGCATACCGTGCGGCACATCACCTTCTGTTGTCACATGGTGAAGCAGTGAAATTATATCGTTCGCTCGGCCTGAAGGGTGAAATTGGTATTACTCTCAATCTGACTCCTGCATATCCCGCCTCGGACTCTCCGGCCGATTTGGCTGCGGCAGCGCGTCAGGACTGCTTTGCGAACCGCTGGTTCCTCGATCCGATCTTCAAAGGCGAGTATCCGGCTGAGTTTATGGAGCGCGTGGAGCACTTCTGCGGGGATTTGGATGTGGTTCGTCCTGGAGACCTGGAGACCATCGCAACGAAGATGGATTTCCTTGGCATCAACTTCTACACTCGGTCCTTGGTTGCGGATGAACCGAACGATCCACTGTTGGGCGTGAAACATCTAAAAACGGACAATCCGGTGACGGACATGGGGTGGGAAGTGTATCCCGAGGCGCTGTACGATTTGTTGCACCGCCTACGGCAGGATTACACAGATCTTCCGCTTTACATTACGGAGAATGGCGCAGCGTGTGCTGATGTGGTCGAGAATGGCAACGTGCATGATCCGGACAGAATCTCGTATGTGCATCAACATCTTGAGGCCGCTCGCAAATTCATTGCAGAAGGCGGGAACTTGAAGGGGTATTACCTTTGGTCCTTGATGGATAACTTCGAGTGGGCGTTCGGCTATACGAAGCGCTTTGGTATCATTTACGTGGATTATGACACGCAAGAGCGCATTCCGAAGGACAGTTATAAGTGGTATCGCCAGGTGATCGCGGTGAACGGATTGCCGGAAACCGTTCCAGGAACGGTGTCATAACAACGCTATATCGATGCAAGGCCAGTGGGTTGTCGTCCCTGGCCTTTTCCTTTTAGGTATCCCAAGGTACATGAAACCAGGCGAGAAAAAGCGACATAATCAGTCCGGATAATCCGATGGAGATGCGCCAGTTTTCGTTGTGTAGCCACATGACAAAGAACATGCAGGCATCCAGCAACATTGACCAGCCGAACGACCAGCCGTGGCAATAAACAATTTCGTGGGTGAGACACAGCAAGGCCTCGTAAAGTCCGTATACTGCGAGAAAGCCGAAGCCGTACATGATTTTCACCAACGGCCGATGCGGCATGTTCCGTAGAAACAGCAGGGTGGTGCAGGGAAGGAGAACAAAGATTTGCACCAGTTGTGAAAATTTGTCCGTCATCAGCCACCAGCGCGGATGATACCAAAGTGGATATCCTCGACACACGAGATTGTACAAGAGTGCGATCACGGTCACCCAGAGTACGCTTTTGCAGTATTGGGTGAGACACGGATGTGTTTTCGTGGCGAAGACAGTTATGAGAAATGCTGCAGAAAAGGACAAGATTACCACACGAATCGCCTCAACTCCCATCTTCAAGCGTATCCAGTACGCCGAGCAAGCATGCGGGACTGTGCGCTCGCTCGCTTGCGTATTTCCGTCCGCTTCCGGAAACACTGAAACTAGGTATGTGTATGGGTAAAGGGTGGGATGGGCATGTCGGAATCAAGTCTGGCGGATGTCGGTTTGTTGATTGTTCGGCTGGTTATTGGCTTGACGTTCATTGGACACGGCACGCAGAAATTGTTTGGTTGGTTCGGAGGTGCGGGTATTTCCGGAACAGGACAGTGGCTCGAAAGCTTGGGGTTTCGTCCGGGCGGCCGGATTTGGGCCATCTTAGCGGGCGCGTTGGAATTGCTCGCAGGCGCAATGCTATGTGTCGGCGTATTATTGCCGGTGGCCGCCGTCTTTGTCATTGTCGTCATGTTGGACGCCATTATAACGGTTCATTGGCGCAATGGGTACTGGGCCGACCGTGGTGGATTCGAGTACAATGTCGTGCTGATCGCAACCGTCATTGCATTGGCCTGTGTTGGTCCGGGGAATGATGTGTTGTTTATATTGCCGTGATCAAATGGAAGGTTGGTAAAAATGGAAAAAGGAACTTCGGACGATGTCCGAAATCCCTTCTCATTGGTGCGGTCGAGAGGACTTGAACCTCCACGGGGTTGCCCCCACTAGAACCTGAATCTAGCGCGTCTGCCGATTCCGCCACGACCGCGCATCTCATCGAGGCAACGATTAAAGTATACAAGGAATTTGAGCGGATTGCAACGAATATTTTCGATCGGACGAAAAAATTTTTCTATGTTGGTACCAAGGGGGTTGCCCAATGAGGTTCACCAAGATGCATGCGCTCGGCAACAACTATGTCTATGTTTCAACGGTAGAGACACAACTGCCTTCACTGCACCTGGCGGAGTTGGCAAGACGAGTGAGTGACGTGCGCCGCGGTGTTGGTTCCGACGGACTGATTGTCATAGAACCTTCCGACGTGGCGGATGTCCGGATGCGGATTTGGAACGCGGATGGCTCGGAAGCGGAGTCTTGCGGAAATGGCCTGCGTTGTGTGGCGAAATATGCGTACGAGCACGGTCTCGTCGATACGGGCGTCTTCTCCATCGAGACCAAAGCGGGAGTGGTGGAAGCACGAGTTCATATTGATTGCCATGGGCGTGTCCCCTCTGTGACGATTGATATGGGGCAGGCACAGTTTGGGTCGTCCGCTGTGCCTTATACGGGAAGGCATCATGGAGACGACGTCCCGGTGGACATCGGCGGCGTTGACGTGTGGGGTACGCTTGTCAGTGTCGGCAATCCTCACTTTGTCTCGCTGGTCGATCACGTCGATGACGATGATGTTCTGCGCATAGGGCCGCGCATCGAGTCGCACCCAGATTTTCCGGAGCGGATCAATGCAGAGTTTGTGGCTGTCAAATCGGTGTCTGAGATTGACTTCCGTGTCTACGAGCGCGGATCTGGCGTGACATACGCATGCGGAACTGGTGCTTGCGCGAGTGTAGCTGCTTTGGCTCGCAAGGGGATGGTCGGCAATCAAGTCACCGTGCATCTGCTTGGGGGCGATCTCGATATCGAATTGCGAGATGACGGTCATATCTTGATGACTGGTGAGGCAGTTACCATTTGCGATGGGGATTATATCGTTTGAGGGTGAGGCATGGCGCTTACCGACCGTTATACGGCGATAAGCGCCACGCCCGCGAGAATGACGCCGACACCAACCCAGCGCAGGGCAGGGATATGTTCGTGGAAAACGAACATCGAGACGAGAATGGCAAGTACATATGCCAAACTTTGAAGTGGGTAAAGCAGGCTGAGGGACAACTTGTTGAGCAAAAAGATCCAGATGACAGTGGCAACCACATAAAGAACAATGCCTGCAATCACCCAAGGTGAGAACATCGCGACGATGATGGAGCGGATATCTGTTAAATCGCGATGTTGGAGGCCATACTTCCAGAGAGTCTGTCCTCCTACCAAAAGACATACGTTGGCCAGAATCAGTACGACGTATAGCATGGAAACGCGCCCTTTCGCCGTCGGCTGCTGCTGCCGGTCTTCAATCTTTGAACTCATTTTGCAACAGCTCATAATTGTCCCGGTGATTTCGGACAATGGTATCCAGAATAAACCCACATGTGAGCGAGTTGGTCGCGAGCACCATCAGGCCGACTGCCAGGATCGCAGATGGCATTTTTGCAATCCGGCCGCTCGCAAAAAACTCCGTGATGACTGGAATGCCGACGGCGAGTCCGGCGATAAAAAGAAGCAGAGCAACCGTGCCAAAAAAGGCCAGCGGCTTATAATCTTTAAAAATCCAGAACACCGTTTTGAGCACGCGTATGCCGTCGCTCACCGTGTTCAGCTTCGATTCACTGCCCGGTGGACGATCCCGATAGCGGATCGGGATTTCGATAATCCGGAAACGCTTGTCCAGTGCATGCAACGTCATCTCTGTCTCGATTTCAAAACCTTCGCTTTGAATCGGCATGGTCTTGGCGAAACGCCGGTTAAACACGCGGTATCCGGTCATGATGTCGCGCAATTGCGAGCGGAACAGGCGATTGATCAAAGCCTTCACAAATTGGTTACCAAAGTTATGAAACGGCCGTTTGTTTTCGCTCGAATACGATCCATCGGAATGGCGGTCCCCAATACTCATGTCCGCCTCACCGGCAGCGACGGGTTGGATTAAGTCGTGCACAAATTCGGCGGGGTAGGTGTCATCGCCGTCGATCATCACGTAGATGTCTGCGTCGATATCTCGAAACATCGAGCGGACGACATTGCCTTTTCCCTGGCGAATTTCCCGGCGCACGATGGCGCCCGCCGTCCGCGCGATTTCAGCCGTGCGATCTCGAGAATTGTTGTCGTACACGTAAATTTCGGCGTCAGGTAATTCTCGCCGAAAGTCGGCGACCACCTTGCCGATGGTCAATTCTTCGTTGTAACACGGGATGAGTACCGCAATCCGCATTGAGTTTTGCTCCTCCGTTTATGTTAGGTCCCTTGCGACGATGGAACAGCACCGCCTCGGCGGAGCCAAAGTTGTTGCAGTCCGTACAGCACTACACCCACGCCGAGGAAAAAAAACGGCATGATCGGATAGGCGTAGCGATTGATAGGGATAAACGGCAGTTGCACGGCAATGAGAAAGAGAGTCAGTGCCGCAATCCACCGCAAGTACGGCAACCATGCACTCATGAGCAAGCCCACCGCCCCAATGACGACCCAGAGTATATGCGCGTGGGCGTATGCAAAGGTGGCGCGTGTAAGCAGCCCCGCATGCTTCGCCAATGTCGAATTGTACCACGGCGTGCCGAATAACAGTCCAATCTTGTCGAGAGTATACCATTTTAAGTACAGGATTGGGTGGGTATGAAAACCGATTTCGATCCGGTGGATTGCAAGTTGCTTTTGCTGTTCCAAAGATAATCCGCTGCTCAACGAAGTGTCCTTTTCAAAATTGGGATCCGAGCCGTAGAGCAACGGATTGGCCGAGTCGAGATCCGTCAGGATCAATTGGTGCATGACCACGGCGTTGCGTATCCACCAAGGCAGCATGGCGATTACGAAAACACCGACATACGCGGCAACTTCACCGAGCCAGTGCCGCCAATATGCGCGTACCGCGCGATCGAAAAGCAACAGCAAAGGCGCAGCGACCAGCGGCATGACGCTTGGGCGAACCAATGTGGTCACGGCCAGCCAAAAACCAGCCAGGGCGAACTGCCAGCGCGTTTGATCGCGAATGGCGGTGAGGAATGCAAAGGTGAACGCCAGTAGACAAGGAATGTACAGGTTCTCCGTCAGGAGTTGGTTGTTCGCGTAAATGACCGGCGGGTACAGCAACCACAGCAGGCCCCCGATGAAGCTGGCCCAGCGTGGCAGGCGAAAACGCATCAATCTGTACACGAGTATCACGGTGACCACGGAGAGCAAGTGTTGCACCGTTTGTGCCATGTGCATCCCGACCTGATGACTCTGCGAAAACAAGGACGCGAATCGATAAATCAAGGCCAGGAAGAGCGGATATCCTGGCGTCACTTGTGCCGCCGGGCCCCAACTCCAGTAGGAGTACAGATGTAGCGCGTTGAGCACGGTGGCCGAGTGATCGTAATAATACGCGTCGCCGTATAGCATCACTGGCTGTCTCCACGCGCTTACGATGAAATACAGATGAAATAGCACTGCGAGCACCAATAAGACGAAGCTCCAGAGCCATTTCCTTGAAAGGTGATTTGCGGGAGTCAAGTGCAAGATTCCTCCTCAACATTCGCTCGTTGCAAGTAGCTCACGTGAACTGGGTGATGTGGCTTCGCGAAACGAGTTGCTAATGATGTCGTTTTGTCGCGAAAGGGTATGTACACGGCCGTTCGCGGCCGCCGATCTCGTATGTGTAGTGTGCAAATGGCCGCCGCACTTCCGAGATGGGCCGAGAATCGCCAGCTTTCATGTTAAAAGTTTGCGTGATTCTGGTCAATTTGATATTCCGTGAAGTTCTTTCGGAACGGTGACGGCACAGGGGTGGGGGTCATACGATGGGCCAGAGCTAGCCGCAGAAGGAGCGATGTTCTATGTCAGAACCGGGGGTGCCTGTACCGATAAGGCAGTCGCGGCGACCGATCCATCCGGTTTGGGGGATATCCCTGCGCGATTTGCGTCGTTCACTGTATGCAGAGCAAGTCATGTCAGCACTTGTCGACGAGCTTCAAGCCAAGGAGTACGGCGCCAACGTCCTATCACCGTTGGTGGTTACCCAATTGGAAACAAGCCGTCTTCGTATCGTGGCGGTCGGTCATTGTATACGGTTGCACTTTATACCCACTGAGGCATCAACGGAACAGGAACGTACGCGCCAATTGCTCATGGAGACCATTCGCCGTACCGATTTGGCCGATGTCCGCGCGCAAGATGAACTGACCGTACTCGTGCAATCAGGTGTCGAAGCGGATTGGCTCCACTCGCTGCAGTTGTGGCATCGTGAGCGCAGGAGGTGGCTTCATAGCGCATTCGCGGCCCTCGAGCGGGCGAACGGGTAAGCAGTGCGCGTGTGTGCGTGGTACACTTCTTGTGACGCTTGTACGGAAGGACGTGTGCACCATGGCCGAACAGCCATTGCAATTCGATACATCCGCTTTGCGGAGAGACGTGCCCGAAGTCGCACGATTTGAGCTGGCGCTTCTGGATCTCGACGGCACCTTGTGGCGTGGCAACGACGTGATTGACGGTGCCTCGGAGTTTGTCGAAAGGTTGCGGGATGCCGGAATTCGCCCCGTCTTTTTCACCAACAATTCCTCGCGGACGCCGGAGTCTGTGGTTGCGGCGTTGCATCGAATGGGTTTTACCGCGTCGGTCGACGAGGTCTGTACGTCGGCGCAGGCAGCGGCTGACGCCGTTTCCCAACGGGTGGCTGAGCCGGGCGCGATCGTCGCGTATGTGGGGGGAGAAGGTTTGCGCGAGGCACTGCGGACGGCTGGATTTGACGCTCGCCGGGCGGACGGAAAAGACATTCGCGAATCCTGGGTGGAGTCGGCACACGCGGCTGCGGTCGGTCTCGATCCGGCTGCGACATATGCCGATCTCGCACTGGTATCCCGTGTCGCATATCGCGTGGGCTGGTTCGCATTGACGAACCCGGACGTGCGACTTCCTGTCGAAGACGGCTTCATGCCCGGCAATGGAGCGATTGGGGCGTTTGTCGCTGCTGCCTCGAGTGCCGAGGTGGTGGTGACTGGGAAGCCCGACCCTTTGTTTGTCCAGTATGCCTTATCTCGGTACGGAGTGCCTGCAGAGAGAGCTTTTATCGTCGGTGACAATCTGCAGACTGACATTCTAGCGGGCAATCAAACGGGCATCTACAGCGTGTTCGTTCGCTCTGGGATCAGCGGTGAACCTAAGCCCGGCGATCCGAGGCCCGATCTGATCGTAGATTCCGTGGCGAATCTTTTTCGACAAAAAGGTTGAAAAATCATCGTGAAACCGCGCTCCGAAGCGGTTCAATGGCGATCCTGCCACGTCTTGTCACGTGCACATGTAGCGTGTATAATGCGATTGTTTCTTTGGTGACACCACATATATGGGTGTTTGGCTGGACGAGCTAAGGTGGTGACTGGGATGAAATGTCCGTACTGCGACGCTGAGAACACGCGTGTTGTCGAATCGCGTCCAGGCGAGGACGGCAGTACCATCCGGCGTCGTCGCGAATGTGTGAACGGAGCCTGCGGTCGCCGATTTACTACCTATGAGCGCGTTGAACAAAGGCCGCTCATGGTGGTTAAAAAGGATCAGGAACGCGAGGAGTTTTCGCGAGAAAAATTGTACCGAGGTCTGATGCGAGCATGCGAAAAACGTCCAATCTCGGTCGAGCAGCTCGAGGCGGTGTGCGCCGACATCGAACGAGCATTGCGAATGGAGTATGAGCGGGAAGTACCCTCGTCGGCCGTCGGTGAACGTGTCATGGACGCATTGCGGGAGTTGGACGGGGTTGCCTATGTGCGATTCGCTAGCGTATATCGCGAATTTCGAGATGTGGAAACATTGGCTAAGGAAGTACTCTCACTTTTAGGAGAATCGGGAAAGGCGCGCTAAACGGGGGCGCGGATGGAGGATACATATGTCAAATGCAACGGAGACGCCTATGCTGCAGTTTACGGAAGAAGATTATTTAGGGCCCACCGGCGAGAAAATCTTGGCGGATCGATATCTACAGAAGGATGTACGCAAGGACACGCTCACGGTTGGATCGCTCGTGGTGGCTGTACTGGATACGAAGCGCGCGTATCACGAACTGGCGCGAGTCGTTGCCATCGACGACGAGGCCGGTCAAGTGACGGTGGAACTGCGAGACGGCGTGCAGGAGTCGTTGCCGTTGCATCAGGTAGATGTGTTATTGGAAACGACACCTCGGGAAATGTGGCGCCGTGTCGCACGTGGAGCCGCTGCCGTGACAAATGACCCAACGCGCTGGGAAGAAGCTTTTTATCAATTGCAGAACCGATGGCGTTACGTTCCAGGCGGCCGCATCAATGCTTCTATGGGGACAGGCATGCAGACGACGAGCTACAACTGCTTCGTTATCCCAAGTGTTGGTCCTACGCTCCGCGATTACGCGGAATCGTTTGGACAGACGCTCGAGATTCAGGCTCGCAGCGGTGGTGTGGGGATGAATTTGTCGCGCATCCCGCCTCAGGGGAGTCTCGTGCCTGTATCCAGTGTTTCGCGCAAGTCCGAACTCTGTCTGGTGCTCGATGTGTGGCATGGCGATGTCTTCGACTTTCTTGAGGCAGATTATCCTCATTCGACGAAAGTTGTGCGCGTGAGTCAGGCGTTTTTAAGGGCTGTGGAAGAAGATGCAGACTGGACGTTCCAGTTCCCAGACACTTCTGTCGAGAATTATGACGAGCTTTGGGATGGGCGGATCGAACATTGGATTGCATCCGGGTATCCTGTTATCGAATCGGGGACTGTCTCGGCGCGTGAGCTGTATGATCGAATTTTGCAAAGTGACGTCAAAGTGCTTCCAGAAGTCGTCGGCGTGGTTCTGTATCCAGGGGATCAGCGCAGTACCATCGCATCGACACTTGGCGACATGTGGGAGTGTATGCGTGACGGCAAGCGGGTGAGCGTGATTTTGTCCTCGCTGCGACCGCGCTACAGTTATGTACGTGGCGTAAACGGCCGCTCCTCTGGCGCATATTCGTGGGGCCAGTTGTACGATAAAGGCAACCAGGTCTTCGGGGATGGTTTTGGGCCTGTCGGCGTCGGCGAAATCATGAGCGTTGGTTGTCAGCTGACGTTGCAAGGCGGATCGCGGCGCGGTGCACTGATGTTGATTCTGAATGACCGCCACGCTGATATCTTGCGCTTCATTCGCGCCAAACAGGTCGATGGCGTGATTACCGGCGCAAACATCAGCGTAGGCATTTCCGAGCGTTTCATGCAAGCAAAGATTGCTGACGAACCGTGGCAAATTGGCTTTGTCACAGGGGATGCGGCGCCGACGTTCGATGGTGATTTTGAAACTTGGTTGGCGGACGGAAAGCCGTTTGCAGCGACACAAACGCTGTCGGCACGAGAACTGTGGGATGAACTTTGCCTATCCGCGTGGAAGTCGGCTGAACCAGGCGTCGTCTTTCTTGGGCGTGCGAATCGGATGAGCAACTCATGGTACTTTAATCCGCTGGTGGCAACCAACCCGTGTGGTGAGCAGCCGCTGCCTGCAAACGGCATTTGCAATTTGGGCGCTGTCGTCTTGGCTCGCTTTGCGAATGGCTTCCGAGACAGTGGAGTACGCACAGAATTTCAGGATCAAGAGCGGGAGGATTACGTCCGTTCCTGCTTACGCAAGCACTTTTCGGAGTCCGAGACCGAGTTTTTACTCCATCACATCCGCTGGGAAGAACTTGAGCAGACGACCCGTAGTGGCATTCGCTTTCAGGACGCCGTGATTGACGCCACGTACTACCCATTCGAGGAGAACCGGGCCAACCAGATGTCGGAGCGCCGTGTGGGACTCGGTATCATGGGCTTGCACGACCTGATGCTCTACTGTGGTGTGCGCTATGGCTCCGATGAGGCAGTGAAGTTGATTGATGCCGTAATGGGTTTGATGGCGGAGTGGGCGTATCTGGAGTCGGTTGAGCTGGCGAAAGAAAACGGCCCATTTCCGAAGTTTGATGCTGAGCTGTATTTGCAGTCGGGATTCATGCAGCAGATGGCCGCTGAGCGTCCGCACGTTGCCGAAGCCATTCGCCGCTATGGCGTGCGCAATGTGACGACGATGACCATTGCGCCGACGGGTACGACCGGCACGATGGTCGGTTGTTCCACTGGATGTGAGCCTTATTACGCCTGGACGTACTTCCGCAATTCGCGCCTTGGTATGTTTGAGGAGCACGCCTCCATTGTCGATGAATATTTTCGGACGCACCATGGCGAGAAGGAACTGCCTGCCTACTTCGTCACGGCGATGGAATTGACCCCGGAAGAACACGTACGCGTTCAGGGTGCTTTACAGAAATGGATCGACAGCTCAATATCCAAGACATGCAATGCACCCAATTCCTACACGGTCGAGGATACAAAAAAATTGTACGATCTCGCGTACGAACTCGGTTGCAAGGGTATTACCATCTATCGTGACGGTTCGCGTTCGGAGCAGGTTTTGTCGCTGAAGACCGATGAAGAGAAGAGTGCGGAGGCGAGCAAAGCGGATCCCGGTCGGCAGCAACCGTCGGAAACGACGCCTGAGGCTGCACATGCTGCGGTAGCCGGCTATGTGAAACGCAAGCGACCGGATGTGTTGTATGGCGCGACGTATCGCAAGGAAACGCCGCTTGGTAAGGCGTTTATCACGATTAACGACGACCCTGAGACACATGTCGCAACCGAGGTATTCGTCAATATCGGGAAGGCCGGATCGGATGTCTATGCGGCAAATGAAGCATTAGGTCGTGCGATCACACTATATCTTCGCGACTCGAACAATCCTCATCGCGAGGCGGAACTGGTCAAGCACTTCTCGGGGATTGGTGGATCGAATGCGGTTGGCTTCGGAGATAGGCGGATCACGTCGGTACCGGACGCGATTGCGAAAGCGTTGATCGAGCATGCTGAGACATTCCCCATGCGTCAGCTCGCATATCATGAGTGGGCGAGTGGGCAGGAAACGGTTACGACAGAGCAGGCGCAATCAGAGCGCGTCGAACTGCGTTCGTATTCCATCGCGAAAGATTGGTGTCCGGAATGTCATCAGCACACGCTGATTCGGACAGGTGGCTGTTATGAATGTGAGGCGTGTGGATACAGCAAGTGTTAATTGGCCATCGTTGATGTGTTGTTCTCTACGAAGAAAGAAACGCATGGCGTTTATCGATTGATACGAGCATATGAAGTGCAGGCCTCGTGATGTTCATCCGGGGCCTGTCGTCGTATCGACGTGGTGGAATTCATTAGGGGGACTTGCCAGATCAAGTGTTCACGTACGGAAGGGGAATGCGTATGCAGGTTGAGCTCAATCGCATCGTGTCGAAACGAATTCTTACCGAGGCGAAAGGTTATTTGGACGTTGGGTTTACACATTCATTAAACCCCTACAGCGGATGCGCCTTTTCCTGTTCATATTGTTACGTAAGAGAAATGCCGATCCAGAAGTTCAAAGGAATCCCTTGGGGAAAATGGGTCGATGTGAAAAGCAATGCTGGCGATATGTATCGCCAGGAAATGCATCGTCTTCGCAGTAACAACCGAGTTGTGAACCTTTTTATGTCTTCAGCTACAGATCCTTACCAACCTGTGGAACGTCAGGCCGGTATCACAAGGGTTCTGCTGGAAGAGATGTTGAACACTCCTCCGGACTTCATCCAGATTCAAACGCGTGCCCCACTTGTGATCCGCGACATCGATTTACTCGTGCAATTGAAAGAACGGTGTGACCTGCTTGTATCAATGACCATCGAGACAGATCGGGAGGATGTAAAGCGCATCTTTGCTCCCTATGCACCAGGCGTTCGACTGCGAATCAAGGCATTGCAGCAACTTCATGATGCTGGAATTGCCACTCAGGCCGCGATCTCTCCGGTGTTGCCGTTCACCTCGGAATTGCCGAAGTTGCTCCACGGAACTGTGGACCGCATTTGGATCGATACGCTAACCATCGGTGATGGTTCTTTAGGAAAGCGCTCCGCAAGGTTGGGCATGCCACAGATGTTTCGCGAACATGGGTTTTCAACGTGGTATAGACCAGATTTACATAGAGTGGCAGCCGAGTATTTCAGTAGGTATTTTCCTGAATCGATGATACGGGTGTCAAGAACAGAGTCTTTCCCGTCACCGCGGTGAGGCCTTTCATGACGGCCCTCACGCTGAGGTGAGAACCGTCGTGAAGGGATGTGGATCAGATAAGGTCCCAAGTTCAGAAGACGTGACCGACTGTCCATGTCTTAACTGGATTCTCCCATTCGCGCGATACCGTTCATGCTCTGCCCGTGGGTGTAAAACATGCGCTTGTGACAGGCAGGGTGTTTTTCACAAGGGTATTGCACCGTGGAACGCGAAAGAATATGGTGAGATTGACAAAATGCATCGGTCTTGCGGTTCTATGAAGCGTATGCGGTGCATGGATACACGACGAGGAGTTTGCGCATCATGATCAATCACACGCACGACGCACATGCGGATCACCATCATCACGATCACGGCGTCTTCCATAGCCATGCTCCGGCTGGCAAAATGCGCGTTGCATTCTTCCTGACGGCCTTGATACTTGCCATTGAGGTCATTGGCGGTTGGTTGTCGGGCAGTCTCGCACTGTTATCCGATGCAGGACATGTTCTCACCGATATTGCCGCCATCGGTCTGTCTTGGTATGCCCTAAAACAAGCGGAGCGCCCGAGCAATCAAAAGATGACCTATGGATACCATCGCGCAGGCATATTGGCGGCTTTTTTGAATGCGATCACGCTCATTTTGATAGCGGTATGGATTCTGGCTGAAGCGTATCGACGTTTTCAGACTCCGGAGACTGTACAGCCAATTTGGATGTTCATCAGTGCCGGTGTTGGTCTGATCATCAATCTCTCGATGGGCTTGACCATGCATGGTAGTGAAAATTTGAATGTTCGCAGCGCCGTGCTGCACATATTGGGCGATGCCGCGGCGTCAGGTGCAGTCATCGTGGGCGGTATCATCATCGTCGTAACGGGCTGGTATGTGGTCGATCCGCTGCTAAGCGTACTCATTGCCTTGTTGGTCGCATACGGCGCTTGGCGGATTGCACGCCAAACGATTGTCATTTTAATGGAGGGCACGCCCACGGACGTGGATCTCGCGACAGTAGCAGACGCGATTCGGTCGGTTCGCGGTGTGCAAAACGTACATGACCTGCACGTTTGGACCATTACGAGCGGGCGTAACGCGCTTTCGTGTCACATCGCGCTCGACGGAGCGACTACGATCACCGAGAGCCAATCAGTGATCCGAGAAATTGAGCACCGCCTGTTGCATTTGCATATCGGACATGTGACGATTCAAGTGGAAGATCAGCATCATCCCCACGACAGCGATGTGTTATGTGCGGGCAACGACGTGGGGGAAGGACATCATCATCATCATGAGTAATCATGAGTGAGAAGTGTGAGCCAAATGCAGGACGATGACGCCTGCGACAATAAGCATCAATCCGACTGCCGAAACGATGGAAAGGGACTGCTTCCAAACGAAGAGACCGATCAATGTCGTGGCGGCGGTGCCGATCCCCGACCATATCGCGTATGCAGGTCCGAGAGGGATATGTTTCAACGCCTGTGACAGTGAATAAAACGACAATGCGTACCCTAGAACGACGCCGATGCTTGGCCACAGCTTGGTAAAACCATCGGTGACCTTGAGCAACGATGTTGCACAGATCTCACTCGCAATGGCAACGGCTAGAAAGACATAAGGCATGCAATCTACACCTCTCTGAGTGTGCCACTGATCCAAATCCGGGCATATGCTGGTGTCAAGACATTTGCGTGGAGGATCGATACGCGATGTGGCGTGGTATACAACAAGATTACCTGAAATGGATGGCTGTTGCCGCTTTTTGTGTCGGACTTGCGCCAGTCGTTTATGCGTATTGGCGCACGCGGGCGTGACGAGATCTTTCCGTCACGCAGGTGTGCAACGGACAAGCTAGGCGTTCTTAGACGATGCACTCAGGATTGGAGTTATCGCCATCATGTCGGTTTTACATTTATTGTACATCGTCATTTTCGTCGTCGATGTCGCAACGGCCGCGGCCATCATCTTCGTCGAGCGTCATAACGCCGCCGTCACCTGGGCATGGCTGATGGTCCTGCTTTTTATACCTATTGGTGGTTTTATTTTATATGTATTGTTCGGACAGCATATCAGTCGATTTCGCCTGGCTCGCTTTCGTTTGCGTAATGCAACGTGGGTTGCCCGTCTGGCTGAACGCCAGCAGCGACAGCTTGCCAGCGGCGGGGGCATGCAATATAACGATCCGGCGGCGAAACAATATCAGGACTTAATTGCGATGAACCTCACAACCGCGTATGCGGTCTATACGCAAGACAACGCTGTGCAAGTGTTCACAAACGGCAAGGATAAATTTGAAGCTTTGTTGGCGGATATCGCCCGCGCCCAGGATCACATTCATCTTGAGTACTACATTTTTCGCCCAGATGGACTTGGCCAGCGACTTGTGACAGCACTCGCAGAGCGGGCCAAGGCTGGGGTGGAAGTGCGCTTGCTTTATGATGCGGTGGGCTGTGCGTGGACACCCAAATCCTTTTTCCACCGTCTCGAGGCGGCTGGTGGACAGGTGGCGGCGTTCTTTCCGTCTCGTATCCCGTACATCAATCTGCGGATGAACAATCGCAATCATCGAAAAGTGGTGGTGATCGACGGAAAGATTGCCTATGTGGGTGGTTTTAATGTCGGTGACGAGTACTTAGGACGCGTTGAGCGGTTTGGCTTCTGGCGAGATACGCATTTGCGTATCACGGGAAGCGCCATTGTCGAATTGCAATCCATCTTTCTGCTCGATTGGAACTCCTCTTCGCGATTCCCCATCGAATTTGAGGATCGCTATTTCAGGCGAGCGCAGACAAGCCTCGGTGGCGTTGGCATGCAGGTGGTGGCAAGCGGTCCGGATACGGCTTGGGAGCAAATTCGCAATGCATATATCAAGATGATTTATGCCGCGAAGCAGAGCATTTACATTCAGACGCCATACTTCATCCCGGACGACAGCTTGTTGACGGCGCTCAAAACCGCCGCGCTCTCCGGCATCGACGTGCGGGTCATGCTGCCGCAAAAGGCTGATCACATTTGGGTATTCTGGGCGTCGCGCTTCTATTTGGGCGAGTTGTTGCAGGTTGGCGTGAAGTGCTATCTATATGGTGATGGATTCTTGCATGCGAAAACGGTCGTCGTCGATCGCGCAATTGCCTCGGTCGGAACGGCGAACATCGACATCAGGAGCTTCAAACTCAACTTTGAAGTCAACGCGATCCTCTATGATCGCGCCAAGGCCGGGGAGTTGGCCGACATTTTTGAGCAGGACCTCGCCAAATGTGATAGATTGACATTGAAGATGTACAATGGACGACCGCGCTTTGAGCGTATCGCCGAATCGTGTGCGCGACTGCTGTCGCCGATTCTTTAAGCGGTGGCCGCCATGTATGTAAATGACCTGGAGTGAAAGCTATGGATAAAAAGCAACTCGCTGGTGTTGAAGCCGCCAACTATGTGAAGGACGGCATGAAGGTGGGACTGGGGACCGGATCGACCGTCTACTATACGATCACGGAACTTGGGCGTCGCGTTGCCGCAGGATTGAACATCGTAGGCATTCCTACGTCTGCCGCTACGGAGGCGCTTGCCAAGGAGCTGCAGATTCCCCTGACGACTTTCCAAGAATGTCCTCGGCTCGATCTGACAATCGACGGCGCGGATGCAGTGACTCCTGATTTTCAATTGATCAAGGGCGGCGGCGGTGCGTTGCTTCGGGAAAAACTGGTTGCTGCGGCGTCTGATAAACTGCTGATCGTCGTCGATGATGGAAAGCTCTATGATTCGTTTGCCGGCCTTTCGATCCCGATCGAAGTGGTGCCGTTCGCATGGGAAACGACGGCACGCCGGATCGCAAACTCAGGAGGCAAATGGACGCTTCGCGAGCGGGACGGAGGGCCATTTGTGACCGATAATCACAATTACATTCTGGACACCGTTTTTGAACCTGTTGCTAATCCGGGGCGGTTGCAGGACGTCCTCAAAGCAATGACAGGCGTTGTTGAGACAGGATTGTTCATCGATATGGCCGATGTCGTCATCGTGGGGCGCGGGGACGGCGTACAGACGTTGTCGCGCACAGACACGAATTTCTGATGGATACGTTGGTGTTGGCGGACGGGGCGTGGCGTCTCCGTCCGTTTGATTTGCGGCGCGATGTACCCATTGCCTGTCGATGGTATGATGCCGACCTGCTGGCATGCCTTGAGGGTACGCGCTGTGCGGTGTACAATGAGCGCCGCATTGTGCTCATGTATCGGTGGTTGGCCAGTCGAGGGTATTCGTTTGCCATTGAACGGCGAACTGGCCGCAATGACTGGCACATGATTGGGGATGTAACCCTGTGCAAAGACATGTTGCCCATCGTGATCGGCGATCCGCAATGGCGTGGTATGGGAATCGGCACAATGGTCATCGAGAGGTTGGTTCACCTAGCGGCAGAATTAGGGTGGTCGAAACTCGTTGCACACAAAGTGCTGGCGGGCAACTACGCCTCTCGGCGCATGTTTGAGAAAGCCGGTTTTCGGTGTGTCGCCACGCAAATTGATGAATCCGGCCTACGATATCATGTTATGGAGCGGGAGATCGACCAGGGTTCCGCCCTGACGGACAGCTAAAGGCGCGGTATCTGGAGATTTCACCCTCCTTCGCGATATACATAGGTTCAGCACAGGCGGGCAGGGTAAAGGCACGAAGGAGGGATGTCTGTGCAAGGACAGACACATCGAAAACCAGGGCCGCCGATGCGAAACTTCGATCAGCACGAGCTCATGGAGCGGGATCGGGAAATCGCGGAACACCATGCTATCCACACGACGGTAAACGATCACACGCTGGTACCAACCCGTGAGGATGCCGAGCGCATCGGTCGCAAGCGTACGTCGCCCATCGATCCTGTGTAACAAGAAGCGTGAACTGTCGACAAGACGACAGTTCACGCTTTTGGGATAGGGGAAACGTTTGAACGTTTGCCCGCGGTCTGATACTGTGAAAGAAGAGTGGATAGCTGAGCGAGGAGTCGTGGGCGTGGCGGCATTCATCAAGCAGTTACTCACCGATTGGCGCACCATTTCGATGATCGTCTTGGGCGCTGTGATGGCCGGTGTGGTACTGTATCTAGATAGAAATCACAGACTTACGGAACTCATACAGTCGTGGGGTTTTTGGGGCATTATTTACGGAATCATTTTGATGGTTATTTGGTGTCTCACACCGATCCCGTCAGAGGGTCTGCTCATCATATTTTTGCGTGTATTTGGCGTTTTGAATGGGACTGCATACGCTTGGATCGGCTCTACCATCAGTTCTGTCATCATTTATTTCATTGCCCGGCATTTTACTCGCATCATGCTTGGGCGTGTTGCTTCACACGAACGGTTTGACCAGGTCAATCTCTGGGTTCGCGAATGGGGAAGCTGGGGCCTGTTGCTTGCCCGCCTTCTGCCAGTGCCTGCCTTCGTCGTCAACTATGTGGCGGGGATGATTCCGGCAATTACATTGTGGTCTTACACATGGACGGCGGTCGTCGCCATGTTACCTTATTATTTAGGCGTGGCATTGGTATATGCAGGGGTGTTCGGCAACTGGATTTATATCATCATTGGCTGCATACCGCTGGGCGCTCTGGCGTGGTTTGGTACGTTGTTGCGCAAACGCGCGTCGAAATCGTCACGTTCGCCGCATGACACGGAGCAGCGAATGCCCCGCTGATTTCTATCTGTGGGCACGGCAGCTGCCATGCTTGGGGTGGGCGGGCTGCCTGTATCTTTGATTTGGAGTGAATGTCGGTGAACACAGAGCGTCTGGATATCGTTCAAAAGCTGGATACAATCGTGGAAAGGTTTGTACGCGGCATGCGTGCCCATTTCCCGGAAAACAAGTCCGGCTTAACGACCACACAGCTCTTTGTCATGCGTTACCTGAGCTTTGTTCAGCAGGCAAAGTCATCTGAAATTGCCCGTATCGCCGGACTGAGTCCAGGGGCCATCACGCAGGTATGCGACGAGCTGGTGCGGTTGAATTATGTCGAGAGGGTTAGATCTAACGAGGATCGCCGCGTTGTCTATGTGAGTCTTACGGAAGATGGAAAACGTCAATTGCGGCTGTTGTCCATCGAACGGTCAAAAAAGTTGGGTGATTTGCTGGACAAGCTGGGTGAGGATGATGCGCGGCAATTTCTGAACTTGCTGGAACGCATGGTGGAAATTTTGGACAATGAGTGCGATGCACCCTGTCACGGAAGAAAGGGTGGATTCGAATGAAACTTGGTTGGCTGGGCCTTGGCAATATGGGTGTACCCATGGTGCGAAATGTGGCGCGTGTTGGTTATCCCATCACAGCGTTCAATCGAACGGTCAAGTCATTAGGCCAAGACATGCCTGAACATGTTACGGTGGTTTCCGATGTTCACGAGGCGGTCGCTGATCAGGATGTCGTCTTTGTGATGGTGTCAGACATGGCCGCAGTGGAGTCTCTGTTGTTCGGCTTTGGGGCAGCTGATAGCATGGAGCGAGGAACGCTTGTGGTCAATATGAGCACGATAGGGGTCGACGAAAGCCGCCAACTGGCGGATCGCTTAACTGGGACTGGTTTGCGATATCTTGAAGCCCCTGTGCTTGGTTCTGTCAAACCAGCTATGGATGCGACCTTGGTGGTTCTCGCTGGTGGTCAGGCCGATGATTTTGCTCAGGTCGAACCGCTTCTTGCTGCCCTCGGACGAAAGTCGTTTTATCTAGGGGGAATCGGTCAAGGCGCGGCGATGAAGTTGCTGGTTAACGCCTTTTTGGGCATCGTTATGGAGATGTTGGCAGAAACGGTCGCATACGGGGAACGAAGTGGTTTTGCGCGTGAGACAGTGCTTGACGTGTTGGCGTCAAGTGCTGTATGGGCTCCCGTCTTGTCTGCAAAGCGGCAGCTTGTCGTCACCGATGATTATCCCGTGCAGTTTGCATTAAAGCACTTGTTGAAAGACATGCAACTCGCATTGCGCCAAGCAGAGGCAGTCGGTGCACAACTTCCCATCGCGTCTGCCGCCGCATCCGTGATGCGTGATGCTGTTGCATCAGGGTTCGGCGATCTCGATATGGCTTCGCTGGTTGCCTTTCGGGCTGCACAAACCGGAGGCGTCGATCAAGCATAAGCTATAGGAGTCTCTCATGTGGGAGGGTCCTTCATGGCGCAAAACGACGGCGCGGGCCAACCGTATACGTGGTACGATTGGTACGAGGTGTTAGAAGAACCTTTGTGGTTCGAGCAAGGAATGGGCTTGCTTCCTTGGTGGTTGCGCAAGGATTCATCTGAAGAGGTTCAGTGGTTTATCAACAGTTATCCTGTATTAGCACCGTATTATCCTGTCGGTTCGCTGCTTGAGCAGGACTGGTTGGGGCTGCACGTAGGCTACTGGTGGCCATAGTGGTTTGAAGATGGTCGAACTCGCGGTGTTGAGTAGACCGAAGGGGTTGTCAAATTGGAGCTTAGTATTATTATCCCATCCTATAATGAAAAGGATAACATACGTCCGATTGTGCGGCGCATTCATGAAGCTATGGGGTCTGCGGACATTTCATACGAGATCTGGTTCGTCGATGACAGCTCTGATGAAACGGTGCAGGTGTTGTCCGAACTCGTGACGGAGGACGAGCGCGTCAACGTGCACCATCGAGAGGGTGAGCGCGGTTTGGCCAGTGCCGTCGTTCGCGGGTTCAAATTGGCGCGCGGGCGCTATTTCATCGTGATGGACGCAGATTTGCAGCATCCTCCTGAGTTGCTGCCTGCCATGTATGAAAGACTCAAGCAGGGTACAGACATCGTAATTCCAAGTCGTTTTGTCGAAGGCGGATCGGATGGGGGATTGGGCCCGTTTCGGAAGTTGGTATCATGGACAGCGCGCGTCATCGGCCAGCTGGCGCTGCACCGTTTACGGCGCATCTCTGACTGCACCAGCGGCTTTTTCGGCTTACAACGCGAGGTGGTTGAAGGCGCTGAACTCGATCCGATAGGTTGGAAAATCCTGATTGAAGTATTGGTCAAGGGGCACTATCGGACGGTTCACGAAATTGCATACGCATTTTTGGCTCGCGACGCCGGCGAATCGAAAATGAGTATGCATGAGCAATGGAACTACTTTCGTCACCTTGTGCGCCTGGTCTCGCAAAGCCCCAGCGATCGGCGCTTTTTCCTGTTTTGTATCATCGGGGCAAGTGGTGTGATCGTCAACGAATTGATGCTGACCATCCTGCTCTATGCTTTTCATATGAAGGATACACCGGCGTCGATTCTCGCTTCGTTGGTCGCGATGTTGAACAACTACATTTGGAATGATCAAATTACCTGGCGCTCGCCGCGTGAGGGCCGCAAGTGGAATGTGAAACTGCCGCTGTTTGTGGCGATCTCGCTGGTAGGAATTTTGATTACGACACTTGTGATGCACGCATGCGAGCGGATTGGTTTCATTGTGCCGGTTGGACAAGCGGTGGGCATTCTCGTTTCAACCGTATGGTCCTACGTCATGAACAATAAGGTCACATGGCGGGAAACTGAGCACCGTGAACGGGGAGACATCGTCGTCACGCGAGAATCGGCACCGACTGCCTTCACACGCGTGAAGAGCGGCGTTTGACGCACGCCGCTCACGGACTTGCGCAATCAGGCATCTGCGTCTGCAGGCGTCATCCAAGTGCGGGTCAAACGAGGATCCTGAATGGTGTTTTTAGGAACGATTCCATCGACGAAGAATCGCTTGGCGACATAGTGAGCCTCTTTCGGATTCACAATCCAGTAGCTGAGGTCGCCCGGCCTTGTCGCATCCGGATCGTGAAACGAACCGGGCAATGTTGCGTGGATGGTGCTGTATGTGCGATACGTGTGAGCGTGCGCGACAAGGCGGCCAAGATCGACGGCTGTCAAATCGGTATCCACGCTGCGCAGCAGGTCATAGGCGATGGCAGGCAGTTGCGGGATCGTCTCTGGGCGCAGCAGTTGGTTTTTAACGGCGAGGAGAAATGCCTGTTGTCGCTCGGTGCGGCCAATGTCTCCGAGTGCATCGTGCCGATACCGGACGAAGCCTAAGGCTTGTTCGCCGTTGAGGTGCTGCGTGCCCTTGTGTAATGAAATCACGCCGTGTTTTTGGTCGCCTGTGCGATAATACATATTTCGCGGCACGTTGATGTCGATGCCGCCCATACGGTCGACCATGCGCACGAGTCCGTCAAATTCGGTCATGGCATAGTGATCGATAGGTATGCCGATTAACTGTTCGACGAGACCGCACGTGAGTGTTGGACCGCCTTCTGCTAGCGAATCATTGATTTTGTGATACCGGCCGTCCGGGAATGCCACCTGGGTATCGCGCGGAATGGACAGTAGTTCAATTCGGTGATGTTCATCGTCGAGACTAGCAACCATCAAGACATCGGAGTTACCGTTGCCTTGCTTTGGACGCTCATCGCTTCCGATGAACAAAATCGTCTGTCTTCCTGTTGTGCCGTTGTGATTTGTCCCGGTGTGAGGCCAGAGTTGCGCTGGTGTGTGATTGGTTGTCGTACCTGAGCCATTGGTTGCTGTAAATTTATGAGCTAGGATGTGGCGGTTGCCATGCACGAGGGTCGCCGCGGCTGCGAGGAGGCCGAACGCGATGGCGGCGTAGCGTCCAGTGCGGGCAAGTTTTCTTTTGTGTGGTGTCTTTGGCTTATCTGTCAAGAAAACCACTCCCATCTCCTCGACATCTATCCTATGATTTGAGGAGATGGGGTGTTTTATACAATGAGGTGAATAACGGAATTATTCGTGGCGCAAAACTTGATTGCAATTCGTGCAGATGTACTGATATTGCTCGCGCAGTACACGTCCTGGTACGGGTAAATCCGGCCGGATGACGACGCTTGAGTCAAGCTCCACTTGGCGTTCTTCCCGGAACCAGGTATGATCGCAATGCGGACAGCGGATGGCGTGTTGGTTGCTGGCCACGTGTCTCATCTCCTATCAGTGCTGGGTTAGCTGTGCGAAATAACCACAACTATTATAGCGATATGACTGGAAAGCGGTCAAAGTTGCGAGTGCTGGAATGGGGTGGTGAGGCTGCGAATACGTGCAGGAACGTGTGCGTTTGCCGATCACGATTCGTTCTACCCTCGTCATCTGGCCGTTTCTGAGCGGTTGCGGTATTATGGTTCGTTTTTTTCGGTGGTCGAGATCGACAGCACGTTTTACGGAATGGTCACCACTCGCACATGGGAGCGTTGGTTGGGGCTGGTTGATAGCGATTTTCGCTTTCATGTGAAGGCCCCTGCGGCGATGACACTGCACACGCGCGGCTTGTCACGAGATGAGCGGCGGGAAATGGGATACGCATTCCTTGAGTCGCTGCGGCCAGTTCTCGAGCGAGGTGCGATGTCGGCTATCTTGTTGCAATTTCCACCTTGGTTCGGCGCGACCCGTGAGAATCGGGTCATTGTCGAACGGCTGGTGACGTTCTGTCAACCTATGAATGCAGCCGTCGAGTTTCGAGAGCGCAGTTGGTTTCAAAGTTCCGAGCGGATTGAGAAGACCATTGCTTGGCTTTCGTCGATTGGCGCTATCCATGTGATTTGTGACGAGCCTCAGGCTGGTCGCAAGTCGGTGCCGTATGTACCGCGTTTGACGCATGCACAGTTGGGGGTCCTGCGCATGCATGGGAGGAACTTGGAGATGTGGGACAAGCCTGGATTGACGTCCTCCAAACAGCGGTTTGACTATCGGTACAGTCGCAGTGAACTAGAATCTTTTGTGCCCGACGTCGTCTCCCTAGCCGGCAAGGTTCAAGAGTTTCATGTGCTAATGAACAATAATTCCAACAATGACGCGGTTTGGAACGCGTTTGACTGGCTTGATTTGATTGGGGGTGCGAAGCGTCAGCGCCCGCTCTTAGAGCATTCGGAGCAGTTGTCGCTTTTGCCTGACCACATTGTAGACGGCGGTGAAGGATTTTCATGAACTATGGGTTTCCTGACTGGATGTTTGCAGCAATTGCCATTGCTGCATACGAATTGGCGGCGTGGTTACATCAACGTCTCGGTGTGCCTTGGCTGTTGTGGGGAGGGTATGCGGTCGTCGCGCTCTGCGCCTTGGTCGTCGCGACGCGCTGGGTGGTGCGCCGAATCCGGCAGAAGCAAAGGCCGCCGGAGCAGGAGGACGACGACTGGCGAAATTACTAAATGATCTACATGCCGTTCGCCGTGAGCAGCATTTCCAATTGCCTTGCAAAGTTTGGCGAAAGCCGTGTGTAAAAGGAAACGCGGGACTGTTCGATCACGCCGCTCTCGGTGACCAGATACATCAAGTTGGTGACGATTTTGTATGGCTTTCCGAATCGATCCGGTATCGTCCCGTACACCGGTTTGGCGTGGCGCACATACTCCGAATCAGAGCACTCGACGAATCCCAAAATATGCTCGAGGGCGATTCGATAGGTTGTTCGACCGCGTTGTTGAATAAACTCTTTGGTGGTTAATTGATATTTCACTTGGTTGCGAATCTCTGTGCGCTTGAGTTCGCCGCGCAACATTTTGATCTTCGGAAATTGATACATCCGTCATCCCCCCGTTCTTCCATCGTATTGTAACACAGCTTTCAGACTTCCCCGTCGAAGCATGTGCAGTTCTGTGGGAAATCTGTTACGTTGATGACAACGTCTGTCGTTTGGAATGAGGTGTCGGATTTTGAACCGAGTATTGTCCATTGTCACTGCGATTGTCGTGGCGGTCAGCGTGGTCGTGCAGGTGGGTGGTTTCGGCGACATGCCGAAGTTTTTTGCGGCGGCAGTTGCCATGATCCCACTTGCGGCACTGATGGGGAAGGCAACGGAAACCATCGCCGCACACGCCGGTGCGCGTTTGGGCGGACTCTTATCCGCGACGTTTGGCAACGCTGTTGAACTGATTATCGGAATTTTCTCGTTGCACGAAGGATTAACATCTTTGGTGAAGGCTTCGATCACCGGCTCTGTCGTCGGTAACCTTCTATTTGTGCTGGGCCTAAGCTTTTTCGTAGGCGGCATTCGGCATCCGATTCAAGAGTTCAATGTCCGAGTTGCTCGCAGCAATGCCTCGATGTTAATGCTGGGCGTGGGGGTTGCTTTTGTTGTGCCCACAGTGTTCGCTCGCACGGCCCATCCCGTCCCGTCTGTGTTATCCTTTGGCGTCGCCCTTGTATCGCTGATTGTGTATCTGCTTGGCTTGTATTTCAGTCTGTTTACGCATCGCGAAGTGTTCGCATATATCGGCCACGAACAAGAACAAACAGAAGGCGTTCCACAGCGGCTTTGGCCAGCCGTCTTGACGTTGGCCGTGACCACCGTGCTCGTCAGCCTAGAGAGCGACTGGCTTGTGGGTACGGTACGATCCATCGCGGCGCAGTTAGGCTGGAGCGAGTTGTTCATCGGTGTAGTCGTCGTCGCCATCATTGGCAATGCTGCCGAACACGCCTCGGCCGTTTGGATGGCGTGGAAAAACCGCATGGATTTGTCGGTGGAAATCGCGGTTGGCAGCACGCTGCAAGTGGCAATGTTCATCGCACCCGTTCTCTTTTTCGTCGGGGCGTGCATCGGTGTGCCGTTTAACTTTTTGTTCAGCTGGCCTGAGCTGGTCAGCATGATTGCCGCCGTGTTGCTCGTGGTTGTCTTGATGCTCGATGGTGAATCCAACTGGCTGGAGGGCGCCATGGCTGTTGGCGCGTATCTGGTCCTCGCTGCCGGTTTCTACAGCCTCCCGGCAGCTGTCTAAGGGGGGATTGCGATGAAGGGGCTGCTGCGTGCAGCAGCAAAGCACTTTGGTATCGGACTTGCCACGGTTTTGCCGTTTGTGTTTGCCATTTGGGTCGTCGTGTTTGTGGTCAATCAGGTAGACGGCCTGGTCAGTTGGTATGTGCCTTGGGCCTACTTGCACATTCCGGGTCTTGGTTTTGCCATCGTGATCGTCGCGATCTTCATCCTCGGCCTGCTGTCGCGCATCTATGTCAGCCGCGTGCTGTTGTCCTGGGCCGATACGCTGTTTATGCACATCCCAGTCATCAAGTCCTTGTATACAACGGCCAAGGAGTTGATTGAGAATTTATTTCGCAGGCGCCAGGCGTTCCAAACTCCCGTTTTGGTCGAATGGCCGGATGAGCGCGCACTGGTGCTTGGATTCATTACGTCCGAGGAATTGCCAGAAAGCATTGACCCGACGGGGGACTTGGTTGCGGTATATTTGCCTAACGCCTTCCAGTTTGCTGGGGCGACGGTGATGGTTTTGCGATCTCGCGTGCGCGACGCAGGAATGACGGCGGAGCAGGCCTGGAAATTCGCGTTGTCGGCCGGGTTGGGACAGTCGCGCGGATCGAAGCGCCACGAAGGTGGCGAAAGCACTCAGGTGCCGGATCACTTGCCGAAATCCCCTCCCATGCCCATGTGACAAGGCGCGTGACGAGCACTGTGCCCTGGGCTACAATGGACGTAATGTAGAAGCGCCGGAGGTGCCAACCATGTTTAATCCGAATGTACAGGTTCGTCCGAATGTGAAGGACATTGAGCCATACAAACCAGGGCTCAGTAATGAACAGTTGCGAAAGGAACTGGGGGACCGTCCGCTTGTCAAACTGAATTCCAACGAGAATACGCTTGGACCGTCCCCAATGGCCCTTCGCGCGATGGAGCACGAATTGCCAAAATTACACCTTTATCCAGACGGTGGTAGTGATTTGGTTAAAGCTGCAATCGCTGAACACCATGATGTGCAGCCTGACCAAGTTTTTGTTGGGAATGGGTCCGACGACATCATCAAGCTCTTGTCAGAGACGTTTCTCGATGCAGGCGACGAGATTGTGACGCCGTTTCCGACGTTTTCGCAATACACGTTTGGAGCGCAAGTCATGAAGGCCAAGGTCAACCTCGCACCGCTTCGCGCAGATTTTACATATGACATCGAGGCTTTGCTTGCCGCGGTCACCGAGCGAACCAAGCTGTTGTATCTGTGCACACCGAACAACCCAACCGGGACGGTTCTCAAGCAGGTTGAGTTCGATGAGTTGATGGAGCGGTTGCCGGAGCACGTCTTCGTCATCGTCGATATGGCCTATGACAACTATGCAACTGACCCGGAGCGGTTTCAGTTCAACGCGCAGGCGTTGAAACGTCCAAACGTGTGCTTCTTGCATACGTTCTCGAAGTTGTACGGTCTTGCCGGACTTCGCGTCGGTTATGCGATTGGCAATCCAGAGGTGTTCGCCTATGTGCACCGCGTTCGGGAACCGTTTAACGTCAATCGTATCGCCCAAGTCGGCGCCATTGCGGCACTGTCCGACTTCGAGCACGTCAAACGCTCCCAGGCGCTGGCTTTGGCCAGTCGTCGCCAGTATCAGGCCTTGCGCGAGATGGGTATGTATGTGGTGCCAAGCGAGGCGAATTTTGTACTCGTTCAAGTCGGGGATGGCATGCGCGTATTCGAAGCGTTGCGCAAGCAAGCCATTCTTGTACGGGCGGGATTTGCGGGTTTGGAATCGTATGTACGAATATCGTTCGGCACGGAGTCCGAGAATGAGGTGTGTATCGCGGCCTTGCGGAAGGTCGTCGCCCAGGTTTGAATCTGTTCATCGCGCTTGTTGGCAGGAGAAAAAAGCCGTAAAATCACAACGGCCCCCTGTGGTAAACCAACCAGATTAGGGGGCCGTGTCTTCAATCAGAGCACTGATTTCAAACATGATGTTACCCGTACCAAGCACGAACTGGCAATCGGGTCCTGATGGATGGAGTTCCACAAAAAGGGTCATGAAATTGAAATGGCCTCGTTGCGGCTTTTACGTTGGATCCACGGTTTCATCCGCATCGCTTTCATGCGGGGCGGTGTGCCTATCCGAACGAATGGGATTGCTGTCGCGAAAGCGGCCGCTCACCATTTGGCCATCCAGCCAGGGCGAGGTTTTGCCAAGGCGTTTCTCGTTGGTAGCGGCACCGTATGGGCCTTCCGGGAATTCTTCCACAGCGAGATCGTATGTTGTTGCTTGGGCTTGCCACAGTTCGGCTGTTGGGTAGTCGCTTGCACCTTCGTCGAGTGGTCCGGGATCGTAGGCACCCGAGTTGGAGCTGACGTCGACGTCCCGAACATTCCGATCGATTCGTCGTTCCATGCGCAGTCACCTCAGCCGTATTGTGCGCTTTGATGGGTTGTATATCCGCTAGGAGGTAACTATGGACAAGCAGGTTCGGGTTCGCTTTGCGCCGAGTCCCACGGGTGCGTTGCACATTGGCGGTGCCCGCACGGCGTATTTTAACTGGTTGTTTGCCCGGAAGAATCAGGGTGTTTTTGTCCTTCGTATCGATGATACGGACCGGGCGCGTTCGACGGAAGAATCCTATCGGCAGATTCTGGACAGTTTCCAGTGGCTCGGCATTGACTGGGATGAGGGCCCCGACTGTGGCGGTCCGTACGCCCCGTATCGCCAATCGGAGCGCACCGAGATATATCGCAGCCATTTACAGAAGTTGATCGCCGAAGACAAAGTGTACCCGTGTTTCTGCAGTGCTGAACAGCTGCAGGCGGATCGCGATGAGGCCGCGCGCGAGGGGAGGCCGCCGCGATACAGTGGACGGTGCCGGAATTTGTCGCCCGAAGAACGGGCACGACGGCTCTCTGTGGGCGATCCGCACGTGTATCGTCTGCGAACCGACGGTGGGGGTGAGACGGTGGTGCACGATCTCATCCGCGGCGACGTCGTCTTCCAGAATAGCGAGATCGACGACTTTATTGTCTGGAAAGCGGACGACTCGCCGACGTACCACTTCGCGTCCTGTGTCGACGATCTCGCCATGCAAATTACGCACGTGATTCGGGCTGAAGAACATCTGTCCAACACGCCGCGGCACGTCGCCTTGTTTGAAGCGTTTGCGGCCGAGCCGCCGGTGTTTGCGCATGTGCCGATGATTCTGGCGCCGGATCGCAGTAAATTGAGCAAGCGCCACGGCGCGACGAGCGTTTCCGAGTATCGCGATATGGGAATCTTGCCGGAGGCTCTGGTCAACTATCTGTTGTTGCTCGGTTTTTCGCCCGGCGACGACCGCGAAATCGTCGACAGAGAGACGGCTATTGAATTGTTTAGCCTTGATCGCGTCGCGAAACACGCGGCTGTCTACGATGTGAAAAAGCTCGAATGGCTAAACGCGCACTATTTCCGCGCACAATCGCCAGACGTGGTGATCGATCAGATCTGGAAGCAGATTGTTCATCTGGGCTATGTCGCACCTGACGAAGTGGATCGGCATGTGTTGGCTTGGCTTCGAACCGTGGTGGAGTTTGTGCAGACGCGCAGTCGCGGCACCGCGGACCTCATCGAGGGCATGCGCCCGTATTTTGAGCCGGTGACGACATATGACGAAAAAGGTGTGCGTAAACAGTTCAGCGATAAAGCCACCCCAGAAAGGCTACGGGCGGTCGCCCAGCGGCTTGCAGGCGTTGCTCCATTTACCGCTCCAGTGATTGAATCGTCGTTTCGGGCCCTCATCGATGAACTGGGGTTGAAAGCGGGGCAGTTGATTCACCCTGTCCGCCTGGCGTTGACTGGTGTCACCGTGGGGCCGGGACTATTTGACGTGATCGCGATGCTTGGGCGCGAGGAAACTTGTGAGCGGCTTGCGACTGCGGCAAACCGAATCGATGCGGGAACGATAGCTGCCCAGTAACACGCTGGTGTGAGTGCCGCCATGTGCGCCTCATAGGAGCACGCGGAACATGAGCCGCCGTATCAAAAAATTTTTGTGGAACGATTGACAGAATGGGCGTCAGTGAGTATAGTTAATACCGTTGACGCTCGCTCTGTTGCCGAATGGTGTAATGGTAGCACGACTGACTCTGGATCAGTTAGTCTAGGTTCGAGTCCTAGTTCGGCAGCCATGGCCCTATCGTCTAATGGTTCAGGACGCCGCCCTCTCACGGCGGTAATAGGGGTTCGAATCCCCTTAGGGTCATTAGGTCGAGGGTCATTAGCTCAATTGGTAGAGCATCCGACTCTTAATCGGCAGGTTGAAGGTTCGAGTCCTTCATGACCCACCATAGATGACGCGGTCCCCGTTAGGGGATCGCGTTTTTGCGCTTATTGTGGATGCTGGTGGCACATCTTTTTGGAGATTGCTGGTCCTGTCCTTTCCGGCAAGGGTTCGGTATCATGGAGGAGGAACAACGGAACGGGAAGAAGGAGCTGCGGCGTGCAAAGGCAGTTAAGTGGCAGTGAACGCAGGCAGTTGGTCGAGCGCTTGCTCGAGCGCTTTGCCGCGAGGGTTTGGGAAACGGTTTGGAACCGATACAATGATCGCGTCAAGGCGGAGGACGCATTTTTGCAGGTTTTTGTCGTGGCCATCCGCACGCTTCGCCGTACGGAAGCCAAAACGTTGCCTGACAGCGTGATCGAACGCTGTTTGCAAGAAGTGGAAACGGCGGCGGTGCCACATGTGGACGTCGGTGAGGCGCTGGACGATTCACACGATCTCGACGACTGGCCTGAGTCGGGCGAAACGGCCGCGTTGCCTGAGGTGGCGGAAGCTGCCGTTGGCGTTCCGCGGCCGCTGCTCGTTCGTGCTGTGCAAGTCATGCGTGCGAATATCGCGTTTGATGAAGCGCTGCGGCACCATCGGGGTCCTGGTTTTGTGCGGATCGGAGCCGCGGGATTGGCGTGCGTCGGCTTAGGGCTTGCCGTGTACGGTGGATTGGGAGAATGGCAGTCGGTGTACGGCGCGAAACTGGCAACGCCCGTTCAGAACGAAAGGGAGGTTTCAGGTATCAAGTTTGGTTCACTCCCGCTCAAACTGGCAGGATTGTACACGTTGCCGCAAGGTGGCCAGGTTGACTTAACGCACGCGGCTGTGGAATCCGGTTCACTGTTCCTCGCCAGCATGCAACAGTATGGAAATCAGGCTGATGTCATGAACGTACGCAGTTATCCCTTGAAGGCGCCGGGCTCGCTTGCGACGGCAAGGCGCCGTTATGCCTTAGCTTTTGTGACGCCAGTGGTCTCGGGAATCGACGAAACGGCATGGCAGTTGAGTACCTGGTCGCTTGCGGCGATTCCGGGTTGGCTCGTGGTGCTGGCGAACTGGCGCGCGCCTGGCGGCGTGAGCGACGAGCAGATCTACGCGCTTTCGCTGGCGAACGGTCACGCGGCACTGGTGAAATCGATCCCGCAACAGCCGTCGACGTCGGCTGTCGTCGCCGTGGGACACGGGCAGATTGCCGTACAATCGGGCGTCTATCAGGATGGTGCGTGGATTGGCACGCCAATCGGTGAATACACGCTGGTGGGCCGAACTTCGACGCAAGCGTGGACAGAGGTACGGCAGATCCCGGCGGCATTTGGTTTCATGCAGGGGCCCAGTGTCGTGAGCGATGGGCTTGTCTTTCAGGGCATCGTCGGTAAGCCTGAACGTGCTGCGGGAACCAGCGGTTCGACGTGGTACGGTATCGACCGCCAGGGGCGCGTAACGCGCTATCAGGGACCGCCGATCGACGGGCAACCGCACTATGTGGCGCAGGGTGTCTCCGGTTCTTTGTGGTGGCTCGAGACGACCCCGAATGCCAGCGGTGGCCTGCAGTTGACGATGGCACCGTTGGTCAAGACAGCGGGCACCGCACAACCTATGCAGCTGCACACGCCTTTGCAACAATTTGCTACAAGCGGGTCTTACCTATTATGGGTGCAACCAGGCAGGACGAATCCTGAGCTGGTCGTTGCGGCAATCAAGTGAGAGGGGTGATGGCATGAACCAAATGATCCGCGATAAACTGGAATTGCTGCCACAGCGCCCAGGAGTGTACCTGATGAAGGGCGGTAAAGGCGAAATCCTGTATGTCGGGAAGGCGAAGGTGCTGCGCAATCGCGTTCGCTCATACTTCACGGGGTCGCATGATCGCAAGACACAGGCTCTGGTGTCGAACATCTGTGATTTTGAGTACATCGTCACAGATACGGTTGCAGAGGCCTTGGTCCTCGAGTGCAACTTGATTAAACAGCATACCCCGCCATACAACATCATGCTGCGGGACGACAAGACGTATCCGTACATCAAGTTGACCAACGAACCGCATCCCAGGCTGCAAATCGTACGGCGCGTCAAGCGCGATGGAGCCAAGTATTTTGGCCCTTACCCGAGCGCCACATCCGCGCAAGCGACGAAGAGGTTGTTGGATCGCCTCTATCCGTTGCGCAAATGTAAAACACTGAAGAAGCAGGTGTGTTTGTACTATCACATTCAGCAATGTCTTGCACCGTGCGAATATCCGGTCGACGCTGCGCAGTACCAGGAGATGACCAAACAAATTACGCATTTTTTGAATGGTGGTCATCGAGACGTTGTGCGGGATTTGATCGCGAAAATGGAGGCTGCGGCGGAAGCGTTGCAATTTGAACGCGCCTCCGAACTGCGCGATCTGATCCGGCACATCGAACAGGTCATGGAAGAACAAAAGATGACGACGACGGATCGCGTCGATCGCGATGTGTTCGGCTATGCGGAAGATAAAGGTCTGTTGAGCATTCAGGTGTTTTATGTTCGCAGCGGCAAGGTCATCGAACGCTCCGTCGCGATCATGCCGCACTATGACGAACCATTGACCGACTTCATGTCGTATGTCGAACAATTCTATCATGAACGGGCCGATTTGCCTCAGGAAGTGTTGCTGCCGGACGGTGTACCATCAGAAGCGCTGGAGATGGTGCTCGATGCCAAAGTCGTTCAACCCAAGCGTGGACCGAAACGAGATCTTGTCGATCTCGCTTGTGAAAACGCCCGCCAAGCACTCTCAGATAAGATTCAGTTGATGGAGAAGAATATGGATCGCACCTTGGGGGCTGTGATCGAGTTGGGCAACGGGTTGGCGATCGCGACGCCGCGCAGGATTGAGGCGTTTGATAACTCAAATATCCAAGGTGCGGACGCGGTCGCGGCCATGGTCGTGTTTATCGACGGCAAGCCGGCGAAGTCAGAGTATCGTAAGTACAAGATCAAGACCGTTTCCGGACCCGATGACTACGAGTCCATGCGGGAAGTGATTCGCAGGCGGTACACGCGGCTGCAGCGTGAAGCCAAGCCTTTGCCGGATCTCATCGTAATCGACGGTGGGCGTGGGCAACTGGCGGCCGCTCTGTCTGTCATCGAAGGGGAATTGGGCCTGGATGTACCAGTTTGTGGCTTGGCGAAAGACGACAGACATCGCACCAGCCAGCTTTTCTTTATGGATGAAGAGAGTCCCGTCGCATTGGATCGCCACAGTCAGGCGTTTTATTTGTTGGAGCGCATTCAGGACGAGGTGCATCGGTTCGCCATCGAGTTTCACAGACAGCAACGCAGAAAGACAGGATTTGCATCCGTTCTCGACGACATTCCAGGCGTCGGTCCGGAGCGAAAAAAGGCGCTGCTGCGCAAATTTGGGAGCCTCAAAGCCATGGCCGAGGCGGATTTGGACGATTTTCGGGGACTGGGTATTGGTGACAAATTGGCTGGCGAGATCGTCATGCGGTTGCGCGCGGTACTGGATGAGCGAAGTCAGAAGAACATTCGACAAGCTTCTTCTTCTAAGGCACCGCTTTCTTGATTCTGCGATGGCCAATCATTACAATTTAAAAAGTGCAAAGCAGGTTCGAGAACCGAATGCGTTCCCTGGAATCACATCGGCTCGGCGAATCTGAATTCTATACCCTATCCGGAGGGGCAGCCGCATCAGGCTGCCGGTACATAAGAACTGGCTAGGAGTCGAAGGGAGGAACCTTTGTGGCGGTGGCCCAAGCAGCGCACAAAAATCGGGAATTTCTGTGGCGGCGTTTGCATACGTTGTCCGGCGTGATTCCGGTTGGGCTTTTCCTGTTGGAGCACCTGTTCACAAACGCGACAGCACTGCGCGGTCCGGCGGCGTTTAATGACGCAGTCGACGCGATTCAGACGCTGCCGCTACTGCATTTCATCGAGTTTTTCTTCATCTTCCTGCCAATCACCTATCATGGGGTATTCGGCCTGTACGTCGCATTTGTGTCGGGGTACAATGCGAATCGGTTTTCATTTGGCCGCAATATCCTGTTCGTGTTTCAGCGGGTGACGGGCGTCATTACGTTCGTGTTTATCATTTTCCACCTTTGGACGACGCGGTTTTCCGGGAATGCACCAAACTTTGACATGGTGCACAATCTCGTTAGCAACCCGGCCTACTTCTGGTTCATGATCATTGGCGTGGTCGCCGCGACGTTCCACTTTGCCAACGGTCTCTGGTCGTTCTGCATCCACTGGGGCATTACCGTGGGCGCTCGGGCACAGCGGATCACCGCATGGGTCACGTTGATTGTGTTTGTCGTGCTCGCGGGCATGGGCGTGGCGTCCATCATTGCGTTCACGCATTCCGCATGAGCTTGTAAGGATTTGAAACGAGCAGGAACCACGGAGCATGGGAGGGATTCTGCGTGGCTAATCAGACAATCATTGTCGTCGGCGGCGGTTTGGCCGGGTTGATGACAACCATCAAGATCGCCGAGGCCGGCGTACCGGTTAAACTGTTCTCCCTGGTGCCTGTCAAGCGCTCGCACTCAGTGTGTGCACAAGGCGGTATCAACGGCGCGGTGAATACCAAGGGTGAAGGCGATTCGCCGTGGGAACACTTTGACGACACGATTTATGGTGGCGACTTTTTGGCCAACCAACAACAGGTCTTAGGCATGTGCGAGGCGGCCCCAGCCATCATTCACCTGATGGATCGCATGGGCGTTATGTTCAATCGCACGCCGGAAGGATTGCTCGACTTCCGCCGCTTTGGCGGTACCAAACACCACCGCACAGCGTTTGCCGGCGCCTCGACAGGTCAACAGTTGCTGTACGCGCTGGACGAGCAGGTTCGTCGTTACGAAGTGGCTGGCTTGGTCGAAAAATACGAGGGATGGGATTTCCTCGGGGCCGTACTGGATGACGAACAAGTTTGCCGCGGCATATGTGCCCAAGATCTGCGTTCCATGGAAATTCATTATTTCAAAGCCGATGCAGTTGTCATGTGCACCGGTGGTAATGGGCTCATCTTTGGCAAGAGCACGAATTCTATGATCAACACCGGGTCGGCGGCATCGGAACTGTATCAACAGGGCGTGAAGTACGCGAATCCGGAAATGATTCAGGTTCACCCGACGGCCATTCCGGGAGACGACAAACTCCGTTTGATGTCGGAATCGGCTCGTGGTGAGGGCGGCCGCATCTGGACATATAAAGACGGAAAACCATGGTATTTCCTCGAGGAGATGTACCCTGAATACGGTAATCTCGTGCCTCGTGACATTGCAACGCGAGCCATCCATAAAGTCTGCGTCGAGATGGGGCTTGGCGTAGATGGGCAGAATCAGGTCTATCTCGATTTGTCGCACATCCCTGCCGACGTCTTGAACGTGAAATTGGGTAACATTTTGGATATCTACGAGAAGTTCGTAGGGGACGATCCGCGCAAAGTTCCCATGCGCATCTTCCCGGCGGTACATTACTCGATGGGTGGGCTTTGGGTCGACATCGATCAGATGACAAACATTCCAGGATTGTTCGCGGCGGGCGAAGCGGACTTTCAGTACCACGGAGCCAACCGTTTGGGTGCGAACTCCTTGTTGTCGTGCATCTACGGCGGCATGATTGCCGGGCCGAACGCTGTTCGCTATGCGAAGAATCTTCGCAAGGCTACAGATAGCTTGCCGGAGTCGTTGTTTGAGTCGTATCGCAAGAAATATGAGGACGAGTTCGAGGGGATCCTGCGTATGGAAGGTGACGAAAATCCATATCAGATTCACCGCGAACTGGGCAAGTGGATGAATGACAACGTGACGGTCGTGCGTGTCAATGAGCGTCTGCAAAAGACTGATGAAAAGATTCAAGAACTGCAGGAACGGTTCAAGCGGATCAACATGTCCGACCGATCGCGCTGGGAGAACCAAGTGGCTCAGTTTACACGTCATCTGAAGAACATGCTGATTATGGCGCGGGCGATTACCCTGGGTGCTCTCAACCGAAACGAAAGCCGGGGTGCACATTACAAACCGGAATTTCCGGATCGCGATGACGAGAATTTCTTGAAGACCACCATTGCGGAATTTACACCCGATGGACCAAAGCTTTCGTATGAAGCCGTCGATGTCTCCCTGATTAAGCCACGCTTACGCAATTATGCGGTCAGCAAGGAGGCGACCAAAGAATGAGCACGGCAGCCGAAACGATGGAAACCACGCGCACGGTGCATTTGATCATTGAACGTCAGGACAGCCCGGAATCCGAGCCGTACACCCAAGAATTTGTCGTCCCATATCGTCCCGGTATGAACGTCATCGCCTGTCTCATGGAGATTCAGCGCAATCCTCGCAATAAACAAGGCGATCCCGTGGCACCTGTCACCTGGGAAATGAACTGTCTCGAGGAGATCTGCGGCGCGTGTACCATGGTCATCAACAACAGGCCACGGCAAGCGTGTTCGGCGCTCGTCGACAAACTCGAACAGCCCATCCGCATCCGCCCGATGCGCACATTTCCCGTCGTTCGCGATCTTGTGGTTGATCGAAGCCGCATGTTCGATGCATTGAAGAAGATAAAAGCATGGGTTCCTATCGATGGCACGTACGATCTCGGCGCCGGACCGCGGATGTCCGAACGGGATCAGCAGATTGCGTACGAACTGTCCCGCTGCTTCACGTGCGGTGCTTGTGTTGAGGCGTGTCCCAATGTGAATGACAAAAATTCCTTCATCGGGCCGTTTGCCATTTCTCAAGCGCGTCTTTTCAACATGCACCCGACTGGGGCGATGCACAAAGAAGACCGACTCGAAGCGCTGATGGGCGAAGGCGGCATTCACGAATGTGGCAATGCCCAGAACTGTGTGCAAGTGTGTCCGAAAGGTATTCCACTCACGACGTCGATCGCGGCCATGAACCGACAGGTTACGTATCATGCACTTGGCGCCTGGCTGCGTAAATGATGTGAAGCATTGCCCTGGCCTCGGCTTGCTGTCGGTGGCCAGGGCAGTGCCTTGATTTTCAAGCGGGGGGTTCGCCGATGAATACTCAGGCGCAAAGGCGTCGGCAACAGGCGAAGACACGGGGATTTATCACTTTGGTTGTGGCGCTGTTGATCCTCGGTTTTGGGAGCTACTTCTTGCTGCGTCCGACCATCGATAACCAGACGAGTAATACGCCGGTCAATACTGTGCGTCGGTTTATCGGTTTTGTCGAGTTGAAGGAGTTTACACAGGCTCGCAATCTGATGACGCCAACATTCCAAAACACGCCCGGCTGGCACGCTTCGTTGTACAATTTGTACGTTTCGCTCGATCCGGCGGAGACATCGTATGCACTCACAGGTCAGCAAGGTGACATTGCACAAGTTCAGTTCTCCAGTGAACAAGGTGGCGTCTTGTATCTGAAAAAGATCAATGGCCGCTGGTTGATCATGAGCCCAAATGAAGTTGACCAATCGCTCGGCAGTGGTGCGTCTCCAAGTGCTTCATCTTCTGCGCAATAAACCGAGTGATCTGTTTTTCAAAAGATTGGCCGGGGTTCCGAGGTGGGCCTCGGCTTTTGCCGTGTATATGACGTGGAGGAGGGATTTGCATGTCATACGAGATTTTGCTGTTCTACAAGTTCATCCCGATCGACGATCCAGAGGCTTTGGTTGCAGACCAATTGCACTTGTGTGAAATGTTGGGCCTGCGTGGACGCGTGATCGTCGCCCACGAAGGTATCAATGGTACGCTGTCGGGGCCGAAGCGGGCAACACAGGCTTATCGGCAGTTCATGCACCGTGACGAGCGCTTTGCCGACATGGTATTTAAGGTCGATGAAGCCCCAGGCCACGCGTTTCCGAGGTTGTCTGTTCGACACAAGAGCGAGATCGTTCACTTTGGCGTCGAAGATCAGATTCATCCCTGGGAATTGACGGGGAAGCGGCTCTCGCCGAAAGAATGGCATGATATGTTGCAACAGGAAGATGTGGTCGTGATCGACGGGCGAAACGACTACGAGTATGACATCGGGCATTTTCGCAATGCCATTCGCCCAGACATTCGTACATTTCGCGAATTTCCCGAATGGATTGCAGAGCACAAGGACGAATGGAAGGGCAAGAAGGTCCTGACCTACTGCACGGGCGGCATTCGCTGTGAAAAGCTGTCGGGCTATCTCCTTCGGGAAGGCATTGATGAGGTGTACCAACTTGATGGCGGCATTGTCACATATGCCAAAGACCCAGAAGTCAAGGGTCATCTGTTCGATGGAAAGTGCTATGTGTTTGATAACCGGATAGCTGTTCGGATTAATCAAACTGACGAGGATCGCGTGATTTCGCGCTGCAGTCACTGTGGCGCGCCGTGCGATCGCTATATCAACTGCGCATATCTCGACTGCCATCGTCAGCATTTGTGTTGTTCCGGATGTGAAGTGGAGCGGCATGGTTTCTGCACACCTGAGTGCGAATCCAAAGCTGTTGCTAAAGACAGAGTCGATCCGCTGTTTAAGCATCTGTTGACGACGGAGCTGGCACAAGGCTGAGAATGAGTGCCACCAAAGCGAAGGCGGCGGCGACTGTGAAACTGCCGCGGTATGCCGTTGCCACGGCATGCCGACCCAATGCCGCTGTCAGCAATTCAACGCTTAATCCGCCTATCGTGACACCAACCCCCATGCCGAGTGTGCGTGACATATTCAGGATTCCGCCAGCCACGCCGAGGTCGTGTTTCGGCGTGGCATTCATGACACGGGCATTGTTGGCAGGTGTGAACGCCCCCACGCCACATCCGATGCAAAACAGGCCACAAAGAAAGATGGGTGTACGATACGCGTAGACCGTGAGCAATACACACCCGACACCTGCCGCCGCCATACCGACTGCGGCGACACGTTGTTGTGACCATCTGTCCGCCAGCCGTCCGGCAAATGGCGTGCAGAGTGCCATGCCGATGGGGAGCGTGGTAAGCAAAAGACCCGCGGTGGCGGAGGAGCGATGTTCGATATGGACGAACCAGTATGGTACCAACAGCGTGATCGCGTACATGACGCTAAAGGCTAGAATGGAACTCAGATTGCCGAGCCAAATGAGCCGACGCTCGATGTATGCAAGTGAAATGAGCGGCGAGCGATGTTTTCTTTCCAGCGCCACAAAAAGAGCCCCGAAGAGGACAATCCCCAGTACGATACATGCCGTTACGACCATGGAGCTATGTGGCCGAAAACCTTCCTTCAATACGTACATGGTTGCGACCAGCATCACAGCCAGTGTGATAGCGCCGGCCCAATCAAAGGTGATCTGTTTCTCACCGTCGCGATCGCGCGGCAGACAAAGAATGGCCGACACGATGCCGACAATCCCAACGGGAACGTTCATATAGAAAATGAGGCGCCAAGAACCCAAGTGCGTCAAAATTCCACCCAATAGGGGACCTAGGCTTAAGCCTAGCCCTTGCGCGAGTGCTTGAAAGCCGATGGCTTGACCGCGGCGGCTTGTGTCGGTCGCGGCAGTGATGATGGAAACGCTGTTGGCTTGTAGCATGGCCGCTCCGATTCCTTGCAGTACACGAAAAGCGAGCAGAGACGACAGGCTCCACGCCGCACCACATAGTGCAGAGCCAATCAAGAACACGCAAAAGCCGAAGGTGTACATGGGCCTTCTGCCCAAGATATCGGACAGTTTTCCGAAAGTTACAATACACGCTGCCAGCGCGAGTAGATAAATCAGGCTAACCCATTCGATCTGAGCCATCGTCGTTCGAAACGATTGCTCAAGCTTGGGTAAGGCGATACTGATGATGCTCGCATCAAGGGCCGCCATGAATGCGCCTAGGCAAACGGTACCTACCACAAACCAGACGCCATGAGGGCTGGAGGCGATGAGCTTGAGGGGAAACCGATGCCAGATGGTATGACGCTTGACATATGACTGCACGCAACGTCACCTGCCATGTGCGGGTGGTCCAAGGGAGTAGGTCAGCCCGCCAATTCTATGTTCGCTGTATACAAACTTGTTATGACATCATAACAAGTTTCATTCAACACGACCATTGTAGCGAAGGTCGTGTATTTTGTATAGGCAAATCAGTCCGTGTGGCGAAGGAGATTGAGGTGAAGGCGATATCGAGAGGCAGGGTAGCGCACCTGTGAATACTCGACGGCAGCGCCGGATTCGTCGCGCGTAATGCGTTCGATGGCGAGGACAGCAGCGGGCGGTTCAAGCTGAAAGACGGTGCAGTCCGTTTCATCTGCAAGTTCTGCTGAAATGGTTTGATTGCCTGAATTGATGCGCACGCCGTTTTGTTCAAAAAATCCGTAAATGTAATTGTATGCTAAGCGTTGACTGATTACCTTGGCGAGATCGATATGGAAAGGTGGTACGATATAGGACGTTTCGCGAAAGTAGCAGAGGTCGTCGACGTGTGCCGTTCGTTCGACGTAGAGGATGCGTCGGCCTGCACTTTGGCGCAGGATGTGGGCGACGTCCTCGGGACACTCTCGTTCTTCTAAGCGATTGAGAACGATATGTACCTCGTATCCCGCCGCTCTCAGTTCTTCCGCAAAACCGTACAGAGTGGTGGCCGTCGAATGAAATGCCTGTTCTGCCACATACGTACCTTTCCCCTGGCGGCGAATGACAAACCCCGAACTGACCAAATCGCCGACGGCTTGACGAACCGTCGTGCGGCTGACCGCAAACAAGGAGGCCAGTTCCGCTTCCGACGGCAGTTGTTGACCAGGCTCCCATTCTCCGGTGCGAATTTTCGACAGTAACTCGGCCTTCAATTGTTTATAAAGCGGTACGCTTTCGCGCATGAGAAACTCGATCCTTTCTGGGGCGAGTATGATATCACTGCCGCGATCCTTGTGCGGCCGGATATACGTAACGAGGAAGCCGCGGCCTGAGCCAGAGGCTTCCCCGAGTACTCTACCAATTTCGGATTGGACCGTCATCAATACAGCCAGGGCGAATGACGCCGCGGACAAAATTTTCACTGAGCGGCAATGTCAGACTATATTGTAGCCAGTGTGTTTGCTCCTCGACCGGAATTCGGTGCACCCAAGCTTGCGCAGGGATATGTATATACCGGTCGTCTTCGCCGCTAATGCCAAAGTCGACGCTCCAGCCGCCTTGCTTGCTCAACCTGCCAGACGTGTCAGTACGAATGATGCGGAAGCCGTCGCGTCCGCGATACGCATCTAACACGTTGGCGTCAAAAAACAATTGCGCTACATCTGGTTTCTGTTTGGATGTCATCGCTTCGAGCAAGCGCTTCGCCGCCGAAAGTGCAGCAGCGCGATAGAGAGTGTGTTTATCGTTCAATGGGCACCCCTACCATGCTGCCCCATTCTGTCCACGAACCGTCGTAATTCTTGACGTTTTGGAAGCCAAGTAACTCGCGAAGGACGAACCAGGTGTGCGAAGACCGTTCGCCAATGCGGCAGTATGCGATGACCTCTTTATCTGGGGTAACCCCGACTGATTCGTACAGTTGCTTGAGTTCAGCTTCAGACTTAAAGGTGCCGTCTTCGTTGACAGCCTTGCCCCACGGCACGTTTACAGCGCCCGGGATGTGACCGCCGCGCTGAGCCGTTTCCGTCATGCCAGGAGGTGCGATGACTTCACCCGTAAACTCCTGTGGGCTGCGGACGTCGACCAAGGCAACATTGCCCTTGTTCAGCGAATTCAGGACGTCGATTTGACGTGCGCGAATCGATGTATCGAGGTCGCGGTTCGGAATTGGGTATTGGGTTTTCGCACGAGATGGAACTTCCTTTACCAATTCGCGGCCCTCAAGCTCCCACTTTTTGCGGCCTCCGTCCATCAGTTTGACGTTTTCGTGACCGAAGAGTTTTAATTGCCAATAAGCGAATGCAGCAAACCAGTTGTTGTTGTCACCGTACAGGACGATGAGGGTGTCTGGCGTCGCCCCGCTGTCGCTCAACAACTCCGCCCACTGTTGTGGGTTCAGAATGTCGCGGCGAACTTGGTCATTCAACTGGGTCGTCCAGTTCCACGCGATGGCGCCTTGAATGTGGCCGCTCTCGTATGCGCTCGTGTCGACATCGACTTCGACCAGAAGCACGTTGGGATCATCTTTGTGGGCAGCTACCCACTCTGTCGTGACAAGAACATCCTTTGCCATGGTACGACCTCCTCGAAAGTTGGAACGTAGAGGTGGTAAACCCGAAAACCTTGTTTTCCGACCCCTTAAATTAAAATTAGAGAATGTCGCGTCAATACGCAAGAGGAAATTCTCCATTTTTCTACTTATTCCTTCCGACAGCAAGCTCTTATCCTGTGCTGGCTTGTGATAGAGTAGATGTGTTGTTGCATGAACCGCCGGTTGCAGATGGATCGCACCATGTAGGCGGGTGAACGGAGGATTTGGCGTGTCATACAATTTTGATCAGGTCATTGATCGGTGGAATACCGCAGCTTCGAAGTGGGATTCGTTGGATTCTAGATTTGGCCGTACGGACGTGCTGCCCATGTGGGTTGCCGATATGGACTTTCCGTCGCCCCCGTCCGTGCAAGAGGCGTTGATGCACCGCGTTCAGCATGGCGTTTATGGCTATACAATGAAGTCGAAATCCTATGTAGACAGCATTGTGTCTTGGATGAAGCGCCGGCACCAATGGGTCATTGACCCAGCCTCGATCGTCCCCGCGCCGGGCGTGGTACCGGCCTTGTCCGTGATCGTCCAGGCCTTCACGGAGCCCGGGGAAGGCGTGTTGATACAGCCGCCTGTGTATCATCCGTTCAAGCGAACGATCGCCAGTTGGCATCGAACCGTGATCGAAAATCCGCTTGTGGAACGAAACGGCCGCTACGAAATCGACTTTGCAGACCTTGAGGAGAAGGCGCGCCAGGCCAAGGTCATGTTTTTGTGCTCTCCGCACAATCCGGTAGGCCGCGTCTGGACAGAGGAGGAACTGAAGCGGATCGGCGAGATCTGCATGCGTCATGATGTGCTGGTTGTGGCAGATGAAATTCATTCCGATCTCGTCTTTGCGCCACATCGGCACATTCCGTTTGCGTCCCTTGATCCTGTCTTTGCGGCTCGCTCCATTACGTGCGCGGCTCCGAGCAAAACGTTCAACCTGGCAGGACTGAACACGGCATACATCATTGCGGAAGACGACGATTTGCGGCGCAAGTACCAATCTGCGTCGGCTCGCGCTGCGATGGCGGAACTCAATGTGTTTGGCGTTGAAGCCATGATTGCGGCTTATAACGACGGCGAGAATTGGTTGGACGAACTGCTTCGTTACCTGGCGGGAAATCTCGATGTCATGGAGTCGTTTTTGCAACAAAACGTCCCCGAGGTGCGGATGTTCAGACCAGAAGGAACCTATTTGGTGTGGCTCGATTTCCGTGCGCTAGGGTTAAGTCCAAAGGAACTCGATCAGTTCCTCATCGAGGAGGCGCACCTTGGGTTGAATGAGGGCCACCTGTTCGGCAGGGAAGGCGAGGGTTTCCAACGCATGAACATTGCTTGTCCGCGCGCGTTGCTGGAACAAGGACTACATCGACTGGCGAAGGCCGTAGACGCTCGCAGAAAGGGCTAAGGTAAGGGTTGCGGCTTGGCGTGATCGATTGCCAATGCCCATCCCGGATACTCCCCGGAACGCTCGCTTGCCGGGTGTCATACTATACCTTGACTGTATCCCGCTCTTGTATCACTCGACAAGGAGGGATAAGGGGATGGCACCTGCCAAGGACGCGCGCGTAAAATCGCTGCTTACAAATCGGGAACGGGAGGTGTTTGAACTTCTCGTTCAAGATAAGACGACCAAAGAGATCGCCGGGCAGCTGTTCGTCAGTGAGAAGACGGTTCGCAACCACATCTCCAATGTGATGAAAAAGCTGAACGTCAAAGGCCGGTCGCAAGCGGTTGTCGAATTGGTTCGATTGGGTGAGCTTGTGATTTGATCCGAACACCCCTACGTGTGTAGGGGTGTTCAGCGTCTTATTTGCCAGCCTCACACATGTCGAGATTTGTCCGTTGACCGTCGAAATTGGCAAGTGGTACTATTTACAGGACGCAAGCATGGACGGGATGTGGACAAGGCTTGGTGGAGTTTAACGAGTATGTTGAAGAAATTGAAAAGTCGCTTCGCTTAGTGGCAGCCGCTGTCCGTCGCAAGGGACGTGTTCTGTTAAGGGAACACGATATCACATCGCCGCAGTTTGACGCCCTCATTGCGCTCAACAACGAGGGTGAACTGACCATTGGCGAGTTGTCGTCCAAGTTGTATCTGGCATATAGCACGACGACCGACTTGGTCGATAGGTTGGAAAGAGCGGGCTACGTGTGCCGGCAGCGGGACTTGGTGGATCGACGTGTTGTACGGGTTCAACTGAAGCCGCCGGGTGCACAGATTATTGAGGACGTGTTACGCGCCCGTCGCGCCTATTTACATACCATTTTGATCCATGTCGATGTTTCGACACGTAAGACCATTTTAGACGCACTCGAATTGCTTCTAACGAATATGGCTAATCAGTAGGCCCCAGCCTACGGTTCATCATCGGCCGTATCGCTTGGCGCATATCGACACCGGAGATCAGCGTGAGGAGTGCACATACTTTGGAAACATCGCGGCTGCCCATAGGTGTGTTCGATTCGGGGATTGGCGGTTTAACGGTGATGCGAGCAATACAGCAGCGCTTACCGCATGAATCGGTCATTTATTTTGGAGATCGCGCTCGCTGTCCGTATGGAGACCGTCCGCCCAAGGAAGTCGTTCGTTTTTCGGAAGAGATTGCAGATTACCTGTTCGCGATCGGAGTCAAGCTGTTGGTCGTCGCGTGCAATACGGCCACAGCAGTCGCCCTGCGCCATCTGCAGGAACGCCTACCGATTCCTGTCGTCGGCGTGATCGCACCAGGAGCTGCTGCGGCAGTTGAGACGACGCGCAATCGCCGTATCGGCGTGATTGGCACTTCTGTGACCGTTGCCAGCCATGCCTATCAAGAGGCCATCTGTGCGATTGCACCCGACATCGCCGTGCATGAGTTGGCCTGTCCGCTGTTTGTGCCGCTCGTGGAACGGGGGCAGTTGGAGGGAGATCACGTAGAAGCCGTCGTCAAGCAGTCGCTCAAACCCTTGGCGGGCAGTGGCATTGACAGTCTGGTGCTCGGTTGTACACATTACCCTCTCCTTGCGCCGGCCATTCGGCGCGTGATGGGAGCCGCGGTGCAGGTTATCTCGTCGGCGGATGCGACGGCCGACCACGTGGCTCGGTTGCTTGCGCAACTGCATCTTCTCCATGTCGACGCCGGTAGGCCCGAATATCGATACCTCACGTCGGGCGATCCAGCCAGTTTGAAACTGGCATTGGCCAACTGGTTTGCCGAACCTGTCGCAGCCACGGTGGTGGAGCACGTCGACGCGCCGATCGTCCTCTCGATCCAGCATATGGCGAATCCATGAGGAAGGCTTGGTTATCATGAAGTTGTTCATCGCAACAAAGAATGCGCATAAGGTCGAGGAATTTCGCCTGCTGCTGGCGGGTGTCCCGGTTGACCTGCTACCTTTGCCGGTTCAATTGCCAGAAGCGCCTGAGACGTCGACGACGTTTCTCGACATTGCACGGGAAAAGGCTTTGTTTTACGCGCGGGAACTGGATGCGGTAGTGCTCGCGGACGATTCCGGCTTGGTGGTTCCAAAACTCCATGGTGAGCCGGGCATCTACTCGGCACGGTACAGCGGGAAGCACGGCGACGATGAGGCGAACAACGAAAAGTTGATTGCGCGCCTCCATGAAAATGGCCTGTCGTGCGCAGAGGCGTACTTCACATGTGCGGTTGCGATCGCGAACGTCGACGGTATCATTGGCGCTGTCGAGGGGCGAGTGACTGGCACGGTGTACGACTTTGCACGCGGCGCTCGTGGTTTTGGCTACGATCCGCTGTTTGCACCCGTTGGCGAAGTGCGTCGCTTCGCAGAAATGTCCATGGAAGAAAAAGCTGCCTACTCCCATCGCGCGAAAGCGGTGGAACTCGCGCGGCCTATCTTGATATCGATAGCGGGATCGACTAAACTATCATAGGTGGAGTCACGCGTGCGGGTGTAGTTCAATGGTAGAACTCCAGCCTTCCAAGCTGGTAGCGTGGGTTCGATTCCCATCACCCGCTCCATGTCTCAGTAGCTCAGCTGGATAGAGCAACAGCCTTCTAAGCTGTGGGTCGGGGGTTCGAATCCCTCCTGGGACGCCACGGTGGCCAATGCTTGAGCATCCCGATAGGGGTGCTCGATTCGCAAATACGATATTTGTGCGTTGTCTGGATAACCGTGATTTGGCAAGGTGGACGATTCCGCCTGGATCTTGTGAATTGACATTGAAAGCTGCCGGTCCGACGGTTGCAAGGACTGTTAGGAGGAAATGATGGATGACGGCTAAGTGGGAAAAGACCGAGGCGAATGTGGGTGTGCTGGAGGTCGAAGTCGCCAGCGAGCGGTTTGCGAAGGCGCTGGATGAAGCGTTTAAACGCGTGGTGAAGCGCGTGAATGTGCCTGGCTTCCGCAAGGGAAAGGTGCCGCGCAAGCTGTTTGAAGCTCGTTTTGGCGTAGAATCTCTGTATCAAGATGCGGTCGATATCCTGTTGCCGCAAGCGTATCAGGAGGCCGTGGTTGAGACGGGGATCGAGCCAGTGGATCAGCCTGCTGTCGATGTGGTGCAGGTGGAGACAGGCAAGCCGTTCATTTTTAAAGCTACGGTCACGGTCAAGCCGGAAGTCCAATTGGGAGAGTATAAAGGGCTTGAAGTTGAGGACAAGTCGTTCGACGTGACGGATGAGACTGTTGAGGAAGAGTTGCAGAACATTCTACGCAGCCACGCCCAAATCGAAGTGATCGAGGATGGCGCAGTGGAGAACGGCGATACGGTGAGTATTGACTTCAAGGGCACCATCGATGGAGAAGAGTTTGAAGGTGGCGAGGCGGAGAATTTCCAGTTGGAAATTGGCAGCAACGCCTTGATTAAAGGCTTTGAAGAGCAACTTATCGGCATGAAGCCGGGCGAGGAACGCGACATCGAGGTCACCTTCCCTGAGGATTATCACGTCAAATCGCTGCGAGGGAAACTCGCAAAGTTCCATGTGGCGCTGCATGATATCAAGCGTCGGGTATTGCGTGAACTCAACGATGAGTTTGTGCAGGAAATCAGCGAGTTTCAGACGGTGGACGAGTTTAAGGCCGACTTGCGCAAATCGCTCGAAGAACGCGCAAAAGTTCAGCATGAGCGATATATTGAGGATGAGGTCGTGAAGAAGGCTACGGCCAACGCGACGATTGATCTTCCGACCGTCATGGTAGAGCACGAGATTGAACATCAACTCGGTCACTTTGCCCAGCAGTTGCAAATGCAACAGATCCCGTTTGACGCATATCTCGAATTTACAGGGTTGACCTTGGATGAGTTGAAGGACCAGTATCGTGAGGCCGCAGATCAATCAGTTCGTATTGGTTTGGTGCTTGAGGCCATCGCAAATGCGGAGAACGTTACGGTTACACCCGAGGATATCGAGGCAGAGTTGCAAAAGATTGCGGACAATACGCAGCTTGAACTTGACCGCGTGCGTCAGTTGATGCAAATGCGAGACCCAGGGTTGTCGTCGTTCCAAGGTGAGTTGAAGACCCGCAAGACCATTCAACTGTTGGTTGATCATTGTAAGGTCGTGTGATTTGCGGCGGCCTGAAGAAAACTGAAAGATGATCCGACAACAAGACAAGGTGTGATGCCTTGTCTTGTCCCGCACATGGCGTGAATTGCAAAAGGAGGCCGGGGTATGAGTCTGATTCCGTACGTCATTGAACAAACCAGCCGTGGGGAGCGGTCGTACGATATTTATTCGCGGCTGTTGAAAGATCGCATCGTGCTCCTTGGAACGGCAATCGACGACAACGTTGCGAACGCGATTGTTGCCCAACTGCTGTTTTTGGCTGCTGATGATCCGGAAAAGGATATCCAACTATACATCAACAGCCCCGGCGGTTCTGTCACCGCGGGACTGGCCATATATGATACAATACAGCATATTCGTCCGGCAGTTTCGACGATGTGCGTTGGCATGGCGGCGAGTATGGGCGCTTTCCTGTTGGCTGCAGGCGAGAAGGGAAAACGCTATGCATTGCCGAATGCTGAAATCATGATTCACCAGCCACTCGGAGGAGTCCAGGGTCAAGCGTCCGATATTAAAATTCATGCTGAATGGATGCTCAAGACGAAAGACAAACTGAATCGGCTTCTGGCCGAACGGACGGGTCAGCCACTTGAGGTCATTGAGCGGGATACGGATCGCGACAACTTCATGTCGGCAGCTGAAGCAAAGGCGTACGGGCTGATTGACGACGTGCTTGGTGCCTCGTAAGCGACTGCGTACGTCGGATGGTGCTTTGCCTCGGACGGTGGGTGTGGTAACCTCGAGTTGGGGAGGGAACGAGGAATGTTCAAGTTTAACGAGGAAAAGGGCCAACTGAAGTGTTCCTTCTGTGGCAAGACGCAGGAGCAAGTACGTAAGTTGGTCGCTGGACCCGGTGTCTATATCTGCGACGAATGTATCGAATTGTGCAACGAAATCGTCGAAGAGCAGCTGGGTGAAGAAGACGATTTTGAGTTGAAGGACGTTCCGAAGCCCACTGAAATCAAAACGATTTTGGATCAGTATGTCATTGGGCAGGAGCAGGCGAAACGTTCGCTGTCCGTTGCGGTATATAACCACTACAAGCGCATTAATGCCGGATCGCAAAAGAATGATGATGTCGAGTTGGCAAAGAGCAACATCCTGTTGATTGGGCCTACGGGCAGTGGTAAGACCCTTTTGGCACAGACACTGGCTCGCATTCTCAACGTGCCGTTTGCCATTGCGGATGCGACGTCGCTGACGGAAGCCGGCTATGTCGGTGAGGACGTCGAAAATATTCTGTTGAAGCTGATTCAAGCGGCTGATTACGACATCGAGAAGGCGGAGCGCGGCATTATTTATATCGACGAGATCGATAAGATTGCGCGCAAATCGGAAAATCCGTCGATCACGCGCGACGTATCGGGCGAAGGTGTACAGCAGGCGCTATTGAAAATCCTTGAGGGCACTGTGGCCAGCGTTCCGCCGCAGGGTGGGCGTAAGCACCCTCATCAGGAATTCATTCAGATCGATACGACGAACATTCTGTTCATTTGCGGTGGCGCGTTCGATGGTATCGAGCCCATTATCAAACGTCGTTTGGGTAGCAAGGTGATCGGTTTTGGCAGTGTCAATTTGGCGCAAGAGACGAAAGACACGGCCATTATGCATCACGTTCTGCCTGAGGACCTTCTCAAGTTTGGGCTGATTCCTGAATTCATCGGTCGTCTGCCGGTCGTGACGACGCTCGACGCGCTCGACGAAGAGGCGCTCAAACGAATTCTCACCGAGCCCAAGAACGCATTGGTCAAGCAGTTCCAAAAATTGCTTGATATGGACAACGTGGTCTTGGAGTTCCATGAGGACGCGCTTGAGACCATCGCGAAAGAGGCAATTCGTCGCGGTACGGGTGCGCGAGGCCTTCGTGCCATCATCGAAGCCATTATGCTCGATGTGATGTATGAGCTTCCTTCGCGTGACGATATTCAAAAGTGCATCATCACGAAGGCTGCCGCCTTGCGTGAGGATGCGCCTATCGTTCTCAAGAAGGACGGAAGTTCGATCCCGTTCAAACGCAAGTCCGAGGAAACTGCGTAACGTCAGCCAACATCTTCAAACCGGAGCCAGCCGTTTTGACGGCGGTTCCGGTTTTTTCGTTTACCACAAATTCTCCCGGGCAATACTGCAAAGAGCAGCAAGGCATGGGAGGGTATTGTCATGACAGCGAGTATACTTGCCGCCATTCAAGTGTTTTTTGCGCTCGTGATCGGCATTTACTTTTGGAACCTATTGAAAACGCAGAATCACAATAAGCATGCAATTGAACGGGAATCTCGAAAGGAACTGGAGAAGCTTCGCCGTTTGCGTTCGATCTCGCTCTCTGAACCGCTCGCCGAGCGGACGAGACCGGCCGCGATCGACGACATCATTGGACAAAAGGATGGTATACGCGCATTGCGGGCAGCACTCTGCGGGCCGAATCCTCAGCATGTGATTATCTACGGACCGCCGGGGGTTGGCAAAACGGCTGCAGCGCGCGTGATTCTGGAAGAAGCCAAACGGATGCCAAGTTCACCGTTTCAGTCCGATGCCAAATTCATTGAATTGGATGCCACAACGGCGCGCTTTGACGAGCGCGGAATTGCGGACCCACTGATAGGTTCGGTTCACGATCCGATTTACCAAGGTGCGGGCGCCATGGGTATTGCGGGCATTCCGCAGCCAAAACAAGGCGCCGTGACGAAGGCGCATGGCGGTGTGTTGTTCATTGACGAGATTGGGGAATTGCATCCGATTCAGATGAACAAGCTGCTCAAGGTGTTGGAAGATCGGAAAGTGTTTTTGGAAAGTGCGTACTATAGCAGTGAGGACAACAACATTCCGGTTCACGTCCACGACATTTTCCAAAATGGGTTGCCGGCCGATTTTCGCTTGATTGGGGCAACGACACGCTCGCCGGAGGAGCTTCCAGCCGCTTTGCGATCTCGCTGTGTCGAGGTGTTCTTCCGCAGCCTGTCGCGCGAAGAAATTCACGAAGTCGCCACGGGAGCAGCCATCAAACTTGGGATGCCGCTCGGCGAAGGCGTCGCCGAGGCCATCACAGAGTACGCGACAAATGGGCGGGACGCGGTGAACCTCGTGCAAGTGGCTGGGAGTGTGGCGATGATGGAAGGTCGCGCCGAAATTTCGATTGAGGACATTGAATGGGTCGTCCAGTTCAGCCATCTGAGCCCGCGGCCTGAGAAGAAGATCGCCGACAAACCGCAAATTGGTGTGGTCAATGGTTTGGCGGTGTACGGTCCACAGTCGGGCATTTTGTTGGAGATCGAAGTCACCGCAGCACCGGCCGCCAACGGTGACGGTCGTTTGACCATCACAGGGCTGGTCGAAGAAGAGACCATCGGCGGCCGCGAGCGGAGCATGAAGCGAAAGAGCATGGCGAAGTCCTCCCTGGAAAATGTGCTGACGACGCTGCATCGGCTGTATGGCATACGCGTGGAGGACTATCACATTCACGTCAATTTTCCGGGTGGAATGCCGGTTGACGGCCCCAGCGCCGGAGTGGCGATGGCGGTTGCGATTTACTCGGCTGTACGCAAGCAGCCTGTGCTGAATACGATTGCTATGACCGGGGAACTCTCGATTCTGGGGTCTGTCCGCCCTGTTGGCGGAGTGCCTGCGAAAGTCATGGCGGCGGTCGAAGCGGGCGCGAAGGTCGTACTGGTTCCAAAGGCGAATTGGCAGGAGACGTTCCGCCAGATCGCGGACGTGCAAGTGGTTCCTGTCGAGCGGTTGGAAGACGTGCTAAAGCTCTCTTTGGTTGGTGCGTTGGAAGAAGATACGGAGCGGTTTTTGGGCGATATTGTGGCAAACCCCATCAACAAGCCGCTGCCTTCTGCACAGTGACTCTTGCCAATTAGACTTGCCCGATCCGTTTCTGTACAATAAGGCCATTCCAGCGGGGAGAGCGTGAAAATCGGAGGTGGGGGCATGGCAACAGATCATACCGACATCGGGCAGTCCAGAGATGTATACCCGTTGTTGCCGCTCCGCGGGTTGCTCGTTTATCCTTCGATGGTGCTGCACTTTGATGTCGGGCGTCCGCGTTCGGTGCGCGCACTCGAAGAAGCGATGGTGGAAGACAACGTAATCGTCCTCGCTTCGCAAGAGGATGGTCAAATCGACGAGCCGAGGACCAGCGACTTGTACAGAGTCGGTACACTCGCTCGTGTCAAGCAGATGCTAAAGTTGCCCAACGGCACGATCCGCGTTCTTGTCGAAGGACTGTCGCGTGCAGAAATCCTTGCGTTTGTTACGGAGGATGAATTCTTCTCTGTTCGTGTCCATATTCATCACGAACTGGATGAGGTTCAGGTGACACCTGAATTACAAGCGATGATGCGATCGGTATCCCAGCAGTTTGAACAGTACGTCAAGTTGTCGCGCAAACTGGACCAAGAGACATACGCGTCGGTGGTCGATATTGATCATCCCGGTCGCTTTGCCGATGCTGTGGCGTCGCACCTGCCGCTTAAGGTCCGGGAGAAGCAGGACATTTTGGAGTCATTTTCCATACACGAGCGGTTGGAGCGATTGTTGCAAATCTTGTCCGACGAGCGCGAAGTTCTTGAGCTGGAGCGCAAGATCCATCAGCGCGTGCGAAAACAGATGGAAAAGACGCAGAAGGAGTACTACCTACGCGAACAGATGAAGGCTATCCAACGCGAGTTGGGGGATAAGGAAGGCCGGACGGCCGAGATTGAAGAACTGCGCGAGAAGCTTGCCAAGAAAAAGCTCCCCGCGGCCGTCTACGACAAGGTGGATAAGGAGATCTCGCGGCTCGAACGGATACCGACCGCGTCGGCCGAAGGGACCGTGGCTCGGACATACATAGACTGGGTATTGGCTTTGCCCTGGACAGAAAAGGCCAGAACGCAAGCGGACATCGCGCGGGCGGAGCGAATACTCAACGAAGAGCACTTTGGTCTCGAGAAGGTCAAAGAGCGTATTCTTGAGTTTATTGCCGTCCAGGCCCTGACGGAAAAGCAATCGGGTCCTATCATTTGTCTGGCGGGTCCGCCAGGTGTCGGTAAGACATCGCTGGCACGTTCGATTGCGAAATCGCTCAAACGGCCGTTCGTCCGCGTCTCCCTTGGCGGTGTGCGCGACGATGCAGAAATTCGGGGCCATCGGCGCACCTACATCGGCGCGATGCCAGGCCGTATCATCCAAGGCATGCGCCAGGCGGAAGTGGTTAACCCTGTCTTTTTGCTCGACGAGATCGACAAAATGGCGAGCGATTTTCGCGGCGATCCCGCTGCGGCCATGCTTGAAATACTCGATCCGGAGCAGAATGGAACGTTTTCCGACCACTACATTGAAATTCCGTATGACTTGTCCAACGTTCTGTTTGTCACGACGGCAAACAACGTGTACCAAATACCGGCTCCATTGCGTGATCGAATGGAAGTCATACAGCTGTCCGGTTACACGGAGTTGGAGAAATTGCACATTGCGCGGGACCATCTACTGCCACGCCAACGTGAGCGTCATGCGCTCAAAGGCGATAAGATGCGACTGGGCGACGACGTTCTCATGGAACTTATCCGGCACTACACGAGGGAAGCCGGCGTTCGTCAGCTCGATCGCACGATTGCCACCGTTTGTCGCAAGGTCGCGCGCATGATTGCGGCGGGCGAGAGCAAGCGGGTCGTGGTCACGTCGGCGATTTTGCAGTCCTTTTTAGGGCCGCATCGATATGAGTATGGCGAGATTGAAGAAACGGACCAGGTGGGCGTCGTCGCAGGTCTGGCTTGGACGGAATTGGGCGGCGATATGCTGACGGTCGAGGTCTCCGTGATACCCGGTTCCGGGAAAGTCGTCCTGACGGGTCATTTGGGCGATGTGATGAAGGAAAGCGCACAGACGGCGCTATCCTACGTGAGATCGCGCGCCAAGGCCCTGCATATTCCGGTAGATTTCCATGAGAAGGTGGATTTGCATATCCACGTTCCGGAAGGGGCCATTCCCAAAGACGGGCCTTCTGCCGGCATCACGATGGCGACCGCGATCGCGTCCGCGCTGACGAACTGCAAGGTGCGACGCGACGTCGCGATGACGGGAGAAATCACCCTGCGCGGTCGTGTGCTTCCCATCGGCGGTCTGAAAGAGAAGAGCCTTGCTGCGCATCGGGCAGGGATTCGTACCATCGTCATTCCGAAGGGGAACGTCAAGGATCTGGAGGATGTACCGTCGGTGGTGCGAGAACAGGTGGAGTTCAGACCCGTTTCGCACATGGATGAGGTTTTGGCGATCGCGCTCGTCGACAACCCACTTGAAGCTCCTGCAAACGGCTTGGATCACAACGCTTGGCTAGCCGATCTGAGCGAGAGCGGCAGCTATGGCGGAGGCGAGGCACACCAGTGATTGTGCGCAGTGCAGAATTTGAGATCAGCGCCGTTCGTCCGCAACAGTGGCCGGACGATGGTCTGCCGGAGTTTGCGTTTTTGGGGCGGAGCAACGTTGGCAAGTCGACGTTGCTCAACCGCCTGCTCAACCGTAAGTCGCTGGCGAGGGTGTCAGCGCATCCTGGTAAAACGAGGCAAATAAACTTCTTTCGGATCAATGATGGGTTTCGGTTTGTCGACTTGCCTGGATACGGTTATGCTGCGGTCAGCAAGCGCGAACGCGAATTGTTTGCGAAGATGATCGACCGCTACTTAATTGAGCGGGAGCCGCTTGTCCGGATTTTTCAACTTGTCGATATACGTCATTTGCCGAGCAGGGACGATGTCGCGGTCCATGCGGGGCTACTGGAACTCGATGTGCCCATTACCGTGGTTGCAACCAAGTTGGACAAGATTCCGAAGTCGCAAGTCGCAAAACAAGTTCGTCAAATCCGCGAGGCCTTGCAAACGCAGGTTGAAATCTATCCGATCTCTGCGGAAAAGCGCTTGGGTCTCGACGAATTGTGGGCGCTGCTGGAATCAGATATGGACCACATTCACAGTGAGTGAGCACGTGCCTAGGCCTGTGCTGTTGGTTCACCGCGAAATTCATACACGTGTCACATGGCGGCGCCAAGCGCCGCCATCGCTCGCGTGGGGACGTGCTATAATGTCGAACGGTGGGAGGTGTTACGCGTGCATATCATGGTGGTTGGTATGAGTCATCATTCTGCGCCCGTCGATCTGCGTGAGCGCGTGAGTTTAAGTGGCGATGCTCACAGTCACGTATTGACGCAGCTCGGCGGATCGCGAACTGTGCTGGAGAGTGTCGTGCTTTCGACCTGCAATCGAACGGAGGTTTATGCACTGGCCAATAGCACGCATGCGGCTCACGATTTCATCCTCACGTTGCTGGCCAACACGTCCGGGGTACCCAAGCAGGAATTGGCGCAGCACACATACTTGCTGCAGGGCGAAGCAGCGGTGGCGCATGCCATGCGTGTCGCCTGTGGATTGGATTCAATTGTCGTTGGCGAAACGCAGATTCTCGGGCAAATGCGCGAGGCGTTTCAGACTGCGTTTGAGGCTGGCAACACCGGAGCCATGTTCAATCGCATGTTTCGCGAAGTCTTGCACGTAGGCAAACGGGCACAAAGCGAGACGACGGTTGGGCAACACCCGGTCTCGGTCAGCTATGCGGCCGTGCAATTGGCATCGAAAGTCGTCGGTGGTTTGCAGGGCAAGGTTGCTCTAGTCATTGGCGCAGGTCAGATGGGGGCACTTGCGGCGAAGCACTTGGCGGCCCAGGGAGTAAACCGTCTGCTGCTTGCCAATCGCACGCTTGAGAAAGCCGCTGTGCTCGCGTCTGAGATTGGCGCACAGGCGTTGTCACTCGAAGATATGGAAGCTGCGCTTCAGGACGTGGATATCGTGGTGTCGGCAACCGCGCGCCCCGGCTATACCATCGCGGCCAATCTCGCCCGTCAGACGGTGACTGGGCGGCGCGGCCGACCGCTTGTGTTGCTCGACATCGCGGTGCCCCGCGACATCGATCCGGCCTGTGCCGAGTTGCCCAACGTCTACCTGTACGACGTGGACGACTTGAACGGCGTGATCGACGCGAACGTGAAGGAACGCGAGCGACAGGCCGCACTCGTCGAAGAGATGGTGGCATCGGGCGTACGTGCCTTTTCGGATTGGTTGACCGAACAAGAGGTCGTTCCTCTGATTGTCGCCCTGCGGCAAAAGGGTGAGGCGATCGAGCGAGAGGTCATGGCAAGCTTGGTGCATAAACTCCCCCATTTGTCCGAGCGGGATCGCAAGATCATTCACAAGCACACCATGAGCATCGTCAATCAACTGCTGCGTGAACCGATTCAACATGTGAAAGAGTTGTCGATTTCTTCAGGCGATCTCGCCTATGCTTCGATGTTTGCACAGTTATTTGGACTGGATGCGGTACCAAACGACGATGAGGCGACGGAGTCTGGCGCGGTGCGCTTGATGGATGTGCTATCTCGGGTGTTGGGCGAGGCGTCGCGGCAAGGACAGCCTCAACTGCATCCCGTATTGCGGTGATCCGCCGTGGGGTGGCCCGGCTTTTGCTTTGATTCCGCCATCGTCGCGTACGCGGTAAGCCTTTCGTTGCTGTTCTCGGATGTCGTGCATCCAAATCGAATGCGCAATCGAGCCGCGGTAGCCTTGCTGTTTGTGGCGTTTGTCGCCATGACGACGCTGCTATTTTTGCGCTTGTCGAGATTGCCCAGCGTGATCGACTATTCCAAGTCCGATTTGGCCCTGCTCGTATCATGGCTGATGCTTACGGTGACGCTGGTGGTAGATGCCCGGTTCCGCATCGGCGTGGTCGTCTTTTTTGCGAATGTGGTCAGTTTAGGATTGGCCCTGTTTGCTGGGGGACTGCAGGTGGATGCCAGAGAGCACTGGTTGCCAGCCGTCAATCTGCTGATTGTGCACATCGTGCTTGCTGCTTTGGGTGAAGCTGCGTTCGCCTTTGGCTTCGCGTTCGCTTTAATGCACTTGGTTCAGGACAGGCACTTGCGGCAGCATCGGTTCAATCGCTGGTTTTTGCAACTACCATCGCTCGCTATCCTCGACACATGGGCTCTGTTTGCGAGCGCTGTTGGTTGTGGATTACTCCTTCTGGCGATGGCGACAGGAAGCGTCTGGGGCGACTTGGTGTTGCACAGATGGCTCTTATTGTGGCCGAAGTTTATTGCGACGGCGATCTGTTGGGCGATGTACGTGGTCTACTTGTGTGTCCGCGTGGTGCGGCGGGCGGCGGATCGTCGGCTGATGGTTTATCACGTAGCCTGTTTCGCGGCGCTCTTATTCAATTTACTCTTGGTAAGCGGCCGGACGCCTGCTGGCGTCGCGTAAGAAAACGGGGAGGCGGATAGCCATGCGAACAGTGCGCGTGGCAACAAGGACAAGCCAATTGGCGATGACGCAAACGCAGTGGGTGGTCAATGAGCTCCGTTCATTGCGCGACGACTGGACATTTGAGTTGGTACCGATTCGCACCAAGGGCGATCGCATTCTCGATGTCACGCTCTCGAAAATCGGCGGCAAAGGCTTGTTCGTTTCGGAAATTGAGGAAGCGCTTAGCATTGGCCAGGCCGATCTCGCTGTACATAGCATGAAGGATGTCCCGTACGAGCTTGGCCCTGGATTGGTCATTGCCGGTATACCGGTGCGTGAAGATGCGCGCGATGTGATGGTCTCAGCGAGTGGACGTGGGCTATCCGAATTGCCAATGGGGGCACGTGTAGGAACGTCGAGTCTGCGCCGCCTGGCCCAATTGCGACGTATGCGGCCCGACTTGCGCATTGAACCTTTGCGCGGCAATATCGACACGCGTTTGCGACGCGCCGAACAAGGAGATTTCGATGCAGTGGTACTGGCGGCCGCAGGGCTCCATCGCATGGGATGGCGAAGGCGAATTCACGAGTACTTGGCTGTCGATGTTTGTGTACCAGCGGTTGGACAAGGGGTCCTTGCGGTCGAGTGCCGGGAAGACGACGAAGCGATGGTGGCGGTACTCAATCGCTGGTCGCACCCGCCGACCTCTATGGCAGTTGCGGCAGAGCGAGCATTTTTACGGCGATTGCAAGGCGGTTGTCAAGTACCCATAGCCGGTTACGCCACCGTGACCGGGGAAGGAACCCGCCAGATGATTCACTTGACGGGCGTCGTCGCGCACCCGGATGGCAGCGAGTTATTGAGACTTGAGGCGGACGGCGTCGATCCTGACGCGTTAGGCACGAAGTTGGCAGACGATCTTTTGGCGCAAGGGGCGGATCGTTGGATCCAAATGGCACTTGAAGAAGGCCGAACAGATGCTCCCTGAACAGGTGATCATCGTGACGCAGTCAGGTGCAAATGGCCAAGCGTTCGTTCGTGAACTCGCAATGCGCGGGCACCGCTGCCTGCATATCCCTCTCATTGAGACAGTTCCGTTGCTACGTATGGAGGACGCGACATGGGCGCCGGTTGACGCGTGGCTGTGCACGTCGGCTGCGGCGGCGCGGGCCATTGCTGCAGCGGGGAAGGACTTGTCTGCAATCCGCCCGCCCATCTGTTATTGCGTTGGCGAAGCGACGGCAGAGGCGTTTCGCAGATTCGGTTTTTCGGTCAAGACGTTTCCCGACGTGCGCGACGGGCGCTCGCTCGCTGTCCGCGTCGCACAGGAGTATGCGCACAGACCGGGGCGTTTCGTCTTTGTCCGCGGTCGGCAGGCGCGGCGGGAATTACCCAAACAGTTGCGCCAACGCGGCCATGAAGTGATCGAGTGGATCGTCTACGACACGGTCCCGGCAGTCGTCCAGCCTGAGGCGTTTTTGCAGCATCGGCGCGCGGTACTGGCTGTCTTTTCTCCTTCAGCGGTCGATGTGTTTTGCTCGTTCGAGTCTTTGCGTTGGTGGGTGAAGCAGCCGGGCATCCGCGTTGTTCCTTTTGGTCAGACGACCTTAGACAGGCTCGTGGCACAAGGTATAGACGCATTCGCGATACCCAGACGGCCGACGCGCACGGACATGTTGGTGGCGATCGAAAGTGCACTGTCAACACAGGAATAGGAGTGGTGGTTGTGGCAACGTTTCAACGGCATCGCAGACTGCGGCGCACGACTTGGCTGCGCGATTTGGTGCGGGAGCACCGCGTATATGCCGACGATCTCGTATATCCGATGTTCGTCGAGGAAGGTCTTGCTGACCGATCCCCGATTTCGTCGATGCCTGGTGTCGACCGATTCGGTTTGGATGCATTTCGTCGCGAGATCGTTCGCTTATCCGAGCTTGGGCTAAAGTCGATCATCTTGTTTGGCATTCCGCTTGCCAAAGACGAACTGTCGTCCTCCGCGTACGCAAAGGAGGGTGTCGTGCAAGAGGCTATCCGCGCTGCGAAAGCCGAAAATCCGGATTTGATTGTCATGACGGACGTCTGTCTTTGCGAATATAATCCACTTGGCCATTGCGGGGTCGTGCACGATGGGAAAATTGTCAACGATCCGTCGCTCGAATTGATCGCCAAAACCGCGCTATCGCACGCGCAGGCAGGCGCGGATGTCGTCGCTCCGTCCGACATGATGGACGGGCGAGTCGCTCGCATTCGTGAGACCCTCGACGAGGCGGGTTATGAGGACGTGCCAATCCTGTCCTATGCGGTCAAATACGCATCTGCCTTCTACGGCCCGTTTCGCGAAGCGGCTGATTCAGCGCCTGCATTCGGGGATCGCAAGACGTATCAAATGGACCCGGCCAACGCGCGCGAGGCGTTGCGCGAGGCGCAGGCGGATATCGCGGAAGGCGCGGACATGTTGATGGTGAAACCGGCCTTGTCGTATCTCGATGTCACGGCCCGACTGCGAGAAGCCTTTGCGCTGCCCATCGCGACTTACAATGTGAGTGCGGAGTACAGCATGGTCAAGTCTGCCGCGGCAAACGGCTGGATCGACGAGCGGGAAATCGTCTTGGAGATGATGACGTCGTTTAAACGGGCCGGAGCAGATATCATTTTGACCTACCACGCGCCTGACGTGTTGCAATGGCTGCGCGAGGAGCGGGGTTGAGGGAGGCAGAACGATGGCAGGTGAAGCGTCAAAAACGGCGTACGCACGAGCGCAGCAGGTGCTTGTGGGGGGCGTCAATTCACCGGTGCGGGCTTTTCGCGCTGTTGGCGGAACGCCGTACTTTGCTGCGTACGGTGAAGGACCATATTTGTTCGACATCGACGGCAACCGCTATATCGATTATCTGATGTCCTGGGGTCCGCTCATCTGGGGGCATGCCCACCCTGAAATCGTACGGGCTGTCGCGGAAACGGCGGCAAAGGGGACAAGCTTCGGCGTTCCGACCGAGTTGGAGACGGAGATGGCGGAGACGATTTGCCGCCTCGTGCCATCTGTCGAAAAAGTGCGCATGGTCAACAGCGGTACGGAGGCGACGATGAGTGCCATCCGGCTTGCCCGCGCTGCTACGGGTCGCCAATATATTGTTAAGTGCGTCGGTTGTTACCATGGGCACGCAGACTCGTTTCTCGTGAAGGCTGGGTCTGGTGTGGCCGCTCTCGGCTTGCCGGACTCGCCCGGGGTGCCGCAGTCGACAGCCGAGCGGACGCTGACGGTGCCGTATAATGACGAGGCGGCCATGCGTGGGCTGTTTGCAGAGCGGGGAGCGGAAATCGCAGCCGTCATCGTTGAACCGGTGGCGGGCAACATGGGGTGTGTGCGCCCGCTTCCAGGCTACCTGGAAGCGGTTCGGAGCATCACCAAGGAGCAAGGCGCGTTGCTCATTTTTGACGAGGTCATCACGGGTTTTCGACTCGGCCTCGGTGGTGCGCAGGAACGGTTTGGCGTCAAAGCCGACCTCACGACGTTCGGCAAAGTCATTGGTGCGGGGCTGCCTGTTGGCGCCTATGGCGGTCGCCGCGATTTGATGCAGATGATTGCGCCCGAAGGGCCCGTGTATCAAGGCGGTACGCTCTCCGGCAACCCGCTCGCGATGGCGGCTGGTCTTACCTCGTTGCGCATGCTCGAAGAGGCTGCCAAGCGCGGTATATATGAGCAGATGGAGACGTACGGCAGGCGCCTCGTGGATACATTCTGCGATCTCGGCAGAAAGTATGGCATTCCCACGACGGGCGACGCGATTGGCGGCATGTTCGGTCTGTTTTTCCACGACGGGCCGGTCGTCGATTTCGCGACAGCCAGCGAATCTGATCAACCGTTATACGCCCGCTTTTTTCACGGCATGCTCGCGGAAGGTGTGGCATTTGCTCCAGCGCAGTTGGAGTCGGGATTTATGTCCTGCGTACACAGTGAAAGCGAGATCGAACAGACGCTTTTGGCGATGGAGCGCGTGATGGCTGGGCTCGGGCGCGGATAAGCAGACAACAAGTATGGGAAGCCCCTCAGCAAACGGTAGAGCAAACCAAGGTATGTCTCTCTGAGTTCGACATATGTCGCTAGACGAGTACATACATTGGTTGTGGAATCTTGCCGTTTGAGGAGGGGCTTGAATGTCTGAAGGAGGGCGTGAACCGCTCATTCGCCTCCCGGTCGACCAGGAAGTATATGTGGAGGCGGTCGCCGCCGGGGATACGGTCGAAGATGCCACGGTCGCCACGGAAGTGGTGGCGTTTGATCGGGATCAGGATATGTATCAACTCGAAGGTGCCATTGTCTTCGCTGGCTATGTACGCAAGGAGGCGGCTACTGTGAACGCAGACGCCGAGGTCGTACACGTGCACCAGCGCCTTCCGTTTGTTTTGCGAGTGCCGATCGCTGCCCAGACGCCTGGCCTCGTCAACGTCAAAAGCCGCTTGAGCGGATTTGCGCTAACCGTGGCGGCGGATCATTGGCTCCATGCGATGGGTCACTTGGAGATACACGGACTGTCTGGCGAACAAGGCTATCATTTTCGTTGCGGAGGACAGGAAGAGGGCGAACTGGGGCAGCGAGATCGCCAAGACGAAGAGCTGGACGTGACCGTCGAGGCAGTGGAGGCGGCGACGGAATATGGCGATGGCAACGCGGGCGATGCGGATTCCGTGCAGGCAGTCAATGTGGTGGAAGACGTCTTGCAGGAGGTTGACGGGCAAGGGGCCAGCGATGCGGATACGGGGGTGGCATCGGCAGCCATCGATGGCGAAACAGAGCGCGCACAGGAAACGTTTGCGGCGCTTGCGGATCCAGCTGGTTCTCAACCGGCTGCATGGCACGAGTCACCATCAACCGCACAGACGAACGTGAGCGATGACGCAGTCAATCCGTTGGCGTTGGTCGGAGCAGGTGACTTTCGACAAGCACCCGCCGATGACGATGCGAATGAGGAACGCTTTGTGCGGGAACAGGCTGTCGAAGACGTCTCTGCTGCACGAGCTGGCCATGGCTGGGCGGACAGATCCCAGGAAGAGGATGAGACTACCTCGCGCGGGGATGAGACCGCCCGCAAGCAACTGAGTGAGTTCGACAGGTTCTTTGTGCAACCCGTCGAGACCGTGAACGAGCCGTCCGTTGCCGAGTCGCCGGGGCCCCAAGAGACTGGGCGGGATCGTGCGGAACCGGTTGCCTCGTTCGAGTTTGAACACCAAGTCGACCTTGACCAGACTGTCGTCCACGATACCGCGCCCTCGGTTTCATTGCCTGTGGAAGCCGCGCGGTCAGAAGTGGCGGAGGAAAGCACGGCACTCAAGGTGACGATTTCTGCGGCTGTTCCATCGGATGCAGTGGGCGCTGACAGCGATGGCGATGGGGTGGAAGACACTTCCCTAGAGCGCAGTGAAAAGACGCTCGTTTCCATTGGCGATCACGGCCTGTGGTCGTTCGTCGATTTCAACGGGCCTGAGAGCCGCTATACGCTGCGCTATGTCATTGTCATGGAGGATGAGACATTAGAGGCGGTGGCGGATCGCTCTGGCTGCTTGCCAAGCGAGTTGCAGCGGGCAAACCCCTGGCTGAATGGCCCTGTGCTGCCGGGCATGGCACTCGCGGTGCCAAGTCAGCCGTTTACGCTGCCGAAAATCGTTTCGTTTTAAGCTGATTAGTGATAACCATCACCACAACACACATGCGGGAATCGTGCCACACAGACGCGGTTCCCGTTTGTGCATCGCGAAAATGAAATGCTACGGCCCGCCAATGAACATCGCGACGAAGACGATGAACAGCATCATGAGGATGAGCAGATCGAGTGCACTCGGCCAGAGAATGGCACGCAAAAATAGGAGGAAGATGGCGAGCGCCAAGATCAGTTTGACGAACCGAAGCAGACCATTAAAAAAGCCCATGTTGCCAACCCTCCTTACTCGACAGTCCTCTACATGTATATGCGCACAGGTGAAGGATGTATTTGTCCTGTCAAGCGGTTGTCTGATTTGATAAGATATAAGGAATCGAAGATTTGCCGTCAGCAGTTTGGAGGTTCTTCATTGGATACGACGCATGCAGTTGGGATGCAAAAAGGCATTTGGCGCGGATGGTATTGGCGATTTGACGCCTTGCTGGTCGTCGCCATCGCCGTCTTGGAATGCATTGCATTCTACGTTTCAAAAGGTCGCTACTCGTTCGTTGCAAGCGGCGAACTGGGTATGTTTGTGGCTGTGCTTGTCGTCGTCCAGCGAGCCAAGGTCATGCGCCGTTGGAATGCAGTGGCGGTTGCCATCGTGAGTTATCTCATCGACGTCGTGTTTCAGTTGACGTTGGGACGCTCTGATACGATGTACATCGTCAAACACCATGAGACGACGAGTCTAATCGTTCAAAACGTGGTCATTCTGGCCATTGGCGTTTTGTTCGCGTTCGTATATGCCTGGAGCACGGAAATGTCTGATCGCCGCCGCGCCAAGGCCGAGGCGGAGAGGGCTGCCAAGCGCTCCCAAGAACGCGAAGTGGACGAGCTTCCACGCGTGCGCGTACACCGCGTAAAAAAGCGTCGAGGTCGTGGCAAACGGCCAAAATCTTGACAACTTTGACCGGATTTTCGTACGATACATACGAAACTTTCGATATGATGAGCGGCAGTGAAGGGAAGGAGTAAGGCGCCACCGGTTGTCCAGAGAGGGCGGGAACGAGCTGAAACCGCGCCCCTTCCGGTCGTCTGAAGGTCGTCCTGGAGCCGATTCCGGTTCATCCCGTTAGCGATGTTTGAGAGCCCTCTGGCTGGTGTTTGCCTGCAGGGAATTCAGGTGGTATCGCGGAGCCCTCCGTCCTGAAGGACGGAGGGCTTTTTCGCTAGAGGAGGAGTCTGTATATGGGTGCATCTGCGAAATCGCTATCGACCGTTTACGATCCGCAGTCGGTCGAGAAGCGCATCTATGAGATGTGGGAGAACGGCGGATACTTTCAACCCCGGGCAGATATCGGCAAAGGCGCGTATTCCATCGTCATGCCGCCGCCGAATGTGACCGGTGTGCTGCATCTGGGGCACGCGCTCGATTCGACCTTGCAGGATATCGCGATTCGCTATAGGCGCCTCGCTGGATATTCCGCTCTCTGGGTACCTGGCACCGATCACGCCGGCATTGCCACCCAGGCTCGTGTTGAACAGTCGCTTAAGCAGGAGGAAGGAAAGACCCGTCACGATCTCGGCCGTGAGGATTTTGTGAGGCGCGTTTGGGCGTGGAAACAACAGTATGGTGGGACCATCACACAGCAAATCCGAGCCTTGGGAGCCTCCTGCGACTGGTCACGTGAGCGGTTCACGATGGATCCCGGCCTGTCAAAAGCGGTGCGTGAGGTGTTCGTCACGCTCTACGAGGAAGGTCTGATTTACCGCGGCAAGCGCATCATTAACTGGTGCCCACGCTGTTCGACAGCACTGTCAGACATCGAGGTCGAACATGAGGACGAGAAGGGCACGCTGTTTCACGTGCGTTATCCACTTGCGGATGGCAGCGGTGCACTGATCATTGCGACAACGCGTCCGGAGACGATGTTTGCCGACGTTGCGGTCGCCGTTCATCCCGCGGACGAACGGTATCGGGCATACATCGGCAAAGAGTTGCGGTTGCCGCTCTCGGATCGGACGATCCCCGTGATCGCCGACGAATATGTCGATCCCGAGTTCGGAACGGGATGCCTGAAAATTACACCGGCACACGATCCGAACGACTTTGAAGTCGGATCGCGGCACGGTTTACCCATGTTGCAATGTATCGACAGCGATGGTAACTTGACTGAACTGGCAGGCGCATTTCAAGGAATGTCGCGTGAAGACGCACGGGTCGCGGTTGCGGATGCCTTGGCTGAACAAGGATTCCTTGTTCAGCGCGAAGAGCACGATCACGCGGTTGGCCATTGTGAACGCTGCGGAACGGTTGTCGAACCGTTTTTGTCCGACCAATGGTTTGTGAAAATGGAGGCCCTTGCGCAACCCGCGTTGGAGCGAGCGCGTGCTGGCGAGTTGTCGTTTGTGCCAAGCCGTTTCGGGCGTGTCTTTGAGCAGTGGCTGGAAAATGTCCGGGATTGGTGTATTTCTCGTCAACTTTGGTGGGGGCATCGCATTCCGGCCTGGTACTGTGACGAGTGTGAGGCCATCACGGTGTCACGTGACGATGTGACGCACTGTGCGACATGCGGATCGGCGAATGTCCGTCAGGACGAGGACGTGCTCGATACGTGGTTTTCGTCGGCACTCTGGCCGTTTTCGACGATGGGCTGGCCAGCAGGGACGCCCGATCTGGAGCGGTTCTATCCTACCAGCACCCTCGTGACAGGCTATGACATCCTGTTCTTCTGGGTCGCCCGCATGGTGTTTATGGGTGTGCACTTTACAGGTAAAATGCCGTTTCAAACTGTCGTGTTGCATGGTTTGGTGCGCGATGCCAAGGGACAGAAGATGTCCAAAAGCAAAGGCAATGGTGTCGATCCAATGGACGTGATCGAAAAATATGGCGCGGATGCTCTTCGCTTCACCCTCGCGACCAACACGTCGCCAGGCAATGACCAGCGGTTTGTGTGGGAGAAGGTCGAGGGTGCGCGCAACTTTATCAATAAGATTTGGAATGCGTCGCGTTTCGTCCTCATGAACCTCGGCGAAGATTTTGTACCGCAGCCGCTGCATGCAGACGATTTGGATTTGGCGGATCAATGGATTCTGGATCGTCTACAGGCGACGATCGCGGCGGTCAGCGACCACCTGAGTGCGTACGATTTTGGTGAGGCTGCACGTGCCATGTACGATTTCGCATGGGATGATTTTTGCGATTGGTACATCGAGTTTGCCAAAATCGGGCTGTATGGTGAGGATGAGGAGCGCAAGCAAAGCGTGCAAAGCGTTTTGTATACCGTTTTGACACGGCTTTTAACGCTCTTGCACCCGTATATCCCATTTGTGACAGAGGAGATTTGGCAAGCACTGCCGAACACCTCTAGTGCACTTGTCGCAGCGCAGTGGCCAGAAGCGATTTCGGATTGGCAGAATGCGGACGCGGTGCGCAAGATGAATCTGGTGATGGATGCGATTCGCGCGGTGCGCAATGTTCGCGCCGAATTGCAATTGGCGCCAAGCCAGTCGGTATCCATGCAAATTCAATGCGATACAGACGGCGATAAGAAGCTATTTGAACAAGTTCGTGACATGATTCAACGTTTTTGCCATGCAGATCACCTGGACATTATGGTGGGAGGCACGGCTCCTCGGCAGTCTGCCACACAGGTGGTCACCGGAGCGCGCATCCATATTCCGCTCGTCGGTCTAATTGATATGGATGCGGAGCGCGAACGGCTGGGGAAAGAGGAGAAACGGCTGGTTGGGGAAGTCGAGCGGCTTGAGAAAAAGTTGGCCAACGCTGGGTTTGTTGCAAAAGCTCCTGCTGATGTCGTTGCAGCCGAGCGTGAGAAGCTGGCGGATTATGCTGCGAAGTTAGCGGCTGTGCGCGAGCGGATAGAATCGTTGGCCGAATGAACGGATTGAAAAGAGGTTTGTGCTGTTGAATATTGCAGAAGCCTGCGCGTGGATTGGCTCGCTCCGCCGTTTCGGCATCAAGCCGGGACTGGAGCGGGTCCGACATGCGTTGTCGAATTTGGGAAATCCGGAGCGAAATCTGCGTTTTTATCACGTTGCGGGCACAAACGGCAAAGGTTCCGTGTGCCAAATGTTGGCCACTCTGTTGACGGCGTCCGGACGGCGGACGGGCCTGTATACGTCGCCTGGCCTTGGTGGCTTCAATGGGCGTATGTCAATCGATGGCGAGCCCATTTCCGAAGGCGCACTTGCTGAATATGCGACACGGGTCCGATCTGCCACGGAATCTCAGATGCAGGATCCGTTAACTGAGTTTGAGATATTGACCATCATTTCGCTGCTTTATTTTCGCGACGCTGGCGTCGAGGCGGTTGTCTGGGAAACAGGGCTTGGTGGTCGCTACGACGCAACAAATGTTGTCCAACCGGTGGTCACGGCCATCACCAATGTGACATATGATCACGTGGAGATCCTTGGCCCAACCATCGTCGATATTGCGAGTGATAAGGCGGGTATTATCAAGCCGGGCATACCGGTGGTGACCGCGGCGGTCGATGACGCGTACCGTGTCATAGAGCGGGTGGCCAAAAGCCAAAGAGCGCCTCTCATTCGGATCGGCTGCGATGCTGTGTTCGCGACCACGGGGACACAAGGTTCAGGGCAGTTGGGAACTTATCGAGGTCTGTTTCGGGATGCAGCCGGCGTCAAGCTGGGCCTTTTTGGCGAACATCAGGCTCAAAATGCCGGCGTGGCCTTGGCGATGTACGAGCTGGGCGAAGGTAGGATCGCGGAAAACAAGTGGCACAAAGCGTTGGATTCCCTTGCTTCGGTTCGCTGGCCTTTGCGCTTTGAGGTGTTTCGCGACGGACATCGGCCAATCGTCATCGACGGCGCACACAACCCTGACGCAGCTTTGCAGCTTTCGAAAAGCTTAACCAAGTTCGGTCGGTCACTTGCACCCTGTGGGTGGAACATGGTTGTGGGCGTTTTTGCGGACAAAGATGTTCGGCAGATGTTGCCGCACGTGCTTCCGCTCGCTGCACAGGTCATTGTCTGCAAGCCAGATCACCCACGCGGTGCAGAGCCGCACGTGATTGCCGAAGAAATGCGAAAGCTGCGCCCTGAACTGAGGTTGACTGTCGAACCGGAAATCGATGCGGCTGTGCGAAAGGCGCTTCAAACTGATTCCTTGCCGATTGCAATTTGGGGAAATTTGCATATGGCGGAAGCGGCGAGGAAGACTATAACCACGCTCGGGTTGGACTATTGGATGTGAGGACGGTGAGGCGCGTGCGCGGTTCGGAACACGTGCATTTTGTTGGTATTGGCGGCTATGGAATGAGTGCGATTGCCCGCGTCATGCTTGATTTGGGGTACGAGGTGTCCGGCTCTGACGTGTCGCGGCAAGAATTGACGGATAAGCTGGTTGCTCGCGGTGCGCAGGTCTATTATGGCCATGCTCGAGAGCAGGTGGCAGGTGCCGACATTGTCGTTCACAGCACGGCCGTTCAGGCGGATAACGTTGAGATACAGGAAGCCAAGGCGCGCAACATACCCGTGATTCACCGCAGCGAGATGCTGGCTCGTTTGATGGCGGATCGCGTGGGTGTGGCTGTCACGGGGGCGCACGGCAAGACGACTACGACATCGATGATCGCGTATGTCATGGAACGGAATCATTTAGATCCTACCTTTGTTGTGGGTGGCGTGGTGTCGAATATGGGTGACAACGCCAAGGCTGGCGGTGGACGCTTCGTCGTGGCTGAAGCTGACGAGTCGGACGGTTCGTTTTTACACTATCGACCAGCTATTGCGGTGGTGACGAACGTCGAAGCGGATCACTTGGAGCACTATGGTGGCGATTTTGAGAACCTAAAACGGGCTTATCAGACATTTATCAGCCAAATTCCTGAAACCGGTCTTGCTGTGTTATCAGCCGACGACGAACATTTGCGCGAATTGCGTAAGTTTGCCAAGTCGCGAGTGATTACGTATGGTTTCGCGGACGATGCCGACGTGCAAGCTCGCAACATCCAGCTCTTTGACCGCTCGTCGGCGTCTGATGTCTACGTTCGCGGCGAGTTCGTAGGGCGCCTTCTACTTTCGCTGCCAGGGCGTCATAACGTGGCAAATGCGTTGGCTGCGATTGTCGTGGGACTGGAGGCGTCGTTGACATTTGAGCAAATTGCTGTTGCACTCGTCGAGTTCCATGGTGCAAAGCGCCGTTTTCAAGTGATTTCGGAGAAAAACGACGTTCTCATCATCGACGATTATGCCCACCATCCCACGGAAATTCGAGCGACCATCGCAGCCGCAAAAGCGACGGGACGACGCATTATTGCGGTGTTTCAGCCGCAGCGCTATACACGAACCTACTTTTTATTTGACGCATTCGCCAAGTCGTTTGCGGAGGCCGACGAAGTCATCATCTCGGAAATTTATTCGCCTGCAGGTGAAAGGCAAATCGAGGGTGTGACTGCGGCCGCTCTCGCTCGGGAAATTGCGCTTCAAAGTAATCCTAACACAAGCTACATCGGTTCCCAGGACGACATCGTCAGCTACCTGCAACAGCGAATTCAGCCGGGAGATTTGGTTTTGACGATGGGTGCAGGGGATATATGGAAAGTTGCGAAGCGCTTGGCGGAAGATGCACCCTTTGCTCAGCAACGCGCTTTGGTATAAACGAGATCTTGCGAGACAGTCGCTCTGCAGAAGGTGGAGCGGCTGTCTCGTTTTTTGTCGGAATCTTTTTAGCAGCTCCGCATTTGCCCGACATCGTTCGCCAGTAAGTGTCATAGGATTCTTTATAAAATAGCTCCAGCATCTACGAGGGAATGAAGGTTGACAAAAGGTGGTTTGCAATTGATTGGTGGTATGGCTATACTGAGCCCAGCCTGATCCCCTATTCGCCTTTTTTCTCTCGTAAGACACGGAAAGAGGTGAGGGAGTGCGTCTACCTAAGTCGAAGGCCGTGTTGGCAGCGGTCGCTGCGGCTGTCGTCGTCCTTGGCGGTGCCGGGACTGCGGTCGCAAGCACTTACAAAACCATCACGGTGAAAGACAACGGGCAGCGCAGGACATTGCGTGGATTTGGCATAGGAACCATTGCCGAATTTTTGCAAAAGCACGATGTCCACGTAAGCGATCGCGATCGCGTTCGCCCGGCGCTCGACAGTTCCGTTGTAAACGGGGAAATCGTCGAGATCGTCAGTCCGAAGCCAGTCACGATTGATTACGAAGGCAAGGTTGAACACACATGGACGTTCGCCCATACGGTTGGTGAGCTTCTCAAAACTGAGGGCATCACACTCAAGCCGTCGGATCATATGAATCTGGCGACGAGCGAGCGTGTGACGAGCGGAGAAACGGTTGAGATTCACAATATTGTCAGTAAGACGACGACGCAGACGCAGGAAATACCATTTCAGACCATACGTCGCAATGCATCCGATTTGGAAGTGGGGCACAAGGAATACGTGACGCACGGTGTGAAAGGGTTGCTGGAAATACAGACAACAAGCGTCTATCGCGACGGGCACAAGATTTCACAGCACGTCGTGAAGCGCGTCGTCCGAAATCCCGTGGACGAAGTGGTCGAAGTGGGGACGATGCAACTTGTGCATCATCCCGTTTTGGCCACGCGTTCTGCCAATCCGGATCCGGGACTTATCCGGGGAAGTTTGACCGTGCTTGCCACCGCTTATGCGGCAGGTGGTTTGACGGCCACGGGCGTGCCAGCTGAGCCAGGGGTCATCGCGGTCGATCCAAGTGTCATTCCACTTGGCAGTCGCGTCTATATCCCGGGTATTGGCACAGTGGTCGCAGCAGACACGGGCAGCGCAATCGTCGGTGACCACATCGACATTTGCATGGCAAGCAATGCGCAGGCAGATGCGTGGGGTGCTCGCACCATCACCATCTACCTCGAACAGTGACCACAGAGGCGATAGGGTAAAGGGTTAGGTGAAATGAGGGCGCGTTGCGCCCTCATTTGTTTTAATACGCCCGGCATGGGCGGTCTCTCCAGGGTGCAAGTCCCGAACGGGGGTTGGCGACATACCTACCGTTAGCCAAGAGCAAGGGTGTCCACCGCGA
>NZ_SORF01000004.1 GCF_004366795.1 Alicyclobacillus sacchari | reverse complement strand
CCGTACCCATCCCGAACACGGACGTGAAGACCTCCAGCGCCGAGAATACTTGTCTCGAGAGGGACTGGGAAGGTAGGTCGTTGCCAGGCAAGAGAGAACAGAGTCAGGCCAGAAGGCCTGGCTCTGTTTTGTTTTATGTGCAGATCTCCAACCTCTCTGGAAATTGAAGCGTGGTGCGAGGGGGAGGAGCGAAGGAGTATTGAACAAGGATGAAGGATGGACTCATAGAATATAGATGTAAGCGCTATTGTATGGACGAAAGTTCCGAGCAACGAAATTGTACTTGGATCGACGTGTTGTAGGTGAAAAGGAGGAGTAAAAAGAATCATGCAAAATTATGCGATTGCAGCGCGACTGAATGGGCTGCCCGTTACTTCGTTGCACAAAAAGATTGCCACGGTCGTCGGTTTGAGCCTATTTTTCGAACTATTCGATGTTTATCTCGCGGGTGTTTTAAGTGCTGTACTCACGAAACAGTTTCATCTGAGCAGCAGTATTCTTCCGATTGTATTGGCATCAGCATTTGTCGGTATGTTTATTGGCGCCATTGTATTGAACGGATTGGCAGATAGGATTGGACGTAAGCGTGCATTCATGTTTGTCCTATCCATATATTCGACGTTTACGTTCATCGCGGCATTTAGTCCAAATGTTACGTTCCTAATTGTATTTCGCTTTCTAGCAGGGTTAGGCATTGGTGGCCTGCCGCCTCTATGTGATACGTATCTCAGCGAAGTACTCCCGGCATACAGACGTGGAAGGACGATGGCTTGGGCCTACACACTTCAGTTTTGCTCCACGCCCGTCGAGGGTTTTCTGGCGCGGGGAATCGTTCCTACACATTATTGGATGGCGGGTTGGCGGTGGCTCTTTATCATCGGATCGCTCGGCGCCATCATCGTTTGGTCCATGCAGCGCTGGTTGCCTGAGTCGCCGCGATGGCTGGAATCGGTGGGACGCGCCGAGGAAGCAAACAAAATCGTTGAGAGGTTTGAAGTGCACGTCAAGGATGCGCAAAAGCCTGTCAACCCGGACGAGATATTTGTGGAGCCCCGGAAGCTGCCTCTGTCAACGCTCTTCGCTCAAGGATTTGCAAAGCGGACAGTGATGTTATGGGTATTTCAGATCCTGCAAACCCTCGGCTATTACGGTTTTGGAACCCTAGTCCCACTTGTTCTCGCGGCCAAAGGAGTTACGATCACGACCTCGCTGACGTATATCACGTTGTCGTTCTTAGGTTACCCCATTGGTTCGCTGCTGTCGTTGCCGATCATTGAGCGTTTTCACCGCAAATGGCTGATTGTCTGTGCAGCATTTTTTATGGCACTTTTCGGAATTCTGTTCGGTATGTCGTCAAGCCCAACACTGATCATCGTATTTGGTTTCTTATATACGCTCGTCAGCAATATTTTCTCGAATGCATATCACATCTTTCAGGCGGAAATCTACCCGACCTCCATTCGAGCAACGGCAGCTGGTTCCGCTTACAGCTTAAGCAGACTGATGAGTGGATTGATGCCTTTTATCTTGCTGCCTGTTCTGAAGGCTGACGGCGCCACTGCGATGTTCAGTGTCGTCGCAATCGCGATGATCGTGATCATGATCGACATAGCAGCATTTGGACCCAAAACTTCTGGCATGGCGCTTGAAGATGTCAATGAACGAGTGGTCCTCGAGGGTAATATTCCTTCGACGGCGTCCGATCCGTCGTTGCACCTTTGACATGAGTCGCATCTTTCGGCTATCCCAGGCATTTTAGATGGCTGCGGGATAGCCCTGTTTATTAGGTGCACACACGCTCACAAGCGCTCCTATGCCACTCTGCAAGCCGAAGTTGGGCCCGCACACGAACCCGGGCACCCCGGCTGCAGCTGATGCCAACGCCGTACGACAGTGTTACGCGACGGTGAGCGAGCATGGATTTTGCACGTCTAACTATAGTCTCAGCGGATCTTAGCGCAAGTATCCAGAAACGGTTACATTGGTGTTGGTAAGCACGTGATGGGGAGATGAGACGATGTCCATCGAATCGTATAAACCGGGATTAGAGAATGTGATCGCGTGTGAAACGTCTATATCGTATCTGGATGTGGAACACGAGGAGATTGTGATACGAGGATACGACTTAATTGATCTCGCCAAGAAATTGTCTTATGTCGATGTAATCGGTTTGTTATTGGATGGACGGCTGCCTTCGGCCGATGAACGGGAGGGGATTGAACGTGCTTTGTCCGAGCAGGACGAGCTCCCGGAAGCCATTTATACTATCTTAGGCAGTTTGCCGGCATCAACACATCCGATGGACGCGCTGCGAACTGGCGTATCTGCGCTTTCAGGTTTTGATCCAGATCTCTTGGTTTCCTCGATAGAGGCCAATCGACGCCGAGCGCTCCGTTTGCTTGCACAAGTGCCACAGATTGTAGCGAACAGCTATCACATTGGCCGCGGAGAAGGCGCTGTGAAGCCGCGGCCAGACTTATCGTTTGTTGCGAATGGCTTATATATGATCACGAAGCGCATACCTACTGCCGCAGAGGAACGCTATTACAACCAGGTTTTGATGGTTTACTGTGAACACGAACTACCCAATTCCACATTCGCAGCTCGCGTCATTGCCTCGACCCAATCGGACATGTATGGGGCACTTACTGGTGCTGTGGCATCACTGAAGGGACCTTTGCACGGAGGCGCGAACGAGGCGGTTATGAATATGCTCCTCGAAGCGCAGACGGTGGAAGGATTTGAACGCCTCATCCGGGTGAAACTCGCGAATAAGGAGAAAATCATGGGATTTGGGCACCGCGTGTACATGCGCAAGAGCGATCCACGTGCCCTTCTGATGAAAGAGGCTTTGAAAGAAATGGTCGAGGCCTCAGGCGATGATCGTTTGTATCGTATGTGTGTTGTGGGGGAAGAGATTGTGCGTGAAGAGAAAGGTCTGTTCCCCAATCTGGACTACTATGCGGCACCTGTCATGCATCTGCTAGGCATTCCGGTCGAACTGTTTACGCCTGTGTTTTTTGCAGCCCGCGTCGTAGGGCTGGCAGCTCACGTCACGGAACAGTTGGCGCATAATCGTCTGTTTAGACCGCGTGTCTTCTATACGGGCCCACGCGGGTACCACGTTTAACACGCGATCGTTACAACTTCATCAGTCGCATCGATGATCGACTCGCAACTTATAGCCAGGATGATACGGAGGGTGTTTAAAGGCAATGGGCATTGAGGATGCAGTGCATGACAATCATCGCGGTACGGTAGATGACGTTCTTGTCAAAATCACGGATTACGCCCTGCAATTGGGGCAGGCGAGCGAAGAGGCCATTGAAACAGCGCGTTATGTGCTCATGGACACACTGGGCGTGGGTATGTTGGCCTTGCGGTTCCCTGAATGTGCGAAACACATTGGGCCTTATATACCGAACCTGAGTGTGTCGTGGGGCGCTCGGGTACCGGGTACGAAATACGAGTTAGACCCCGTGCAAGCGGCATTTCATATAGGCGTCATGATTCGCTGGCTGGACTTTAACGACACATGGCTAGCGGCTGAATGGGGGCATCCGTCTGACAATCTAGGCGCAATTTTGGCTACGGCCGATTATGTGAGCCGTCAAAATCGGTTACATGGCAAGTCGCCCGTGACCATTAGGCAGTTGCTTGAGCGTATGGTACAGGCACACGAAATCCAGGGTGTGTTGGCGCTCGAAAACAGTTTGAACCGCAGAGGCATTGATCACGTCCTGTTTGTCAAAGTCGCTTCTACAGCGGTCGCGACAGCGATGCTTGGCGGTAATCGGGAGCAGGTCCTGAATGCTGTCTCAAACGCCTGGATCGATAATGGGCCACTTCGCACGTACCGCCATGCACCGAATACCGGATCGCGCAAATCATGGGCCGCTGGTGATGCGACAAGCCGTGCCGTGTGGCTTGCCTTCATGGCGCTCCGGGACGAAATGGGCTATCCAAACGCGCTCACTGCACCGAAGTGGGGATTCCAGGACGTCGTCATGGGCGGCAAGGAGATTGTGCTGGCACGGCCGCTCGCGTCGTACGTCATGGAGAACGTGTTGTTTAAGATTTCCTTTCCGGCTGAGTTTCACGCCCAAACAGCAGTCGAATGTGCGATTCAACTGCACGGACAGATTGTGGATCGAATCGACGACATCGAGCGGATTGTCATTACGACCCACGAGTCGGCGATTCGTATCATTGACAAGAAGGGGCCCTTGCATAATCCGGCGGATCGCGATCACTGTCTGCAGTATATGACGGCGATTGGCCTTTTGTATGGACATCTGACGGCGGACCATTACGAGGACGAGGCGGCGCGAGATCCGCGCATCGACTGGCTGCGCGAACGCATGGAAGTTGTTGAGGATGCGCAATACAGCCGTGATTATCTCGATCCCGACAAGCGTTCCATCGCGAACGCCGTACAGGTGTTTTTCCAGGACGGAACAAGCACGGAGAAGGTCGTGTGCGAGTATCCGATTGGCCACCGTCGGCGTCGTGCGGAAGGACTGCCGAAGATTGTCGAGAAGTTCCGGGGCAATTTGGCCACCCGGTTTCCGCAAAAGCGCGTCGAGCGCATCGTCGACCAATGTCTTGATACATCATCCTTGTACGAAATGGGTGTCGATGAGTTCGTCCAATTGTTTGTCATGTAACGTGTTTCAAGGAGGGATGGCCCGTGGCCTGGTTGGTTGAACAGCAACCTAGTCAGGAAGAACTAGCGCAACAGTTTTTGCAGCGAATTTCACAAGCTCAGATACTCAAAATCCCCGGCGCACATGACGGGTTGGCGGCGCGCATCGCCAAACAGGTTGGTTTTGAAGCCCTGTATCTCTCGGGAGCGGCGTATACGGCAAGTCGGGGTCTGCCAGACCTCGGCGTCGTCTATTCCAACGAGGTGGCGGAACGCGCGGCGGATATCATTCGCGCATCTGGGTTGCCTTTGTTGGTCGATATCGACACGGGGTATGGCGGCGTTCTCAACGTCGCGAGAACAGCGAAAGAAATGCTGGAGGCGCGAGTGGCGGCCGTACAGATAGAAGATCAAGTGATGCCGAAAAAGTGCGGACATCTGAACGGCAAACAGGTCGTTGCCCCGTCCGAGATGATCGAGAAAATCCGCATGTTGAAGACCGCCGCTCCAACTCTTGTTGTCGTGGCCCGTTCAGACGCCAAAAGCGTGGAGGGTATCGACGCGATGATCGAGCGGGCAAACCGATACGTCGAAGCGGGAGCTGACGCGATCTTCCCCGAAGCCTTGGCGAGTGAGGAAGAATTCCGGTACGTGGCGGAGCGTGTACAGGCACCACTTTTGGCCAATATGACGGAATTCGGGAGAACACCTTACTACACGGCTGATCAGTTCCAGGCTTGGGGCTATCGTATGGTGATTTATCCGGTGACGAGTTTGCGCGTCGCGGCGCGCGCGGTGGAACTAGTGTATCAAGAGCTCGCTGAAAGTGGTACGCAACAGTCGTTCGAGCCAGCCATGTTTACGCGGCAGGCTTTGTATGAAGCCATCCGTTATTACGATTATGAAGCCCTTGACACGCACATCGCGCAGACTGTGTTGGAAGGCCATATGAAGAAAAAGTGATCTGATGTGACTGTCCCTTCATTTGAAGGCACGTTCTGATTGCACATCTTCGCGAGCATGTGCCAGGAAGTGCTCAACCAAAATCTGCTTGGGGCCATGGGCGTTGGCGATGATGGATATGTTCCACGTGCAGTTGGACTGAAGCGGTAAGTAGGTAACACCGTCCGCACGCAAATGTGTGAACGATTCGGGGATTAACGCGACGCCCATGTTTGCCGCCACAAATGCTACAATCGTCAGGATTTCCGGAGCTTCTACCGCCACTCGTGGGACAAATCCGGCTTCCTTGCAGCACCGTGTTACAATTTCGTAGTAACCCGATCCGCTGCGATATGGAGTGAGAATGAACGGATGCGGTGCGAGATCATCGAGCGAGACCGTCGACTGGTGCCCGAGCGGGTGTGATCCAGGCAGAGCTGCGACCAACGGCTCTTCGGCGATTGCTTCGCACACCAAGTTGGGGTTGGCAATTGCACCGCGCACGAGACCGACGTCGATTTTCCCATCATAGAGTGCCTGCATTTGCTCCATGCTTTTCATTTGGCGCAGTTCGATGTGAACCTCGGGAAAACGTAGACGAAACGCCCGGAGAAGCGATGCAAGGCGATACGTCAGGGATCCGACAAAGCCAATTGACAAGCTGCCTTTTAATCCTGCGTGAAACTGCTCGGCTTCGCGTCGAGCCTGTTCCATCGCGGTGAGGATCTCACGGGCTTTGTCCAGATAGACTTGTCCCGCGGCCGTCAGCTCGACGTGATGGCGATCCCGCGCGAACAACGGAAATCCTAGCATCTCTTCCAGCTCTCGAATCTGCCGGCTTAATGGCGATTGTGACATGTGTAACCGCTCGGCCGCCCGGCTGAAGTTCAACTCCTCAGCGACCGCGACAAAATAGCGGAGATGTCTGAACTCAATCACGCCGATCACCTTCCATCGTGCTGACGGCGCTATTGTATCACGTGCGCTGTTTCCATGCGTTTGCCGGAGGTAAAGGAGGCCACCTACTTGTTCAATCTAGTTGCACCGAAGGCGGCAGATATTGAAGCGGCTCGCGAGCGGTTGCGCGATCGCGTCCTATACACGCCGCTCGACCACTCGGAGACGTTTTCGCATCTCTCCGCCAATGATGTCTACCTAAAGCTCGAGAACCTGCAGAAAACGGGCTCCTTTAAGTTGCGAGGGGCTTACAATAAGATTTCAACCCTGACCGCAGACGAGCAGGCTCGCGGCGTGATTGCGGCTTCGGCAGGCAATCACGCACAGGGCGTCGCATACGCCGCTCGCGGGAGAGGTGTCCCGTGTACCATTGTCATGCCTGAAGGCGCTAGTCTTGCTAAGGTGATGGCGACGCAGCGCTATGGGGCGCGGGTCGTTTTACACGGAAACGATTACGACGAGGCGTATGCACATGCCAAGCAATTGGCGGATACAGAAGGGCTCACCTATATCCATGCTTTCGATGATCCTCACATCATTGCAGGGCAGGGGACCATTGGCCTGGAAATTCTCGAACAGCTGCCGGATGTCGGAGCCATCGTCATTCCGATGGGCGGCGGCGGCCTTGCGTCCGGGATTGCATTGGCGGTCAAGTCGCAACGACCAGACATCAAGATCATCGGCGTCCAGGCACAGGCTGTGCCATCGTTCGTCCATGCACGCGAACTGGGGAGAATCGACGCCGTTCAGGGTCAACCCACGATTGCCGATGGTATCGCGGTCAAGCGGCCTGGGGCATTGACGTTTGAACTCGCCAGAAGCTACGTCGACGATATTGTCACGGTGGATGAGGACGAGATCGCGCGGGCGATGATTTATCTACTTGAGCGTTGCAAACTTGTCGCCGAAGGTGCCGCCGCGGCAGGCATTGCGGCCACAATCTTTAGGAAAATCCCGAACAACCTCGGGAAGGTTGTCTGCGTTCTCTCGGGCGGCAATGTCGACGTCGTCGTGTTGTCGCGGATTATTGAGCATGGCTTGACGGAAGCCGGCCGTTATCTGCGCCTGGCCGTGACCATTCAGGACAGGGTTGGTGCCTTGCGGGATGTGCTGGACATCGTAGCCCAGCTTCGCGCCAACGTGTTGACTGTACATCATCAGCGCGTCGGATCGCACATTCACCTTGGGCAGACAGAAGTGGAGATCGATTTGGAAACCCGCGATCACGCTCATATTCAGCTTCTATGTGAGGCATTGAGACAGGCAGGGTACACGCCGACCATTCGCGACTGACAGAAGAAATTGTGCGATGCGATGTCGAATGTCCAGGAGCCCGGGGGCGGGCTAGGCAGGCCAAGCCGGGGTAGACGAAACACAGGCCTTTACCTTCGCAAGACACATGGATAAAAGCGGTCAAGTTCCACGTCCAGCGAAAGGTAAAGGCCGAAGATTGGGGATTGGGTATTATATCTCAATTAAACCCAATTGTCCCCATTATTATCATTGAACGAATCGTTTTGAAATGGGTCATCGTTCGTGGGGAAGTCCACTTGGTTGTCCCAATTGTTTGGACCTGTGTCGCCATACGGACCTTGATCGTAGGGGCCATGGCTCCAATCTGCGCCACCATATTGATCCATGCCAATTTCTCGTTGCAGCTGATCGATCTCATCCTGCTGAATAATGTTCTGTTGCATCAGCTCGTTCATCATCTGCTGATCTTCCATCTGGCGAAACATGTCGTATTGCATCATGTCGATTCGGCCCTGTTCTAACAGGTAACTGAGCAACGCACCAGCCGCCATGCCGCCGAGAAACGACCCGGTCCGTCCAAAGCCGCTGGTATAGCCCGGATTGTTATAAGGCGGAGTCACATCATAGTACTGGTTATCGCGGAACCCATTGTTTTGAAACGGCCCTCTTCGATATCCGTTGCTGCCTTGATTTCGCCTTGCCAACAACACGACAAGCAAAATCACGATCACGACGAGTAAAATGACGATCACGATGTTTCACCTCTCGCTTTGATTGTACCCATCATACCGAATATCATCGCGCGACGGCCAGACAAAACACAAAAAATGTGTTGCAACTTTGTACGGTTGCGTTATAATAAGGTCAAGGATAGTCAAAGTCAAACGCGTGGTTTATTAGTCAAAGATAGTTAAAGTCAATTGATGATGAATCGAGATTTTAGGACTGACATGCTGTATAAGGGAGGTCAATCATCATGAAGTGCAATCTATGTCAGGAACGTCCTGCAACAGCACACATTCGGACGCAGCGCAACCAGCAAGTATTTGAGATGCATTTGTGCGCTGAATGTATGGCCAAAGTTCAAGCAGGTTATACGCTGCCACACGGATTGGGCGGCGGCTTTGATTTCGGTTCTGCGTTTCCAGGAATGAATGAGTTATTTGGTCAGTTTGCCCGTATGCCGCGAGAGACACAGGTTCGTACACAAGCCTCGGGAGGTGGCGGCGGTTTTCTTGACCAATTCGGCCGCAACTTGACCCAACTCGCCGCCGACGGGCGGATCGATCCACTCATCGGGCGTGACAAGGAAATTGCGCGCACCATTGAAATCTTGAATCGCCGCAACAAAAACAATCCAGTGCTCATTGGCGAACCGGGTGTCGGTAAAACGGCAGTAGTTGAAGGCTTGGCCTTGCGCATTGTCCAGGGTCAGGTGCCGAGCAAACTTCGTGGCAAGCAGATCTATGCCGTCGATGTGGCATCGTTGGTTGCGGACACGGGTATTCGCGGCCAATTTGAAGAGCGTATGCAGGGTCTGATCCGCGAATTGGAGTCGCGTGACGACGTGATCGCGTTTATCGACGAGATTCATCTGCTCGTCGGTGCCGGATCCGCACAAGGCTCGATGGATGCGGGTAACATCCTCAAGCCGGCGCTTGCGCGGGGCGACTTGCAAGTGATTGGTGCGACGACGTTGAAAGAGTACCGGCAGATTGAAAAGGACGCTGCCTTGGAACGTCGGTTTCAACCGGTGACGGTCAACGAACCGAGCGTCGAAGAGGCCATTGCAATCTTGCAGGGGATTCGTCCTAAGTATGAGGAGTTTCATCACGTTCAATTCACGGAAGACGCGGTTCGCGCTTGTGTGACGTTGTCGCAGCGCTATATTGCGGATCGTTTTCTCCCGGACAAGGCTATCGACCTGATGGACGAGGCTGGGTCAAAGGCGAATTTAGCTCAGGCAGATGGCGATGCAAATGACATTGAGGCCCGGCTCACGGCCATTGCACGCGAGAAAGCGGAGGCGGCACGCGTCGAGGCGTACGAGCGGGCAGCCGAACTGCACCGCGAAGAGACGCGACTGCGCGAGCAGTTGGCAAGCTTGCAGGCGCAAGGTGCGAAACAGGAGCGGCCAGTCGTGACGGAACGAGATATCGCCGCGATCGTAGAAGGGAAGACCGGTATCCCGGTGACCAAGGTCGAAACGGACGAACAGAATAAGTTGCGCCACTTGGAAGAAGACCTGGCGCAATATGTCATTGGACAGCCACAGGCGGTTAAGCAGGTGGCTAAGGCTGTGCGCCGCAGTCGCGTCGGTTTGCGCAAAGGTGATAGGCCCATTGGTTCGTTCCTATTTGTCGGTCCGACGGGTGTTGGGAAAACGGAATTGGCTAAGCGTTTGGCCGAGCGGTTGTTTGGCTCGAAGGATGCCATGATCCGGCTCGATATGAGTGAATACATGGAGAAGCACGCAGTATCCAAGTTGATTGGTTCGCCTCCGGGATATGTAGGATATGAAGAAGCTGGCCAGCTGACCGAGCAAGTGCGGAGAAAGCCGTACAGCCTAATCTTGCTCGACGAGATCGAAAAGGCTCACCCTGACGTGCAGCACATCTTCCTGCAAATCATGGAGGATGGGCGCCTCACCGACAGCCAGGGGCGCACGGTCAGCTTCAAGGACACGATTCTCATCATGACGAGCAACGCAGGTGTCATGGAGCGAAAAGCGACAGTTGGCTTTGCACTCGGGGACGACAAGCGCGAGGTCTCGACCGAGTCGAGTGCGGACCATCTGACCGCCTACTTCAAACCGGAGTTCCTCAACCGCTTTGACGCGATCGTGGAGTTCTCTCAGCTCGTCCAAGCAGATATCGAACGGATTGTCGAGTTGTTCCTCGATGAGCGCAAGCAATGGTTGGCGGAGCAAGGTGTCGATTTGTCTTGGACGAATGATGCCGTGAAGGTGTTGGCTGCACGTGGGTATCACTCGACACTTGGGGCACGTCCACTGCGGCGGGCTATTCAGGATTTGGTCGAAGACCGCATCGCCGATTTGTTAATCGATCACGAGCACGTACAAGGCGTATGCATCGACGGCAAGGATGGTTCGCTGGTGGTCGAACCAGTCGTGGCTTCTCCGACAATATAAAAGCAGATCAGGTACAACGATGGCCTCCTCAGATGGGGCCATCGTTTGTTGATGAGGGCTCTCATGCAACGGGTCACCCGTTCAAGTCAGGCGTTCTGTGCCGTCAATATTTGCGGTTGCACTTTCCCCCGTCTTGCAATCTCTCTATGATGGAATGAAAAGAGATATGGTACCAGGGAGGCGGCAGGATCGTGATGAATACAGCAATCGCCCTGATTTCGTTGGGCAATTTCATCTTGCTCATATGGCTTGTGGCAGTCCGCGGCAGTGCATCTCCAAAAGCTGACCGGGAGTTGGGCGCGCACTTTGAGCGCTTAGAACGCGGCTTGCGCGAAGAAATCACGGCGAGCCGCGAGGAGTCGAACCGAGCGGCACGTGAAGCCAGAATGGAGTTGACGACACAGGTACAGGGTCTGAGCCAATCGTTGATACGCACGCTTTCCGATGGTTCCAATCGGACCGCTCAGGCGATCGCGCTGCAACAGCAGGGCTTGATCGACGCCATTGGCGAGATGTCGAGGCAACAGAAAGGCATGCTCGACTCGTTCAGCAAACAACTGGCTGACTTGGCTCAGCTCAACGCAAGCCAATTGGAGCAGTTGCGCGAAGCTGTGGAGCGCCGTCTGCGTTATTTACAAGAGGAAAACAGTAACAAGCTCGAACAAATGCGCATGACTGTGGACGAGAAGCTGCATCAAACCCTCGAACGGCGGCTCGGGGAATCGTTCCAGCTGGTCAGTGAGCGGTTGGAACAGGTTCACCAAGGTTTGGGCGAGATGCAGTCGCTCGCGGCTGGGGTGGGCGACTTGAAGAAGGTGCTCTCGAACGTGAAATCCCGGGGGACCATGGGAGAATTACAGCTGGAGACAATCCTCGAACAGATTCTGAGCCCCGAACAGTATGCGCGTCAGGTCGCGATTCGACAGGACTCGCAGGAGCGGGTTGACTTCGCTGTGCGCTTACCGGGAAAAGATGACGGTGAGGCACCCGTTTGGCTGCCGATTGATGCTAAGTTTCCTCTCGACGATTATCAACGCCTGCAGGAGGCGCAGGAAGCGGGCGATCTCGAACTGTTGAGAGAGGCGGCAAAGGCTTTGGAAAATCGCATGAAACTAGAAGCGAAGTCGATTCACGACAAATACATACACCCACCGATGACGACAGATTTTGCCCTCATGTTTTTGCCAGTAGAAGGGTTGTTTGCCGAGGTGTTGCGTCGTTCCGGCCTCTGGGAGACATTGCAGCGGGAGTATCGCGTCATCATCACGGGCCCGACAACGATCACGGCCTTGCTCAACAGTTTGCAGCTTGGATTTCGAACGCTGGCCATCGAGAAGCGTTCGAGCGAGGTGTGGAAACTGTTGGGTGTCGTCAAATCCGAGTTTGGGAAGTTCGGGGATGTTCTTGAAAAGACGCAGAAAAAACTGCTGGAGGCGAGTAACACGATTGACAAGGCAACCGTTCGCTCGCGCGCAATTGAGCGTCAACTGCGCTCTGTGGAGGCGAGCCCTTTGGCAGAGGAACCAACGTGGCTGGAAAGCAAAGGATGACGGCGTGTTGCCGGCATCCTTTGCGGCAGCCTGCGATCAGTGCTTTTTATTCGTTTTGATGCGGCGCCACTTTCGGTCGTCGTTTGTCGTTTCTGGAAACCGTTCTCCTTTGTGCAAATACACACGGCGTGGGTGATGCAGATCCCCACTGTCCGGGTGTGCTCCTACTTCAATGTACACGCCGTTGTTTGGTGCTTCGTAGCCGGGGGTAAACTCGGAACGTTCGCCCATGTATCATCACCTCACGCCTAGTGTCAACCGCGTTTGCGGTTCGCATGTCTGGTGATTCGCGGCATGCTACGTAAGCAACGGCACAAGGCTTGGAGCGAGCGCCAGTGTCATGAACGCGGCAATCACCATGGACAGGCTGGAGCAGGTGCCTTCCATTTGCCCTATTTCAAAGGCACGTGCCGTGCCAATGCCGTGGCATCCCATGCCGAAGATGGCACCCTTGGCAACGGCGGATCGAATGCGCACGTAGCGGATCATAAGGGGCCCGATGACGACACCGGAAATGCCAGTAATGATGACGAATACAGCAGTCAGCGTTGGAATGCCGCCGATGGTTTGCGAAATGTCCATGGCAATAGGCGTGGTCACGGATCTGGGCGCAACACTGATTGCAATCATCCCGCCAAGGCGCATGAGCCGCGCAAGCAGGATGGACGACACGATAGCGGCTGCAGCGCCACAGATGAGGCTGACAAGAAATTCGAGCCAGTGCGTTTTGAAGATGTGCACATTCCGATATAGGGGTATCGCCAAAGCGACCGTCGCCGGGCTGAGCATGTCCGTCAGCCATTTCCCGCTTGCCAAATAGGTATGGTACGAAACGTGAGTTAGCGCGAGAAATGTGATCAGCACGGCCAGACACGTAAGCACAGGGTTGAAAAACACGTAGTGAAACCGTTGATACAATTTTTTGCAAACCCAATAACAAATTAGGGTCGATACGATACCCAGCCACGTCATCATGATGCCACCTCGCTTGCATCGTGATGTGCCATCCGCTGGCTGCGGTGTCTTTGCCTTGCGTTCCAGATGTTATCGGCTATGGTGCCAGTGACAAGCATGACAATCGCTGTACTGGTGACGATGGTGACCAAGATTTGCAGGCCTTCATGCAGCATCAGGTGTCCATAGGTCATAATGCCTACGGAGGAAGGAACGAAGAACAATAGCATCTCGCGTATTAAAAGTTCGCCTCCCCGGGCGATCCACTCGAGTTTTAACACCCGAAATTGCAACAACAAAAACAATAACATGAGTCCGAAAATGCTGCCGGGAACGGGCGTGTGCAGCAGTTTTGAAATCAGTCCGCCGACGTCGGCCAGCCCATATAGAATTGCAATTTGCAGTACGATCACCACAAAGGAAACCGTTTTTTGCCGCATCCATGACCAGTGTTGCATTGGTGTCACCACTTCCTTTCCGTATTTAGCTTACGCCCGTTGGATTAGAAGGTCTAATATATAAATCATAAGTGAATAAGTTGTAAAATGAATCATTACGCGGGGGTGACAACCACGGAACTTCGTCAACTTGAATACTTCATCGCGGTCGCAGAAGAATTGCATTTTGGCCGTGCCGCCAAACGCCTGGGCCTGACGCAGCCTCCTTTAAGCCAGCAGATTCGTCAGTTGGAAGATGAACTGGGTGTCCGCCTATTGGATCGAACCAACCGGAAAGTGCGCTTGACCGACGCGGGGAGGGCCTATGTAGCGGAGATACGCCAGGTGTTGGCACGACTGCAGGCGGCAACAGAGACAGCGCGTCAGGCTGCGTCCGGAGCCATTGGCAAACTGGTCGTCGGTTTTGTCGGATCGGCCACGTATGACTGGCTACCACCTGTCATCCGCCGCTATCAAGACGTTTGCCCTGGGGTGGAACTCATCCTGCGGGAAATGCCGACACCGGCTCAAATGGAGGCTTTACTCTCTGGTACCATTGATGTTGGGGTGCTGCGTACTCCAGCTGCGCACCCGGATTTGCATGTGCGCTCGATCCGACGGGACGAGTGCGTGGTTGTCTTGCCTGTTGGCAGTGTTTTGGCGAAACAGGATGGGGTGTACATGTCGGACTTGCGAGACGAGCCCCTGGTGCTGGTCGCGCGATCGATCTGGCCGGGGCTTTATGACAGTGTCGTCACGCTGTGCCGGGCAGCTGGCTTCGGCCCGACGATCCGCCTCGAAGTGACGGAAGTTCAAACAGCCGTAGGGCTTGTCGCGGCTGGAATGGGTGTGAGTATCTTGCCAAAAGCCACGCAAAACGTCCACGCGCGAGATGTGCGATACGTGTCCATCAAAGGCCAGGCACCAGTCGTTGAACTAGGGCTGGCGTGGCGACGTGAGGACGATTCCAGTGTGGTACAACGGTTTTTGGAAATTGCTCAGGATTGACAAATGAAGAAAGAAAGTGTTACTTTATAGTCTGACTTCATGCGAAAGGAGTGTGCATTCCCATGATTCGTATGCTGATGATTGCAATGGTTCCCATGGTCATTTGCTCGGGAATGCGACCTCCGTCTCGTTGCGCTGAAGTTTGAGCAAACGAGTACATATCGCGGGTTGCGTTCCGGCGCGGCTCGCGTTTTTCATTTGCATGATTGCAAATGAAAGTACGGCATGCCGCGTCAGGTATGCCGTTTTTGTGTAGGAGGACGAAACGTGTTTCAAGTATTAATGAAGTTGCGATGGTTTTTTTGGCAACAGCGTAAGCGCTATGCAATTGCCGTTGGTTTACTCTTATTTCTCAACTTTGTCGAGGTCGCTCCACCGGATATCGTGGGGCACGCCATTGACCTGATGAACCAGCGGGGAATGACGGTGGGTAGGTTGTGGAATCTCATCGGCGCCTTGGCGCTTGTCATCGTCATCAGTTATACGTGTGGCTTCACCTGGCAGTATCAGCTCTATGGCGGGGCTCGTGTGCTCGAATTGTCCCTGCGTAAGCGGCTCATGCGGCACTTTCTCAACATGACGCCGCGGTTCTTCGAACAAAATCGGACGGGTGACTTGATGGCGAGATCGACCAATGATTTGAACGCCGTCTCGCAGACTGCTGGATTCGGCATTTTGACGCTGATCGACTCGACAACCTATTCAGCCACCATCCTTGTCACCATGGGTTCTCTGGATGGATGGCGGTTGACGCTGCTCTCGCTCATTCCGATGCCGTTCATCGCCTTGGCAATGACCAAGTATGGGAAGGTCCTGCACGAGCGGTTCACACTGGCGCAAGACGCGTTTGGCGATATGAATGATCGCGTGCTGGAAACGATAGCCGGTATCCGCGTTGTCCGCGCCTACGCCCAGGAAGAGCACGAGGAGGAGCGGTTTGCCGCGACGATGGCGGACGTCTACCGCAAAAACATCGCGGTGGCACGCATTGACGCGTTGTTCGATCCGACCATCAGCATGCTTGTCGGCATCACCTATTTGATTGGCCTTGGCTATGGGACCTACCTCGTGTTTCAAAGTCAGCTTACAATTGGGCAACTGACGTCCTTTAACGTCTATCTTGGCATGCTGATCTGGCCCATGCTCGCCTTCGGACAGTTGATCAACATCATGCAGCGCGGGAACGCGTCCCTTGACAGGGTCAACGAAACACTGGCGTACGAACCGGATGTCGTCGATCCGCCGACAACCGTAGAGGTGGCGCGCCCAGAGGACATTCGGTTTGAACAACTCACCTTTCGTTATCCAACTTCGGATCGCGACAACTTGCAAGATATTGAGCTTGTGATTTGCCGGGGGGAAACTCTTGGCATTGTCGGGCGAACCGGTAGTGGCAAATCGACGTTGCTTCGTCAGCTGCTGCGCGAGTATCCGCCAGCGCGAGCTGGCGCCCTGACCATCAGTGGCGTGCGGATCGAACAGATTGCCATGGATGTCGTACACGGCTGGCTGGGGTACGTTCCGCAGAATCCGATGCTATTCTCGCGCAGCGTCCGCGACAACGTTCGCTTTGGCCGGCACGATGCGTCGGACGCCGAAGTGCTCGAAGCCCTGCGTCTCGCGGACTTTGTCAAAGACATTGCGCGACTGCCAAACGGCCTCGATACGTTGGTTGGAGAACGCGGGATTTCACTTTCCGGCGGCCAGAAACAGCGGATCGCCTTGGCGCGTGCTTTACTCATCGATCCCGAAATTCTCATTCTCGACGACGCCATGTCGGCCGTCGATGCTCGTACGGAGGCGCATATCATCGAGTCGATCCGCTCGGTTCGCCGAGGCAGGACGACGCTCATCGCAAGCCACCGCATGTCGGCCGTCGCGCATGCTGACTGGATTGTCGTCATGGACGATGGGCGGATCGCCGAAGAAGGCACGTTTGCCGATTTGATGGCGCAGGGTGGCTGGTACGCGAAACAGTACGAGCGCCAGCAGGCATACGGGGAAGATGCGCTGGAAGATCGCGACGCGATGATCTCGACGGAAGAACGGGGGTGATGGGCATGAACACAGAAAGGCAGGTAAACAAACGCCTTGTCGAGTATGCAGCGCATGCGAAAGGCGCCATTGCGCTCGCCATAGCCATGCTCGTTCTCGCCGTGTCGGCACAGTTGGCGGGCCCGTTTGTGGCAAAGGCCATCATTAATCGGCACATCATGGGGATTCAACAGGTTTGGTATCAGGTTGCACCGCACGCCTCGGGTGCCGTCGAGTGGGAAGGCAAGTGGTACGAGCGCGCGGATCGGTTGCCGCCACAGAGTCAACGAGTGAATCCGCATACGCTGGTGGCCTTGGGCACGCGTGCGTACTTTCTCGACGGGGTGGTGTCAAACGTCACACCAGTGAATCAAGGGGGACAGATTCGCGCACACGTTGGCGCTGCCACGAGAACGATTGCAGCCAAGCCGTTGACACGCCAGCAATTGTTTTCGTTTTATCGCCCGGAAATCCCAGGCGTCATTCGGCTCGCTTTGATCTACTTTGGTTTGCTTGCCGGAGCCGCCGTCTTTCTTTACGGGCAGCAGTACCTGTTGCAAGTTTCAGCAAACCGGATCTTGCAACGAATGCGCAAAGACGTGTTCCATCAAATTCACCGTTTGCCGATCCGCTATTTTGACAACTTGCCGGCGGGCAAGGTTGTTTCGCGCATTACGAACGATACGGAGGCCATACGCGACTTCTACGTGAACGTGCTTGCCAATGTCTTGTCCAGCATCGTGACCATGGTGGGGATTTACGTCGCACTGTTCATCCTGAATGTTTGGCTGGGTCTCATGGCAAGTATCTTGATTCCGATATTGATTTGCTGGATCTGGTTGTACCGGCGGGCGACGGTCGCCGTGAATGTCCGCATTCGAGCACTGCTGTCCGAGATCAACGCCATGCTGAACGAAACCATCCAGGGGATACCCATCATTCGCGCGTTTCATCGCGAGCGGCGGACACAGGCGGAGTTCGATGAGCTCAACCAAGCGTATTTCGATGGCCAAACGCGGCTGTTGCGCGTCAACTCGGCGACAGGCTTCAATCTCGCCGGTGTTTTTCGAAATTCGTTCTTCATAGCCATGATTGCCATCTTCGGCTGGCGTTCGATGCACCTTCAGACGCTTGTTTCATTCGGTGTCTTATACGCTTTTGTTGACTATCTAAACAGGTTGTTTCAACCCGTGACGCAGGTTGTCAATCAATTGGCCAATCTCGAACAGGCCCGAGCATCGGCCGTTCGCGTCTTTGAGTTGCTTGACGAACCGGGCGTTGACCCCGTGTTTGGCACGATCCCGCGCTTTCGCGGGGAGGTTGAGTTTGACCATGTGACGTTCTCGTACGACGGCGAGCACAACGTGTTACAGGACGTGTCATTTCGCGCGCAGCCGGGGCAGACGGTGGCCTTGGTCGGGCACACCGGGTCAGGAAAGAGTTCCATTATCAATCTGCTGTTCCGGTTTTACGATCCTCAGGGTGGACAGATTCGGATCGATGGAATCGACATTTGCACCATTGCGCCGCAGTTATTGCGCCAGCACCTAGGCATCGTCTTGCAGGATCCGTATCTCTTCACCGGTACTGTCGCGTGGAATGTCAGCCTTGGCGACGAGCGCGTCTCGCGCGCGAGGGTCGAACAGGCGTTGCGGGATGTCGGTGCTGACAGGTTGCTTGTACACCTGCCGAACGGCTGGGATGAGCCGGTGCTTGAAGGCGGCAGCACTTTGTCGGCAGGGGAGCGCCAACTGATATCATTCGCCCGTGCCTTGGCCTTTGATCCGGCCATCCTTGTGCTTGACGAGGCAACGGCAAGCATCGACAGCGAAACCGAACGGTTGATCCAGGAGGCACTCTCCGTGCTCAAGCGCGGGCGCACGACATTCATCATTGCGCACAGACTATCGACCATCCGCGAAGCGGATTTGATCTTGGTGCTGGATGGCGGCGAAATCGTCGAGCGCGGAACGCACGACGAGCTCATTCGAATGGGCGGCAGGTATCGCCAGATGTATGAGCTGCAGACAAAGATGGCGCCGGCAAGCGGCGCCTAGTGCAGCTCCAGTTAGAATTTGACGATCGCGCGGCCGCGCATATCGCCTTTCAGAATCCGCTCGAGCGTCTGTGGCAACTGATCGAGCGATATCTCCTCGACCATGCGCTCCAGCACCTGTTGCGGCTTGAGTTCACTTGCGATGCGCTCCCATAGTGGGGCGCGGATCGACATCGGGCAGAGTACAGAATCGATGCCAATCAAGGTGATGGCTCGGCGCAGGAACGGAAACACGCTCGTGCTGAAGTCGGGGCCGCCGGTGTAGCCACTGACGGTGACGCAGCCACCGTATTTCAAGGTATTGAGAATATAGGGCAGCCCTTTTCCTGCAACCGGATCGACGACGCCGGCGAACCGTGCGGGCAGGTTCGCAAACGAATCGCCTTCGTGCAGCACGAGTTCGTCTGGCGAAATGATCTCCTGTGCGCCCAGTTCGCGCAGAAACGCGTGTTCGCTCTGTTTGCGCGTGGATGCGATCACGTGGTAGCCCAATTTGCTGAACATGGCCACCGCGGTACTGCCGACACCACCAGTGGCGCCGGTCACGAGTACCGGTCCACTGTCTGGTCGCAAGCCATTCTCCTCCATACGCTGCAAGGAGAGTGCCGCGGTGAAACCAGCCGTGCCAAGGATCATGGCCTCGCGCAACGAGAGCCCCGTAGGCAGTGGCACCACCCAGGCAGCCGGCACACGTGCTATCTCGCTGTATCCGCCAAAGTGGCCAGTACCGAGATCGTAGCTGGTCACAATCACCGGATCGCCAGGGTGAAACCGACTGTCCAGTGATTCGATCACGTCTCCGGCGAGATCGATGCCTGGCACCATCGGATACCGAGTGACCAGTCGACTGTTGGGCAACGAGCAGATGCCGTCTTTATAGTTCACACTCGAATAACGAACGCGAATTGTGACTTCACCTGTGGGCAAAGCATCGACCGTCAGCGCGCGGATGCCAGACTCCCATCCAGCATCCGTTTGGTCGACGACAAACGCGCGAAACGTTTCCATCATTATTCCCCCGTTTCAATGGACACGAATGCCGATTTTATCCAAAAGGAAGGCGTAGATTTCTGCTTGCTCGCGAATGTGCCCAAGCCTCCCGGACGATCCAAAGTGGCCCGCTCCCATGTGCGTCTTCATGATGAGAATCCTGTCGTCAGTTTTCGTTGTCCGCAGCCTGGCCACCCATTTCGCGGGTTCCCAATAGGCAACACGCGGATCGTTGATACCGGTGGTGACGATGAGGTGTGGATACGGTTTCGGCTCAACGTTGTCATATGGGCTGTACGATTTCATGTAGGCGTAATACTCAGGATCCTCTGGGTTGCCCCATTCGTCCCATTCGAGCGTCGTCAGTGGAATTGTCGGATCAAGCATGGTCGTCACCACATCGACAAACGGGACGCCAGCCGAGAGTGCCGCAAATCGGTCACCGCCGAGGTTGGCGACGGCGCCCATCAGCAAGCCGCCTGCGCTGCGGCCATCGGCGGCGAGTTGGCTGCGCGTCGTGTAGCCGCGACGGATGAGATCGTCGGCGACGGCAATGAAGTCGGTAAACGTATTGCGCTTGTACAGCATTTTTCCGTTTTCATACCATTGGCGTCCCATTTCCGAGCCGCCGCGCACGTGTCCGATCGCGTAGACGACGCCGAGATCGAGCATCGGCAGAAGCTGTGGCATGAAGGCTGGATCGAGATTGTGGCCATAGGAGCCGTAGCCGTAGAGCAAAAGTGGCGCAGGGCCGCCTTGCAGCACATCACGTTTGTAGACAATCGATACCGGCACCTGTACGCCATCTTCGGCCGTCGCCCAGATCCGCTCTTGGCGATACAGGTCTGGATCGAATGGGCCGCTGATGGGGGCGGTTTGCAGGACTGAGAGTTGGCCGGTTAGAGGATGAAGCGCGTAAGTGGTTCGCGGCGTTAAGAACGACTCGTATATCAAAAGCACTTCGTTCGTGTCGTAGCGGCGATTTTCGCTCACGTGCACCGAGTATAACGGCTCGGGCCAGGCAAGGCGTTGCAAGCTTCCATCGCGATACGTCCAAACCTGAGTCAGGCCGCCTTGCCGGCCTTCGAGTACAAGCGCCTCGCGGAAGGGGTGAACCGCCAGCAGATAGCGACTATCGTCGTACGGAAACAATTCGCGCATCGCCGTGGAATTGAGCGGTGCAATCGGGTGCTCAAATAGGCTGAAATTGAATCGGTTGCGATTGGTTAGGACAAGCAGGCGGTCATTCCAGTGTTCCAGGCTGTATTCCACGTCGGTTTCGCGCGCGGCGAACACGATCCATGGATCAAGCGGGCGATCCGCCGGGGCGTACCGTACTTCCGTGGTCGTTTTGGTGGACGAGGTCAAGAATAAATACCGCCCACTTTGGGATTTGGCCAGGCTGAGGGTGTACGTAACATCCGTTTCTTCATAGAGCAGGGCATCGTTGGCTGGATCGTCACCAAGCTGGTGGCGCCAGAGTCGGTACGGTCGCTGACTTTCGTCGACGGTGGTATAGAATAAGAAGGAACCCGTTGCGTCCCACTCGACGCTGTCCCCAATGAACACGTTCTCGATGCGATCCGGCAACAGTTCTCCGGTCGTGAGATTCTTGACAAACAGCGTGTAACGGTCGGATCCGTCTCGATTTTCCAAGTATGCAAGCTTCGTTTCATCGGGGCTGACGCGCTGCTCCGTGACGCTTAAATATCCTTCTCCAGCCAATTCATTCAAATCGAGGATGATTTCTTCGTTGGCAGCGGCGAGTTGTGCCCTGTCCGCGGCTCGTTTGCGAGCGTGGACAGGGTATTGCAAGGACTTTTCCATACGTGTGTAGTAAAAGTAAGCATCGCCCTGCACGGGTACTTTTTGTTCACTTTCCGGAATGCGGGCAACCATCTCGGCATACAGGTGATCCGTGATTTGCGATAGTTTGTCAACGTGTGAACGGTAGTATTCGTTTTCAGCTTCCAGGTACGCAATCACGTCTGGGTCGGATTTATCGCGCAGCCAATAGTAATCGTCGGGCCGCGTGTCGCCGTGCAGCGTATGAGGATGAGGGATTTGTTTTGCCTTAGGGGCTTCCATCATGAGTGCCTCCTCGCACTTTCAACAAAATATGTATCATTCTTTTGTATCATAGCACGCGGTATGATCGTTTTCCTTCAGCGAGAGAAGTCGTTTGGCGGATGTATACGCGAAAATGGGGGTGAGTCACGATGCGACATCTATTTTCATATTTGCGCCCGTATCGAGTTGCAATCACTTGCATCGTGTCCTTTATCTTTATCCAGTGCCTGGGCAACTTGTATCTTCCAACTTTAATGTCGGACATTGTGGACTATGGTGTGCTAAAGGGTAATCTTCATTACATTGTCGTAACAGGTTTGTTCATGCTCGGCGTATCCATCGCGTCCGTGTGTTTTTCGATCGCGGCCAGCTTTTTGTCTTCCCGTACGGCTTCAAGTTTTGGGAAAGTATTGCGTCGTGAGGTCTTTTCCCATGCCCAAACCTTTTCTCTGCGTGAATTTGACGAGTTTGGCACATCATCCTTGATCACGCGCACAACCAACGACATCACCCAAGTTCAGCAGCTTGTCAACATGATGCTCAGGATGATGATTATGGCGCCGCTCAACTGCATTGGTGGCATTTTGATGGCCGTCTACACGGATGCCAGGTTGTCGCTGATCCTCGTCGTCATGGTGCCCGTTTTGGCCACCATAATCGCGCTTGTCTTCTCGCGGGCGACCAAACTGTTTCGAAGCATGCAGGCCAAAATCGACACGCTCAACCGCGTTTTGCGAGAAAGTTTAACCGGAATTCGGGTTATTCGCTCCTTTAACCGCGTCTCCTATGAACAGGAGCGGTTCGATGCGGCAAACTTTGATCTGACGAATACGACGACGCGCGTGCAAAAAATCATGGCCGTCATGTCTCCAGCGTTAATGTTGGTCATCAATTTGTCGGTGATTGCGGTGATCTGGTTTGGCGGTTTGCGCGTCGAGCATGGCACCATGCAGATCGGATCGCTCATTGCCTTCATTCAGTACGTCACCCAATTGCTCTTTGCCATCATGATGGTCTCCATGATGTTCTTTATGATCCCGCGTGCATCTGCCTCAGCCAACCGCATTTGGGCGGTGTTACAAACGAAGCCAGATATCGTTGATCCCGTAGCAGAGGACATAAAACCATCAAGCGCAGAACCTCTACAGGTCGAATTTCGAGACGTCACGTTCAGCTATCCAGGTGCCGAAACGCCAGCATTGTCGCACATTTCGTTTACGGCTAAGCCTGGCCAAGTGACCGCCATCATCGGCGGCACGGGGGCAGGCAAGTCGACGCTGGTCAATTTGATCCCGCGTTTCTACGACGTCGACGAAGGCACCGTACTCGTCGGCGGCATGGATGTCAGGTTGCAAACGCAGTCCGAGCTGCGCGCAAAAATTGGTTACGTGCCGCAAAAAGCTGTGTTGTTCAGCGGCACCATCGCCGATAACATTCGCGCCGGGCGGCAGCATGCGAGCGATGAAGAAGTCAAACGTGCTGCCCAGGTGGCTCAAGCCATCGAATTTATCGAAGAAATGCCGGAAGGGTTTGCGTCGTTGATTGAGCAAGGAGGCCGCAATGTATCCGGAGGGCAGAAACAGCGTCTATCCATCGCACGCGCGCTTGCCAAGCGGGCTCCCATTTACATTTTTGACGATAGCTTTTCGGCGCTCGATTTTCGCACCGACGCTCGCCTTCGGGCAGCGTTGCGCGACGAAGTGCGAGACGCGGCTGTCATCATCGTGGCGCAACGGGTGAGCACGGTTCGCGATGCTCATCAGATTGTCGTTCTTGACGAAGGCCGTATCGCGGGAGTGGGTACACACGACGAACTGATGGGGTCGTGCCAAGTCTATCGCGAAATTGTTGCGTCGCAAATGGCCGAGGGGGAGAGCGCATGAGTGAACGAGAACCCAGAGACATGCGGATCATGCGCCCACCGATGCCGATGGGCAGAGGCGGTATGCGCCCTGGTATGCCTGTGCAAAAACCGAAGGATTTCAAAGGTACGTTGCGCCGCTTATCACGCTATTTTAAGCCACATCTGTGGCGGCTTGCCGTCGTTCTCTTGATGACCATTCTCAGTACACTGTTTAGTATTTTGAGCCCAGATGTCATGAAAAATGCGACGGACGATCTCGTCGCTGGCATTCGCCATCGCTTGCATGGAATCCCGGGTTCTGGTTTTGATGTATCTGGCATCGTTCACGTCATCCTCGAGTTGGCCGTGCTGTATGTACTAAGTGCGTTGTTTAGCTATGTCCAACAGTTCGTGATGGCCGGAGTTGCGCAAAAGACGGTCTATGCATTGCGCAATGAGGTCCATGCGAAGATGGCGCGACTGCCCTTGGCCTTTTTCGACTCGCGGCCGACCGGTGAAATTATGAGTCGATTCGTCAACGATTTCGACAACATCGGCAACACGCTTCAACAGACGCTGACGCAATTGATCAGTTCGATCGTAACGTTTCTCGGCGTGATTGTGATGATGTTCGCCATCAGCCCATGGATGTCCGTAGTCGTCTTTTTGACATTGCCTTTATCTTTCTATGTGACGCGGACGATTGCCAAACGTTCGCAACGGTACTTTGTTGGGCAGCAGCGTTCACTTGGGCAACTCAATGGCCACATCGAGGAGATGTACACAGGGCATCAAATCGTCAAAGCATTCGGTCTTGAGGACAGGGCAATGAGCCAGTTCGTCGAATATAACGAAAAGCTGTTCGAGTCCGGCTGGAAGGCACAATTTATCTCCGGGATGATTTTCCCACTCATGAATTTCATCGGGAATATCGGTTACGTTCTGGTCAGCGTGATCGGCGGATTCCTCGTAACACGGGGAGCCATTGGCATTGGCGATATTCAGGCGTTCATCATGTACGCGCGGCAATTCTCACAGCCCATCACGCAACTCTCCAGCATATCAAACATCATCCAGTCGACCGTGGCGTCCGCCGAGCGCATTTTTGAACTGCTTGACGAACCCGAGGAAGCGCCGGAACCAGAAGATCCGGTATTGATCTCGAACCCGGCGGGAGACGTGCAGTTTGAGGATGTGCGATTTGCCTATCAACCAGACAAGCAACCATTGATGGAGCACCTGAATCTTGATGTCAAGGCAGGACAGATGGTTGCCGTCGTGGGGCCGACTGGCGCAGGGAAGACGACACTGGTCAATCTGTTAATGCGTTTCTACGATGTCGATGGTGGTGCCATCCGCATCGATGGCGTCGATATCACACGAATGCGTAGAGGTCATTTGCGCAGCATGTTTGGTATGGTGCTTCAGGACACCTGGTTGTTTCATGGCACGATTCGCGACAATATTGCGTATGGGCGCGCTGGGGCGACTGAAGCCGAGATCGTGGCCGCAGCAACGGCGGCGCGCGCGGACCATTTCATCCGCACGTTGCCTGACGGGTATGATACCGTGCTCAACGAGGAAGCGTCCAATATTTCGCAAGGGCAAAAGCAGCTTTTGACCATTGCGCGGGCCATTTTGGCTGATCCAGCCATGTTAATCCTGGACGAAGCGACGAGCAGTGTCGACACGCGTACCGAAATTCTCATTCAGGAAGCCATGTCGCGACTCATGGAGGGTCGAACAAGTTTTGTCATCGCACATCGCCTGTCGACCATTCGCAACGCTGATCTGATTTTGGTGATGAATCACGGCAGCGTGATCGAACAGGGCACGCATGAAGAATTGTTGGCACGCCGCGGCTTTTATGCCGAACTGTACTATAGTCAATTTGCTGGAGCACCAGCGTAAAGAAGAAAGTTTGTCCAGAAGGTACCGCTGTACGGAGAGGATAGCGCCGACTCGACGAGGGGGACAATGATTCGACACCTTCAAGAGGGAGGCGCATATCTGATGAGGGCGAAGCTCGGTTGGGCAAGTGCCTGTGTCGCAGTTTCTCTGGCGGTCTTGACAGGGTGCGGCACACCGGCAAACACCGCCAATCAAGCAGCCAATACGGCTGCGGGTTTTGTCGCGGGTACGGGGAACGCCGTTGGGCGCGGCTTGGCGGACGTCGGTAACGCCGCTGGTCGCGGGGCAGCCGCAATTGGTAACGCCGCTGGCCGCGGTGTAGCCGACGTCGGCAACGCCATCGGCGGCGCGTTGGATCCGCGTATGGCACCGGGTGCTCGCTCGGCATCTCCAGATGCCGGCGTTGTGGCCAGGGTTCCATATGGAACGATCCGGCATCAGGTTCAAGTTGATGCTGCATCCAAAACGGTGAATGTTCTGCTGAACGCCGCAGCACCGGCGCAGGTAAACGCCACACGCTCCAATTTGACAGCCAGCGATGGCCGCGCCGTGACTGCGCCAACATCAGAGCGCGCGTTCACAGACGGTCGTGGTGTAACGGCACCGACTTCTCCCAATGCCTTCACCGATGGCCGCGGTGTAACGGCACCTGGAGCGTACACAGGTGGCGCTGCCCCAGCTAGCGGCGGTTGGTTACAGGTTTCCATTCCAACTGGGTGGAATGTCGTCATCACCGGCAACCAGGCGAATCATGTGCAGTTTCGATCCGCTGCCGACCTGAATCGTGTGGCGGTCAATCCGCAGCCTGGACAGACCACCACACAGGTGCGCTACCATTTGGCTGCACCCGGTCAGTTCCATCTCGTCACGACGGATGCAAACGGACGTGTTGCCCAAGTCCTCGATACGGTGATTGTGTCGAAGACGATTCAACATCCAGTCTTTATGGTGCGCTGAGTCAGCGCAACCGCGCGCACATCATGCCAAAGTACGTCGGCCGCTCATAGGACAGCAACTGCGGCCGACGTTCGTTTGGCGGTACGGCACCCGCGAGAATGAGTGCTTGCCAGATGCCGTCAGGTTTTGCATGTTCGATGGTCTCCTCCGAAATTTGCATCAGTTCTTCCAAATCCCCACGTGACACACAAGCCACCGCCGCCTCATCCAGCACAGCCGCATCGGCATGCCAGCCGTACGGTCCCCTGTGGTCATGGGTATGTGACCAATCGCAGCTCGCAATGATGGCGATACGTCGGCCCATAGAAGCCGCGGTTTGGGCAATCTGTTCGCCGAGTTGAATGTGCTCATGATACGGGCGCGATCGCGCCGAATTGATGACGACGATCGGGATGTCGGGCATAAACGATAAAGGGATGAGCGAGCCCCAATCGAGCGGAAGTGTGGAAAATACGCCTGCCTGGGTCGCGAAGTTGATGACGGCGACAGGAATCCCGGCGGCTCTGCCAGCTTCGCCTATGGCCTTTGCAAACCTTTGATCGACCGCGCGGCGCATGTGTACGCGGCGTCCCAGATCTGGGCGCGATTCACCCACCATCTGGGCAACCGTCAATTCTGACAAACCCCCCTCCATATACGAGCTCGCGGCAACGGTAAATTGATGTTCCGCCCGCAGGCCGTGCGGTGTGATGACAAGGATTACGTCGGCTTCTACAGTCCGCATTTCCATTCCGAGTTGCTCCAAACTTTCGCGCGTCCTGGCCATAAGATTAGGAGCGTCGCCGGCCAACTCTCTGAGAATGGGCAACCCATGTGGTGTGATACACGCAAAGACCACTGACGATGATGCCATGTCTATCGCCTCCTGACGCAACTGTACGCCAATTGGTTGCTATGGCCAAGGGACCAGCAAATCGATTCTATTGGCTTATCGAAGATAAGCGACTACAATGACGTTGAGCGTTGAAGGTCAGGGGAGATGAGCATGGCGAAGAGCCGAGAGCAAGCGTTTAATGAAATTGTGCGGCGCGTGCGCAAAGAGTGTTTTGGCAAGGGACCGGAGCGCATTCACACCGTGTTTGTCGACAACATGGCCATCTCGATACTACAAGGAAATTTAACGCCTACTGAGAAGTTCATCAGCCGCACGCCTGAAGGCGCCGAAATCGTCAGGTCGGCGCGCACGAATATGATCCAGGCATTGTACGCAAAGAAAGTTCCGGAGGGCATGGAGGAACTGGTGGGCTCAAAGATGCTGTATTTGTTTTCCGATTTCAAAGTTGCAGAGGACATGGGGGTTTCCGTCTTTATTTTTGAAAGGCCGATTGGGCAAGGTGTACAGTCGTGCCCAAATGAAGCAGAAGATGCGTAAGTATCGCTTGCCTCTATCACGTCTATTCAAACATTTATCTTGAATTCGCTTTCATGCGTGGGTTGTGCTATTATATGTTATGTGGCGAGCGCATTCATGTGAGTGTGCGCGCTACAAGATGCTCAATGCTTGTATGGTAGGCCTGTAGGAACTGCAGGCAAACACATCGGCACAAGTTGACTGCTCTAGCAGGAGATTTGTGCCTTTTTTGTGTTGTTTGGCTTTGATGGAATGCCGTCATGATTTTTCATTTTCCGGACGAATTGAAGCATCCTATGGCTGTCCATGCGCGATTGAGCATTGAAGAAAACGAAGAAAGGTGGAATTGCAATGAGCAATTTTTTGAGTCCGGCGGAAATCGCCCAAACGGCTGCATCCATCGGCCACGACAAGGCGAAACAATCATGGTGGAAACTGTTGATTCTTGGCTTTCTGGCAGGGGCGTTCATCGCGCTCGGATTCTTGGTGGACATTCGCGTGACTGCGAGCCTGCCGGACAACCTGGCATCCATCAAGAGTCTGCTCGGCGGCGCCGTATTCCCTGTCGGCCTGATGCTGGTCGTCATTGCGGGTGCAGAGCTTTTGACAGGCAACATGATGACACTGCCTCTGGCACTGCATGCCAAGAAAATTGGCTTTAGCGGACTGGTTTACAACTGGTTCTGGGTACTGATTGGCAACCTCATTGGCTCGCTGTTCGTCGCCGGGGTTTTCGGCATTGGCGTGCACTTACTCACGGAAGATCCGTTTAAAACCACAGTCATAGCACTGGCCACCGCAAAGGCGAAATTGCCGTTTGGTCCGACCATCTTGTCCGCCATCGGGTGTAACTGGCTGGTCTGTCTTGCCGTATGGATGGCCTATGGCGCGAAGGACATTGGCGGTAAGATTCTCGCCATCTGGTTTCCCATCATGACCTTTGTCGCGATCGGCTTTCAACACGTGGTTGCGAATATGTTTGTGTTGCCGGCAGGTTTGTGGGTCGGGGCTCCCATCTCGTGGGGCCAAATCATCGTCGAGTGGATTGGCGCATTTATTGGAAATGCCATTGGCGGTTGGCTGTTTACGGCGACGGCATACTTCTTGGTGTATATGCGGAAAGCCGGAGATACCACGACGGGCTGACCAGCCCATCGAGCTTCTTGGTCGCAACCGCGCCAGGGAACACTTTGGCGCGGTTTCTTGTTCTTTCCTCGATGAGTCACCACGCTGTTCGCGATTGAAACAAGGAGGTCATAGCCGTGAAGGAAGAGCTCGTTCACGTCGTCATTGACGATCGGGATCACTGGGTACCGTCTGAGGCTTCTGTTTTAGACGTCATCCTCGATACCGGGATGGATCATCCACACGTGTGTTATCATCCTGCACTTGGCCCCATTGAAACGTGTGATACCTGTATTGCGCAGGTGGATGGTCAGTTGGTTCGGGCCTGTGCCACGCGCGTTCAACCCGAGATGGAGATTCGAACCAAGTCGGTGGCTGCTCGTCATGCGCGCAAAGAAGCAATGGATCGCGTGTTAAAGAACCATGACTTGTATTGCACGGTTTGCGACAACAACAACGGGAATTGCACCCTGCACAACACCGTCATGGACATGGGCATTGACCATCAGGCGTATCCTTTTACGCCAAAGCCCTATGAAGTCGACATGAGCAACCCGTTCTATCGCTATGATCCAAACCAGTGCATTTTGTGTGGCCGCTGTGTTGAGGCTTGTCAGAACCTGCAGGTGAGCGAAGTCCTCTCGATTGACTGGAATCGAGCGCAACCCCGTGTCATTTGGGACGATGATGTCCCCATCAACGAATCGTCCTGTGTTTCGTGCGGCCACTGTGTGACCGTCTGCCCATGCAATGCATTGATGGAAAAGTCGATGCTCGGCGAGGCAGGCTACCTGACCGGGATCGAAACGGGTACTTTGAGCAAAATGATCGATATTACCAAGCAGGTCGAACCTGGTTACTCGTCGATTTTCGCGATTTCGGAAATCGAAGCGGAGCTGCGGGAAGCCCGTATCCGCAAAACCAAGACAGTTTGTACCTACTGTGGCGTGGGTTGTTCCTTTGACGTATGGACAAAGGGCCGCGACATCCTCAAGGTCGAGCCGCAAATGCAAGCCCCAGCGAACCAAATTTCCACGTGTGTCAAAGGCAAGTTTGGCTGGGATTTTGTCAACAGCGACGAGCGTATCGTCGAGCCGCTCGTCCGCCGTGGCGATGCCTTTTATCCTGTAACCTTGGACGAGGCGCTGGACGTGATTGAGCGACGGATCAAAGAGATCCAAGCCCGGGACGGTCACGACGCTGTCGCGTTTATCGCTTCATCCAAGTCGACCAACGAGGAAAATTACTTGATGCAAAAGCTGGCGCGTTCCGTGATGTTCACCAACAACATCGATAACTGTTCGCGCTATTGTCAATCCCCAGCCACTGAAGCCTTGCGCAGGACGATGGGGCTCGGCGGCGATACCGGATCCATCCGGGACCTGGAACTGGCCGATCTCGTCATCATTGTCGGTGCCAATCCAGCCGAAGCGCACCCGGTACTATCGACGCGCCTGCGCCGTGCCCAGAAGAAGCGGGGGCAAAAGCTGATCGTCGCTGATGTGCGCCGCAACATCATGGCGGAACGCGCCAATCTATTCTTGCAACCGCGCCAGGGTACGGATCTCGTATGGTTGTCTGCCGTCACGAAGTACATCATCGATCAGGGGAAGCACGATGAACGTTTCCTGCGCGATCGCGTGAATGGCTTTCAGGAGTATGCGCAATCGCTTGAAAAGTTTACGATCGCGTATGCAAGTGAAGTTTGTGGTGTAAGGGAGGAAGAACTGGTTCGCATCGCCGAGATGATCATGGCGTCCGAGCGGGTTTGTGTCTGTTGGGCGATGGGCGTGACACAACATGTGGGTGGATCCGATACGAGCACGGCCATTTGCAACTTGCTCTTGGTAACTGGCAATGTTGCGCGGCCTGGCACAGGCGCGTATCCCCTGCGCGGGCACAACAATGTACAAGGCGCTGGCGATATGGGATGCGCACCGACATTTTTGCCTGGTTATGAATCGGTGGCCAATGAGGAAATTCGGCGCAAGTATGAGCAGGCGTGGCAAACGCCCTTGCCGATCACGCCTGGCCTCAACAATCACCAGATGGTCGACGCCATTCACGAGGGTAAGCTCAAGGCCCTGTATCTTGTCGGTGAAGATATGGCAGTCGTCGATTCCAATGCAAACTATGTCCAGGAGGCTTTCACAAAACTTGACTTCTTTGTTGTACAGGACGTGTTCTTCAGTAAGACGGCCCAGTTTGCGGATGTCATTTTACCTGCGTGCCCAAGTTTAGAAAAGGAAGGAACGTTCACGAACACGGAGCGCAGGATCCAGCGCCTGTATCGCGTTCTCGAACCGCTCGGCCAAGCCAAGCCGGACTGGGAATTGATTCAGCTTATCGCGAATCGATTCGGTGCCAATTGGAGCTATACGTCGCCGCAGGAAATCTTCGAGGAGGCTTGTGGCCTCACCGAGCTGTTCAAAGGCGCTACGTATGATCGGCTCGAAGGCTATCAAAGTTTGCAGTGGCCGGTCGCAGCGGACGGCACGGACACGCCGCTGTTGTACCTCGATGGTTTCGCATTTCCAGACAAAAAAGCACGATTGTATCCGGTTGCTTGGACACCGCCGATCGCAGTTGCTGAAGAATACGATCTCGAATTGAACAACGGCCGCCTGCTTGAGCATTTTCATGAAGGCAACATGACCAGCCGCGTGCCTGGAATTGATGCGAAAGTACCAGAAACATACGTCGAGATATCGCCCGCCTTGGCTGCGGATCGCAAGATCAGCGACGGCGCACTTGTCCGCCTCATCTCGCCTTACGGACGTGTCAAAGTGCGCGTGGTTGTGACGGATCGCGTCGCAGGCAACCACATCTATCTTCCGCTGTTGTCGCGCCGCGATGAGGAAACGGTGAACCTGCTGACGTCAAGCGATCACGACACGGTGACGTACACTCCGGCTTACAAGGAGATGCGTGTGCGCATGGAGGTTATTGAGGAAAGCGGGGAATCGCCGATGAAGACGGGGAACTTCCGCTTAGGCAAACCGAATCCACAGCCAGGCGTCAATGTCGAACTGAAGTGGGCGCGTTCGGACTATACACCGCTTGTGACTAATCGCCTGTAATCCGGGCAGAAAGGACGATGGTACAGATGGGCGAGCCGATTACGTCTATACAACGCACGCAGCCGGACCCGCTACAGTCACGAGCAGCTTCACTCGAGCGCGTCGCTGCGCACCTGGCTGCTGACGAAGAAGGCGTGATCGCGGGATTGCGATTGCTTGGGGCATTAGAGGAGAAAGGTCTGCTTCCGCTTCTCACCGCTCTGGTAGAGCGAGGTGACCGCGTGTTGGCGCGCGGGGTCGACGTGCTGCACACGTCCAGTGGAATTTCGGCTTTACAAACGGCGGTCACTTTGTTGCAATGGGTGGGCAAGCTCGATTCGAACAGCGTTTCTACGTTGTTCACCGCGTTGGATGCGGGTGTCAAGCGAGCCGGACTGAAAAGCGAGGAAGTCAACCGTCGTGCGCAGGGCAATTCACGCCCGATCGGGATTTACGACATCCTGGCCAAACTACAGGATCCAAGTGTGAATACCGCCATTGGTTACCTGTTCGAATTTTTGGCCGGTATGGGTGAAGCGCTGCGCGAAGCCGGGTTGCCAAAATAAGAAGTGGGCATAGGGATGGTGGATCGGACGTTGTGGATGGACATCGATTGCGGCGAGCGGGTGGATCTCGGCGAAGGGCTTAGGCTGACACGAGTGCTGGCCCCTAGCGATTGCGATGTGCCACCGTTCGATCCGCTCTTGCTCATTGACGATATCGACATGAATGGGCATGGCTTTCCTTCGCATTTGCACAGTGGGTTTGAGAAACTGACGCTGACCGTTGACGGACGCGTTCGCCATACGGATGAATCCGGGCACGACGACATATTAAATCCCGGAGACGTGCACTATCTGTTCGCGGGAGCAGGGTTTGTTCACGCAGAACTGCCAGTCTTGCGATGTCGTGTTATCCAAATATGGTTCAATATACCTGATGTTGTTCGGAGTGACCGTGGATTTGCCAAAATCTATCGACGACAGGCATGTACGGCGCACGAGACAGATTGGGGAAGTTTTGTGCAACTTGCTGGCGATTCGTCGTCGATTTCGCTCGCTTGCGCGGCGTCGGTATCCGTTTACAGGATAAAACCTTGTGCAGAAGCCAAGCCGATCTTGCAGGGCGTGGGCCTGGCTTACCTGTTGCACGGGGGATTGTCGACACCGAAAGGATATGCCCAAGCCGGACAGTGCCTCGCCGTTCGCGCGATGCATCGGCCATTTGTACATTTCAAGGCTCGCGATGAGGGATGTACATTGCTGTGGATAGTAGGTAATCCGCTCCAGGAGCGCGTCTCGATGCTCGGCGGGCATGTTGTAAAGGCAACCTAGTTTCCCAGCTACACGCGAATTTCGTGACGAAGCGTCATGGCTGTCGAAGGGTCTGGCCATTTCTCGGGAAATGTCGATAAAGGCGGAAGGCTTTTGTGCATCCAAATGGCGGCCTGCGAGCCATCGCCCATCGCAATGGAAACCTGCTCCGAATGCGCAACTACGTCTCCTGCGGCCCACACGAAAGGCACGGAAGTTGCTTTCGTTCTCGCATCGACCAATATGTGTTTATTATGGTGCAAAGATACACCTATCTGCTGAGCCAGCTCGCTGTGTACGGTGTTGTGCCCGAAGGCGACGAAGGCTCGCTCAACCTCCAAGCTCGATCCGTCTGTGAATTCGATGGCGTGCAGTTGCCCGCCGTTCTCGTGGATGCGTTTCGCTTGTGCTTGCAATCGCTTAATACCGTGCTGCTGTAGGGCGTGGGACAAATCGGTCGGAAGCGGCGTCGCGCCGTGATCGATATACACAAGCTGAGGCTGCCAATAGGTGAGGGCCAAGGCCATTTGCGCACCAGCCTTACCTTGGCCGAGGACGACAGTCTTCTGACCGCGCACCTCGTACCCATCACAGTCTGGGCATACGTACACAGATATGCCAAGGCACGCGGAGAGTCCCGGAATGTCAGGCAAATTGTCAAGGATGCCTGTGGCAAGCAGAAGTCGGAGACCCGAAAGATTCTTGCCTGTACGCGTGTGCACCTCGAACGAATGTTCATGGTTCAAGATGGTCTCCACCCAGTCTTCCACCCATGTCACACCATACGCTTCGGATTGCTGTCTACCGCGCGCTCGAAGGGTCGCGCCACTGACGCCTTCGGGCCAGCCAAGCAGGTTATGATAAGCCCGACAAAGTGTGCTTCGGCCGTAGCCACCGTCGATTACGGCGACTTGCCGGCAGTAGCGGCCGAGTTGGATGGCCGCTTGCGTGCCAGCAATGCCCCCGCCCACAATGATGCAATCGTATTTCACCTGCTAGGCACCTCCATACGCGCGTGTGTACTCTTACATCGAGATATGCTCCGCGCGCATACTGTGCCCAAGCGTGGGCCCTGTTAGACCTCCTTCATCACATTTCAATTTCAATCCACTGCTTGTGTTTCTTCAAGAGCGCAATGGGACCACCCAGATGCATCAAGTACTTCATCTTCGATCCGTCCTTTAAGACGAGTGCGGCGGTGCCTGTCGCGTGGTGGTGACCAACCTCGGCCACGCCATACGTAGGCCCCAGTGACGCGACCATGCCGTGATCGTGATACACAAATTCGCGCATGGTATCGCTGTGCCAGAGTTGCACGAGGTTTTCCGCAGCATGTTTTCCCATTTGCTCGGCGACTTGACCAGTAGGCGGGAGGACATCGTCGTCACTTGTCGTGAAGTGGGCGCTGTCGCCAATAGCGAAGACGTCTGGATGCCCTTTGACTTGCAAATACGTGTTGACTTCAACGCGGTTGCGGCTATCGACAGGAAGCCCCGATTCGCGCAATAAAGACGGAGCCTCGACGCCACCGGTCCAAATGAACGTGTGTGCGTGCAGGCTCTTGCCGCTTGCCAAAAGAATCTCAGCTTCGTTGGCACCGGTGACGCGTTCGCCCAGGAGCAGTTTGACGCCCCGTTCCTGCAGTTTATGCATGGCCACTTGCCGCAGATCGCGATGCACGTTCGGCAATATTTCGTCATGCCCGTGAACGAGGGTCAATTCGAAGTCATCCGCAGATAGTTGGTGTTGACGCAGCAACTTCGGTGCGAAATCCGCCAATTCGCCCATGAGCTCGACGCCGGTTAAACCGCCGCCGGCGACGACGATCTTGAGGTCTTTTGGTTCTCCTGTGCGCGCGTAGCGTGCAAACGAGTATTCAATGTGTTCGCGGATGGCCTTCGCGGTCGCCAAGGAGTCAAGGACAAAGGCGTGCTGTGCGAGACCGGGGATGCCAAACGTGGCTGTTTGACTGCCCAGGGCAATGACGAGTTTGTCGTACTCGTAGCAGCCGGCTTCTGTCCAAACTGTCTTCGTGCGGATATCGAGTTCTCGCACGGTATCTTTGACCATGACGCTCGTTTTGCGGTGCAGGATATCGCGAAGGTCGATCGCGTACGTTTGGGCGTCATGACGCCCGCCTGCTGCCTCGTGCAACAATGTTTTGAAGTAGTGATAGCTATGTTTGTTGATGAGGGTGAACGGGATATGGTGTTTCTCTAGGTGGATGGCCGCGGCGAGACCGCCGTAACCCGCTCCTAAGATCACGATTTTCGGCTGCAAAGCTCTCGCTCCTCTCTGCCCTCATCATATACGAAAGATGATGTGGTGCGGAGATATCGACGAGATTGAAAACGGGTTGGAAGGTATGCCAAAAAGGCCACACCCCAGTGGGTGTGGCCTGGTTGAGGTACGCCGTTCATCAATATGCGCCAGCGCCATAGGGCACGAGCAGAATGAACAACACGAAGATGATGAGAAACACGACAGCCCAGCGAGTGTAACCTCCAAATACGCCGTACATATCAGCACCCCCTCGTCGTTCGATGGTCCATTGTACGCAGGAGCCTCGATTGCCGGGTGGACGAATGTCCCGGGCAGCGTTGCCACGAGCGGTGTTGAGGGAGAGAACACGAAGCGGCTTACACAACAAAGGCCCGGTGTTCCCGGGCCAAGAACGCATCCAAATCAATATGTATCAGGATCTGGACCGAAGCGGTGATTCTGATTCAACCCGCGAATTTTGTCCATGTCTTCAGGGGTCAATGCAAAGTCAAAAATGTCGGCGTTTTGAACGATGCGATCCCGATGGACAGACTTCGGGATGGTCACGACTTCCTCTTGCAAATCCCAGCGGAGCACGATCTGCGCCGGCGTCTTACCATATTTCTGCGCGAGTTCCTGCAACACCGGTAGATCAAGTTTGCCGCGCATGATTGGGCTCCAGGCTTCCAATTGAATCTGGTGCTCGCGGCAAAATGCGTGCAGCGGCTGTTGGGTCAATAGTGGATGGTATTCGACCTGGTTGACCGTCGGTTTCACGTTGCAGTCGGCAAGAATGTCTTCAAGGTGCCGGATTTGGAAATTGCTGACGCCGATGGCTCGCGCCCGGCCCTGCTCATAAATCGTCTCCAGGGCGCGCCAAGTATCCTTGTACTTTCCGGAGATCGGCCAGTGGATTAAATAAAGATCGACATAGTCCATGCCAAGCCGCTTGAGGCTGGCATCAAACGCGCGCAGGGTCGAGTCGTAACCTTGATCGTCGTTCCAAACCTTTGTGGTGACGAAGATGGAGGCGCGATCGATCCCGGATTCGCGGATGGCCTTGCCGACGCTTTCTTCGTTGGCGTACAAGGTTGCGGTATCGATATGGCGGTATCCGGCTTCCAGTGCGTAGCGAATGGCGTTTTCTACCTCTTCGCCAGCTTGTGCTTTGTACACGCCTAGGCCAAACCAAGGCATCTGTACTCCATTGTTTAACGTCACCGTATCCGCGAGGTGTTTTGCGGTCATGACAGCATCCTCCTTTGTCTGAATCCACCAATGAAGATTATAGACCAAGTTGCGGCAAGGTTTCATGGACTTCATAACATATGCGGCAACTCCAAGTCCAACCGCGAGCGCGGATGTCAACTAGCTGGTTGTGCTTCAGGCTGGACATTTTGCGAAATTCCGTTCATAGTTTAACTGAGTTCTGAATTGTTAGACGACATATGGGGGATGAGCGCATGGCATACGTCTATCTGCTGGATACCACATTGCGCGATGGCACCCAAGGAGAAGGCGTCAGCTTGACAGTGGCAGATAAGCTAAGAATCGCGCAAAAGCTGGACGATCTCGGCGTCGCCTACATCGAAGGCGGTTTTCCTGGTGCAAATCCGAAAGATCAGGACTTCTTCCGGACCGCAAATGACCGCTTGCAATTAAAACACGCCAAATTGACTGCTTTCGGTTCAACCAGACGGCCCTCGATCAAGGCTGAGGACGACGCGGGGCTGCAGACTTTGCTTGCGGCCAATACACCGGCTGTCGCCATCGTCGGCAAGGCTTGGGACTTCCATGTCACGGAAGCCTTGCGCATTGATCTTCTGCAGAACCTAGACATGATTCGCGATACGGTGCGCTATATCAAGCAACATGGGCGCGAGGTCATCTTCGACGCAGAGCACTTTTTTGACGGCTTCAAACATAACCGGGCGTACGCCCTGGCCACATTGCGTGTAGCGGAGGAAGCAGGGGTCGATTGGGTGGCGCTATGCGACACCAACGGCGGTAGTTTACCCGATGAAATTCGCGAGATCGTCGCTGCCGTGGTGAGCGAAGTTCGCGTGCAAGTGGGCATTCATGCGCACAATGACGGAGAACTGGCCGTGGCGAATACACTTGCCGCCGTCCAGGCTGGGGCGCGCATGGTGCACGGGACCATCAATGGGATAGGGGAGCGCTGTGGCAACGCGAATTTGGCTTCCATCATCCCGAACCTCGAGCTGAAGCTTGGCTACTCATGCTTGCCCAGTCGCCAGCATCTGCGTCAATTGACTTCGACCGCGCGTTTTGTGGGTGAGGTGGCGAACCTCGTCTCGCATAGTTATCAGCCGTTTGTTGGGCACAGCGCGTTTGCCCATAAAGGGGGCATACACGCCAGTGCGATTGCCCGGAATTCTGAAACTTACGAACATATACAACCGGAACTTGTAGGGAATGAACGGCGCGTATTGGTTTCCGAATTGTCCGGACTATCGAATGTCCAAAGCCAGGCGGAGGCGTTTGGCATTTCGGTCGCCGGGCGATCCGACGATTTGCGCATTCTGCTTGAGAAAATCAAGGAACTCGAATACCTTGGCTATCAATTTGAGGGGGCCGAGGCGTCGCAGGAACTCTTGTTCAGGCGCACCCTCGGCGAATTGCAACAGCCTTTTGAGGTGTTCTCGGTTCGTGTCGATACGGATGTGCAAAGCGAGGCGCCCGTCACTTCCCAGGCCATTGTAAAGCTTGGCGTCGGGGACAAAATGGTGCATACGGTATGTGAAGGCAATGGCCCGGTCAACGCCTTGGATGCGGTCTTGCGCAAAGCGCTGGCTTCACACAGGCCGGAAATCGCACACATGCATTTGACCGATTACAAGGTGCGCGTGCTTGATGAAAAAGACGCGACGGCGGCAAAAGTACGCGTGCTCATCGAGTCGACGGACGGTCAACGCGTATGGCGCACCATTGGCGTTTCGGAGAACGTTGTGGAGGCGAGTTGGGAGGCCCTTGTCGACAGCATGAACTATTACTTGGCCATCGTTGTACCGCAGCGTGAATGGGTACGCTCAACTTGAATTTACCTGCTCGGGGCGTCACAATCAGGTGGACGAACCGAGGGGAGATGAATGTATGGGGACAATGAGAGCTGTTCAAATTGCTCATCGCGGCGGGCCCTTGCAACTTGTTGAACTGCCGATTCCGGAACCCGGCCCGAACCAGGTCCGCATTCGTGTGGAAGCCTGCGGCGTGTGCCACGGGGAAATGGTCGCCATCGAGGGACATCACCCGCACATGGTGTATCCGCGGGTACCGGGACACGAAGTCATCGGCGTGATCGATAAGCTGGGGGACGGCGTCGCGGATTGGCGGGTAGGCGAGCGCGTCGGCGTGGGCTGGATGGGTGGCCACGGCGAAGTGACGGGCCTGACGCAGGACGGCGGCTATGCGGAATATATGGTGGCGTACATCGATGGTTTGGCACGCGTACCAGACGCGCTTGCGGCAAAGGCAGCGGCGCCGCTCATGTGCGCTGGCAATACGGTGTTTACTGCGCTGCGCAGCAGCATTGCGCGCCCGGGTGATCTCGTCGCCATTGGCGGCATTGGCGGGCTGGGTCACCTGGCCGTCCAGTATGCCAAAAAGGCGGGGTATCGCGTCGCAGCCGTATCGCGGGGGCGTGACAAGGAAGAACTTGCGAAATCGCTCGGAGCCGATGTTTATATCGACGCGAAGGTGGAGGAACCTGGCGTTGTCTTGCGCGAGCTTGGGGGTGCCCGCGTCGCTTTGGCGACGGCGCCAAACCCAGCGTCCATTCGGCAATTGTTTGACGGCCTGGCGCCGGGCGGCGAATTGGTGATTGTCGCCGGATCAGGAGAGCCAATCGGCATCAGCGCCGCAGAAATGCTCGGCGGCAAGCGCACCATGCGAGGTTGGACGGCTGGCCCGGCTGCGGATTCTGAGGCCACCATCCGCTTCAGCCTGCTCACAAATATCCAGCCGATGATCGAAACATTTCCACTCGAACGTGCGCAAGAAGCGTTGGACAAGATGCTCAACGCCGACGTTCGCTTTCGCGCCGTCTTGACGATGGCGTAGGAGATGACGTCATGCGGACGGAAACACCCATCTCCTGGCAGCGGACACTGTGGACGATGGCCGCTGTCCAGGCCATCATGATGATGGCATTTTCCAGCATGGGGCCATTCCTCGCCCTGTTTATCGGCCAACTCGGCGTTAAGAACCAGCACGCGGTCGAGGTATGGGCGGGTGTCGTGGCAAGTTCCAATTTCTTGATGTCGGCTATCATGTCCCCCATCTGGGGCGGCGTCGCGGACAAACACGGCAAGAAGATGATGGTGATGCGGACGACGTTAGCCATCGCGATCGCGACCTGTCTCATGGGATTTTCTCGCAATGTGTATGAACTTCTGATCATTCGTATGCTGCAGGGGGCGTTCAGCGGCTTTTCCGCCTCGGCAAATGCGTTGGTTGCCAGTGTCATCCCAGAGGAGCGGCTTGGCTACGCGCTGGGTTGGTTGTCGACGTTTGCGATGGTGGGAAGCTTGCTCGGGCCACTGCTTGGCGGTGTTCTTGTCGATACATTTCACCACAATTATCGTATTGTCTTCTTTTTAACGGCTCTCTTCGCGTCGACCGCGTTTATTTTGACATGGCTTCTGGTGCGCGAGCCCAGAGTCAACGCGGAACATGCTGCTTCGCCGCGCAAACGGCTCTCTCTCATCGGGCAGTTTAAGCTCCTTGGTGAGATGAAGTCGATACAGGTCATGTTTTTCGTCCTGTTTGTCGCGCAGTTCTCGGTCATGAGCGTCCAGCCCGTGCTACCGCTTTACATTCGCGAGTTGGCCGACAAGTCGACACAGCTTGTCGGCATTCTGGGTACGCTATCCGGGATTTGCTTCGCCGTCACGGGGCTGGCGGACCTCATATTTTCCCCGTTCCTCGGCAAGCGCAGCGACCGGATTGGCTACAAGCGCGTCTTGTCGATCTCGCTGTTGGGTGCAGCCCTCTGCTACGTACCACAGGCTTTGGCACCAAACATCTGGGTCTTTATTCTCGGCCGCTTTGGCCTTGGCATCTTTGTCGGCGGCGTTTTACCGACGGCAAATGCGCTCGTGGGCCGTTTCACGCCGCGCGAGCAGCGGGGGCGAATGTACGGGTTCACGTCGAGTTCGACGTTCCTCGGTAGTTTTGCTGGCCCGCTTGTGGGGGGTGCGGTGTCTGCCGCTTTTGGCATCCGTACGATGCTGTTGGCCGTGATCGGACTCTATCTCATCAATCTCATTTGGGTGAGGTTGCGGGTTCGTGAGTTTTCTGATGAGCAAACTGCAGACGGCGTCTAACTGAGTGGCACGCCGCACTTCGTCGAGCGGCCGGGCAGTTTTTCATAGGCTTGCTGCGATGTGCAAAGGTCTATGGCTGTCCGGCTGCTTTTTGATCACTTCGCAATTGATCATACAGGTTTCACCACTGCAGGCTTCATCAATGTGACTCGCATAGAAATTTCCTATCTACGCAGGCTATGGGTCATCCGCAGTTTGTTTTCCACTCCAAGCTTTGTGCATGGATCCTATTCCACATGGGAGGTAGATACGCTATGCAGGATATGGATGTGAAGTCCATGTCTACGGCTTCGCAGCGGAATGGCGATGTAGAGTCCCGCCGCAAAATGGAGCGCAGCTTTGAAGCCATCAGCCCGTTTGAGTTTCGGCATGAGTTGATCAAACTTGCCCGCGGCCATCAACGCAAGAGCGCCAAAGCGATGCTGGATGCAGGGCGAGGCAACCCGAACTGGGTTGCGGCCGCGCCGCGCGAAGCGTTCTTTGCACTGGGGCAGTTCGCTATGCAGGAGTGTCGGCGCGTTTGGGATGATGGCGATCTCGCCGGCATGCCTCGCAGGCCTGGCATCGGCGAACGGTTTCAGGCGTTCGTCGCGGCGAACCCAGAATTGCCGGGTATCGATGTGTTGGCGGAGTTGGTGAAAGAGGGAGAACGCAAATACGGTTTTGTACGGGACGAATGGTTGCACGAGCTGGTTGACGGCATTGTCGGGGACAATTATCCGACTCCGGATCGGATGCTGACGCGGACGGAGCGCGTTGTGGCAAACTTTTTAGCGCAGAAGATTTGCGGGGGCGGGGTTCATCCCGATGACTTACGGCTATTCGCGGTTGAGGGTGCAACGGCGGCTATGTGCTACATTTTTGACTCGTTGTTGGCCAACGGTCTGCTTGAACGAGGCGCAAAGGTGGCCATCATGGTCCCTATCTTTCCACCTTATGTAGAAATTCCCGAGTTGGATCGTTATGCATTTGATGTGATTGAGATTCGGGCGACGGGACGGGATGCACAAGGGCGACATACGTGGCAGTACCCTCATGAGGAGATTGCAAAATTAGGCGATCCTTCTGTTCAAGCGTTGTTCCTCGTCAATCCCAGCAATCCGCCATCGGTTGCGATCGACCGCGATACTGTGGCACAACTCGTGCGCACAGTGCGCGAGCAGAATCCGAATCTGATGATCATCAGCGACGATGTATATGGCACGTTCGTGGACGGCTATCGATCGCTGATGGCGGAACTCCCCTACAACACGATGCTCGTGTACTCACTTTCCAAGTTTTTTGGTGTCACCGGCTGGAGACTGGGTGCTATCGCTCTTCATCGTGACAACGTATTTGACGCACGTCTGGGGCGGCTGCCGAAATCCGAGCAGGAGAAACTCCGCAAGCGGTATGGCACGGTTTCACGGAATCCGGAAGCGCTGTCGTTCATCGACCGAATGGTGGCTGACAGCCGCCAGGTTGCGCTCAACCACACGGCCGGCTTATCGACGCCGCAACAAGTTCAGATGGCCCTCATGTGCGCGTTCGCCATGACCGGCCGCGGCGAACGTTACAAGCAGTTGACGAAAGAGATTTGTCACCGCCGCATGTGTCTCCTGTACGACGGTCTTGAGTTGCCGCTGCCGCAATTGCCGCACGACGCAGATTACTACACCGAGATCGATATTGAACACTGGTCTGCCAACACGTTTGGCGAAACGTTCACCCAATATATGATGGAGCGCTATGAACCCATCGACATTCTGTTCCGATTGGCCGAGCAATCGGGCATCGTCCTCATGAATGGCGGAGGATTTCACGGGCCAAAGTGGTCCATTCGGATTTCGCTCGCCAACCTCGACGACGAGGCGTACGCCGAGATCGGTCATCATCTAAGGGCCGCGCTGCAAGAGTATGTGGATGCTTGGCGAAAAGGGACACAGGATACGCCGTCCAAACACGAAGGCCAATAGAGCACACGTTTTATAGATCTAACGCTTGAAGTTAGTATAGACTAACTGTAGAATGGGTTTCGGAAAGTTGACTACATGAGTCGAGTTTCTTGGTCAACCGATCATCCTACAGTTAGGAGGACTTCCGTGTGGTTGGGCGTCGTTTTGGTGTCAAGCAAATTGTGCTAGGTTTGCTGGCGGTTGCGGTCATCGCCGTATTGGTGTGGCAGGGATTGTCTGCTGGTGGCAATCCCAATCCCACGAGTCCAAACATTGGGCGTGGTGCGGCGATTGTTGATACAGGTATTCTCGTCTTTCGCGAGGGGCTCGAGACCATTCTCGTTCTGTCCGCCATCACAGCGAGCCTCGTTCGGACCGGCAAGGGCTACTGGAAGCCAATTTCTGGAGGGGCCGGACTGGCGTTTGCAGCAACCCTTGTCACATGGTTTATCGTGGTGGGCATCATCTCTTTGGTTGGTCAGACAGCGCCGGAGCTTTCCATTCAAGCGGGCACAGGCCTGCTTGCCATCGTCGTCTTGCTCATTGTGATGAACTGGTTCTTTCACAGGATTTATTGGACCGGATGGATCAGCATGCATAATAGAAAAAAGAAAGAAATCATTGAACATCTCGAATCGTCTTCCGACGCTGGAACTGTCCAGGTCGCGAAAACCCTGGCCTATCGCGGTCTGGTGATTCTCGGTTTTACGTCGGTATATCGCGAGGGGTTCGAGGTTGTTCTGTTCTTGCAAAACACGCGGATGCAGGTTGGTTCACAAGTCGTCGTCATCGGAGCGACCATTGGTTTGGTGCTGACCATGATGGTTGCTGTGCTTACGTTCTTTGCTCACCGCAAGCTCCCATATAAGCGGATGCTCGTGTTGACGGGTGTGATGCTGGGGGCGGTGCTCTTGGTCATGGTTGGGGAGCAAGTACAAGAAATGCAACAGGCCGGTTGGATGCCATCGACGCCACTCAACTTGCATCTGCCGGCGTGGACGGGGTTATGGTTCTCCTTGTTCAATAATCTGCAGAGTATCGCCGCGCAGTTGATCGCAGCGGTCGTCGTCCTCGGCTCGTATTTCGGTGCACAGTATGTTCGCGTATGGAAACCTCGCCGCGAGGCGGCGAAAAGCATGGCCGTCTAATGGCAACTTTATCGTAAACGCAATGGCGTCTCCCGCCCTTTCCGGCATGTTACAATGGTGCTGTAAGAGAACATGGCACCGCGCAGAGATATGGATAGGAGTGGAAGGCGCATGGGGTATCAGATGGTCTTTTTCGATATCGACGGCACGTTGATCGACGAGCATAAACGGATTCCAGCGGACACGCTGACGGCGGTGAAACGCCTGCAAGAGACTGATGTCACTGTCGCGATTGCAACAGGGAGAGCGCCGGATCAGTTTTTGCACATCGCGAGACAGTTCGGTATCAATTCTTACGTTTGCTGCAATGGAGGATACGCACAGTTCAACGGTAAGCCTGTATTTCGTCGACCTATTGATCCGCAGTTGCTGGCGGCTTTCGAGGACATGGCGGACAAATATCATTACCCGCTTGTATTCGCGGGCAGCGAGGCCTGCTACGCCAATCAAGAGGATCATCCTTATGTTAAGGAAGCGTTCGCCTATCTGGACATCCCAACACTACCCGTATACGATCCAGCTGGATGGCGAGATCATGAGATTTATCAAGTGTACTTGTACTGTGCAGAAGGTGAAGAGCAACCGTTTGTGGAGCAGTTTGCTAACGACTTTCGCTTGATTCGGCCGCATCGCTATTACCTGGATGTGTTTCCGAAGGACGTATCAAAAGCTGGTGGAATTGAAGCCATGCTGCGAGAGCTTGGGATTCCACAGGGAGCCTCCATCGCGTTCGGCGACGGTGAGAACGACGTCGAGATGCTTTCCTTTGCAGGGCTTGGCATTGCGATGGGCAACGCGAGTCCGTCTGTGCAAAAGCATGCAGACTATGTAACGAAACGCGTGGATGAAGGTGGCATTGCGGACGCACTCGCTCGTTTTGGACTCATTGAGCCGGTTGTCATCGTATCGCGTTGAGTTTGTTCGTAAACGACAGAGCCTGCTTGGCTGGCAAGGCTGCCCCCTCATCCAGTGAACTGGGGAGATGGCAGCCTTGTTCGCGTATGGTGACCTATGTCAAATCGTGTACGGCGTCGGCGCAATCGATTCCGCCTTGCGAATCGCGTCTTCAAGAGACATGTCCGTAAAAGCCTGTGCCGGGAAGAAACGGCCACTTTTCCCGTCGTCGACAAAAGCTCCGACGGTAATTCCGGGGATGACACTTTCGACGGAATTCGGGGCGTTTGGCCCGCCGAGGTCCGTTCGGCACCAACCGGGATCGGCCAAGTTGATCAACACATTGGTGCCTTCGAGGCGCGACGCCAAGTCCTTTGTAAACTTGTCGAGGGCAGCCTTGCTCGCCGCGTATGCGGATTGCTCCGGTTCGTTGCGAATACCGCTGGTCGTGTTGATGACGCGGCCGAACCCGCGTTCAATCATCTTTGGCATCAGTCTGTTACAGATCATAACAGGCGCAATGAAATTGATACGAAAACTGGATTCAAAGTCCTCAATTGGCGTTTTCCAATAATCGGTGCGATATGCGATTTGGACAGCCGCATTGTTGAACACGATGTCGACAGGGGTACCGCGTCTCTCGATGTCATCGAGCATACGGGCTACCTCGTCGAGGTTTCCGAGTTCCGCCGCAACGGAGTAGGCTTCAACACCCAGCGATCGTATGTCCTGTTCCAGCTGTTCGGTGTGTGCAAGAGACCGGCTGTGCAGAATCAAGTTGCACCCTTGTTTCGCCATGAAGACAGCCGTTTGGTAGCCGACGCCTCTGCTGGCACCCGTGATCAAAGCCCAACGACCTTGTACATTCACCATCTTTTCAACGCCCCTTGGAATCGGTTTCACGGATGGCCATTGTCCGCATACGAATTCTATCACACTTTTCAGGGAAGACGTCTTACGCTTCACTTTCGTGTGGAGTGTGGATTGAGCTAGGGACTGCAGACCAACGGATGACGGCACCCGCATAGACAAATCCGCTTCCAAACCCAGCCAAGAGCAACGTATGACCTGGCTGTAGCCGTCCATCGTCGATCGCGATTTGGATGGCCAACGGAATGCTTGCGCTCGAGGTGTTGCCATACCACTCGCCGCTGAACAACGTCTTTTCCATCGGCCAACCCATTCGCTCGCACACCGATTCGATCAGGCGCAGGTTGGCACTATGCGGCACAAACCAGTCGAGTTCGGCCGTCGACAGACCAGCATCGGTCAGCAACCGCGGGACTTCGGCTTCTAATGTTTGAACGGCTAACTTAAATACCTCACGGCCGCTTTGAACAATACAGCCGTTACCCGCTACCGGTGTCCCTTGCACGTCCGGGCGCAGACCAGAGCGATATAAGAGGTGCGCTGCGTGGCCGACCGTGTGATTGCCGAAGGCCAGCACGCCTGGTTCGGCGGCGGGTTCGAGGAGACATACACCCGCGCCGTCGCCAAACAGAATACAGGTGGAACGGTCCTCGTAGTCTGTCACTTTCGACAGCGTTTCACCGCCTACCACCAATACTTTACGTGCCATTCCACTGGCGACGAAGGCCGTCGCCACTTGCAGGCCATAGACAAAGCCGGCACAGGCGGCCGCAAGGTCGATTGCACCAGCGCGCTCGATACCAAGACGGGCCTGTAGCTGCGCGGCCACGCTCGGCATCGGGTGATCTGGTGTGATGGTAGCGACTACGATCATGTCGACGTCCGTCAACGACACACCGAAACGGCGAATCATGTCTTCGACGGCGCGGTAGCAAAGGTCACTTGTAAACTCCGATGTGTCAGCGATTCGCCGCTCGCGTATACCGGTGCGTTGGACAATCCACTCGTCCGACGTCTCGACTGTCTCCGAGAGTTCCTTGTTGTTCAAAATGCGCTGCGGTACATATGCACCAAAAGCGGTGATGGCGGCGTGGTACGGTCGTTGGTAGGCAGCGGGCATGCCGTCACGTCCTCTCGAAGTTTGTCGAATCTAGCTATATGTCAGATTAACGGCTGTATGAAGCCAAAAGGCAATGTAGTCCCTCAGGACTCAGTGACTACAATCGCGGTTGCCAAATTTCTCCCTGGCGTTACAATGTAGTGGCCATTCAACCAAAGGCCAGAAGACGAGCCGCCATCCAAGTTCATGGATTGGACCAAACCAAGCGTGTGTGCGATTTGCGCTTCCAGAGACAGATTGGCGGCGTGGATGGTGGCAAATACCAACCGGCCTGCCGCGTCAATTCCGACGAGGGAGCGCATCGTATCCGAATTGATTTCGGCGTTTGTGAAGCCTTCGAGCGCCGGATTCAGTGCGATTTTGCCCCCATCGGTCAGCATGGGGCCAGCAGCGATAGCATTTGGGTAGTGCGTGAAGGGAATCGGCTGCGCAGCGGGCAGTGATTCGACCGTATCACTCAGGGTTGCTGGATCGCCAACATGTATGCGATGAATGACATCGGACATGGCTCCGCTCGAGCCCAGTTCGATCGCGTAGCCAGTGCGTGGGATGGGTGTGATACCCTGATGCATGGCAGACACCCGCCCGTTTTCCACGATTGCAACCATGGCTGACTTGTCCTTCGTGAATGCACCGAAGTACGGGGTGAGGACGTCAATGCGCAATGGATTGTCACTTGGTATATTGATGTACCAAGGCCACAACTGCGAGATTGGGTTCGATGCATCATGAACCATTAGTGACAAGTTCTCCGTAGCGCGTCCCATCCACAAATCCCCGTTGTCTGCAAAGCCCAACAGCGTACCCTTTTCATCGGTCTGGAATTGGCCATTGATCTCCAAGGCTCCGGCTGGGAACTGATTGGACCAAGAATTGAAAAAGGTTCCGTTTATCGCAGCAATGGCATGGTTCGCATTGGCGATGGAGGCAAGGGACGCGGTCGTTCCCAAGCGATTGTTCGCAATGACCGGAAAGGCGTGCACGTGTGGCGCATGTGTATTGATATAGACGGCATTTACCTGTTCGCCTGCAATCGTCAATTGCCGATAGACGATGGGGGATGCAGCGACGTCCTGGTGTATGGGTATGGCGCGGCCAACTCTCTGTAGTCCATGGCTTTCAGGTGTATGATGGATCAACATAGCACTGGCCGCATACGCGGTTGTTGCGGCAAATAAACGGGTGAACATGGTGAACATGTGTACGGCACCGCCAGCTTGGACAAAGTTCTGTCGACTTTTGATACGTTACGAGCACACGAAATTCCTGCTAGATTTGCGGTGGAGGGAATGCTATGGAGAAACGCGGACCGTGGAGCATTCTCCGATCAGAGGTGAAGTATCGTAATCCTTGGATTTCCGTTGTGGAGCATCAGGTCTTGCGTCCAGACGGCAAGCCTGGCATCTATGGCGTCATCGACGCTGGGCATAATGCGGCGACGGTTGCGATTGACAGTGGGTTCAATGCCATCTTGCTCGACGAATTTGTGTTTCCGTTTGGTGTTGTGCAGCCACAAATTCCAAGTGGGCAATTTCGAGACGATGAAGATCCGCAGGTTGCAGCAGCTCGAGAACTGTTGGAAGAGACCGGGATCGCCGCGACATCGTGGGTCAGCCTCGGTACGTTTCAACTGAGTGGCGGGATCTCAACACAGGTAAGCCACCTGTTTCTCGCACAAGAGTTGTCGTTTGGCGAACGGAGGCTGGAAGGTACAGAACAGATAGAGATGCGCAAAGTCCCGGTTGTGGACGCGATTGCGATGTGCCTCGATGGTCGCATTCAGGATTCGGTTTCCTTGGTTGGGCTCTTGCGGGCTGCCGAATGGCTGCGGCAAAGAGGGATATGGCAAGAGCAGGCCTGACGCAGTGAATCTAATTGGCGCATAAGGAGCGTGTGCGATGGATCTGGGACAACAAGTGTATCCAGCAGATATGGCAACTAACGTGGAAATACCTACGACGTCTGTGCCGGCCATGCTCTTCCAGTCCGTTATGCGGCAGCCCAAGCGGACTGCGATTGTCGCCGGCGAGCGGCGAATCTCGTATGGCCAACTCGGTGCCGATATACAGGCTTTTGCGGCGGCGCTGCAGGCTGTGGGCATCGGTATTGGCGATCGCGTTGCCCTCATGTTGCCCAATTGCCCGGAGTACGTGATCGCGTACTATGGGACGCTGGCTGCAGGAGCTGTCGTCGCGCAGATCAACCCGATGTCGGTTGCTAGAGAATTGGAAACGTTGCTACTGGATAGTGGAGCTGTTGTGCTCGTTGGCATGGCAAGTGCCAGGGCAAGGCTGAAAACGTGCCGCGATCGAACCAAGGTCCATACGTTGATCTTGGTCGAGGCGGACGTGGTCGCACCAGTGACAAAATCTGAGTGTGACGAGCAACCAGGTGACACCTATGGCTACGACGCGTTTGTGGCAGGTGGGCGTGCCCTGAACCTGACACCGGTTACGTTCGACCCAAGCACGCACCTCGCGATGCTTCAGTATACGGGTGGAACCACTGGGCAACTAAAAGCAGCGATGTTGACACATCGAAATTTAATCGCCAATGCTGTGCAAACAGCCCATTTCTTTCAAAATGCATTCCGTCCTGGCCAGGATGTTGTTCTTGCGGCCTTGCCCTTGTTTCATGCCTTTGGCATGACCCTGTGCATGAATGTGCCGCTGTTTTTAGGCGATCGTATCGTACTCATGCGAAGGTTTGATCCTGAACTCGCTGTCGACGTGATCGAGCGTGAACAGGTTGACATGTTTCCTGGCGTGCCAACGATGTTGATCGCGATCGCGAATTTGCCTGGCTTACAACCGGAAAGGCTTTCATCGTTACGGCTTTGCATCAGCGGTGGCGCGCCGCTTCCGCTCGAAGTCATGCAAACGTTCGAAGAGGTGTCGGGTTGCCCTGTCCTCGAAGGCTACGGCCTGTCCGAAACGTCTCCCATCACCCACTGCAACCCGCCATTTGCGAAGCGCAAGCCAGGAACGGTGGGTATAGCGCTTCCCTCGACAGCGTATCGCGTGGTCGATCCCGCTGATCACAGGCGGGAATTGCCACCGGGCCAAATGGGAGAATTGATTGTACGCGGCCCGCAGGTCATGCAGGGATATTGGCAAATGCCCATGGAGACGGCGGATGTGCTCAAAGATGGCTGGCTTTGTACTGGAGATATTGCTGTCTCAGACGAGGAGGGATATGTCTCGATCGTCGATCGCAAAAAGGACATCATCATTGCAAGTGGGTATAACGTGTATCCGCGTGAGGTTGAGGACATTCTCTATCAGCATCCGCAAGTGCGAGAAGCGGTCGTCGTCGGCGTCCCAGATGCGTATCGCGGCGAAACGGTCAAGGCCTGTATCGTGTTGAAGCCGGGAGCGCAAGCTAGTGAAGCTGAGATTCGTGAACATTGTCGCCGATATATGGCGGCGTACAAAGTGCCAACGCAAGTCGCCTTTTTCGACGAACTGCCAAAAAGCGCGATTGGCAAGTTGTTGCGGCGCGCATTGCGAACTTGATGGATCTCGGTGTAAGGAGGGCATGGAATGGGAAGCAGCCGTTGGAAGATGGTGATGGCGGCGGGCGTGTGTGTGGTTCTGTTGACCGGATGCACCCATGAACCTGCGATTTCGCCGTCAACGACAAAGCAACATGCCAAACCTACAGACAATCGTTCGAACCAGGCGCCTACTGTCAATCCGACTGTCACGTCAAAGCCGATTCCTGCAGGAGTTGCGAATACACAACAATTGGCATATCAGCTTCGTGACGAACTATTAAAACAGATGTCCGATCCCGCGCAAGGTCAGGTGTGCCTGGACAACGCGTGCTCCGTTGCGGTGACGTCATTTACGGGGCCGTCTTCGCAGGATCCTAAGGAAACGTTGACGATGGCATATTACCAAATGAAAAATGGTTGGTACGTTCTGGTTGCGCCGACGAGGGGAAACGCGTTGGCTGTCGCGCAGCAGATCGCTAAGGCACGGTTCGCGTTTCCCAATCCGTCAGGCGTTCTTGTCGTCAGCGACGGCGAGATGGAGTGGCACTGGCTTACACAAGGGCATGAGTGGACCAAACGGCAGTCGTTTGTGAGCCGTTAGCTGAATTTGTTCGCCAGATCGATAAACATATCGACATCGGTTGCGGCGAGATCGACAGCAGACTGCCAGAAGTCCCGTTCTTTCAGACTGACACCCAGATGTTTCGCCGCGAGATCTTCGACGCTCATCCTTCCCGTGTCGCGCAGCAACGCGACATACTTGTCAGCGAAGGTCGGTCCTTCGCGCAGGGCTTGCGCGTAAATACCACTGCTAAACAAATATCCAAACGTATAGGGGAAGTTGTAGAACGGTGTTCCTGTGATGTAAAAATGAAGCTTCGACGCCCAAAAGTGCGGATGATAACTCGCTAGTGCATCCTGGTAGGCTTCACGTTGCGCGGCCACCATCAGTTCATTGAGGCGATCCGCCTTGACAAAGCCTTTGCGTCGTTCTTCGTAGAATCTCGTCTCAAACAAGAAGCGCGCGTGAATGTTCATCAACATGGCGACGGCACGACCAATCTTTTCGTCGAGCAGCGCCAGTTTTTCTCCATCGGTCTCTGCTTCCCGAATCGCCGCATCCGACACGATGGCCTCCGCAAACGTAGACGCCGTTTCCGCGACATTCATCGCGTAATTGCTCAGTAGCTGTGGCAGGCCGCGCATCACGTGCTGATGGTAGGCGTGTCCAAGCTCGTGTGCAAGGGTCGCGACATTGCCTGGCGTACCGGAGAACGTCACGAAAATACGCGTTTGTTGGCTGACGGGAAAGCTGGTGCAAAATCCACCAGGCCGTTTGCCTGGCCTATCTTCTGATTCGATCCATCGCTTTTCGAAGCAAGCATCCGCAAAGCGAGCCATATCGTCACTAAAGCGACCGAAGTGGCGGACGATAAACGCCCGTGCTTCATCGTAGGACACTTTGTGCGAGGCGGCTTCACCCAGCGGTGCGTCGATATCCTCCCAGCGCAACTTGTCTCGCCGAAGAAGTCTGGCCTTAGCCTGCAAAAAGCGCACCATCGCTTCTTTGTTCTGTTCGATCACGCCCCACATGGCATTCAACGTGCTTTCTGACATGCGGTTGATCGCCAACGGTTCCTTGAGGACCGACGTCCAACCCCGTGCGTTGTAGACAGCGAGTCTGTATCCGGCAAGATGGTTGAGTGCATCTGCACATAGGTCGGCCTCGTCAGCCCATGTCTTCTCCCAGATTGCAAACAGTGTTTCGCGATCGTCCGGCTGTGCGGAAGCGATACGATTGGCCAGCTGTCCCATCGAAACCTGTTCGGGCTGGCCGTCGATCTCGATATCGGCATGCATTCGGCCGACGATGGTATCGTACAACTCGCCCCAAGCGTTGTAACCGTCGACCGACAATTTTGCGATCAGTTTCTCTTCTGGTGCAGGCAACTGCTCTTTGGCACGTTCTATTCGCTCCATCAAGGGGAACTTCAAATTGGAGACGCCAGGTTGGGCGAGGAGCTCGGAGAACGCCGTTTCGTTGAGCGAAGTGAGGAGTTCGTTGAAGGTCGTCAAGGCACTGGCAAACGCGGCGCGCATTTGTTGCAGGCGACCAAGCAACAATTTGGCGTCCGTGTCGCGCACATTCTGCGCGGTTAGGCAGGAGATAAACGCTCCACTTTCACGCGTGCGCGCAGCGATGTCCTGCATGTCTAAGACTAGTTGCGCGAGAGCGGTCGGTGTGGCGCTTCCCTGAACAAGGCCGGCGCACGCATCCGTGAAACGTTGAATCCGCGTGTCCAGATCATCGAGAAACGAGCGAAATGCATGGGACTTACTGCCGCCTGCGAAAATGACGTCCAAATCCCAAGTCTGTTGCGAACTATGGGTCAAGCGTATCGCCTCCTTAGAGACCATTATAGTAAACGCTTCAGAAAATCACCTTTACGTTGGGGCGCGCTCCGTTTGCGAATCCGTTCTTTACATCGTTCCTCAGGTCGGCTAATCTGCAGATGGCACACCGTTGGATGATTTGTGGAGGCTTTGCCATGGAACGCTGTGGCTGGGTGAATGATGATCCGCTTTATCTTCGTTACCATGACGAAGAGTGGGGCGTCCCGGTACACGATGATCGAAAACTGTTCGAATTTCTCGTGCTGGAGAGCGCACAGGCGGGGCTCAGTTGGTATACGATCTTACAAAAGCGGGAAGCGTACCGTCGAGCGTTTGCGAAGTTTGATCCCACCCAGGTGGCGGCGTTTGACGAGGCGAAGATTGCCGAGTTGTTGTCGGAAGGCTCCGGTATTGTGCGTAACCGCGCGAAAATCGAGGCGGCCATCAACAACGCCGGAAGGTTTGCCGATATCCAGGCGCGTTGTGGTTCGTTTGCGAACTATCTATGGTCTTTTGTCGATGGCAAACCAATTGTCAATGCGTTTCGCGACGCGACAGAAGTGCCGGCCCAAACGGCGCTCTCTGAGTTGATCAGCCGTGAATGGAAACGAGAAGGGTTTCGCTTCGTGGGGCCAACCATCATCTACTCGTACATGCAGGCTGTGGGTATGACGATGGATCATGTGGTCTCGTGCTTTCGTTATGCGTCGTTAGCTGGCTCGTCCGTTGTGTGTTAGGCCCTTCAGCGGCGTGGTACAGTTTGTCGCCTTGCCCGACCCGATATCCGTTTTGTACGGCGCTTCTGCTTTGTCGCCGGCGGATCGCCCAGGATTTCGTGAAGCAGGGCTTGCACATGACGGAGTTCCGCAATGAGTTCCGTCTCAGGGACGGCACGGATTCGTTGTTCCAAGCGCGGGCGAATAAGCGGCAAGGCCTGATTGACAATGACGCGATCGAAGCCATGAGCGTTGGCGCGCACCCGTTCCTCCATGAGCCCGATAGCAGCGAGTGTTCGTTCAACCGTCGTTTCTCCTTGAAGTTGTGGCGCTTCATCGCGTTCGTTCACGACTCACCCTCCTGGCGTCTTGATGGTAACACGTTACGTGATCGCGCACGGGGAGGCGACGGCTGCTGTCCTGATTCGAGGACTTCGAGGACGAAAGTCTGGGAAGATTGACCGAGAGATGTGCAGAGTGTTACTATAAAAAAGTAACCTGTAACCATAGGGGGTATTGACATGGCAACGACAAAACTTACGGACGCCAACTTCAATGAGGCGATTCAGAGCGATAAACCGGTTCTCGTCGACTTCTGGGCGACCTGGTGTGGTCCGTGCAAAATGATGGCGCCGGTTCTCGAAGAGTTTTCCGAAGCCCACAGCGACAAGGTGACCGTTGCAAAGCTTGATGTCGACGAAAATCCAGTAACAACTGGCCAGTTTGGCATCATGAGCATTCCAACGCTGATTCTTTTCGTCAACGGACGGCCCGTCAAGCAGTTGGTTGGATATCAACCAAAGGAGCAGCTTGAGGCTCAGCTGTCCGACGTCTTGGCGTAACGGAGAGGCGGAATCTGAGATGTCGGGATCGATGGAACACACGGACGGCCAGAACATCGAACTGGCGACTTTTGCTGGTGGTTGCTTTTGGTGTATGGTCAAGCCGTTTGACACGTGGCCCGGGGTTGTGCGCGTCATCTCCGGTTATACCGGTGGAGATGTGCCAAATCCGACGTACGAGCAGGTTTGCAGCGGTACAACTGGGCATACCGAGGCCGTTCAAATATGGTATGATCCGGCTGTGATGTCGTATGAACAGTTGCTCGACATCTTTTGGCGACAAATCGATCCGACAGATCCCGGTGGGCAGTTTTATGATCGCGGTTCGTCGTACAGAACCGCGATTTTTTATCACACGGAGGCGCAGCGCCAAGCCGCCGAAGTATCGAAGCGCAGACTTGCTGTGAGCGGGCGTTTTCATCGGCCCATCGTCACCGAGATCGCGCCTGCCGGGCCATTTTATGAAGCAGAGGAGTACCATCAGGATTTTTATCAAAAGCGACCGGAACATTACCGTAGATATCGTCAGGCGTCGGGGCGGGATCGGTTTCTTGCCGAGCACTGGGACCCTGTGGAAGATAGGTGAACCAAGCGGACGCTCGTCCGCCATTTTGCCGTCTATCCCTTGCACCGTCTGGCCATATTAAACGTGAGTATGCAGACGGTTGGCGAAGGGGATTTTTAAAGATGGCAACATTTACTGAGATGGGATTGAGTGCCCCAGTAGAAAAAGCACTCGAAATGATGGGATTTGAATCCGCGACCGATATTCAGTCGCAGGCTATTCCAGTCGCGCTGTCTGGGCAGGATGTCATTGGGCAAGCGCAGACAGGCACGGGTAAGACGGTCGCGTTCTCCATCCCGGTGGTCGAAAAGGTCGATACGCAGAGTGGGGCCCTGCAGGCCGTCATTCTGACGCCGACGCGCGAATTGTGCATTCAAGTTGCCGAGGAGATCACCAAGGTTGGCGGTGTGAAAGGCGTGCGTGTGCTCGCCGTGTATGGTGGTCAGGACATCAATCGCCAGATCCGCGGCTTGCGCAATCGGCCGCATGTCATCGTGGCGACGCCGGGGCGTCTGATGGACCATATGAATCGCGGCACATTGAGTTTGCAAAGCATCGCGATCGCGGTGTTGGACGAGGCCGACGAGATGCTCGACATGGGCTTTGTCGAGGATATTGAAACCATTCTTGGGGCTTGTCCGGCGGATCGGCAGACTCTGTTGTTCTCGGCGACGATGAAGCGCGGAGTTGTTCAGTTGGCGCGCAAGTTCATGCGCGATTTCGTCACGGTGACGGTCAAAGCGAGTGAAGTGACGGTACCGACCATCGAGCAGGAATACTACGAGGTTCCTGAGACGCAAAAGCTGGACGTCTTGACGCGCCTGCTCGACATCCACAATCCAGAGCTTGCGATTGTCTTCGGGCGTACGAAGCGGCGCGTGGACGAATTGACCAACGCCCTGCAAATGCGCGGTTATGATGCGGACGGGCTGCATGGCGATCTCAGCCAGAAACAGCGCGACATGGTAATGAATAAATTCCGCGAAGGCAAGCTGGAAGTGCTTGTCGCAACCGACGTGGCCGCACGCGGTTTGGACGTGAGCGGTGTGACGCACGTGTACAACTTCGACATTCCGCAGGACATCGACAGTTACGTGCATCGCATTGGCCGCACGGGCCGCGCTGGCAAAAGTGGGATCGCATCGACGTTTGTCACGCCGCGAGAGATCGACCATCTGCATCAGATCGAACGGATCACGCGCCACAAGATTCGCAGGCGTCCGTTGCCGACGTTCAGTGAAGCGAAAGAAAGCAAACAGCGGCTGGCGATGGAGGAATTGCTCAAGGCAAGTCAAGCGGATCTCAGCGCGTATCGCGGATTTGCCGAAGAATTGCTCAGCCAGCAGGATTCGATGGCCTTGGTCGCAGGTGCCCTGAAGCTGTTGACGAAGACCCGAAAGGAGATCCCCATTCGCTTGACGGCCGAGCAGCCCATTCGCATTCGCAAGCCGCATACTGGTGGGCGGGATCGAAAAGGTCACGGGGATCATTACCGTCGTCCTCGGCAAGGATATGTACGATCCGACTCGCGGCGCTAAACCGCACTAATATGACAGATCAGCGCACGGTCAACCAGACACGCTGATTCTCCCAGGTCGTGCGGACATCGACGTGAAACGCATTCCGTAACACGTCGTCGGTCAGTACGGCCTGTTTTTCTCCACTGGCGGCCACGCGACCTTCGTCGATCACGAGGGCGTGTGAGATAAATGGCAGGATCTCTTCGACGTGGTGTGTGACGTAAATGATGGTTGGGCCGCCGGTACGCTGTGCCCGTTCAAGCGACGAAAGCAAAAGTTCCCGCGCGCGGATATCGAGTCCCGTGCAAGGCTCGTCGAGAATCAGTAGTTTGGGTTTCGCCATGAAGGCGCGGGCGATGAGCAGGCGTTGGCGCTCGCCCTGTGACAGGGTGTGAAATGGCGCGTCCGCCAAGTGCGATAGCGAGACCTGTGCAAGTGCATCAAGTGCGTTCCGCTTATCTTCGTCCGTGGGCGTCTGCCACAGGCCGATGGAACCGTATTTGCCGCTGATGACGACCTCGTATGCTTTGTCGAGGTTGGCGTCGGCCTCGAAGCGACTCGCAATGGCGCTGCTCACCCAGCCGATCTGTTTTCGTACCTCGCGGACATCCACATTTCCATATCGCATTCCTAGTACCGTCACGCTGCCGCGTGTCGGCCATTGATAGCCGCTGATCATTTGTAGCAGCGATGTTTTGCCAGACCCGTTGAGGCCAAGGAGAGCCCAGTGTTCATCCGCGCGAACCCTCCAGTTCACGCGATCCAAAATTGTGCGGTTCCCGCGAACCCAAGTGACGTCTGATACATGTAGGATCTCCAAATAAGCCCACCCCCACATTTTCTCTTCATGCTACCACAGACGGGCTCGCGGGTGGATGAAGTGCGTGATGTTATGGATGGCGACTTGTCCATCTTTTGAGGATATTCGCAAGACTTTCGCGAAAACGCTCATCGTCGGCCGCCGATCGCGCCTTGGGTCCACGCAATCTAGACCGCATGGAACGTGGCATGCGCCGCATCCGCATGTGTATATCGCGGTTGGCGAGCAGCATGTCGATGTTCTGCGCGTCAAACGCGAGTCCAGTTGGCGATACCGCGGCGGCACCGCGCGCCAGTGCAAGTGCAGCAAGACCATAGTCCTGTGTGATGACCACTGTCGGTACCCCTGGATCCAGATGGTTCACGATGGCCATATCGGCAGCTTGCGGATCCGCATCGACGGTGATGTGGTTCGGAACATCGTGGAGATGGTTGATAGAACTTACCGTGGTGACCACCGCGCCATACGTCCTCGCCAGCTCGCGTGCGATCGCGACGGCGGATCGCGGCGTGGCATCGGCGTCAATCCATATCGCTATGTTCATGCTTGACACCCCCCGGAAACGAAAAAATCGCCACAGAGCGTGGCGATCTTTTCGAAGTGGATCTCTGGTTAGGCTTTGCTGGCTTGAATGTCGAGCTCGATTTTGACTTGGTCGCTCACCAGTACTCCGCCTGTCTCCAGTGCTGCATTCCAAGTGAGCCCGAAATCTTTGCGGTTAATGGTGGTTGTTGCGCTGAAACCAGCGACTTCTGCACCCCATGGATTCTTGCCCGTACCTTCATACGTCACATGGAAGGTAACTGGCTTGGTGACGCCCCGAATGGTCAAATCTCCCGTCATATCGTAGGCGTTGCCACTCGTCTTCGTCGTACTCGTCGCGTGGAAGGTGATTTGCGGGTGGTTCTCGACATCAAAGAAATCACCGCTGCGCAGGTGATTGTCGCGGTTCTCGTCGCCAGTGTTGACGCTCGCTGTTTCAATGGAAAAGTCAATTTCCGCATTTGTCAAATCTTCCGGATCAGCGACGACGGTCGCTGAAAACTGTTTGAAGCTGCCACGAACGGTGGTAAACATCATGTGCTTGACGCTAAAGCCGACGTGGCTGTGGCTCGTATCGACGTTCCATGTGGACTTGGCCATAAGTAAATGCCTCCCTGTAACATGAGTTTTTTGCGATAGAGCGGACAATCATCCGCATCTCGTTCATTTCTTATTATTCATCAGTAATATCCGTTTGGTAAGTACGCACCTGTAGGTTCTATAGTATACTTGAAGTAACCATCATGCGAGTAGGTAGGGGTCCGAGTGGAAGAGCGTCTGACGCAATCTGAATGTCTTGTGGCATCCACCCTTCAGGTTATCAGTGGTAAGTGGAAAATGGTCATTCTCTATCATTTGTTTTCCCAACCCCATATCCGGTTTTCTGAATTGATGCGGAAGATTCCAGGCGTCTCGCAGCGCGTTCTCACCAAACAGCTTCGGGAGCTTGAACAGGAAGGCATCGTCGTGCGCACCGTATATCCAGAAGTTCCACCGCGCGTTGAATATGCCATCTCGCCATACGGCCGCTCATTGCGTCCCATACTCGACATGATGCATAGCTGGGGCGAACAGCACTTGAAGCGTACGGGGCGACTTTGAGGCGGAGACGAAGCCTTCATGGTGGACAATCACCCTCACGAATAGTATATCCACGAGAACGATGTACAAACATCCCCGCTACAAGGATTGTCTGTTCAGGTCATATGATGGCAGTTTGCGGTCGAGGGACATTCGAGTTTCTTGTCTGTTGGTGAAAAACGTGGGATGATAGAGGAATGAGTGAACCTGTCGGCTGGATGCTGGTCGATAGGCCTGACTCGATGCACCCAGGCATTATCAAAGGAGGCACGTACGTGGCAGATGCACATGGAGCTAGTGTTGCACTGGTGAATTTGATGGTTGCTCCAGAAGCCGTCGCGGACAAGCGGGCCAGTTTGGCTTCCAAGAAGCAGGTTGTGCTCGATGAAGTGGCAGTTTCTGATGTGTACCAATTGGGTATCGGCGCATTCAGCCCCCTCACTGGTTTTATGTCCGAGCGGGATTATCTGAGCGTCGTCGAGTCGCTGCGACTCGAAAGCGGATCGATTTGGTCGATTCCTGTTGCACTTCCGGTTTCGGAAGAACAGGCGAAGGACATACATTTGGACGACGAAATTGCCCTTGTCCGCCCCGACGGCGTCATCTGTGCGGCGATGCGCGTCGAGCACATGTATCGCCCGAATCTTGAGCACGAGGCGGAAATGGTGTATCGCACGAAGGAGGACGCCCATCCTGGGGTTCGTCGTGTCTACGAGCGGGGGCCTGTCTACCTTGGCGGTTCGGTCCAGGTGTTTGCCGACGAACGGATCGATGAGTTTTCGAATTACTTCTATACCCCGCAGCAAGTTCGTGCCGCCTTTGCAGAACGGGGCTGGAAGACGATTGTCGGATTTCAAACGAGAAATCCCGTTCACCGTGCGCATGAATACATTCAAAAGGTAGCATTGGAAACGGTCGACGGACTTTATCTCAATCCGTTGGTGGGCCCGACGAAATCGGACGACGTCCCGGCTGATGTGCGACTGCGCGCTTATCAGGCAATCCTTGAACACTACTATCCGCAAAACCGCGTGTTTTTCGGCGTTTACAAGGCGGCGATGCGTTACGCCGGGCCGCGCGAGGCCGTGATGCACGCGCTTGTCCGCCGCAACTTTGGTTGCACGCACTTCATCGTAGGGCGCGATCACGCTGGCGTAGGCAACTACTACGGCACGTACGACGCACAGCGCATTTTTGATCAGTTCGACTTTGCGGATCTGGGAATCACGCCATTATTCTTCGAGCATTCCTTCTACTGCAAGCGTTGTGAGGGAATGGCCACACCCAAAACTTGTCCACATGGCGATGAGGACCACGTCATCCTATCCGGTACAAAGGTTCGGCAGATGTTGCGCGAGGGCATCGCACCGCCGCCGGAATTCAGCCGCCCGGAGGTTGTCCAGGTACTTATGGAATACTATTCAAAACAGGCCTGACGGCCAAGGCGCGACCGGCCGGCGCGGCCGGTCCTTTCCCGGACGGAGGAAGTACATGTCTGACAAACAGTTTGTCACGCTTGACGATCACCTTTGTTTTACGATTTACGCGTGTTCGCGCGAGGCGATGAAATTGTACCGGCCGCTGTTGGAGCCGTTTGGACTCACATTCCCGCAGTACCTCGTGTTGGTTGCCTTGTTTGAACTGGGGGAATGCACCGTCAAATCGCTTGGCGAACGACTGTATTTAGACTCCGGGACCTTGACGCCGCTACTCAAACGCATGCAAGAGTCGGGACTGGTGCACAGGCGCCGGGCCGAGGACGACGAGCGGAAGGTGTATGTTTCGCTTACGGAAACCGGACTGGCTCTACGCCAACAGGTTGCGGATGTACCCGAGTGTGTTCTTTCTCGCGTGCAGAATCTGGCGATTGCGGACGTGCAGCGCTTGCTCGGTGACATTCGCGAGTTGCTCGACAAAATTCATGCGGCGACCCAGGTCGACGGTTAAGCGCGCGTTGAGACTGTGGCCGATCACGCCGGAACAAGCGGCCAAATGCGAGCTGTAACAGGTTGTGCGGTGAAGAGTAACGGCTCTGGTGCCAGCGGTGCGAATCCGAAGGGGCCAAACAGCCTGTTTTCGTCAAGGCGCCAGCGCGCCTTTTGCAGTTGCCACGGTTCGTGGGCGAGATCGCCTCGCCACAGTCGTTCATGCCAATGCGTAAAGAAATGAAATCGATTGACCAGCCATGCTTCCAGCGATCCATCGCTTGGTGTAAATCGCTCCGCAGACAGGATGGGCTGGTATATACAGGAAAGGCCACCTGGGTGCAGGTGGCCATTTGTCTGGAACCTGCAGATGGTCTGTTGGTGCGTCGAGGAAAAATAAAACTTGGCATACCGGTATGGTATGTGAAATCCGATCCGCGCAAGCGCTGGCACGAGCACATGTCCGGCGTCCAATCGAAAAAAATAGACGCCTGGCGTTCCACGGTAGGTCACATATGTGCGCAAATTGCATTCAGGGAAGTCACGAAGGCCGGGAAAAGGCGGTATTCCGCGAAGATGCATCTGGGTGACGTGAAAAGGGATGGCGCTGACCCATGCCGTTCCGTCATACGTGTCTAACTCCAAACCACTCGGCAGGAGTGGCTGGATGTGTCTGGCTGCGACGGGCCAATGCGCGAACAACAGGTGTTGCCATGTCTGCTCCATCACCCAGCCGATGTTGTATAGCGCTTTCATACCGATCATGGTTATCCGCTCCCCAAGCCGTAAGGCTGTGTCGTGGTACACGATTAGGGTGTGTCAGCGCCCTGAAAAGGATAAGCCACACCGCCCCAGGATTTCCCGCCATCTCTCGTGACAATCCACCGCAACGAACCGCTTTTCAGGATTTCGACAGCGTATGCCTGGGATGCGGAGAGCGGCTGTATGTTGATGAGCGATGTCACGCGAATCGAGGACACCACGGGTCTCCATGTTTTACCGCCGTCGTCGCTCGTGAGCCATTCGTTCTGATCCGGGGCGATGGCCCAGCCAGTTTGTGGTGTGACAAAATGGAGGATGACACTAGGGTTCCACCGTTCCACGGCTGCGGGAGTCCACGACAGTCCGCCATCGTCACTTCGGTAGATGACGCAGACGGCCTTGTTGGCAACGGTTGCGTCGATGGCCCAGACGCCTATATTGCCAAAAAACTGCGGCAATTCCGTCCAATGCACATCCGCCAGAGCGACTGTACCGTCGGGGGGTGGTAGGGTTGGCAGGTTGCTTGACCACGAGTGGCCTGCATCTGTCGTATAGGCAATGGACGTCGGTGATGACCATCTGTAACCCACGGCAGCACTGGAAAACGAGATCGCTTGCGGCATGTCGGCAAACCAAGGGTTCACCGTGGTCAATGGGCTTGCCCCGCTGATGGTGGTCACCCAGTTTTGCCCGCTATCCACTGTCTCCCAGATGAAAAACCGGCTCGCGCTTTCGCCATACGCATATGCGATGTGGGTGTTGACCATGTCCACCTGCTCGACAATTGCCCCGGGGACGGTCAGGTCTGCCACAGTCCACGTCTTTCCTCCGTCGTTGGTGCTGTACATGGTCGTGAGACCGTTTTGGCGTGTTGCGATGACACCTGTGTCTTTGCTCCAAAATCCACATGCCGTCACGATGGCATCTGAAGCGACGAGCGTAGGCGGTGTTACGTTGCGCCAGCCGATGTCACCATCGTCGCGGTACCACGTGTCCTCGTCCACTGCCCACTGGCCGTTCGTCCAAGGGAGCAAGGCAGGTGTATCAAGCGTCGCTGACCCAGTTCCGGTGTGAGCGGCGGCGAGGTTTGAGGAGGAGATATGAAGGCCAGGAATCGCGGAAGATTGCGGTCGTGGTTTGCTTTGCCTGGATGAAGCTTCCTTGATCACGCCTTCAGGCTGACTTGGTTCCTTTGCGATCAAGTCGGCGTGTATGCTGCTGCCGACCGCTACGATGGCTCCAAGGATGACGACGACACCCAAACGTTGTACAGCCTTCGCGCGTGTGACGAACCGCCGACGCACTTGCCTCACCTTCATCGGTCGTTTCCCCTCCCGTCGATGAGCACGCTACTTTGCGAATGGCTTACCGCTATTCGCAAACGCATCACCCAGTCCGATCATCACGTCTTGAACACATGTTAGCGCTCACACGGCGAAATTCCTGCTTGCAGCTGGAATCGGTATCTTCATCGATTTTTTGCTACCATAAAGATGACGCTTTGTTTGGCGAGGTGAACGAGGAATGCGCAGAGGACGTTTTGCGCCCAGTCCTACGGGTCTCATGCACTTGGGCAATGCGTTTGTGGCTTTGCTCGCCTGGCTGCAGATGCGATCCGCCAACGGGTGTTTTATCCTGCGCATTGAGGACTTGGATCACGGTCGCTCGCGCGCTCATTTTGCTGAACACATTTTATGCGACTTGCGTTGGCTTGGCCTGGACTGGGACGAAGGCCCTGACGTGGGTGGAACCCATGCGCCGTACGTGCAAAGTGAGCGGATCAACCGCTACGAACACGCCATTGCCAAATTGTCCGATCTCGGTCTTACTTACCCTTGCTTCTGCAGTCGAGCGGAAATTGCGGCCATCGCATCTGCGCCGCATGGATGGTTTAGCGATGAACCGCGCTACGACGGGCGTTGCTGGACGCTGTCGGCGAGGGAGCGCGAGCGTCGCGCCCAGCAAAAGTCGCCATCGTTGCGGCTGCGCGTGCCTGTTGACACTACTGTTTCGTTTGTCGATCGCGTCCTTGGACCACAGATCGGGCGGCCGTGTGAGGGCGGGGACTTCGTTGTGCGGCGGGCCGATGGCGTCATCTCGTATCAGTTGGCGGTTGTCGTCGATGACGCGGCTATGGAGGTGACCGACGTACTGCGCGGGCGCGATCTACTCGCGTCAACCTTGCGCCAGGGGTTCCTCTACGAAGTTTTAGACCAACCAGCGCCTACCTATGCACATGTACCGCTCATCATCGATGAGCATGGACGCAGGCTGGCGAAACGAGACGGAGATTTGACACTTCAGGCACTCCGGTCCCTCGGTGTCGCCCCAGAACGGATCGTCGGCCTTTTGGCACATTTGGCTGGCTTACTCGAGGGGCCTGAGCCGTTGCGCCCGCAGGCGTTGATCCCGCGCTTTCAGATGTCCAGACTGCCTGCGTCAGACATTGTCTGGACAGCTGAACACCAAGCCTATCTGCAACCACATTGAGGTGATCACTTGACGACATCGTATCGACAGCTGCGCATGGGTTTGCACGGCTACGGCTTCATCGGGCGTACCCACGTGCTTGCAAGTCAATTGAATCTAGCAAGTTCTCGCCCCTGCCCGCACATCGTATGGGACACGGCTGTCGTGCACAATCTTCAGTCTTCCGCCGCAGCGCTCGCCGCGCAAACGTTTCGCCTGGTGACGGAAGACGTCCAAGCGTTTGCCTGTGAGGAATTGGACGCTGTTTCTATCGCGTCGCCTAACGATGCCCATATGGCGGCCTTATCAGCCGCGCTACAAAATCGCCTTGCCGTGTACTGTGAAAAACCTTTGAGTAGCCATATCGAGGAGTCTTTGCGCATGGCAGAGATGGTCGAGGACGCGCGGGTTGTTCATCAAGCGGCGCTCATGTATCGGTTTCATCCGGCGGTCGTGGATGCTTACGAGTGGCTGCACAGCGGTCGTCTGGGGCGTGTGCTCACGTTTCGCGCCGAATTGCTCCATGGCGGCTATCTAGATCCTGATCGTCCGATGGCTTGGCGTTTGCGCCAAGAGCAAGCGGGCGGGGGAGCTCTTCTCGATCTCGGTGTTCACTTGGCCGATCTTTTGTTGCACCTACTTGGTCCCGCGCGCACGGTGGCGGCTGATGTGCGCACCTTTGTGTCGACTCGGCCAGGTCCCGCGGGAAACGAATCGGTCACCGTTGACGATTGGGCTTTGGCAAGGATCGACATGCAATCGGGCGCTGTCGGCACACTCGAAGTCTCGCGTGTGCACGCGGGACGGGAGCGCGACAGCATTGAGATCGTCTGTGAGGGCGGCGTGCTGTACATCCCGTTGGATCGTGAATCTCACGCCGAGGTTTGGTCGGCAACTGGTGAACGCTTGCCGAGGCTTGCACCGGATCGGCATCCAGCGCTGGCGCCGATACCGTCCAAATTTGCACAGACGGCACACTTGAACGCGCACGCTGTGAGTCTGGCCGTCTTCGCGCTGCGGGTGGCAGGGGAGGACATTGCTTATCCAGCACCGACATTCCACGACGCCTTGGCCGCGCAGCGGCTCCTCCATGTCATCAGGGTGTCGGCAGAACAAGGCGGGGAGCCCTTGGGTGTGGACAATTAGCCGGGTTTCACGGTGCATCAGCTCGTTTCGGCGTGGGTATCCTGACATGGAAATCCGTGTGGTGGACGGGAGAAACAATTCGACGGAGGGATAGACGATGGCAGGAGAGACACATTTGTGGATCGACGGGGATTGGGAGGCGGGAGCGCGTCTGGTGGCGCTGAAAAGTCCGTATAGCCAAGACGTGATCGCGCAGATTGGCTACGCCTCCCCGGCGCAGGCGGAGCGGGCGATTGCGGTTGCGGCGCGGGCGGCCAAGGCGTTCCGGCAGGTTCCCGCTTGGCAGCGTGCTGCCATTTTGCGTAAAGTGGCTGACTTGATTTCGGATCGGAAGGACGAATTGGTCGATACCATCGCGCGCGAGGCGGCAAAACCGATTAAGGCCGCCAAACAAGAGATCGACCGGACCGTGGAGACCTATCGTTTTGCTGCAGAGGCGGCACGCTCCATCCACGGCGAGACTGTACCCATGGACGCGGCGCCGCGCGGTGAGCATCATCTGGGGTTCACGATGTGGCAGCCCCTGGGCGTTGTCGCGGCGATTACGCCGTTCAACTTCCCGATGAATCTTGTCGCCCACAAAGTTGGCCCAGCCATTGCGGCGGGCAACGCCATCGTTCTGAAACCGGCGGAACAAACGCCGCTGTCGGCACTCGTGCTCGGCCACATCTTTGCCGATGCTGGATTGCCTAAGGGTGTGCTCAACATCATTCCTGGTGACGGCAAGGAACTGAGCGAAGTGCTGACGACACACCCGGACGTAGCGTACGTGACGTTTACCGGCAGCCCGTCGGTGGGACGGCAAATCCGCGCACAAGCAGGTTTGCGCAGAGTGACGCTCGAATTGGGGTCCAACTCGCCGCTTATCGTCGACGAAGGGTTCTCGGAGCAGGAGTTAGGGAAAATTGCGAGCGAGATCGTTGGCGGTGCATTTGCTTACAGCGGGCAGGTGTGTATTTCGATTCAACGGGTCTATATCCACGACGCGGTCTTCGATGATTTGGTCGACCGAATTGTCGCAGGCGCGAAAGCATTGCGGTTTGGCGATCCGACCGATGAGGCGACCGACGTGTCGGCTTTGATCAACGAACAGGCGGGCACACGATTGGCTGCTTGGCTCGACGAAGCACAGGCAGCTGGCGCTCGGGTACTTTGTGGTGGCGAGATCGACGGCAATCGCATGCAGCCCACGGTCGTCACGGGCGTGCCTGCCGACGCGAAACTCGTTACGGAAGAGGCGTTTGGGCCCATCGTCGTCGTCGAGCGAATTTCCAGCTGGGATGTCGGGGTGGAGCTCGCCAACCGCTCGAAGTTTGGGCTGAACGCGGGGGTTTTCACAAAGCGGATCGATCGCGCCTTGGCGGCGGTGGAAACCCTACAGGCGGGGGCGGTTTTGGTCAACCAGGTGCCAACCTATCGACTGGACCATATGCCATACGGCGGTATCAAGGAAAGCGGCGTCGGCCGTGAAGGGGTCGTGTACGCGATGTACGATATGATGGAGCGCAAACTCGCGGCCTTTCGCACAAACCATCTGTAAGCGAAGCGTGGAGACCAGGGACATGTCCCTGGTCTCCAGCGTTTATTCGACTTGATGTGGGCGGGCACGCAAGTAGTAAATGGGCAAACCCATGCTGCGAAACTTCGCCTCGTATTCGGTCTGCACATACTTGCCGGACAAGGTTCCGTCGGTGTCACTCGATGCAAATCCGCGCTCGCACTCGGCGATGTCCCAACCGTTGGCCGCAAGCGAAGCAAGCGACCAATCAAAGAGATCGAGGTTGTCCGTTTTTTGCTCAAGCCAGCCGTCCGCACACAGCCATTTGGCGTATAGCGCAAGCTTGCTCGCATGGGTCAAACGGCGATCGTAGTGTCGACGGCGCGGCCACGGATCGGAAAAGTTCAGATAGATGCGCGCGACGCGCGGTTCGTGCCAAAGCTCTCCGATCCGCCCAATGTCGCCAACGATGAACGTCGTGTTGGAAAGCCCGTGCCGCGCCGCACCTGCAGCCGCTTTGGCGGCGACGGCGAGCATTTTGTCGACACCGACAAATTCCGTATCCGGGTGGAGCTTCGCCATCGTCTGCAAAAAGCCGCCTTTTCCACAGCCAATCTCGAGGCAAAAAGGTTTCCGCTGTTCCGCATACCACGCTCCCAAATCATCTTTGCGGGCGTCAAGCAGTTTTTCCCCGCCCTGTTCCAGCCATTTTTCCAATCGATGTGATCCTCGATAGCGCATAATACCCCTCATTTCCTGCGTCATCGTATCTGGTTGGCAATGCTCTTGCAAGTATGGGTACAATGTGAACAACAAATCGGTTGGGGGCTTTGTCATGGCCAAAGACGCGTTACTGATTGTCGACATGTCAAACGATTTTGTGCACGACGAAGGCAGTCTCACCGCCGGGCAAGCGGCACAGAACATTGTTCCGTACATCGTACAGCTCGCAGACCGCATGCTTGTGGACGGACAAATCGTTGCCGTTTGCATGGATGAGCACCAGGAAGGGGATCCGCATTTTCGCGACTGGCCGCCGCACAACGTCAAAGGCACATGGGGGCAGCAATTGTATGGCGATCTCGGCGCCTGGTATGCCCGTGTGCGCGATCGCGATACCGTGATGTACGTACCCAAGGCCAGCTATAACGCCTTTTCCGGCACAGATCTCGCCGCCCGCCTGCGTGCACTGGGCGTCGAGCGGGTGCACATCGTCGGTGTCTGCACAGACATCTGTGACTTCCTGACAGCGGCCGGGGCGTACGACGCAGGGTTTGCAACGGTCGTGCACCGCGCTGGTTGTGCGACGTTTACAGATCAAGGCGAGCAGTTCTTGGAGCACATGCGGCGCTGCTTTCACACGGAGGTTGTGTAAATGCACGGAAGGCGATCACGTCGCTTGCCAATGCATGCCACCGTCCTCTGAGCGTAGCAACGTCGCATGAAGTTTGGAGTCTAACGCGAGCAGATACCATGTCGTTGGATCGGCGATGTCCAGGGTGATTTCGGTTGCGCTGCCTAGGTTGTTGGGCAGCGAGCTGCCAACCGTGTACCAGCTTTGACCGTCGTCCAAACTGCGAAGAATCATTTCTTGGCCGTTGCGCGATTCGAGCAGTACGAGGCCGTCCGGTGCGATGGCGGACAACGCTTGCACTTGACCCACGTTCAATTCATCTACAGTCCAATTTTTTCCATATGTCGAAGTGCAGACGTACAGTTGATTTCCGTTTGCCGTCTGCATCGTGATCGCCACCATCAACGACTGATTCGAATTCGCCTTGATGAATTCGACAACCGGCGCTGTGACAGGCTGGGATGAAAGGCTGAAGGCCTTCATATGCCAGTGGGTCCCACCGTCCATGGTTTCGGCGAGATTGACCGTTTTGGTCAATTCGTCAACGCCTGCGTACAAGCCTGTCTTGCCGTTGGGGGCGAAATCCATGCGCGCGGAAAAGCCGTTGTGTGGAAGCTCGTCCTGCGAACTGTTCACCATACGCCAAACCTGTCCACCATTGGCTGTCGCAAACAGGTATTTCGCGGCGGCACTGCCGCTGGCATCATCTTCAAATAGTAACCAGCCTGTTTTGGATCCTTGCCACTCGCCAAACGCGATTTGGGTCGCGCCATCGGGAAGGGAGAAGGTCGACGGGATCCAGGTCGCTCCACCGTCGCGCGTAGTCAGGATGTGAGCTTCCCCGGTGTCGATCCACACGAAGGACCATGCGCGATCCGATGCGATCATCGGATAGATATAATCGGCGCCGCCAGGGCCGTTCCCGAGAACATCGTCAGTCGGCAAGGGGGGGAGTTGTTGACGAGTCCATGTGTGCGCGCCGTCAGCCGTCGTGTACCAGACAAATCGATTTCCCTGGTACCCCCATGCCACGCCAGCGCGACCGTCAAACATATGGATGTGTGCATCCACGGCATGTACAGCGTCCGTAAACGTCGCGGGGGTCGCCGCCGTTTTTGCCGCAATCTGTTGTAACGCCGTCCCCGCCGCTGGCGTACCATGTCCATGCGCGGCATGGGAAGCCTTTGCCGATCCTGGGGACGGCGCTCCGCACCCGGCGGTCAGCACCGAGCAACAGACAATGGATGCGAGGAAAACAACGCGCACATGCATGTCTCAACCGCCTCCCTGTTTCTTAAAGTATACCAAACCAATTCCAAAATCCGCTTCCAAACGCGCATACGCAATCCTATAATGAGAATAGATTGTGGTGCGAGAATCTACAAATTCAAGTGAAAGCGGACGGAAGTGGGAGTTCCATATGACGATCCTAGGGCCCATTGCCATCGCGTCTGTCGCGATGTTGACGTTGCCTGCACCGATTCATGTATCCCTACAGGCGTCACATGCTGCGACGGCTGTACACACAATGGCTCACAGCCAGACAGCAAACCGTTCAGCGGGAAGCCTCGTGGCTCTTGGCGATTCCATTACGTTTGGATTTAACCTTGGAGATAACCGCGCGCCTTCGAAGCTCGCGTTTCCTTATCTGATCGGCGCCAAGGAGCACGACAGTGTCATGGACCTGGGCGTTCCGGGGTGGACCAGCTCGAATCTGCTGCATGCGTTGCAATCGGATCCAAGCATGCGCAGCGACGTCGCAAAGGCGACCATTGTGACCATTGACATTGGCAGCAATGATCTCCTGCAACCGGCCCTGGCATTACTGCCTGCTGGTGCAACCAATTGGAACGATATTGCGCTTACCGCAGATCAGTCTGCACAATTGGCCACCCGTCTGAGCACGGGTGTAGAAAACATTGCGACGAATGTGGCATCCATTTTGCACGACGTCCACGCATTGAATCCGAAGGCGACTGTCGTCGTCTACGACTTGTACAATCCACTTCCGGCGTCGGATCGGTCCTTGTACATGGCGGCCCAAGCCGCTGTCGGCGCGGCCAATGTACAGATTGCCAAGGACGCCGTCGCGTATGGCGATGCCATTGCGGATGCCTTCGATGCGTTTGCAGGACATAGCAATTATATCTTGAAGAACGACGTGCACCCGACGGCAGCGGGGCAAGCCGCGTTGGCCAAGCAGGGGGAGACGGCCATCTCGATGTCGGCCGCGTTTCGGTCCGTCGCTGCGCCTAACGGTTGGAACTCGCTGACGCAGTGGCTTGGGCAACAACTGGTGAACGGACTATCTTGAACGCGAAGTATAGAACGGGTGCCGTAACGCGATTCTGGTGTCAATGCGGCCGCCGCGGAGAGGAGTCTTATGAACAGCGAATTACAGCGCATACCTGATACCGCGGTGCAACCGCCCACGACAGCGTGGGGGCGGTTCAAGATGGCCTCGATTTTGGGCGTGCTGACGGCCATCGCACCGCTGTCGATCGACATGTATTTGCCTGCACTGCCGACGATGGCACGCGATTTGCATGCGGCGACGGCGACGGCGCAACTCAGCTTGACCGCTTGTCTGGTCGGGCTCGCCATTGGGCAGTTGTTCGCTGGCCCAGTGAGCGATGCCAGCGGCCGCAAACGTCCGCTCTTGGTAGGTCTTGTCTTGTATCTGTTGGCTTCTTTCGCGTGTGGAAGGATGCCTTCGGTCTGGGGGCTCGTCGCACTCAGATTTGTGCAGGGCCTGTGTGGATCTGCTGGCATCGTGATCGCCCGTGCGATGGTGCGAGACATGTACAGCGGCGTCGAGTTGACCCGTTTCTTTTCTCTTTTGATGTTGATCAACGGTGTGGCTCCCGTGCTGGCGCCGGTCATCGGCGGTCAATTGTTGCGCTTTACGTCGTGGCGCGGGGTATTTTTGATTCTTTGCGGCATTGGCGTTGCCTTAACCGCCCTTGTGGCACTCTATCTGCCGGAGACACTGCCTGCGAGCCATCGCACGCGGGGGGGAATCAAGGGCATCACGTCGTCGTTTGGGCGTTTGCTTCGCGATCCGATCTTTATGGCATACGCCTTTTCGCAAGGACTCGTATCCGCTGGCATGTTTGGCTACATCTCGGGATCGCCCTTTGTGTTGCAGGACATCTATGGTTTGTCGCCACAGTGGTTCAGCGTCTGTTTCGCCATCAATGGCATCGGCATCGTGATGGCTTCCCAGGTGAGCGGATGGCTTGCAAAACGCGTGGATGGTCCGCGATTGTTCCAGTCCGGCGCGTGCATCGCGGCGCTCGGAGGCGTCGCCTTGCTCTTGAGCCTACTCTTTGGTGCTGGACTGGCAGGTATCTTGCCGTCGCTTTTTCTCCTTGTGTCGAGTGTCGGTATCGTCAGCACGTTGGGGGCATCGCTTGCGATGCAGAATCATGGCCGCGCCGCTGGCAGTGCCGCCGGTTTGATCGGTGTTTCGCAATTGCTACTCGGCGCCCTGGCGTCTCCGCTGGTAGGCTTGGGCGGGGCACATACAGGGTTGCCCATGGGCATTGTCATTGCGATCGCGGACGTCGGTTCGCTCGTATGGTATGCGGCGTGGTCAGTGCGCCTTACAAGCAGCAGGGGCAAGGGGGTAGCGTGAATGAACGAGGCCGATGCATTTCCTCGCGCGGCGGTCGATCCGTTCGAGGAGGAGGCACTGCGGCTTCAGCGCGTGTTGCAGACAATGGAGCAGGCTTTGGCGGGTGGGCCAAAGCCGCCTTTGCGCGACGAGGATGAGGAAGATCAAGACGAAGCGTTGACGGCGGACGAAGTGGCGGATGTCGCTGTCGCCGGGTTGGCGCGCGAGCGTCGGCGAGCACTCGCAAGCGCAATGCGCGAGCCATATTTCGGGCGCATCGACTTCTCTCCAGAAGGGACAGGTGTCGAGCGGTTGTATATCGGCAAACGCGGGATCGACGATCCGGTTTCTGGCGATCGCATGGTCCTGGATTGGCGCGCGCCTGCAGCCAGTCTGTTTTATTCGTTTGCCGGACAGGGAGGTGAAGCGCGCTACGTTTCGCCCGAGGGCGAGGTGCGAGGGAAGGTGTCGCTCAAACGCAATATTGTCGTCCGGGATGGCGAGTTGCAACGCGTGGTCGACAGCTATGTTGAGGGACAGCAGCAAACGGCGGCGACGGACGAGTTTCTCCTCTACCGCCTCGGAGATGCCAAGGACAGCCGGCTGCGCGACATCGTCGCGACAATCCAGGCGGAGCAAAACGAAATCATTCGCGCAGACAGAAATTTGCCGATTGTCATCCAGGGTGTCGCGGGCAGCGGCAAGACGACCGTCGCCCTGCACAGACTCGCCTATCTGCTTTACCAGCACGCAGAGCGGCTTCGCGCAGAGCGCATGGTCATCTTCGCGCCATCGGCGATGTTCGTCGACTATATTTCCGAAGTTCTCCCCGAACTTGGAGTGGGCGGCGTGCAGCAGACGACTTTTTCCGCGTTTGCCCTGCGTGTGCTCGATCACGCCGTGCTCTTGGTCGATCCCGGTGAGCGCCTGCGACAGCGGTTCGCACTTCGCCAACCCACCGAATATACGGCCGCGATGCGGGAGGTCGAGTGTAAGGGCAAGCTCGAAACGCTGCGCAGTTTGCAGGTCTTTCTCACCGAAAGTGAACGGTCGATGCCCCCTGCGGGGGGAGCGCTTGCGCCGTTCGGGCGGTCGCTCGAACATGCGACCGTCGTTCGCTGGTTCTTTGAAGAATACGCCTCTTACCCCGTGTTAGTACGCAGGCAGCGGGTGCTAGCGCGCGTTCGTCGGCATTTCGAGATGGAGGCCAAAGCTGTCGGTCAGACGGATAGGTCATCGAAACGAAAATTGGCTGCGGCCATTCGTCAATATGAAGAGCGGTGGCCAAGCATGGATCCCCTGAGCCTGTACCGTCAGTTTCTTGAGTGGCATCCTGACTTGACGACGTCTTCGTTGCGACAGCCTGCTAAACGCGGTGCACGTCTCCACGTGCAGCCGGAAGATCTGCCGCTTCTACTCGCGATTCATCAGTGGCTATACGGCGTTGACCCGCGCGATCGGTTCGATCACGTCGTGATTGACGAAGCACAGGATTTCTCACCTGTACACTTAGAGGTTTTGCGTGCTTACTGCCCAAGTAACTCGTTCACCATTCTTGGCGATCTTTCGCAGAGCATACACAGCGAGGCGGGAATTCGCGATTGGCGTGAGTTCATCGACCAGTTTCCGGGCGGGTGCCGGTATGTGGAATTGTCCGTGTCTTATCGGTCGACTTTCGAGATTATTGAATTTGCCAATCGAATTTTGCGGCCTTTTGCACCATCGGTCGAAGCAAAGCCGATTTTCCGCAGTGGAGACAAGGTGATGGTGGAGGAGGTGGCGTGGCGCGATCGGTTTGAGGCTGCACTTCATCACATGTTGGCGATGCGTGAGTTGTCGTCGACGGTAGCCGTGCTTACTCGAACAGAAGAAGATGCACATGTCTACCACAACGCCTGCTTGGAAGCGGGGCTCGACGCGCACTTGTTGACGGCCGATCGCACGGATTACGAGGGCGGTATGAGCATTGTTCCGATTTATCTTGCGAAAGGGTTGGAGTTTGACAGTGTGATTGTCGTCGATGCCGATGCTCATCATTACCATTTGAGCGAGCGAGATGCAAAGCTATTGTACGTTGGTTGCACGAGAGCTTTACACCGACTTTGCATCCTTCACGCAGATCCAATTACGCGTTTGATCGAGTGGACGAAAGCCTAAGAGTGTTCGTCCACTTTTCCTTTAGGTGGACAAAATTGTTTAGTTTCGCAAACAATAATCAAGAAAGACAATATTGATGTACAATACGTCTCCCTGTGTCGCATGTTATTCTTTATAATGATTTTGAGAAACCGTTTTCATTCCTCGTGGGGCGCGAGGGGAGGGGTACCGTGAGCTTGAGCGTACAGAAAAATATCATGGGGCAACCTGTGTTTCATGCGTTTGTTGAACAAGGTCCGGCTTGGCCAATGACCTCATGGGATGTCCTGCAACAGAAGCCAATTGAGGTCAACTTTATGGAAGTGGGCAAACTCTTAGAACGGGTTCACGAGCGCAAGGAACTGTTGCTGTGTACCATACGGAGTTCACAGGTCGTTCCCATCTATCCATTTTTAACACAAATGCAAGCGGGAGGCTTCGAATGCGTTCATGTGCTAACCTGTGATGCCAACACATATATCATCACGTTCGCCGCATTTTCGCCCGAGCGTGCAATGGGATCATTCGAGGCTGGCATTGCCCGCCTCGCATCAGAAAGATCGCTTGTTGGAGTCAGTCGGACATTTGTCGACACCGATGTCCGCCGCTGGTGGACCGCAGTGCTTGAAGCAACGTCCGCCTGCCATCTGAACATCTATCAGGACGATGCATTTTCACGATTGGATCGCGAGCTCGTTGCCATTTCCGACGAAGATCGGATGCGCTATTTGAGCCGTATCATCACGGCCTTGGACGATCGTGGTTACGAAGGAGCTTCCACCGTGATCGATCAGGTATTCAATCAAATTGTGGAGCGCAGTTATCGGATTGAGGATGTCGCTGAATTGTCGGCGCAAGTATTGCTGGCGGCAATTGGACTCAAGGCCGGTAGCGGCCGTGACCGTCTGATGCAATTGCCGCTGTCAACGCGGCAGTGGCTTCAATACGTGGGCAAACAGTGCCCCAAGTGGTGGGACTGGCGAGAACGGCTGAAGCAGTGCCTCATGGTCATCATGGGGCGTGAAGAGGCCGTCACATCGGCCCATAGCGCGCAAATTGGGCAGGTCATCCAGGTGATTGAATCGAATTATGATTCGGATCTCGATGTCGCGTCTTTGGCAGCACGCGTCTTCCTGAGCCCAAGCTATCTGAGCAAGCGGTTCAAGAGTGAGACGGGTATGACAATTCGCGAATTTATTGTTCAGACTCGTTTGAATAAGGCAAAAGATATGCTGTTGCATGATTTTCATCTCAAGGCTTACGAAGTCGGCGCTCACGTCGGGTATCCAGACCCCACATATTTCAATAAGCTGTTCAAGCGTCAGGTGGGGCTGACACCTAAAGCGTTCCGGGATCGCGCAGTACGCCAATCGCTAGGTATCCACGATCCGGACTAATCGCGCAGCATGTATGGCCGCGGCCTGTTAGGTAGGAAAGTGCTACCCGACAGGCCTTTTTCGCGTAATGAAATGGTCATTGACGCTTATGTTGGTATGTCTATGTTAGGATAACAAATGAATGAATCCCCTTGATGCTTCACCAAGGTAATGGTCCATCCACAAGTTGAGTCGTAATGTTTCCCCTAGGTTTTTCATCGAATTGTCCGTTCTGACGGGCGAGGCCGGCACTGTTTGATGTAAACGGACTTTTGCAAGACCTACCCATATCATGCTAACAAATATATTTACGAAAGTTAACCAGTATTATATTTCGGTTGGGTGGTCGTTTTGTTGTTTTCAACTTGTGTTGTATTTGTTATTCTATCGTTAGGTCCTTGGTGTTTTGTCATTGACGTTATACCGAAGGAATGGAATCTGCTTGATAAGATGAGAAGGGGGATTCAACTTGAAAAAATGGGTTGCAGTGGTCTCTATTACGGGTGTAAGCGCTTTGGCTTTGGCGGGGTGTGGAACACAATCCGTTTCCAAACCAGACACTAACGCAAACCAAACTGGTGCAGCTTCGCAAACGGCCAAAACCATTACGGTGTTGACGAATCGCACAGATATGCAGGCTAACGGCATGCTTCAGAAGTATTCAGAGGAGTTCGCGAAAACACATCCGGGGATTACGGTGAAATGGCAGACGTTTGTCGATAACAGTACGGTTCAAGCGCAGATGAACGGAGGTACCTATCCAGACGTGATGTTGATCTTACCCAACATCACTCCAAATGAATTACCACAGTTTTTTGTCCCCCTCGATAATTTGGGGTTGGATAACAAAATCTACTTTAAGGATTTTCAATCCTATAATGGACATGTTTACGGCATTCCAACGTTTGGTGATGTGAATGGCATTGTCTATAACAAGACGGCGTTTAAAAAAGCAGGTATTACTTCCGTACCGACCACGTTAAACGAATTCTACGCGGATTGTGCAAAACTGAAGAAGGCGGGCATCATTCCTATTGCACTCAACTATACGGCGAAATGGCCGCTTGCCAATTGGACGGATACACTGCCTGACGTGATCGCGGGCAATCCCAATTACCTCAACACCATCGTCAACAACAAAGCTCCGTTTTCATCGAGCGCGCCGATGGGGCAGGCGCTGAACATCGTCCATACCATTGTGAAAAACGGATGGGCAGAGCCTGATTGGAAGAATACAAACTGGGCGAACTCCAAGACGATGGAAGCGCAAGGCAAAGTTGCGATGATGTACCTTGGGCAATGGGCTATCCCGCAAATCGTCTCGGCTGGGACGAGTAGCTCTAATGTGGGCTTTTTCCCGTTCCCGGCGACGAATCATGGCAAGCCGATCGCGATTATGACGCCGGATTGGGAGTTGGCAGTCAACAAGCACAGCAAAAACATTCCGGCTGCTGAGGCATTTGTTAAGTGGATGGTTCTTGAATCTGGGTATCCAAACTATGCTGGTGGTCTGCCACCTGTGAAAGGTATGAAATCGAACGTACCGCAAATCCAGCAGTTGTATTCGCAGGCCAAGGTTGTTCAAGGTGTGCCAAGCACGACTGCACTTACACAGTTGGAAAACAACTCACAGATCGATATCAATGGTGGCGGTGCCGTGCAAACGGTCTTGAATGCGCAAGATTTCGCGACGGCGTTGCAACAGTTTAACCAGCAATGGGCTAACGCAGCTTCGCTGTCAGGACAATGATGAGATCGTTCACGGGCTGCACCCAATCCCCCCAACTCTTGGGGGGATTGGATTCTGGATGGATCTGGGGAGAGTGAATCGCTGTGAACTTCCACGTCAGCTACAAGGCCCAACGCAGATTGCTGATTATTGGCTTCTTGATCATCCCATTAGTCCTACTGGTGACCTTTTCACTATATCCGGCCATTAAGTTGATTCTGTATAGTTTCACGTCTTGGAATGGACTCTCAACCTCGTATCCCTGGGTTGGACTGCATAATTACATGGAAATTTTCAAGAATCCGGCGTTGTTTGGCGTGTTCCTTCACAACCTCAGTTACTTTGTCGGCGGACTGGTGCAAAACGTAATTGCTTTAGGGTTGGCGTTGCTCCTGAGTAAAAAGGTAAAGGTTCGCAACGGATTTCGTTCTGTACTCTTCATTCCATACATGTTGAACGCCGTTGCAGTTGTATATATATTCCAATTTATGTACCAGGATAATGGTGCACTCAATACGATTCTACGTGCGGTTGGCCTTGGCGGATTGGCTGCCGACTGGATTGGAAATAACCATGTTATCAACTGGGCGTTGGCATTTGTCTCTTTATGGGAGTACTTTCCGTTCAATATGGTCATTTATTTGGCCGCTATTCAATCCATCCCCGAAGATATGTATGAGGCTGCCCTGCTGGACGGCGCCTCGGGCTGGCAGACGCTGTGGTATGTGACACTGCCCAACCTGAGAGCCATCATTCAGGTTAACTTGCTGTTGACCGTCTCGGGAGCGCTCGAAGCGTTTAATATCCCATTTATCATGACAAACTCAGCTCCGGCTGCAGCAACGTTTTTAACCCAGACAATGAATGTTGCGTTCGTGTTTAACAACTACGGTCTAGCATCCGCAATGGCAATTGTGTTGTTGGTCATTGTTGTATTGGTCATCAGCATTCAACGCAAAATCGTCGGTGGAGGTGATGATGTCGTATGACAGGCAAAATGACGAAGTTCACGGGAAGTATTGCGAAATATATGGTTCTAACCATAGGCGTTGTGGTCGTCATCTTTCCTTTGTATATTGCTGTCGTCAATTCGCTGAAAAGCAATGCCGACATGAATCGTCTTAGTCCGTTACAGCTGCCGCTACATCCTGACTGGCAAAATTACGTCACGGCGTGGACCGGCGGTGCACTCGGTTCGGCATTCGTCAATACGTTTATCATCATTGTTCTAGCGGTAATCGGCAACATTTTTTTTGGGACGATGGTGGCTTATGTTTTGGGCAGATTCAACTTCCCGCTCAAAAAAGTCATTATGGGTGCTTATCTCGTCGCCATGTTTATTCCTACCATGACGGTACAGGTGGCGATTTTCGGGATCATTAAAAACATCGGGTTGTTTGACACGCGGTATGCGATGGTTCTTCTATATTTAGGTACGAATGTCGTTCAGATTTACATCTACATGCAATTTATCAAACGGATACCTATATCGCTCGATGAAAGCGCAATGCTGGACGGCGCATCCTATTTTCGTATCTATCGCTCTATTATTTTTCCGTTACTAGCTCCAGCTAGCGCAACGGTCGCCATTTTGCAGACGATCGCTATCTACAATGATCTTTATTCGCCATATCTCTATATGCCATCTACCAATCTTGGAGTGGTCTCGACAGCGCTCTTGCGTTTCCAGGGTCCGTATTCGGCGCAGTGGAACCTGATTATGGCTGCATCGGTCATTATCGCAATTCCCTTATTGCTGATTTACCTCTTTTTGCAGCGTTATATCTTTGCTGGCATTGTAAACGGAGCGGTTCGCGAATAGAATGCACAGCAATTGAATGGGGGAGTCAAATTGGATTTTATACGTGGTATCACTTGGGGTTGGGTCGGCGTCCGAGGAACGTGGACGACGGACGAGGCGAAACTGTCGATGAACAAATTGAAGGAGACAGGGGCAAATTGGATAACAATTGCTTTCCAAGCATTACAGGACACGCCACAGAGTGTGGTGGTGAACTATTGGGATGAGCCGGTTGTAACGGACGAAGAAGTTGCGTTTGCAGTTGAGTTGGCCCACCGCTTAGGGTTAAAAGTTTGTCTCAAGCCGGTTGTGAACTGCCGAAATGGTACATGGAGAGCGCATATCAACTTTTTTGATCGCGATGTGCCCGGTGAGCCGACATGGGCACAATGGTTCCAAAGCTACGGCACTTTTATTTTGCACTACGCGAGAATGGCTGAACGCCTAGGCTGTGAAATGTTCTGTGTGGGCTGTGAAATGGTGCAGGCTGATAAACGAGAGTTGGAATGGCGCTCTTTAATCGCTCAGGTGCGAGAGGTGTATCGCGGAACGGTGACATACAACTGTGACAAATATCAGGAGGAACACGTCCGTTGGTGGGACGCGGTCGATGTCGTTTCGTCGAGTGGGTACTATCCTGTATCGTCCTTCGCTGAGCGCGTACAGGAATTACGCACGTTTGCCACGCAGGTGAATAAGCCATTCTTTTTTATGGAAGTGGGATGCATGAACGTCGATGGCGCAGCTGAGCGACCGAATGACTGGTCGCACCAGGGTTCTTTGTCCATGCAAGAACAAGTGAAGTTTTATGAGACACTGTTTTCGCTCTTACATGATGAGCCGTGGTTCTACGGTTATATGTTATGGGACTGGCCGGCAACACTATACGCCGACGATGAGGCGAAGCATAACCGAAATTATTGGTTTTATCGGAAACCAGCTGAAGACGTGATTCGACGCTACTATGCAAAACCACAGGTTCGCAACGGTAGCCCGATATGACCAGCTCAACGTTTTACGTAAGATCGATTCGCGATTGCAGGCGTTTTCTAAAGGAGAGGATTACCGTACAAAAAAGCCCCCGTTTTCATGTTACCGATGAAGATGGGGGCTCTCTTTTGCATTCACTCGGCGATTCGTGAATTACTTTGAATCAAAGTCAGGCGCTGCTTCACGCTTTCTGCGGATCGCAACCCGTCTTCCGGCGTGTTTTTCACATAATCGAGCAATTGCTTCACTGTAGTCGTAGCCACGTGCATGCGTGTATCGGATGATGCGTAATAGATGAAAACCGTTCCGTCTTCTTTCATCACCCAACCGTTGCAAAATGCGACATTGGATACGTCGCCAACGCGCTCAGAGCCTACGGGAGCGAGAAAATAGCCCCCTGGTCGCGCGATCACGCGTTTCGGATCATGAAGGTCAGTGAGGAATAGATAAAGAACATAGCGCAACCCGGCAGCAGTATTGCGAACGCCATGTGCTAAATGCAGCCATCCTTCGGATGTGCGAATGGGTGCGGGACCAAGCCCATTCTTCGCTTCCTTTATGGTGTGATAGATGCGATCATCGACGATGTGTTCTACGTGAACCACTGCGCCTTCCATGGTGTCTGCCAGACCAAAGCCGATACCACCGCCGCTACCCGCCTCGATAAACCCGTCCTGTGGGCGTGTATAGAACGCATATTTCCCATCGACGAACGTCGGATGCAATACGACATTGCGCTGCTGCGGTGAGGGTGTGACAAGGTCGGGGAGGCGTTCCCACGTACGCAAGTCCTTCGTACGCACAATTCCGCACTGCGCGATGGCTGACGATTGATCGCTGGCGGGTGCCGACGGGTCGCGGCGCTCCGTGCAAAACAATCCATAGATATATCCATCTTCATGTTGTACAAGGCGCATGTCGTAGACGTTGGTATCCGGTAGGTCTGTTTCTGGGATGACAATCGGTTCATCCCAAAAGCGAAACCGGTCGATACCGCTTTCACTTTCTGCAATGCCAAAAAACGATTTCCGATCCACGCCTTCGACCCGCGCGACGAGAAGAATGTGTTCGTTCCAAAGAATGGCTCCCGCGTTGAAGACCGCGTTTACCGCCAATCGTTCCATAAAAAATGGATTGGTTTCAGGGTTCATATCAAAGCGCCACGCGATTGGCACGTGATCGGCGGTTAACACTGGGTCTCGATAACGGGTAAACCACCCGTGCGTTTGCTCGATGGGTTCGTTGCGGCGCGATACAAGCGCCATGTAATGTTGCTCAATCCAAGCGCGGCGTTCACTATATGAATCCGACATCGCTTACTCTCCTTCCGGCGCGAGTCGTTGCCACAGTTCCAGACACGCTCGCGTGTTGTGATACGGACATTTCCACGGTTCTACTTTCCATTTTGTCTTGTCTGGGTTTCCCGAGCGATCCACCAGCCAATACCATTCACCATACTGACGGTCGGACATGTGTTGTTCAATAAAATCCCAGACCCGTTCACTCTGCTTGAAATACTCTGGATTGCCCGTAATTTGATAGGCGTTCACCAGTCCAACTGCAGCTTCTGCCTGTGGCCACCAGTGTTTATCATCATCGATCACGCGTCCCGCATGCCCTTCATTGAACAAACCACCGTCCGCATCCAAGCCTTCGGCAAGGGTGGCATCCACCATTTGTACCGCCAGTTGTCGTGTTGCCTGTATGCATGCACCGTCTCCCAAGGCTTCGGCCGCTTCGCATAGCAGCCAGGAACCTTCGATATCATGGCCATACGAGATGACGTCGGAAAGTGGTCGCCAATCAGCATCAAAGAACAATTGGAAATGGGAGGTCTGCGGATTGACAATGCGCGTAGCAACGACTTGGAGCAAATCACGCAGACGATCCCGCAACTCGGGATTGGGCCATACCTGATATAAACGCGTGTACGCTTCCAGCAGGTGGAGATGTGTATTCATCGACTTCGGCGCAGCGAGATCGGAGATGCCCAATTGATCCTGCATCGGTCTCCAGTCCACTGAGAACGACTCGAAGTATCCGCCATGCACGGAGTCGCGAGCGTAGCGTTCTATGCATTCGTAAATCAGTTGCGCATACAAAAGTGCTTCTTGCTTGCCTGTCGCTGCGTAGTATTCTGCGCATGCGTACATGGCGAACGACTGCGCATAGATGTGTTTGCGCGTCTGAACCGGTTGCTGGTTTGCATCCACCATCCAAAATACGCCCAAGTGGGTTTGATCCCAGAATGCAGATTTGAACATATTCCACATGCTGTCTATGATATGCCGGTTTTCTGCACTAGCTTCAAAACCGGTATGGATAGCACGAGAAAAGGTCCACAGAATGCGGGTAGCAAGAATGACTCCCAGATCAGCGTTCGGATCGGGAATACAATCGGTGGTCACCCTGCCGTAAAAGGTTCCGTCGTTTCGTAGCGCATGTTTTCGCCACCAAGTGAGAATCGATCTTCCTTCGTTTGCCACTCGTTGCCGTAAATTCATCGTGTTCAGAATCATCTCACCACCTATAGTTAGCATAACAAACACTATACTAAGCTAACTATGTGTACTGTAGCAACTGTGGATTCCATGCGTGGCTATGACATTGATGATGGCGATCTCTCTAGACGAATGCGCGTGAATCAGTTAGGCTAACAAAAAGGTGATATAGGAGTAGAGGGCGTGGGTCAAATGGCAAAAAAGGTAACGATGCAGCAAATTGCCGAGCAAGCTGGTGTGTCGAAGTATGCGGTTTCCAAAGCTCTTTCGGGACAGTCGGGCGTCAGTGACGAGACGCGCGAACGAATTGTGAAAATTGCAACCCAATTAGGCTATTTTCTCCAGGAGAATAGAGGTAACCATTGGAAGTCAGGCGTTGCCAAAGAGAAAGGTAAAGCGAATACGATTGTTGTGCTGTTGCCCAATGTGCGCATGCAAAACCGAGCATCGTCGTTTTGGGGAAGAATCGTCGATGGGATTTCAACGGCTGTAACCGACAGGGGATATGGAACCATACTCGTCACGGAACACTCGCCGGAAAACTTTCTGCAGGTGTTGAATCCTTCCGGCGTTCTCGGCGTGATCGGCGTGGGACTGGTGGCTACGTCACTGCTTCTAGAAATTCGCAAACTGGGATTGCCCTTCGTCCTTATCGATCACGAGGACGAGTCGGTACCGTCCGACACGGTATTTGTGGATAACTTTGATGTTTCTCGTCAATTGACACACTTTTTGCTTGGCCAAGGTCATCGCCATCTGCAGTTTGTCGGAGATCCTTGCTTTGCGCAAAGCTTTCGACATCGTTGGCTAGGTTTTCGGACGGCGCTCGAGGAGCACGGTATCCCGTTGCGCCAGTCCAACGAATTGGTGGGCAGTTTGGGTGTAACGAGAGATGAACACATGGCTTGTTTAACACGGGTCGTCAGTCAACTGATACGTGGGGGCGAAATGCCCACGGCATTCGTTTGTGCCAACGACTCACTTGCCATCAGTGTCGTGACGATGCTCCGGCAATTTGATGTCGATGTACCTGCTGACGTTTCTGTGACGGGCTTTGACGACATCGATGACGCGTCGGAGATGAAGCCCGCTTTGACCACGGTCTACGTGGATAAAAAGCAGATGGGGGCGCGGGCGGTCGATTTGCTGTTACAGCGGATCGACCATCCGGATGCCCCGCGGGAAAAGTTACATATTTGCGGCGACATTGTTTTGCGAGACTCGACTGCGGCGCCGCCGCTGCGCTGGGATCAGACGGATCGCGAGGCTTAACGGCCGCGAGGGATGCGCCAACTCATGATCAAGACGACGATGCCGAGGCAGGCCAGGACGACGCCAAGAATGTGCAACTGCCCTGTCGTGAGGTGAGTACCGAACAGTAACCCCAGTACGACGGTTGAGATGATCGTTCCCATGTATCGGGCCATTTGAAATAAACCTGAAGCTGTGCTGATGACTTCGCGCGGACTGGCGCGAAACAAAGCTGTTTGCAGCCCAACGTTGTTAAAACCGTTCGAGAGTCCGAGCACAGACAGGACGACGGCCAGCCACCACACGGGTGATTGGCTATGTAAGGTCAGGTAGAGAATGCTGCCGACGGTCATGAAAACGGCTGCCAGGACAAGCGGCGGGCGCGATCCGCTTTTGGCCACCCAACGCCCTGTGATGGGCGATGTGATGAGGCTGAACCCTGCCACGCAGAGCATGAGCAGTCCTGTTTCCTGCGTATCGAACTGTCGCACCTCTTGGAGGTATGTCGGCATACCGAAGAACACCGAGTAAAAGATGATGTTGACCGTCGCGAACTGGATGAGCACCCACGTTAGGGCGGCGTTTTGTCGGAAGAAACGGAGGCTTAGAAACGGTTGCTCCGTCTTGCTCTCACGCCAGCCGAAGAGGGCAAAGGCGACGACGCCAAGGGCAAGCCCCCACCACGAGGGTCTGGCAGTGAGTGACAGCAGAAAGACGATGGCGCCGATGATGCCGAGAATAAAGAAAAAGATTCCCAGCAGGTCGAGTTCATACAGAATCGCGCGCAACCGCTGCCCGAGCGGCGCTGTTTGGCTTGTAGCGCGGCCTCGAGGTAACACCCAGATGGCCAGTAGAAAGCTTGCAACGATGAACGGGAAGTTGACCCAAAAAACCCCTTCCCAATCGGCGTAATGCATGATAATGCCACCAATGGAAGGGCCAAATGCGGCTGCACCTGATGAGAACACGGCGAGAAGCGCGAGCGCCTGCGACTGTCGTTCGGTGATCACATTGCGCACGATGCCCATGCCTGCGGGATAAACGGCACCGCTCCCCAAGGACTGGATTAAGCGCAAAACGATCAGCCACGCGAAGCTAGGGGCGAAAGGCGCCAGTGAACACGAGAGTGCGACGAGCAATAAACCGACGAGAAACAAGGGTTTGCGCCCAAGGAGGTCTGCCAGTTTACCCATGATGGGTTGGGCGACGGCGCTGGCGAGATAGTAGGACGAAATGAGCCAGGACGCGGTGGTAAAATGGACGTGAAATACGTGCTGAAATTTCGTCATCGCAACCGAGATCATCGATGAATTCAGCGGATTGAGTAACACGCCAAGCGCAATGGTCATGAGAAATAAAGCGCGTTTGCGGCCGTTCAGTTGCGCGGCGTCAAGGTTATTTGGCACACTAGACATTCCGGTTCCTCCTTACACTGGCATTATGATACGCCTTGCGAAGGAGTGTTTCCAAGCGACAGGAGGGCTGCATGTGCGCGTTGTGATCGTCCAAACGGAAGACGAATTGAAGGTATGCCTGGATATTCGGCGCCGGGTGTTCGTCGAAGAGCAACAGGTGCCTATCGAGGAAGAAATAGATGACCAAGATGCTGTCGGCGTCGGCCATCATGTCTATATAGAAGACGAGAATGGGAGACCCGTCGCCACGGCTCGATACAAGCCTTATGGCGACGTGCATGGCGGAACGGCCAAAATTCAGCGAGTCGCAGTGTTGAGGTCATACCGGAAGGGTGGCTATGGCCGGGCTGTGATGGCGGCCATCGAGGCGTTGGCGCTGGCGGATGGATTCAACCGCGCCGTCCTCGATGCACAGTGCCATGCAGAAGGGTTTTACCACAAACTTGGCTACTGCACGGTCAGTGATGAGCCATTTTACGATGCGGGAATCTTGCACGTCCGCATGGAAAAAGCGCTCAGGCAAGCGCCAGTCGCGAGATGATGGCTGCGTGTTGAGGGAACTGTGCGACGAGTTCGTGCCGTCTGCATAACTCAAAGTCGCGGAAATCGAAACCTGGCGTGACCATGCAGCTGACGAGCGAGTAGCCGAAAACACGTTCGTTGGATTCGTGTGGCGCAGGGGACGAACCGAAGATGACCCCTTTCGGGACGAGCAGTTGTGGTCGTTCACCGCGGTGCATACGCACGCCGAGCGCATGTGCTTGGTAGGTGCCTGAGGCATCGATGGTGTGGACGACGAGCGGATCGCCCGCGTGAAAATACCAGAGTTCGTCCGACTTGAGTCGATGGAAGTGGGACACGTCTTGCGTACGCAATAAAAAATAGATCGATGTGGCGCTTCGACGCGGCGAACCGTAGCGCGCCAACGTCGACTCGTCCTCCATCCATACGGGAGAATGGTAGGTTTCGCGATAAAAGCCTCCTTCCGGGTGAGGTTCGAGTTGCAGGGCTTTAATCCAGTCGGATGCGTGCACGAGACGGCCTCCTCGTTGAATGTGATCACATTTGCAATGGGATAGTCGAATTTGGCACGATAGAGTAGGCACTCCTGTTGATTATGGCACATTCGCGAGGCGGAATGTCATGCCAATGAGCGATTTGTCATGGAGTATCGCGATCGCGCCGGTGTCATTGGCGGCGTTCAACGATTTGGGAGGGCCCCAAACATTCGATCCCAATCGGCAGGCGAGCTAGGCTGTTGTTGTTTTTGTCTTGGCAAAGATGGTGGCGAATTGTTTGAATCTCCGACGTTGTGGTCGGCAGGAAAGCAGGGAAACGAATTGCAGCCAATCGATGTACAGTCGGTTCAAGCAGCACTGGAGAGATTTGTCGGAGACGATGTGTATGTGCACCTGGAGACGACCAATGGCGCATATGCCGCGCACCGGTTCGGTCAACCCATGGCCGTTTGTGCCTATATTCGCAATGGATTGGTGAAGTTTGAACGAGCGCAAATCGCGGGCAGCCGTCCGTATCGGGTTGGCTTAAAAATGGCGTCAGGGTGGATTTACGCCGAAGGGTTAACCGATTATGAAGTGGACGGCGAGGGGCGATTGATGCTCGCTGGACACGATGCTGAAGGGCGGCTCGCCGTCGCGTTGCAATTGTCGAGAACGCCTTGGCCAATGGGCGTGCTGGACGAGTGGGAGGAGGAGTGATCGTGGCGAACATAGAAAAGACGCGCCATCTGCTGCTCGTGTTTCCGCACCCTGACGACGAGTCGTTTGGCAAGGCGGGCACGGTGATCCTATTTACGAAGGCGGGCACCCCTGCAACGCTCATCTGCGGCACCCTTGGCGAAATGGGACGCAACATGGGCAATCCGATTTTTGCAAACCGCGAGACGTTGCCAAGCATCCGCCGCCGTGAATTGGAGGATGCGTGCCAGGCTCTTGGTGTGGACGATCTGCGTTTGCTTGGTTTGCGGGATAAAACGGTTGAATTTGAGGACCCGGAACGGGTGGCGGATCGGATTGAAGCCGTCATTCGAGAGGTAAAGCCGACGATTTTGATGACCTATTATCCCAAGTATGGTGTGCATCCCGATCACGACGCGATGTCGCATGCCGCGGTGATCGCCGTGAAGCGCTTGCCGAAAGAGGAGAGGCCAGTGATTTGGGGTTCGGCTGTCGTCAACGACGCGGAATCGATTCTTGGCGAGCCCGATTTCGTGCTCGATGTTTCATCCGTCCTCGAACAGAAGATGGCTGCCATGCGGGCTCACAAATCGCAGTATCAAGGCATGTTTTCCCGCATGGAGGAAGCGTTGGCGCAAGGTGGGGCTCTCCGTGATGAGGTTGTGCAGCAACTGACGCGGGAGCGCTTTTGGATTTACCGAATCCAAGACTGATTCATTTGGTGAGGGACGACTGTGATACGCGTGTTGTTTATCTGTTTAGGGAACATTTGCCGTTCGCCGATGGCGGAAGCGGTCTTTCGGAACATGGTCCAGGAAGCTGGTCTCACGGGCGAAATTGACATCGATTCGGCCGGGATCGGCAACTGGCATGCTGGTGATCCGCCGCACATTGGCACGCGCCGCGTTTTGGAGAAAAACGGGATTGACTGGACAGGACTGGTCAGCCGTCAGGTGACGTCTGACGATTTGCAACAGGCGGATTATGTCGTGGCGATGGACAACGATAACATGCAGGCGCTGGAACGGCTTGGGGCATCTCGCTCGAATCGCGTCTTTCGCTTGTTGGATCTCGTCCCTGATGAACCGCTCGATGAAGTTCCTGATCCATACTACGACGGCCGATTCGACGAAGTGTACAGATTGGTGCAACTCGGTTGCAAGGCACTTTTGCGGCGCATACAAGGTGAACTTGCAGCGCGCGAAGCAAATAAATAGATATTTGTGTCGGACAGGTTGAGGGCTTCCCACATACCTTTCAAGTGTGGATGATACAAGCACACAAGGAGGTATGTGGGATGCATGTTTTTAAACACATCCACTTTGCCGATACAAATCGCTCGGGGCAAGCTTTGGCGAATGGTGGTCAAGGCTATTTTCCAGCGGACATTCGGCGTCTGTACAACATCCCAAACGACCTGACTGGGGCCGGCCAGACGATTGGTATTGTCGAGTTTTCGAGCGGTTACAGCCTTCAGGATGCGACTCTGTTCTGGAAGATGCATGGCATCACGCCGCCGCAGGTTGCCTTTGTTTCGATCGATGGGACTCGCAATGACGGAGGTATGCGTGAGGATGACGAGGAAGCCTCACTTGACTTGCAGTGGGCTGGGGCGATTGCACCAGGGGCACAGTTTGTCATCTACGAGGCGAACGCGGGAGAGACCTATGCCGAGTTTGAAGCCGCGATGCTGCATGCGTTGAATTACATTTTGAACGATAACCAGTATCGTCCAAGCGTCCTGTCGATCTCCTACGGTGACGGCGAGGATTCGTTCGATGCCGGGGCGCTGCAGTCGATGGCTGACATCATTCAGAAGTTGGATGAGCGCGGCGTGACGGTCTGTATTGCGTCTGGCGACCAAGGTGCCTATGGCTTGCACAACCCCTACGGACCGTATTCGCGCCATGCAGATGCGCCAGCGACGAGTCCTCATGCGGTTGCCGTGGGTGGCACGCATTTGTATGCACATGGCGGAGAGTGCGCGTGGACGTATCTGGGTCCTCAACATGGCGGTGCCAGCGGTGGTGGGTTTTCAGATATATTTCCCAAGCCATCTTGGCAGACGGCGGTTCCCGGCCATGCACGAGGTGTGCCCGATCTTGCATTGAATGCTGACCCTGACAGCGGGTATCAAATGGTGTTTCAAGGACAGCCCACAATTGTCGGTGGAACATCCGTGGCCTGCCCGGTGTTTGCGGCGATGATTGCGCTTGCCAACGAACGGCGGGCGAGTCTGGGGCGGAAACCGCTGTCGTCACTACCGCAAGTTCTATACAGCTACAGTAGTCAATTGGGGTTCCGTGACATTGTGGTGGGGGACAACACGTATAACGGTGTCATTGGCTACGAGGCCAAACCTGGCTGGGATGCAGTGACGGGGTTCGGATCGGTCGATGCCACCACGTTCATCGAAACGCTGGCGAACGACATACCTTAACGCCGCATGGCCGCATGGATCTGCGTGCACCAATACGTGAATCGCGTCATATAGATGGGCGAACGTCACTCTGTGAAGGCGGGGAAGCGGATGGATCAAGCCAAGTTGAAGTGGTTGCCCCATCGCGTTCATACCGTATTTCTCGAAGATGTGACCCCAGACGATCCTGTCGTCGGCCGCAAATATACTTGCATACGCTCCTTGCGCACCGGACGCATGTATGTGAGCATTGGCAAACAGTTTCACGACGCTGAGTTGTCGCGCCGTTACGGGCGATGGGTTCGCGAGTCGATTGTAGCCGAGTGGAATTCGCCGTCTGAGTTGCAGGTCCACGTTCACATCAGCGGCGCGGGAGTTCACGGGCGAGCTGGCATGCGCAATCGCAGGTTTCTGCGCGACTTACCCTTCGCCTTGGCGGCCATGCGGTATGCCGACGGATACCTTGTCAAGATTCATCCAGAACTCGACGATGCGCAAGTCGTGATATGTTTTCATAGCGATGTGAGTAAATACGATCGAACTGAAACCTGGGGACACTGGCGAGATTACGCGATCGCACCCAATTGGCGACACCGAGCGAGCCGTTAACGAAGAGTCGAAGATGAAGCCCCGCACAACTGTGCTGGGGTTTTTTTATGAATTCACATGATAAAAAATCTAACATACAAGAAAAAATTCTGTTGAATATGTTATGTAATTTTACATATAAGATTGACGTCAACCTGACCTTGCATGTATCATGATTCACAACGATACCGTTTCTTCCAGATGCAGGGGATGAAATGGGGGTCGATCGAGATGGAACCTCCGTTCGAAACGGTGATTTTCACGCAGGCTGATGAGGCTAAAAACCTCCTGATGATGCGTGAATTAAAGGACGCTGTTGAAAATCAGCAAATTCGTATCGTCGATATCCGGCGCTACCGGGATCAATTGATTGTCACGTTTCGCCGGCTCTCGTCCTGAGACGGACGGGGGCCGAAGGTGGTCACACCACCAGTCGTCGTATCAGCTGTCCACGCCACTCCTTTTGAGGGCGGATCGAATCTGATCCGCCTCATTTTCTTGTGCTCCCGGTATGGCGGTAGCGAGGCGATGAGGGCCACCTCGGGGTTGGCGGTTACTCACCGCTCGCCCGTCAAGTGGCTGCCACGTCCGGTCGGAACGGGCGCGGCGGTTCCATGGCGTCGAGGATAGCGCCAAGGGGAGGCAAACGTGAAGCAATCATAGAAAGGCCCTGCCAGTGAGGGCAGGGCACTGCATCGAAGGGGGAACGCGATTTGGTTTGGCGCAACCATCTTCCGTATGAGGATGGTTACACCATACAAGTTGAGATTCACCGTTGCGGCCGGGATCCTGGCGGGGATTGCAAGAGTCCCCGGCGTTTTGCTCCGTTGTGCGCCATGCGCATCAATTCCTGCACGCGCTCGTCGCGGGCGACGTCAAACGCGAGCGTCCCCAATTTGATGAACGTGCCAAGTTTCATCCGCGACACCTCCTGGCAGACTAGCCTTCATGTCAAGCATATGGCTTCGTTCGACAGCATGTTCGATTCAGAGGCTCCACGACAGCCTATTTTCCGGCCCGTCAACGTAGTTTGTCGGCCAATGCGTTCGCGGTATAATAGCGGCGGAAGGGGAGAGCGACGATGGAGCAGATCACGTCGAACGATCGTTATCGCGAAGTGACGCAAAATGGGCGAGTGATGGTAGAATTCTACGCTAACTGGTGCCCGGATTGCCGCCGCATCGAGCCGTATTTTGATGAATGGGAAGCCAAATACAAAGATTCGTTCTCCATGGTACGTGTCAATCGCGACGAGTTGCCCGAATTGGGAGAAGAACTCGGAATCCTCGGGATCCCGACGTTCATTGCTTATGAAAACGGTCAAGAGGTCACGCGCCTCTTTAGCCGTGACGCAAAATCGAAGGAACAAGTCGAAGCGTTCCTTGACCAAGCGTACCAAGGGTGATGGAACCTGCAGGGCCGCCGGCGTTTGTGAGCGCTGCGGCCCGTTTTGTTCCCCACAGAGGAGGACGAGTACCGCATGACATCACTTCATCATTTCTTTCATCCGAAGGTCGTGGCAGTGGTCGGCGCGTCACGAGGCGCGGATCGACTCGGCCATGTCATTTTTCGTCATATCTTGAACAGCGATTTCCGGGGCACCGTGTACCCGGTGAACCCCTCGGCGCAATCGGTCGCCGCTGTCAGAGCGTATCCAAGTTTGCGCGACGTACCAGAGCAGGTCGATCTCGCCGTCATTGTGGTGCCGGCGAGCCAGATTTTGTCCGTCGCGGACGACGTGATCGCAGCAGGGATCAAACATGTGATGATTGTATCGTCCGGATTCTCGGACATGGATCCACCGGGACTGGAACTGGAGCGCGAATTGCTTGAAAAGTTGCGCAATGCGGGCTGCCGCTTGATTGGGCCGAACAGCCTTGGCCTGATCCAGATGGATGAAGAGACGCGGCTCAACGCGAGTTTTGCGCCACAGGTGCCGGAGTACGGCAGGGTCGCGATCGCATCTCACTCCGGCGCGCTGGGTATCACGATTCTCGACTATGCCGCGTACATCGGTGTCGGCGTATCGAGCTTTGTCAGCCTAGGCAACCGAGCCGATGTCTCCGGCAACGATCTCCTTCAGTATTGGGGCGCCGATCCGTCCATCGACATGATTCTGCTCTACCTCGAGTCGTTTGGAAACCCGCGTAATTTTTCGCGCCTTGCGCGCAGAATTACGAGACAGAAGCCAATTTTGGCGGTCAAGAGCGCACGCACGCCAGTCGGCCATGACGTCGCCAATTCGCGCACGGTTTCCGTAGCAGCCGAAGATGCGACGGTGGAGGCGATGTTCCAGCAAGCAGGGGTCATCCGCGTCGATACGTTGCAAGAGCTATTCGACGTGGCGGTGCTTCTGCGCGCGGGTCCGATCCGCGCCGGCCGACGAGTGGCGGTCGTGACGAATACTGCCGGCGGTGCCGTGATGACTGTGGATAGGTTGGTGCGCGAGGGACTTGAGTTTGTCGGGCCGGTGATTAACATCGGCTTCGAAACGTTAGCGGAGAGCTACCGAATTGTGTTGCCGCAAGTTTTACGCGATCCGGCGATCGACGCGGTCATCGTTTTGTTTACGCCGGTTGGACCATCGAACGAAGAGGCTGTGCGAGTTGCGATCTCGGCGGCACTCTGTGAAGTCGCGAACGATCCACCGACGCCAGGTGTGCGCCACCCGTATGAAAAACCTGTCGTTGCGAACTTCTTGACCACGGGCGACTACCGAGTACGCTGTCTCGAAGTCGATCCTGAGCGCGAAATTCCGATTTACCCATTTCCGGAGCAAGCGGTACGGGCGTTGGCGAAGGTCATTGCGTATCACGAATACCGGGACAAGGACCCCGGTGTGGTGCCAGAACTTGACCGTATTCATACCGAAAAGTCACGAGATGTCATTTTGGCAAGCACACCTATGGGTATGGGAGACGAGCCGTCATTCGCGCTGGCATGGCCCGCATTGTCTGATGCCCTGGCGGCGATTGGGCTGCAGGCTGCGTCGGAGCCGGACGAGCGGGCAGAAGAATATGCCGCGTTTCATGTGACGATAGAGACCGATCCGCTTTTTGGTCCGCTCCTGCGTTTACACTTGTCTTCCGAGGAACGGGGTGTCGCCGTGTTGCGTCGAACAGTGACGCAGACCTTGCCCGCCGTGCGTCTGATCCCGCTCACAGATGCGGATGCGCGTGGGATCTGGAGCGAGGCCGAGGTCAACAGTGGTTCAGCAAGCATGGAGCCACATCGCGACACGGTTCTTGATGCGGTGCTTCGCATGTCGCAGTGGGGCGAGGAAGTACCCGAAGTCATACGAGCGGATTTGTACTTCGCGGTCGACCGCGGCAAAGCGATCTGTGTCGCTGGTCATGTGGAAGTTGCCCGTCCGAACGGGTAACATAGGATGACAGAAAACGAGTGGAGGCGTGGTATATGGAACATCGCAAACTGATCATCCTGGGCACGGGCCCGGCTGGGTATACTGCGGCGATTTATACCGCACGAGCGAACTTGGAGCCGCTCGTTTTTGAAGGTGAAGAGCCGGGTGGCCAGTTGACGTTGACGACAGAAGTGGAAAATTTCCCGGGGTTCGCCGATGGCGTCATGGGACCTGAATTGATGGAGTCAATGAAGAAACAGGCTGAAAAGTTCGGTGCTGTCTTTGCGCGCGGTAAAGCGACCTCCGTCGATTTGTCGAAGCGGCCTTTTACCATCACCGTTGATAAGGAGCGCGTCTATACGGCTGACGCGTTGATTATCGCCACGGGTGCGTCGGCGAAGATGCTGGGTATCGAGGGAGAGAGCGAGCTGATTGGCCGTGGCGTGTCAACTTGCGCGACGTGCGATGGATTCTTCTTCCGAAACAAACGCGTGATCGTCGTGGGCGGCGGCGATTCAGCGATGGAAGAGGCGACGTTCCTGACGAAATTCGCTTCGGAGGTTACCATTGTCCACAGGCGCAATGAGTTGCGGGCATCCAAAGTGATGCAGGAACGCGCTCGGGCGAACAAAAAAATTCGTTTTGTGATGAACGCGACGTCAGACAAGGTTCTCTCCGACGGCAACAAAGTAACCGGCTTAGAAGTCGTGGACAACGAGACGGGAGAGCGTAAACAACTTGAAGCCGACGGCGTTTTTGTCGCCATTGGGCACAGGCCGAATACCGAGTTTCTCGGTGGTCAGTTGGAACTGGATGCGGTGGGTTACGTTGTGACGAAGGGGAATACATCGGAAACGTCTGTCGCCGGCGTGTTCGCGTGCGGGGATGTGATGGATTCTCGTTATCGGCAAGCCATTACGGCGGCTGGATCCGGCTGTAAAGCAGCGATGGACGCTGAAAAATTCTTGGAAGGCCAGGCTGTGGAAGACTGGTCGGTTACACTGAATGTATAACACATACGACCTGTGAGCTCGCCCTCGGGCGAGCTTTTTGTTTTTCTGCGATCTGTGAGGTTTGCATGGTTGTAATGGCACTCGCGCATACTTTACCCGAAGCACCCATCAACCAAAAAGGGAGTTGACGTTTGGCATGCACATGAACCAATCGTTTGGCGCAGGCCAGAACAACGTTATGGGGCAAGGGTTTAACACACTGCGCCAATTCGGCACGCATCCGCAAGAGGTGCAAAGCCACATTCAACAAGATTTGCATCCGGGCTATTCCTACGCGTCTTCGCCTATGCATGCCGGGGCTACCAATCCGCAGATCGTGCAACAACATATCGCGCAGGATCTCGGGTACGCACAACCGTCTTACGGATATGCTCCGCAAGCGCCGACGGGCAGCACACTGAGCCAATTTGGCAGCAACCCGCAGATGGTCCGCCAGCACATCCAACAAGATTTGCACGGTTATGGTTACGGCACCATGAATCAAGCGCAACCTATGGGCGTGACGCATCAGGTGATGCAAAGTGTTCCCGCACAGATCCATAGCCAATCGTTTGGCTACGGTTATGCTCAGCATCCGGCTGCGCATAGCACACTTGGCCAGTTTGGCTCCAACCCACAGATGGTTCAACAGCACATCCAACAAGATTTGCACAATCAAGTCGGTGTCATGACAAGTCAACAAGCAGGCGCCTTCCACGGTGCCAACTATCCGGCTGCGCAGGGGGCTGTGGGCACTTTCGGACAATTCGGCACGAATCCGCAAGTCGTCCGTCAGCACATCGCGCAAGATCTTGGCTACTATCAATAATTCAAGCCCCACATCGGTTACAAGAGTGTGAACAGTGGCCGTTCCATCTTTTCAGGTGGAGCGGCCAGTTTTTTTACGCGACGCGGTTATGGCACAATAGCGCAGAGACGTACTGATTGCCATTGCTCAGCATGGGTCAGCCGGATGGAGGAGCGCATATGCCAAGCGTATTGACATGGACCATCACCGAACTGATGGGCAAGTTGCGATCTCGCGCATTGTCTGCGGCTGAGATCGTCACGGCTCATCTGGAGCAAATTGCGGCACACAACGTGGAAGGAAAGGGCATTCGCGCCGTGATCGAAGTCAACGCGGAAGCCCTGCTGCTGGCCGAGGCGCTCGATCGCGAGGCCGCCAAGGGATATTGGCGCGGACCGTTGCATGGAATCCCGATTCTCGTCAAGGACAACCTCGACACGGCAGACACCATGCAAACGACCGCGGGGTCAATTGCACTTTCTGGCCATCGCGCCAAGGAGGATGCAACGGTTGTGCGCAGATTGCGTGAGCAAGGGGCCATCATCATCGGCAAGGCAAATCTGACGGAGTGGGCGAACTTCCTGAGTGATCGCATGCCCAATGGTTATTCCTCGCGCGGGGGTCAGACGCAAAATCCGTACGGACCTGGAGTGTTCGATGTCGGCGGCTCGAGTGCGGGATCAGGTGCTGGGGTGGCGGCAGGGTTTGCCCCAGCCGCGATTGGGACGGAAACCAGTGGCTCGATTCTCAGTCCGGCAAGCAGTAACAGCCTTGTCGGTGTTAAGCCGACGGTTGGACTGGTTAGCCGCCGTGGCATCATTCCCATTGCCATGAGTCAAGACACAGCCGGGCCGATGACGCGCAGCGTGGCGGACGCGGCGCTTTTGCTCGCTGTCATGGCCGGAGCGGACGCGAGGGATGTTGCAACACTAGGCGTCCATATCCCTTCGCACGCCCAATGGTCGAACCTCAGTCAGGGGGCGCTTCGGGGCGCGCGCATTGGCGTGCCGCGCGATTACGACAACGAGTTAGAAGACGATGAACAGATCGTGTATCGTAAGGCCTTGGCCGATCTCGAACGGCTGGGTGGAACCCTTGTCGAATGTGCGTTGCCGACTGCGTTTGCAGGCGGGATCGACGTGCTGATCGAGGAATTCCCGGTCGCGCTCAACGCGTATCTAGCCTCCGTGGAGCCGTGGCTGCCGGTTCATTCGCTGGCCGATGTGATGGCCTTCAACTCCCGCCACGCGGACAAGGCGTTGCGCTATGGCCAAGCCATCTTTGAAATGGCAGCCGCCCGTGCCGGGGACAGGCTCGCCGATGGTTCGTACATTCGCGCGCGCTTGGCCGATCTCCACACGGCAAGGACAAACGGCATCGACAAGGCATGCGCCGATCATGGGCTCGATGCCATTGCGTTTGCGAACAACCTCGGTGCTGCAATTGCTGCCAAAGCAGGCTATCCGTCCATCACGATACCTGCAGGTTATACGAATGCCGGAAAACCTGTCGGCCTCACGCTGACGTCAGGGGCATTCTCGGAGCGGAAACTTTTCGAGCTTGCCTACGATTTTGAGCAGGCCACGTCCCATCGGCGGCCGCCCGTCTTTACGGAATAAGGAGGAGTTTGCATGGGTTTCGCGATCGCGGGAGCTGTATTCGCATTTCTGTCTGTCGCCATCGGGGCCTTCGGCGCCCATGTGATGGCGGATCGGATGTCGGCGGAGATGCTGAACGTGTATCATACGGGAGATCAGTATCAAATGTATCACGCCTTGGCATTGCTTGCCGTTGGCGTGTTGTTGCACCTTGGTATCGGTGGCCGCGCCATGCACTGGGCCGGCTGGCTGTTCGCCATCGGCATCATTCTATTCTCCGGCAGCCTGTACGTATTAAGTATCAGCGGCGTCAAGGCTTTCGGCGCGATCACGCCGATTGGCGGGCTCTGTTTTCTTGCCGGTTGGATTTGCATGATCGTTGGATTTGTGCGCTGATCGCCAAAGGTGCCAGGCGACTCCCGTCAGGCAAATGGCACCGCCAAGTCCTGTTGTTAAGCCGACAGGTTGGCCAAGCAGACTGGCTGCAAGCAGCGTGGCGACAATCGGTTCACCGACGACAGTCATGGCGATGGTGGTTGGTGGCAGGCGGTTGAGCAACAGGTTGAACAGGCCATGGCCAAGAACGGTGGAGACGCATGCCAAAAGCGCAAACATGATCCAGTTATGCAGGGAGTAGGGCGCAAAACGAACGCCCGTGACCGTGTTGACCAAGGCCAGAACGCCGCCTGCGATGGCAAAGACGATGCTGTTATACAGCCACGGCGACAGGGTTTTGCGCGCGCGGCTGCCGACAAGCACATAGGCCGACACGGCTATGGTGCCGAGCAGGGACAAGCTATCGCCGGCTATGTTGTTCCCTTGATGCCCGGCGTCCGCGACTGCGACTATGCATGCGCCGACTATCGCGATCGCCATCGCAAGGACATCGGCTCGTTCGATCCGGGAGCGCAAGCATATCCATTCGCCCACCATGACAAACAGTGGCTCGAGGGCAAGCATGATGAGTGACGAGGCGACGCTCGTCTCCTTGAGCGATTGAATCCAGAATAAAAAGTGCAGGCCCAAGCAGAGGCCGCTTACGGCGAGCCAAGCTGCTGATTGCCACGATAGATGGACGACTTGTGAGCGTTCGCGCCAAGCAAGTGGCAGGATGACCACCGTCGCCATCAGCAGCCGGTACATGCCGATGACGCTCGCTGGCGCGTCGGACCACTCGATGAAGATGGCGGAGAGGGAAATGGCGATGAGGCCACAGGCGAGTATAGACAACGTCCAGAACTTCACTATCGATTCGATCCCCTCTCATGGAGTGTGACGGCTGTGGGCATCTAATACAACGGCCTTGATCAAGAATTCTTGACGTCCGTCCGTGCACTCTGTACATTTTGTCTATCGTTTGTTCTCGTTGGGCGAGAAGGGAGTGCTTCCATATTGAAAATTGAATCAAAGCTCGCGCAAATCGGCAATCGCAAGGATCCGGTAACAGGCGCGATTTCACCGCCCATTCACCAATCGACGACGTACGCTCACCCGGCGCTCGGCCAAAGCACCGGTTTCGACTATACACGTACCCTGAACCCTACGCGTAAAATTGTCGAGGATGCGATTGCGGAACTGGAGTCGGGCGTCCGAGGGTTTGCGTTCGCTTCCGGAATGGCGGCTGTTCATGCCGTGTTTTCCCTGCTGACTCCGTCGGATCACGTCATTGTCTCCAGTGATCTCTACGGCGGCACGTACCGCGTGCTTGAACAGATTCTCAAGCCCATCGGCATTACGGCTACGTATGTGCACACGGGCGATCTCGCTGCTGTCGAGGCGGCTGCAACGCCGAACACGAAAGCGATTTTTATCGAGACGCCGACCAATCCAACGATGCAAATCACGGATCTTGCGGCTTGTAGCAGCCTTGCGAAGGCCCGTGGCTGGCTGTGCATTGTCGACAATACATTTATGACGCCGTATTTTCAACGGCCGATTGAATGGGGAGCCGACATCGTCGTCCACTCGGCGACGAAGTTTCTGGGAGGGCATAACGACGTCTTGGCTGGTCTCGTCGTGGCAAAGTCCGAAGACGTGGCGGAGCGGCTATATTTTATCCAAAATTCTATCGGAGCTGTACTGTCGCCACACGATTCCTGGCTGCTTGTGCGCGGCATGAAGACCTTGGCCTTGCGAATGGAGCGTTCCGCCATGAATGCGAACGCGATCGCGGCCTGGCTGGACGCGCGCGACGATATTGCGAGGGTGTATTTCCCAGGCCTCGATCATCACCCAGGTAAGGCCACCTGCGCGAAACAGGCGAGCGGTTTTGGGGGAATGGTTTCATTCGAAGTCGTTGATGCGCGCATGGTTCCTTACGTGTTAGAACATCTGAAAGTCATCACATTTGCCGAAAGCCTCGGCGGGGTCGAGTCGCTCATGACCTACCCGACGCGGCAGACACATGCGGATATACCGGAAGCGATTCGCAACGCTGTGGGCGTTACCGATAAATTGCTGCGGCTGTCTGTGGGCATTGAACACATCGGGGATTTGATCGACGACTTGAGCGGTGCGCTCGAGTGGGCGACGGAACAAGTATTTGCGCGTGGCAGGCGGGGATAACCTCGTCTGCTTTTTCATGTACTCTCATGCGGACAGACATAAAGGCTCTACAAAACACGTATAGGACTCCATATCGGTCATTTCGCCTACGGATTGAAGTGCAACGCCGTATGTTACGGATCGCAATGGCGAACATGCGGGATACCCCTATCTTATCTGCACTTGTAGAGGGGATGAATTGAATGAGCACCGGAACGACGAAGAATGGCTTCGAGAAACCACCTGAAGCTGCCCAAACCGAGCAAAACGGTGCTGCACAACATCGGATGGATCTCGGCCAAACTCGCCTTGGCCCTTCGTTCCGCTATGACCTGCGTTCACCCGACATGGCCAAGTTGGATCGATTTATTGTCGAGAATCCCATTCGCGACTGGTCGGTGGTCACGTGGAAGGACGTTGGTCGGCCTTTTCGCGTAGAGAATTATGCGAGCGGAAAGCGGGTGTGGGAGGAGCAGAATGGGGATCGAATGCCGATTCAGACATCTTGGGAAATGTTTAACCGTTCTTTTCACAGTTGGTTCGTCAAAGATGTGCCGCATGAACAAAGGCGAATGGTTGGACAATTTGCTCGTGCCATCTTAGGCTTTCGGGGCGCAGAGATAGGAAGTCTCCTGGGGGATCTGCAACAAATCGCTTTGTGGAACACAGCCCATCGCCTAACGGATACGATTTGGGATCCACGCGGCAAGCGTGCGCTGTTTCGGGGACTTGATGTGAATCGACCGCGGATTCTGTTCTTGGGCGCTGCCGAAGGTTATGAAGCCATGCAGCTATTCGCCATGTACCCCGGCGGCGAAGCTGTACTCGTCGACTACGATGCGTTCTGCCAAACTCATCGGTTTGGGGAGTTTCCCGAGGATTATCCGTTTCTCGGCGTCAATCCGAAGACCGGCAGTCCATGTGCATGGTATAAGGGAGACATGAACCTCGCGTATCTGGTGTCGGATATTCGGCAATTACCGTTTCGCCATGAGTTTGACATCGTCATCAGTGTGGGTTTGCTTGAACACTTTCCAGACGAATACAAACCCGAATGTCTCGAATGGCATCGCAAGTTTCTCAAACCGGGTGGTTACGCGATTCTCACGACGCCGCACCATAGTTGGAAGACGAGGCTGTTTTATCACATCATGGGCGAGGCCATGAACTACACGTATCGCGAGTTAATGTCTGTCCAACAGATGGGTTTGTACATGTATGAAAACGGATTCAACATTCTTCGCCACGGCTATATCAAGACACATAACGGCGTGATTGCGCGGGCGAGATAGCACGTGTGACTTGCTTTAGGATTGCCCTTGGTTCGCAGGCATAAAGGTTCGAAGCGGATGCCCGATGTTGGTCATCAATTCGTCGAGCAATCCCAAGGGCAGTCCCACCACGTTGTAGTAGTCACCTGTTATCGCCTGCACCAACAGGCTTCCGTACCCCTGAATCGCGTACGATCCGGCCTTATCCAACGGTTCGCCGGTCGCAACGTACCACTGCATCCAGTTTTCATCGCGCGATCGCATGGTGACAGTGGTATGTGCAAACTCGACCATCGACCGTTCACCGGCACGAACACAGACGCCTGTATACACGTCGTGTGTCTTGCCGGCGAGGGAGAGGAGCGTTTGCAGGGCTTCCTGTCTGGATGCAGGCTTGCCGACGATGCGGCCATCCATTACAACGACTGTATCTGCCGCAACGATGACTTCGTCGGCCTTCTGTCTCTGCAGCCAAACCGCGTTTGCCTTGCGCCGGGCCAACTGTTTCACCGCATCCGGTGCCGCTGTGCCTGGTGCGATTGCCTCGTCGACTCGACTGACCACCACGTCGAACTCCACGCCGAGCATGGCGAGCAATTGACGGCGGCGGGGCGATCCAGACGCCAGGATCAGGGTCGGGTGAGTGTCTGCCATCAGATGATGCCTCCGTTTCGAAAACCTTCCGTGTTTTATGGTCGCGAGTTCGGGAAACCTGAGAACGCGATCGACTTGCAAAGGAGGCGTTACTCATGCCATCGCGACGAAAGTCGATTGGGCGCGGCGATGAAGCGTCTGGGCCAGTCATGAGCGCCGAGGCGAGCGCGGCCATGCGCCGTGGCGCCCGGTTGGACGAGGAGCACCGATACGGAAACCCGGCGAACGGCAAGTACGCGCGCAAGCTCGGCGGTGAATATGGAGCATCCGTGCAGGACGAGCAAATCTAGTGGTTTTGACTCGCACAACGCCCCATTGTGTCTTGGGCTATGAGTCGGCGCCGGCGGTCGTGTCGGCGCTGACTGGTGCCTGCGCGGAACGCACCTGAAAGGCGGCTGATTTTCCCGCCAGACGCCCGGTTGAAAACGCCACGGTAATGTTGTATCCCCCTGTATGTGCGTGTACATCCATCACTTCTCCGGCAAAAAACAAGCCACGACACAATTTTGACTGCATGGTCTTTGGATCGATCTCTTTTACACTTACGCCGCCACCCGTGACGGTGGCCTTCTCGAGTGGCAAGGTCCCTGTCACGTGAACCGGACATCGTTTGATAGTCTGCCCAAGTTTGTTCATCTGCACGCGTGTCAGGTGAGCCAACTGCAGGTCGCGTGGCACGCGCGCAACGTCGGCGATATAAGCAGCCAATCGTTCCGGAAAGGCGAGCTCGAGCTCTGTTCCCATGGCTCGCCGCGGATGTCGGGCGCGATCGTCCTGCAAGCTTTGCAACCATTCATCTTGCGTTGTAGTGGGCAACAGGTCGATGGTTGCCTGCAGGTCGATGTTCGGATCGCGCCTTTTGGCGGTTGAAACGTAGTGACTGCAACGGAGTGCCGCGGGACCGCTCAGGCCGAAGTGGGTGAACAACAAATCCCCACTCTCGGTTGTCAGGCGCTTGCCCTTGCCCGTCCAGATGCTGATTTCAATTCCATACAGGGACAGCCCCTGCAGCTTTCGCGAGACAATCCATGGCTCATCTGAGCGGAGGGGCACTTCCGTAGGATAGGGATCGACGATGTGATGTCCAACGGATTTTGCCCATGCGTAGGCGTCACCGGTGCTTCCCGTTTGGGGCACGCTGCACCCGCCAGTAGCGATCACGGCAGCCGACGCAGTGAGGGTTTGCCCTCGAGCCAAACGAATGCCTGAGAATTGCCCGTCCTTGGCCAGTATGCGGGAAACGGGAGTATCCAAAAGCACTTCGACCCCTAGGGAATACATACGATCCACCACCGCCTTCACGACAGTTTTTGCGTCGTTTGAGACGGGAAAGACACGGCCTCGATCTTCTTCTTTCAACCCAATTCCAAGTTGTTCAAAAAAGTGCATAATGTCCTGATTGGAAAACTGACTTAGTGCCGAGTATAGAAACTTCGCGTTGCCTGGTATGTTTTCCATCAATTCGGGCAATGGTTTGGCATTGGTGACGTTGCAGCGGCCGCCGCCAGAGATGGCGAGCTTGCGGCCGAGCCGATTCCCCTTTTCGATGAGCATGACACGGGCACCATATTCGCGCGCTGAAATGGCGGCCATCAGTCCTGCCGGGCCGCCGCCAATCACGATGACGTCGTACATGCGAAATCCTCCGGTATCATGAGTCATTCCAGTGTAGGGAATGATGATGCCGACCGCAAGCCCTAGTGTCATTTGCAGGTGGATGATTTAACCCATCACGAGCATCATCGCACTGAAGCCAATGAGCAGCGCGGCGGCGCCACTCCACCAGGATAAACGTTCCAGTCGGGCGAGAAAGGCAGCGGAGAATAAAGCGACAAAGACAGGTTCGGATGCGGCAAGGATAGCAACGGTCGATACGGAGGCGTGATCGGCGGCCAAAAAGAACAAAAAGACACCTGTGGCGGAACACCAACCGGCGACAGCGAGCCAGATGTTCAGGTGTTGGCCGTACCATTGTAAAAGTGGCCACAAAGTACCACGGCAAAGCAGCCATATGGCGTACATCGAGGTGGCTGCACACAGATCGATGGCAGCCGCGGGAAGCGGTGACAGACCCGTCTGCACGCTCAATTGCCGAAAGACGTGGCCGACACCTTGAATACATGCCGCTGCCACGCCAATGGCGGCAGCACTGTGAAACGCAAACCGGGATGTGCGCTGTTTGCGCATTCGGCTTTCGATGACGAGCAATAGAATGGAACCAAAGACACCGCAAAGTCCAAGACCATCGTCGAATGACGGATCTTCGCCAAGCGCGAGTGCCGCAACGGACATGGTTGCCACAGGACTGATGCCCTTGAGCACAACGCCGCGTACGGCGCCAAGTTGGTGGACAGCGCGATAAAGCAGCATGCGCCCTGTAAACGTGCCAAGGATGCCGGAACAAGTTGCCCACAGCACGGACACAAGCTGGTTGGATTTCGGTTCAAACAGGCTGCCGCCGAGCATGGCTTCCACGGCTGTGACACCGGTGAGCGATACAGAGCTCATGATGAGAATCGGAAGCAGCCCATAGTCAGGAGGAGATGATTCAGCCTGACCTTTGCGCAAAAAGCAGTAAGATAACGCGTAGCAGATTGCGCTGCCAAGAGCGGCCAAGAAGCCCATGCGCGCTCACCTCCGTCGTTCTGGACAAACCATGTGTATTCGAAACTTGCGTGAAGTAGAAGATCAGTCACATTTGGCGATTCTTCGCCTCCTTGTTACAATGTGAGAGCGGCTATCAAGTGTTTAGTGAAGCTGCAGGAGTCCTGACTTGGGAAAGGAGTCATACAAGTGGACGCATTTCGTTTTTACAATCCGACCACGCTGTACTACGGCAAGGGTCAAATAGAGAAGCACCTGGCGGATGAAGTTACAAAAATCGGTAAACGAGTGCTTTTGCTTTACGGCGGTGGAAGCATTAAGCGCAATGGTCTTTACGATAAGGTCGTCAGTATCCTTCAAAACGCGGGTGTACGTCTTTTTGAATTGTCAGGGGTTGAGCCCAATCCGCGCTTATCCACTGTACATAAAGGCATAGACATTTGTCGTGAGAACAACGTCGACCTGATTTTGGCGGTTGGCGGAGGATCCGTTCTCGACTGTGGCAAAGCCATCGCGATGGGCGTCAAGTATGATGGCGATGTGTGGGACATTTATCAGCGCAAGGGGAAAGCCACCGGCGCACTGCCGCTCGGCACCATTTTGACGCTTGCCGCAACTGGTTCAGAAATGAACTCTGGCGGTGTCATTACCAACTGGGAAACGAAAGAAAAACTGGGCGGCGGTTCGCCGTACACGTTCCCGGTCTTTTCCTTCTGCGATCCGGAGAACACATACACGGTTCCTCGGGATCAGACGGTCTATGGTATCTGCGACATGCTCGCCCATTGCTTTGAACATTACTTCCACCCAACGCGTCATACGCCGTTACAGCAGCACTTGATTGAAGCCGTTATGCGAACCATTGTCGAACATGCAAAAACGGCCGTGGAAAATCCGAATGACTACGATGCTCGTGAGACGATGATGTATTGCAGCACAATGGCCCTGAACGGAATGATCTCCATGGGTATCAGAGGAGACTGGGCATGTCACGCAATTGAACACGAGATCAGCGCCATTTATGACATCCCGCACGGCGGTGGGTTGGCGATTGTCTTCCCGCATTGGATGGAGCACGTGAAAAGCGCGAATCCAAGCCGTTTTGCATCGCTGGCCAAACATGTCTTTGGCGTTGATGGCGGTGGCAAGACGGACGCGGAGCTAGCCGATATCGCGATCGCGCAGGTCCGCGCGTTCTATCAGTCGATCGGCGCCCCGCAGCGCTTGGCCGACTACGAAATTGGCGATGAGCAGTTGGAGCGGATGGCAAGCCAGGCGGTTCGCTTTGGCGAGATCGGAAACTTCAAGAAGCTTGGCAAGGATGACGTGTATCAAATCTTGAAGTCGGCCCTGTAAGCTGGAATCAACATGTGGGCGCCTTCTTTTTGGGGGCGCCCGTCTTTGTTCAATGGGCACCAGTGTGGTCTGTAGGATGTAAGCGTTGGACGTGGCACTTGCGATCCGAAACGTTTTCGGGTACGATATGGGCAATCGCAAGGGATATTGAGAGAACTTCATCCTGAACTATTTCGTGGAATCATTGAAAACGTTTCAGTTGATTGGGGAAAGGGGAATCCGCCATGACCGTCACCATTCGCGACGTGGCAAGGGCTGCCGGTGTTTCGATTACGACAGTTTCCCGAGCATTGAACGGTGGCGATGACGTGGGGGAGGAGACTCGTCGGCGTGTGCTTGAGGTCGCAAAAAAACTGAACTATCGTCCAAGTCATGTCGCACGCAGCCTGGTCTTGCAAAAAAGTCGTAACATCGGGTTGCTCGTGTCAGATTTTAATCGCGGTGGTCACCACTTTATGTACGATGTGCTGGTGGGTGTCCACGACAAACTCGCTGAGTACGGTTATGACGTGACATTGGTGAGTACCAACACCGCTCGCCAACAACTCATCAGTTATGTTGATTTTTGCCGCGAGCGCAGCTTGGAAGGTGTTGTCGTTATGGGCATCCGTTTGGATGACCCGTACGTCGAAGAGGTTGTCGAATCAACACTGCCGAGCGTCGTGATCGATCTGCCGCTCTTAAGCCGGCATTGTGGCTATGTGATGACGGACAACGTCAACGGTGTGCGCTACGCGATTCGGCATTTGGCGAATACGGGGCGTCAGCACATTGGGTTTATCAATGGGTATTCCCAGGCGGCGGTCAGCATTGAGCGGTTACGGGGATTTGAAACCGCCATGCGGGGCTGTGGCATGCCGTATAGCCGTGATTCCATCCTTCATGCCGATTTCACGATAGAAGGTGGCGCCAAGGCGCTTGCTGAGCTTTTGGAGAGATGTCCTGAAACGGATGCGGTGTTTTTTGCCAGCGATTTGATGGCCATAGGTGGCATTCAGCACTGCAAGGCATGCGGAATTCGCATTCCAGATGACCTTGCGATTATTGGTTTCGACAATATTGAATTGGGCAAATTCGTAACTCCAGCATTGACGACTGTGGCTCAGCCGCGCTATGCGATGGGCGCTGATGCTGCTGACATGCTGGTGCGCATGCTTCAGGACGATGAGCAGCCTTCCGGAATCTTGTTGCCACCGGAACTGGTTGTTCGGGAGAGCGCATAGCCAAGCCCAAGGCTGGCTGACTGGGAGAGGAGAAAAAAGAGCATGAATTTTCATGTCATTAAGGAAGACGATCTATTTTACCTATCAGATGTACAAGGTATGTCTGCGCGTGAGTCCGAAAACGTTTCGGGAAGCGGTTTGTTTACGCGTGACACGCGTCTATTGTCACGCTTGAACTGGGTGACCAAACCGGATTCCCTCGTGATGCTCGAGAGCGAGTCGAAGGAAGGGTATGAATACCATTATTTGTATACCAATCGACCTCCAGTCCAGGCTGGCGACATACCGCGAGAGAGTATCCTGGTTACGCGCTCACAAACTGTGGACGGTCATGTCTTCAAGGAAAGCGGTATCATCCACAATTACTCGGGTTCACCCATCGAAATGGCGATATCGTATGAGATCGACGCCGATTTTGCCGACATGTTTGAAGTCAGGGGCTTCGCAGCTCCGTTTGAACGGGAAGTGCATGTCGATGTGCAAGGGAACGTTTGCAGCTACAGTTATACTGCACGGGATGGCAGAAAGATGAAGACGGATGTAGAGATCCTCGCAGGGGATTTTGTATGTTCATGGACACCTCTTCGCGATACAGCCATGCAGTGCGAGTTTACGCTATGCGTACCCGCTCATGGGCACGTGGTATGGGCGCTTGTGGCTCGGCCATCCATAGACGATACAAGTCGGGCGAATAGTCAGTCCTTTAGCTCCGAAAACGTTTCCGGGAGTAAAGGAGTGCATCTCGATGTGCACCGTTCGTACGAAGAATGGTTCTCGCGAATGCCACGCGTAGCGGGTGATGATAGGTTCGCGGCCTGGTATACACAGGGACTTAAGGACATTCGCATGCTCTTGACCGACTTCGGATATGGGCGATTCCTCGTGGCAGGCGTCCCTTGGTATGCGGTGCCGTTCGGGCGTGACAGTTTGATTGCGGCCCGCCAGATGATGATGGCAGCTCCGGATATCGCGCGTGGAACGCTTGCTACTCTGGCTCATTTTCAGGGCAAGGAGGTTAATCCTAGGCGCGATGAACAACCCGGGAAAATCCTGCACGAATTGCGCGACGGAGAATTGAGTCGCACGGATGTGCTTCCCTTCAGCCCTTACTTCGGGAGCATTGACTCGACACCACTTTTTCTCGTGGTGCTCGCCGATTATTTCCAGTGGTCGGGCGATCGCGCGTTTGTCCGTGAGATGCTTCCTGCTGTGAAGCGCGCCTTCGAGTGGATCGAGCACTATGGCGATCGCGATGGTGACGGCTTTGTTGAATATTGGTGTGAATCTGACGGAGGAATTGCCAATCAGGGTTGGAAGGACTCGGGAGACTCTGTGATGGACGTGCATGGTCAGCTTGCCACCGGACCCATTGCGCTCGCCGAGGTCCAAGCCTACGTTCATAAGGCGTATACCAACTGGGCCCGGATTTTTGACTTATTTGGCGACGACGCGGAGTCGATCCGCTGTTTCAACCGTGCTCACGAATTGCAACAGGCGTTTCTCCACCACTTCTATGACCCTGGGAAGAATTTGCTAGCGCTTGCGCTGGATGGCGGCAAGAAACCTTTGCTCGTTGCTTCATCCAATATGGGGCAGGTGCTTTGGAGCGATATCCTACCGCTTGAGATCGGCATGTCCATTGCAAAGCGCATGTTGGAGCCTGATTTATTCAGCGGGTATGGGATAAGAACACTTTCTGCCGAGGAAGTCAGCTACAACCCGCTGAGTTACCACAATGGTTCTGTTTGGCCGCATGATACGAGTCTGATCCTTGCTGGTATGCAAAAGTATGGTGGTTGGGCACTCGCGGAACCGATCGTCAGCGGCCTTCTCATGGCGCAGGATGGTTTTGCACAGCGTCGCTTGCCGGAACTATTCTGTGGGTTTGCCATCGACGAGGTCGAGAAACCGGTGCCGTACCCCGTGTCGTGCTCGCCGCAAGCCTGGGCTGCAGCGGTTCCGGTGTTCGTGTTGGAGCAAATGTTAGGGATGGAGCCGGATGCACCATCGGGGCGGATGACCCTTCATCCGCATCTGCCAAGGGAAATCGATCGTTTGACGATTGAAGACATCTGCGTGGGTCAGGGCAAGTTCAGTGTCACCCTGTATCGAGCAGATGATGAGGTGCAAGCGTCGGTCCTGGCGAATACCACAGGTCTGACCATTGATGTACTCACTTCCATGAAGGGAGTGATGTCAAAAGCCTGAATCAATGGGCAGCCAAGAAACGGATGTTTGATTGGTTTGATGCTAAACGCAAGGGCGATTTCAATCGGTGGGGTCAAAACCAAGTTTAGGAGGAATGGGAGTATGAAGACAAAAGTGGCTGGCTTGGCCTGCATGGCACTGGTCGGCATCGGCGCTGTCACCGGCTGTGGTGCTCCATCGCAATCCAGTAATATCGGCAACCCCTCAACTTCGGCACCTGTCCATCTTACTCTCGGCATGTGGGCATCGAGCCCAGCGGAAAAGACGCTGGTACAGAACCAGGTTGCAGCATTTGAGAAACAGAATCCAAATATCAAGGTGAGTATTCAGGTTATAACCGGAAATTATCTACAGGCCTTGCAGCCGATGCTCGCCGCACACAACGCACCGGACATTTTCTATGTCGATTCGTCGTATGCGCCAACGCTCGAAGCGTCGGGGGCTATCATGCCGTTGGACAGTTACGTGAAACAGAACCATGTTGACTTATCTGATTTTCGATCCAACCTGTTGAAGGCATTTACGTGGAAGGGTCACATTTACGGTATCCCAAAAGATATGAACACAATGGCCCTTGAGTATAATCCGGCGTTACTTGCAAAGGCAGGTATCAAGTCTCCTCCAAAAACATGGAGTGAATTTGACCAAGACGCTATCAAATTGAAGGCCAAGGGCATTGTCCCGTTGGATATGCCGATCGACGTCGCTCGCTACTATCCATTCATCGCTGATATGGGTGGCAGCTACTACAATGAAGCCAAAGATCAAGCTACGTTCACGAATAAGGCCAATGATGCTGGACTGACATGGTTCATGAAGGAGATGGAAGAGAAAAACTTCGTGACTCCGCAGGATCAAGGCGGTTCGTGGGCCGGGATTCCGTTTGCACAAGGAAAGGCCGCGATGGCTTTGGAAGGGGCATGGTTGGTGCCCTCCATGCAACAGACCGCTCCGAATTTGAAGTACGGGATTGCAGATTTCCCGTCTCTGAATGGGAAGGACGCCAACATGCTCTTTACGGTAGCGTACGAAATGTCGCGCACAACACAACATCCGGCCGAAGCAGCCAAGCTCTTGTTCTTTATGACCGGCAAACAAGCGCTGAAGATGACAGCCGACTCCGGACTAGCCATCCCATCGCGAACGAGCGAGCAGGGCGAATTCCTGAAAAAATATCCTTCATACAAGGGATTCGTCGATGGACTCAAAGGTGCTATTCCTTACCAGTTTGGCACCCTTGGACAGAACTTCCTAGACGCAATTAACAATGCAACACAACAAGGCATTCTCCAAAAGGAGTCAGCGGCGCAGGTCCTGAGCCAAGCCCAGCAAACGCTCAACTCGCAGATGAACGATTGATCCACCGCTGTATTTCCACCCGGGTGCGCGCTCCTTGGCGCACCCTTGGTGGCTTGGCAGATGAACTTAAGCAAAGGAGGAAGTGCATTTGGCCGTTTCGGTACAGCCAAGTCGCGTATGGCGTTATCGCTGGCGAAGGAGCGATGTCGATCAGGCTTTGGCGGGATATCTATTCATTCTACCTGCACTTGTCGAACTGTTTGTTTTTTTACTTGGGCCCATCGTGTATGCATTTGTCGTGAGTTTCAAGCATTTTTCCTACCTTGATCCGCTGGATGCACATTTCATCGGATTGACAAATTACATTCACTTGTTTCAAGACCCTGTCTTCCTAAGGGCGCTCTGGAACACAACCGTATACGCGTTGGTTGTAGTTCCGGTGCAGACGGCTTTAGCCCTGTTCCTTGCGGTCGTAGTCAATCGCATTCGCGGCAAGACCGTGTTTCGGGTGATCTACTACCTGCCATCCATTACGTCGACTGTCGGGGTCGCCGTTATCTTCGGTTTTCTCTTTCAACCCAATGGATTGCTCAATCGTCTGTTGTTTCTCACGTTGCATATTCAAGGGCCGGATTACTTTAACAGCCCGGTGTTCGCCCTTCCGGCCATCATGGTCGTAGCCATTTGGACGACAGCAGGACAGTTCATGATCATCTATCTAGCAGCATTGCAAGATATACCGACTGAGCTGTACGAAGCGGCCGCAATCGACGGCGCACAAGGCTGGCAAACACTGCTGAGTGTAACCGTGCCCATGCTCAAGCGGACTACATTTCTCGTCATGGTTCTTGGGATGATTGGGGCATTTCAGGTCTTCGACCTAGTGTATGTCATCTCAGGCAATAGTTCACTGCCGCAGCAGGATACAATGACAGTGGTTCTCGACTTGTTTGAAAAGGGATTCCGCACGATGCAAATGGGCTATGCATCGGCGATGGGATTCGTGTTGTTCGCCATCATCTTGTTGCTGACACTCATTCAACAGCTGTTCTTAGGACGGGAGGATTCCTAACGATGGCCATCCATGAGCGCGGTACAAAGTGGAGACGGGCGCGTATTGGACTGTACGTGGTGGCCACTGCCTATGCGCTAGTTTCCCTATTGCCGTTTATCTGGTCCCTGTATACATCTCTCAAACCAACCTCGGAAGTATTTCAGTTGCTTGTCCCGTGGCATACCCTTACCGTATCGAGCTATGCTTCGATCCTGCACGACTTTCCGTTTGCAAGATGGTTCGTGAACAGCCTGGTTGTCGCGGTCATCGTGACGGTGGGCAATCTCGTGGTCAACACCTTTGCCGGATACGCCTTTGCGCGGTTGAAGTTTCCATTACGTGGTTTTCTGTTTTACCTGTTTCTTGGGATTATGATGATTCCCGGCCAAGTTGTACTCGTTCCCATCTACATCATCCTGGTGAACTTGGGGTGGATCAACTCCTATGCTGGATTGACCATTCCGTTTCTACTCAGTTCAACAATGGTATTTCTCTCGCGTCAATTTTTCCTCGGAATACCTAAGGAATTGGAAGAAGCTGCACGGATCGACGGCGTAGGTCACTGGGGGATGTTCTTTCGCATCATGCTGCCTTTGTCAAAACCACTATTAGCGGCCCAAACCATCTTGACATTCCAGGGCAACTGGAACTCATTTTTGTGGCCTTTGCTGATTGGACAAACGACTTCCATGTATACACTTCCGGTAGGATTAAATTCGTTCTATGGGCAGTATAACGCGTACTGGAACAGTGTGATGGCGGGGATGCTATTGCTTACAGTGCCCATGATGATCATCTTTGTCATCTTCCAGCGGCAGTTCGTTCAAGGGGTCGCGAGCGCTGGGTTGAAGGGATGAGCCTGTCTCGATCGCACATGACGAAACGGCATACTCGGAGGACAGCATGAAACGTGAATGGTGGAAAGAAGTCGTTGTATATCAGGTCTATTGGCGCAGTTTCAAGGACACGAACGGCGACGGCATTGGAGATTTGGGCGGCGTGATCGAAAAACTCGATTATTTGGCCGATCTTGGCGTTGGTGTCATCTGGCTAAACCCAGTGTATGATTCGCCGGATCGTGATAATGGATACGACATATCCGATTACTACAAAATCATGCCAAAGGCAGGGAGCATGGAACAATGGGAAAGGCTGCTTCATGAAGTTCACTCTCGCGGGATGAAGCTCATCATGGATTTGGTCGTCAATCATACATCCAATCTTCACCCGTGGTTTCTGGAGTCCCGTTCTTCGCGCCACAATCCCAAGCGCGACTGGTATATTTGGCGCGATGGGAAGGATGGAGCGCCTCCAAATAACTGGCGTTCATACTTTACCCCATCGGCCTGGGAATGGGACGAAGTGACCGGTCAATATTATTTTCACTCGTTTGCAACAGAGCAACCCGATTTAAACTGGGCAAACACGGACGTGCGCAACGCGATATATGACATGATGAAGTTTTGGTTAGACAAAGGGATTGACGGTTTTCGGATGGATGCCATTAATCTTCTTGCCAAACCTGCGCTGTTCTCAGATGCAGACAACCCGTCCGATATCAGTTATCTCGCCAACAATCCGGGTATCCACGAATATTTGCGGGAGATGCATGATCGCGTTCTGAAGCATTATGACGTCATGACGGTGGGTGAAATCCCGTTCGTCACGCCTGAGGAGGGGCTGAAGTACGTCGGGCAGGATCGGGGCGAACTGCATACGTTGTTCCATTTTCAAGTCTGTGACGAGATGCCAGGGTGGGACATGCTGCGCTTCAAGTCCATTCAAAAACGCTGGCATGAGGTGTTTTACGGGCGGGGTTGGAACTCTCAATTTTTAAACAATCATGATCATACACGCCAGGTTACACGATATGGTGATGATGACGAATACCGAGTGGAATCCGCCAAGTTGTTGGCAACCATGATCCACACCTTACCGGGCATTCCGTATGTGTATCAAGGCGAAGAAATCGGGATGACGGGTGTCCACTTTCCGTCCATCGAGGATTATCGGGACATCGCGCTGATGAATCGATACGGCGAGGAAGTGAAAAAAGGGCGTAGCCCAGAGGCAGTTCTCGCTGAGCTTGCACCGCTTGCACGCGATAACTCGCGCACGCCCATGCAATGGGACGATTCGCCGAATGCAGGTTTTACGAAAGGCGAGCCATGGATTAAGGTCAATCCGAATTACGTGGAAATCAATACGAAACGCGATCGAGAACGACCGGATTCCATTTTTGCTTATTATCAGAAGTTAATCTCACTGAGACGCCAAAATCCAATCATGATTTACGGCGATTATGTGGACTTGTCCGATGGGGACGAAGCGCTTTACGTATATACGAGGAAATGGGAGGATGAAGTGTGGCTCATCATCCTGAATCATGCGCAGACGCGGACATCGTTTCACGTGCCGGAGTTATTCGCGGGACAAACAGCTCGGCTCATCATCGCAAACTATTCGGACGTTGCACGCGACGGGCTGTCCGACACATGCTTGCGGCCATATGAGGCCCGCGTGTATGCTTTGTGTGACGTGCAGAGTTAAGCTGTTCATGCAATATATCAACGGGGGACCCTTGTATGGGTCCCCCGTCTGGTTATACGTAGTACGTATGGTTTTACGCCTGTTGTTCTTCGCGAACGAAGTTGCGCAGAACCGTCTGCAAAATACCGCCGTTGCGGTAGTATTCGACTTCGATATCGCTGTCGAGACGGACGTTCGCCTTAAATGTGAAGGAAGAACCGTCTTCGCGCTCTACTTTGACGTCGACCGTCGAACGTGGTTGCAGGTCGTTGCTGAGACCAAGGATGCTAAACGTTTCGCGGCCCGTTAGACCTAGGCTCTCCGCGCTCTCACCGGCTTGGAACTCGAGCGGCAGAACACCCATGCCGACCAAGTTACTGCGGTGAATACGTTCAAAGCTCTCCGCGATCACGGCGCGTACGCCAAGCAGATACGTACCTTTTGCCGCCCAGTCACGAGACGAACCCGTACCGTACTCTTTGCCTGCGATCACGACGAGCGACTGGCCATTCTGCTGATACTGCATGGCGGCATCGTAAATCGGCATCACTTCGTTGGTTGGGAAGTACGTCGTATAACCGCCTTCCGTGCCCGGTGCCACACGGTTGCGGATACGGATGTTGGCAAACGTACCCCGCATCATAACCTCATGGTTGCCGCGGCGAGACCCATACGAGTTGAAGTCGTACGGCTCGACGCCGTGACTCTTCAGATATTGTCCAGCAGGGCTGCTTTGCGCGATGCTGCCAGCCGGCGAGATGTGGTCGGTTGTGACCGAATCGCCAAGGTAGGCGAGTACACGCGCTCCGCGAATCTCTTCGATGTCTGGAACATCCGGCGTGAGCCCGACAAAGAACGGCGGTTCTTGGATGTAGGTCGATTGCTCATCCCACACATAGAGGTCTCCGTCCGGTGTGTCCAAAGCATTCCAGCGATCATTGTTCGTGAATACACTCTCGTATTCCTTGCGGAACAGCTCGGGGCTGATGACCTTGCGAATGGTCTCCTGTACCTCTTCGTTGGTCGGCCAGATGTCCTTCAGATATACATCGTTGCCATCTTTGTCCTTGCCAAGCGGCTCTTTGGTCAAGTCGATATCGACTGTACCAGCGAGCGCATATGCGACAACCAACGGCGGCGAGGCCAAGTAGTTCGCACGCACCAACGAGTGAATGCGCCCTTCAAAGTTGCGGTTGCCCGAAAGCACGGCCGAGACCAGCAAGTCGTTCTCCTGAATTGCCTTACTGACTTCATCGGGCAGCGGACCGCTGTTTCCGATACAGGTCGTGCATCCATAACCGACGACATCAAACCCGAGTTCAGCAAGCGGTTTGAGCAATCCGGCCTTCTCAAGATAGTCCGTGACGACGCGTGAACCAGGTGCGAGCGACGTCTTGACATAGCGAGGGGTCGTCAAGCCTTTCTCTGCGGCCTTCTTAGCGACCAAGCCAGCGCCAATCATGACAGATGGGTTCGAGGTGTTGGTACAGCTGGTGATGGCTGCAATGACGAGTGCGCCTTGGTGCAATTCTGCGCTGGCGCCGTCTTCATACTGAACCGTGGCGGTCTTATCGATCGCGTCGGCAACACCAAAGCCGCCCTCAGTCACGGGCTTAACCAGACCGTTTTCGAATGTTTTCTTCATGTCGGCCAAGAGGATTTTATCCTGCGGACGCTTCGGACCTGCCAAAGAAGGCTGAACGTCGCCCAAGTCGAGCTGCAGGGTATCCGTGAAAACGGGGTCCACCATATCGTCCGTGCGGAACATGCCTTGCGCCTTGGCGTATGCCTCGACAAGGGCGATGAGGGACTCGTCGCGGCCTGTGCTGCGCATATACTCGAGCGTTTCCTGATCAATGGGGAAGAAGCCCATCGTCGCGCCGTATTCTGGGCCCATGTTGGCAATGGTCGCGCGATCCGCCAAGCTGATATTCGACAGTCCAGCTCCGTAGAACTCGACGAATTTACCGACGACGCCCTTCTTGCGCAGCATGTTGACGACTGTGAGGGCGAGATCGGTCGCTGTTGCGCCTTCTGGCAACTTACCGGTGAGCTTGAAGCCGATGACTTCCGGCTGCAACAGATACAGCGGCTGGCCGAGCATGCAAGCTTCCGCTTCGATGCCACCAACACCCCAGCCAAGCACGCCAATGCCGTTGATCATCGTCGTGTGCGAATCGGTGCCAACCAAGCTGTCTGGGAAGACAACTTGCTCGCCGTCGACCGTACGCTCCTGTACGACGCGGGCCAGGTATTCGAGGTTGACCTGGTGCACAATGCCCATTCCCGGCGGGACGGCGCGGAAGTTGTCAAACGCCTTTTGCGCCCAACGAAGGAATTTGTAGCGCTCTTCGTTGCGCTCAAACTCGCGGCTGATGTTGAATTCGAGAGCTTCGCGCGAGCCGAATGCATCGACTTGCACCGAGTGGTCGATCACGAGATCGACCGGGATCAACGGATTGATACGGTCCGGATTGCCGCCGAGCCGATGCATAGCAGAACGCAGGGCAGCGAGGTCGACGACGACAGGGACACCGGTGAAGTCCTGCAACAAAATGCGCGCAGGTTTAAATGGAACGTCTGTTTTCTCAGGGCTTTCGGCGTTCCAATTGGCCAACTGGCGAACGTGATCTTCCGTGATCACGCGGCCGTCGTATTGACGCAGTACGGCTTCTAGCAAAATTTTAATAGAGATAGGTAGGCGGGAAATATCTGCAACGCCCTGGTCCGCAAGTGCGCCCAGGCGGTAATAGGTGTACGACTTTCCGCCGACCTGCAGGGTTTGCTTCGAATCGAAAAGATTCTTCGCTCCCATTTGACTCACTCCTTTTCAACCTTGCTTCTGTCTCCATTGTGCGGCGCGCGCGTGCAGATGTCGAACCTTCATCCAAATTGCCGATAGGGATATCGAGATCATTCCGGCAAGGTCGGATCGCTGCAAGCGTTCGCATGAGACGAACCTTCTGTCACTCTACTACCAATTGGAATGTCATGCAAGACAGTGGGAACCAGTCGTGGAAACGTTACGGCTTCGGTCACTGCTGCAAGGCATGATATTCCATATGGCGCGGCGGCAATGGGCCAAAGTATTGATACAGGTGTGTCTCGATCCGCCCGTTATACAGTTTGCGCCGTTTGTCCGCCTGCTTGCCGTACAACCGTTCAAATTGCGGATGCGATGTCAGCAAAAAGATCGACCAGGTGTCCAGCTTGCGAAATGCTTTACCGAGATCGCGATAGAGCGATTCGGCCTCCTGCACCTCCATGAGCCGCTCACCATAGGGAGGATTGCTGACGATCACGCCGTAATCGCGATCGACCTTGAAGCGCCGGGCATCTGCTTGCTCGACGCGGACGACGTCGTCCACTTCTGCATAACGAAGATGGCGTCGGCACAGTTCAAGGACTTCGGGGTCGTTGTCGGATGCGACGATATCGAGATCGACGTTGCGGCGGGCAGCCTCTGCCTCGGCGCGGGCTTTCGCGAAGACCTCTTCGCCGACGAACGTCCAATCTTCGGCATCAAATGAACGCAACAGCCCTGGCGCAATCCGCCGCCCGTACAGCGCTGCCTCGATGGCAATCGTACCCGATCCGCACAGCGGATCGCGAAACGGGCGATGTGCATCCCAGCGGCTCAGGAGAACCATTGCGGCCGCCAGTGTTTCGCGCAGCGGCGCGATCGCGTTGAGCAGTCTGTAGCCCCGCCGATGCAGGCCGCTGCCACTGGTGTCGAGGCGGATCGTTGCCACGTCCTTGAGTAGCGAGACTTCGACCCGGACCGGCACGCCCGTTTCGGGTAAGGTTGCCTGCCCGTACTTGTTCTGCAAGCTGTCCACGATAGCCCGTTTGACGATACTTTGACACGCGGGCACGCTGTGTAATGCGCTTTTGACGGATCGCCCGACGACAGGTATGTTGGCGTCAACCGGGAGTAACTCAGGCCAATCGATGGCGCGGGTGCCCTGGTACAGATCTTCAAAGGTGTCTGCCTGAAACGATGCAAGCTCGATAAACACGCGTTCGGCCGTACGCAGCCAGAGATTGGCCCGCGCCACGGCCATCGCGTCACCGCGAAAGCGAATTAGGCCGTTTTCACTTCGCGTTTCGTATCCCAAGTTTTGAAGTTCGCGTGCCGTTAAGGCCTCCAGTCCAAATGCGCAGGTTGCGACGAGTTCAAATTCCATCCGCCAATCGACTCCCTATCCCTATGTCAAATCGAGGCATGCATGAAGCGCACGAAAAAGGCCTTTTCCCCGATTGCGCTGGCAGGTCCAGTGCCTGTCCAGCAGAGCGCCGGGAAAAAGGCCTCCTGTGAAGGCTGCCAAGGGATCTTCAAATATCTTTGGCAGTAACCTTCATTGACATTCTACATTGGTTCGTCTTCACCGGTTGAGCAGCAGAACAATCATCGACGCCAGCGAAAAACACGCGCTGATGAGGTAGACGACGGTGACCGTCTGCACCTGTGAGAGACCTGATCGGAGAAGCCAGTGGTGCACGTGATTTTGATCCGGCTTGTATACAGGCTTGCCAGCGCGTGCCCGAACCAATACGACGCGCACAGCATCGAAGATGGGAACGCCGAGCGCGAGAATCGGCACGCCGATAGAAATGACGGTCGCCGACTTAAACGCGCCAACCGATGCAATGGCTGCGAGCAGGTATCCGAGCACGGTCGATCCGGCGTCACCCATGATGATTCGTGCAGGGTAGAAGTTATGGCGCAAGAAGCCGACCGCTGCACCTGCCACCGCGATCGCAAACCAAGCCGATGCGTGATCGCCCTTGATGAGCGCGATGAAAAACAGCGTCGTCGCCGAAATCGCCGCAATGCCTGCGGCAAGTCCATCGACGCCGTCGAGAAAGTTGAACACATTGGTCACACCGACAATCCACAGCACCGTCAACAATACCGACAGCACAGTGGGGATGCCGACAAAATGGTGTCCGCCAAACGGCGATGTAAAACCTTGAATGCCACCGCCAAACAGTGGAACCAGCAGTGCGGCTAAAATCTGAATGACGAATCGGATGGAGACTGAAAAATCTTTGCCTCGGGTTTTGAAATAGTCGTCCAACAGGCCGATTCCAAATAGCATCGCCGCACCGATGACCACGCCGACGTAAGGTGTTTGCAGCCAGTCTTTCCAGGCGAAGCCTAAGAAGAACGCGGCGAGAACGCCGGCAAAAAGGGCGGCGCCGCCAAGCAGTGGCAGCGGATCGCGGTGAATCTTGCGCTCGTTGGGCAAATCGACAAATTTCAACCGAATGGCAACTTTTCGCATGTGTGGCGCCAACGCAAACGCGATGAGAAACGCAGTGACGCCTGAAAGCCAAAGCGGCATACTGTCCTCTCCTTCGAGTGACATTCACGGCAATTATACTAAACCATCGCCCATCCGGCTATACTGCTGTCAGTGTGTGTCTGTGCTAGAAGTATGTCGGTTGCATGACAATTCGCCCATCGCCGTTGTATTTCTGCCCGACCTCTGCAAACATAATCGTTGTGTGAACTAGGCGGACATTCGATCCGCTTCGACAAGGAAGTGAAGTGGATGCAAGCCAACGGGGTCGTGTACGAGGATCCGTCAAACGGTCTGGAATCGGCGAAAGCGACGTTGCGCGATTACATTTCCATTATGAAGTGGGGCATCACCATTGCGAACTTGATGGCAACATTCGCTGGTATGTGGGTCGCATCCGGCGGCCACCCAGGCCTCGCACCGTTGCTTTTAACACTTGTGGGCACCGCGCTCGTCGTCGCTGGCGGCGCCGCGCTAAACAACTTTTACGATCGCGACATCGACCAACACATGATGCGCACCAAGAATCGCGCCGTGGCACAAGGCAAGGTCTCTCCAGGCGCCGCGTTGGCCATTGGCTTGTCGATGAGCATCGTCGGTCTCGCCATCCTGCTCTTATTCGTCAATTGGCAATCGGCTGCTTGTGCGTTTGTGGGACTCTTTGTGTATTCGTATCTTTACACCGTTTGGTTCAAGCGCCATACCACGTTGAATACGGTGCTAGGCGGCGTGTCGGGCGCCATGCCTCCACTGATTGGCTGGGCTGCAGGCAGCGGCGGATCGATCTCCTTGGCAGGTTGGTGTTTGTTCTTCACGTTCTTTCTCTGGCAGCCGCCGCACTTTTTGCCGTTGGCCATGAAGAAGACAGAGGACTATCGCGCTGCAGGTATTCCGATGCTGCCGGTCGTTCGGGGGTTTCGCGAAACAAAGCGGCAGATTGTACTGTACACCGCGGCTATGGTTCCAGTATCGCTGATGATGACACCACTCGGTGCAGAAGGCTGGATTTATTTTGTCGTCATGGCCGTACTCGGAATCTGGTTCTTGTACCTTGGGGTAAAGGGTTTGTATATCAAACCGGAACGCGATCTCGATTGGGCAAACCATGTGTTTCGCTTCTCACTTATCTATTTGACCGCCTTGTGTGTCGTATGTGTACTATCGGTCTCCATTTTGTAAAATAGACAAGCTTGTGCGAAGGCTGCTCCCAATGTCGCGGGGTAGCCTTTTTTTTGATGAGGCAGAGGTGCATGATGGTAGCGTAAGGGTGCGTCAAAAGCAGGTGGCGTGAGACCGCGCCGCAATGGAGGTCATGTATAGTGAAAACGCATGCAGCTGTACTGTACGAGATGGGATTGCCGACACCTTATGCGACAAGCCAGCCGCTGCGCATCGAAACGCTCGATCTCGATGCCCCAGGCCCTGGTGAAGTGCTTGTACGTGTGCGCGCGGCCGGACTATGCCATTCGGATCTGTCCGTAATCAACGGTTCTCGCCCGCGTCCATTGCCGATGGCGCTTGGGCATGAGGCCGCTGGTGAGATTGTCGAGGTAGGGCCAGGGGTCCACGATGTGGTTCCTGGAGATCATGTCGTGTGTGCTTTTGTTCCAAGTTGTGGCCACTGCCTTCCGTGCCAGGAAGGACGCCCGGCCTTATGTGAACCGGGTGCAGCCGCGAATGCAGCGGGTACGCTGCTGTCCGGGGCACGGCGTCTACATCTTGGAGATCGCGATATCCACCATCATCTCGGTGTTTCCGGATTTAGTGAATACGCCGTGATCGCCCGCAATTCGCTTGTAAAGGTCGATCCGGATATACCGTTTGAACAAGTGGCTATTTTCGGATGTGCAGTCATGACGGGGGTGGGAGCCGTCGTCAACACGGCACGCGTTGCGGTTGGTTCCAGCGTGGCCGTGGTTGGACTCGGCGGCGTTGGATTGAGTGCGCTACTAGGCGCGGTTGTCGCGGGGGCACGACGGGTTGTCGCAGTCGATGTCAATCCGAGTAAATTGGAGTTTGCTTCCAAGCTTGGGGCCACCGACATCTTCGACGCGCGCGATCCCGACGTTGTATCTCTTGTCAAAGCTGCGACGGATGGTGGGGTGGACTTTGCATTTGAGACGGCTGGGGCAGTGCCTGCTATGCAGACAGCGTACGCCGTGACTCGCCGGGGCGGTACGACGGTGACCACAGGACTTCCGGATCCGAGTCACCTTTTTGCCTTTCCGCAAGTCACGCTCACCGCTGAAGAGCGCACCATTAAGGGATCCTACGTGGGGAGTTGCATTCCGGCTCGCGACATACCACGGTTCCTGGAGCTTTTTAAGCAAGGCAAGCTGCCGGTGGATCAGTTGTTGACAGACCGTATGAAGCTCCATCAAATCAATGAGGGTTTTGATCGACTCAGCCGCGGCGATGCCGCAAGGTTGGTCATCTTACTGTAAACGGTCTTGACATGCGTCACACCCGGTAAGCCATGGTTTTTGGGTCTGCTGATCCCCTGCGCGCGGTTGAACGATGTTCGGAATTTCGTTAAGATCGCTAGTGGGAGTTTAGATAATGACAGGGAGACGAGAGACATGTATCGTCGCGAAGAGACGAAACCGGTGCGCGTCGGCGACGTAGTCATCGGCGGGAATCATCAAGTCATCATTCAAAGCATGACGACGACGAAAACTGCCGACGTCAAAGCGACGGTGGAGCAAATTCATCGGTTGGAGGACGCCGGCTGCCAGGTTGTCAGGGTCACTGTCAACACGCGCGATGCTGCGGAAGCCATTCAAGAGATTAAGCGGCAGATTCACATTCCGCTCGTCGCCGATATCCATTTTGATCACCGTCTCGCCCTTGAAGCTATTCGCAACGGCATCGACAAGGTGCGGATCAATCCGGGGAACATCGGTAAGCGCGAGAAGGTCGAAGAAGTCGTCAAAGCTTGCAAAGAGCGAGGGATTCCGATTCGGATCGGTGTAAACGCCGGATCGCTCGAAAAGCACATCCTCGAAAAGTACGGTTATCCGACGCCGCAGGGGATGTTGGAAAGTGCAGAGCATCATGTGAAAATCCTCGAGGATCTGGACTTTGACGACATCATCATCTCGATGAAAGCCTCTGATGTTCCCATGGCGATTGAGGCTTATCGGCTGGCCGCCGAGCGCTTCCATTACCCCTTGCACCTGGGCATTACGGAATCGGGTACGCTGTTTGGCGGTACGATTAAGAGTGCGGCGGGGCTTGGGACGTTGTTGAGTATGGGCATTGGCAACACGATGCGCGTATCGCTCTCGGCCGATCCAGTCGAAGAGATCAAGGTGGCGCGCGAGTTGCTCAAGACGTTCCACATCGTGTCAGACGCGGTGACCATCGTGTCGTGCCCAACCTGTGGACGGATTGACATCGATCTCATCAGCATTGCAAACGAGATTGAGGATTACGTGCAAAATATTCGCGCACCCATAAAGGTTTCGGTGCTCGGCTGTGCTGTCAATGGACCGGGCGAGGCGCGCGAAGCGGACATTGGCATCGCCGGTGCACGCGGAGAAGGGTTGTTGTTCCGCAAAGGAGAAGTGGTGCGCAAAATTCCTGAAGCCGAACTGGTGGCGGAATTGAAGAAGGAAATTGACATCATGGCCAAGCGGTACGCCGAGACGGGTTCGATTGATTGATTCGGCTTGAGTCGCGAACATGTTCATCCATTGCCCTCCCAACGCATTCGGAACTGGGAGGGCAATTGCTATATTTTTTGAAGAAAGAAGGTTTGTCCACAGCTTCTGATTCGGAGAATCAGTTTTTTACGGTTCAAAGGGAATCGATTGCTGTGACCCATTGCATTGATTGCTGAAGCCCATTGTCCGGACTCAACTGACATGGGTGTTCCGGAGGCGGCCGTTTGTAGCTGAAGCGGCCGCCTCATTCCTAAGCTCGATGGCCGGCAACCATTCTCTTCTCCACCATTACCAGTACTTCGACTTATCTGTGTGATGATGCATCATGTGCTTATGCTCGTTGGCATCCTCGTAATGCTTCGATGGAATGCGCAGCACCTGACCCGGATAAATCATGTTTGGGTTCTTGATGCCGTTGGCCCGGATGATGGCGGAAACCGTTGTGTCGTATTTCACGGCGATGTTGCCAAGCGTGTCTCCGCGCTGCACGATGTATTTGACCACTGATCCAATCCCTCCTTGTACCGTCCGGTGAGATACCTTATGCGGCTTGTGACACGTCTGCAGCGGATGCTTGCCCAAGCTGATGGCTTGCAAATCGCAACCGTCTCCTATATGCTTTCTTTAGCACATTAGCGAAGTAAAGCATCAGCCGTGGCATGCGAGTGACGATGCATGCGTGGCTGTGCAGCAGGACAGATGGAGATGGCGTGGTGAGTCAGAGTGGCAAATGATTGGTTCATCAGTGGGACAGGTTCAGCAACCTTGTCGGCAGTGCAAGGTTTTGCTGAGCGGCCACCGGGAATGCAGGATGGTTATCCCGACTTTGCAAAGAGAAGGCGGGATGTCGAGTCCCGACTCCTGTCTTTTTTTGAGGAAGCAGGCTGCGAGCCGGTCACAAGCGGCTTATTTGAATATGTCGATACACTTTTGCGAGCGAGATCGAGTGAAGCTGCGCGCGACTGGATTCAATTGTTTGACGGCGGAGGCAATGCCATCGCCTTGCGTCCCGAAATGACACCTTCCATCGCGCGCATGGCGGCACCACGGGTGGCAGGCGGTCGCGTCCCCATTCGCTGGTGCTACTGCGAGCGCGTATACCGCCGCACGAGCGATCCCGCTTCACTGTCGTGGGCGAGTGGCAAAGCAGCCGAATCGACACAGGTCGGCGTCGAATGGATTGGCGAGCCTGCGAGTGTGGCGATCGACGCGGCATTGCTGAAATGGTTGCACGAGGCCGCCATTCGCACGGGCATCGGCGAGCACAAAATTGTCGTAAGCCATGCGCATTTTGTGCCAAAGCTGTTGCAGGCACTCGGTTTCCCATACGACATCAGCCTACAGCTCTTACAGTGTTTGACGACAGGGGACTATGTCTTGTTTCGACAAACGGTCGATCGCGCTGGTTCAGGTTGCGATGATATTCTGTCACGACTGTTGCGTTGGTCGCCAGAACGCGCAGGCGTGCGCAATGGTGTGTTGGATCGCGATAAGTCGGCGGCAGAGCTAAACGACTTGCTCAATGCGGCGCCGAATCGTCAAGCGGCGGATGAAGTTGTGAAGGCGTGGCAGGACCTGTGTGACCTCGCGGACGCGCTTGCCGCCGCTGGCTTGGCGCAACACTGTACAACATTCGACCTCACGTTGCACCGCGATATGGATTATTACACGGGCATTGTCTTTGAGGCGTTTGCACACGGCGTTGGTGCACCGATTGCCCTTGGAGGGCGCTATGATGAACTGCTTGCCCAGTTTGGTGCACCAGCGGCGGCCATTGGCTTCACGTTCGAGGTTGAACGCGTGTTGGCTGTGCTCGAGGCAACAGCCAAAAGTGGGAGGGGTGCGTGATGCTCACCGTTGCATTGGCCAAAGGAAGAACGGCGGAAGATGCTCTGCCATTGTGGCGTGAAGCTGGCGTTCCACTCCCGGAAGATATGGACGAAAGCCGTGCCCTCGTCTTCGAAGTGCCCTGGGACGGACATCCGCCCTTGCGCTATCTGCTCGCGAAGCCGGCCGATGTGCCGACATACGTGGCGTACGGCGTCGCCGACATCGGGATCGTCGGCAAAGACGTCTTGCTTGAGCAGGATAAGGAAATGTACGAATTGCTCGATCTCGGCGTTGCCCGCTGCCGGCTGTGCGTCGCGGGGCTTGAGCGCGATCGCGCGAGCCAACCGCGCCGGGTGGCGACCAAGTATCCCAAACTTGCGGATCGATATTTCCGTATGCTTGGGCATTCGGTCGAGATCGTACCGCTTTCCGGTTCCATCGAACTGGCAAGCGTGATTGGCTTGACAGATCGCATCTTCGATCTCGTGCAGACGGGCGCGACGCTCGCCGCCAACGGCTTGGTGGTGTTTGATGAAGTCTCGGACATTTCGGCGCGGTTGGTGGCGAATCGCTCCAGTTACCGTATGAAGCACGACGATATGTTGGCGATGGTGAATCGTCTGCAGGTGGCGATTGAACAGCGAGGGGGACGGGCGAATGCGGTTGGGCGTGATTGAACGTAACGAATTTTCCTGGCAGCGGCGGGCTTCAGAAAACGAAGAGGCCTTGCGACAGGTGGCGATCATCGTCCATGACGTGCGCGATCGCGGCGATGCTGCCGTGGCCGAGTGGACGGCCAAGTTGGACAAGCAGACGGGGGTATCGTTGCGCGTACCGCGCGAAGCGCTGCAGGCTGCGTTCGATGCGTTGACGCCAGGTCTGCAGGAGGCGCTGGCGTTGGCGGCGGATCGGATTCGACGGTATCACGAGGCGCAGTGGCCGGAGGACTTCACGTTGTACGGTGACGATGGCGAGCAGTTGGGCCTCGTTTGGCGACCGCTTCGACGTGTCGGCGTGTACGCGCCGGGCGGCCGTGGGGCGTATCCATCCACCGTGCTGATGGACGTCATTCCGGCACAAGTTGCAGGCGTCTCCGAAATTGCCCTTGTATCGCCGCCTGGACCGTCTGGTCTGCCACATCCACAGGTGTTGGCAGCGGCACATCTGCTTGGTGTCGACGAAGTTTACGCAGTAGGTGGCGCACAAGCGGTGGCGGCTTTGGCGTACGGGACTCAGACCATTTCACGCGTAGACAAAATTGTGGGTCCTGGCAATCTTTATGTTGCGTTGGCCAAGCGTTTGGTCATGGGCGACGTCGGGATCGATTCCATCGCCGGTCCCAGCGAGGTGCTTATTATCGCCGACGACGGCGCGAATCCCCGCTACATTGCGGCTGACATGTTGGCCCAAGCGGAACATGATCCGGAGGCCGGAGCGCTGTGCTTAAGCCCGTCGATCGCGCTGCTTGAACGCGTGGCAGACGAGCTTGAACGACAGCTGGTCGACCTGCCGCGCGCCGAGATCGCAACAGAAGCCTTACGACGTTGGGGAGCGTTAGTGCACGTCGAATCCCTGCGTGAGGCGACAGATCTTTGCAACCAATTGGCGCCCGAGCACGTGGAACTGTTGGTGGAGCAGCCTGAGGAACTGCTGCCTTCCATTCATTTCGCGGGGGCTGTCTTTCTTGGGGAAGCGACACCGGAGCCTGTTGGCGACTATTTTGCTGGCAGCAATCACGTCTTGCCGACCCACGGCAGCGCACGCTATGCCAGTGGATTGGGCACGCATGATTTTCTGAGGCGCATGAGCGTGGTCGCCTATAGCAGGCAAACGCTCGCCAAACACGCAGGTCACATCGTCGCGCTGGCCGAAGCAGAAGGCTTAACGGCTCATGCGCGCTCCATTCTCATCCGACAGGAGGCTGAATCGCATGGCCGCTGAAGCCGCCCGCACATACAGCGCGCAAGTCGAGCGCGAGACAGGCGAGACCAAGATCGATCTTGCGCTCAATCTGCATGGTACAGGTCGCGTGGCGCTCGCTTTTCCAGTGCCCTTTTTGCGCCATATGCTGCACTTGTTCGCCGCCCACGGCTCGTTCGATCTCGCCATCACGGCCGATGGCGATGTCGACGTCGACGACCATCATCTCGTCGAGGACATCGGCCTTTGTCTCGGCCGCGCGATCGCGATGGCACTCGGTGATAAGCGCGGCATTCGCCGCTACGGAGAGCGGCATACACCCATGGATGAAACGTTGGCGCGGGCCGTGATCGATCTGTCGGGACGACCGGCGTTCGTCTTGCAGGCCGCATTCACCGACACGCGCATCGGCACATTTCCTACCGAATTGGTGGCCGAGTTTTTCAAATCGGTCGCCAACGAGGGCCGCATGGCCCTGCATCTGGCGGTTCTGTATGGCGAAAACAATCATCACATGGTGGAAGCATTGTTTAAGGCATTTGGTGCAGCGCTGCGCGAAGCTGTCTCGCTGACAGGCGGAGGCGTGAATAGCACCAAGGGGGTGCTCGAATGATCGTTGTGCTCGATCCGGGCATTGGCAATTTGCACAGTGTCCTTGGCGGGCTTCGGAGAGTAGGACGAGAGGGTGTCGTGATCTCCGATGACAAGGCGTGGGATCATGTGTGTGGAAACGCGGACTCGCCGGTGCAGGGCGTCATTCTGCCGGGAGTCGGTGCGTTCGGCGATGCCATGGCACAGTTGCGCGCGTCCGGATTGGTCTCTGTTGTCGAGCAGGTTGTGGCTTTGCGCATTCCTTTGCTTGGCATTTGTGTCGGCATGCAACTCTTGTTCACGGTGTCGTCGGAACACGGCGAACATCGAGGTTTGGACCTGCTGCCTGGTCGGGTTGTCCGGTTTCCTGAAACGGCCAAAGTGCCGCATATGGGTTGGAACGACTTGACGAGTGTGCGCAGCGCTGACCCGCTGATGCAAGACGTTGCGGTTGGGGATTTCGTCTATTTTGTCCACTCGTATTACGTCCAGGTTGACGAGGCAAAGGACGTGATTGCAGCCGCCTCCTACGGTGGGGTTCAGGTGCCTGCTGTGGTCGGACGAGAACTCATCTACGGTACACAGTTTCACCCGGAAAAGAGTGGCGAGGTCGGCGAAACCATCCTGCGCAATTTTGTCCGTATGACCGAAGCCAAGAAGACGGGGGTGTCATCGTGATGCAAAGCCACGAGTTTGTCCTCTTGCCGGCCATTGACATACTTGGGGGCCGCTGTGTCCGATTGTATCAAGGCGACTATGCCCAGCGCACGGAGTACAGCGACCATCCTGCTGCCATGGCACAGCGGTGGTGTGAAGCGGGAGCCCGCTGTTTGCACGTTGTCGATCTCGATGGTGCCAAAGATGGCGAGAGTATCAATGCGGCGACGGTCGAAGAGGTCGTGCGGACGGCGCGATCGTATGGTGCGTCGGTTCAGGTTGGCGGTGGCATCCGGAATCGCGACGCCATTGCCCGTTGGCTGGACATGGGGGTCGAGCGCGTGGTGCTCGGCACTGTGTCGCGGGACATTGAGCAGATGGCCCAGTTCGCCTCCGAGTTTGGTGGTCGGCGGATTGTCGCCGGTCTTGACGGTCGGGGAGGCAAATTGGCCGTGACCGGTTGGCTTGAGCAAACCAATACTTCGGTTGTCGAGCTCGCGCACAATCTCGCCAAAGTCGGTGTTGTATACGCCTTGGTCACCGATGTTGAACGGGACGGAACGGGAATGGGCGCCAATCTTCAACTGGCACAGTCGGTTCAAGAAGCTGGGCTCTGGACTTTTGCCAGCGGCGGCATCAGCGGCCATGATGACATCTTGGCGGCCAAGTCGGCTGGGCTTGCTGGCGCCGTCGTCGGCAAGGCGCTATATGACGGCAAGGTCGACTTGCGTCTTGCTCTTGTGCAAGTCGCGGCGAAAGGAGATGGGGTTTGATGTTGACCAAACGCATCATCCCGTGCTTTGACGTGCTTGATGGGCGTGTGGTCAAACACGTCGGTTTCCTCAACAATCGCCGTGACGCGGGCGATCCGGTGGAGCTTGCGCAGATTTACTGTGCCGCCGGGGCGGACGAGCTCGTGTTGCTCGACATCTCGGCGTCGAGCGAAGGCCGGTTGGCGACGCGCAAGGTCGTGGAAGAAGTCGCTGCGAAAGTCAACATCCCATTGACGGTCGGCGGTGGCGTTTCTTCCGTCGACGATGTGCGATCGCTGCTTTTATCGGGTGCAGACAAGGTATCGATGAACACAGGCGCGTTTCGCAACCCTGATCTGATTGAAGAGTCGGCGCATCGCTTCGGCGAACAGTGTGTCGTCGTCGCGATCGACGCCAACCTGAATGCACAGACCGGACGCTATGAGGTGATGTTGCAAGGCGGCAAAGTTGGCACCGGCACCGACGCCGTCGAGTGGGCCAAACGTGCAGCCAGCCTTGGCGCGGGGGAGGTCTTATTGACAAGCTTTCGCCAGGACGGTACACGGGCAGGGTATGACCTGGAGTTGACGCGCGCCATTGCGGGCTCTATCCATATTCCGGTCATCGCCAGTGGTGGCGCGGGGGCAAAGGAACACTTCTACGACGTGTTGACCGAGGGTCTGGCCGATGCGGCATTGGCGGCGAGCGTGTTCCACTTTGCCGAGACGAGCGTTCGCGATGTGAAGTCCTATCTGCGCGAGAGAGGGGTGCCTATACGATGGGTGGAATAAAGTCCGAGATCGATTTAGCTGCGGTTCGCTATGACACAGCGACAGGGCTAGTTCCAGTCGTGGTGCAGGACACCGAGACGCGCGACGTGCTCATGCTGGCATACGCGAATCGTGAGGCGCTCAAACGAACCATTGCCACGGGCTACGCGTGGTTTTGGAGCCGATCCCGCCAAGAATATTGGCGAAAGGGAGCGTCCTCTGGAAATCTCCAAGAAGTTGTGGAACTCCGCCTTGATTGCGATGGTGACACCGTGTTGTATCTCGTTCATCCACTTGGGCCAGCTTGCCACACGGGCGAAGAGACGTGTTTTTATCGGCGATTGACGCATGGTGGTGCCCAGATGGCGGATCGTGAGGCTAGACAGCGGGATACGGGGCGGGATCGCCATGCAGCTTCCGTTGTGAAGGATGGGGCAGATCCTGTGACGGCGCAGCCTCCGTTGAATCCGGGCATGGAAGGGAGCATCGGGCGGAGCGACTGGACGGCACTCGATGCCCTTTGGCGGACGATTGACGCACGCTACCAGGAGCGTCCGCAGGGAAGTTATACGACCTATCTGTTCGAGCACGGTGCGATGCGCATCGGAAAAAAAGTGGGCGAAGAGGCGACGGAGGCAGCGCTTGCGGCTCTCGCGCACGAAAGCGGCCGCGGTGATCGGGCAGAGTTAGCGGCTGAATCGGCTGACTTGTTGTATCATCTGATGGTGCTCTGGCGCCATGCAGGACTCTCACCAGCTGATGTGTTGGCCGTCTTGTCCGCTCGGGCTTAGAGCCCGAGCGTTTTCATGTTGACTTCCGGATAGCGAGTCCCTGCAGCTGCCCCTTTCGGCGCGATCTCGTCGATGCTAGCGAGATCGGCGGCGGTCAGATCCACGCGCAGTGCTCCGATATTGTCCTCCAGGTATTTACGGCGCTTGGTTCCGGGAATCGGAATGATGTCCTCTCCCTGTGCCAGTAACCACGCAATGGCCAACTGGGCAGGCGTGCAGCCCTTTTCTTTGGCCATATCGCGGATTTTCGCCACGAGTTGCAAATTTTTCTCGAAGTTGTCGCCTTGAAAGCGCGGCGAATTGCGACGGTAGTCGTCTTCGGGCAGATCTTCAAAGCGCTTGATTTCGCCCGTCAAGAAACCGCGTCCGAGCGGGCTATAGGCCACAAATCCGATTCCGAGTTCGCGTACTGCAGGCAGGATGTCGTCTTCCACATCTCGGCTCCACAGTGAATACTCCGTTTGCAGAGCCGTGATCGGGTGAACTTTGTGTGCTCGACGGATGGTCTGCGCCCCTGCCTCGGACAAACCGAGGTAGCGAACCTTCCCGGCTTTCACGAGTTCGGCCATTGCGCCGACCGTTTCTTCGATTGGGACAGAGGGATCGACGCGATGCTGGTAGTACAGGTCGATGTAATCGAGCCCCAGGCGTTGCAAACTCTTGTCGCACGCTTCTTTGACATACTCCGGCCGCCCGTTGATGCCGAGAAATGTGCCATCGGCTGCCCGCACGTTGCCGAACTTCGTCGCGATCACGACCTGATCCCGATAGGGTCGAAGCGCTTTTCCGACCAGTCGCTCGTTTTCTCCGACGCCATACATATCAGCGGTATCGAAAAAGTTGATCCCGAGTTCGATGGCGCGCTCGATGGTGCGAATCGATTCATTATCATCCCGGTTGCTGTAAAAGTCGGACATACCCATGCAGCCAAGTCCGATGGCCGAAACAGTAAGCCCTTGTGCGCCCAGTTTGCGCATGTGCATGATAAGACCTCCCTAGCCGATCCCAGGAAGGGATCGCGATCACAGAGCCCATTATCAAATACGCGAAGACAAAAGGCAAAGAATGCTTGAACATTCTTCATATCTTGGGACGTAATGCACTTCCTACATCAGGGCAATCGCCATTGTCTTGGACGTTCCATTTGTGCATTGGATGTCTCATGGAGGTGTATGCCGTGGTTGTCATCCTGCGCCAAATGGTAACCGGGAGTGCCGAAATCGTCGTTACGGCTGGAAGTAGTTCTGACGACCAAGTGGTCATTGCGGACTTTCTCGGCATGACGGTTGGTGATGTCATCCGCAAGCTGGAACGCCAAGGCTACGCGCTGGCGTTTGTGACGGAACACTATCTCGTGTTGCAAAAGCACGCCCGCCGCGAGAGAAGAGCACGTCAAGCGAAACCGACGCTGTTCCCGATGTCGTGAATCAACTTCCGCATGCAACCTTATCCTCAAATCTCTATGCAAATTTCCAGTTGGCAACGACCGGCCGAAGTCGTAGCATAGGCTACGGAGAGATGGAGGCCGGTCGTTGCGTATGCCTAAGTGGTTTTTGTTTACATTGTTAGTGCTTGCGAATTTCATTTGGTCTGGTAGTTTTACGGCAACGAGTATCGCAGCTGAGTCGATTGCACCAACTCTCATCGTGATGACGCGCATGGTTGTCGGTGGCATGCTGCTCTCGCCGGCCCTATTTATCCGTCCACGGAATGGCAGTGAATGGAATCTGTTGAAGGCCGTACGCATTGCCCTTCTCGGCTTACTCGGTTTCACACTGCCTGTGACGATGGAAACCATCGGGATTCACATATCGTCGCCGGCATTGGGAGCGGTTTCAATCGCGCTCGAACCTTTATTAACCTTGTTGGTGTCGTCGATCGTATTTCACACTCGCCTCGGTCTCCGCAGATGGTTCGCCATGGCACTTGCGGGCGTCGGTGCGTGGATCGTGGCGGGTTGCCCGCGTCCAGGGGTATCCGGTTATCTCGCAGGCGATTTACTCATGCTTGGCGCTGTCGTATGTTACGCCGTCTACAACGCGGTATCGGGCCGTTTGACCGCTGACGTCCCCGCGACAGGGGCGACGTCGATCATGCTTCTCGCGGGCGGTGTGGGATGTGTCCCGCTGTTTCTGCTGAACGGACATCCATGGCCGCATCACGTTTCGCCTGCGAGCTTTTGGAGCCTCGTCTTTTTGGCCGTATTCGCAACCGCCGGCGCATATCTCGTATGGATTGTCGTCCTGCAAGATCACGACGTGGCCAGCGCGGCGATTACGCTCTACCTACAGCCCGTATTTGGCGTTCTCCTGGCGATCGCGATCGTACACGAGCGACCCTCCGTGTATTTCTACGCTGGCGGTGTGATGATTCTGCTTGCCCTTTTCCTCGGCCAGCACAGGCCGCGGGATGCGTCTCGTGGTTAGATGCCGCTTGCATACTCTGTCTGCTGGCTTTGGAGTACGCTTGCGAAACTTGCCGCAATTCGTCATGATAAAGGATGTTAAACTGCATATCTCCTTCGGGGCAGGGTGAGGCCGCAAGGCCAATTCCCGATCGGTGGTGATCCGACAGAGCTTCGGCAAGTCCACGAGCCATCTAGGCACGAACTGGTGAGAATCCAGTACCGACGGTATAGTCCGGATGAAAGAAGGAATGGAACCAAGTGGACTTGGCATGCTTGCGTCTTGTGCTTGGTTCGTTACGTATTTCATCATGGTTTGTAAGCGCCCCTTATGTCGCGAGGGGGCGCTGTTGTTGTTTGTAGGGGGTGTTTTCTCTGCACGAGGACGAGCGCTTTATGCGATACGCACTTGCGGTCGCCAACCTTGGCGGTGCGCAAACGTCGCCCAATCCTCGCGTCGGGGCTGTCGTCGTGCGAGACGGCGAGATCGTCGGACAAGGAGCTCATTTGAAACCGGGCGATCCGCACGCAGAGGTGTACGCTTTGCGGATGGCGGGCGAAAAAGCGCAAGGTGCCACGATCTACGTCACGCTCGAACCATGTAACCATCACGGTCGCACGCCTCCCTGCAGTGGGGCCATATTGGCTAGTGGCATTCAGCGTGTCGTTGTCGCCGTGCTCGACACGGATCCGCGGACGGCTGGAGGCGGCGTTGCCCGCCTTCGCGATAACGGGATCGACGTGACAGTCGGCGTCTTGGAGGACGAGGCCCGCGCGCTCAATCGAGCTTTCTTTCACCGCGTGCGATTCGGCAGACCGTTGATCGTCTACAAGGCTGCGCTCACCTTAAGCGGTCACGTCGCCGCCAACACAGGTCATAGCCAGTATGTCACGGGTACGCTTGCACGTGAGGATGTCCAGCGCTTGCGCATGGAGCACCCTGGGATTGCGGTCGGCATCGGGACCGTGTTGGCAGATGATCCGCAGTTGACCGTCCGCGACCTGGGTACGGGACAAGTCGCTGATTGGCAGCCTTTGCGCGTGATTTTCGACTCGCGACTGCGATTGCCCTTGTCGGCGCGCGTGCTTTCACAGCGTGGGAAATTGGTGATCATGACGACCCATTCTGCATTTGCACAGTCAGCCCGTGTCGACGAACTGAAGGCGGCCGGGCAAGTCGAGGTGCTGCCTGTCAGCGAGGAAGCGGGGCGCATTTCATTGGTGGCCGCGTTACGAGAATTGGCGGCTCTTGGGCTCAACTCGGTGCTTTGTGAAGGTGGCCCGACACTCGCCGCAGCGCTGTTGCGCGAGCGGCTGATCGATGAAGTGTGTTTGTACCTTGCACCGAAACTGCTCACGAATGGGTTGCCGCCGTTTCTCGGCGGCAAGACGCAGTCCATGGCTGAGGCAATTGCCCTTGACGACGTGGCAATTCGGCAAGTTGGCGACGACATCTGTGTCACGGGCCGTGTGAAGTATCGACTGTGAGGGGGTGTGAACATGTTCACAGGGTTGGTCGAAGAACTGGCAAGCGTCGTTCGTGTCGATGGGAATACGCATGGAGCCCTGTTTGAACTTGCCGCCGACAAAATTATGAGTGATATGCAGCTTGGCGACAGCATTGCCGTGAACGGCGTCTGCCTCACAGTTGAGCGGATGCATGGACAGCACTTCTTTGTCTCGGCCGTGCCCGAGACTTTGCGCCGATCCAATCTAGGTCATCTGCAAGCCGGAGATGTGGTCCACGTCGAACGAGCGATGCCCGCGAATGGCCGTTTTGGTGGGCATATTGTCTCAGGCCACATCGATGGCACTGGGCACGTGCGCGAGGTTCGTCACGATGGCATTGCACGGGTATTTTCGATTGAGGTCGATCCCTCGCTTATCCGCTACATGGTCGACAAGGGTTCGGTCTGTGTCGATGGCGTGAGCCTTACCATCATGCGCGTCGCGGGTAACGCGTTTTCGGTTTCCATCATCCCACATACGCGCGGTGTCACCCGTTTTGGCAGTTTGCGCCCCGGCGAAATGGTGAACATCGAGTGCGATATCGTCGCAAAGTATGTCGAGCGCCTGTTGGGGCAAGGTGCTGCAGAGGGCACTGAGCCATCTGGCACGTCCAGAGGAATTACTTTGGACATGCTTGCCAAGCATGGGTTCGCTTGATTAGACAGCATAGCGGGGTGAACACATTGGATTCGATTGAAGCTGCTATTGCGGATTTGCGCGAGGGCAAGGTCGTGATCGTCGTCGATGACGAAGATCGCGAAAACGAGGGCGATTTTGTCGCGCTCGGCAGCAAGGCCACGCCGGAGGTCGTCAATTTTATGATCACACACGGCCGTGGATTGCTCTGCGTGCCTGTGACATCTGAGCGAGCAAAGCGCCTGGGCTTTGCGCAGATGATTGAGCGCAATACCGATCACTTTGGCACCGCCTTCACGGTCTCGGTCGATGCGGCCAGCACGCACACTGGCATTTCAGCCTACGAGCGCGCGGAGACCATTGCGGCTATCGTCGCAGAGTCGTCTACGCCGGAGCACTTTCGCAGGCCGGGTCACATGTTTCCGCTGGTCGCGAAATCAGGTGGTGTACTGCGGCGCGCCGGACACACGGAAGCTGCTGTCGATCTCGCTCGCCTCGCAGGCGAACCCGAGGTTGGTGTCATCTGTGAAATTTTGAACGAAGACGGTACCATGGCGCGGTTGCCACAGCTTGAAGATGTGGCGCGCCGATTTGGTCTCAAGCTGATCAGCGTCGCTGACCTGATTGCGTATCGCAAACGCTCAGAGAAGCTGGTGAGCCGCCAGGCGGAGGCGAAATTGCCGACTGCGTACGGCGTTTTCCAAGCGGTGGTGTATACCAATGAGGTCGACGATAAGGAGCATATCGCACTTGTTTGCGGCGATGTGACGGACGGCGAGCCTACGCTGGTCAGGGTACATTCGGAGTGCTTGACCGGGGACGCCTTCGGCTCGCTTCGTTGCGACTGTGGGCCCCAATTGCACGCCGCATTGCGGCAAATCTCGGAAGCTGGTAAGGGTGTGTTGTTGTATCTGCGACAGGAGGGTCGCGGGATCGGTTTGCTTAACAAAATCCGTGCCTATGCACTGCAAGACGAGGGTGCGGACACGGTGGAAGCGAATCACCGACTTGGCTTTCCCGACGATCTTCGCGATTACGGCATTGGTGCTCAAATTTTGCGCGATCTCGGCGTCCGCAAAATGCGGTTGCTGACGAACAACGTGCGAAAACTTCGGGGCATTGCCGGACACGGACTTGAAGTGGTTGAGCGCGTGCCGTTGCAGGTGGATCGCAACCCGCACAACGAGATGTACCTGCGAACCAAGCGGGACAAGTTGGGGCATTTATTGGATCTGCCGTGATCGTAGACAAATTGGGTTGTTGACAACTGATTTACGAAAAGGATTCGAATCGAGGAGTGGACGAATTGCGTACGTACGAAGCACAATTGGTGGCGTCGAATCAACGTGTGGGCATTGTTGTTTCAAGGTTTAACGAGTTTATCACAAGCAAGCTGTTGGCGGGTGCCCTTGACGCGCTCAATCGCCATGGTTTACCGGAGGACAAGGTCGAGGTCGCTTGGGTGCCGGGAGCGTTTGAGATCCCTTATGCGGCCAAGTGGATGGCGAAAAGCGGCCGCTTTGATGTCGTGATCGCGTTGGGTGCGGTGATCCGTGGATCGACGCCGCACTTCGATTATGTCGCGGCCGAGGTGGCGAAGGGCGTCGCTCAACTTTCCATGAATACTGATACGCCGGTGATTTTTGGGGTTTTGACGACGGATACCATCGAGCAAGCGATCGAGCGCGCTGGTACCAAAGCGGGCAACAAAGGCTGGGATGCAGCAGTCAGCGCCATCGAGATGGCAAACTTGCGAGGCATGTTACAAGGCTGACAGATCAGGAGATGAGCAGCCGTGGCAGAACAGCGCATCGCGGCTTATGGGGCGTGGATATCGCCTTTAACAGCTGACAAAGTCGTGCAGGCGGCGACGGGATTGAGTAGTCCCAAATGGGATGGCGAACATCTGTATTGGCTCGAAAGCCGACCACATGAAGCGGGACGCGTGGCCATTGTAAAGCGGCTGCCGGATGGTCGCGAAATAGACTGTCTGCCGGTCCCATATAACGCTCGGTCTCGCGTCCACGAGTACGGTGGCGGTGCTTATGCCGTCAAGGACCATATTATCTATTTTGTGAACTTTTCGGATCAACGTATTTATCGCGTGCGCTTTGCCGACGACGCGCCATTGCCGCCAGAGCCTTTGACGGAGCCGTCTGCACGACGTTATGGGGATTTATCGATTGCTGATGACCATATCTTTTGCGTCGTGGAAGATCATGGGGCAGCGGGTGAGCCAGCCAACAGTTTGGCGGCGGTTCGCCTTACCGATGGCACCGTGCTAGGGGTCGCATCCGGACACGACTTTTACGCGTATCCACGGCTGTCTCCGGATGGTACAAGGTTGTCTTACATCGCCTGGGATCATCCGAATATGCCGTGGAACGGGACATATTTGTATGTGGCTGAGTGGGACGGAGACAAGGCTGCGAATGCGCAGTGCATCGCCGGAGGGCGGGACGAATCGATCTTTCAGCCCGAATGGAGTCCTGGCGGCGAACTGCTTTATGTATCAGATACGACCAATTGGTGGAATGTGTACGTTTGGAATGCTGGCGACGTACGTGCCGTTGCGCCAAGACAGGCAGAGTTTGGGCGCCCACTGTGGCAGCTTGGGGCTTCGACGTATGCGTTGATCGACGCTTCGCACATCTTAGCCACGTATGTCGAGAGCGGGTATGGGCGACTGTGCGAAATCGACCTGGATACGGGTGCCGTGAGCAACCTTGATACGGCTTTCTCGGCTTTCGACGACTTGTCTGCGGACGGACAGGGCGCCGTGTACGCTGTCGTCAGATCAACCACGCGTCCGGCCGTGATTGCGAAGGTGCAGTGCGGACGCGTTGAGGTTGTCAAGGCAGGGCAAGCTGCAGCTCTGGACGATGGGTGGATTGCAGAACCGGAGGCGATTGCGTTCCCCACGACGGGGGGTGAGCAGGCGTACGGGTTTTATTACCCGCCGACCAATCCGGAGTGCACTGCACCCGCTGGCGAGCGGCCGCCGCTTTTGGTCATGTCGCATGGCGGACCGACCAGCGCCGCGCGCCCCATTTACAATCTGCAGATTCAGTACTGGACGACGCGTGGCTTTGCGGTGCTCGATGTCAACTACGGCGGCAGCACGGGCTATGGCCGCAAATATCGCGAACGCCTGAATGGTCGTTGGGGCATCGTCGATCTCGACGATTGCTGCCACGGTGCCTTGTACCTAGCAGAACGTGGCGATGTCGATGGCGACCGACTGTGCATCACGGGGGGCAGCGCAGGTGGGTACACGACGCTGGCGGTGCTCGCGTTTCGCGACGTGTTTCGCGCCGGTGCGAGCCACTACGGTATCAGCGATCTCGCTTTGCTCGCGCAGGAGACACACAAGTTTGAATCGCGGTACATCGAACAACTGGTGGGCCGCTATCCAGAAGATGAGGCGATATTTCAGGCGCGATCGCCCTTGCAACACGTGGACCAGTTCTCGTGCCCGGTGATTTTCTTTCAGGGTGCAGAAGACAAAGTTGTTCCGCCAAATCAAGCGGAGTTGATGGTGGAGGCCCTGAAGAACAAAGGCGTTCCGGTTGCGTACTTACTGTTTCCTGGTGAAGGGCATGGATTTCGCATGGCGGAGAATGCGAAGCGCGCCTTGGAAGCGCAGTTGTTCTTTTTCGGTGCCATGTTTCACTTTACGCCGGCAGATCCGATCGAGCCAGTTGTGATCGAGAACTGGTCGCAGTGAATGTCGAACCAGGCGTTTGCCCGTTGCACGGCCGTTCGCCTTGGCGACGACTTTTGCATACGGCGGGCGACGCACAGGCTTGTCCTTGGCTTGTCGGTTTATTAGGTGCATGTTACACTAGCCTATGACAAAATGAATACCGTGATTAGGGGACTAGGGGTGCCGACATTGGCTGAGAGGTGACAGAGTCACCAACCCTTTCGGACTCGACCTGGGTAATACCAGCGTGAGGAAGTGCCCGCCGTCGATACGCTGTCAGCGCCCTTTTCACCTGCCGTGGAAAGGGCGTTGTTTTGCGTGCGAACAGGTTCTCCCGAAGGTCGTCCTGTCACGGAAGTGAAGGGAGATGCGAGTTTTGCTTGCCAAATGGAAATTGCGTGAGGTCATCTTGATGGTCGTGCTCGCCATTGTCTGTGGAGGATTGTATCGCGTGTGGGACGTGATCAACGCACTCGTCCCGACGACTGCCTATGCGTTGCAGGCGGCGATGACGGGGTTTTGGATGATTGCAGGTGTTCTCGTTCCATACATTATCCGCCGACCTGTTGCCGCCTTGATCGCAGAGTTGGTCGCAGCGGCGGTAGAATTGTTGCTGGGTGGACAATTTGGCCTTGGTACCATGGAATCCGGCTTGATTCAGGGGATTGGCTCAGAAATCGCGTTCCTGATCTTTGCGTATCGCGTGTTTAACCTGTCATCCTGTATGCTTTCCGGAACACTCGCCTCGTTGGCCTACTTGTTTCAGTGGTACTTCCAATATGGGGGCAAGGCGCTGGATACCGGCACCATGTTGCTTTCGATTATCATTTCTCTTGTCAGCGGCGCGATTCTCGGTGGTTGGTTGCCGAAGTTGATGGGGGATGCCCTGAAGCGCACGGGCGCTGTCCGCAATTACGCCATCGCCAAGGACGGGCGGGCGATGCCACAATGAGCCAGCCACTGCCTGTTCAAGGCGAATCGCCGCTCATATCGGTGCGCGATCTCGCAGTGACATACGATGGGGAAGCCAATCCGAGCGTGCGCGGGTGCACGTTTTCCGTTCGCAGAGGCGAGTGCGTATTGCTCGCAGGGCCGAGCGGCAGCGGTAAAAGCACGCTTGCGATGGCTCTCGCCGGGATCATCCCCCGTTCTATCGAAGGCGTGGTGAGCGGCGAGTGTTGGTTGGCCCCATCTGTCGCGAAACCGGGGAAAATCGGCTATGTCTTTCAAGATCCGGAAGCTCAGTTCTGTATGCACCATGTCGACGACGAAATTGCGTTTGGGCTCGAGAATTTGCAAGTTTCGCGCGATGAAATGCCGGAACGGATCGCCCAGGCGCTTGCCGCCGTGCATTTGGACGTCCATCCGCACGCAGCGCATGCGCGATTTTCTGGTGGCATGAAGCAAAAACTTGCCATTGCTTGTGCGCTTGCCATGGAGAGCGAATTGTTCATCTTCGATGAACCGACGGCAAATCTCGATCCGGCTTCCACTCGCATGGTCTTCTCCATGATTTCCGAATTGCGCAAACAAGGAAAGACGCTTCTCGTTATTGAGCATAAGTATGAAGCGTTATTGCCCGTTGTCGATCGCGTGATCGCACTGGGTCAAAACGGGGAGCAGGAAGGCGTTTTTTCCACGGATGAATGGTGCAGACGCACCCGGCATGAGCGCAAGGTGCGGATGCAGCAAGAAATCCCGCCAGCACCCGCCGCGCCGACGGGTGAGGCAGCGTTGGAACTCTGCGATTTGTCACTAACGTACGGCGGTACGAAGGTCTGGGCAGGAATTGATGCGCAAGTCGGCCGCGGCGAGTGGATCGCGATCGTCGGACCGAATGGCGCGGGCAAGTCTTCGCTGCTCGAGACGATGGCGGGCTTACGGCGCCCAACGCAGGGAACCGTGAGATTTTCTGGCAAGCCCGTTACCAGCATGTCGGCGCGCGAACGCTACTCGCACATTGCTTACGGCTTTCAAAATCCAGAATATCAATTTTTGTATGAGCAGGTGGCGGACGAGATGGCGGGCCGCGTGCTCGGCGATGATATGCCAGAGGACGTGCTGGATGCACTTGCGGCGTTCGGTCTGGCCGAACACGCGCATGCTTCGCCGTATGCCTTGAGCCAAGGGCAAAAGCGCCGTTTGTCCGTTGCTGTGATGATGCGAACGGACGCGGATGTCTGGCTCTTCGACGAGCCGACATATGGCCAGGATCCGGCTTCTGAAGCGCAAATCTTAAACAGGTTGTTGCAGTTGCAGGCAAGCGGAAAGAGCATTGTCACCGTCACGCACGACATGGAGTTGGTTCAGAAGTATGCCACGCGTGTTTGGGTGCTCGCCGAGGGCGAGCTGTTATACGATGGGGCGGTCTCTGAACTGCTCGAGCGCCAGGACATCCTGCAACGAGCACATCTATTGGACGACATACTGCCTGTTACAGATGAAGGGCCAGAGTCATCAGCAGATTTCGCGCTGGAAGAGGTGAGGGGGTCGTTGCAGCATGTTCCCCTGCAACCCTCATTACAAAGAAGGTCGCCGATTGGCAAGTGGCATCCCGATGTGAAGGCGTTGACTTTACTCGTAACCGCCGTTGTTTGCATGTGTTGTTGGTCATTTGATCAAGTGGGGCGGCTATGGGTGCTGGTGCTCGTTCTGGCTTTTGCGCTGGGGTGGTGTCAACCCGGGAAGATGATGAAGCGCCTATCGCCACTTGTCATCGTGTATGTGATTTATCTGTGGGCGTTCGCGGCGAATGCGGCCACGCCATCGGGATATCGGTATGTGCATTGGCTGTGGTTCCACATCAGTTGGTATGGTCTGAACCAAGGCTTGCTTGTCGTATTGCGGACGTTTGCAACCGTGATCTTGGCCTACATGCTGCTGGTGACGACGGACGGTACCGATTTTATGGTCGGACTTAGCCAGTCGTTGCGGATCGTGCCGACGATGTCGTATGGCATGATGGCCGGTATGGGATTTCTCGGCCGCTTTGGGCACGACATCGAGACGTTCCGTATGGCACGCCGCGTGCGAGGGCGCGAAGGTTGGTGGATCGTGCGTCCGGTCACGTATGCACTGCCGTTGCTCAGTCAATCCGTTCGCATCAGCGAGCGGCTTGCCATCGCTATGGAGGCGCGCGGTTTTCATGGCGATCCCGCCAATCGATGGAATGGACGTACCTATTACCGGCACGTTGCGCTGCGAACCCGGGACATTGCCGCAGGGGGGGTAACCGTCGCGATCGCGCTGGTGCTTTGGTTGGTTTGACGGTTGATTTCAGCATGCGAGAGATGGGGCAGCGTGGATGACACGGTGCCCCGTCAACATGTAAGGCTGCCAGACGCGTTACGCCGATTGACTTGCGTGGAGCGGTCGCTCAATCGGGAATGTGCTTCTGGACAAAGCCCCCGATTTCTGCAATCGCAACATCGGCTTCTGGCATGGGGAAACTTTGAAACACATGCCACATTTCATCCCAGATATGCAAGGTTACATCCACGCCGGCAGCTTCTGCTTTTTCGGCAAAACGCGTCGAGTCGTCGAGTAAACACTCGTGATCGCCCACATGAATGAGGAGCGGAGGTAGGCCGTGCAGATCGGCGTATAGCGGCGATGCGAGTGGGTGTGTGAGGGTTTCTTCAGATGTGTACAGCGCTGGAGCTTTGCGGATGCTGTCGGGATCAAGCCAAGGGTCGTAGGATGCACGTGTCGTCATCGACTCACCCGTACCTGCGAGATCGGTCCAGGGAGACAGAAGGACAGCACATGCGGGGAGTTCAATGTTTGCGTCGCGCAGAGACAAGAGTGTCGCGGCGGTCAGACCACCACCCGCCGAGTCGCCCGCGATGGCGATGGACGCGGGAGTGTATTCACCGCCGTGTATGAGTTCCTTGTACACGCCAACTGCGTCTTCCACGGCAGCCGGAAAAGGATCCTCTGGTGCCAGTCGATATTCGATCAACAGGACGCGAGCCTTCGCGGCTCGCGCAAGTCGCCAGCACAGACTTCTGTGTGACTCACAGCTTCCCATATAGTAGGCGCCACCGTGAAGGTAGAGGATGACCCGCGCGCTTGCAACCTGTTTCACCTCGATCCATTCTCCATGCACCCCTGCCATGGTTGTTGGAGTGACGATCACGTACGAACGCTGGGGCATACATCTTACGGACGAGATGTACTGCACATCTTGTTGTATGGCCCGAACGTCACTAGAAGGGACAAGTTAACAAGTGAATCGGGTGCAGAAAAAGCCCGGCTAGGTTCGCGGGGCTTTTTCTTCATGGGTTCGTAAGAACGCGAGCGATGGACCGTGGGTAGCGGCAAGCGAGAAGTCACAGAATTGAGGAGTTTGGGGTTTGACGGTTACGACGAAGTCAGTACTATGTCATTCAGTCAGACAGAAGCAGACCTTCTGTCTCCATCGCTTCAGCACGTTGCACAAATAGCCGCGTGGCAGACCATCCAACCTAGAGTAGGGGCAGTTTTGTATGCGGTTTCACGATGCTGACAGCGGCATTTGTAGAATCAGGTTGGTATGCCAACGCACATTCTGGGTGTTACGGACGCAAGTTTTCGACTTACTGATGCTTACCGCTCGTTGTGTTAGCGCCGGACTATAATTGACCCGGGGTCGCCGGAATGAAAATGACCCACCCCAGTTGAATATCTCTCTTCAAACCTTGACCGGGTGATGAAGGGAGAGTAACCATGCTGAAGGGTGGATCACTAATGAGCGTACAAGATTTGTTGATGCAAGGGAATAGTCTGAGGGGAATTTCCAGACAAACAGGATTTTCGCGTAATACGATTCGAAAGTACGTCCGCAATGGGATGACTTTGCAAGCTCAACCTCGCCCAACACGGGGTTCGAAACTCGATGCATACAAACCAGTGATTGACGCATGGATGGCAGCTGGATTGTTTAATTGCGAAGTCATTTTTCAGCGACTTCGGACACAGGGCTACTCTGGTGGGATGACGCTTATTAAAGATTACGTGCACCCTTTCCGTCCGCCGAAGCGACAGAAAGCAACTCCCCGATATGAGACGAAGCCTGGTGAGCAGGCCCAACTCGACTGGGGTATCTGCGAGTACATTGATGAACACGGCGCTCATAGAAAAATACCCGTGTTTGTGATGATCCTTGGTCACTCCCGCTCGACGTATATTGAGTTCACGCGTCGCTGCGACATACATAGCTTCCTGCGTTGCTTTACACATGCGCTTGAGCACTTTGGTGGTGTCCCGAAGATTGCGCTGACCGACAGGATGAAGACGGTCGTGCTTGGCACCAACGATGACCGCAGTCCCATATGGCACCCTGCTTTTCAGGACCTTGCGCTAGCAGTTGGACTGACACCAAAGCTTTGCAGAGCACGCAGACCTCAGACCAAAGGCAAAGTGGAACGGGCGGTTCGATATGTGAAGGAGAACTTCTGGGTCGCTCGCCAGTTCACTGACCTTGCAGATCTCAACCGCCAAGCACTCGCCTGGTGTCATGAGATCGATCAGCGAATTCACGGTACCACAGGAGAGCGTCCATGTGACCTGTTGCATCAGGAGCAGCTACGTCCCCTGCCGTCTCCAGAAAAACTCGCGAAATTCCTCCGCGAGGAGCGCAAGGTAAGCATGGATGGCTACGTAAGTTTTGATGGGGTTCTTTACGGAGTGCCCTGGCAGTACAGTGGCCGCACGGTCACGGTACGCCAACTCGGAGAACAAATTGAAGTCTGGTCCGAAGGCACGAGGATCGCGGTGCATGAAAAGTCGCCTCGATTCAATGGCGTTATGAGACTGAAGGGGCAATACGCCGGACTCAGCACGGCACAAGGCGCGACAGGGCCATTGCCTGTAGCTCGCCAGGTTCCCGTGGAGGCCGTGGACCAGCGCCCGCTCTCCGTGTATGCCGCTCTCGCGGAGGTGGGCGCATGATTGAGCTGGAGAAAGCACACGCACAACTCGAAGAACTCAAACTTGGTGCCGCCTCAGCCATTCTAGACAGCCGATTACAGGTAGCAACCGAAAAGAATCTAACGTACGTCGGATTTCTAACGGACCTCCTTGGCGCAGAACTGGAGGAGCGCCACAAGAGAAACGTTGAGACGAAGGCGAGACTGTCCAAGCTTCCGTATCGCAAGACGTTGGAGGAGTTTGACTTCTCCTTCCAACCAAGCATCGACGAGAAACTTGTCCGCGAATTTGCAACGTTAGCCTTTGTACACCAAACAACGAACCTGGTGTTTCTTGGGCCGCCAGGCGTTGGCAAAAGTCACTTGGCCGTGGCACTGGTTATGGAAGCTATCTCACAAGGGCTCTCCGCGTACTTCGTCACGGTAACGAATCTGGTAAACGACCTGCGCAAAGCGTATCACGACGGGCGGCTCGACACACGCATGAGGAAATACCTACACCCAAAGCTGTTGTTGATTGACGAGGTTGGATATCTGCCACTGGACCCAATTGGAGCGAACCTACTGTTCCAATTGATTAACGCCAGGTACGAGCGGGGCAGCATTATCCTAACGAGCAACAAAGGCGTTGGGGAATGGGACGAATTGTTCGGGGACGCAGTGCTGGCCACGGCTGTGCTCGACCGCCTGCTACACCATGCGCACATCCTGAACATCCGTGGACAAAGCTACCGACTGAAGGACAAGATGAAGGCTGGCGTATACACGGCGCCAGCTGAACCAAACGCTTCCTGATTCAAGCTGCTGGGTGGGTCAAAATTAAGTCGGCGATCTGGGTCAATTTTAACCCGACGTTGACAGTTGTAATCGTCAGCTACCCGTGTGGCTATGCAATACACAAATTTGCCGCGATTATTGCACCTTTCACTTTCCGTACATACCCAGCGTCGAATCTACCGCGGCGATTTATAGTCTTTTCAAGGTGAAGACGTCGGCGAGGTTACTTAGACAGTTGAGAACTACTTTCTTCATCCGCACTTAACGGGACTGGCGTGAGTGTCAACTGTAATTGTAAAATTGCAGATGTATAGGAGTTTGTAGAAATTTGGATTTTGGACCTTCCTTTCGGAAGAGTAATGAAACTATCGAGTACTGAGTCGGGTGTACCTCCAGAAGTATTCCCTGCTGGCGGAAATGTAATAGGGAGCTGTGGATGGCCATTTACATCAACACTTTGGGTAGTAGTGGCTCCAGTTGCATTTTTGTATCGCAGGTACAGTCCATATGTGCCTGCACGGGGAACATTGACGTAAAATACCGAATGTCCCTGCTCCTGCAGGGGAGAATAGTTCAAGCGGTTTGGCTTTTCTCCGGAGGGCAAAGGTATAGCGGTGTTCAGGGACATTGGCGTTCCAAAGTTAGGGGTTCCGTTACGGTTCCAGGTAAATGGTTGTGCCCGGATAGTTCTATCCCAGCCAGAGTCGTAGTATCGAGCCGCATTGTAAATCATCCAGTACTGCTTTCCATCCTCACTCGTAACAAAAGATGCCCGTCCGGGCCCGTAAACACCGTTAGCACTTGTGAATACGGGACGTGGGGACTTTACCCAAGCCTTCGGTTGAAGAGGGTCGTTCCCAGTTAACTTGAGCATACCAAGACAATATGAGTTCGTCCAACTGGCATTGGCCGAGTATATGACGAACACGTGCCCATTATGCTGGAGGACAACCGGACCCTCATTGATCGGTGCAATGCTTGTTTCCCAGGAGTATGTTGGCGATGAAATCATCACCCCACTCCCGCTTACTTGTGTGGGGGAACTCATTGGAGCGATATATAGGCACTGAATTTGATTCTTTGCGTCTTCCCAACCAGACCATAAAAGATATAGATGTCCTCGAAGCGTTAGAATAGTTGGATCAATCATCCACTGACTGTTCAAACTATTGATGTTACCAGCGAATTTGTATGGACCCCACGGACTATCGGATACACTTTGTAACACGTAGTCGCGGTGCGTTTTGTTACTTCCATTTTTATCAGCCGAGAAATAAACGTACCATCTGTGGTACAAATGGTAGATTTCAGGGGACCATATATCTTGGAAGTTAGACCGTGCCCCACTAGGCGACCATACAGTTTTCTGAAGTCCGGTAGCTATATTCGTAATCGAGTTCGATGACCAGAGGGTTATGTTGTCACCAGTGGTTGCTGTTAAGTAATACTTGGCATCCCATTTAATCATCCACGGGTCCGCGTTTTCATTCATAATGGGATTATAAAATGAAGAAGCCACTTGGCCCGTATGCAAACTGAGAACTTTAGAGGTTGCGCTTGATGTTTCAATTGCAACAATAGCGAGCGAAATGGATGTTGCCAAGGTCATAAGTTTGAGAGGTATCATACGGATCCCTCCTATAATGGTTCTTGAAGTGTGCTGACAAGGACTAAGAAATCTGTAAGCCATCGGTTCTCTGGAAACAATGATCAGGAGCATGATGACGAACAAGCGTTGTACATAACCACAAACGCAGAGACATGAGGTAAGCATATACGCAACTCGAGGAGACCTACTTCAATTAGGGATGAAAGTCTCCTCGAGAATGTCTCAATCACTTAAGAATCTTAGGCTTTGTCGAATGTTGGAATACCACGTCCCTCGGTGATAGAACGAATAATTTCGATGGGGACCTTTGGCTTTCTGTCGAAGGTCAGTAGGCCGTTAATTTCTTGTTCTACATCGGTTAATTGGGTATAACAAAACCCTTGAATAACTGGCGAGTCCCACATCGCTTGAATGACCTCGTAATAGCGTCGGATAAAGTCGTCGTCGTCGCTAGCGAATGAGTATCCCCAGCCATTCCACTCACCTTTCCGATATGAGATTCCACCCATCTCGGTGATTAAGATCGGCTCTCCGGTATTTTTGTACCCAGGTGCATAGATAAGCCGTCCACCTGGCGTCGCGGAAAGAGAAGACTCTCGCGAGGAATACCGAACCTTCAATATATCGCCTTGACTTTCGTAATCATGAATAGTGCATACGTCAGAGTGGGTGTGTTCCCATCCATCGTTTGATATGACAAGTCGTGATTGGTCGAGTGATTTGGTGAGGTAGTAGAGCGAATTCAAAAAAGCTCGTTGCCTAGCATCACTAAGCATATTGGGAACACCCCAGCTTTCGTTTAAGGGTACCCACGCAATAATACAGGGATGGTTGAAGTCTCTAATAATCGCCTCTTGCCACTCAGCTGTCAGCCTTCTAATACTCAGTTCAGAATACTCATACGAATTTGCCATTTCTCCCCAAACTACTAAACCGAGTTTATCGCACCAATACAGATAACGCGGATCCTCTATTTTTTGATGCTTCCGGGCCCCGTTGAAGCCAAGTGACTTAATCAACTCGACATCTTTTCGGATTGCTTCATCACTTGGTGGTGTAAGATTTCCGTCCGGGAAATACCCTTGGTCAAGGACCATTCGGAGGAAGTAAGGCCGATTATTAAGGAAGAGAACGCCGTTCTCTATGCATACTTTACGTAACCCAAAGTAGCCGCTGACTGTATCTAAAACCTTTCCATCGACCAAAAGGCGATACGTGATGTCATATAGGTTAGGATGCTCGGGTGCCCAAACGTGAGTTGGCTCATTTGAATCCTTATTGACGTAAACCCGTAGCTTGAACCTATCGTGCAATACATCGCTCCGCATAGTTGAAACCACTTTGCCCATAAACGTCACTATGGTTTCGAATTCCAATTTTGTAGTAGGGTCATCGCGGTAGCCCTCTATGTGAACGGTCAAATCCAAAGCGGCTTGATCTAAGTCCGGTAGGTGCTTGACGTCTGCGATGTATGTTCGCGGAACCGCTTCTACCCATACACTTTGCCATATTCCAGTAGTTCTTGTATAAAAGATACTTGCAGAATCCTTCTCCCAATACTGCTTACCGCGGGGCAATGACAAGTCTAAACTGAAATCCTGTGCCCTTAACACCAAATTGTTATCGTGAGAAACCACAAATTCAGTTATGTCAAAAGTAAACGGTGTATGGCCACCTGCATGCTGACCTACATATCTGCCATTGAGCCAGACATCAGCTTGATAATCCACTGCGCCAAAGTGAAGAAGAATGCGCTTCTCCTCCCACCCAGATGGGACAGAAAAAGTTCTCTGATACCAAACGACATCGTGAAAATCTAAGTCCTTAATGCCGCTAAGTTCACTTTGATATGCGAATGGTACGACGATCTCGTTGGGTAATTCATGATTGTAATACCATTCTTCACTTAATCCGCAGTCTTTATCATCAAAATCAAATTTCCAAATGCCGTTTAAGCTAAAAAAACAGTCCCTTTGAAATTGTGGATTTGGATGTTCTGATCTCGGTAAAACGGTTTCAAAGCCTGTGGAGATCGGATTTAGAGTATCGGAACTCCCATTCATGCAATTCACTCCTCAATGTCCTACCGTATACGTTGTGTCGAAAGCAGGTTCGTCATCACTAAGTGCGGCAAATATCGTTTGTTGCAGAAATTATAGTAACAAATGCAGAAATGTCTGTCAATCGGAACTTGGCATCCATGGACGTCGGTTAACGGTATACAGAGAAGATGCCTTTACATACAAACCATAAGGCTCAGTTTATCAGCTTTAACGAACAATAGATGGGTTCCATAAAGCTTAGTTCGCAATCGCTATCAATATTGTTTGCAGGTTCTCAGTTGACTTCTAAGAGTGTAAATGATATCTTGAAGACGTTTTCAAAACGAAATATACCGTTACATTTGAATTTTATCGAGGTTATGCCTAAATGACACTTGAAATCAATTCGTCCATTGATGCTCGATCGTCCAGGGTTTTGAAAATGTCGTTTTCTAACTGCCTTGGTATTGCAAAGGCGCTGTCGACTCAATTGAGAATTGACATGTATAAGGCGCTTATGATCAATCCGATGAACGTGGCCGAAATTGCTGAGCTGTTTGAACTGCCTATTTCTACAGCTGCATCCAATATTAACATTCTAGAGGATGCTGGGTTGATAGTGACTGAACTGGTTCCAGGAACGCGTGGGCGCCAGAAGATGTGCGCTGCGATCGTGTCTGCGGTGGTGATTGAGGCGGATGTTAAACCGGCTTCCTTGGCTGGAGAAAGCTTTATCGAAATTCCGATGCCTATAGGTAACTTTACACGCTTCTCTGTCGCGCCAACTTGCGGTCTTGTAAGTGAAACGTCAATTATTGGCGAGCTTGACGATCCCGCTTCGTTCTACGAACCGACCCGAACGAGTGCGCAGTTGGTTTGGTTTCACAAGGGTTACTTGGAGTACGAATTTCCCAATAGAGTTCCACGGCACGCGAGGATCTCAAGTATCGAGTTGACTATGGAAGTTTGTTCGGAAGCACCGCTTCACAATCCAAATTGGCCTTCCGACGTCACCGTATGGATCAATGACGTGGAGATTGGTACATGGACTAGTCCGGGAGATTTTGGGGGGGAACGTGGGTTTTTAACGCCCGACTGGTGGCCATCGCATCAGACGCAATATGGTCTTCTGAAAACATGGAAAGTAACTGATGAGGGTACTTTCTTAGATGGTCGAAATGTTTCGAGTGTATCACTTAAAGATTGTTGGGTTGACTCCAATCATGGGATATCAGTCCGTGTCGGTGTGAAGGACGATGCAGCGAACGTTGGTGGGATTAACCTGTTTGGTAGGGGGTTTGGCAATTACCAAACGGACATTGTAATGCGACTGGGGTATAAAAATATTTAATTGTTCTTTAAAGGAGGGATGCCAGGCAGAAGGCGGCCATTCGGGTTAATGCTCCGTAGTGTCTAATTAGCGTGCGCGTAGATGAAGTCCGAATCTCTAATTTTGATGAATAGGGAGATGTGCGAAGGTGAGAAAACCATTTGCCTTGCTGTCAACGTGTTTGAGTACTCTTGCGTTAACGACCGGCACAATTATTCCGTTTACGGCTCATGCTGCGAGTAATCCGATTGTCATTACATTTTGGGACACTGGAACGATTACGGATGTTCAAACTGTGATCAACATGTTCAACAAGAAGTACGCAGGTCAATACAAGGTTGAGTTCCAAGCTCCGACGTATAACAACGAGACGGAGGCCGTTAATGCTGCTGTAGCTGCACACAAAGAGCCAGATATCATGGAAGAATCATTCACACCATCAGTTGCTTATGCTTTGGAAGGTTTGGAAGTTCCGTTAAATAGTTTGTTTAAAATGGCTGGTATTAATCCGGCACAAGATTTCCCGTCCTCCTTGTGGAATCAAGCAACCGTAAATGGCATTCACTATGCTGCTCCAACGGATACTTTGTCTACCTTATTATTTTATAACAAGAGGCTCTTTCGGGTTGCTGGGTTGAACCCGTCCAAGCCACCGGTGAATCAACAGCAATTTGTTTCATATGCGGAAAAATTAACTAATCGGTCAAGGGGAGTTTGGGGGTATGTCCAGCAGCCCGGGTGGCCTAATCAGTTTCTTTTCCCATCTCTGATCGCTCAATTCGGTGGCTCGCTGGCGAATCCTGCCGCAAAGAAAATGGAATTCAACTCACAAGCTGGAGTCGAAGCGTTACAATTTGAGTGGAATACCATCTATAAGTGGAAGGTTTCGCCAACTAACGCCTCTAACAATGAATATGTCAACTTGTTCGAAAAAGGGCAGAACGCCATGGTCATGGATGGAGCCTACGACTATCAGCCGTTTAAGGAAGCCTTAGGCAGCAATCTCGGAGTTGCCCCTTTACCGGTGATAGGTAAAAAAGAGAGCAACTTCTTAGGACAGAATTATTGGTGGGTCTTTAAGACGCCGACAATGAATCTGCAAAAGGAAAAGGGCATCGCGTTATTTATGAAGTTCATGTACGAGGAGTGGAGTCCAATGGTTGCAAAGGCAGGGACGCTCCCGACATGGGAACCTACCTTGAAAAGCCCGCTTGTCACAAAGGATCCAATTCTGCACCTTCAAGCTCAACAACTGCAATATGGGCGTCTCAACCCTGCTATCCCTAATTGGGGTACAACGACAAGTCAACCACTTTACAATGAGATTAACAACGTCTTGCTTAATAAGGAGACACCCTCGCAAGGGTTAAATAAGGCTGCACAAGAAATGGATCAAACCGTCCCTGCACTGTACCCATAATATCTTTGTCAGTCAAGCTCCCTCGGTGTTTTTCGTAACGCAAATTGGGGGAGCTTCGGCTCTTCAGGAGGTGCGCATGATGATAGATCCTACAATTCGGGATCCGGATATTTCCTATGTTCGAAAGATAGGGAACGGAATGGCTGTCTATAAATTTTGGGACAGTTTATCATCGTTTCTGTTTACCATTCCGTTTCTGGTCTGTTTTGTGCTATTTCTCGTCGCGCCGCTCATTTTCGGTGTCATTATCAGTCTGCATGCTTGGAATCCTTTGGTTGGCGGTGGACCATTCGTCGGACTGCATAATTACACGCAACTATTTAGACTGTCTACGTTAACTGGACACGACTTTTGGCTTGGTTTTGCTAACACAGCTATCTTTGTGTGTATCAGTGTGCCATTGCTCATGGTTATTCCATTGTTCCTCGCCTATCTTATCTTTCGTTCTCCGTTAAAGTCGCTATTTCGTCCAATACTTTTCTTTCCGACAGTTCTGTCGGCTACCGCTATCACAACCGTTTGGGATTTCCTTCTTCAAACACAAAACGGACCGGTGAATAATGTTATTCATGCGCACATACCATGGTTGGTTCGACAACCGTGGGCTTGGATCTCAATTGATCTGGCAACTATTTGGTGGAGTATGGGTTTTAATATGGTTATTATATATGCTGCACTAACGCAGATTCCGGAAAGTACAATGGAAGCAGCGAGAATAGACGGCGCGGGGAGTTTTCGAGTATTTGCATCCATTGTTATACCACAAGTTCGGAATGTTTTATCATTTATTATTGTGATAAGCACAATTGCGTCGTTCAATCTGTTTGCACAACCAATGCTCATGACTAGCGGCGGTCCGAACGATTCTACGATGTCACTATCCTATTTCATTTATGAGCACGGATTTAATGACTTCCAAATGGGCCCAGCTACGGCGATGGCATTCTTGATGGGGATTATTTTAGCTATCGTTTCTTCAATACAGTATCGTCTTTCACGCAGGGAGGACTGAATATGCTGACAGGTCGGCGTTCTACAAACATGATAAAAATTTTTGTTCTTATTGCTGCGTGTGTAATTACTCTCTTTCCAGTGGCGTGGATGATTTCTACTGCCTTTACTCCAAATGGAGAGGCGTTCAGCAGCATTATTCCAGCGCATGCGACTATAGGCAATTTTATCACACTCTTTGGTCTGCGCGATCAGTTCCCTATAATACGTTGGCTGTGTAATTCACTATTAGTTGCTACATGTACCGCAGTGCTTGTAACACTAATTGACTCGTTAGCCGCATTTGCGTTGGCACGACTGCGATTTTGGGGACGTAAAGTAATCTTTAATATGGTCATCGTTTCTCTCGTAGTTCCGTTTATTGCATTGCTAATCCCGCTTTATGTTGAATTCGCAAAGTACAACTTAATTGACTCCTACTGGGCACTGATCTTACCCTATACATCAAACGCATTCGGGGTATTTTTGCTCTACCAGTTCTTTATTGGAATTCCCAATGAGCTACAAGAGGCAGCGGTGATGGATGGTGCTAATAAACTTATTATATGGAAAAATATATTCCTTCCTTTAAGTACCCCCGCTACTGCTACTCTGGCATTACTAACATTCATGAACGTATACAACGATTTCTTTTGGCCACTAGTTGCCACAACTTCAACACCAATGCGTACCCTGACCGTAGGCGTGCAGGTCGTTTCGGTGAGTCAATACAGTACCAACTACCCCTTACTGATGACAGCTACACTGATTTCAGTTATCCCTATGGTGATCGCATTTCTATTTACCCAGCGTCAACTGATGCAGGGGGTTGTGATGACGGGGATAAAATAACCGTTGTTTGGTGGTTCTATTGGGTATAAATTACACCCGTAGGTATCGCAGCCGGGTAAAGGATTGTGCCTGGCGATAAGAAATGCCCATTCGTCGCGTCTGAGCGAATAAGGTAGTTGAAATAGGACACCCAATGCTCGATCAATGGCGAAATTTAGTTGAGTCCGTATAATTGGTATAAATTCAGTCGGCCGGCTGGGTGACATAATGTAAAAAGTGCCACCCCGTCCCTCTTTGGTAGAGTGAGTTTGCTCAATACTGGATGCACCTGATGTCGAAACCGCAAGGCTGCTGATGAACCAAGTTGTATCGCGAAAAGGTCCCTAAAGCTATCCAGGTGCTTGAAAACGGGTTTGACGACATTACGGCAGTCCTCTCTTTACCAGAGCGCTACAGGAAGCGTCTGCGAACAACCAATGGAATGGAACGTCTTAATGAGGAAATACGCAGGCGAGATCGAGTCATTCGAATCTACCCAAACCGAGATTCCGTCATCCGTCTGGTTGGAGCCTTACTCATGGAGATTGACGAGAAGTGGCAGTCGGGGCACAAATACTTCGACATGCAGGACTACTTCGTGTGGCATGAAGATCAGCAGAAACGGGCAAATCAGGGCTCAGAGATCAGCAAGATAAGTTGACATAACTCCACATCTACCAGGAGGCGAATTTACACCAAATTTAGGATTTGATCCGGAATTTTACACGCAACTGTAAATTTCTTATTGAGTTGATTTGGTCGTGGCCGCTCCCGTATTTAGGTGCCAATGCATGAAAAAACAAATCGCCCATTTGGCGTAGTTGAAATGGTAAGCTAAGCCCAAATGGGTGATTTTTTTCTAATCAAACGAACAAACGGCCCTTATTATATTACAGATTATCACTGTGCCTGTGTAGTCTGCATCTCTTTCCAGATACTGACCAAGCCGACGCCCGCAAAGACCGCAAACAGCGGCATCAGAGGATATCGGAATCGATCCCATGCCGGGAAAAAGAAAAAGAAGCACGTGTTATAAAACAAGAACGCAAACAGCAACCAGGCCTGTCGCCAACCTGTGATACGGCGTGCCCAGAAGTAGATTAGGCCAATACTGGCTGGCACCATGAAGAGAAAATAACCGGTTGTCAGCACAGCATCCATGGGATGCAGCCAGTTTGCGACATGCGGCGAAGCGCGAAACGTGTACCAATTCGCATTGAGATCGTCTTTATATAAATCCCATATTTTGATAAACCCGTTGATGATGGTCCGGCCAAGGTGATGTTCGATGTAATGTATTGCCACATGTTCACCCACGGCGTTCTTGTGCACTTCATTGTGAATGTTGAGCAGCGGGTTGACGTATGGGTTATACGACCACCAATAGCCGCCGTTCGTATGTATCCCCTGAAACAGATTCGTTCCGCCGTTTGTGGAAACCAGTACCCAATGGTGCATGGTTATGCGGTTCCGAATCGTCACAGGCAGCACGCTGATGAGCATACTGACAAACAACGTGACAGCGCGAGAGATTGCCGGCCACAGTCGTTTGGTAAACTTTCCTGACTGACCGCTGACAAGTTCATACAAGAAAACAAACAGCGGAAAGGCGAGCGGGATAGGGCGAACATCGACCGCGAAACCGAGCGCAATTCCCGCTATCGCAACGCCTAGCGACAGTGCCCGCGTACGATCCGCACGAAGATAGAGATAGAGTGAGATGAGCAACAACGTCGTGAATAGTTCTTCCGAGCCAAGAACGCTGTTCCACACCACTTGACTTGGCAACAGCGAGTAGCAGATGGCTGCTGCGAGAGCGTATGCGTGGCTTTGAAACAAGCGGCGAGTCAACAAGTAAATGAGCCAAACGATGAGTGTTGACAAGAGTGCATTCACGATGAGGCCGACCGCCACCGAGGGGCCTGTTGTCCGGAAGATGAGCGATAAAAACAGCGGCCAGCCGATGGGCCAATAGGCGGTGGGTTGACCAAACCAGTTGTAGCCCTGGTTGCTTGCCAGTTCGACGGCGTGATCGTAATACCATTGAAAATCTGCTTCTTGGGCCGGATGCATGAGTGCTATCCAAATGAAGCGCAGCACAATGTTGGCGGCCAGAACGATCAAGACGGCCGTCTTTTCACGGCCTTGCATGGGATATTGCTTCATGAAGTGGACGGCTCCTTTCAAATCAGTAATATGCTACCCTAGTTTTGGCTTCCATGCGAATACAGCACTATGAGCCATATTTCGACATGTGTCGCGCAGGGAATCGCTGCAGATGTGGTATGATAAGTGTGTCGGCCAAAATATTTTTGCACTGGGAGTGGACATATGCCCTACACAGAACAAGATCAATTGGCTGTCAAGACGATTCGGACGCTGTCAATCGACGCCATCGAAAAGGCCAACTCGGGTCACCCTGGTTTGCCGATGGGCGCCGCACCGATGGCGTACGTACTGTGGTCGCGCTTCATGAAATTCAACCCGGACAACCCGAGTTGGATCGATCGCGACCGCTTCGTGTTGTCGGCAGGACATGGTTCGATGCTATTGTACAGCTTGCTCCATCTGACTGGGTATGACGTGACGATCGACGACTTGAAACAGTTCCGTCAATGGGGCTCGAAGACGCCAGGCCATCCGGAATATGGTCATACGCCGGGTGTCGACACGACGACGGGTCCGCTCGGGCAAGGTATTGCCACGGCGGTCGGTTTTGCCATGGCGGAGCGTTTCTTGGCTGCCAAGTTTAATCGCGACGGCCATACCCCGATTGACCACTATACATACGTGATTTGCGGCGACGGGGATTTGATGGAAGGCATCAGCGGCGAAGCGAGTTCGCTGGCGGGTCATTTGAAGCTGAATAAGTTGATTGTGCTGTACGATTCGAACGACATTTCCCTGGATGGACCAACCAATTGGTCGTTCACGGAAGATGTCAAGATGCGTTACCGTTCATACGGCTGGAATGTGCTTCGTGTCGAGGACGGCAACAATCTGGATGAGATCGAGGCAGCCATCGCAAAGGCGAAGTCGTTCACCGACGCTCCAACTTTGATCGAGGTGCGAACCATCATCGGTTATGGTGCGCCAAACAAACAAGGTACGTCGGGAGTTCACGGCAGCCCGCTCGGCAAGGAAGAAACGAAGCTGGCGAAAGAGACGTATGGCTGGAAGTACGAAGAGGACTTCTATGTTCCTGATGAAGTGCGTGCACTGTTCGCTGAAGTGAAAAAACGCGGCGTCGATGCGGAAGCTGCGTGGAAAGAGGCATACGCGGATTACGCCAAGGCGCATCCCGAGGATGCGAAAACGTTTGAAAATGTCCTGGCGGGCAAGGCAAACGTTGACTTTGACGCCGTCTTGCCGGAATTCACGGATGCCATCGCGACGCGCGAAGCGTTCGGCAAGGTGATCAATGCGATTGGCCCGCATATGCCGACGTTGCTTGGCGGATCGGCCGACTTGTCCAAGTCGAACAACACGTTGCTCAAGGATGAAGATCACTTCAAGGCGCCGGATTATGCGGGTAAGAATGTCTTTTATGGCGTGCGCGAGCATGCGATGGGCGCGATGATGAACGGCCTTGCTCTGCATGGCGGAATCTTCCCGTACGCCGGTACGTTCCTCGTCTTTGTCGATTATCTGCGTCCGGCGGTCCGTCTGGCCGCGTTGATGAAGCAACCGTCCCTGTTCGTGCTGACGCACGATTCCATTGCCGTCGGCGAAGATGGTCCAACCCACGAGCCAATCGAACAGTTGGCTTCTTTGCGCGTCATTCCGGGCTTGCGCGTGTTCCGTCCGGCTGACGGCACGGAAACGGGGCTTGCTGTCAAGTACGCCTTGACGCATCGCGACGCGCCGGTGGCGCTTGCCCTGTCTCGCCAAAAGCTCCCGACGTTGGCGGAAATTAAGGAAAACAAGGGTCAGTTCGAAAAGGGCGGCTATGTCATTTACAAGCACGGCGACGGTTCTGACCTGGCCTTGCTCGCGTCCGGCTCCGAGGTTCAGCTTGTGCTCGAAGCAGGCAAGAAGCTGGCCGCTGAAGGCGTTCAGGTACGCGTCATTTCGTTCCCGTCCATCGAAGTGTTCCGCGCACAGGATCAGGCGTATCGGGACGACGTGCTGCCGCCAACGCTGCGCAAGCGCGTTGCGGTGGAGATGGCCCATCCAATGAGCTGGTACGAATTCGTCGGCTTCGACGGTGAAGTGCTCGGCATTGATCGGTTTGGTGCATCCGCCCCTGGCGACATCGTCGTCAAGGAGTATGGCTTTACGGTCGACAACGTGTACGCGGCTGCAAAGCGTGTGCTGTCGCGCTAAGCGTGAATTGGGTCGCCTAACAAGACAAACACCCCTCGCCAGCGTTGGCTGGAACGAGGGGTGTTTTGCTCCATCCACAGTTTTTGCGATCACGCTCAGCTTTTGAAGCGGACCTCTCGCTCATAGTGCTCTGTGACGATCTCGATAAACCGCCTTGTGAGGGGTTCGTGTTCGATAGCGTCCGGGTAGGCCAGAAACGTTGGCCGGCAGAACTGTGGATCTGGCAGTGCGATACCAATGACGCCTTTGGCTGCCGCATCGTGGAGCGTGCGCCGCGGCAGCAGTGAGACGCCCAGTCCTTGTGCGACCATCGCCTTGATGCCGTCAATGCTGTCGAGTTCCATTCGCACATCTGGATACACATCGTATTTCGCGAGCAGCATCGAGATGCGTCGGCGAAATGGGGCTGTCGTGTCGGCGAAGGCGATGAAAGGCTCGTCCGCTAGCGCGCCGATGCTCGGGAGATCGTGGACAAAGCGGTGGCCGACAGGTACGACAAGATCGATCGCGTCGGCTGGATATTCCACCAGGCGGACGCGGGGGTGGTGAATGGGTTCACCGAGAAAACAGAAGTCCACCTGGTTCCCCACGAGTGCTTCTACCATGTCTTCGTACATACCCATGCGCACCTGTAGGCGCACTTCTTCGACTTGCAGCATCTGATGCAGGCACTTGGGCACGTCGGTCGAGACAAACGCTCGTCCGGACATCACGCGCAAAGTGTGAACGGGACGGGCAGACGGCTCGAGCATGCGATGTTCAATTTGCATCATTTGCTCGGCGAGAGGGAATAACCGCATTCCTTCCGCCGTCAGTTGAACCCCGCCAGGTGTTCGCGTGAACAGTTGACACCCGAGATCGCGCTCCAGTCGCTGTAAGCGGTTGGTGACCGTCGATTGCGACATGTAGAGTTGATCGGCGGTTCGCGAGATTGATTTGTTGCGAGCTACAGCCAGAAATAGCTGCAAATCTTTGGTTTCCAGATGGGTCGCCTCCCAAAGGGGTGGCATGTTGTCCCCCGATTGTCCTCATACGCCGCGCGTGCGTGGACTCGGATCAGGTGTCGAGCATGTTGCGTGTTTCGATGACGCCACCGCCAAGGCACACATTGTCATCGTAAAAAACCACCGATTGTCCTGGCGTGATCGCCCGCTGGGGTTCGTCAAAGACGACCTTGCATGCATCTGGGCCGCGCATGTGAACCGTCACGCCTTGATCGGACTGCCGATAGCGGAATTTGGCCGTACACCGGAACGTGTCTGACGCGGGTGGATCACCTGCCACAAATGATAGTCGCGACGCTGTTAAGCTGGTCGAAAACAGCTTTGGGTGATCTTGTCCCTGCGCTACGATCAGCACGTTGCGTTCAAGGTCTTTATCGACGACGTACCAAGCCTCGCCGCTTCCTTCCTGGAGCCCGCCGATGCCAATACCGCGGCGCTGTCCGATGGTGTAGTACATCAGGCCTTCGTGCTCGCCAATCCGCCGTCCTTCCACATCCTCGATGACTCCTGGCTGGGCGGGCAAGTACGTCCGCAGGAACTGCCGGAAGTTGCGCTCGCCGATGAAGCAGATGCCTGTACTGTCCTTTTTCGCGGCGGTTGGCAAATGGTGATCGCGAGCAATCTGCCGCACCTCTGCCTTGTTCAGGTGGCCGATGGGGAACATCGCGCGTTTGAGTGGTTCCTGATCCAATGTATGCAAGAAATACGTCTGATCCTTGTTCGAATCGGCTCCTCGGAGCAATTCCACGGATCCGTCGGCACGCGTGTACAGCTGGGCGTAGTGGCCTGTTGCCAAGTAGTCTGCGCCAAGGTCCAGCGCTCGCTCCAACAGTTCCTTAAACTTGATTTCCTTATTGCAGAGAACGTCCGGATTCGGCGTGCGTCCACGTTCATATTCCTCAAGGAAATATTGAAACACGCGTTGTTCGTATTCGCGTTCGAAGTTAACACCATAATATGGGATGCCGATGTGCTCACAGACGCGGGCGACGTCCTCAAAGTCTTCGGTCGCTGTGCAATGCCCGTTTTCGTCTGTATCGTCCCAGTTTTTCATAAAAACGCCGACGACATCGTAGCCTGCTTGCTTCAACAGAAGCGCGCTGACTGACGAGTCGACGCCGCCAGACATGCCGACAACCACACGGGCCGCCATATCCATTCCCTCCTTTTTTGCCTTTTGGCGGATTTGGTACAATGTAAGCTGGCAACAGATTTTAGAGCCCTATGTGAAAGGCGGGTGTTCACCTGTGTTTACGCTGGATCGATCCGCCATCCTCGAACATCCGCGCTTGCGCTTCCTAACAGATCTCGTCCCGATTCATGAACATCTGGACAACATTGAAAAGTTTATTCGTATCTGCTACGAAGAGCAAGGTTGGCGCGTCGCGCAGTCAGGGCGCATCGTCGCTTTGCGGGCGACAGACGAGGACAGGCTGTCGAGCGCCTTCAAGGCGAGCTTGTACCTGGGTAAGTACAACGATATGGCCAATACGCATCGGTTTTTGCGCAGCATGGTTACGGCAGGACATTCTTATGAGCCGATTCGCGGCGAAACGGTATTGTTCTTGGCCATTGGTGTCGGCAAATCGGTTTACGATCACCTTGTTACATACACAGTCGGCCGCCCAACCCGCATCGCAGGAGGTCAACGCGCCAATGTGCCGTGGGGATTCGAGCTTCCTGTCGAGGCGAAAAACGCGGATGAGTATGAAGAAGAGTTGGAGCGGATTCGCCATGTCATTCGACTGGCGAAGCAAGATCGGGCAGAGCAGATGCAGGCGGCCCGGGCGAAACTGCCGGTTGGATACATCATGCCGCCATTTCTGCTCGAGTTTTCCGAGGAGGCCTTGATCAAAACGGTCTTCCGGCAGCGCCTTTTTGAAAAGGGCGCGCAAGGGGCCACAGTGGATGTCGTTTCCGACATGTTGAATGCGTGCATTGCGATCGACGAAGAAAAATGGACATTTTTAATCGATTACCACGGTCCACATATGCAGCAGTGGGAGAAGGCGATGCGGACGCTGCGTAAGGATAGGTTGACGATCCGCGACATCGCCGAGCGCCTCGGCGTTTCGGTCGACGAGGTGATCGACCGCAATCTCTACGAGATGTTGATGGAGACGGTCGGCAAGCTGCCTCCGTCGATGTGGGAAAGACAGCGCTGATGGGCCGAATTATATTTCGGTGACCGATTCGACAACCCAAATGCCGCTCGGCCCTTGTTTTTCAGGTTGATACAGGTTGACCAGATAGGTGCAATTGCGATGTTTGACGCGCACGACCGCGTGCATGAGCCCACTATCCGCATCGCGGTACTGTTCGACAAAGGTGTAAACGTCGTTCATACGCAGGCCAAGGTGGACGATGCCGACTTCTTGGGCTGTGCGGACCGGGCTCAAGCGCCACATATTCTGGCCGCGGTCGACGCTGCGTTGAATGCGTTCAAAGTCCTCGCCGGGAATGGCGACGTGGCCGGTGACCACTTCCGGGCATGGCATGGTGGCGATTCCTCCTTTGCGGGCAAACGATATGCCACACTGTATGGAAACCGGGCGGTTTCGGATACGACATCCGCCCACATCGAAGATTTTTGCGGGAGGCGATTACAATGGCGATTTCTGGACGCGGGAAAGTTGCCATCGTCACAGGTGCAAGTTCAGGCATTGGCGAGGCGACTGCGATCGCGCTGGCCGAGGCAGGATTCCGGCTCGCTCTTGGGGCGCGCCGAGTGGAGAAATTGAGCCAAGTGGCCGCTCGTATTGAGCGCATATCCGGTGAGAAGCCACTCGCTTTAGCTCTTGACGTCACGTGCACCGAGAACGTGGAGACATATGTTCAAAACGTGCTGCAGCGTTTTGGGAAGGTACACGTGCTGGTGAACAATGCAGGCAAGGCCTTAGGCCGCGATCCGATTGACGAAGTGGCAAACGAGGCCGACTGGCAAGAAATGATCGACACGAATGTCATGGGGCTGTTGCGCATGACGCGGCGCTTGGTGCCGCATCTGATTGCGAGCGGTGAAGGGCATATTGTCAACATCGGATCGACCGCCGGACACGAAGCTTATGCCGGCGGTGGTGTCTATTGCGGTACGAAATTTGCGGTGCGCGCCATTACGGGAGCCTTGCGGCAGGAATTGCTTGGCAAGCCGGTGCGCGTGACCTCCATTGATCCCGGCATGGTGGAGACCGAGTTCAGCATCGTCCGCTTTCATGGCGACAAGTCGCGTGCCGATGCCGTTTACGCAGGCATGCGGCCGCTCACCGCAACGGACATTGCCGACTGCATCGCCTTTGCCGTCACGAGGCCCGTTCACGTCAACATCGACGACATGATCGTCACCTCCATCGACCAGGCCGGTGCCACGCGCGTCGTACGCCGGGACGGCGGGCAATAAGGAGGCGTTCCCGATGCTCGTTTCCGTGGCCGAATTGGCCGCCCACGCAGCAGATCCAAATTGGACGGTGTTCGACTGTCGGTTTCGCCTGACCGATCCCAACTGGGGCAAAGCGGCTTACGACGAAGGGCACATTCCCCATGCGCACCATCTGGATTTAGAGCGCGATCTGTCCGATCCGCCTCAAGCTCACGGCGGCCGCCATCCGCTTCCCGACACGAACCGCCTAGCGAAGCGGGTTGGCGAGTGTGGAGCACGGCCGGACTCCGTCATCGTCGTCTACGATGGCGGCGAAGGCATGGCGGCGCGCGCTTGGTGGCTGCTTCGCCACATCGGTGCGCGCGATGTGCGCATGCTCGACGGAGGGCTTGCCGCTTGGACGAAAGCAGGGTTGGCTCTTTCCACCGATCCACCAGCGGCGGTGCCGGCTGTCTTTGAGCCGCGCGTCGCGATGGATGACATGGTCAATGTGAATGACGTCCGAGAAATCGTGCAATCCGGATCTGCGCTTCTCGTCGATGCCCGTCAGCCCGCACGTTATCGCGGAGAGATTGAGCCCATGGACAAGGTGGCAGGGCATATCCCAGGAGCGGTGAACCACCCCTGGGAAGAGGGAATACATCCCGATGGCACATGGCTGTCTCCGAGCGAGCAGCGCACTCGCTTTCGTGATCTAGCAGATGTTGGGGATCCGATCGTCGTCTACTGCGGATCGGGTGTGACTGCCTGCTCGACGCTATTTGCCTTGGAACTTGCGGGCATACGTGGCGTTCGGCTGTATCCGGGCAGTTGGAGCGACTGGATCTCGTATGCCGAGAATCCCATTGCAGTGGGCGATGGGGAGGTGAAGAGATGACGCCGCTTGGCATCGACGAGGCAAAGGAGCGGCTTTTATCCATGATCGGTGAAACGGTGTATGTGCATCTGGAAGTTAATCCAGAGGCATACATCCGCAACGTCGCTTGCAGGCTAAAGGATGTTGCAATCATGGGCGATCACGCATACCGAGTGCACCTTGTATTCACAGAGCCAGCCGGTCTGCTGTCGATCTCGGGCGTGACAGATTTCGTAGATGACGGCGGTGCCATCGTGATTACTGGATTTGACGATCAATCGAGAATACGACAGACGTTGACGGTGAGCCGCGGCTGCCTCGCTGTTTGAGAGGCTTTGACCATGGGGAAGGAGAATCAGCGATGGCGACGGTTATAGCTGTCTTTGCGCACCCGGATGACGAGACTTTCATCTGCGGGGGAACTCTTGCCAAACTTGCCGGCACGGGGCATCGCGTCGTCCTCGTTTGTGCCACGCTTGGTGAAATGGGGCGCAGACTTGGCATACCGCCGATCGCCACGCGCGAGTCGATTGGCCAGATTCGCGAGCGAGAACTGCGTGCGGCGTGCGAAGCGCTTGGCGTGCAGCGGCTCGAACTGCTTGGATTGCGCGATAAGACGCTCGAGATACAGCCGCAGGGCGAAGTGGCGGATCGCGTGCTGCGGATTTTGCAAGGCGAAGCTCCGAGTGCAGTGATCACCTTTCACGATCCCTTGGGCGGGCATCCTGACCACTGTGCCATTGGCCGCATCGCGACAGAGGCGTTCAGCCGCTACCAAGCTACGCCTGCCGGAGGCGGTGCGCGATTGTTTTACGTGTCGTTTGGTGAGGGAGCAGAAGCGTTTCGCCGCTTTGCGCAACCGGTGCTGGCGGCAGTACAGGTGGATGTGAGCGGTTACAAAAGCGAAAAGCTGCGTGCGTTTCGGGCTCATCGTACACAGTCGCAGCTCGATCGCTCGCTTTGGGGGAGCGATCGCCGAGGCACGGAGCGCATGGGGAATCGCGAGTACTTTATACAAACGATGGGGCCTCGTTTGAAACAGGCGACTTCGCTGTTGGACGAATGAGAAACGACGGAGGTGGTTCCATGTACGATGAGCGGGAATTGTCCGCAGACGTGAGAGAACGGCTTGCCATCACGCGTGAATTGGCAACGAAATTCAGCGAACGCGCTGCCGGGTATGACGAGACAGGCGCGTTTCCTCACGAGAACATACGCGATCTTCAGGCCGTAGGTTACGTGGCCTGGACGGTGCCACGTGAATATGGGGGACTGGAAATCAGCCTGTCGGAAATGTTGATGCACCAAGAGCAACTGGCACGCGGCGACGGATCGACCGCGCTTGCCATAGGTTGGCACGTCGGCATGATCCTCAATCTACGGTCCACCGGAGCGTTTCCGGACGAACTGTTTGCAGCCGTTTGTGAGACGGTCGTGCAGGATGGCGCCTTGATCAACAGTTGCGCAAGCGAACCAGCAACCGGCAGTCCGAGCCGCGGGGGTAAGCCGGAGACGACCGCGGTGCCAGTCGATGGAGGATATCGTATCCGCGGGCGCAAGACGTTTAGCACGCTGTCGCCTGCTTTGACCTGGATTGTGGTGACCGCCACCGTCGCGGGGGAAGATGTGGTCGGACAATTTCTTGTGCGCGGAGAGGATGTCGAAATCGTCGAAACGTGGAACGTCCTTGGCATGCGAGCAACGGGCAGCCATGATATCGTGCTCCACGATGTGTTCGTACCGTCGAACCATGTGGTATCCATCGCCCGCCCCGGTGCCAAGACCGAGCGGAATCAGGACGGCGGGGGCTGGCTCCTGCACATACCGGCATGTTATTTGGGGGTCGGTCTTGCTGCACGCGACTTTGCCATGCGCTATGCGGCAACCTATCAACCCAACTCGTTGCCGCATCCGATTGCGGACGTTGCGCACGTCGAACAGAAGCTCGGCGAAATGGAATTGAAGCTCCTGGCCGCGCGCACGTTGTTGTACGATCTCGCTGCGCGTTGGGATCGGTCAGATCCTGTGGATCGGCCGCGGCTGCGGGCCCAATTTGGCGCGGCAAAGACGCTCGCTACCAATGCCGCAAACGAGGTCGTCGATCTCGCCATGCGCGTCGTTGGTGGGCGCAGCCTGTCAAAGTCGCTCCCGCTCGAGCGTTATTATCGCGATGTACGCGCGGGATTGCACAATCCCCCCATGGATGATGCGGTATATCGGATGCTCGCCAAAGAAGGGACGGCGCCATATCGGCAGCCGAATCGATCGTGATTGGGGGCAGTGGTCGGGGCTCGTTCGAGATCCACGGTTTGATGGCAGCCCCGGCCGTGTAGCTTCATATCGAATTCAAGATTTGGCGAAATCGATGTAACCGCTTTTTCCATCAGCTGCAACAAACAGATCGATCGCATGATAATCCTGGCTGCCAAATCGAATTTTCCCGTTGCTTTCATACAGCGTACCTGCTGCAGTCTTCGATTGGGTTTTGAGGCTTGGGAACAAAAGTTGTTCGTGCCCGTTCATATACAGGTTCGCGGTGTAAATGGTCTGCCCGTTTTGCACGTGTTTTTCCAAGTTCCACTGCTCTCCGGTGGCCGTCGAAGGCACGGGCTTGGCCTGAACTTGAATGCGAATTTGTCCACCAGCCAGCTTTTCGTAGCTGGCTGGCAGAGGCACGCTGCCGCCGATGCGGATGCGCGCGAGTGCGACCACGACGACGAGAATGATCAACCAAATGTATTGGCGTCCACGGTTATAGCGCATCGGGTTCGCTCCCTATTTGACCTCGATGTCAATCGATTCGATGTATGCCGTTGCCAGTGGATAACTCAATTCGCCCGTCTGCGGGTTGTTGGTGACCGGAATGGATGCAATCTTCTCGACAACGTTCATACCTGAGACAACGCGTCCAAATTCGGTGTACTTGTTGTTTGGTGGCTGGAATACTTTGGTGTCATTCACGGTGCAGATGAAGAACTGACTGCCGCCCGTATGCGGTTGTCCCGTGTTCGCCATCGCGACGACGCCTTGCGTAAACGGATACTGATGGGTCAATTCGTCCGGAATGGTGTACCCAGGACCGCCCGTTCCATTGTTGTTCGGGTCGCCGGTCTGGACCATGAAGTTTTTGATAATCCGGAAGAACGAGCAGTCGTGATAAAAGTTGTGTTTCGCCAAAAACACAAAGTTGTTAACCGTAATTGGGCTGTCTTTGGCGTCGAGCTGAATCGTGAAGTCACCATAATTCGTGTGCACAATCGCGTCATACGTCTTTGACGGGTCGATGGTCATTTTCGGTGCGCTTGACCATTGTTGCGTCGTCGTATGCAGGCTTGGCGGGTTGGCCGCATCGTTCGTCGCATTGGCCGAATCATTCGCTGTTTGATTCACTGCGCCAGCGGACGAGTTGACGCCATCGGTCAGGTTTGTTGCGTTGGCCGTGTTGTTGGTGGGCGTGCCGCATCCTGCTGCAAATGCGCACGCGGCTGCAACGGCGAAAAACGTATGTAACATTCGTGCTTTCATGCCATGCCTCCTTGCTTTTCTCTGCTTGTCCCATCATAGCACACGCCAAGCACTGGTCGTTTCACATGCTGTTCGTATACACGCCATCACACGCCTATGTTTAGTCTGCCAAAAACAGCCTGACAGAATCCAGCGGGATCGCTTCCATCAGAGGAGACAATCCCCCCATCCGTCGATACGGGGTGTGTGGTGTGGATGCTGTAGCGAAATAGCGCCGCCTGGCCCACGACGAACGACAGCGGGGCACTAAAGCGAAGTCCGCCGAGAAGGCCCGCTGCAGCGAGACAAGCGGCACCTTCGCCCGAGACGGCAAACCAGCCCTTGCGCCCTGCGAACTGACGCACGTACCGATGCAGCCGAATGTCGTTCCACACCTGGGCATTGTACAAGCCGCCTGGCAGCACGCAAAGGGAGAGATCGAGTGGAACCGCCTCTTCCACCGAGCCATCCGTACAAATGGCGAGCCCTTCTGCAGTCGTGCACGGCGTGCCGTCGAGGGTGAGCGTTCGTAAGCGCCAATCTTGTCGGGCGAGTGTTTCAAGGAGCGGTGAGACGTCGTGCAGGCGACACTTCGGGAGTGCGATGAATGCAGCTTTGGGCATGCCGTGAGGCTCCTTTGCGAAATCGGGATCGACAGTAATCGTAGCAAAAGTTGAAAGCGTACGAAATCGGTTAACGAAGTTTCTTTCCTGTGCGCAGGCCTTTTTTCCGAACAAGTTCCGTGGTAGCCTGTGATCTTGCAGAACTGCGTACGGGCCAGTGAGGAGGAACACCATGGCAAAACCCCAAGAAGACTTCCTGGCCGGGCTCAATCCAGAACAGCGCGAGGCGGTTCTCACGACGTCAGGACCGTTGCTCGTCGTCGCCGGCGCGGGTAGCGGCAAGACGAGTGTGCTTACGCGGCGGATCGCGTATTTGATTGCCGAACACGGCGTGCCGGTGCCGGAAATTCTCGCGATCACGTTCACCAACAAGGCGGCGCGCGAAATGAAAGAGCGCGTTCGCACGCTCATCGGCCAGCGTGCGGACGATTTGTGGATGGGTACGTTCCATAGCATTTGTGTGCGCATCCTCCGCCGCGAAGCGGAAGCCCTCGGCTATACGTCTAGCTTCAGCATCCTTGACAGCGACGATCAAGAGGCGCTCATCGCGCAATGTCTGCTTGACCTAAATTGCGATCTCAAGACGTACGATCCACGGGCGATTGGCAGCCGCATTTCCTTTTGGAAGAACCAGCTGCGCGACAAGGGACCCGTCATCGACGAGTCGCTTATCAACGACCTGGTGGCGGCGGACGTGTATGAGTTGTATCAGCAGCGCTTGTTTGCCGCAAACGCGATGGATTTCGACGATTTAATTGGCAATGCGGTGAAGCTGTTCGAGCGCGATCCGGTCATTCGCGAGCGATATCAGACGAAGTTTCGGCATATCTTAGTGGACGAGTACCAGGATACCAACCACGCCCAATATCGTCTTTTGCAGTTATTGGCGGACGGGCACCGCAATCTCTGTGCGGTCGGCGACTCGGATCAGGCGATCTACGCGTGGCGGGGGGCCGACAGCGAAAACATGATGCGGTTTGAGCGCGATTACCCGGAAGCGAAAGTCGTCATGCTGGTGCGCAACTACCGATCGACCGAAGCCATCTTGAAAGCCTCGAACGCCCTCATCGCGAACAATACGCGCCGGCGTGAGAAGGCGCTGAGGTCGACGCGTGGCGCGGGAGACAAGCCGTTGGTGTGCTGTTTGACCGACAGCGAGGCGGAGGCGGCGTTTGTCGCCGAAAAGATTGCCGAGCATGTGGCAAACGGCGGATCGTATGGCGATTGTGCCGTGCTCTATCGGGCCAATGCACAATCGCGAGCAGTCGAAGAAGCTTTGCTGGGCCGCGCGATTCCGTATACCATCGTCGGGGGCCTGACGTTCTACGATCGGCGCGAGATCAAAGACGTGTTTGCCTACTTGCGCGTGTTGGTCAATCCGCGCGATGAGATTTCGCTGTTGCGTATCATCAACACGCCGCGGCGGGGGCTCGGCGACTCGGCAGTCGGGCGGCTGTTTGACTACGCGCACAGCGAGGGCATGACGCTGTTTGAAGCTCTGGTCTGCGGTGAGAGTGCTGGCTTGTCAGCAAAGGCAAGCGCAGCTGCGCACTCATTTCACGATCAGCTGGAAGAACTCATGCTATGGATGGAAGGCATGTCGGTGAGTGAATATCTTGCCGAGGTGCTGCATGCGACGAAGTATCGTGACATGTACCTGGAAAGCGGCAAGAAAGAAGATCGGGCGCGTGCGGAGAACATCGACGAACTGTTCAGTGTGACGAAATCGTTCGACAGGCGTCGAGGTGGTTCTGTCGCCGAATTTCTGGCTGAAGTGAGCCTGCTGAGCGACGTCGATAAAGAGCGAGATAAGGGGCAGGGCACTGTGCGCTTGATGACGATGCATGCGAGCAAAGGGCTGGAGTTTCCCGTGGTCTTTCTAATTGGCATGGAGGAAGGCCTGTTCCCGCACCCACGTTCGATGGATGACGATCGCGCCGTCGAAGAGGAGCGCAATCTGTGCTATGTCGGCATGACACGCGCGATGAATCAGCTGTACATGACGTATGCGGTGGAACGGACCATCTATGGACAAACCGTCCAGCGCGATCCGTCGCGGTTTCTCACGGAAGTGCCGGAGGAACTCATAGCTAGGCTCGACCTTTCCATCCAAAACACGTTTTCGCCTGTCCCTGGTCAGCACGTGCGCCATGCGCAATACGGCGAAGGTATTGTCCTGCATATCGCGGCAGCAAAGGATGGCGGGGATGAACAGGTCCAAATCATGTTTCATCCATCGGTTGGCATGAAGTGGGTCGCGAAGAAAGGATTGCGGCCTGTCCAAGATTCCGTGGTACAATAGACCAGTCAACAACATGTTGGAACATAATCGCATAGATGATGCAGGGGGATCCGTCGTTGAGATATTGGCTGATCTTATTGAGCGTTTTGGTATTTCTCATCATTGTCTATACGCTCTTCTACTTATGGGCGCGCCGACGGCAGCGCAAGTTTGACGAGCAGTACCTTGCGAACAAAGAGCGCCATGAGGTATTTGTGTTGGCGAAAAAACGGGTGCGCGAACGCGGTCCGTCTGGAGTCAGCAAATATCTGCCACTACCGACTTATCAAGTGACCGGGCGAGTCAGTGTCGGACAGACCATGCGCGGGGTGAACGTCAATCGCGTCACGACCGTCACGTTTCGGACGACGAAAGAGGAGTATGACAAGATTGAAGTCAACCGCAAGTACAAGATGGATATCATGGGTAACTACATTGGCAGCGTTGTCACGGAAGTGAGCAGCAAGCGTTTGAAAAACGCACAACAGCGACGCCAAAGAGAAGAGACGAGCACGCCGAAAACAGCGCGGCGCTGGTTTGGCCGCAAGCGCTAGGCTTGTCACGTCGCGCAAGCAATCGCAAATAGATAGGCGTGTGCATAGTGTGTGATGTCGACGGTGGGCAATCGTTTAGGGAGGTCGGACATCATATGCAGACGCATGCGCTTCATTTGATGGTACCTGGGTCAACGCACCGGGCAAGGCCGGCTGCGGTTCGCAAGCCAACATTGAAGGCGAAGCGAACGGCAAAAAGGCAGGCAGTTGCGAAGGAACCCGTCACCATCACGTATCGGCCGCGCACTGCGGCAGACGATGATTTTATCGTCTCGTTGACGAAATCGGAACTCGGCGATGTGCATCAAAAGGCGTTTGGACAGCCGTTTCCAGAGGAACAGTTCCGTACGTATATTCAGTCAGGGGCGCCGACGTTCGTGATCGAACGCAATGGCAAACCGATTGGATATTACTCGTACCTGACGAGTTACGATGGGAAAATGCATATCAGCGCGATGGTGATTCAGCCAAGATATCAGCGTGCCGGTGTCGGCAAGGCGGCCATCGCCAAAATTGAAGAAGACGCACGCCGGATGGGCATGCATACGCTCGAAGTGTTTGTACAGGACAACAACGAACAGAGCTTGGCTTTCACGCGCAGCTTGGGTTTCCAGGAGGTTTTCCGCTTCGAGCCTCATACCATCGCGTTTCACAAGGTGATTGCTCAGCCAGTGGCTCCAGGCTTTGGCGTGGGAATGCCGCCCATGGGTATGCCACAGTTTTGAAGTCCATCGTCGAGTCGCGCGACACCAGGTAAAACGGGTGTCGCGCGTATGTTGTGCACGAGGGCTGGATGCGTGCAGGGATTCGTGCACGTTCGCCACTTGCATGCGGATTCCCGCAGCGCGTATGCTAATACATAATTGGAGGGGATGAACCGATGTCAGAACATGAAGTTACCTCCACGGAAGCGCGGATTCGCGAAGCGCTCGACTCCGTTCGGGATGCAATTCAAATGGACGGCGGCGATGTGGAGTTTGTATCGTATGACGAATTGTCAAAAACGGTATTTGTCTCCTTGCAGGGGGCTTGCGTCGGCTGTCCGGCGAGCGTGATGACGCTCAAAATGGGTATTGAACGGGCAATCAAGAAGGTTGCGCCAGACGTGGAATACGTAGAAGCCGTGTAATTTGTGTAAGTTCGGCGTGGATGTTTCTTTGGTTTGCCCTGCCAAACTTTATTTCAGGCGTCGCGGAGCGGTGTCTACCGTCCAGCGGCGCCTTTTTATCCGTTTATGCGTGTGTCGGGTTGAATGGACACTGCTATGGTACATAATGACAATGTCTGCATGAAGATGGGGAGAGTTGGCGTTGGAGGTTCAATTTCGTTCCGGCGTGTTAAGCATACGCCTGGATAAGGCTTCAGCTGGCTGGTCGGTCGAGCGGTTTTTGCATGAGCGATTGGGGCTTCCACATGCGTTCGTCAATCAGCTTTTCGATCGCGCTCTGGTCACCTGCCATCGGGAACGTGCGAAACCGATGGACGAGCTTGCAGCGGGTGCACGCCTGTTGCTCTCGGATCCGACATGGGAAAAGCAGACGAACCACACCGTCGCTTATGTTAACACCCGTGAACTTGCCATCTTGTACGAGGACGATCACGTCCTTGTGGTCAACAAGCCGGCAGGCGTCATCATTCATGCAGATGACCCGAATGTCACCGCGCTCGACGACATGGTCGAAGATTACTTAGCACCAAGCGGTGGGCGAGGACTGCATGTACACCGGTTGGATGGACCGACGACGGGTGCAGTCCTCTACGCAAAACATGCCTTTATCTTGAGGGCGCTCGATGCACAGTTGGCCAATAAGGCCATCCAGCGCTCGTACGTCGCCATCACATCGGGGCGACGCGTACGAGAGGGCGTGATCGATCAACCCATCGGTCGCGATCGCCATCAAAGTGGTAAGTATCGCGTGTCATCCACGGGCAAGCCGGCGCGTACACATATAGCGGTGCTCGCTGTGCGCGAGCAGGATGGAATGGATCTGTCGCTGCTGCAATTACAACTTGACACCGGGCGTACCCATCAAATACGAGTGCACCTATCGGCACAAGGCGCGCCGATTGTCGGGGATGCGTGGTATGGCGGCACTGCGCTTGGCGCTTGGCCGACACGCGGACAGATTGCGCTGCACGCGGCCAAGTTGCGTTTCTGGCACCCGTACGATGAGAGATGGATTGACATCATGGCACCGTTTGATGCGGGGTGGCGCGGCGCATTACTGGACAAGTTTGGCCTTGCGGAGGAATTTTTCTTGCGGGAGTGAGGGCGGTGGGCGTACGCACGCGTGTTCGAGTCTTCGCTGACTTTTTGACGCAGTTGTTGGTCAACGTGTTTCGCCATGACATTGCTTCGCTCGCCGCGCAGATTTCATTTTACACCATCTTTTCGCTGTTTCCGCTTCTCATTCTGATCATCTACGGGGCCAGCTTGGCCGTACCGCATCAACCAGTGGTCAAACTTCTGGTGGAAGCACTGAAGCCTTATTATCCGGACGTCTCGAATGCCAATCGCTTCCTCGAAGATTACATCGAAAAGCTGGGGACTGTCGGAGCTCGCGCTGGCTTTGTCAGTTTGATCACGCTCGCGTGGTCGGCAACCAGCGCGTTTATCGCCGTGCAACAGGCCTTGGACAGCATTTTAGAAGTGACCGCACAGCGTTCGTTTTTGGCACGTCGCATCGTCGCGGCCGTCACGTTGTGCCTGCTCATCGCGTTTGCGGTGATCTGCTCCGTCGCGCTCGCGATCTCCCCCGTCGTCCACCTGCATGTACCTGCAAGTTCGCTCCTTGCAGCCTGGGCATCGCGTTTACGTGGGATAACCCGCATTCTCTACCCTTTGTCCCTGTTTGTGACCAGCTTTGTCGTCTACCGTTATCTGCCGTCTCGCCGGGTGGATGTCAATAGCGTCATTCTTGGCGCCCTCGCGGCGACCATCTTGCTCGATCTCGCGCGCACACTGTTTGTCTTGTACGCGAGTCACCTCGTGACCTACCACTTCATCTATGGAAGCTTGACCGTCGTCATTTTACTCGTATTGTGGATGTATATCGCACTGATCATCCTGTTATTTGGTGCTGAAGTTGCGGCACTCGTCGAGAGGATCGGGAATGAACGCGAGGGGGCAGATGAGAGTGAGTAACATAGGGGAACCTGTGGGGGCTTTGGACGAAATCGCATTGCTGGGGATGCGTTTTTACGGGCACCACGGCGCGTACGAGGCAGAGCAGAAACTCGGTCAGCGTTTCATCGTCAACCTCTGGTTGTATGCGGACTTGCGCCGAGCTGGGGAAGCCGATGATCTCGGCTTGACGGTGAATTATGCTGACGTTTTTGCCGCGACGCAAAAGGTGGTGGAAGGGGAGCCCAAGCGGTTATTGGAAGCATTGGCGGAGCGAATTGCGGAAACCGTCCTCACGCAGTTTCCCCTGGTTCGCTCTGTCGTGGTTGAGGTTGAAAAACCTGGGGCGCCCATTCCCGGCATCTTAGATACCGTGCGCGTTCGCATTCACCGCAGGGGCCCCTGCGCTTGATCAGGCAATTCGGCGGTACAGGTGTGTGGCCAGATAGAACATGATGGATGTGGGACCAAACGCATACACGAGCCGCCGGGCTTTGCGTACATCCGCCTGATGATCCACTTTTGGATCAGACAGATACATACCAAGTAGCCCTTGTACCACGTACTGATGAATGCGCCCGCCGATTGGAATTTGTTCCGCGTTCTGGCGACTTTGCCTCGCAAAGTGGCGGAGGCGGTGCCGAGCCAGCGACGGATCGCCATAACATGCGACAAAGTTGAAGTCGCCTGCCTCGTTATCCTCAGAAAGATCGATAAAATAGTCGAGCAAGATATGCAAGCCGCAGATCCAGGGGAAGTAGTGCTGGTGAATGAGATGCACCGTTTCCGCTTCAATCGGTTCTGTTGCGGCTAAGAACAGCGAAAACATGCCTAGGGTGGAACCGGTCGCGGCGGCGAATTCATACCATTTCGTATCCGGATAGTGATGGAGGTATGGTGTGCTCCAGTCGATGAGCCGTTGCTCCCGCATGGCATGCTGGATGTGTTTATGTTCCTGTAATTCACTATAGCGCTCGACATACCAACTGACCTGGGGCTGCACGACGGAGTAATAGGGCAATTGTGTAAGCCCCTGTTGGCACGTTTGCACCAATTCGGACAGATATCCACCGTCGTCGACCTGGCCCCAGCGCCCATAGTATTCGCGCAGAGGGAAATGCGGACGCACGGCGTCGAGCATACTCCAATGTAATTGGCGAAACGTGGGGCCATCCAGGACATTGGCGCGATCGCAAAGATTGTCGAGGTAATCGCTGATGGTCTGCAGTGCGACAATGACTTTGACGAGCGTTTGGGCGTAGCGCTGATTACCGGCGGCGTAGACCGTTCCGCCGTCCGCGTGAAACTGCTTGTCCGCAATGCTGGCTACGGCCTGTCGGCGCAGCATGGGATCTGGAATGGCCGCAGCCCGCGCGCGCCAATGCGCGAGTTCGGCGCGGGCGAGCGGCATCACGTGGCGAAAGAGGCGGTAGAGGAAGAGACTTGGTCGCGATGGCGTGCCGGTATCCAATACAATGACCTCCAGGCCCTTTCGCGGTTTTGGGGACGTCACTGTTTGTTCAACATCTGATTGAGAGTCCCCATCCACCCGATTACTTTTTTTGCATTATCCATGTTAACCCATTTCTCGAGGTTCAAGCCGTCTGCCGCGGCGGTTTTTTGTTCCTCGGGAGCGGGCTCTGCCTTGGCCGGTTCTACCTTGACTGGCGAGTGGGATGCCGGAGCAGGCGATCCGTGCGACGGTGCAAACGGAATGGGCTGGCTGCTCTTCGGCCAATGTGCGGGCGGGTAAGGCATATGTGGATGGCCTTGTGCAGGGGGCATCCACGGCTGCAAGAGGCCTCTGCGCTTTGCTCCGCTGTGCACCATGCCAGCAAGTTGTTGTACTTTCTCATCGCTTGCGATATCGAATGCGAGTCCGCCGAATTTGATGATGGATTGAAGTCGCACAACCCTCACCTCCTGCACGTCAGTTCTCTGATATCGTATGTCGATCCGGTTACCGTGCACTGCGGCATCTATCCAAGGCTGATCGTGCGTGAAACGCAGTTTTCACGTATCATGAACAAAGAGCAGAGCCAGGAGAGGAGATTTTGGTCAGAGATGTCGAATACGATGGAATCCACGCTGGAAATGGGGCGCCAATACGAGCGGATCGCAGCGTGGTTGGAGAGCGTTGGCAGCGGCGTGCATGCGCGTCGGCTGCTTGATATATTGGCCGATCCGGCCGCCGAATCGACCTTTACCGTGGCGTTTTGTGGCCTCTTCTCGGCCGGAAAGTCGAGCTTGGTCAGCGCATTGTCAGGCACAAAGCTGAAAACCGGAGCCAATCCGACGACGGCAGAGGTCGAAGGCGTGCGCATGAATTTGCCTGGGAGTGGCGGACAGCTTCAGTTCCTCGATACCCCGGGTATCGACTCGACTGACGAGCGGCACAAAGAGGCGACGATGAACGCTTTGTACCAGGCGGATTGTGTCGTGATCGTCGCGGATTATCAACATGTTGAAGCCGAAGAGAATCTTGAGTTACTGCACACCTTTGTCGAAGAGGGCAAGCGATTGGCGTTTGTTGTGCATCAAATTGACAAGCATCTGGAGTCGGAACTGCCGTTTGTCCAGTTTGCCGATAGCGTGTACAGCGTGCTTGCGGATTACGGCGTTGCGGAGGACACCATCTTCTTCACCACCGTTGGCGAATCTCCGCACAACCAGTTGCCTGCATTGCGGAGTTGGTTGGTAGCGCAAGCCGAATCACACATGGCGGACGGAGGCGTGGAGAACGTGCGCCGCCGTCTGGCCGACGTGGCCAAAGAGGGCGTTACGGCGCATTTCGATTCGCTTGTGCAAGCTGCTGGCGCCGCTGTCGCCAAGGCGTGTGGCAGCATGCCGCTATCAGCAGACGAAGCGGCCTCCTGGTTGGAGCGCGAAGCGGCAGAGCTTGTACGCGTGCGGAAGCAGTATGAGGCCAGCGCGCAGGCGGTTCGCGATAGCGCTCAAGCTACGCGGGAAAGCTGGCTGCGTTTGATCGAACTTGCCCAAATTGCACCTTATGAAACAACCGAAAAGGGGCGCCTTTACATCGAGAGTTTACGACCGGAGTTCAAGGTCGGGTTGTTTCGATCCGTACAGAAGACGGAGGCGGAGCGACTGCGGCGCGCGGAGGCGTTTGCCCGAGATATCGGGGAACGTGTGCAGAACTTTCTTTTGACGCCACTTGCCAACCAAATTGCGAGCGATGTGCGCCAGGCTGGCATCGATCCCGCCACGAGCGCCCGACTGGCTGATGGTGCAGCCGCCATTTCTATCGAGGTCGACGTCGATTATGTCGCGCGCATCGTAAAGCCTGGCGCGCTGGTTTCATCGCAGTATCCGTACCAATACGTCAAAGATGTCGTCGCTCGCGTAAAACGGGACGCCTTAGCCGCGGCCGGGGCGTTGGCCGAACAGTTTGTCACAGCCTGTGTCGCAAAGTGCGAGGACGAGCAAGCGGCGACCCGAGCGCAAATCGAGACGGAAAGTGACCGATGTGCGGCGTTGCAGGCTTATCTCGACGTATGCGCCCGCGAGCAGCGTGCATTGGACTCAGTGGCGGCAGGGGAGGTACCAACCGTATGATGCATGAACGATCGATGTCGATCCAACGCCTCGAGCAGTTGCGGGATGCGGTTCGCGGTATTGTCGGGATCGATTCCCGCTTCATCGAAACGGCGATCGCAAGACTTTCCCAAAAGCAGATGGTGATTGCAGTATTTGGCGCGTTCTCTGCAGGTAAATCGTCGGTGCTGAACGCCATTTTGGGGAGGCCGTTGCTCGTCGTTTCCCCAAGTCCGACCACCGCGGCCGTCACAGAACTTCGCGGTGCGCTTGCAGCAGATGCGAAGGTCCAGATTGCGGCGAAGACCGAGGAGGAGCTGTGGCGCGACGTCGAGTCGACTTTGCAAGCCTTACATCGCCCGGTCAGTGATCTCTCTGCGGCGATGGTGGAGATCGATCGCCTGACTGTCACTCAGTTCCCAGTTGCCTATCGGCGTCATGTGCGTTTCCTTAAGGCGCTGCGCGACGGCTATGAAGACATGCGCCATAGGCTCGGGACGACGTGGGTGGCCAGTGTTGAAGATCTGCGGGCATTTTCGGCTGACGAGCGGTACGCGGCGTATGTCGGTCGCGTCGATGTCGAGGTCGACGATCCACTCTTGCAGCGCGGCTTCGTCTTCGTCGATACGCCAGGCGTCGACTCCATCCACCAGCGCCATACCAATGTCGCTTTCTCGTATATGCGCGAGGCGGACGCGGTTTTGTTTGTCATGTACTACACGCATGCATTCAGTCAGGCGGATCGCGAATTTCTGTTACAGTTGGCCGGGGTACAGGACGTTTCGCAGCAGAACAAGCTGTTTGCGGCCATTAACGCGATTGATCTCGCCAGCAGTGAGGAAGAGCGCGGGCAGGTGCGATCGCGCGTCGAGGCCGAGCTCAAACGCCTTGGCATCCGGCAGCCGCGAGTGTACGAGGTCTCTGCGCAATTGGCCGAAGCCGGGCGGCGGCTCGCGGTCGATGCGGCCGATGTGGACGCGTTGGCGCTGGCGCGATCGCGCTTGCGTGACGACAGCTGGCAGCCAGATGCGACGTCGCTCGACACGCTGCGCGAGTACGCCGGAGTCGATCGTCTGCAGGCCGATCTCATCCAGTATGTCGAATCGTCAGCAGACAGCTTGGCTGCCGATTTGGCCAAGCGCACACTGGCGACCTTGCGCGAGCAGGTGGCAGCGCGACAGCGCGAGGAACAATTGCGTATCGCGGCGGATGACGAGGAACGCGCGTCCCGGCTCCGTGAACTGGATGCATTCAACAAGCGCATGGAGGCTGCGCGCGTGGATAGTGAAGCGCGTTTGTCGCGTCCCCTTGCACAGGAACTGCGCGAACTGTTGTTTCACGCCGGTGAGCGTCTGCGCTTTGCCTATCGGGATTTGTTCCGTGAGGCGTTTCATCCGGGGCGTTTTCGCCTTGGCAAGCCGGCGGACAAGTTGCGCGAAGCGGCGGCGGAGCTGGCGGCGGCGATTGGGCGGCGGATCGACATCGAATTGCGCACGTTCGCGCTTCGCGCGGAACGCTTGGCAAGTGAAGCCTTGGCCGGCGAGGAGGCGCGATGGGAAGCCGAGATGGCAAGGCTGTCGCTTGCCGGTGTGAGCCATGATGATGCCACCGAAGGGAGCTTTCATTTGATCGATGACGTTCTCAACGCCGCTCCAGCACACGTTGACAGCAGTCTGTTTGAGCCGTTTTTCCGCCACTTCGCCTCCGCCAAGCAGTTCTTTGAAGGCGGTGGACAAGGCGCCATGATGGAGGCCACAGAACCGATCGCTATGGCGGCTGCGAAGGAGATCGTTGAAACGCGGGGCGATATGCTCGTAGAACGTTGTCAGGAGCAGTTGGGAGCGGCCTTGGCCACGTATTATGGGAGTGCCGGGGAGCGAATTGCGAACGGACGCAGGACGGCCGATCAAAAGCCGGATCCTGACTTGGCGAATCGGCTGCAGCAAATTCTCTCGATACTGGCAAATGCCTGAGAATCGTCTTGCTGGCCGCAACCTTCCGTTGGTTTGTGCATGGGAAGGTGGATGGTTAGAATGAAGGCAACGACATGTGGTTGTGGAAGGGGGAGGCACGATGGGGCGGCGTTTCGATGAGTTTGACGATTGGCCGAGCGACGGCCGGCGCAGGCGGGCGGTGTGGTTGCCGAGTATCGTCGCCGGTCTCGCGGTGTTCTATGTGTTAGGCATTTGGACGGGTGCAGCCATCAGCCGCTCCGGGCACCAGACGACGGTGGAATACGTACCTTCAGTCACAAGCAACGGTTCGGGAACGAGCAGTTCGGCTACCGCGATTCCGGGTGTGGACAACACCACCTTGGTCACGGATATCTACAACCGTGTAAAAAACAGCATTTTTACGATTACGGCGGTATCAGGGGGCAAATCAGCGACGGACAGCGGCGCCGAAGAGGATATTGGCACCGGTTTTCTCATCGACGATAACGGCGATATCGCGACAAATGCGCATGTTGTGGGAAGTGCCAAGACGGTCGAGGTGTCGAGTGGCAATCGCCAGTACATCGGACGCGTGCTCAATGCCGACACGCTGGACGATCTCGCCATTGTCCGCATTCCTGCTCCGGCTTCCGTGCAGCCATTGCCGCTCGGATCCGTGAAATCGCTGCAGCCTGGCAGCTTGGTCATTGCCATTGGCAACCCGTTTGAGCTCACCTCCAGCGTCAGCTCCGGGATCGTCAGCGGCTTGAATCGATCCATGTCCGAGTCGAGCGGCCACGTCATGAACGGCATGATTCAGACGGACGCGCCGCTCAACCCCGGCAATTCGGGTGGGCCGTTGCTCAACGCCGCGGGCCAAGTCGTCGGTATCAACACCTTGATCGAGAGTCCAATTGAAGGTTCGATTGGGATCGGCTTTGCGATACCAATTGACAGGCTCGTCCAGCTGGAACCCAAGCTGCTGTCTGGTCAACCCATCGCACATGCATGGCTTGGTATCGAGGGGATGGATATCGACAATCTAATGCAGGAGGCCATGCACCTGCCTGTAGCGTCTGGCGTTTACGTGACCGAGACGACAAAGGACGGCCCTGCCGCGAAAGCGGGCTTGCGCGGCGACAGCAACGCGAACAAGTTGAACAATGCCAATCAGACGGCTGATCCCTACACCATTCTCAAAGGTGATGGCGACATCATCGTGGGCATCGACGGCAAGCCGGTGAACAGCATCGAACAGTTGACCGCGTATATCAACGAGGACAATCCCGGCCAGAAGATAACGCTTGCGGTGCTTCGCGACGGAAAAAGGATGACGGTCGAAGTCACTCTCGGAACCTGGCCGTCCGGACATTGATCCGGACGGCGATTGGATCACGGCTGTGCGCGCGAATGCCTGTAGGCTCGTTTGCGCTCTTGGCCTGCGTATGACTGGTGGAACATTTTCAGTAACGCTCGCTTCTCCAACCGGGATACGTAGGAACGGGATATTTCGAGTAAATCGGCCACTTCGTTTTGCGTCCATTCGTGGCCGTCCACGAGCCCGAAGCGCAGTTCGATCACGCGACGCTCGCGTTCGTCCAAAACATCGAGCAACTTCTTCATGCCGTCGATCTCCATTCTCCGACTGACCTCGTCCTCTGTGGAATCGCTCTCAGAAAACAGAATATCGGAGATGGTGATTTCGTTACCTTCTTTGTCTGTGCCGATGGGGCTGTACAGTGAGACGTCCTTGCGGGTTTTGCGTTGCGCCCGCAATTGCATCAGAATCTCATTTTGAATGCATCGTGCGGCGTACGTCGCAAATTTTGTGCCTTTTGCAGGCTGGTATGTGTCCACCGCTTTGATCAGGCCGACCGTGCCAATCGAAATCAAATCGTCCTGATCAATGCCGGACGTATCAAACTTCTTGGTGTCGTCGACAATGTCACTTGCAGCAGCCCAGGGAGGCGACTCTGTGCACTTTCAGGAGATCATTCATCACTACGGATATTTCGGTGTGTTTCTCATCATCCTCGTTGAAGCCATTGGCTTTCCATTCCCTGCTGAAACAACCCTCACGCTTTCCGGCATCGAGTGGTCGAAAGGCGTGTTTCACCTTGTTCCAGTGTGGCTCGCGGGATGCCTTGGCAACCTCATTGGATCGGCCATTGCCTATATGATAGGGTGGTATCTCGGGCGTCCTATCGTCCTTTACTTTGGCAAATTCATTGGCATTACACCGGCCAAGCTGGATGCAGCAAATCAACGGTTTCAGCGCTACGAGTTATGGGTGGTATTCATCGCAAAGTTTATCGCTGGCGTTCGCATCCTCATTCCATACCTCGCTGGCATCAATCGTATGAAGCCTTGGTTGTTTTTTGTGTTCAATACCATTGCCGCTGTTGTCTGGTCGGGCGTATTCATCATTGCCGGGCGGTATATTGGAGAGTTTGTCACAAAGTACTGGCCGTTTTTCAAACACCACGTCGTGCTGTTGATTCTCGTCGTTGTCGTGCTCATCGTGCTTTTTGTATGGTTTCGCATCTGGGAACACCGGCGTAGCAAGGGTTCCAAACACGATGACACCAACTAGACCTGCGCCACTTCATCGCAACTGATGATCTCCTTCATGCGGCAGCCGTCCCTCCAGTAGCCGATTCGTGTTAGGACATCTCCTCTCCCGCATACAACCGGTAAGGGGGTGTCAACATGGATCGGCTGTTTTACGTGGAATGGAAGACTCCGGCTTCGCCAATCTCCCCAGCACAAGCAAAACAGGTCTTCTCTAAGCTCATCTGGCAAAGTTCGCAAGGGCGTGTCGATAGTCATGAGAAAGCGGGGGATGCCGATGCTGACGGCCGTCTACACGCGCGTGTCAACAGGGGTACAGGCTGCGGAGGGGCATAGTCTCGCGGTACAGCGCGAACAGTGTATCCATTATGCACGCGCTCTGGGCGTCTCACAAACGGATATTCGGGTGTACGAAGAAGCCGGGGCTTCCGGGGAAGACATGGAACGACCGGCGCTGTTGGCATTGCTGGACGACGCTAGACGCGGCGCCATTGCTAGAGTCGTCATCAAACATCCCGATCGGCTTTCGCGAAACGTTGCAGACAAGGCCATCATTGTTCGCGAATTGCAACAATGTGGCGTGGAATTGCATTTTGTCGACGTCCCCAATTGGGATCAGTCGGACGAGGCGGTGCTCTTATTTCATATCATCTCCAGTATTGCGGAATATGAACTTAGGCAGATTCGCCGCCGGACCCTCTCTGGCAAACTGCGGGCCGCCAAAGGTGGGCAGTACATGCCGACCGGTATCGATCCCTATGGTTACAGGTATGAAAGCGGCAAGCTTGTGATCGTCGAGAGCGAGGCAGCCGTCGTGCGTATGGTTTATCGGTGGTACGCCTACGAACAACTCAGTCTTCGCGCGATTGCCAAACGCTTGGATGCACTTGGCGTGCCCACGAAGACGCGATTATCTGCGACCTGGTCACATGCAACCGTTGGGCACATTCTTGCCAACCCCATGTACACAGGTACCTGGTACTTCAACCGACGATCCACGCGCAAAGCCTTGCGGATTGCGCGCAGAGTCCCTGGTATCAAGCGCTCGGGTCGGCGCGTCGTGGTGGGCTGGCGGCAGCCAAGTGATTGGATCTGCATCCCAGTACCCCCCATCGTCGAACCCAGTCTCGCCGAGGCCGTGAATGTTCGCCGGCAGGCGCGGGCGCGCGGGCGCACGGGCAAAGCCAAACGTCATCTGCTTGCAGGGTGTCTCGTCTGCTCCGTTTGTCGCCAGGCGTGGTATAGCTCGGCAACTATGAAGAGTGAGGGGGATGCTATGCGGTGGTATCGCCGGCCGCCGGAAACCGGGAGGCAGGCGCCGCGTTGCCCCTACCGATGTAAACGCGTGCCGGCTGCGGCTGTCGAGCAACTCGTCTGGCGTGAACTGGTTCATCGGATCGTGACAAGTCAAGTTTGGAATGACGTGTGGGACAGCTTATCCCGTTCTGGTGTACATGGCGGTGTAACGGAAGAATTGCGGCAAATGGCGGCGCAATTGACGACGCTGCAAGCGGCCAAGGTTCGCCTTGCAACCCTCTATGCGTATGGCGATCTCGATGCCAATACGTACATGGCTCGCAAGCGCGAGACACAGGCCCGTTGGTACGCGTTGCGCGAGCAAGTGTGCAGGCGTTGCATCGCGCACCGTGTTGAGGCGGCAAAAGGAAAGGATGATCGCGAGCGGGTGGAGGCATGGTTGCTAGCGGCCAGCGCCGAGGAGTTCGAAGAGCGGCGGGCGTGGATCGAGGCTGTGATCGATCGCGTTGACATGGATGCGAGAGGCGAATCGGTGCGTCTGACGGTTCACCCGCGGATCGAGCTGTAGCGGAAAGCGGTGACTGTGTCGACGACACGTTGGCGACATGTGCAACCAGGCGCAGGTTGTGCTCGACCAGCAGATCGTGCGCCCGTTTGTCGCCGTGTTTGCGCCATAAGTCGAAATATTTCTGCTCATCGTCCTTATTGAGCGGTTGTGGAAACGACTGATTGACAAATCCGGTGGCGAGCACGATGTCTCGCATCAGAGCAGCGGCCAAGGCGAATGACAGCAAGCGGCGTTCACCTCCGACTGTGGAAAGGGCAATGCGCCCTAGCCTATGTCAGCGCGAAACGATTGGTGCCAACATTCGATAAAGCCCGTCCGCTATCACGCGATGCCCTCTGTCATTTGGGTGAACCGGAGCGGGACCCCGCCCGACGTCGGCGAGCGTACCGGTTCGGTAGTGGCGAATGAGTTCGCGTTGGCGGCCCGCAAACCAGTCGGCTACCGGCGCGAGCGCGGCTCCGGTAGCCGCCGCCACGGAACCGATGGCATCGTTCAATGTGGCGACAGCTGCGACTGCCAATGGGCTATTTGGAAAGGGATTGTACTGTGTGCACACGATGACCGTCTTCCCCCTGCCAGCCTGCGCAATTCGAACAAGTTCCGTCAAATGATGTTTGTAGCGAGTGACCAGTGGCGCGATGGGCACGGATTTCCGAGCTGACGCAAGTGCGGTCAAGGCGGCTTGCGCAAGATCGTCTCCGCCGATCCAAATCGTGATCGCGCGGGCATTGGCCAAGGGCTGACCGCCCGCTGCAGCGAGGGCTGCGAGCAAATCCGCACTTGTCCAACCAGGTTCTGCGAGAATGGCATCGCAGCACGATCGCGATGGAAGTTGCGAGTGCATCAGTGCGGTCAGCACGCTCGGGTACGCCCGCGCTGGACTGGATGCGCCTTCGCCATACGTGATGGAGTCGCCGAGACTAACGATATGCATAGATGGTCACCTCTTTATGACATGCCACAAGCCTGCACTTTCACCGCATAGAATGGAACGAAGTGCGTGCATATCGATAAGAAATGCAAAGTTCTCAGCGGACGAGTGGGTGCGTATCCAACACATGGGGGAGAGGAGATCGTGTCATGACAGTCAGTGCGAGTCACGTCTACCTGTATGCCGCAACGACGGGGGATCTGGTGAAATGTTTTGCGGCTGCAGACATCGCGGGCATTCCGTACGCAAACTGCACGGGCAATTTTCAAACGGCTTGGAAGATGGCGGCTAATGCCTCAACTCTGGTGATTGCGGTGGGGGGAGCCGCTCTTTATTCTCTCTACTACAATCCATGCGACTGGTCGAACCCGGCGGCAATGGCCGGAGGTCACACGCCATTTGAGCTGGAGCCAAGTGGCAGGGGCATTGCCGAGGCGCGGGCCAACTATTTGGTGAATGCGGCGGGTTACACAAGTTTGGACAGCCTGACGCTTGCGGTTATGCTGGCGTACTATGCGGTACACGGGACGTTCCCGCGGGGATATACATCACTGCCACAGCAAGAGGTTCCGCAGAGCGTTTGCGTACGGGGAGCCTCGCCAAGCGTAACAACCGTTGCCGTCAACACGACATCCATAGACCCAACGTCACAGGTGACAGCTCCCTCAGTCGGAGTGTACGCTTCGTTTACGACAGAGGCCGAAGTCATGACCGCCTTGCAACAGGGATGGCCGGGTATTGGCGTGACGGCGGCCTTGGGTACGCAGACGAGTCCATATACACACACCTTGGCAAACCAACCCGACGTGCTGGTCGCCAAGGCGTTGGCGGCATCTGGTTCACACGCGTGGTGGCTGTCGTTCTGGACGGTAAGTTGGCCGCAATCTGGAACGACTTTTTACCAAGCCGGGTACGAAGGCGGTGTCTACGCAGCGCAGCAAATTGCAAAATATCCCGGTTCACGACGGCCAAACTTTGTGATTTTGGACCCTGAAGGATACAATAGTCCTGCGACCACGGCCGCGGATTTTCAGTCGTTCATCAACGGTTTTGCGGCAGGTGTGCAAAGCGTCAACAGCGAATTGCAGGTCGCGTTTTATGCCAATCAATGGCAGTATTCGACCTACCAGCTCGCGAAGTTGGATATCCCGGCGTTTATTGCGATCGCGCCCATCGCTGGCAACAAACCGGAGGTGTCGGGATCGAATATCAAGGGATACATCGCATATTACGCAAGTTGTCCGGCAGCTTCCTATGTCGCACAGGTGAAGCTGTGGGGCGGATTGTATAACACTGTTCAATTTCCGGACAGTGGTGTAGACTGTTCGCCAGTTTAACGTTACGAACATGCGGCCGTCTGGCATGGACTGGCCACGGCCGCAGATGCAGGGATTGGACAGGGAGGTAACACAGTGACGACGTCTCATGTTGACACGAATGATAAGCAGGAGGCGATATTCGCGTTGGACAAGCCTCGGATCGATATGGCTCGCATCGAACAGGCCGTACGTACCATCCTGGAAGCGGTCGGGGAAGATCCGGATCGGGAAGGCCTCTTGGACACGCCCGCTCGTGTCGCGCGCATGTACGCAGAAATCTTTGCAGGGTTGCACCAAGACCCAAGGGAAGAATTGAGCGCACGTTTTCACGTCGAACATGGCGAGATGGTATTGGTGCGGGACATTCCGTTCTATTCGATGTGCGAGCACCATCTTCTCCCGTTCTTTGGAACGGCGCACGTCGCGTACTTGCCACATGCGAATGTTGTGACAGGCCTCTCCAAATTGGCTCGCCTTGTCGATGTCGTCGCGAAACGTCCACAAGTGCAAGAGCGAATGACGAACAAGATTGCGGATGTGTTGGCCACCGAATTGCAGGCCGAAGGCGTATTGGTGGTTGTCGATGCGGAACATCTGTGCATGAACATGCGCGGTATACGCAAACCGGGCAGCCGTACCATGACCCTGGCTGCCCGCGGTCGCTATGAGGAAGATGCGCGGATGCGCGAAGAGGTGCTACAGATGATCCGCTACCGCGCCTGAGAACAAAACTTTAGCAGCAGTAATGGCGACGACGCGACTGCTGCTGCCGTTCATTACGGTCAGGAAACGCGTCATCGTCTTCTCGAGATGGGTCAATCATCGGACGATCGCGCCGATCGTCCCGTGTGCCTGCTTGCTTGCGCGAGTCGGGTGAGCCAGGCACGCGGGATGCGTCCTCGAATGTGCCAAAGACTGTCGGTTTGCCATCCTCGACAACGGATTTCCCTTTTGCAAACACCCGTTCAATCTGGAATTGCTCATCGCAGATGACCAAATCCGCGTCGCAACCAGGCTGGATTTTCCCTTTATGGCGAAGCTTCAGCACGCGTGCCACATTGCGCGTGACGAATGAAATGGCCTGTGTTACGGGCATTCCTTCCTCGCGAATCAAGTCTGCCGTCTCCTCCCAGAGCGTCGCGACGCTCCCAATCCCCATGGCGACGAGTTGTCCTTGTTCGTCGAAGATAGGCGACGAGCCATTGCTGTCCGAGCTCATCGTAATATAGGCCTCGTGCACGCCAGCATCGAGCAATTTGACAATCGCCTTCGATGGTTTCACGGAGATATGGTCGTGATCGTCCGGGCGAATGCCGGATGTGACGTCGCAAAGGCCGCCAGCCTTTCCCCACTCGATAGCAGCCTCCAAGAGGCCGGGGTTGCGATTGAGGTGTGTCGGAACAAAGACCGTTCGCGGCAGTTGTGTACGCTCTGCAACGCGATGCAATAAATCCAAGTGGTCGTTGTCGTCGCCCAGGTGAAAGTGCACGACGCCAGCTTTCCCGGAAAGCAGGCCACCGACATGAGCCTCGGATGCGAGCTCGGCAATCTCCTGTTCGTCCGGGTGGCTCGACCGAGAGTCAGAGATGGCGATTTCGCCGACCCCCAAGACTTTATCGATGAGCACGATGTCCGAGCGCGGCGTCCCGGTGATGGTCCGCGTTGGAACCTGATAGGCGCCGCAGTAGATGTAGGTCGTAATGCCTTCAAAATCGAGGCCATTCGCTTTGGCTAGAAGTTCTTTCGTGCTTCTGGTTACCCCATCTGTGCCAAGCACGCCCACAGCCGTGGTGACGCCTGCAACGGTCAAGTGGGAGAGGGAGATTTCCGGTGTTCGGTAGTGAAAGCCACCTTCGCCGCCGCCTCCAGCCATATGTACGTGTTGATCGATCAGGCCAGGGAAGACGTACTTTCCATCGAGATCGATCACGTCGACGTCGACACTGCCATGTAGCGATAAATCGCGACCGATGGCGAGAATATGCCGATCGCCGAGTAGTATGTCCTGAATACCCATTTCTTTCGGAGCAAATATGCGGGCATTGCGAAGAATGGTCAATACGCTCATGGATGAATCCTCCTACAGGGGATACTGTTGAACCCCGAACGCGTGGAATTTGGGGCGGTGGCGAAATTCATTTGAAGGATAGTGTGCCCGTTTCAAAATCTCCCATGAGCCTGGAGGATACGTGTGGTCTACCGAACGAAAACAGCCACCGTCTGCTATCTGACGGTGGCTGCTTGCCGATGTATATCGCAAAGCGGTTAGGCAAGTGCGGCTTCGTAGTTTTTGTTGGCCTGATCCCAGTTGACGACGTTCCAGAAAGCGGCGATGTAATCTGGGCGCTTGTTTTGGTACTTGAGGTAGTACGCATGCTCCCAAACATCGAGCCCGAGCACAGGCTTTTTGCCTTCCATGAGGGGGTTGTCTTGGTTCGGTGTGCTCATGATGGCCAGCTTGCCATTGTCGACGACCAACCAAGCCCAGCCACTGCCAAAACGGCCAGCCGCAGCAGCTGCGAACTGCTCTTTGAAGGCATCAAAGCTGCCAAACGTTTGGCGGATGGCATCGCCAAGTTTGCCGGTTGGCTCGCCGCCGCCGTTGGGTGAAAGAAGCTGCCAGAACATACTGTGATTCGCATGGCCACCGCCATTGTTGCGGACGGCAGTGCGAATATTCTCTGGCACAGCGTCGAGATTGCTGATCAGTTGCTCGACGGTTTTCGATTCGAGATCCGCGTGACCCTCGATAGCCTTGTTGACATTCGTCACATACGTACCGTGGTGACGGTCATGGTGAATCTCCATCGTCAGGGCATCGATGTGCGGTTCCAGCGCATCGAAGGCGTACGGCAAAGGTGGGAGTTGGTATGCCATTGCGCAAACCTCCTTAAAAGTCAGATCAAAATCCTCTAATATTGTAGCGCAGAAGCTTGGCAATTTCCAAATTTCCAGTGAGCCAAGCGAGAAAATCTGAGTTCCGCTGTTTACCGTTGTCCGCATAGATGGTATACATGGAGGAAGATTTGTAGTGAAAGGAAGATCCGTTTGACTTTGCTGGCAGGAAAGACCGTCGTGATCATGGGCGTTGCCAATCGCCGCAGCATCGCTTGGGCCGTGGCGGAATCCGTTCGACGCCTGGGTGCCGATCTGATATTTACATACCGCAGTGACCGCGCTGGTGAACAGTTGCAAAAACTGTGTGCCGACGCGTTTCCGGACATGGAGCCCTGTATTGTTCCATGCGACGTCAACGACGATGCGTCCATTGAGCAGGCGTTTGCCGAAATTGGGGGCCGTACGGATCGCGTTCACGGGCTGGTGCACTCCATTGCCCATGCGCGCGTGGAAGATCTTCAAGGCGAGTTTGTTCAGACGTCGCGCGATGGCTTCTGGTTTGCACACAGCACCAGCGCCTATTCGCTCGTCGCCGTCAGCCGCGCGGCTCGCCCCTTGCTTGCCGAGGGCAGCAGCATTGTGACGATGAGCTATCTGGGAGCGGAGCGGGCGGTTCCCAACTACAACGTGATGGGCGTGGCCAAAGCGGCGCTCGAGTCCGCGGTGCGCTATTTGGCTGCCGATCTCGGCCCTGCCGGTATTCGCGTGAACGCCATTTCCGCGGGCCCGATTCGCACCCTTGCGGCCAAAGGTGTGCGTGGTTTTAACGATGTGCTGCACGCCGTCGAGGAACGTTCGCCCTTGAAGCGCAACGTGACTGCGGAAGAGGTGGGGGACGCAACGGCGTTTCTCGTGAGCGACTTGAGCAAAGGCATTACGGGCGAAGTCATTCATGTCGATGGAGGATACCACACGGTGGGCTTTTAAGTGGCGGGTATTTGAACATGTGGAGGCCGCAGGAAAGTATGCTGCGGCCTGCAACGAGTACTTGCTAGGACCGAAGATCCGCGCCAATAGCCTCCTGAATGTGGGTAAAGCCGTCCGCTTTCAACAGATCGTCCAGCCCTTCTGCAATTTCCCGAACAACTTGCGGTCCGCGGTAGATAAACGAGGTGTAAATCTGCACAAGGCTGGCGCCAGCTCGAATCTTGGCATAGGCATCAGCCGCAGTGAAGATACCGCCGCAACCGATAATCGGCAATTTCCGAGCGACGGCACCGGCAAGCAGGCGCACGACGGCCGTCGAGCGGTCGGCAAGGGGCTTGCCGCTTAAACCTCCGGTCTCGGTTTGCTCTTTGCTCGTCAGGCCGACGCGCTCAATGGTGGTATTTGTGGCAATCAGACCAAGGTTCGCCGCATACGGCGAATTTGCCAAGGCTTGTCCAATCTCGATCACGCTTTCATCGGCGAGATCGGGTGAAATTTTCACAAAGACGGGCAAATTGCGGACCGCACGCACAGGTTCGATGGCGGCGAGGAGATCAAGCAAAAAGGTCACGCTTTGCAGATCTCGCAACCCCGGAGTATTGGGTGAACTGATGTTGACGGCGATATAGTCTGCGCCGTCCACGACGGCTTTGAATGCTTTCACATAATCGGAAATCGCCTGGTCATTTGGGGTGATTTTATTTTTGCCGATGTTCACTCCAATCGGGCCCCGTCGCGTTTTTATGGCACGCAGTCGACAGGCTAGGCTCGTTGCGCCCTGATTGTTGAATCCCATGCGGTTGATCAGCGCTTCATCCGACTTTAAACGAAACAATCGAGGTTTCTCGTTGCCGGGTTGTGGCAACGGCGTCACCGTTCCCACTTCCAGAAAAGAAAAACCACATTGGAACAGGCCATCGACGGCGATGGCGTCTTTGTCCAGGCCGGCTGCGAGCCCAACCGGGTGCGCAAAGGAGAGGCCAAGCACCTCCTGGGAAAGGCGGGGCGAAGGCTCCCAGGCCGGTGCGGCCAGCTTCGCGAGTGTGGGGCGTTTGGCCAGTTGGTCAAGCACAAGATGATGAGCCTGTTCCGCTGTCAGCCGAAACAAGATGAATCGCGCAAGCGGGTACATAATGTCCTCCGATCATAAATCGAGTCTGTTGGCAAGTGTAGCACGTTTTACCGAACAATCAACCGCGTGTCACGTTCCGCTCAGTGGCTTCGTCAAACGGGTAGGGAAGTGGCGTTTGAAGGGGTATGAACATGAGAAAGATGCGTCGACGGAGCTCGGCAGAGCTGCCGGATGCGGCGTTGCTCGAGCAGTGGATGGACGCATACGGTCAAGACGTCATTCGCCTTGCATATTCCTATGTTCACAACTATCACAAGGCGGAAGACATCGCACAGGACGTATTTTTGCGCGCCTGGCAAAACTACGCGAACTTTCAAGGGCAAAGTTCCATCAAGACGTGGCTGCTCGCCATTGCGGCCAATCGAGCCAAGGATGTCTTGCGCTCGTGGAGCGCTCGCCACGAATTGATCGACAGTGGCGAAGTGTTGACAAGCTTGCCTGTTACCCATGATACGGCGCATATCGTCGAGGAGAGATTGGAGCGGGACGAAGTTTGGCGGGCGGTACGCAATCTGCCGCAGATGTACCGCGAAGTCGTCGAACTGTACTACGGCAATGACCTATCGAGTGCCGAGATCGCTTCCGTGCTCGGCATTACCGATCAAACGGTGCGCACGCGGCTGCACCGTGGCCGTCTGCTATTACAGAAGGCGTTGACAAGGGAGGGAGAAGGACGATGAACGATGATGACAACAACTTGCGCGAGAGGATGAAAGGCCGAGCCGACGTGCCGTTTCGCCCGGAGCTCAAGGACAACGTCCTGGCCGCCGTCAGGGCGCAACGGTCAGAAAGGCGAACGCTGCGGCCGCGTTGGGCCTTCGTCAGCACGATGGGCGCACTTGCCGCTTGTGTTGCCATCGCGCTGACGCTCACCTTGACGGCACCCATGTCCAAAGAGCAGCAACCGGCACGTCGGCAGTCGCTTTTCCATTCCGCCGCGACGGTCGCATTTCCTCTCGCAAAAGCGCCGATTGCGATCACGAATGTCCGCATTGGAACGCTTCCCGGGGAGCCGAAAAACTCCTGCGTGATCGCGACGTTGAAAAATCTATCCAAACATCCGATCCTGGAGCCAGATGTCTTTGGGGTGCTTTCGTTTACGCCGCAAGGGGCAAGTACGGAAAACTGGTTGACGTTCGTCAACGCGCCAAGTGCGGCGATACTGCCGGGCCAGAGCGTCGAGTGGGGATTTCACCCATCAGGGCCGCATGCCGGTGGATCGCAGGCACTTGCGGAAACGCCTCACTTGGTGTTCTATTTAGCGCAAACGGTGCCGTCGCATCAGGCGGATACCATTTGGAGGGAGAGCCGTCTCGACGTGACGAACGTGCAGCTGGCGCCGCGCCCGACGGTTCCGGGCGCCAATTGGCAGTCTGTTCAGGTGAATGCGACGTTGTGGAACCATACGAGTGCGCCCATCGATCTGCGCCAGACGCGTGCTGTGATCTGGTTTTCTAAGCAGGCGGACGATAGCTTTCTGGCCGCAGATAGCATTCGCTTCTTGTTCCACATGACACCCGAAATTCCGGGGCAGAGTTGGCCAGCGGTGGTCGAACCCGGTCAACATGTTCAGGTCGCTTTTCGCGTGTTGTCGACGAACCAGTCCGACTTTTTCAGCCGCACGCCACACGTCATGGCGGTTGACGCGCCGCTTGTACAGTCCTAGTTGAGGTGACGCTCTGTGACTACGCGTTTTTCTATCTCCGAACTGGCGGAGATGTTGCATGTGCCTGTCTCGTACATTCGCCAGGCTGTCGATGCTCTGGCGAGCGACCTGACGGGGGAATCCTTTGTGTTCCAGGATCGCAATTGGCGCATTGGTCCAAGCGACGTCAAGCGCATTCAAGAGTGGATTATTGAACATCAGGACGACCTGGCGGAGGCGACGCAGCCGCGAGCTCGAAGAGTTCGATCACGCCGGGTCGCCACCCCTGACCAAGAGGCCTAAACCTGCCTTCGTTGCGTTTGGCGGTGGAGGTCAGTACACTGGAGTCGTAAGACGAGGAGAATCAGGCTCGGCTGCTTGTTGTACAGGCTGTTCGCGGCCAGGGGGAGAATGCACGTGATTATAGGTATACCGAAGGAAATCAAAGACAACGAAAACCGCGTTGCCATTACGCCAGCCGCGGGACACGCGCTGGTGGTGGCCGGGCACGATGTACGGATCGAAGCAGGTGCGGGCCTTGGCAGTGGCTTTGACGATGCGGATTACGTAGCTGCGGGTGTGACGGTTGTTCCAGATGCAGAGACGGTGTGGAAGACCTCACAGATGGTCATGAAGGTGAAAGAACCGCAGTCGGTAGAATATGCATATTTCCGGTCGGATTTGGTGCTGTTCACATACTTGCATTTGGCTCCTGAACCGGAATTGACGAGGGCCCTGATGGAGTCTGGTGTCACGGCCATTGCCTACGAAACGGTCCAGTTGGCGGACCGCTCACTGCCCTTGCTGACACCAATGTCAGAAGTTGCCGGGCGAATGTCGATACAAATCGGCGCGCACTTTCTGGAGAAGGCCCACGGGGGGCGCGGTGTGTTGCTGGGCGGCGTACCCGGAGTACCGCCTGCCCGCGTCGTGATCGTCGGGGGTGGCATCGTCGGCACAAATGCGGCGCGCGTCGCAGTCGGCATGGGTGCAGATGTGACATTGTTCGATAACAATCCAGCGCGTTTGCGCGAGTTGGACGACCTGTTTGGCGGTCGCGTGCGCACGGTGATGTCGAATCCGTACAATTTGCGCGAGCATATCGCCGGGGCGGATTTACTCGTTGGAGCGGTGTTGATTCCAGGTGCGCGGGCGCCGAAGATCGTCACGGACGAGATGGTGCAGCAGATGAATCGCGGCGGCGTTGTGGTGGATGTCGCGATCGACCAAGGCGGATCCATCGCGACGATTGATCGCATTACGACGCATAGCAATCCGGTCTTTGAAAAATATGGCGTACTGCATTACGCGGTTGCCAACATCCCGGGCGCGGTACCGCGGACGTCGACGCTTGCCTTGACGAACGCCACAGCGCCGTATGCCTTGCGGTTAGCTGCTGGTACAGAGGCGGCCTTGCGGACAGATCCGGCCTTGGCACGCGGCGTCAACGTGTACAAGGGGCATGTCACGTATCAGGCGGTTGCGGATGCTTTACAGCTGTCGTACAGTCCAATCGACAGTTTGCTGTAAGGCAGCGCTCTGGGACAATGGCGATGCATGAGAGGGGGGGCAACATGGTCACTGAAGAAGTTGTGCGCAATATGTTAATGGACGTTCTTGATCCAGAAATTCAGATTGATATCGTCAATCTGGGTATGGTGTATGGTATCGACATTTTGGAAGGCGGCAAAAAAATCAAGGTGACGGTGACCTTGACGACAATGGGATGCCCGCTGTTTGACGATATCAAAGAAGAGATTATTGAGAAGCTCTCGCTACTCGAAGGGGTCGAGCAAGTGGACGTCGAATTGACGTTCGATCCGCCATGGGACAAGGAAATGATGTCAGAAGAGGCCAAATTGGTTTTTAAGTACCTGTTTTGACAGTCCTTTCGCAAGAGCGGGTTTGTGAGTGTGAAAACCGGACGGCAGGAATTTGCCTCATGCCGCCCGGTTTTTCCATGGGAAGTTTTCGTGTTCCCTTGCATTTTCTCGCTTTTATGCTACGCTTGTGAGAGAAAGATGACTTTCGGAGTCAACATTCGTGAACCATTCTATAGATGAACAGCGAGGTTGGTCTAGGTGGGGAAACCTGATTTTCGTGTACAGAACCTGCATGTCAGTGTAGAAGGCAAAGAAATTCTCAAGGGTCTGAATTTACATATTCGCGGCGGTGAAATCCACGCGATTATGGGGCCAAACGGAACGGGCAAAAGCACGTTGGCTTCATCTTTGATGGGGCACCCGCACTACGAAGTGACCGCTGGTGAAGTCGTGCTCGACGGCGAAGACGTCCTCGCGATGTCGACCGATGAGCGAGCTCGTGCCGGTCTATTCTTGGCCATGCAGTACCCGGCAGAAGTGCCAGGGGTTTCGAATGCAAACTTTATTCGTCAGGCATTGAATGCGCGGCGCGGAGAGGGCAACGAACTGCCCGTGTTGCAGTTCCATCGGAAACTTCAAGAAAAGATGAAGGCTTTGAATATTGATCCGTCGTTTGCCGAGCGCTATTTGAATGAGGGTTTTTCCGGCGGTGAGAAGAAGCGCAACGAAATCCTCCAGATGTCCATGTTGGAGCCGCGTATCGCGATTTTGGACGAGATCGATTCCGGCCTGGACATCGACGCGTTGAAGATTGTCGCAAATGGCGTCAATCAACTGCGTTCTGAGAATATCGGCTTTTTGATCATCACGCACTACCAGCGTTTGCTCAACTATATTGTTCCGGATCATGTGCACGTCATGATGCAAGGGCGGATCGTGCGTTCGGGAGATGCCAAGTTGGCGGAAGAGCTGGAGGCGAAGGGTTACGATTGGTTGAAGAAGGAACTTGGCATCGAAGACGAGACCGTCGAGGTCGAAGCATAAGGGGGGACGCGGGATGAGCGAAGTCAATACGGCTGTTAGCCATGTTCACCGCGTCGCCCAGGCGTTGGGCGAACCATCGTCTTTGCTGGCGCTGCGGGAAGCGGCTTGGCGGACATTTCAGGAATTGCCACAGCCTTATGTCGAAAAGACGGATTTGCGCAAATTGACGTGGGAGATCGGATCGTTTTCCGAGCAGGTTGGCAAAGTCCCTGCGGAAGTTCAGGCGTATATTGATCGTTTACAGCATTCGTATGCGCTGTTCGTCGACGGACTGCCCATCGACTTTCGCTTGAGCGAGGAAGCGAAAGCGGCAGGGGTGACATATTGCACCATCCACGAGGCGCCAGAAAAGGCGGAAACGCTGTGGAAGGCGAATTTTGGAACGGTGGTTGCTGCGAACGAAAACAAGTGGACCGCGTTGAATCAGGCGCTGTTTGCCGGCGGTGTGTTTCTCTATGCACCGAAAGGGACGCACATGGAGGCTCCATTTGAAACGATTTATGTCTGGACTGGCGGCGAAGCGGGCGCCTATTCGCGCAGTCTCGTGATTGCGGGAGAACTTGCCGATATTCGATATGCGGAGACGGTGTTCGCGGCAGCGGCCGGTGCAAAAGTCGTCAATAGCCATGTGTTGGAGATTGTGGCGATGGCGGACAGCCGCGTGCAAGTGTCCACAGCGGACGCATTCCATCGTGGCTCCACGCACTTTGTGACGCGCCGTGCACGGGTTGACAAGGATGCTCACGTCCTTTGGACGGTTGCGGACACGAGCGACGGAACCTGTGTGGAACTGGTGGAAAACGAGTTGTTCGGACCGGGCGCGAAAGGCCTGGCTCGCGTCGTCGGACTGGGTCACGGTCGCTCACACGTCGAATTGACGGCAAGCATGCGGCACGTGGGGCGGCATACGGAGAGCGAGATCGTCATGCACGGTGTTTTGCGCGACAAGGCGAACACGATTTTCCGCAGCCGCACGGAAATCGTCAAGGGTGCGGTCGGGGCAGGCAGTGAGCAACACGATCGCATGATCATGATCGATGGTACGGCGCGCGCGGATGCCATCCCAATGCTGCTCATCGACGAAAACGACGTGCAGCGCTGTGGACACGCCGCGAGTGTGGGCAAAATCGATCCCACACAGGTTTATTATCTGATGTCGCGCGGCATTCCCAAGTCGATCGCGGTGCAGATGATCATCTGGGGCTATTTGCACGACACGGTCGAATCTCTCGCGAGTGAGCCGATGCGGGACTTGGTTGTGGCGCGTATCGAAAGGGAGCTTAGCCGATGAACCCGCTGGCGATCCGGGACGATTTCCCGATTTTCCAAGAGAAAATTAACGGCCACCCGCTTGTCTATCTGGACAACGCGGCGACCTCGCAAAAGCCGCGCCAAGTTCTTGATGTGCTTCGCCGGTATTACGAGAGCGAGAATTCAAACGTTCACCGTGGCGTGCACACGCTTGGCACGCGAGCAACCGAGGCATACGAAGGGGCGCGTGAGAAAATCGCCCGTTTTATCAACGCCCCGTCACCTTATCAAATTGTGTTTACACGCGGGACAACGGAATCGATTAACATGGTGGCACACGGTTATGCGCGCGCCCGCCTGCAGGCGGGCGACGAGATTGTGCTGCCGCCAAGCGAACACCACAGCAACTTGATCCCTTGGCAACAGGCAGCGCGTGCAACCGGCGCGACGTTGCGCTATTTGCCGTTACAGGAAGACGGGACCATTCGCTTGGAAGATGTCGAGGCGGCTGTGACGGATCGCACGAAAATCGTCGCGATCGCGCATGTGTCAAACGTGTTGGGCACGGTGAATCCGGTGCGTGAGATAGCTGAAATCGCACATCGACATGGTGCTGTGATCGTCGTCGATGGTGCGCAAAGCGTTCCACACATGCCGACCGATGTACAGGAACTGGATTGTGATTTTCTCGCGTTTTCTGGGCACAAAATGTTAGGGCCGACAGGCATCGGAGTCCTTTATGGGAAACCGTCGCTGCTCGCCGAGATGGAACCAACATATTTTGGCGGAGAGATGATCGACGTCGTTGAGTTGCATGAATCGACGTGGAAAGAGGCGCCGTGGAAGTTTGAGGGCGGAACACCGATTATCGCTGGCGCTATTGGGCTCGGAGCAGCTGTCGATTACTTGAGCCGTATTGGCATGGAGGAGATCGCCAAGCACGACGCCCATTTGGCAGATCTCGCCGTTCGTCGTTTGGAGGAAATCGATGGTGTGACCGTATACGGACCAGGTCCAGGCAAACCGCGGGCGGGACTGGTGACGTTTAACCTGGATGGTGTACATCCGCACGACGTCGCGACGGTGCTGGATGCTGCAGGTATCGCGGTGCGTGCCGGACATCACTGTGCACAACCTTTGATGCGCATCTTGAACGTTGGCGCGACTGCACGTGCGAGCTTTTATCTATATAACACAGAAGATGATGTCGATGCCTTTGTGGCAGCCCTGAAACAGGCGAAGGAGTTCTTTGGCCATGCAATTGGATGATTTGTACCGTCAGGTGATCATGGACCACTATCAGCACCCACGCAACCAGGGGCAGCTCGCCGATGACGCGATCGCGGTCGACTTGCGGAATCCAAGCTGCGGCGACGAAATTCGCCTGCAGCTGTTGGTGGAGGACGGTGTCGTAAAGGACGTTCGTTTTCGCGGCAGCGGCTGCTCAATCTCGATGGCGTCGGCCTCGATGATGACAGACGCCATTAAGGGTAAGTCGATTCCGGAAGCCTTGCAGCTGGCGCAAACATTTCGTGAAATGGTGAAGGGTGAGCCGGCCGATCTCGACCAACTTGGCGAGTTGGAATCGTTGCAAGGCGTTTCAAAGTTTCCGGCGCGCATCAAGTGTGCAACACTCGCATGGCAGGCGCTCGAGCGCGCAGCCGAAGCGAGCGGAGCCGATGGCGAAGCCAAGGCATGATTCAGAGTCAATAGGTCGATAGCGTATAGATTTACGATATAAAAGGAGGACGTCCAAATGGCCAAACCGTTGCCGGATATGGAAGAGTATCAGTACGGCTTTCGAGACAAGGACGTTTCGGTGGTTAAGTTCGAAAAGGGGCTGACCCGGAAGACGGTTGAAGAGATTTCGATGATGAAGAACGAGCCTGGCTGGATGACTGATTTTCGGCTTCGTTCGCTTGAGATTTTCTTGGAGAAGGGGATGCCGAAGTGGGGCGGCGACCTTAGCGAGCTCGATTTTGACGACATTACGTACTACGTCAAGCCATCGGAAAAAAAGGGTAAGACGTGGGAAGAGGTGCCCGAAGAAATTAAAAACACATTTGATCGCCTTGGCATTCCTGAGGCGGAGCAGAAGTTCTTGGCGGGCGTTTCTGCGCAGTATGAGTCCGAGGTCGTCTACCATTCGATGCGCGAAGATCTCGAAAAGATGGGCGTACTGTTCACGGATACGGATACGGCATTGCGCGAGTACCCCGAGATTTTCAAAGAGTATTTCGGGACGGTCGTGCCGCCAGAAGATAACAAGTTTGCCGCGCTGAACAGTGCGGTGTGGAGCGGCGGCAGTTTCATTTACGTGCCAAAGGGTGTTCGTTGCGAAGTGCCATTGCAGGCGTACTTCCGCATCAACTCGGAGAACATGGGGCAGTTCGAGCGCACGTTAATCATTGCTGACGAGGACAGCTTTGTCCACTATGTCGAAGGCTGCACGGCACCCGTCTACAGCACCAACTCGCTGCACAGTGCCGTGGTTGAGATCATCGTCAAAGATCGCGGTCGTTGCCGCTATACGACGATCCAAAACTGGGCTCCGAACATTTACAATCTCGTGACCAAGCGCGCCGTCGCATATCGTGATGCAACGATGGAATGGGTCGATGGCAACATCGGATCGAAGCTGACGATGAAATACCCATCCGTATACATGCAGGGCGAAGGTGCGAAGGCGATGGTTCTGTCGATCGCGGTGGCTGGCCGTGGTCAACATCAGGATGCAGGGGCAAAGGTCGTGCACAATGCACCGAATACGACGTCCACCATCGTTTCAAAGTCTATCAGCAAGCACGGTGGGAAGACCACGTATCGCGGTCTTGCGAGCTTTTCGCCGAGTGCTGTGGGCGCTAAGGCCAACATTAAGTGTGACACGCTGATCCTGGATGACAATTCGACGTCGGACACCATTCCATACAACGAAATCATGAACGACGACGTCACGCTGGAACACGAAGCGTCTGTTTCGAAGGTGAGTGAGGAGCAGCTTTTCTATTTGATGAGCCGCGGCATTTCCGAGGAAGATGCGACGCGCATGATTGTGATGGGCTTCATCGAGCCGTTCACGCGCGAGTTGCCCATGGAGTACGCCGTCGAGATGAACCGGCTGATCAAGTTTGAAATGGAAGGTTCGATTGGTTGATGGCTTGGATTAAGGTAGCCAAGGTCACCGATCTCGCAGTTGGCGAGATGATGCAAGTTGCGCTCGAAGACGAAGATATCGCCTTGTATCACACAGAAGACGGATTTTTCGCGACCTCGGACGTGTGTACGCACGCCGCACAGTCGCTGTCTGCAGGTAGGCTCGAAGGGCATATCGTGGCATGCCCGCGGCATGGTGGCAAGTTTGATGTTCGCACAGGACAGCCAACCGCTTTTCCGTGTGTGATTCCACTGGCAACATACCCGGTTGAGGTTCGAGAAGACGAGGTATGGATCGACGATGAGGCCTGATGGCCTCAGTCGATCCGGCGTCTGTTCGCCCAGCCGTGAGATAGGGGAGATTCGGTGAAAATTTCGAGCAGAACCGAATATGGCTTGCGCGCGATGGTGGCCCTGGCGATGATGGCTGGCGTCGATCGGCCTGTTCCCTTGCGGGCGGTTGCCGAAGCCGAATCGATACCTGAACCTTTTTTGGATCAAATTATGGCGAAGTTGCGCAGGGCCAATTTGGTCACCAGCGTTCGTGGCGTCAATGGGGGCTATCATTTAAGCCGCCCGGCGGAGGATATTTCCATTGGCGAGTTGGTGCGTGTTTTGGAGGGTTCACTGGCGCCCATCGCCTGCGTTGGCGAGGCGGACAGTTCCGAGTCAACGTGTGATTTGTTCGTCGGTTGCCATGCGCGTAGCGTCTGGGTGCGAGTGACGGCTGCCATCACGCGGGCGCTGGACGCGCTCAGCTTGGCCGATGTTATGCACGACGAGGTGCCGCTTCAAATGTGAGAAGCGGCACCTCGTCGCGTATCATCTTCATCCTCAGTTGGTAAACCCGAGGTCGAGTTTGGGGAGCGATTGAATGTCTTCAACTGCTGTATCTCGTGCGTGGCAAGCGTCCAAGTATTCGAGGTATACCCGCTTGATGGAAGGGTGTTTGTGCAGGATGACCGGATCGACGAGCAAGTGATGTTCATTCGCGTCGTATGAGATATGCAGGCTTGGATTGTAGCCGCAATCGCGCATTTCGTTGAGCAACGCCGCCAGTGCGTCTTTCACCCGAAAGTGGGCGTTGGACCACGAGTCTGAGCGGTAGGTTTCCATGATTTGAGTTGCTCCCTTCTTTGCTGTCTCCAGTTTGAAAGGCCATCTTATGCTTAGTATAATCAGCACGGAGGCCTTTCGCCAGTTTTTCCAGCGCGAGTCGCCTTTGTTTCGTAAACAAGCAAAAAGGAGGTTTCTCAAATGCCATTGGTCGGTCGTCCAGCTCCCGATTTTGACATGCTTTCAACGAAAAACATGGAGACCCTTGCGGAACACGTGAAGCTGTCGGATTATCGCGGTAAATGGCTCATTCTATTCTTCTATCCGGGGGACTTTACGTTTGTGTGCCCGACAGAAGTCATGGCGTTTAACGAACGTATCCAAGAGTTTCATGACCTCGATGCAGAGGTGTTGGGCGTAAGCACGGACAGCGTACATAGTCATAAGGCTTGGATTCAGTTACCACGCACACAGAATGGCCTTGGCGGTTTGAACTACCCTCTTGCTTCTGATTTTACGAAGCGTGTTTCGCGGAGCTACGAGGTGCTTGACGAAGAGACTGGTACAGCGATGCGCGGACTTTTCATCATCGATCCGGACGGCACCGTGATGTACCAAGTTTTGCACAACAATGATGTCGGGCGCAGCGTCGATGAGACCTTGCGCGTGTTGGAGGCTTTACAGGCCGGTGGTATGTGTGCTGCCAACTGGAAGCCTGGTGACAAGACGCTGTCCGTATAATACGGTTCGGACTACGGCGGGGAGTTCTGACGATGTCAGAACTTCCTTTTGCATATGCAGTGACTTCGTCAACGGTAGACGATGTTTCATCCGGGGATGTTTTACGTGAGGAGGTTATTTGTATGCCGATGCGGCTGGGAACTGAGATGCCCCCCTTGGCCGGTGCAACAGAATGGATAAACGGTGAGCCAAACATCGAAGCGGGGAAGGTGGTTTTGGTTCATTTTTGGGCCGTTTCGTGCCACATTTGCCACGAAACCATGCCAGAGGTGCTGCGCTTGCGCGACGAATATGCGGAGCATGGGCTCGTGACCATCGCGGTGCACATGCCACGAATGGAAGAGGACACGGATATTTCGCGAGTGCAAGCCGACATCGAACGGTACCGCATCACCCAGCCATGTGCCATCGACAACGGGCACAAGCTGGCAAATGCGTTCAGCAACGAGTACACGCCCGCTTTTTTTGTCTTTGGCAATGACGGTACGCTCACATTTCGAGCCGCAGGTGACAAGGGCTTTGCCAAGGTCGAACCGAAGGTCCGTGAAGCGCTTGGACTCGCTAACCTATAAGGACGTTCGGTTCGCCTTCGCCGTTGGCGTTATGCGCTGCGCGGGATAAATGTTTCGACAGCGACGACGACCAACGCGACAAAGAAGAGTACCCAAAAAAACCGACGCACGGACAACGCCCCCCAAGTGTTGCTGGTTGTTTTACAGCACAACTATCGGTATTGTAGCAAATCGGGTGCACAAGTTCACGTGCATAAGCAGATGCCGGCACCAGATTCGTCGCCATGGGCCGGCATATCAGAGGTGGGAGATGTGCGCACGTTTGATCCGCTGGATTGGGTGCACGCGTTTGACGATTACGAGATGTACATGTATGTTCGGCAGGACGGCGATGCAGACGACGGGATTTATATGCAGATGCTGCAGCGTGAGCTGGTTGATGGCGCCGAGATTTGGTCTGTGCTTTATGATCGGCGATTGACAGCGGACATTGCACAGGTGGGACTAGATCCTCAACACCCGGCTTACGAGGATGAAGTCCTGCGCAATTACTTGGCGGCACACCCGGCGGTCGTCGATGAGGAGAAGGCGTACCTAGCCGAGTGGCTACAAGGTCGTGGGAAAGCTGAAGGTGAGGCGTGATGGGGAAGCAAGCGCGTAAGCGCAGGCAGCAAGATGATTCGTTCGCGGATGACAAGCCGGTGTATGCGGCGGATCGGATGGATCCAAAGCCCAAGCGGGAGTCTGCGAAACGAGGGGACGAAGCCGAGTCGTTCTTGTTGCGCGATGCGATGAAGTCCGATGTCGCGACACGCTTGGCCGCGTTGAAGAACGCATTGGTCGAGGAAGCGCAAGCGCGGCCGGATGTGCCGCAGGCACATAAGAAGGCGAAAGCGGCGAAACGGCGCCCTGCCACGGAGCGGTTGGCAGAGAATCCGGACTTGTCGTTCGCGGAACTGTTCGATCCGGCGGACGATGACGATGTTTCGTTTGAAGAAATGTTAGCCGATTCTAAGCTCGATTGGAGAAGCTTTAAAGACGAATAAAGTTCGCGATGTTGCAGAAGGGATTGTAACTTGGATGGCAGATGTGCCACAATCAGCAATTCTCGGTACAGCGATACGGGCGGCGCTGGCTGCGGGTGAACGGATGACCGCGCGTTATCAGACGGAGCTCGTCGTCGAGACGAAGTCGTCTTTGGCAGACGTTGTGACAGATGTCGATCGCGCTTGCGAAGCGGCGATTCGCGACGAGATCCGGAAGTCCTTCCCGGAACACTGCGTACTTGGCGAAGAGGGAGTCGCGCCGGGGCGCGATGCGGCGGTGGCGGCGCTTGCCGCATGTACCGAGCAGGAGCACTTATGGATTGTCGATCCGCTCGACGGAACGACGAACTTTGTACACGGCCTGCCGCTGTCGGTCGTGTCGATTGCGTATGCCTGCAGTGGCGAGCTCGAAACAGGCGTCGTCTTTGATCCATATCGAGACGAGGTGTTTTTCGCCGTGCGTGGCGGCGGTGCACATGTATGCTCGAAAGTCGACGCGCAAGCGTGGCTCGCACAGCCCGAAGCGAAATTCCCGGGAAGAGCCATGTCCGTTTCCGGCGTCGGGGAACTTCGGCGTGCAGTCATGGCGACAGGGATGCCTGTCCGCCACCTGGAACGAGAGCGCATGATGCAGGTGGCGGCAGGGCTGATCGGCCGCGTGAAGAGCTTGCGGACACTCGGCGCGGCGGCGTTGCATTTGGCATACGTAGCCGCTGGTCGTATTGATGTTTTTTGGGAGTTCGATCTAAACGCCTGGGACATCGCGGCAGGCGCCTTGTTGGTGGCTGAGGCAGGCGGGGTCATAGAGACGCTTGACGAACAGCCGTATACACTTGCGGCACGGGACGTGGCGGCCGGATCCGATGCAGCGGTGCTGCACGAAGTGGCACGCATCATGAAGCCATGAGAACTTGCAACACAGTACTGGAGATGAACGAAGTGTCGAATGAACGGGAGCGGGCACAGCAACGGGTTGAGGAAATTGGGGCCTTGCCTGTGTATCGCGATCGAAATCTGGCTTTATTGACTGATTTATACCAATTGACCATGATGTATGGCCACTTTAAGGCTGGCAGGCACGAGCAAAGGGTTGTTTTTGATTTGTTTTATCGGAAAAACCCATGCGGCAACGGCTATGTCATTGCGGCAGGGCTGGAACAGGTCGTGTGGTACCTGCACCAACTGCACTTCTCAGAGGACGATCTCGCCTATTTGCGCTCGTTGGACATGTTCTCCGAGGACTTTCTCGGGTATTTGCGCGGTTTCCGTTTTCGCGGTGACGTATATGCGGTCCCCGAAGGGACGGTCGTGTTCCCAAACGAGCCACTTCTGCGGATCGAGGGAGCCATCGCTGAGGTGCAGTTGATTGAATCCGCGCTGCTCACGTTTGTCAATCATCAAAGCCTGATTGCGACGAAATCTCGGCGTATTGTCGAGGCCGCACAGACAAATGTCAAGCATCCGGGCAGCGCCGTGATCGAAATGGGCCTCAGGCGGGCGCAGAACGCAGATGCAGCGGTGTTCGGAACGCGCGCTGCATTCATTGGCGGCTGTGTGGCGACGAGCAATGTGTTGGCGGCCAAGGCCTATGACATCCCGGTAGCCGGTACGCAAGGGCACAGTTGGATACAGAGCTTTCCCACCGAATTGGAGGCGTTCGAGGCGTATCGTGCGGCGTTTCCGGAGAATACGGTGCTCCTCGTCGACACGTACGACGTATTGCGCAGCGGCGTGCCCAACGCCATTCGCGTGGGCCTCGCGATGAAAGAAGTCGGTCAATCATTGAAGGGCATTCGCATCGACAGCGGCGATCTCGCATATTTGTCGAAGCGCTCCCGCCAGATGTTGAACGCCGCAGGTCTTGAGGACGTTCAAATTATTGCTTCCTCCGATCTCGACGAATACACGATCCGCGACCTTCTGACGCAAGGTGCCGAGATCGATTCGTGGGGTGTCGGTACACGGCTTATCACCAGCACGGATTGTCCCGCTTTGGGGTGCGTCTACAAGCTGGTTGCACAACAATTTGGCGACCACCTGGAGCCGCGCATCAAGATTTCGGAGAATCCGAATAAGGTGACGAATCCGGGAAAGAAGAAGGTGCTTCGCCTGTACGTGGATGGTGCTGCAGTGGCGGATCTCATCGCGCTGGCTGAGGAGCAGTATGATCCGTCGCAGCCCCTGGAGTTGTTCCACCCTATTCACACGTACAAACGCAAAGTGGTGCAGAACTACGAGATCGAAGAACTGCTGGTTCCTATATTTATCGGTGGCGACTTGGTCTATGAATTGCCGCCTCTGCGTTCTATTCAAACGCGCGTCGAACAGCAGCTAAACGCGTTTTCGTCGGAAATTCGACGGCATTTGAATCCGCACGAGTACCATGTCGATCTCTCGCAGACGCTTTGGGATCTTAAGCAAAAGTTATTGCACCAGTGGCGTCATTCGGGTCAACGTTGATCACAGACGGTGTTGTGGGGCGATCCTGCCGCCAAAGTCCACTTTGGTGTATGATAAAGTCAGCAAAGGAGGGCGTGACGATGGAGGTCCTCAAAATCACACCGCGTGGGTACTGTTATGGCGTGGTGGATGCCATGGTAATTGCGAAACGAGCCGCGGAAGACAAGCGGCTTCCTCGGCCTATTTATATTTTAGGCATGATTGTGCATAACCAGCATGTGGTCGATGCGTTTGCACGCGAAGGTGTGATAACCGTCGATGGCGAGGATCGGCTGCAGCTTCTGGAAAAGGTCGATTCTGGTACGGTGATTTTTACGGCGCATGGCGTATCGCCGGAGGTCAAGCGGCGGGCTTTGGAAAAAGGCCTGCGCGTCATCGATGCGACGTGCCCGGATGTGAATCGTACACATGAGTTGATCCGTGAAAAGACGGCCCTTGGGTATGAAATCGTATATATCGGTCGGCGCGGCCATCCTGAACCGGAAGGAGCGATTGGGGTTGCACCAGGGCGCGTGCATCTGGTCGAGAGTGCGGCCGATGTCGAAGACCTGGCGCTTGCGACAGACAAGATTGTCGTGACCAATCAGACGACGATGAGCCAATGGGATACGCGCGAACTGACGGAGTTGGTCGTGCAGAAGTACCCAACAGCGGAAGTCCATAACGAGATTTGTCTAGCCACGCAAACCCGTCAGCAAGCTGTTGCAGAACAAGCGGGGGAGGCGGACGTCTGTATCGTCGTCGGTGATCCTCGTAGTAACAACTCCAATCGCTTGGCCCAGGTGGCTGAGGAAATTGCAGGGGTTCAAGCGTACCGTGTGGCTGATGTTACGGAAATCCGCCCAGAATGGATCCTTCACGCGAAAAAGGTGGCTGTTACCTCCGGTGCCAGCACACCAACCGCTGTTACAAAAGAGGTCGTCGACTTCTTGGAACGGTTTGATCCAACTGACGAGTCGACGCATACGCCTGTTCGTACGTTGCGCCCCGACAGAATCTTGCCGACGCTGCGCAGCACGGCGACGCACGGGACCGGCGGGCGATCCTGATACATGAACTCAGGATATATCTTGGGCATAGTGTTAGGTATTTTGGCCATCGCACTCTTGGTTTGGCGGTCACGCGTTTCGCGCGCTCAAAAAGGGCGTGGCTGGTTGACCTCCGCTGCGGTTTGCGTGTGGTTTGTCTGGCTTGCCTATTGTGGCTTTCTCATAGGCTACAACGCAGGCAACCACGGATTCAGCATCCTTACTTTATTGCATATTTCCAGATGACGGATGGAGCTTCACCTAAGGATGGGTGTTGGGCTCGAGAAGCCTGTTAGGACAATTGGTGTGCAGGTTCATGCGCAGGTTGGCTCGCGACCTGCGTATTTGTTGTCTTCATTTTGCGGTATTTTGCGTGGATTCGCCAAAAACCGAAAATTTTTTGTCGTCCACGTAACAGAATTGTTCGAAATGTCACTGTCCGATGATATAATAGGCCAAAGGGTCGTCGCCCTTGGCAGATATATTAACACGTTAGGGGAGAGTATATGGATCAAGGTAAATTTAAGCGAAGGCTCAGTCTTCTTGACCTATCCTTATTAGGCATAGGTTCAATGGTTGGATCTGGGTGGTTGTTTGCCTCGCAAAAGGCAGTGGGTTTTGCGGGCGGCGACGCGTGGATGGCGTGGATTTTTGGTGCCATCGCGGTCTTGCTGATTGGACTCGTGTATGGTGAGCTGGCGGCTGCCATTCCACGTGCAGGCGGTTTCGTTCGCTATCCGGACTACACACATGGCTCGTTGGTAGGTTTTCTCATCGGATTTGCCTCAATGATGGCTTATTCGTCTGTCGCTGGCGTTGAGGCAGAGGCTGTGCGCGGGTACATGTCCAGCTATGTACCGGGTCTCGAAGATGCTTCGCAAAACGTAACCATGTGGGGTTATCTACTGCAAATAGCACTTTTGGTCATTTTCTTTCTCATCAACTATTGGAGTGTTAATGTATTCGGAAAAATCAATACTATCGTGACGCTCTTGAAGTTTATCGTACCCCTTTTGACCATTATTTTGCTGCTTGTGCACTTTCACCCGCATAACTTTGCCGTTGGCGGTGCTTCTCCCGGAGGAGTGCATGGTGCAATGCAGGCTTTGACAGCCGGGGGACTGGTCTTTGCGTTCCTTGGCTTCCGACAAGCGGTGGATTTCGGCGCCGAGGCTCGCAATCCGCAGCGCGATATTCCACGTGCCATCATCATTGCTGTCATCGGTGCGTCTACCATTTACATCTTGTTGCAGATTTCATTTATCGGCGCTGTGCCTGCGAGCCACTTGGCGCAGGGATGGAGCGGTGTCAATTTTAAATCGCCGTTTGCCAACCTTCTCGAGACACTGGGTCTTGGCTGGGCTGCGGTCATCATCTATGCAGACGCCATTTTATCGCCTTCGGGCACCGGCAACATCTATTTGTCCGGAACGGCTCGCACGCTGTTCGCTTGGGCGAAAAACGGGTATTTCTATTCTGTGATTGGCAAGATTGACCCGCGTACAGGCATTCCGCGCGGAGGCCTCTGGATGACCTTGATCCTGTCTATCATTTGGACGCTTCCATTCCGTTTCAGCGCATGGAGCGGTTTGGTTGACGCGGTCACATCGGCGACGGTCATGACGTATATGATTGGCCCTGTTTCGGTAACTGCGTTGCGCAGAACGTTACCAGACCTTGTTCGTCCTTACCGGTTGAAGGGAATCCATATCATCGCACCCCTTGCATTTTTGGCTGCGTCATGGATCATTTACTGGGCAGGATGGCAGACCGACTCATTGCTTATCGGTTTCACACTGGCATCGTTAGTTTTGTACTTTGCGTTTATGGATCGCGATGCACAGACGCGCGCTCAATTGCGATCCGATTGGAAAAATGGGCTTTGGATCGTTGTTTACTACGTGTTCATTGGCGTCATGTCGTTTTTGGGGAGCTTTACAAATACGAAGGTTTATTCCATCGTCATCCCTGCCCCGTGGGATACGATTATCGTCGGTGTGGGTAGTTTGATTTTCTATTACTGGGGTGTGGCGAGTGCGTTACGCGTACCACGCATCACGGATACCGATGAAGCGGAGGAGTCGACGCTCGGTAACTTCTGAGTTAACATGTTGATGTGGCAAAAGGGATGCCCTTGTGGTGTCCCTTTTCTCGTCGGTATCAGAAAGCCGCGTTTGGAGGTTTGATCAATGAGCATGGATATGTGCGCAGAGCGCCGACGGAAGGTTGCCGATGGCCTGATGCGTACCGACATGGAAGCGATTGTACTTTCTCACCCTGCAAACTTCTACTACTTTACCGGTGTTTGGTTGGAAAGCGGAGAGCGTTTATCCGCGCTGGCCGTGTTTGCGGATGGGCGCTGTTTTGCTGTAGTGCACGAAATGTTTGCCGATCCGGCTGCAGCGATGGGAGTACCTGTGCATACATGGCGGGACGGTGAAGATCCATACCGATTACTCACGTCGCTGATGGCCGACTCACATCGTATGATTGGCGTCGATGGAACGTTGCCGGCAAGACACTTGCTCTCATGGATGCATGTATCCCAAGGGCTTGCGTTTCAATTGGGTGATGCCATGGTGAACCAATTACGTGTGAAGAAAGATCTTACAGAACTCGAGCTTTTGCGTGCTGCTTCCCGGCAGGCGGACGATGTGGTATGTGCCGTGAAGCAACACATTCGCCTAGGCGTGAGTGAACGTGAACTGGCAAGGACGCTCGAGTCGCTTTGGCAGTCCGTTGGTGCAGAGGGCATGTCGTTTCCACCTATTGTAGCAACGGGTGCACATGCGGCAGAACCTCACCATGAGCCGGGCGTCACTGGGATCGAACCCGGGCATGCGGTCATTGTCGATACCGGTGGCGTATTTCATCGTTACTGCAGTGATATCACGCGCACGTTTATTGTCGGCGAGCCATCACCACAACTCCGCGACGTTTACGAATGTGTTTTGGCTGCAAACCTCGCTGGCATTGCAGCGGTGAAGCCAGGTGTGACGCTTGGTGAGATTGACGATGTTGTGCGCGGCGTGATCGAACGTGCAGGGTATGGCTCGTATTTCACACATCGAACAGGACACGGGGTGGGGCTAGATATTCACGAAGCGCCGTTCGTTGTCGGTGGCAATGAGCAAGTGCTCGAGCCTGGCATGGTGATGAGCATTGAGCCGGGCATTTATTTGCCCGGGCAATTTGGAGTTCGGATTGAAGATTTGGTGGCGGTGACCGAAACAGGCGCAGAGGTATTGAATCAGGCGCCCAAGCGGCTGAGGGACGTCGTAATTGAACTGTGAGGTTGTGATGGAACTGTGAGGATGAGATAACGGGTTGTACGGGCCGCTTATGCGCCGTCCTCGTCTTGCAATTCGAGTTGCGCGATGGGGACGGCGGCTGTCTCACCGGTCATTTGCCGGACACCCCAGGCCATGACACCCTCGATTGCCGTCACTGTCAGGCGATCATATTCCTCAGCGATGCGATAGGTTCGTCCGATTTCGATGTCGACTTCATCCCGAATCTCGTAACTCTTAGCCAAATACCACTTGGTCATATAAACCTCGTATTCCGTCCAATTTTGGGTATCATACGCTTGCTGTCCCTTTTGCTGCAGTTCCTTCATTTCTGCCTGTAGCTGTTCTTTGGTCATTTCGCTATATAGCATGGGTTGGATTCCGCCTTTCACAGTTCCGCCTGAAGTTGCCCACGGACATTCAGGTGCAGTGTGTCATTCGTCATTATAACGACTGTGACGTGAAGGCGGTAGCGCCGCTTGTCGAGCGTGATGGTCTGAACGTCGATGATGGCAGAAGGCATATACGGGTGATCCGCCAATATCTGCATTGACTTTCCAATCAGGAAGGAAAGGCTTTGCAAAACCTGCCTTTTGATGGCCGTCTGCAAAAGGATATCCGTGCCCTGTGGGCAGTCGATTTGGATTTTGCGCAATGTGTAGCGAGATGGATCGGTTCGTTCGGCAATCAAAAATTGATTTTCGTTTTCCAGTTGATCATTGGCTTGGCGGAGCGCCTTAACCTCGACATGCATTTGATGCAGGTCGCGGCTGGTATAGGCCGTCGCGGCTGCCATGCCGGCGAGTGCACCAATCGCTAGCGCTGCGAGTGTACGTTTCACGGTTGCTCACGCCCCGTTGTGAGCCAATGGATCAAAATATAGCCCATGTGGCAGCCAAGAAATGCAGCGACCAGGTAGATGAATTGACGCACCATAGGCCCTGGATGCAGGCCGAATACACCGCGGTCGATCACGCGCAGTACGTCCATGGAGCCCCCTAACGCTGCGACAATCGCCCATACCTTCAGATCAGAGGCAAGTGTGCTCATTGTCGTATTCGGATCGTGATGCGTCAAAAGTGCGGCAACGCCTCCAAGGAGCGATCCCCCAATCACGAGCCCCATGGATACGAAAAAGTCCAAAAGACAGTTGGCGGCAATGCTGTTGAACAATGCGATCCCTCCTTGCGGCGAGTTGGTGTTTGCGCATGTCCAACGCCTACTTCAATCTACGGATGGTTGGCGGCCGATATGCTCGGCGTCGATTGGGGAACCTTTGTAACGGATCCGCAATCAGCGGCGCCTAGTTCGTTCCTGGGGAGGCAACAAGATGACTGATTCGCAAGAACAAAAAACGACGTTGGGGAGACATCCGCGCCCCGTCCATCATTCGCTGCAGTCTGAGCGCGGGCCAGATGATATGCCAGAAGAGGCGGAAAACGTATCGCCGCATCGAGACGGTCCGTCGGCGCCAGGAGATGGCGCGACACTTGCAGCGATTGACAATCCGGATGATTTCGATTTCGAAGGCGATGAAGTGTAATGGTGGCTTGCGGGGGCTTGGTCGCCCCCGCAAGCACTGTTTTCGCCATCCCGGGGCAGGTGTTATGATGGTGGAACAGGGTTTTGAAGTCTGGGAAGCGGTGAGAAGATGCAGGGTGAAGGCGTCAATGCGAAACTCGGGCTTCCGGCGATGGTAGAGGCTGCACTTGCCGACAGTGCATCGGATGCAAACCCCGCAGACCGTTGGCTGATCGCAGTGCGCGACTTGGCTTCACACATCGTCGCGGCGGGCGACGTGTTGGCCATTGCAGTGCCTGCCGAAAATGGGTCAACGGAAAATGTACGCCTTTTGCGTCAGTGGGCACTCGCCGCCGCGGATGTGATTGTGGCCGCAGGCGATGGAACATTCGTGGCTAAGTGGGCGCCGGCCTGGACGCTCGGACCGCTCTTGGCGGCGCGCTTTCGCCTTTTGTCAATGGCGGAATGCGATCCGAAGATCAGCGGCATGTTCAATGAAATCGACGAGATCGATTGGCTGTTGATTGAGCTTGTCGACGCCATCGCTCGCACACGCCTTGAGCGGGTCGAGGATACTGCGGCGGCGCCTGAACGCCCCTATCGAGTGATGTATCGAGGCGAGTCAGAGGTCATGGCGGCTTGGCTCCGTGCGCTGGCGGCGTCGGAATCGGCGTTTGTCGCAGACGGTTGGCTTGTGGCAAAAACGGTGCGCGGCGGACTCGCCCAGTCAGGTTGGGCGGCGGCAGACTTTGCGGATCGGAGCGGCAGGCCGTTTTATGAGGTGGCCTTTGTGCTGCAAGCGCCGCCGTCCGACGCCCCCATCGCCGATTGGGCATTGCAGTTTTACGTACGCCACCGATTTTCCGGCAAGCTTGTTTCTCTGTCCGACTGGTGGCGGCAGAAGGAGCGCAGATGGCGGATTGACGGCGACGTGTTAGTGGCTCCGGACGCTTGGATCCTGCCCAGATTGCGGGAGGCTGCGCGGTATTGTCCGGAAATTGCCGACGCCTTGGCGCGCCCGGCGCCGACCTGTGTAGAAATCGCGGTGGACGATGTCTACCCGCTGCTTGTTCAATCGATTCCGTCGCTTGTGGCGGCCGGTTTTTACGTTGAGACGCCGAAGGTAGAGCAGGCTGGAGATGTTCGCGTACGGGTTTTGGTGAGGCAGGCGCGCGGTGGACGAGACAACCGTTCTATTGCATCGACCAGCCACCAGTGGCTCGATGCGCAGCAATTGGTCGATTTCGACTGGTCCATTGTCGTCCAGGACCGCGAGTTGTCGCAGCAGGATTTTGCACAGATGGTGGCGGAGCAGGCGCCGTTCATTCGCGTTGAAGGATCGTGGCGGTTGGTTCCGATCGCGGACATTTTGCGGGAGCTGGAGAGGTTGGGTCTCGGGGCGGATCGCAAGGCGACAGTACTGGATCTGTCGCGTACCATCGCCCTCGCGCAGGAATCGGGGGAGCTTTCCCTCGAGGTCGAGTTCGCATCAGAGGCGGCTGAAGTCAAGCGCGTGGTGGACGTGTTCGCACATGCTCTGCAAGTGCCTGCGGCGGAACCGCCGCACGGACTGCGAGGGCAGTTGCGCCACTATCAGGCACATGGGTTCTCTTGGTTGATGCATTTGCGGGAGATCGGTTGTGGTGCTTGCCTGGCGGACGATATGGGATTGGGCAAAACGGTGCAATTGCTTGCGTACTTGCTCAAGCTCAAGGAGGAAAGAGCGGCACAGGGCGTGCATTTGTTGGTATGCCCGACTTCGCTGCTGGCCAATTGGCGGGCGGAGTTGGAGCGGTTTACGCCCGATTTGCGGGTATACGTGCATCACGGTCCGCTGCGCGATTTGGGTGCGGCTTTGACGGTCGATAAAGTCGATTTGATCATGACGACTTACGCGACGTTGGTACGGGATCTCGAGTCATTTTTGGCATGTTCGTTTGACGTGATCGCAATCGATGAAGCGCAGAACATCAAGAATGCGAGCACCAAGCAGGCGCGGGCCTTGCGGATGCTCAAAGGGCGCCATCGAGTCGCACTGACAGGTACGCCGGTCGAAAATCGGCTCGAAGAACTTTGGGCTTTGATGGACTTTCTCAATCCAGGTTATCTAGGCACCCTTGCCTGGTTTCGCCGGACGTTTGCCGATCTCGCTTCCGGTGACAAAGACAGCGCGTCCGATATCGCACGCCTGCAGGCGCTCTTACGCCCTGTATTGTTGCGGCGGCGAAAGACCGATCCTGATATTCAAACGGAGCTGCCCGAGAAGTGGGAAGTCGATGAACGGGCCTATTTGACGGCCGAGCAAGCGGCCATGTATCAGGCGTTTGTCGATCAGCTGTTCACCGGGATCGGTGCGGGGACCAAGGCGATGTCCCGACGTGGGATGATTCTGTCAACGTTGGTGAGGTTAAAGCAAGTTTGCGATCATCCGTGTCTCATTTCCGGCGGTACACCTTCGTTGCGGCGCAGCGGAAAACTGCGACAGCTTATCGATCTGTTGCGGATTGTCGTCGAGGATGGCGAATGTGCGCTGGTCTTCACGCAGTTTCGCGATATGGGCGAGATTTTGTGTGACACGATGGAAGCGGAGTTCGGCGTGCGTCCGCAGTTTTTGCACGGGGGGTTAGCTGCCCGCAGTCGCGGCGAAATCGTCGAATCGTTTCAAAATGGCCGCGATCCGTCGCCGATTTTGGTGTTGTCGCTGCGCGCCGGCGGTGTTGGCCTCAATCTGACGCGCGCGAATCACGTCTTTCATTACGATCGTTGGTGGAATCCTGCGGTCGAGGATCAGGCAACCGACAGGGCATACCGGATTGGCCAAACCAAAGACGTGCAGGTACACAAGATGATCTGTGCAGGTACGCTGGAAGAGCGGATCGATCAGATGATCTTAAGCAAACGAGAGCTGTCGGAAGCGGTCGTTTCGTCATCGCAGGAGTGGGTGACCGAACTGGATGACGATTCGTTGCGCGAATTGTTTGCATTGACACCGCAGACCGTTTGGGAGGAGGATGATGTATGAAAAAAAGCGTGCTGGAGCCGTTTTGGCGTCCGGTGTGGGATGCGGTGGACAAGGCGCGGGTGCGCAAGGCAAGGCAGGAAGCCAAAGCCGGTGCCGTTGTCCACGCCGAATTGCTCCGCGGCGAAATCTGGGCACAGGTGCGCATCAGTGGCCCACGGCGCAGTTGTCAAGTGGCTCTGCCGTTTTTGGCTCATTATGAGGAACATATCGAGGCTGTTGCGAAATGGCTGGCCATGCGGCCTGACTGGGTGGCAGCCCACTTTGCCGGCGAGTGGGACCCGGAATTTGAGGCGTTTCTCAAGTCTAATCAGCTTGACGTATTGCCCGGTGACTCCGTTGCGGATAAGTTGCGGTGGGGTGCCAAGTGTACATGTGATGATTCCGATCCGCTGTGTGTACATGTCCTGACAGCTTTGTTTCATCTCATTTGGGACGCAGACGAGCATCCCCTTCGGGTCTTTCGCTTCGTTGGGCTGGATGAGGAGTCGCTGCTTGCTGCCGCGCATGACTGGACGGCCCAATGGGTTGGCAGTACGGAGGCCGCTTTGCGCGATGCAACGGCTGTGGGTCAAACTGGGCAAGCGATGGAGGCGGTGAGCGCTTGGGATGTTGCGACTTGGTTGCAGGGAGGCGGCACAAATCCGGTTGGGCGGCTCGTGCCGCATTTTCGAACTGGCGACAGGATGGAGTAGGCAGACCATGGCCACCCGGTAGCTACTGTGCCTGCGCTTGATCGGAAAGTATCAGATCTTCGTTTGTAGCCTTCGTGTTTGCCTGCGTATTCCCTTCTTTGACTTCAGGTACGCTTTGTGCCTGTTCACTTTGCGTGGGTTCGCTGTTTGTGGTGACGACTTGGCGCGACAACAATCCCATGACACATGCGAGTAAAACGAATGTAACCACTAAGCCAATCCCCATGCTCGGCCATCCCCTTTTTGTCGCCATTTCAGGCGGACAGGTTCAAACAAGTAGACGATCCGACAGGCTTTTTTGTTTCAGTATCAACATTCCTTCATTTGGAGCGAACGTGTGTTTGTATATCTTGTTTGCTTTGCATATAATCAGACCAGAACATACGTTCTGGTGGTGAGACCGTGAAATTTACGCTCTACGGTGAAGGAGAAGGGCTTTCGGCCGATTTGGATAGACCGTTTGTGACGGTTAGCCAAGACTGTGTTGCGGATGTGTCGATTTCAGCCAGGAAAGCGGGTGTGCAAATTGGATGGTCTGTAGCTCAGGCAAAGGCGTTGATGCCAGATGTGCAAGTGGTTGAGCCGATTGTGGAGCCACAAGCACTCGCATCCGTTTATCAGGTGCTTTGGGACGCTTCACCATTTGTCAAGACACTCCCTCGGCAACTTGCTTTTTTTGTCCAGTTGCCATCCCGACATCCACCGCTTTCTGAAGTCCGTTCCATCTGCCGGCGGTTTGACGACCTGTTGAATGGTGAGCAACGAGTCCGGGTTGGCCTGGCGGAGCATCCATTTGCCGCAGAGGCCTTGGTGCGCTGGAGCCGAATGGAACGTGTGCCACAGGCTTTGTATTACCGAGTTGGTCGTCAACAACTTCTGATTTCACCGGCGATTGCAAGCATGTTGGCGGGGGGTGAACCCATTCTCGACTGGACGAATGCACTGCCGATTGCCGTCGTTTCGGCGATTCCGAAGTCGTGCCGCAGCGAGCTTATCAATCTTGGTGTACATCGTTTGCACGATTTAGATACTGTCACGGACGACATGCTCGTTTCTCGTTTTGGCACAGAGGCTCTATCTTGGCGCTGGATCGGCAAGAGGCGACAGTACGGTCCAATTGTTGCCGATTCACCACCTGGTGAGCACTTGATGATATGGCGCTCGCCGCTTGGTGAACCGATGCCTGAAAACGGCTGGGACAGCGTTTTGGAATCGCTTGCCGCACGGCTTTGCCAAAAGCTCGTTCGCTCAGATTCCGGCGTAAGGCGGATTGCACTTCGCTGGCAGACGGATACGGGGAGCGGCGAGTGGATGAAAACCTTCAAACGGCCTGTATATCAGGGGGATGCCGTGATGGCGCAGCTGCAGGGCTGGCGGGATCGCGTCGCGGGACGTTGGCTTGAGGAGATGGAACTCGAAGCTGTCGATGTACAATTGCTGCCGACGGTACAGTCCGGATTTTTGCTGTTCGGCGAAGGATATGAACCAGCGCGCGCCGCTGCCAAATCCAAGCTGCAATGCGTGCGAGAACAACTGGTTCGCAAGTTTCCAAAGATTCGAATCGGCGCGGTTCCAGACTTTCGAGAACTTCGCTTGGCCGCTGTGTTGGGGGGACTGTCCGGGTGAGCCGGATCGTCCGCAGACCCATCGCGGTCTCTCGCTGGCGTGACGGGGAGCCGCTGGTATTCCAGGATCAAGAGACTGTGCGTGCGATCGTCGACGTGATCGATGTGTGGTTTGAGATGGGATGTTGGTGGATGGGGGAAGGTGAGCGAAAAATGATGCGCGTTTGGACGGAAGACGGAGGAATGATGGATTTAGAAGAAGACGCGGGTCAATGGTTCATCTATAAAATTTGGGATTAGAAGGTAGGTGCTGCGGTGTTCATTCATCTGCACTGCCATTCGCCGTATTCGTTTCTAGCTGGCGCCTCTTCGATTGAGTCACTGGTGGCACAGGCTGCACTGTATCGCATGCCGGCGCTCGCGCTCACAGATCACAACACCATCGCCGGCCTGCCGGAATTTCATAGGTGGGCGGCCATCTATGGAATCAAACCGATTTCCGGAGCTGAGCTGACGATGGAGGACGGATCGCATCTCACCGTCCTCGTCGAAACCAGGGAAGGGTTTCGCCATTTATGCGAATTGCTCACCATCATGCATGCGCAAGAAGGCGGTCGCATGCAACCGCGGTTGGCAGAGGCAGATTTGTTTCGCCTATCCGAAGGGTTGATTGTGTTATCTGGTTGCCGCCACGGCCAATTACAACAAGCCTTGTCCAAGCAGGAATATGGGCGCGCACGCCATTGGGTCGAGCGCTATCGCGAGATATTCGGGCATCGGCTGTATGTAGAGCTTGTTGCCGACGGCTATCCCGGTTATGTATCGCGCATGCGGCTACTTTCCGAATTATCGAGTTGTACAGGCGTGCCGTTGGTGGCTACAAGCGACGTTCATGCTGCCAACAAACCATTGTTTCCGGTTCAGGATGTATTGCGCTGCATTGCACTCGGTTGCGATGTCTATACACCACACCCCGGGCGCCCGCTCAACCGAATGGGCTGGTTGCACGACGCCGACGAGGCCGCTGTGCGATTTGCCGAGTTTCCAAAAGCGGTTGCCCGGACGGTGGAAGTTGCGGATCGTTGCACCGCTGTTTTTCCCATAGGGAAAACGCTCTTTCCCACATATAGGACGGAAGACGGGCGAGGTGGGTATCCACTCTTGGAGCAGCTTGTGTTTGCGGGAGCCAGAGAGCGTTATGGTCGTCTCGATGGTATCACGATGGCGCGGTTGCAGCATGAATTGGACATCATTCGCGAACTGGGCTATGTCGATTACTTTCTTGTCGTCTGGGATATTGTCCGTTTCGCGAGAAGCCGCGGGATTCGTTGTACTGGACGCGGTTCCGCGGCCGACTCCGCTGTCGCGTACTGCTTGTATATTACAGATGTCGACGCGGCGGGCAGGGGACTGTTGTTCGAGCGATTTATGTCGCTCGAGCGGGCAGAGCGCCCAGATATCGATATCGACTTTGCCAGCGATCGGCGAGACGAGGTGATCGACTATGTATACCATAGGTACGGGCAGGAGCGAGTGGCACGTGTCGCAACGTATCAGACGTTTCGCGGAAGATCTGCAGTGCGGGACATTGGGGCTGCACTCGCGTTGCCGGAGGACCTGCTCGACGCACTGGCCAAGCGCGTCCCTTGGTCGACACATGCCGATCAACTAGAAGATGCACTGAGGCGCGTCCCGGAGCTGCAGGCGTTTCAAGAATATCGGGAGAGGCTCTCTTGGCTGTTTGCCATCGCTCGTCACATCGCTGGATTTCCACGCCATTTTGGCATGCATAGCGGCGGGATCGTGATCAGCAGCAGTCCCTTATTTGAAGTAACGAGTTTACAACCATCGGCTTCGGGCCATTGGATTACACCATACGATAAGCGGATGCTGGAAGATGCGGGCCTTGTCAAGCTGGATCTGCTGTCACTACGAACAATGTCAGCGATAGAAGGGGCCATTCGTGAGAGTTCCAAATTCGGGAGAATCGACTATGATGCCATCCCACTTGATGACGAAGCCACCTTTTCGATGATTCGCCGCGGGGACACCATTGGCGTGTTTCAACTTGAAAGCCCGGCGCAGCGCGCGTTGCAGGCTCGGCTAGGTGCGACGGGGATCGAGGATCTCGTGGCGAGCGTCGCGCTGATTCGTCCTGGACCAATCCTTGGAAATATGGTCGATCCGTTTATTGCACGGCGCCATGGACGTGAGCAGGTGACGTATCTCCACCCGAAACTTGAGCCTATTTTGGGTAAGACATACGGCGTCGTACTGTTTCAGGAGCAGGTGATTGAAATTGCCACTGCGATTGCCGGATTTACGCCAGGGGAAGCGGATGAGTTACGGCGTGTCATGAGCCATGCGCGCAATCATACTGAGATGGAAAGAATCGGAGAATTGTTTATGCAAAAGGCGGTACAAAGCGGAATTGCAGAATCGGTGGCTGCGACGATTTTTTCCTATATCCAAAGTTACGCCAGTTATGGTTTTTGCGAAGCGCATGCGGCTGCGTTTGCAACCACCGCATATAAGACGGCGTATCTTGTACAACATGTTCCGGCGTTATTTTACGCGTCTATCCTGAACCAATTGCCCATGGGGTATTATCCAGTGCACGTTATCTGCGCCGAAGCGAAGCGGCGCGGCATTCGTGTTTTGCCCATCGATATCAATGAGAGTATGTGGGATTGCACAGTGCCATCAGAAGTCGAAATTCGGCTTGGGATGCGCTTGATATCGAGGTTTCCCGAAGTGGTGGCAGCCGCTGTTAACGAGGAGAGAATCCGCGGGGGACCTTTTCGATCCGCTGCCGATTTGATTCTCCGTGTGCCGCTGGCGGATCGATTGCATATTGAACATCTGGTGCGCGTCGGCGCATTGGATCGTATTGAAGAGGCGGATCGGAACGAATTGATTTGGCTGCTTCCCCAATGGTTTGCACAGCGGCAGTCGGGAGCGTTGCCCTTGCTCCATCCGCCCATGCATATGACAAAACAGCCGCAAACGGCCATGCGGCCAGCTTCGCTCGCACAACGGCTTGCTGCTGAATATACGCTTGTTGGAGTTGGGATGAGCGGGCATTGGCTCGACTTGTATCGCCGCGATTTGCAGCAGCTTGGTTACATCACCATTGCGGAGGCATTTTGTCTACCGGATGGCGATCGCGTCACAGTCGCCGGTTTGGCCATCCGCCCGCACCGTCCACCGACCAAAAGCGGGCGTACCGTCGTGTTTTTTACGCTGGAAGATGAAACCGGTATGCTAGACGCAACAATGTTTGAATCTGTCTATCGCACGGAGGGTGCGGTTGTGTTCACGCCATACGGGCGGTTGCTTGGTGCTTCAGGCATCATCCAACGGCGAGGTGGAGAAAGGGGCCAACTTTTGATTGAACACATCTGGGCACTTTCGTAATGGGTGACGTGTCAAGATAGGTGTCAAAGCTGGGCTCAGGCGTCGTATATACAAAAGGATCACAGACTTCTCATTTTGTATGTATATTGTATTGAAAACAGGTTTTGGATTCTTTGAGGGGAATTCATCATCCATCCGTTTGCGATGGAGGGATTGGACATGGATGAATTTCTACAGCCTGTATATTGCGGAATCGACGAAGGGCGTCGCACACATACCGGGCGCGTCCGGCGTATCGCGACAAAACACCACTGGTTGACATCAACCATCATCTCGCTCAGCCTTGGTTTAACCGGCTGCGGGATCCTGCCGTTTGGAAGCGGCAATCCGCAGGACACGCTTCCGAAGCCTGCATACGCTCAGAACGGGATGGAATTGTTGTGGGGGCCGGACATTAAACAGAAAGCTTTACAGATGATTCGGGCCAGTCGACGCGAAGTGCATCTTGACATATACGAGTTGTCAGATTCGGACATTCTTCAAGCCCTCGCAGACGCACATCGACGAGGCGTCGACGTCCGTGTCGTCGTCGACAGCACCGAACCACACTCAACCACCATAGCCGTGCCCGCTCTACAAAAAGACGGCATTCCGGTCGAGCAAATCCAGATTAAGCAGGGGATTGATCACGTCAAAATGTTAATCGTGGACAACAATGTGTTACTCGGTGGCATGAACTATGGGCAGGCCAGTTGGAACAACAATGACGCATCCGTCTACATTCCAGGGCAAAGCCAAAGATTTGAGGAACTTTTCGAGTGGGACTTCGCACGTGCTTCCGGCCAAGTCGTAGAAACCCCCAGCTTTCCACAGCCGCTGCTCGTCGATCGTCGGATAGGCGAGGCGGTGGTCGATGCGATTGGGCAAGCGCGTCGCGAGATCGACCTGGAGGCATTTGATTTGTCGGATGCCGACGTGATTGCCGCATTACATAGCGCTCTGGCGCGCGGTGTACAGGTGTCGGTTCTTGTCGATCCTTCCCAAACTTACAACCGTAAGGCGGTTTCTGAGTTGCAGAGTGCAGGCGCTTTGATACGATATTATCGACCCTACCAGGGAGAGTTGATGCACGCAAAGATTCTCGACGTCGACGGAGGACGTGTGTTTATCATCGGAAGTGCCAACTTCAGCCGCCAGGCGTACACTTACAATCACGAGGCAGACCTATGGTTGACGAATGTACCGGCGTTTTCACAGGCACTTACGGGTGATTTGCACGCTCAGCTTGCTCGAGGGACTAACTATCCGATGACTGAGAAGGAGAAACAATGGGACGAGTCATGACCGTATGGAGGCACATTGAACAAGTCGACACGAAGGTCATGAAATGGATCGAAGCCAGGTGGGGCTGCTCTTATGCGTTTGACTCCGCGATGATTACTAGCGCCAAATACACACCGCTCGTCATCCTCATGATTCTCGTCATGGGCTCCACTGGCTTTGCCTATCCTGGGTTGCGCATGACAGCTGTCACGAGTGCCGCCAGTGCGATCCTATCCGCAGTGATGGTACGAGTCCTCCATGAGCCCGTGAGTCGTCTCGTTAGGCGCCCAAGACCTTTTGACGAGGAACCATGGCAGCCATTGCTTTGGCATGAACCGGGTGATTCGTTTCCAAGTAATCACGCGGCCGGAGGTTTCGCACTTGCCATCGGAGCCTATCACCTTGGCCCCTACTTTCCACTATTATTGGGCTTGGCCATTTGGTTGGCCATCGCTCGGGCGTACTGCGGATTGCACCATGTCAGTGATGTTGTCGTCGGAGCGATTGGCGGATCGACCACCGGAGTTACATTTGCATGTCTGCAACAAGCCCTATTTCACGTAACGTGAGTGGACATGATTGGTTTTTATGTTGCAAAAGGGAATAATTCGTTCGACGATTCGTCAACCTACTTTTGATAGATCAAAAGCAGGAGGAAGACGATGCGCGCATTGTATCAAACAGTATTGGTGACCGCGGTGAGTTTAGGGGCAGCTGGTTGGCTGAATGTCGTGGCGGCGGCCCCTATTCAGGTCACATTGCGGGACGGGCAAATCCTGCCGAGCGCAATCGATGTGGATAAGGGAACGACCGTACAAATTAGCGTTCGAAATGAAGGAACGCAGGTTCACAATTTTGTCATACCCGATTTCTACATCTTCACACAGAACCTCAACCCCGGTGAATCTGTTGACGTGTCGTTCGTTCCCGACAAAACGGGGCATTTTCGCTATTATTCGGATCGACAGGGCGTACCGGAACCAGGTATGCAAGGAACGATGACTGTCGATGGGGAACAGTGACGCGCAAACTGTACCGCTGGTACAATAGTGGCGGGGAGGGGACGCAATATGGAGATGAAGGTTACGAGCAAGTGGCTTGGACAACGCCACTTTCAGGCCGATGGGCCATCTGGCAACACCATTTACATGGATGCTCGCAAGGAAGAAGGCGGTACGGGACAGGGTAACCGCCCCATGGAACTGCTCTTGATGGGGGTGGTGGGGTGCACAGGTATTGATATCGCGATGATTTTAGAAAGGATGCGCGTCCCTCTTGAGGGATTGGAAATCGAGGCTGTGGGCGAGCGCAGGGAGGAATATCCGCAAGCTTTTACGCGCATTCATCTGACATATCACATGACGGGCGAAGTCCCCGCAGCGAAAGCTTGGCGCGCAATCCGACTCAGCGAAGAAAAATACTGTTCTGCGATTGCGACCGTACGCGCTGAAGTGATCCCGCATCTCGTGTTGAACGGTTCAGATATTCCACCACTTGATGTGATTGGACAGGCGGACGGCCAGCCAGATTAACCTGGCGGCCATCCTAACTGCCGACCACCTAGTATGTGGTAGTGTAGGTGTGGCACGGTTTGTTGGCCGTGACGCCCGACATTGGTCACAACGCGGTATCCTGTTTCTGCAATGCCAGCGCTTTCTGCAATTTGCGGAATGATGGTGTGCAAATGACCAAGGATCTCGCCGTCTGTGCCTAAAACACTTTGTGCGGACGAAATGTGCCGCTTAGGAATTACCAAAATATGTACCGGCGCCTGCGGGCGAATGTCTTGAAATGCATAGACGAACTTGTCTTCATACACTTTCTGCGACGGAATTTCACCCGCGATAATCTGGCAAAACAAGCAGTTCTCCAAAGATGACGCCCTCCTTCCATTTGTCCTCACATATGAATTATACATCGAATCTTTCGTCACCACGATCACGCGATGGTATAATGATGAAAATTTGCGTTGGAAGAGGGATGCTACGTGCCTATCGTCGGGTACTACAATGGTCAGTTTGTGACTCCAAACAGCGGGATCGTACCATTGGATGAACGCGGCCACCAATTTGGCGATGGCGTGTATGAGGTGATTCGCTGCTATGGCGGGCGAGCATTTTTACTTGATTGGCATTTGGATCGCTTGTGGATGAGCCTTCAAGCCATTCGCATCGCCCCGCCGTTCACCAAGGACGAGTGTGCGACACTCATTGAACGACTCATTGTCGAGAGTGGGGAACTGGAGGCTTCCATTTACCTTCAGATTACGCGTGGTTCGGCCATCCGCAACCATTTGTTTCCCAATCCCGCCGTCAAGGCTAATGTGAGTGCCACCGTACGACCGGTAGCATCGCAGATAGCCAAGGAACCAGGTACGTTGCTGATGATGGCCGATGAGCGCTGGGCAAACGCTTGGATCAAAACCATCAACTTGTTGCCCAACATTCTGGCAAAACAGACAGCGCACGACATGGGTGCCGATGAGGCGTTGTTGGTCCGCGACGGAGCCATGATTGAGTCTGCAAGTTCCAACCTGTGGTTTGTTCGTGACAACCAGTTGATCACCGCGCCGGCGGATCGTTATATCCTAAACGGTATTACGCGCCGTTTTGTGATTCAGCTTGCCGATCGATTGGGCATTCCTGTGCGAGAGACCAAATTGCCCGCCAAAGATTTGGCCACCGTCGATGGTATCTTTATTACTGGCACGTTGACCGAAGTATTCCCGATCCACCGCGTGTTGACGCATCCCGATGTACCGTATGTATCTTTACCAGACGTAACTGGGTTACAACAGCTTTCTGCGGATAAATGTCAGGTGGCGTGGGAGGCGCGTGATCTCTCGCTGGTCGGCCGTTTGCAGTCGGCGTTTGCCGACGCGATCGCGACGTTTGCCAAATCCGATAGGTGACTTAGGTAGGGAGAAGAGTCGGGTGGAACGAAAGACCATTTCTTTGCCGAGATTGGGAAGGCTAACGCCAACCCTTGAATCGACAATGTTGAAAATTACAGAAGAAGTCGGCGAACTTGCCCAGGCCATCGGAAAGTTTCGGGGCTTGTCCGGAGAGCAGGATCGTAAGCCGGATGAAGAAGTCGTACGGGCTATTGTCAGTGAACTGCTCGATGTCGCTCAGACTGCTACGTCGATGATGTTCGTGATCGAAGACCTCTATGGCATCGACATGGAAGCCGAAATGGACAAGCATATTGAGAAGCTGAAGCAGAAGGGGTATTTGTAGAGGAAAGGCCGCTGGTTGTTTCAAGCGGCCTTAGCTTCAGATCCTGTCCAGCAAAAAATCAATTTCCTCTTTGTACTTTCCGTTCGGGGTCTCGAGAATCTGCGGAATACCGCGCAATTGCGGGTGATGCACGATGCGCTTGATGGCTTCTGCCCCCAGCGTGCCTTCGCCGACGTTGGCATGGCGGTCCTTGCGCGAGCCAAACGGGTTCTTCGAGTCGTTTATATGGACGACCTTCAAACGCTCGAGGCCGATCACGCGGTCAAATGTCTCCAGAAAGCCATCGAAGTCATTCACCACATCGTAGCCAAACGCGTAATTGTGGCACGTATCGATGCAGACAGCGAGTTTGTCCTGGTTTTGAACGCGATCGATAATGGCCGCAATCTCCTCAAGACTGTTTCCCACTTTCGATCCGTCCCCTGCCATCGTTTCGAGACAAATCCACAGTTTTTCGTGGCCAGTGAGGATTTCATTGAGAGCGTCGGAAATCTGCCGAATGGCGAAATCCTCACCTTCCCCGACGTGTGAGCCGGGATGCATCACGATATAGCGGATGCCCAGATATTCCACGCGCCCAATTTCCTCACGCAACACGTCAATGCCATAGCCTCGTGTTTCGGGCTTGGGGCTTGCAAGATTGACCAAATATGACAGGTGCACCACTGGATCGACAATGCCGTGTTGCTGCATCAACGCAGTGGCTTCATCGCGATGGAATTGCTCAATGGGACGAGCCTTCCCACCGCGATTGCTGCGTGTGTAAATCATGAAGGTGTTCGCACCATACGAAATGGTTTCCTCGACCGCAGCAAGCAGACCCGTCTTCGCGATGGAGACGTTCGCACCAAGCAGGATATGATCGTAATTCACCGTCATCTGTGTCCCTCCGGATATGCTATGTCCACCATCGTAACACAGGCCGTATTCCGTCTCCATGCAACAGGTGGTTCACATCATTCAATCGGGTTTGACTCATACTACAGTTCCGCAGGCAGCATGTTGTTGCCGTAAGCAAATTTGCATACCAAAACTCATGCCACGGTGCGCGCCGCAGGCATGCGGAAGACGCAGATGTGCCGCAGCAAGGGGGATTGCCATGCATCGCCAGCCGTTTAAACTGCCGACCATGGCTTGGTGGCTGCTTGTCGTCAGCGGCTTCTTTCATTTATCCATTGGCTTGTCCAACACATTCGTCAACATTTTTCTCTTCAAGGTCGATCATTCGTTTGCTGCTATTGCATGGTACAACTTATTGGTATTCATATCATTGCCGTTCACGTTTGTCGTGGCCGCTTGGGTGGCGCGGAAGACGTCGACAGCCATGGCCTTGCGCATCGGCATCATTCTACATGCCGTTTTTTATGCCGTCACGCTGATGGTCGGCGAGCAGGCTGCACACATGCCAGAATTGCTTGGCTTGTTAACAGGCGTTGCAGAAGGTTTTTACTGGCTTGCGTTTGATGTTTTAAGTATCGAGTACACAGACAAGAAGGGGCATGAACCATTCTTTGGCATATTCGGCGTGTTGACGTCTGTTGCCAATGTCGTCGCGCCACCTGTCGCTGGCCTTTTAATCAGCCGTGAAGACGCATTTTTTGGCGGTCTCACCGGATACCACGTCGTGTTTGGGATTTCATTTGCTCTATTTATCGCGGCAACGCTGCTCAGTTTTCGATTACATAGCCAAGGCCTGCCTGACCTGCGTCTGTTCTTCGGGTTTCGCGCTTTACGGCGGCGTCCCTGGCGCAAAATCCTGATTGCCTCGTCGCTGTACGGAATTCGTGAAGGCGTGTTTATGTTTTTGATTGGATTGCTCGTCTACGTCGCAACCGGCAGTGAAATGAAGTTGGGCGAATTTTTGCTGCTGCAAGGTGCGTTGTCGTTCGCCGCATTCTTCTTTGCGGGGCGTTTCTCTGGCCGTTTTCGTTGGCGGTTGCTCGTTGCGGGAGCTGTAGGCATGGCCTGTGCAGCTTGTCTTTTTCTGTTGCCGATCCGCCCTTGGACGATTATCTTATACGGCTGCGTCACATCGGCAACCTTGCCGTTTTTCCTCGTGCCGTTGCAGGGTTATGTCTATGATGTGATGGACGAAATCGCGGGGCATGAGGTTCCGAGCACGACACATATTGTTGTGCGTGAGTGGTTCGAAAATGCCGGGCGAATCGCTGGAACCATCTTGTTCATCCTCATCTGTCGTCACCAATCGCCACAGGCCGTCCGTGGGCTGAGTTTCTTGTCTTTTGGTCTGGGTCTCGTTCAGTTAGCGACTGTTGCCCTAGTATGGCAGGTGGAGCGGCGCGTGTTCAGACGAAGGACCGGAACGTTTGCGGCCTCGTTTAGAGAAGACGAACAGAGCGAATCGGCGGCGAAACGGCGAGTCAGACCGACGTCCTAGCTGCATGCAGTTCAGGGACCGCCGCCGTTTCGTCATGCAAGAGGTTCCAGTAGGGTATAATACGGAAGATGAGCGGGTGATGGGAGTGATCGTGTGGATTCGTTTCAAAAGCTATCCGCTGGGCGATGCCACGTACACATGCTGCCTCATGCCGGATTTCGCACAAAGGAAGTAAGCATCCGCCTACACGTTCGGATGGATGCACAGCATCTGACTGCCTATGCACTATTGCCCCACATGTGGATGAATGGAACGGATAAGTTTCCTTCGACCCGCAGTTTGACGACTGCATGTGATGATCTATACGGAACGAGTGTGCGCACTTCGCTCGGTAAACGCGGAGGTTATCATATCCTCGAGGTAAGTGCGAGTATTCCGGACGTTTCGTTCGTTGAGGAAGGTTCATTGGTAGAGCGCGCTGTTGACCTACTATGCGATGTTCTCTTTGATCACTCGGAGGGACACGGTTGCTTTGATGACGCTCTGGTGCAACGGGAACTCGATTTGCACCGACGGCGAATCGAGGCCGCGCGGGACGAAAAAATGAGTTTCGCCTTGCAGCGGTGCTTCGCGATTGCCTGTGAAGGTACACCCGCGGCATTGCCACGCCTTGGATTTGCCGAGGAATTGCCAAAGCTCGACGCCGCACGGGTGTTTGCAGCGTATGAAGAATTGCTACACCATGCCGAAGCACATGCCTATATCGTCGGGCCGTTCGCCGACTTTGAGTCGGTGGGATCGGCGTTGTTACAACGGTTGACGGAGAAAATGGGCGGTGGATCGGGGGCTCTCATAGAACGGGAAGTGCTTCCGCGACTGGAGAATCGTTCTGTTCGCGAGGTCACGGAGTACGATGACGTGCACCAAAGTCAGCTTGACCTTGCATATAGAACAGGCATTGGCTACGCAGATCCGGAATATCCACAGTTGCTCATGATGAATGGCATATTTGGCGGCTTTGCGCACTCCAAGCTGTTTATTCATGTGCGTGAGCGGAACTCGCTCGCTTACACTGTCTGGTCGCATTTGGACCAGACGACGGGGATGCTCGCGGTGATGACCGGCATTAGTCCTGAAAAACGCGCACAAGCGCTGACGATCATCGAGCAACAATTGGACGACATAAGAAATGGTAAGATTGCCGACGAAGAGCTGGCTTACACGTACCGAAGTCTGTGCAACCAATATACGGTCTTGTTGGATCAACCGGCGGCGCTTGCGAATTGGCATCATCAAGGGATCTTGTGTGGGCGCCAGCGTGACATCGATGAGCTGTTGATCGATCTCGAACGGGTTACGCGCGATGAGATTGCCAAAGTGGCACAGGCTATCGAAATGAGCACGTTGTACTTCCTGACGCGAAAGGATGAGGCATGATGAGCAAAGAGGCCGATCTCCTTAAGCTTACAGTCACCGAACATAAGCTCGCCAACGGCCTTGAGGTTTGCCTCATGCCAAAGCCGAATTTTCACCAGACGTTCGCCATGTTTGCGACCAAATACGGCTCCATCGACAACGAGTTTGTCATCGATGGCAGAAAGCGGCGTGTACCGGATGGGATTGCGCATTTTCTCGAACACAAGATGTTTGAGGATGAGCACGTGGACGTGTTTGCCCAGTTCGCTGCACACGGCGCGTCAGTCAATGCGTTCACCACGTTTGACGAGACTGCGTATTATTTCTCCTGCACATCGGACGTCAAGGATAACCTCAACACGTTGCTTGACTTTGTCCAGCGAATTTATCTGACGGACGAGAATGTCGAAAAGGAAAAGGGCATCATCGCACAGGAAATTCGCATGGGAGACGACAATCCCGATCGCCGCGCGTTCATGGAGTTGTTGGCTGCCATGTACCGGCAACATCCGGTGCGGATCGATATCGCGGGCAGTGTGGAGTCGATTTATCAAATCACAAGGTCAGACTTGCTCGATTGCTATACAACGTTTTACCATCCTTCCAATATGGTTCTCGTCGTCGTCGGTGGGTTCGATCCGGAGGAAATGCTCACCTGGATCGAGCAAAATCAGTCCCGTAAGACGTTTGGCAAAGCACCGGTCATTGAACGGTTATATCCACCGGAACCGGCGACACCAGCCTCGCGTTGGCAGGAGGTTCGTCTCAGTGTGGCACAGCCGCGCTGTCTCATCGGCTGGAAAGAAGCACATGGCACGTCTACTGGCAAGGAGCTACTTAGGCAGGAGATGTTGACGGGTGTCGTGCTCGATGTTTTATTTGGAAAGACGAGTTCTATTTATACCGAGTTGCTGGATGCAGGACTCATTGACAAAGGATTCTCTTGGGAGTACGAGCTGACCGAGCATTACGGCTACACGGTAATCGGGGGAAACTCTCCCGATCCACATACCTTGGCGGATCGTATCGCTCAGTATGTGACTCATGTTCGCGCGGCAGGTATCGACGCCGATGCTTTTGAACGCGCTCGTAAAAAGGCCATTGGTCGGTTTGTCATGAGTCTGGATCAAAATGCGTATTTGGCGAAAACGTATCTCACATACCGTTTGCGTGGCGCGTCCTTCTTGGAGACGGTAGATGCATTGACCAGTTTGTCCTTGGCTGACGCCAACCGGCGGCTCGACGAACATTTGCGCGAAGAAAGCCGCGTCGTAAGCCTCATTCTCCCCAACCAGGCGGCCGGTTGAGTCGCCTGGTTGCGTGTTGATGCAAGAGAGACGGAGGAACGGGCATCGTGTGGATCACCATCGGGATTGTCATCTTTGTCATCGTCATCGCATGTGCGTTCTATATACTCTATCGGCGAACGACATCCGCTTGGCCAAAACCGAAAAAGCGTGCGGCGGCAAAGCGTCCGCATCCAGAGAACTGGGGGCGAGAAGGACTATACGTAACCTGGATTGGTCATTCCACCGTTTTGCTGCAAATCGACGGTATTCGCATTTTGACCGATCCGGTGTTTTCCCGGCGAGTTGGCGTCCGCATTCTGGGGCTGACCATTGGCCCGAAGCGACATGTCGATCCGGCTCTTGCACCCAGCGCTTGTACACCTGTCGATGTGGTAGTGCTTTCTCATGCCCACATGGACCATTTGGACCATCCGAGTTTGCGAAAGGTCATATCCTCGAACACGGTTGTGGTTACGCCGCAGGGAACAGGCTGGTTGGTTCGCCGCCACCATCCGCTTTGCATTCACGAATTGGCTCCATCGGAATCGGTGTCGCTTGACTGTGGCCTTGAGATCACAGCGCAAGCAGTGAGACACTGGGGGAGTCGTTATCCCTGGAACCAACACATGGGGTATCAAGGGTATATCATTCGGCGGCATGCGTGGTCGGTATTTTTCGCCGGCGATACGGCGCGGACTGATTTCACCGCGGTTCGGAATTTTAAGCCGCAATTGGCGTTCATCCCAATAGGTGCATATGCACCACACCCCTTTGAGAATGCCCATTGTACGCCGGAACAGGCTTGGGACATGTTTGTCGAAACGCAGGCGCAGCGCTTGTTGCCCATTCACCACGACACGTTTGTTTTATCGCAAGAACCGGTGGACGAGCCCATGCGGCGTCTGTTGGCCGCAGCGTCCTCGCAGGAACAGGTGTGGCGCGGCTCGCACGGGACGACCTACTATGCGAGGCAGCCCGCCGATATTCGGGAAAATCAAACAATCGATTGACGGCAAGTCTGTTTTCTATGAAAATTCGGTTGAACCGTGTGTCGGCGCTGTCGATGATGCGGATGGCTGGAATGGGAATCTGATTGGCTAAAGGAGAACAACGAAGATGGATGGACAAACTTATCGCGGATGGCCGGGATTACTGGCGCAATATAAGTCGTTCCTTCCGGTGACCGACTCGACGCCGCGTTTAACCTTGCACGAAGGTAATACGCCCCTCATTTATGCGGAGACTTTAAGCGAGCAGATGGGCTGCCATGTCTACTTAAAATTTGAAGGAGCCAATCCTACCGGATCGTTTAAAGATCGAGGCATGGTCATGGCCGTTGCAAAGGCAAAGGAAGCCGGTAAACAGACGGTGATCTGCGCCAGCACGGGCAATACATCGGCTTCTGCGGCTGCCTATGCAGCTCGTGCGGGCATGCAGGCTGTCATCCTCATTCCACACGGTTATGTGGCGCTTGGCAAATTGGCCCAAGCGGTGCAGTATGGTGCGCGCATTGTGGCGATTCGCGGCAATTTCGATCGCGCTCTTGACATCGTGCGCGAAGTGGCGGAACCACTTGGCATGGAAATCGTCAATTCGATTAATCCATACCGCTTGCTGGGCCAACAAACGGCCGCTTTTGAGATCTGCGACGTGCTCGGGCGCGCTCCGGATGCGCTGTACATCCCCGTCGGCAATGCGGGCAACATCAGTGCCTATTGGATGGGCTTTGAGGCGTATCACCACGTGGGTAAGGTGCAGTCCAAGCCGCGGATGTACGGTTTTGAGGCGGAAGGCGCGGCAGCCATTGTCCGCGGCGAGCCGATTGCCAATCCCGAGACGTTTGCGACGGCCATCCGCATCGGCAATCCTGCTTCCTGGGACAAGGCGGTCCATGCTGCCGATGTGTCAGGCGGCGCGATCGACTTTGTCACCGATGACGAAATCGCGAATGCGTACCGCCTGATCGCACGCGAAGGCGTGTTTGCCGAGCCGGCGTCGGCCGCCAGTGTTGCGGGGCTCATCAAGCGTCATCGAGCAGGCGCACTCGCGCCAGGTGAAACCATCGTCTGCGTGCTAACAGGAAACGGCCTCAAGGACCCTGATAGCGCGATTCGCTTGGCTGGCGATACGGCCGAAGTTGTGGATGGCAATCTTGCATCGGTCATGGAAGCCCTTGGAGGCCGGCGATGAGTTCTTCAACCATGGGTCTCACACTCTCCGTGCGCGTACCCGCGACATCGGCGAACCTCGGTCCGGGATTTGACTGCCTCGGCCTGGCTTTAGAGCTGTATAACTCGTTTACGATCGCGATGGACCGTCCATTTGCCATCCACGTGACCGGAGAATCGGCTGATTCGCTTCCCAAGACGGCGGACAACGTCGTGATGCAGTCCTTGCGCAACGCCCTGGCGGCCGCGGGTGTCGCACTTGACGATTTGCCATCGTTTGCCCTCCATTTGGACAATCAGATTCCCGTCTCGTCCGGCTTGGGATCAAGCGCGTCGGCAATCGTTGGCGGACTCGTCCTGGCCAATGGTTTGCTCACCCGATTTGCGCCGGATCGCGTGCTCACGCGGGAGCGACTTCTCAGCTTGGCGACAGCCATGGAGGGTCATCCCGACAACGTGGCTCCGGCGCTGTTTGGCGGGGGGGTGCTTGCATTTCACGATCGCGCAGGATTGCGGACAACGGCGGTGCCGATTCCAGATCAACTGCGCTTTGTCGCGGCGACGCCCGATTTTGCGCTGAGCACGGAAGTGGCACGGCGCGTATTGCCAGATTCGTATCGGCGTGCCGACGCGATCGAGAACGTCGCGCAGTGCGCACGCCTCATGCTGGCACTCGCCAAACCGGATCTCGATCTGCTGCGCGGGGGTATTGTCGACACGTTTCACGAGCCTTATCGCAAACGGCTGGTACCGGGAGCCGACGAGGTGGAACGGGCAGCGGTGGCTGCAGGCGCATATGCGGTGACGCTCAGCGGTGCAGGTCCCACCTTATTGGCTTGGTGCAAACCCGAAGTTGCCACAGCGGTTGCGGACGAGATGACCTTGGCGTGGCGCAACGCCGGAATACCATGCCGAGCGCTCGTCCTGCGAACGGTGTACGGAGAGACCTTGCCGCGGTGGGACATGGAAGAAAACAATCCAATTTCAGTGAATGAGGTGTAATCATGGATATTCGGGACGCGTTGCCGAACACGTTGATGGCACATTTGGGGATGGAAGTTGTGGAGGCGTCGCCGGATCGGGTTGTCATGACGATGCCTGTGGACGCACGTACACATCAGCCCATGGGCTTGCTGCATGGCGGTGCCAGTGTAGCGTTGGCGGAATCTGCAGCCAGTCTTGCTGCTGCCCTCAATCTCAACTCACCGGACAAAGCGGCTGTCGGGATGGAAATCAATGCAAATCATATCCGATCCGTTCGGGAAGGAACAGTCACGGCTACCGCAACGCCGTTGCACCGTGGCGCGACATCGATGGTGTGGGACGTGCGGATCGTCGATGAGCGGAATCGACTTGTCTGCGTTTCGCGCTGTACGGTTGCGGTTGTGCAACATCGTTCATCACAGGAAAGCGGGAAGTCGCAAGCGTAAATCGCAAGGACAGCATAGGAGGCTTCATGCATGGACGGGCATCTTGGCGGAATTTCACAAGAGGATCAACAGTTGTTGCGAGGAACAGCGCAGTTTGCGCTCGGCGGCAAGCGCGTAGTGGTGACCGGAGCGAGTCGCGGCATCGGGCGTGCCTTGGCCATCGGTCTAGCGGCCTGCGGGGCCGATGTGGCCTTGGTCGGGCGAGATCGGGAGGCGTTGGCAGAGGTGCAGGATGTGATTGCACAGGCCTTTGATGCGCGTGTGGCGTCCTATGCATGCGATCTCCGAAACGTGGACAGCATCCGAGCCATGACGGAAGCTGTCGTCGCCGACGGAACGGTGGATGTTTTGGTCAACAACGCTGGTGTCAACATTCGCGAGTCCGCATTTGATGTAACACCGGAGTCCTGGCAAACCATCATCGACACGGATTTACGCGGAGCTTTTTTTACCGCACAGGCATTCGGCAAGCACATGGTGGGCCGCCGCTCAGGCAGTATCGTGAATATCTCCTCAGTTGGGGGACATGTGGCTCTGCGTACTGGTGTCGTCTACGCGGCTGCGAAAGCGGGGCTTCAGCAGATGACCAAGGTGCTTGCGATGGAGTGGGGAAAGCATCAGGTGCGCGTCAATGCCGTCGGCCCTTGGTATTTCCGGACACCGCTGACCGCCAAGCTGCTCGATCAACCTGATTATCTTGCCGATATTTTGGCCCGGACGCCTTTAGGCAGAGTCGGAGAACTCCACGAACTGGTGGGCCCAGTCGTCTTCTTTGCGTCTGATGCATCTACTTATGTTACGGGACAAACGTTATTTGTTGATGGTGGCATGACGATTTTTGGGTTTTGAGTAAGACGTCAATTGGTCATTGCAAACAAGCATCCCTGTCTTCGACGTTGGGGCAAGTGACGCGTTGAGGCCAGGGATGTTTTTGTTGGGTGGCAAAGCGACGACGACATGTCTTGGTGTGGTACATGGAGGAGGGTGGCGGTGGTATCGCATGCACATGAAATTCTGCTGGCTATCATAAGGATGCATTGCAGTTCGTCATCAATGACATTACGACGGGCCAGCAATGAGGTGACCAAACATGACAAATCGGGCGGATGGAAGTAACTACGCGCCAGAGGGGCGTCCACAACCCGTATGCAAACCAGGTGACTTTCGTATCGCAGCCGTCGGGCTCGATCACGGACATATATTTGGCATGTGCCGCGGATTGGTCGAGGCTGGTGCTGAACTCACATGGGTGTATGATCCGGATCCTGACAAAATGAAGAGCATTCTCGATGCATTTCCAGGTTCCCGTCCTGCTTTGTCCGAAGAACAGGTTTTGAACGATCCGAGCGTCCAGCTCATCGCAAGCTCACGCATTCCAGCGGATCGTGCAGCATTTGGAATGCGGGTCATGCAACATGATAAGGACTATTTCGTTGATAAGGCTCCGCTTACGACACTTGAGCAACTGGATCAGGTTCGCAAAACGGTTGTGCAAACGGGACGAAAATACGCCGTGTACTACAGTGAACGTCTTCACGTCGAAAGTGCCGTATATGCGGGGAGGTTGGTTCAAGCCGGGGAAATCGGCAAGGTTGTCCAAGTGATGGGGATGGGGCCGCATCGCTTGAATCCTCGCTCCAGGCCGGAGTGGTTCTTTCACCGTGAACTTTATGGAGGCATTTTGTGCGACATCGGCAGTCATCAGCTGGAACAATTTTTATATTATACTGGGGCTGAAGATGCAACCATTACCGCAAGCCGCGTGGACAATTTTGCACATCCAGAATATCCGGACTTCGAGGATTTCGGAGATGTAAACGTTATCGGGGGCAACGGCGCATCTGGCTACTTTCGCGTAGACTGGTTCACACCTGACGGCCTGGGAACATGGGGCGATGGGCGGATGTTCATTCTTGGAACCGATGGATACATCGAAATGCGCAAGTATACAGATGTTGCCCGTGAGGATGTGGGCGATCACGTCTATCTGGTCAATCACAGTGGTGAATATCACATTCCTGTGCATGGGCGAGTGGGCTATCCATTCTTTGGTGAACTCATTCTCGATTGTCTAAACCGCACAGAGTACGCGATGACACAGGAACATGCATTGAAGGCCGCGGAGTTGGCCGTAAGGGCGCAGAATTTGGCCGTCAAAGGGAAGGAGGCCGCACAGGCGTAGTCTTTACGCCAATGCGGCCTCTACTTCTGGCATTCGAAGTTTCACAAACGAGCGCCTTGCTTCTTCCTCCATACTGTCATCAAGGGGATCAAGTGCATCGTCAACACCGGCGTATTGGAGCATGGTCTTTAAAATGGCATCCGCCAATCGCGGATTTTTTGGCAACAGCGGACCGTGAATATACGTGCCCCAGACGTTGCGGTAGCGTATGCCCTCAAGACCGGTCACGCCGTCGTTGCCGTGTCCGTGAATGACCTTGCCCAAGGGGGCACCCTGGTGGATCGTTCGACCGCCGTGATTTTCAAAGCCAATCACGACGCCGGCTTCCTCCGTGAGAATCGCGACATTACCTATCAAGCGAGGTTGGCCTGCGCTGTAGTTTGTCACCATATCAATCAGCTCAAGTCCAGGTATCTTTTCTCCTCCAGGAACCTGGTAGTAGGCGCCTAACAATTGATATCCTCCACAAATAGCGAGCAAGGGCAGCCCGTCCTCGATCGCATGGCGCAATTCCGTGCGATGGTTCGCCAAATAACCTGCGACCAGCATTTGTTCTCTATCCGATCCGCCCCCGAGCAAAACGAGATCATATGCTCCGAAGCGAGGTGTGTCAGCGTGTGTGATTTCATCCACGATCACATCGCGGCCCCGCCACCGCAGCCGCTGTGTAAGCGTGAGGATATTGCCTCGATCCGCATATAAGTTGAGCAGATCAGGAAACAGATGTCCGATACGCAAGGCCCTGTGACTCATCGCTTCTCACCTTCTCACTTAACGTCTGTACCGCCGGGTGCAATAACGTATACGTGGACAGAACATACACGTTTGCCTGTGCCGCCGTTGCCTCCGCAATGGCTTTATCCATGGCATCATCCATCTCTTCGATCACGCCAATCTGATGCGGCTGAATTCCGGCATACTTCAACCGTAATGCCATGTCATGTGCACGCAACCCGCTTGTGATGATCCGCTCCAGATATTCATCTTCCGCCAGTTGCTCGAAGTCAGCGTCCCATAGCCAAGACACATCGCGGCCGTCGGCGGCGAGATCGTTAATGCCGATGACAACCCACTTGCGCCGAGGATCGCTCGTAACGGTCTCCAATACACTGTCACAACCTGTTGGATTCTTGATCAGGTTCAGCGTGACGGGTACACCGACAGCAAACGACTGCATGCGTCCGGCCGGAGGCAAATAGGCTGCGAGGCCTGCGTGAATCGGATCGGCCCAGAGTCCAAGAACACGGGCGGCGCTTGCAGCGGCGAGCACATTGTACGCGTTATACAAACCTTGAACGGGCAGTGTCAACTCGAGCTCCGGTACCTGATCTTCCGCGAATGTCAGGGTGCGGCCTCGGTACGTTCCCAAAAACTCTGGATGTGGCCGGACAAAATCGCAGGCAGGGCACTTGTATAAACCCAGTTGGCCATACCAGAATCCTTCGTAGCTCAGTTCCTGTCCACATTGCAAACAAAACTGGCCGTCGCGCATCTGTTTGCGCGCCGATGTCTTCGCGGTTGTGCGGTCCATGCCATAATAGAATGTCTTACGACTGGCACGCAGGCCAAGATGCCGACAAAGCGGATCGTCACCGTTGAGAACGAGGCATGCTTCCGTTTTGCGAATCGCAGAAAACAATTTTTCAACTGTCGTATCGAGTTCTCCATATCGATCCAGTTGATCGCGAAATACGTTGGTGACGACGATCACGACAACGGGCAAGCTGTCTGCAATCAGCGGAAACGTGGCTTCATCCACTTCCAGAACGGCCGTTTTGGCATGGAGTCGCCCTGTCCACGACGATTCGCGGATCAATGCGCTCACAATACCTTGTATAAGGTTGGCGCCTTTGTGATTGGTGATGATGGGCTCCTGTTGACTGACCATCGCCGCCAGCAACGACGTGGTGGTGGTCTTTCCGTTTGTTCCAGTGACGATGATGGCCCGACGTAACTGGCGTCCGAAACGACGCAATAGGTTGGGAGATAGGCGCAAAGCGATTTTTCCCGGGAAACTGGTGGCGTCATGACCACGTAGGCGCAAAAGCCAAGCGACCAACTTGCCTACCCAGATGGCGAGCATGAGGCGGATCGTCCTTTCTTCTGCGGGCCGAGATGGTCTAGGCACCGCTCTCAACATCACTGTGGATTATACTATACGTGGGACACTGTACGCTTGTCGGATATCGAAAAACGCCGAACATGAATGAGGGCAAGGAGGAGTAGGTGAGATGTTACAATTATACGGCTATGCTCGTTGTTCGACGTGCCGTGAAGCAAAACGCACGTTGACGGAAGCAGGGGCTGATGTCGAGTTTCACGATGTGGTCGCATCGCCGCCCGACGAGACCACGCTTCGGCGCTGGTTGAAGCGCTCGGGGCGTTCCATTGAGGATTTTGTGAATACGCGCGGCACGGTGTATCGGCAACGCGACTTGAAACGGGCTCAGTTTACCGAAGACGAGTGGATCCGGGAACTTACGCGCGACGGTAGGTTATTGAAGCGGCCCGTTCTTGAAACGCCAGAGGGCGACATCTATGTCGGTTACCACGAAGGGGCTTATCGGCGCATCGCCATGGGAGGAGATTGATGTGACCGCCCGCATGTTTTTTGGACTTGAACTCCCCATGCAGTGGAAAAGGAGCTTGCGTGCACAGGTCAGACTGCTGCGTGAGGAGTATGTTCGCACGGCTGCTTGGTCGAATCCGGATTTGGTCCACATCACGGTCCTGTTCCTTGGAATGGTCGACGAATCCGACCGTTCCTCGTTGACTGAGGCCGGGCGTGTGGCAGCGGCACAGGTGAAGCCAATCCAGCTCACGACAGGCCATTACGGTGAATTCTCCGGAAATCGGGTTTTTTGGTTGGGCCTCGACCGACAAGAATCGGATTGGGACGAGTTGATGCAACTCGGGGAGTTGGTTCGCCAGAACGTTTCCGAACGGGTTCGACTTGATTTGGATGAAAAGCGGTTTCGACCACATATCACGCTCGCACGCAAGCTTGCCAAGTGGGTCGACGTGAAAAAGTTGCCGTCGCCCACCCGGCTGACGACAGTCGTGACAGAACTCTGCCTCTTTGAGTCGTTGCGCGAGGATGGGCAGTTGGCATATCCCGTTCGCGAGCGGTTTCCGCTTGGTCAGTTGGTCGAGGGGCCACCCGCCCCCCCGTCCGTCGATGTCTGACCGGACGCTTCGGCATGTAGCTTACGTCTGCGGCGCAGTTCGTAATGGAGCAAGCCCATCGCATTGATGGCAAAGTCGTCTGCGATCCGGTTCAGGTTGAACTCCCGGTGACCAAGCTCCTTGAGTCGTTGTTCCATAAGGTCGCTCAGTTCGGCGGCAAGGCCGGCGACTGATTCGTCCTCGTCGTAACGCCGGTTCACGATGGCTGCAAACGCCCTGCACAGCCGTTCCGTTTCGTCCAGGGCCTCAGCTTTGGGTGTCGCGCCAAAATGGGTGTGCAAGATGGTGTTGGCGGGCAGTTGCCGAAAAAGAGCCATGGTGCGTGAGACTGCATCGGGATCGAAATCGACTGGGGACGTCGATGGCATGATGAAGTCAAACGAAAACCCGGTAAATTCGTTTCGGAAGCGCAGTCCGGCTGCATCGCCGGCAACGATGATGTCCGAAACCGGGTCAACGATAGAAAAATGGTGGTTCGCGTGGCCCGGCGTATCGAAGAACGTGAGCTCCCGCTTGCCAATTGAAATGACCGACTCGTGTTCCTGAATCTGAATCTGTTCCGAAGCGACCGGTTGCACAGGTCCAAACAATTCAAGAATCCGCTTACCGTAGACGTCAGAGGCGCCTTGAAACAGACGGCTGGGGTCGGCCATGTGGCGGGCGCCGCGCGGGTGGACGAGCAATTTGGCCTGTGGCGCCTTGGCCATGAACTGCCCGGCGCCTCCGGCGTGATCGAGATGGACGTGCGTAACCGCCACGTATGCGAGATCGGTCGGACGCAGACCGATGGCGTTTAGACCCGCCAGCAGCGCCGCGTGCGAATTGGCGGCACCCGTTTCAATCAAAATGGGGTATGTGTCACAGATGACATACGCACCAGTCCGGAAAGGCTGGCCTTGTTCCAATAGGTCGATAAGCCAAACGTCTGGAGCGATTTGTGTTGGGGTAGGGAATGATGTTTGCATGTCTGCAACCTCCTATCGCTTGCCGCGGTTCCGCTTGTCCCGACTTGATTCTGAGTTGCGACCGTTTTGACGCCCACGTCTATCCGATGCCATCTCCTGCTGCGCACGCCATGAGAGAGACAGGTTTCGTTGCGAACGTGCGGGTGCCCCGACGTCTTGCTGACGGGTTTGCGCGTTGCCGCGTTTGCGGCCGCGGCGGGAAGACAATCGGGTGACTCGAGCAGGCTGCTGCAGGCTTGGGAATTTTGCTTCGGTCGATTCAGATTGCGAGCGTTCTGCTCGAAGTTCGTCGACAGAGATGATGTCGGCAATCGTGTCTTCCTCAGGCATGACGAGCCCTGTCTCGCGCGAGACACTCATCAGGATACCTGCGGCCAGTAAGTTGATGGCTACATCTGTACCGCCATAGCTGATGAATGGCAACGGAATGCCCGTGACGGGCAGCATCCAGGTGACGGCCCCGAGGTTGATGGCCGCCTGAATAATGATGGTGCTGGTCAGTCCGATGGCGAGCAACGAACCAAAACGATCGCGGGCGTAGCGGGCGATATGGAACCCACGCCAGATGAGCACGGCGAAGATGGCGAGCAGGCCAATGTCCCCGAGCCATCCCCACTCTTCGGTGAACACCGCGAAAATAAAATCGGTATACGACTCTGGCAGATAACCTGTCGAAGAGATGCTTGCCGCAAAGCCGCGGCCTGTCCACCCTCCGTTTGCAATCGCCGTCAGTCCCTGAACAAGTTGGTACCCGGAGGTCTGCGCATGTTGAAACGGGTGAAAAAATGCAGTTAAACGGCTTGAACGATACGAGGCCATATGCGCCCCAAGAACCCCCAGCCCAAAGCTGACAGCCAGGGTTAGCACAAGTGGCTTGATGCGCAAACCCGAGGCGAACAACAATACCGTGGCGCTGAGGAACAGCGTCATCGCCGTACCCATGTCGGGTTCCGCGAAGACGAGGATGGTAAGCAGGTACGTAATCACCAGCGCCGGGCGCAGCGCACGCTTACTATCGTGCAGGACCGGGAGTTTTTTGGTCAGTAAAAACGCCAGGTACAACACGATGGCAATGACTGCGAGTTCGGACGGCTGCAAGTGAAAGCTACTGGTGCCAATCCAGCGCGAGGCACCTAAACTACGATGGCCAATGCCAGGGACCATGACAAGCAATAGCAGGGCGACACTCGCAAGTAAGCATTTGGCCGCATGTCGGTACCAGAAGTGATACGGGATATAGGTACACACGGCAAACGCCACTAATCCGAGAATAGCAGCAGCCAACTGGCGAACGGCGAAGTGACCAGGGCTCAGACCCATGTGCAAGTCATACACCATGCTGGCTGAGTAAATGGTCACAACGCCGATGCCGGTCAGCATGAGGACCGTAATCATGAGGATATAGTCAGGCTGATGTCGTTCGGTCCGCACGTTCGCACCCCACTCCGTAACTGAAGACAACTCGTCTTTCAATTCGACGTGGGCTTTCATATCCCTGCATCCCAAGTGCACGATGACAAACGAAAAGCTTACCTCGTCCGGTGGGTTACCACCAGTGCATGCCAATGGCGGTGATTCCTAAGATGGCGGCAAGCGGAATCGCAAAATGCCAACCGCTTCCCGGGCCGCCGGGCCCCATCGGCATCTGGCGGAACGGCTCGGTTTGTTCGTATGCGACCAGGGACGTGGGTGTGCGGACACTGCCCAGGATGAGATGATGCTTGCTTAAATGGACGACAATTCCTTGGAACGTCCCAAACGGCGTGTGGCAGTGGACGTGCTGGCCGATGTATTTGCGAATGTCACGATGCGTAAGCATAGGTGAACGCCTCCTTTGTCACTGCCTAGGGTATGGGGCGCGTATCCCGAATGACCCGGCGAATGCACAGATTGTCCAGCATGTGGGAAGGTTGTACTTGATGTGGGGTGATGCGATGCGGGCATCTGACACGCCGTCGCAGTGGTCGGCGAAAAGGCACAATTCTCGATGTAAGGTCATTGCGCATCGCGGTGCCAGCCGCAGTGCGCCGGCCAATACACTGCCTGCATTTCGATTAGCGCTGGATATGGGCTCCGATGTTTTAGAAACGGACGTTCACTGGACGCAGGATGGCGTGCTCGTCGTGTCGCACGATGATGTCGTCGACGCGGTCAGCGACGGTCACGGGCGGATCGCCGACATGACATATGCCGAATTGCTGCGTCTGGACTTTGGCTATCGTTTCTCACCGGATGCAGGTAAGACGTTTCCATTTCGAGGTCAAGGCGTTCGCATACCAACATTTCGCGAATTGTTGGATGGCTTCCCGAATTGTACAATCAACGTCGACATCAAGCCGCGGGATGCCAGGGTCAGTGAGTTGATCAAAATCGTCGACGCGGCCGGTGCGCTCGAGCGGATCGTCCTGGCTTCGTTTCATCACGCGGCGCTTGTTGAGGCGCGATCGCGTTGCCCACGGCTTCAGACAAGCGCATCCGTCCGCGAAGTGGCTTCATTTTTATGCGCTTCCCGTATGGGCTTCGGACTTCGGCAAGGCAGACCCCCATTTGTCGCTTTGCAAGTGCCGCTAAAAAGGTATGGGATCACCGTGGTGGATCGTCGATTTATCGATCGCGCTCACGCAGCCGGTGTCGAGGTACACGTATGGACCATCGACGATCCGGAGCAAATGCGTTACTTACTGGACCTTGGTGTCGATGGGATTGTCACAAATTCGCCGCAGACGTTGCAAAGCGTTCTGCTGGAAACGAGGCAATAATCGTGCCATGATGGGGATGTTTGAAATTGACGGGAGGAGGACGGCGTGTGGAATCGTTTCGGAGAAATATGAAGTATATTGACCTCTCCGTGTTCGGAGCCTTGATTCTGCTCGCCGTGTACGCCTGTATCGCGATCAACGCCACGACCAGGGGCAACCATAACCCACTCATCCCGAGTCACGTGATGAGCAAGCAAATCATGTGGGAAATCATTGGTATGATTGCCCTTGTCGCCGGCATGTTGTTCGATTATCGGTTGCTTCGGCGCGTGCATTGGTGGGTATATGGCATCTCCATGGTGCTCTTGGTGGCTGTCTTTGCGTTTCCGGCCGTGCAGGGTGCGCACTCGTGGATCCGGTTGCACTCGCTGTCTGTGCAGCCGTCCGAGTTAGCCAAACTAGCGTTAATCATCTGGCTGGCGACATTCATGGCGAATGTGGAAGAATCTGAGGTTCCCGACTACCGTTTGCGGAAACAGTGGATCATTTTCCCTATTTTTTTGGTGCCGTTCGCTTTGACGTACAAAGAGCCGGCACTTGGACAAGCACTCGTCATGATCGCCATCGTGTTGACCATGTATACCGTGTTCGCGCGTCGGGCTTCATTTTTGGTGATCATGGGGTTTGTGGTGGTCATCGTCGCTGCCTGCATTTTGGCGACAACCATTTACACGCAGCAGACACTGGGGCTCATTCAAAATGTGCTCATTAAACACCATCTTTTGAAAGCCTATCAGTCGTACCGCATTCTAACATGGCTCGATCCGAGCTTCAGCCAAGATCAGTATGGGTACAACATTCACATGGCACAAACGGCCATTGGAAGCGGCCAATTGTTTGGCGAAGGATACGGGAAGGGCGTACTGACGAGCGGCGGCTGGGTGCCAAACCAGTGGACGGACTATATTTTCTCGGCAATCGGCGAGGAGTTTGGCTTTGTCGGTTCGGCCATTCTGGTATTGCTGTTTCTCGTGCTTTGCTACCGTTTAATCCGTATAGCCCAAACGACCATCGATCCGTTTGGTATGTATATCGCGATTGGCGTAGTCGGCATGTTTTCGTTTCAGGTCTTTGAAAATATCGGCGCGGACATGTATCTGAGTCCATCGACCGGTATCACGTTGCCATTTATCAGTTACGGCGGCACATCGCTCGCAATCGACTATCTCGCGGTAGGGCTCGTTCTTAGCGTGGGGTTGCGTCGCCGCAAGATTCGCTTTCAAACCATCGAACACAAGGGGCGCTCGTTGTGAACTTTGTCGTAGCGGATCGCATTTCGCGTTTACCATCGCAGTTTTTCTCAGGTCTCACTCGTCGCGTTGCGGCTGTTCAAGCCGCTGGGCACGACGTCATCAATCTTGGTCAGGGCAATCCTGACCTGCCGACACCACCGCACATCGTGGAGGCTTTGCGTCGTGCTGTTCTCGATCCTGTGACGCACAAATACCCGCCGTTCCGGGGCTTGCCCAAATTGAAGGAAGCCGCTGCAGCGTTTTATCAGCGAATGTACGGGGTAGCGCTGGATCCGGAGACGGAGGTAGCCATTCTCGTCGGTGGAAAAACGGGACTTGTCGAATTGGCAGAACTATATCTCAATCCTGGAGATGTTGCACTTGTCCCAGACCCGGGATATCCAGATTATTTAAGCGGGATCGCACTGGCGGGCGGTGAGGCCTATCCGCTGCCGCTCATTGCGGAACGTTCGTTTTTACCTGATTTGGAGGCCGTTCCAAATGAGGTTTGGCATCGTACGCGGCTTTGGTATCTCAACTACCCGAACAATCCGACGGGCGCTGGTGCAACGCCTGAGTTTTTCCAACATGTGATTGCCAAGGCGAGACAGTACGGCACGCTGGTTGTGCATGATTATGCCTATGGTGCCATTGGCTATGATGGCAAGCGGCCGCCTTCCTTCATGGCGCAAAGAGGAGCCAGGGAAGTCGGCATCGAAATTTACACACTCAGCAAAACGTTTAACATGGCCGGTTGGCGTGTGGCGTTTGCAGTGGGAAATCGGGACGTGATCGAGCACATCAACCTGATTCAAGATCACTATTACGTGTCTATTTTTGCGGCGGTGCAGGAGGCCGCGGCGCAGGCTTTGACCGGTCCCGCCGATTGCATCGACGAGTTGGTGAGCGCATACCAAGTGCGCCGTGACGCATTCGTGCAAAGCGCACGCGATCACGGCCTGGATGTACCGGCACCGGACGGCTCGTTCTTTTGCTGGGTGCCAATTCCAAACGGTATGGATTCCGTCGCGTTCGCCGAGGCGCTGCTTGCGAAGGCACACGTAGCCGTCGCACCTGGAGCAGGCTTTGGCCATCACGGTGAGGGTTATGTGCGTGTCGGATTGCTTGCCCCGCCGGATCGGTTGGCGGAGGCGGCACGGCGAATGGCCGCGTTCGTACGGCAAACGTGACGCCCACGGCCAAACAGCGAAAAGGCCCGACCCCCGTCAGGGGCGTTCCGGGCCTTCGCCAATTTGGGATTGTTGTCTAAATTTATCCGCCAGTTGAATCAGCCAAAGATGATGATATGGCTCCTGATAGAGTACGGGTTCGATTCGCCTGTCGCCTGGGCCAATCTTGTACATCCAGACCGTCGCTTCCTGGCGAATGTTCTCGTGCATACGGATACCGAGGTGAATGGAGTCGCGGTAGCCGTTCTTGTATGCGATCACGCCCAATTGACCATGTAGTTCCGCGACCATGGGCCGGTACTTCGGATTGCGGAAAATGGGTGCATCAAACCATGGCGTGTCGCCGTTTTTGTCGGTGCGAAACCGTTGTTCCGTCTCGATCACGACGACTTCCGCACCCTCAAGCGGCTGCTTTGTGCGACCGTCAATCACATGAATGCGCAACTTGCTCGTCTTTCGCGTATATCCCCACGACTCGGGGCCGATAGCAGTCCCATTATTTGCCGACGGTTGGCTCCCTGGCGTTGGCGTCGCGGCCTCGGACTGATTTGGCGATGGTTGTGCCGAACCACTCGGCGGCTTGACCTGGTTGCCCGTGCCTGGCTGCACGGGGGCTGTGCGCGGCGGTGTCGGTGCAGACGGATTTTGCCGCGGCTTCGCAGGCGGCACCAGCGTGCGATTGCCAGTCGCATGGTTGCCGATCGTTTGATTGTTGTTTGCGACCGTGTCCTGGATTTGCCCCATCGTGGCCACAGCGCCGCGCAAGCTATGCACATGGTTGATGTGGGAAGGGGTGTCGTCGACCGGGATTGCCATGGCGATCGCGCCGGCCGCAGCGCACGCCAGCATGACGGAGCGTGCGGATGGAAAACGCTTCATAGCAGGATCTCCTCTATGTTGTAGAATCGTTCACTACAGGATGAGCAGCGGGTGATAGGCAGTGTCCCCACCCTACGATTGGAGCCGCATAAGTGCCCGATTTTGATAATAGAACTGCAGAATCTGTACGTAATTTTGCCCTTTCTCAGCCCAATACTCGGTTCCCCATTGCGCCATTTTCTGTGCGTTCCGATATTGCCAGTTTGGGTCATTCTGGTAACCGGCTGAATAATTTAACTCGATGATCTCTCCATTCGGCCGCGTATAAGCGACGTTTTGAATGGCAGCGAATGCGGCGTTCGTCGTTGGTTGCGACGACAGATCCTGAAAATGTTGAAAATTGGTTGTGTTGTCCACATCGAATGTATACCCGTCGATGGTCACGGGATGCAGATGGTGGTACCAGGCAAACATCTTGACCGCCATCGCGCCGGCCTTCAAGGCCTCAGGACGCCAACTCGGAAACCATTCATTTGGCAATACATCTTCGCAATACGTTACAAATGGAACGGCTTGGACATAGATGATGCGGCCACGCGGATCTGGTTCACCGCTCGCGTTGTTTTCCCGAATCGCCACGCGCATGACACTTGGCATGCTGGTGTTGTAAATCGTCTGGGCGGCTTCCACATTGGGCGCCGCGATCAAGCCGGGCATCGCGAGCATGAAGCCGATGGCCGCCATTGTGCTTCGACGGCGTAAAGTCTTCATGGCAGTTCCCCTCATTCAATGGTCATTTGCCCTTACTTTGCCCATCCCCTTGCAAGCCATGCATTCCTATCCGTGTGACAGGGGACTTGCCGGAGGGTAGAATGGAAAGGTAGTGATGTTACAGGACGGGAGGTCAAATACATGCAAAAACTCGGTCTGACAGGTACGTCGAAACATCAGACAGATGATCAAATGAAGGGCATTTCCGCGGTCCTGATGGACGGCGATGAGGTGTTTGTGGACAACGGGGCCATTCATGCCAAAAGCAGAATTGAAATCGGCATCCAATTTGTCAAGTCTCTTGCAGAAGTGCCGAATCCGCGCCGAGTCGTCGGCTTATGGGTGACACTTAAGCGTTTTGAGAGCGGTATGGGTTATTCAGGTGCCATGCCGTTTGAACTTTGGATTGACGCAGAAGCGAAATTGGGATACAAGAAACTCGCGGAACAAGTGAACAGCATGGACAAGGCGGTGCGTGGCACCGTCGATCTCAGCCAGCTCACTGCTGCCGAAACAGAAAGATTTGCGTCGTTTTTACGTCAGACGCGCCCGGATTTATGGGAACGTGCTGTACAAGGGTTTCGCAGCGCGTTCGCGCCAGCTGAAAGCGGGACGTAATGGGCCCGAAGAAGGAGGATACCTAGCCGTTGAACCAGAACGAGACGCCGCTCTTTGACGCCCTGCTTCGCCACGCGGCGCGCCAGCCGGTGCAGTTTCACATCCCGGGGCATAAGCGGGGAAGGGGTATGGACAATCGATTTCGGTCGTTCGTCGGGGAGAATGCACTCTCTTTAGACTTGATCAACATTGCGCCGCTCGATGACCTGCATCACCCGACAGGCGCCATCAAACATGCGCAGGAACTCGCTGCAGAGGCGTTTGGCGCCGACTATACCTATTTTTCAGTGCAAGGAACATCCACCGCCATCATGACCATGGTGCTGGCAACGGTAGGGCCGGGAGAGAAAATCCTGGTGCCGCGCAACGTGCACAAGTCTGTTCTCACGGCCATCATTCTCGCCGATGCGCATCCTATCTTTTTGCACCCTGAGGTCGATTGTGACTTTGGCATCTCGCACGGCCTATCGGTGGAAACGGTAGCGGACGCCTTGCATCGCCATCCGGACGCCCGGGCATTGGTTGTCATCAATCCTACCTATTTCGGCATTGCGGCCGATCTCGCCCGTATTGTCGAGATTGCACACAGTGTCGGCGTGCCCGTATTGGTCGATGAAGCGCACGGTGTGCACACAGGCTTCCACCCGGAATTGCCGCTTTCGGCCATGGAGGCGGGGGCCGACATGGCGGCGACGAGCGTGCACAAACTGGGCGGCTCGATGACGGGATCAAGCGTGTTGAACGTGCGCGAAGGGATGATCGATCCACGGCATGTGCAGGTCGTGCTGAGCATGCTCACCACGACGTCGACCTCGTACCTGTTGCTGGCATCGCTTGATGTCGCACGCAAGGAGTTGGCGATGTTCGGGCGCGATCGCATCGGTTACGCGATCGCATTGGCGAACCGTGCACGCGCCGAGATCGAACAGATCCCTGGGCTTGCGTGCCTTGATAAGCGGCAGCTTTGTGGAAGTGCCACGTATGCGCTCGATCCGACGAAACTGACGATCTCTGTGAAGGATCTGGGTTTAACAGGATACGACGTGGAGCGCATTCTGCGCGAAGATTACAACATAGAGGTCGAGCTGAGCGATTTATATAACATCCTTTGCATCGTTTCATGGGGCGACAGTGAGGACGATGTCGCGGCCCTCGTGACGGCACTGCGCGAAATCGCGGGGCGCTTCCGCCCGCGCGAGACAAAGGAACATGCGCCGGTTACACTGCCATCGATGCCCGAGCTGCGGATGACGCCGAGATCGGCCTTTTATGCGCCAACCGAAGCGGTGCCTTTGCAGGAGTCGGTTGGTCGGACGATGGCGGAAATGGTCATGGTGTATCCGCCCGGCATTCCCATCCTGTTGCCCGGGGAAATCATTACACAGGACAACATCGATTACATCGAAGCCAACTTGCGTGCCGGGTTGCCCGTGCAGGGGCCGGATGATCCGGAAATTCGCATGATCAAAGTCGTGAAAGAGAACGCGTGAAATGTCCGCTCAGATGATGGGACATAGGAGGCGAATGAAATGACACTGCAGGTAGGAGACGAGGCTCCGGATTTCCAGGCAATCGCTGACAATGGTGACCAGGTGGCATTGCATGATCTGCGTGGGCAAGTGGTTGTGCTGTACTTTTACCCAAAGGATGACACGCCTGGATGTACCGCCGAAGCATGTGCGTTTCGCGACTTACAGGGGGAGTTTGCCACGCTTGGCGCGGCGATTTACGGGGTGTCGCGCGACGACGTGAAGTCGCACGGAAAGTTTCGGGACAAATTTCAATTGAATTTTCCCTTACTGGCCGATACGGACAGCCAGATTTGTGAGAGATACGGCGTCTTAAAGGAGAAGAACATGTTTGGCAAGAAGTCCATCGGCATCGAGCGAACGACTTTCGTGATCGATCGCGACGGTAACATCGCGGCCGTCTTTCCAAAGGTAAAAGTCGATGGTCACGCGGATGCGGTCCTTGAGGTTGTGCGAGGCCTCGCGTAAGTCAGCCTGTCTTTTCGTGCCAATGCGCGTATAATAAAAAGTGAGGAGGCGAAGCACAGTGATCACGTTGACCGAAAGCGCAGCGGAGCGCGTACGGGCGCTCATTTCCGAGCAGGCGTCCGCTGAAGACGCGTTGCGTCTATATACCAAGCCAGGTGGTTGCACGGGTTTCAGCTACGGCATGGCTTTAGACGTGCAGAAAGAGGGGGACCTCGTCTTCACTCAACACGGCGTCAAGGTCGTAGTTGATCCCGAGAGCCTGGAGTTGATCGACGGATCGGAAGTGGATTACGTCGACGACTTGACGGGTCAAGGCTTCAAGATTAACAATCCGAATGCCACCTCGATGTGTGGGTGTGGTTCCAGCTTTCGAACAGCGACACAGGCTGGACAACCGGGTTCATGCGATTGACAATCGTTTGGCTGACCGAGCCGCGTGGAGGACTCGGCCAGCCTTTTTGATAAGCAGGTGAGTTCACTGTTTGAGAAGGTCTTGAAAGATCCGGTACATGACGAAATTTTGTTTGACGATGCGTTGCTTTGGGATTTGGTAAACGTGCCGGCTGTCCAGCGCCTACGCCGCATCCGTCAGTTGGGCACGTCGTATTTAACGTTCCACGGGGCCGAACATACGCGATTTGCCCATTCGCTTGGCGCCTACGAAACGATGCGGCGCGTCCTGTACCACTTGCAACGCGAATGCGGCTGGCCAACGGATCGCCGTGACGAACGATTGGCGCTTGCGGCTGCGCTTCTTCACGATGTTGGGCACGGTCCGTTTTCGCACACGTTTGAGTCGGTGCTCGGCATTCACCACGAAGAGTGGACCTATCGTATCATTCTGGAAGATCAGGAACTGCGAAAGACGCTGGATGGCGTCGATGGCGATTTTGCGCTCGACTTGGTTTCCATTCTCCGCAAAGAAGGACGTTTTCCTGCGATTGAGGCTCTCATCTCGAGCCAACTGGACGTTGATCGCATGGATTACATGCTGCGCGACGCACAAGCGACAGGCGTCTCGTACGGGCGTTTCGAGTTGGCCAGACTCATTCGTTCGTTGACGATGACCGATGGGCGTATCTACGTGAAATCGTCCAGTTTGCATACGGTTGAACAGTACCTGTTGGCGCGGTATTTCATGTACGTTCAAGTCTATCTTCATCCTGTGACGGTCGGGAGCGATGTGTTGGTTGAGAACATTCTCACGCGCGTGCGAGACTTGATGAATGAGGGGAGCGAAGTTGAGGTACCGGACGCCTTGGCGCGAGTACTTGCTCCTTCCGGAACGGATGTCGCGGCCTATGTGCGGCTTGACGAGTCGGTCCTCGTCTATGCGTTTCACCTGTGGTGCGAAGCAGACGATGCCATTCTGCGGGATCTTGCAACGCGTTTCCTGCACCGCAAGCTGTTGGCACCCGTAGTGCGCGAGGATCCTTCACAAATCGATCTCGCTGCCCTGCGAACAACCGCGAAGGCCATGGGGTTTCATCCTGACTACTACGTGTCACAGCGGCAATGTATCATTCCCGGATACGATGTTTTGGGACAAGGCATCACGCTTATAGATGCCGGTGGGAACACGGTCGACCTGAGTCAGGCGTCGAAATTGATACGGACATTGGTGCCCAGTCAAGAGAACCGGTTGTTTCTTCCGAAAGAGATGCTTGCTGAGAGCGCGGGGCCGCTCGGACACCGCGCCCGTTCCATCGTTTACTCGAGGCCCTGACCGGATTTACGCCGCATCCAGAAGGCAATCACGGCGATGACGAGAATCGCGGCACCTACATACGTAAACGGCTTAACGTGATCGGCGAATACCTGCCAATTTTTGTTGAGTTGGTATCCCGCATAGAGCATGCCGAGGTTCCAAATGGCCGACCCGATGAGCGAAAACACAAGAAAGCGGCCCATGCGCATGCGAGCGAATCCTGCTGGCAGCGAGACGAACGTGCGAACGGCCGGTACCATGCGCCCGAAAAAGACGGTTACTTCGCCAAAGCGGTTGAACCAGTGATCTGCCTTGTCCAAGTGGCGGGCGTTCAAACCGATATAGCGCCCATAACGAAGGACAAATGGCCGTCCGCCGTAGTCGCCTATCGCGTACGCAATCAGGGAACCGACGAGGTTGGCGATGGTGCCCACGATGAGCGCCGGCCAAAAGCCGATGAGGTGGCGATATGCCAGAAAGCCGGCGAGAGGCATGACCACTTCGGAAGGAATCGGAATGCAACAACTTTCGAGGGCCATTAGGACAAAAATAGCTAGCAGACCGTGTTGCATGACAAATAGGTGAAGATGCGACACCACAATCCCCCGTTCTCTTCTACGCTGGAATCCAGACTGCGCCAAAGGCACCAGTATGGAGCCATCGCTGTTATCGTAACGTTTTTTCTTCCAAAAGAAAACGACGAAACGGACAGGGGAAAAGTTCAAAGGTATCACTATTCACGATGTACTCACGCAGAACGGTCAACCGTTCTGCGTGGACTGTCCTTGTTCGGCTGCGCCCATGCGCCGCAAAGCTTCGCGAATCGGCATTCCCGGTGTGATGCCGAGTGCTTCCGCCGATTGGGTACAGCTTTCGACGGTGCCCTCCAACAATTCCGAAATGGTTCTGACACCCGTTGCACGCACGGCGACGATACCTCGGCTTGCGAGCTGCGTGCGCAGAAGTGCGATATCCAGCGCACCGCACATCGCGTACCCGATTGAATTGCTGATGGCGAGCAAGTTGGTCTTTGGCAACGCGACGTGTGTTGCCGTAAAAGGGTATGCGTCGACCCATACCGGCTCCAGATGCACCATAGTCCATTCCCCTTTGCGTATGGATTGCGTGTCGCTTCAGCGTATTCCAAGGGGCGCATCGTTGCCAATGTGGGAGGCGGATCGCGGAAGGGGGACTGTGGTAACATATATCTGATGCTTGATGAGGCATCGAGAAGGAGGCATACATACATGGCGACACATATCGATGTTTTGCGTGAACTGTGTGATGCGTACGGCATTTCCGGTTACGAGTCGGGTGTGCGTAAGTTATTTGAGCAGCACCTGTCCCCCCTGTCGGAGCAAGTCCTTCGCGATCGCTCTGGCGGGATCGTCGGCGTCAAGACTGGTGATGCCGAGGGCCCGAAAGTGCTGGTTGCTGGGCATCTCGACGAAATCGGATTCATGGTGACGCACATCACGCCTGATGGTTTTTTGAAGTTCCAGACCATTGGTGGTTGGTGGTCGCAGGTCGTGTTGTCCCAGCGTGTGATCGTCCAAACGCGCAAAGGCAACCTGCTTGGCGTCACGGGTTCCAAACCGCCACACATCCTGCCTGCGGAAGAGCGCAAGAAGGTTGTTGAGCTCAAGGATGTGTTTATCGACATCGGTGCTACGAGCAAGGAGCATGCAGAGGAGTTGGGCGTGCGCCCGGGCGACGCTATTGTTCCCTACTCGCCTTTTACGCAAATGGGTAATCCCAAGATGTATATGTCAAAGGCGCTGGACAATCGTCTGGGCTGTGCGACGGCGATTGGCGTCTTGAAGGAACTTCAGGGGCAATCGCATCCCAATACGCTCTATGCGGGCGCAACCGTGCAGGAGGAAGTCGGGTTGCGCGGTGCCCGCACCTTGGCACATCTGGTCAACCCGGATATTGCCATATCAGTCGATGTCGGCATTGCTGGCGACACACCTGGTATTGATGGTGATCAGCGAGGCCAACTGGCCGATGCGGGCAAGGGTCCGCTGTTGATGATTTACGATGGCTCCATGATTCCGAACAATCGCTTCCGCGATTTTGTTCTCGACACAGCAGCGACGGAGAACATTCCGGTACAAGTTGAGAGCATGAGCGGGGGCGGTACGGACGCCGGGGCATTCCATTTGCACGGAATTGGCGTTCCGAGCGTCAATATCGGCTTTGCGACGCGATACATTCACAGCCACAACGCCATTGTGCACGAGGATGACTACCTCCAAGCCATTCAATTGATCACGGCTCTAGTCAAGGCACTTGATAAAAGTGTGGTCAAGGAAATTCAAGAATGGTAAAGTGATGGTGGGTACAAGCGGGCGCCGTTGATCGGCGCCCTGCCTATCGAGGAGGGCCGCTGTTGATGTCAGACGTTCCGCACTTCCTATTGGGGCTGTGGGCCAATACTGCGCTGATGGCGGCTATTTGTGCCATCGTCTTTACACAGATCTTGAAAGTTCCCATTCATTATCTTATGACGCGCGCCTGGGATATACATAAGCTCTTGGACGCGGGTGGCATGCCAAGTTCACATGCTGCCGGCGTTGTTGCGTTGGCGAGCGCTTTGTGGTTTGTCGTGGGTCCATCATCCCCTGTCTTTGCCACTGCGGTTGTCTTTGCCGCAATCGTTTTGTACGACGCCGGAGGCATTCGCCGTCATGCTGGCGAGCATGCCGTTCTCCTCAATCGGATTGCGATGGAATTCTCCCAACGAGGAGAGTCGGCTGCAACCGCTCAAGAGGAGGGTGAACGCCTCAAGGAAATCTTGGGTCATGAACCGAGTGAAATTATTGTCGGAGCTTTTCTCGGTCTCGCAATCGGCATTGCGTTTGGAAAGTGGTGGTGAGGACGGTGGACTTGAGTGCCTGGCAACCTGCTCGCGACCTCCACACTGACTTCGAACGCAGGTCGGTCCAGCCGCCACACTCTGTCATCGTGTTTGCATTTGCCTTTGACAGTCTGGTATGGGTTCGCCATCCTCTGCGCGGCTGGGAGCTGCCCGGGGGGAAAGTGGAACCAGGCGAAACCGCGGAAGAGGCGGTCAAACGCGAGGCTTGGGAAGAGGCTGGGCTCACACTGGAACACATCGCATGGTTGGCCGAGTACACCATTGTGTTGCCGACGGGTGTGAAGGCTGTCAAATGGGTCTACACAGCAGACGTCTACGACGTCGCTGCAAGACCACACGACTCGGAAATCCTGGACGTATGGGTGCCTCGACCAGCGATTGATCCCGCCACTGTGAGACAATGTCACACCGTGAGCCCGGTGATGAAAGACGAGATGTTTTCCTGTCTATTTCCTATGGCTCGGCAGAGATGCTTAGAGAGGAGGATGTGAAGGTGTTTCTCACAGATGCGCATCGCAAGCAAATTGGGGCTTGGTTAGCGGGGCTTTCCGAACGAGTCGAATGGTTGCAGAGACTATCCCAAAGAAGTGACCCCTGGGAGGAAGATTTGACGTGGCGCCTTGCCGCCGAGCGCGCGTTGCATACGAGCGTCGAGTATGTGACCGACGTCTCGTCGCTTATCATCGATGCACTGGTCATGCGCGACCCCGGCGGCTACGCCGACATCGTGAAGGTTTTGGTCGAAGAGCAGGTTCTCGACGCACAGTGGTTCGAATCGTTTGCTGGCATCTTCGACCTACGCACGAAGCTGCTTCGCGATCACGCACAAGTTGCAGCAAACGAGGTTCGCCAAGCAGTCGAGCGTTACGCGAACCAATTTTCCCCCTTTATCAATACGATCCAAGCATACATCAAGTGATACGGCTCACAGAATCGCTCACACGTCTGTGAGGTTATCCGGGATATAGACTGTGACCTTGCACTGCTTCACGCCAAACTGCAAGGCATTTCTCCTGGATGGCATCAGTACGTCGATGTGATGTCCGCGAATGGCGCCGCCGGTATCCTCGGCGATGCGCCAGCCCACCCCTTCGATAAAGAGTAGACTTCCATAGGGAATGACCGCGGGATCGACAGCGACCGTCCGTCCCGTCTTTGCAAACGTACCCGTTGCGGTGATGCCAAAGCCAGGATCTCCAGGATCCTTACCCGTCGAAATTCGATCCAAGTTGTATGCCGTGATCGTGAAAAGATCGCTTTCTTTACGATACTTGCGGATGTCGTAATCACGGCCAAAGACGGTGATGGCACTTGGCTGTGCGGACATATCCGTCCGTTGGTACACATGGCGCGGTTTGGTGCAATCTCCTGCTGTCGCAGGCACTTCGCCCCACCATAAGGATGTACTCACAGCCGCCGCAATGCATAAACCAGTTAAATGGTAACTGTTCATGTCTGTAATATGTATCGCCAGTGGCGAAACATACATCGCTGTGGATCGATCGCGCTTCACAGAAATGCAAAAGGCTGCAGGCAACTTCGGCCTACAGCCCATGCGCGAATGCGGAGAATCGCAATCAGTACATTTTCCTCACAGCTGTGAGGTGGTTGCCCCAATACGATCCCGGTTTGACGCTCAGGAAGCCAACCTTTCCGAGGCCTCCGCCGCACTGAATCATCTCTCCATTGCCAGCGTAAATGCCGACGTGCTTTCCGTCTTCAAAGATAAGCAAATCGCCTGGCTGCAAGTTGGATTTCGGTTCCCTAATTCCCACATCGTAATACTGCATGCGCGACGACGTGGTAAACCTATAGCCGAGCGCGTGATGGTACACATACTCCACGAAGTTTGAACAGTCAAATCCATATTGCCCGCGGTCTTCGTTGTGACCCCAAATGTATGGAGTGCCGAGTTTGCTTTCCGCCACGCGAAGAACCGCGTTGGTTTTCGCCTGATACGACGCGCTTTCGCGGGCCAATGGAGTCATGTTGTGATCGATGGAAACCCCAGGCGGCAAGCTTACGCTTGCCATGGCGATGGTCGATCCCAGTGCGAGCGTTGTGAGTGTTGCAGCGACGGTGGAGATTGCCTTCGTGAACATCAAAAATTCCTCCTAAAGCCTCCGAGGTTAGTTGACGGGTTCGGTGGAAGAACAGTCCCTACGCCGCGGCCATGCCGCAAGGCGATTCACCCCATATATTGCGGTCCCCCGTACCTGACATTCAGGATTCGGCTGTTGATGTGAGTTGTAGGTAAAAGGTTATCACGGCGACAAGCTCATTTCCTTATGAGATCAATGGTGGAATTGGCAATGTACTCACGACTCACGCTAACAGATGATTGTCGACAATATTGTCGGTTCATATCGTGACCGGAACGGGCATAGATTGGGGCAAGGGAACATGTGAGGTTGTTAAAACTTCGATGGCCCTTAGGGAGTGTTGGTACATGCGGCGTAGAAGCACAGAGATTGAAGGTGTTACGCACGGTCATACCGCATCGTTTGGAAGATTTGCATCCATCTCTCCGCCCTGTGATCTGGGCCTGGCACACGACGGATGAACCGGTGTGCTACCAAACCGAAAGTAGCTTGGGCAAGCATATCCTTCTGCGGCTGACTGAAGAGGGGGTTGACGTTTCACAAAGCAAGACACAATTGCGGGATCGGTCACTGGGACACGCGTACACGTTTGTGAAACGGAGGCTGGCTCCACAAGACATCCCCATGGTACCAGTCTTCATGAACTGCTTCTTTCAACCGAATCAGCCGACTCCGGCGCGCTGTTACGAGTTCGGCCGTGCGTTGCACAGGGCCATTGAATCGTGGGATGCCGATCTGCGTGTGGCCGTGATCGGATCGGGTGGCTTGAGTCACTTCAAATTGGATGAAGCTTTAGATGAACTCGTCATACGAGGTCTCCAAAACAAAGATACGAGCATTTTGAAAGCGCTTCCTAGAGAACGGTTGGAGGGGGCGTCGGGAGACATTTTCAATTGGATCGCGGCCGCAGGAGCCGTCGAACACTTGCAGCTGGAGTATCTGGAATATAGTTCTGGCTATCGATCACCGGCTGGTACGGGTGTGGGTATGACGTTTGGCAATTTGGAGATAAGAGGTGACGTGGTTGCATGAATGACATCCACGCCATTCAGCGGAACGCCATTGAGTTGAGTCATGGGAAGACGGAGGTTTGGGAAGCTGGAGCAGGCGAACCCATAGTGCTGTTGCACGGTTTCCAATTTTGGGAAGGGAGGTGATTATTGGATTTCTACGATCCAAGCGCTGTCCGCGCAATTTCACGTCTACACGCCCGATCTGATGGGATGGGGCGATGGGGAGAGGTTGCTTGTCGATTATTCGTTTGCATACCTGGTCGATTTCGTACGAGAGGTACAAGATGTGCTGGGACTTGCGTCTGCTCACATCGTGTCTCACTCCATGGGCGGTTGGGTTGCGGCTCTGCTTGCGTACGAAAGCCCAGAGCGAGTTCGCACGCTTACACTGGTCGCAAATGGTGGCATGTCCACTGCAACGCCACCCATGATGAGGGTTATCCAGATGCCCACTCGTGAAGAACTCGTGCAGTATGCTCGGGGGATCGGGCGGATCCAGGAAGGCGAGATCGAGGAGGCTGTGGAGAGACGGCTCGCGCGCGTCGAGCGATCGGATGCAGTGGCGGCCTATACCCTCATCATGCGGCACATGACGCATCCGGTTCACCGAGATCGCTACAACCTTCGCCGGAGATTACCGTATATCGGGGCACCGACGCTCATCGTTTGGAGGAGTTTGATTCGGTCAACAGCATCGATTTTGGCAAGGAAATGTATCGATCCTTGCCCGCGGCACATATGGTCGTTCTACCTTGTGGCCACGATTGCGTCAAGGAACAGCCTGACGCCTTTCACAGCCACTCATCCCGTTTTTGCGGGAATATGCGAAGGGGGATAGCCCGTGAAAGCCAAACCGTCCTTCTGGACGTACCAGAATGGCATCATTGTGATGATGTTTTTTGCATTCGGTCTTGTTTTCATGGATCGCCAGAGCATTACGTTCCTTGAGCCTTTTATCATTCCCGCGCTGCATTTGAATAACGCGCAGATTGGAATGTTTGCATCGGCTCTCTCCATTTGTTGGGGTGTATCCGCCTGGTTTTTCTCAAGCTATTCCGATCTCATCGGCCATCGGAAACCTATTCTCGTCGTCTTCATGGTCATTTTTGCGCTGACATCTGTACTATCGGGCGTGGTGGGTTCGTTTTTGGCAATGTTTTTTGTCCGCGCCCTGATGGGGCTTTCCGAAGGACCCGTGTTTCCCATCGGCGCAACGGCGGTCAAGTCCGTGTCAACGCCAAGTCGACAGGGCTTTAACATCGGCTTTGTGCAAAGTGCCAGTGGTTTGCTTGGCAGCGCGATCGCACCGCTGGTCGTCGTCGGATTGGCCAACGCCTTCAATTGGCGTGTCGCCTTTTATCTGCTGGCGATCCCGGCGCTCATCCTCACGCTGATCGTGGTGAAATACATGCGCGAACCGCAAATTCGGCATGAAAGCGCACCGGCAGAGGTGCACCGCTTGCGCTGGTCCGACTATAAGGTGATTTTCCGCAATCGGAACACGTGGCTGTGCTTGGTTTGTTCCATCGGGTTTATCACATGGTTGATTACATTTGCGACATTTGCCCCCGTGCTGATGACCGAGGTTGACCACATCAGCACGACACAAATGAGCTGGGCCATGAGTGCATTCGGGTTTGGATCGTGGGTTTGGGGATTTGTCGTTCCATTCATCTCTGATCGCATCGGCCGCAAACCCGCCCTTATCGCCTCCGGCCTCTTGGCGACATTGGCTCCACTTATGCTTGCGGAGGTGCATACGGGAATCGGTGTGCTGATTGTCCTTCTGTTTGTGCTTGCCATCGGTCAGGGTTTTTCTCCGGTCGTGATGTCGATCATTCCGAGCGAGTCTGTGCCAGCGGCCTTTGCGGCATCCACCATCGGATTGATGATGATGATTGGTGAAATTTTTGGTGGTACGGTTGTGCCCACGCTGGCGGGTGTCGCAGCCGATCACTTCGGATTGACAATGCCAATGTTCATTGCAGCAGCGGGATCGTTTCTCGTGTTCTTAATTGGCTTTGGCGTTCGCGAAACAGCTCCACGCAAGGTCGGCCAGACCCATCGCGAACAAAATCAAGCCATTACGTCGACATCCGTCTCTTGATAGTGTTTAACAGGTGGTGAAGGATATGAAGTATGGCAAACTTGATCGATCGCTCCTCGAAGACGTACGCGCAAAAGTGCTGCGCGGAATGTTGCCACAATGGGCGTTTACCGACCCTGAGGTGTTCAAGGCAGAACTTGAGCAAATATTTGCGAAGACGTGGAACTTCCTTGGGCATGAATCTGAAATTACACGTCCGGGGGACTATGTCACGCGCTGGATTGCACATGATCCAGTCTTGTTGCTTCGTGATGCAGAAGGAAAAGTGCAAGCCTATCTCAATTCATGCACACACCGAGGTACGAAACTGTGTACGGCCGATTTTGGCAACAAAAAGGCCTTCACCTGTCCGTACCACGGTTGGACGTTCAATCTCTCAGGAGAACTCACCGGCATTGTCGCAGGAAACAAGGTGTATGGCGAGGAGATGGATCGCAGTCAGTGGTCATTGCGCAAAATCCCACGGGTTGAAAGTTATCAAGGGATGATTTTTGGCTCGTTGAACGAGCACGTCGAGCCTCTTGAGACGTTTCTCGGGGACATGAAGTGGTATTTTGACCTAATGCTCGGCCGTAGCGACCACGGCATGGAGGTACGGGGAATTCCTCAGAGATGGATCATCCACACCAACTGGAAAATCAGCGCTGACAACTTTGGAGGAGATCCTTATCATACGGCGATGACGCATCGCTCCACTGTCGAATTGGGGATTAGCCCAAAGGACCCGATGTATGCCAGTTACGGATACCAAATTGTGTTGGATAACGGGCACGGCATCAACATCATCACGCGTCGCAAAGACATGAATGTGCCGCCATTTCAAGGACTTCCAAGCACAATGTGGTCGATGTTTGAACGCAATCTCGATCCGATGCAGCTAGACGTCTTTCGCAACACGATGATCACAGTCGGTAACTGTTTCCCAAATCTGTCATTCGTCAGTCCGATGCACGGTACAGGAGGGCCGGGCGAACCCTTGACATCGTTTGTGAATTTCCGGGTATGGAGGCCGCTCACACCGACATCAATTGAAGTGACGTCGTGGTTGATGGTAGATCAAGATGCACCAGAAGCGTTCAAGGAAGCATCCTATCTAAGCTACGTCGGCTCGTTTGGCCCGGCAGGAACATTGGAGCAGGATGATGCAGAAATATGGACGCGCGTCGCTGAGGCCAGCCAGGGCTGGATGACGCAGGACAAAGATGTTCATTACAATAATGTGCTCAACTACTTAATGGGTTTAGACAGAGTTGAACCGGATCCATCGTGGCCGGGGCCGGGCGTGGCGTATCCCACGTGCTATTTGGACGCCATTTCGCGGGCTTTTTACCAGCGCTGGATCGAATGTTTACTCGATGACGCGACCTAACCACCAATGGGTGAAAGAGGTGAAGCACATGCATTATCACGACATTTGTAGATTTTTGTATACTGAGGCTTCGCTACTCGATGCACGCAGGTATGACGAATGGCTGGACCTGCTTGACGATCATATCCGTTATCGAATGCCATTGCGTGCAACGCGAGACTTCAAAGATCCATGCGATATCGTGGATGATATGACGTTTTTTGACGAGACAAAGCAAAGTCTGCGCACCCGGGTGGAACGATTTCGTACGACATCCGCATGGGCAGAGAATCCCCATACCCGAACACGCCACTTGGTTACGAATATTCTGGTGACTGAGGAAAACGGCCCGGATGAGGCGACCGTGCAAAGTTATGTGTTGATCCTCCGCAGCATTCGTGATAACCCAGATGTAGAACAATTATTCGGAGAGCGAACTGACGTCATCCGCCGTGTGGACGGGACGCTAAAACTGATGGAACGAACTGTTCGTCCGGATCAGACGGTATTATCCATGCTCAACTTGAGTATTTTTGTATAGCTTTTTCTCGACCATATCTCGACGCCGCCCACCCATGCCGGTGGGCGTCTTTACGTGGCAAAGGGCGTGGGAAAACATAAACCCCGGTGCGGTGGCACCGGGGTCCGGCACTTATGCCTGGTTGGTGGTAGGAGAGTTGTCGGACGACGACGTTGTCGGTTGACCTCCTTGCATATGAGCACCCTGCGGGAAGGTTCCGTTCACCCAGTTGGTGATCCAAGAATCAAGGCGTGATTGGATGTTGGTCTCTTGCGTAGCCGTTAGCGTTCCATTCGAGACGGCTGTATTCAAATCGGACTGAATCGACGATTCCAAATCGGAGATGAGCGTAGACGTCGAGACACCTTGTGTTGATGCGATTTCTGCGAGTGTTTTGCCTGATTTCAAGTCACTTTCCAGCGCCGAAGTGCTCAGATTGAGATCTTGAGCCGCAGTTGAAAGAATGCTTCCTTGAAAATCGAATTTTGCTCCCCATCCCCCGTGGTGAAATCCAGCAGGATGGTTTGGCAACTTACCGTTGACCCAATCGCTGATCCATGCATCGAGATGGGATGTAAGCGTAGTCTCCTGTGAGCTTGAAAGTTTCCCATCGGTGACTTCAGTGTTCAGTTGCGTTTGCACGGTCGCATCCAAGTCGGATGTCAGCGTAGATGCGGAAACGCCATGTGCCGATGCGACCTCAGCCAACGTGTTGCCGGATTTCAAGTCGCTCAGCAGTGTCGAAGCGCTTATATTGAGATCTTTGGCGGCCGTTGTTAGCAAGAGTTGGCGTAGGTTAAATGAGTCGTGATGATCTTCGGTTTGTTGTGTGCTGGACGTGACCTTAGAACGGTTTTGGCTAGCGTCGAGCACTGGGTGGTGGGATGTGTGCGACACAGATGCGAATGCAGCGGTCGAACCCAGGCCTAACGTGAGCGTTGTTGCTAGAGTTCCTAGAATGGTTTTGCGCGTGAAGTGATATGCCATGTCTGTTACCACCTCGATATCGAAATTAGGAGCTTTGTGGCTCGACATGAACATAACACCCATGGATTGAAATTTGATCGAAACAGGCAACGAAATTCCTCGGCACCCATGTGAATGGCCTTGACCGGTGTCTAGGGAGAAACGTTGCTCGGAGCGCTGCTTCCTTGGAACGAATCGAGCGTCTGACGCATGGCGTCACTGGGCGAGTTTGCGTATACAGGGTTGCCAACGTCATTCACGATGTGTGCAATCTCGCTGCCAGGCTGGCCATTCAACCACACCGTCGTCGCGTGTGTGATATTGATGCCCGGTGCGTTTGGCACTTCGATCGCGCTGTTTTGTATGACGGCTGCATCACGGAAATAGGAATACACGCCAATCCCGAATACCTGGTTTGAAGTGACGTCGTCGGCGACTTTATAGGAAGCGTAACCGTTTACGGTTCCATTGTGGCTCATCCATGCCGACTGGTTTGGTACATCATACGGATCCTCGGATTGGTAGAAGTAGACGCGCCCGCCGTTCCCGTTCCAAACCGTCTGATATTGCTCGTGGTGTTCATTGAACAGGCCATACATAGTCACGTCATCGCCATTGACGATCAAGCCATTGGCATCCGCGTTTTGGTTCCAGCCAACTCCTGTGCCGTGATCGGCTCGCCACAGCCAAATATCGTCACCGATGACATCATTGCTGTTGATGACTAGGGAGGCATCTGTCGTTCCGAGGCGCGCTCCACCGACGCGGAAGGTCAGATCGTAGAGGATGGTTGGATCATGGCTGAAATCAAAGTGGGGTGAGTGCAACTGCGCCTGGCCATGATTGGTTCCGATCGTCATAAGCGCAGGTGTGCGTTCCGCTCCAGCGTCAAGGATAAGGCCTGCAATGCGAACACCTCCGACATCGGCGACGGAGATCGCCTGTTGTCCGTTGGCTGCAACGAGAGTCGGAAAGCCAAGACCTAAGACGACGGTATCCGGGTGCGTGATGTGGATCGTGCTCGTGAGCTGATACGTGCCAGGTGTGAAAATCAGGTTTTTGCCTTGGTCGAGTGCACGGTTGATTTGTGCGACCGGAGTGTTCGGGAATGCAATGTAGAATTGGTCGATGGAAATGGAGCGTCCCGGTGTCGAACCGTTTTCCCAACTCACGCCTTGGCGGTTTGTCTGCAGTGCGGGTACAAAGACGTTGAACTGTCCTCGGGTGTCCATGTACAGATACGGCTTTTCGGCGATCACGGGCGTTTGCCCGACGACCGTATATGGCTGCGCAGGCCACGTTCCGCTCGGTGGATTCGTGTCACCAACGAAGACCATATTCCATACACCGTTGCTCCAGCTGCCATACTGATTGTTGCGCGACAACCACTGTTGCTGAGAGGCGGGGACGACTTTGCCATCGACCACCGAGTCGGCCATAAAGCCGCCGCTTGCATAGCCAGCCCCCCATGACGATGTGAAGTCGAATAAGTCGAGGTTTCCTTCGACGTGCACTCGACGAATCGGAGCTTCTTGTGATACGGCCCACTGCATCCCTTGCGGATCCCATTTCACTCCGTTGTCGATCACGCCATCAGTCGGGTCGACGGAGAGGTTTTCCACCGAACGCCAGAAGTTGTCTGTAGCGTTGCCATTGTTGTACTGTGCATTGGCATTGATGTTGCCGTCTATGGTGACGTCGCCAGGATTTTGGCCTAATCCGGCTACCTGCGTGTAGAAGCCTTCTTTGACGTCGACATGATAGCTGCCTGGCTTAAAGAGTAGTGCATACCCCTGGCTGGCAAATTCATTGGTCTCCTGCTGATTGTAGATAGAATCCGCAATCTGCTGAATAGCAGAACTGGGCATAGACGGATCGAAAACATAGACGTCAGGCCCAAACATGGTCTGATTGGCCATGGATGTCGGCACGATGGCTGTACTGGCCCTAACCGCGGTCCATGCAGAACTACATACAAGTGAAACACATCCAAGTGCTCCTAGGCACCAGCGGATCCGTGTGGACAAGCTCATTCCCCCTAGTTTTCGCTTATCTCATCAGAAGGGCAACAATCAGCGGTTCATGGATGAATTGTGAACGAGTAACACCTCCGTTGCAGGGATTGCTGAAACGTTAAAGCGGGGATTTTGACGATTTCATGTCGATGCTTAAAATCATGCATAAGCGATATCGTGAAGTTTAGAACCATTGCAGTCGATGCGGGAGAGGTTGTAGGGGGATTTTGGCTGCACGCAGGTGAGCAAATCACTTGCGTGCAATAGAATGTTGTTCAAAGGCAGTTCAAGTGACCCACCAAGCATCACGAATACAGGATTGCAGAACGAGCTCGAGAATTTCTGACGAAACTCGATAGGTAACTTGTCGTTTTCGTTTGTAGCGTACCAGTTGGATCATTCCGTCACCGTACAGGTATGCGGTCAGTTCATACATCCGCTTACCCTGTTTGATGCGAATAAAGATTGGATTTTTGTTTAAGGAAGGTATCATGCCATACTCGAACAGAAAATCTGCGTTATTAAATGCAACAATGAAGCGATCGCGATCCCTGCCCCGTAGCTCCGTGCCATATACGTTCACTGAGGTGATCAGAGGATTTTCAAGTTTTGGGTGTATCTCAAATCTTGAGATGAGCTTGTTCATCAACGGACTGGGCGGAGTCAGAAGAAAGGCGCATAGCGGCAGGACGACCGCAGACGCATAAACAAGCCAATGAGGTATAGGCGGCAACGCAAATTCCCCCTCACCAAGTGCCAGCTTAGATTATTATAGATCGTTGCAGCTCGAGACTTATACTCTAAGCGAACGGATTTATTTGGATCATCCATTGCGGCGGATCGTGCCGGGTCAAGAGCCCTCACACGTTACACTGAGGTATTTGGGGCAGGGAGGCGATTGGACATGTCAACGACAATCGGGCAACAATGATGTACCTTTGCTCAAGGTGTGAGCACTTACGTTTTACGCGTCACGACGAGTACGTTTGTTCATGGAATGGATCTTCGAAGCTAGCTGATGCCAATCGTCCGTCCGTTATACTTGTTCGGGCGAAGATGGCGTGAGTATCAAAACTATGGATATAATGGAATGTTCATACATAATGAAAAGGTTGGGACATGTCGAAATATACCGAATTCGTTTCGGGGATGACGTGACGCCGTTCGATAGACTCGATAGAGTCGAGACAAGAAACCAGAAGTGTATGTGACCCGGCATGATAGGAGGAGTTCGACTTGGCGCGGTGGCATTGGTTGATGGATCTGGATCCACTCCGCGAGTCCCCAGATGCTCGTCCAGATGAGCACACCCGATCAGTATCGCGGGCGCGTTAGTGGCGTCGATTATGTCGTGGGGACCGGGGGCCCGAGATTAGGTAGCGTACGCGCGGGACTCATCGGAACTGCCCTTGCGCCAGTTGAGTCCAGTATGCTGTGTAAAAAGGGATGGCACATTTGAGGTATAAAAGATGAGCCATCTCCGTCCTCTCTGGTAGAATGTGAGATTGAG
>NZ_SORF01000003.1 GCF_004366795.1 Alicyclobacillus sacchari | reverse complement strand
ACCGTGGGCGACGGGATGGGGAGGAACCACAGTCCATCGTCTACGAGCCCAAGCTGGTGGTGAGACAGTCCACGGCGAGAATGAGTTGAAGGGGGACTGCAACTCATGACGAGCCATGGGAATGGAGAAAGAAAAGAGTTAGTTGCTTTCTTGATTCCTATTGGACAAACGTGGACATCGAACCTTTACACGCGATCCAGGACTTCTTGAGATCGCGTAGTTCGGAATGGATTGACAAAACCAATAAAGCGCATTATCCTACAAGTTGTACGTACAAATATGACATACTGAATACTCATCTGGACATTTGTAAACGGATTCCTGGTGGAAGGGGGCTAACTAGTTCGCTTGTTGGCTAAGGTGCTTACCGTTTGTCGCGTTTCGCGAGAAGTTTGCTGTATCTGGAAGGAGGAGTTATAGATGAGTCACCCTATATCACAAGGGAAACCCCATCAGACTGGGTCTGCTCTATATGTCGTCATGATTTCCTGTGCGGCTGCGCTTGGAGGATTACTGTACGGTTACGATACGGCTGTGATTTCCGGCGCTATTGGATTCTTGAAAACGCTGTATAACCTGAGTGCATTCATGCAAGGCCTCGTGATTTCTAGCATTATGATTGGTGGTGTCATTGGTGTCGGTCTGTCCGGCTTTATGAGCGATCGCATAGGCCGGCGCAAGGTGCTGATGACGGCTGCATGTCTGTTTGCGATTGCAGCCGTCGTGTCAGCGTTTTCGACCGATGTAACCGTGCTCATTGGTGCCCGTATCATTGGCGGTCTGGGTATTGGCATGGGATCTTCCCTATCTGTCACGTATATTTCCGAATGTGCACCTCCCCGGATTCGCGGTGCCCTCTCGTCGCTCTATCAGCTACTCACCATCATTGGTATTTCCGCAACGTACGTGACCAATTTCCTCATCCAAAGGTCTGGCACTGTTGCGTGGGATACGACCACAGGATGGCGATGGATGTTAGGGCTTGGCGCTGTACCAGCCGCAATTTTCTTCTTCGTGTTGTTGTTTGCGCCGGAAAGCCCACGCTGGCTGGTCAAGGCAGGGCGTAGTGAACAATCACTCGCCATCTTGACGAAAATTAACGGGGAAGCGATGGCGAAGATGGAACTCAAGACCATCGCGGACTCGCTGCGCAACGAGGCGAGCAGCAGTGTTCGCGATTTGCTGAAGCCAGGGCTGCGCAAGGCTCTCGTGGTTGGCATTCTGCTCGCTTTATTCAATCAAGTCATCGGCATGAATGCAGTCACATATTATGGACCTGAAATCTTCAAAATGGTCGGATTCGGTTTGAACTCTGACTTTTCCATTCAAGCCTTTTTTGGTGCCATGTGGGTTGTCTTTACTGTTGTCGCAGTGTTTTTAATCGATCGCGTCGGACGCCGCCGCCTTATGCAAATTGGCTCCGCCTTGATGGCCATCTTCATGGCGTTGATTGGTGCGACGTTTTTCTTCCACCTCTCAAACGGCTTTTGGTTAATCCTGTTTATCATGGGCTTTACTGCGGCATTCAGCGTTTCTATGGGGCCTATCCCTTGGATTATGATTCCGGAGATTTTTCCGAATCACTTGCGGGCGCGAGCCGCGGGTGTCGCGACCATCTTTCTCTGGGGAGCAAACTGGGCCATTGGTCAATTCACACCGATGCTCCTAAATGGGCTCGGCGGTGCTGATACGTTCTGGATCTTTGCTGCCATCAACGTGGTTTGCTTCGTGTTCGTAAGCATGCTTGTTCCGGAGACTAAAAACAAGTCGCTTGAGGAAATCGAACAGTTTTGGATGCGTGGGACGGCTTTGATGCGTACAGGATCTTCCGCGAAAGATGCAAACTCAGTGCAAAAGGCCAATTTTTTGCGGTAACTTGTACGAATAAGTCGTTGTTATGAAGTGTGGTTGTAAGTACAATTTGTTTGTGAGAGCGGTTCCACTAAACGATGGGTTGTGGTGATGAACATGGCGAAGTACAGCATCGGAGTCGACTTCGGTACGCAGTCTGGGCGAGCCGTTTTGGTGGAAGTGGGAACGGGTCGTGAAGTGGCGACGGCAGTGAAGGGATATTCACACGGTGTCATGGATGCCTATCTTCCAGATGGGGTGACTCGGTTGGAAGATGGCTGGGCGTTGCAGCACCCTGGGGACTACTTGGAGGTGCTTCATGATACCATTCCGCAACTGCTCCAATCGGCCGGCGTGGAGCCTGCTGAAGTCATCGGTATCGGCATTGACTTCACCGCATGCACGATGTTGCCAATCGCGTCAGATGGCACACCGCTTTGCATGCGATCCGAATTTGCGAGTCACCCGCACAGCTATGTAAAGCTGTGGAAGCACCATGCAGCGCAGGATGAAGCGAATCGCCTAAACGAGATTGCAGTCTCCCGCGGCGAAACGTTTTTGGCGCGGTATGGAGGCAAAATATCGTCTGAGTGGATGCTGCCAAAACTATGGCAAATCCTAAATGAGGCGCCAGAGATCTATGACGCTGCGGACGTTATGGTAGAAGCTGCCGACTGGGTTGTCATGCAGTTGACTGGGAAATTGGTTCGCAACTCATGTACAGCGGGGTATAAGGCCATTTGGCACAAACGCGACGGGTATCCGAGCCGCGACTTCTTCCGTACGCTCGATCCGCGGCTGGAGAACGTGATCGACGACAAGCTGCGAGGGGAGATTCGATCAATTGGCACCCGCGCGGGTGAGTTGACCGAAGTTGCGGCGGAACTGACAGGCCTCAGGCCTGGTACGCCGGTGGCGGTTGCAAATGTCGACGCGCATGTCTCGATGCCCGCCGTGGGGATTACAGAACCGGGTAAGCTCCTGATGATTATGGGGACTTCCACTTGTCACGTCTTGCTTGGTACCGAAGAACGTATGGTACCAGGTATGTGCGGCGTCGTTGAGGACGGTATTATCCCTGGGTATATGGGGTATGAGGCGGGACAGTCGTGTGTCGGTGACCATTTTGAGTGGTTTATCGAACAGTGTGTGCCAGCGTGCTACATGGAAGAAGCCAGGCGGCAGGGAGTTGACATTCACCAGTTGCTCACAGCCAAAGCCAAGGCGTTGCGTCCTGGCGAAAGTGGACTTCTGGCACTCGATTGGTGGAATGGCAACCGATCGACATTGGTGGATGCAGATTTAACAGGTTTGCTGCTAGGTGCGACACTCGCGACGAAGCCGGAAGAAATGTACCGGGCGTTGATTGAGGCGACAGCGTTTGGAACGCGGATGATTATCGAGACATTCCGTGAGCACGGGGTGCCGGTTGACGAGGTTTACGCCTGTGGCGGGATCGCCGAAAAAAACGGTTTGATGATGCAAATTTACGCGGATGTACTGAACATGCCAATTCGCATTGGTGCGTCGTCCCAGACGCCTGCGCTGGGGTCGGCCATGTTTGGGGCTGTTGCGGCTGGCAAGGAGAACGGTGGTTATGACGCCATTCAGGATGCTGCGCGGGAAATGGGAGGCATCAAGCCGGATTCGTATCTGCCACACGAGGATGCCGTGAAGGTGTACGACGCGCTTTACGCGGAGTACGCGCGTTTATACAACTATTTCGGTCGCGGTGAGAACAACGTGATGAAGGTTTTGAAGCAACTGAAAAGTGTAACGGTGAAGGATGGGGTGCCGGTATGCTAGAAGATTTGAAACAAGCGGTGTTAGAAGCGAACCTTGCACTGCCCAAACATGAACTCGTCACTTTCACCTGGGGCAACGTCAGCGGCGTTTCGCGAAATGATTCCCTGATGGTCATTAAGCCTAGTGGTGTGCCCTACGAAGAGTTGGCCGTCGAGGATATGGTGGTTGTTGATTTTGACGGCAACGTGGTCGAGGGAGATCTTCGTCCGTCGTCCGACACGCCAACACATCTCGTGCTCTACAAGGCGTTCCCGGAGATTGGTGGGATCGTTCATACCCATTCGCCGTGGGCCACGATGTGGGCACAGGCTGCCAAGCCGATCCCGGCTCTGGGCACGACTCATGCCGACTACTTTTACGGGGATATTCCGTGTACTCGCAAGCTGACAAAGATCGAAGTGGAGCAGGCGTATGAGCTGGAGACAGGTCATGTGATTGTCGAAACGTTTACCGAGTTGGGGCTGGATCCGATGGCGATGCCCGGCGTCCTCGTGGCCAATCACGCGCCGTTCTGCTGGGGAAAAGACGCTCGTGATGCAGTCTATCATGCGGTCGTACTCGAAATCGTCGCGAAGATGGCTTTGAATACCGTTCAGTTAAACGAGCATTGGAGCGCGATCGATCAGTTTCTTCTTGATAAGCATTACTACAGAAAGCACGGAGCAAACGCGTACTACGGGCAGAACAACCGGATCAGCGCACATTGACTTGTCCGGACAACGGTGGACTGTGCCAGAGCGTTTTTGGCCATGGGCCAGGAAGTCACAAACTGGGGGATACGAGGATGAATTTGCAGTCTTATGAGTTTTGGTTTGTTGTCGGCAGTCAGTTTCTCTATGGGCCGGAGGTCGTGGAGGAAGTCGAACGGCATGCCCGTCAAGTCGCACAGGCTCTGACTGAGGTGGTCCAACCCGTTCACGCCGTTCACTTTAAGGCAGTACTCAAAGATTCAGAGGAGATTCGGCGCTTCTGCTTAGAGGCCAATGCCGACGACCGCTGTGCGGGCGTCATTGTCTGGATGCACACGTTCTCTCCAGCTAAGATGTGGATCCATGGCTTGTCGGTTCTTCACAAGCCGATGTTGCACTTACACACGCAATTCAATCGGGACATCCCATGGGACACCATCGACATGGACTTTATGAACCTGAACCAGTCTGCACACGGAGATCGGGAATTTGGCTTTTTGGTCAGCCGCATGAACATTGCCCGCAAAGTCGTCGTCGGGCACTGGCAGAACGAGACGGTTCAAGTGCGTATCCGCGGTTGGGCGCAGACGGCGGCAGCTTTTGCGGAGAGCAGGCAAATCCGCGTTGCACGCTTTGGGGACAACATGCGGCAGGTAGCCGTCACAGAAGGAGACAAGGTCGAGGCGGAACTGCAGCTGGGCTGGTCTGTCAATGGCTACGGTGTCGGCGATCTCGCCGAACGGGTGCAGGCAATTTCCGAGAAACAAATTGACCAGCTGATGGACGAGTATGAGACGCTGTACGACTTTGATCCGGCGGCGCGATCGGAAGGCGCTGTGCGCGACGCAATTCGCGAACAGGCCCGCATCGAACTGGGGCTGCGTGCGTTTCTTGACGAAGGCGGATTTCACGCATTTACGACGACCTTCGAAGACCTGCACGGGCTGCGCCAATTGCCCGGACTTGCAGTTCAACGCCTGATGGCGGACGGTTACGGGTTCGGCGGTGAAGGTGACTGGAAGACGGCAGCGCTCGTCCGCTTGATGAAAGTCATGGCCTGCGGTGAAGGCACATCCTTCATGGAAGACTACACCTATCACTTCGAGCCCGGCAACGAACTGGTGCTTGGTGCGCATATGCTTGAAGTTTGCCCAACGATTGCGGCGACGCGCCCTCGCGTCGAAGTGCATCCACTTTCGATTGGCGGTAAGGAGGATCCGGCGCGCCTTGTTTTTGACGGTGCGACTGGTTATGCCGTGCAGGCGACTCTCGTCGATCTCGGACATCGTTTCCGGCTCGTGGTCAATGAAGTAAATGCGGTACAACCGGACAGAGACATGCCGAAACTACCGGTTGCACGCGTCCTATGGCGGCCGCTGCCTTCGTTGAGCACAGCTGCGGAGAGTTGGATTTTAGCAGGGGGTGCTCACCATACCTGTTTCTCGTATCGCGTCCAAGTTGAGCAACTTCGTGATTTTGCCCAAATGGCAGGCGTGGAGTGCATCGTGATCGACAGCTCAGCGACTCCTGTATCGATTCTGAATGAGTTGCGTTGGAATGAAGTCTCCTATCGGTGAACGATTTTCAATTGGCGGATGAGGGCTGCGTCGTGCAGCCCTGTTTGCGTTAGCTGCGACAAGAAATGAGGGAGAATGCCTATGAATTGGACGATTGACGAACTCAATCGTGCGGCAGCCACATGTTCTTGTGGATTGATGCACCACCCTATCGCAATTCGTGAGATTGTGGTGGAGCAATGCGCGTTGCAACGGGCTGCGGCGTTTGTCAAGACTTCGTTTCGACACGTGTCCATATTTGCCGACGCCAACACATTTCAAGCTGCAGGATCGGCTTTGGTCGACATGCTGGGAGAACTGGGGGTGACTTGTGGATGTTGCATCATGGAACCAGACGCAAACGGTGACGTCGTCGCTGACGAGCGTACGCTCATGCAGGGGTTTCTTTCGTGTTCTCCCAATACTGAAGCGATACTAGCCGTCGGTGCTGGCACAATCCATGACATCGCACGTTTTTGCAGTTTCACCATGAAGATACCGTTCATTTCGGTTCCCACTGCAGCGTCGGTCGACGGTTTCACGTCGGCTGGTGCACCACTCATCGTGCGCGGAGTGAAACAGACGTTTCAAACGCAAGCGCCGATCGCGCTATTTGCCGACGTCAACGTGTTGGCGGAGTCACCAAAGCGGTTGGCGGTGTCCGGGTTTGGCGACATGCTTGGCAAATACACATCGCTTGCCGATTGGAAATTTGGCCATCTCGTGGCGGATGAACCGTATTGTCCGTGGATTGCATCATTGACAGCCGATGCTCTGCAAACATGTGTGGATCACGTGCATGAGATACAAGCCGGTGGCCCAGAGGGCTTATCCGTGCTCATGCGTGCCTTAATTCTATCAGGGCTTGCTATGTTATTGCTCGGGCAATCTCACCCTGCTTCAGGTGGTGAGCACCATTTGTCTCACTATTGGGAGATGGAACTGTTGCGTACGGGTAAGCCACAGGTGCTCCATGGGTTGAAGGTGGCGGCGGCGAGCGCAATTATAGCTGGCTTGTATAAGGAACGTGTGCGGGAACGAATGGGTTCCATCCCGAGATCGCCCACAACAAGCTGTTATTTGCGCCGAGTGCAAGAACAGAAAACTGAGGTTGAGCGCATATTGGCGGATATCCCTTCTGGAATTGACATTCGCTCGCTCATTCGCCTCGTTGGCGGCGCGGAAAACCCTGCTGATTTGGGGATTGCCGACGTGATTGTCGCGGATAGTTTGAATCATGCGTATAAACTGCGTGATCGACATACCATGTTGCGGTTTTTACAAGCATAAGTTGTAGGCCCTACAGTCACAATGACGATCCACGCATGTAGACCCTAGGAGAAAGGTGCAATTTGTTTTATACTACTATAAAACAAATTGCACGCTAGGGGTGAATTGCGTGATTCACATTACAGATTTGCGCTCGAGCCTACACATTTTTAAAGCTTTGAGTTCCGACGTTCGCGTTGAAATTCTGATGTTGCTCTTGAAACACGAACGATTAAATCTAGATGAAATAGCAAAGAAGCTCAATCTAACGAATGGTGCTATCACGCAGCATGTTCGAAAGCTGGAGGATAGCGGCCTCATTGTGACCGAGACAACGGGTGCGAAGCATGGCTTGCAAAAGTTTTGTTTTATTAATGAGAAAAAAATCATGATCGACATGGAGTCTGAGGAACAGAATGCAAATCTCTACGAAGTGGACATCAAGGTAGGCCACTATGTGGGGTTTGATGTTCATCCCACATGTGGATTAGCAACGAAGGATAGCATTATTGGTGATTTCGACGATCCACGATATTTTGCGGATCCAGGGCATGTAAATGCAGACATCGTGTGGTTGACGCGAGGGTATTTAGAATATTGGATTCCCAATTACGTTAAGCCTGGGAGAACAGTTAGCGAAATTCAAATCATTGCTGAATTGTCTTCGGAGGCCCCTTCATACAACAATGATTACCCGTCTGATATTTATTTCTATTTAAATGGTGTTGAGATTGGGTACTGGACGAGTCCAGGGGACTTCGGCGATGAGAGGGGAAAGCAGAATCCCGACTGGTGGCCGCCGCACTTGAATCAACACGGGATGCTCAAGCTGATCCGGATCAACCAAAAGGGGACCTTTATCGACGGGTGTCGCATATCGGACGTTACGATTCAAGATTTGCAGCCGTTTGATAACCATGAAGTTCGCCTGCGGATAGGTGTTCCGGAACATGCGGAGCACGTTGGGGGATTGACCATTTACGGTCGGAATTTTGGACACTATCACAATGATATTACGGTGCGTGTCCTTCATCAATGAACAAGGCATCGTGTGGGTGTCGTGGCTTTCATAAACCTCGGTTCGACAGGAATCGAGGTTTATTTTAAACAAAATAAAATCATTTTCTTAATGTTTAAATTTATTGTTGACTGAACTCAGCACTCAAGTTAATATGATCCGTAGAAAGCGCATACAATTGTGTGTGGTTGGCAGGCTGCTTAATACGTTTAAATAGTTATAAATTAATGTAGTTTCTATTTTAACCGTATCGAAGCAGCGGTTGGCCATTGGTAAGGGGGGATCCGTACTGAAATGAACTCTGCACAAACTTGTACGGTCGGATTTTTATGGATGGAGGGATTGGTGTGAGATATCAGAAGGTTATGCTCCTTGGTGTGTTCGTTGGGGCTGTCACTTTCACTTTGGCCGGATGTGGTCAAGGACCAGTTGAAAATCAGGCAGCCGCGGGTAATGTGAGTCAAATGGCAGGATCCACGATTCCTAGGCCGGTGTTGACGGCTGGATTGCCACTTCCCAAATATACACAAAAAGCGACGATAACGTGGTGGAGTTGGGTGCCCAATGCCCAGACAGAGGTCAATATTTTTGAGAAGTATTACCCAAACATCAAAGTCAAACTGGTTAATGCGGGTGCTGGGTCAACTGAATATCAAAAATTCAGTACGGTGGTGCAAGCGGGTTCAGGCATTCCGGATGTTGTCATGCTTGAGTTCGACATGATGCCCCAATATATTTCGACGGGCGCTTTACAAGACATCTCGAAGTATGTGGGGAATTTGAAGAGTAAGTTCTCGCCTTGGACGTGGAGCGAAGTCTCGATGGGTGGCGGTGTGTATGGTATCCCTGAGGACACGGGGCCAATGGGTCTCTTCTATCAAACCTCGCTTTTCAAGAAATACAACTTAGCCGTTCCAACCACGTGGGCGCAGTTTGAACAAGAAGCCTTGGTCTTCCACAAAAAAGATCCCAAGCAGTATTTTTCTTATTTCTCGGATACAGATGGACAATGGATGTTTGGGCTGTTATGGCAGGCGGGCGTGCTTCCCTTTCAAGGTTCAGGTAACAACTGGAGTGTCCGTATCGACACTCCTGAGGCTGTAAAGGTATTTTCGATGTGGCAAAGGCTTGTCAAAGCAGGTGCTGTCCAGAACATCTCCGACTTTGGGCCCGCTTGGGAGAAAAACCTAAACAACGGTATGTACGCGACCGCTGTCGGATCTGCCTGGTATGACAGCGAGGCCTTGGTTCCTTACGATCATAATTTGAGTAGTCAAAAGTGGCATGCCGCACTCATTCCACAGTGGACCGTAGGCGGGACGATGGATGGTGACTGGGGGGGGTCTGTCCAGGCGGTGACAAAGGCATCGAAGTACCCTGAAGCTGCGGCCATCTTCGCCGCGTTCATCAATGCCAGCCCAGCCGAGTTGCCTCACGACGTGGCCCCTGCGAAGGATGGCGGTGGTGGCTTATTCCCTGCGGCAACGGAAGGATTTGGTCTACCCGCCTTTAAAGCAAAGAACCCGGCTCTTGATAACCAGCCTGCGAACGTGGATGTCTTTGAGGAAGAATCTTCCCGTGTCAATGCGAAGTTCCAGTGGAGTCCATGGAGTAGTTACGTATTTAATGAATTGCAGACGGAAATCGGGAGGGCTTTTGCAGGGAAGGAATCTGTGCAACAAGCTCTAGCCAACGTGCAGCAACAGGTTATGAGTTACGCACGTTCGCAGGGTTACAGTGTGTCCAGCTGAGATAGAGATTCACTGGGGCGCGTGGATGTTTGGACAGGCGCCCCAGTGAATCCCTGGATTCGATAGGGGGAATGAGCTTTATGGATTCGTCATTAGGCAAAAGGCTTTCGCCCTGGTCTTTTCTCTTGCCTTTCCTGTTATTGTTTACTGCCTTTTTAATCGTTCCGCTACTTTATGCGTTCTATACGAGTCTCTTCATTCATCGAATGGGCATTGCCTATTTTGTGGGGTTTCAGAACTATTTGAACGCTTTTCGGGACGTAGCATTTTGGGGCTCTATTGTAAACGTAATGAAATATGCTGTGATTCAGGGTGTCATTATGCTGGCGCTGTCATTGGCATTGGCATTGCTTTTGGATACGAAGTTCGCAAGGTTTAAAGCATTTTTTCGGTTGGTGTATTTTTTGCCATATGCAGTTCCGGGTGTGTTTGCCTCCATCATGTGGGGATTTCTTTACTCAAAACCGCTCGATCCGCTACTGCAGGCAATTCATTTCGACCCACTTGCATCTGGCGCCTTCTTATACAGCATCGTCAATATCGCGACGTGGGAATGGGCCGGCTATAACATGACGCTTTACATGGCATCGCTGACTGGTGTTTCGGCCGATATATACGAGGCAGCGAAAATGGATGGATGTAATGAAATGCAGCTAGCTTGGTACATTAAAATTCCTTTGTTGCGACCGACGATTGTGATGACTATCATTCTCAGCTTTATCGGTTCTATGCAGCTATTTAATGAACCCTTTTTGCTTGAAGCGCTAACCCCTGTATCACAAACATTCGCCCCCAATCTAGATATTTACAACATGGCCTTTTCTTTGACTAACCTCCCATATGCCGCTACGTTATCCGTCCTTTTGGGGCTCATCACCATTCTCATTTCGGTGATCGTTATGGTGTTGACTCGTTTCCTTGGTCGCACCGCTGAACGTCGTCAGACGACAGCTATGGCTGCGGGGGTGTGATGGACCGTGATGGAATTGAAGGTGGAGAACAAAAGAGCAACATTGGGGCGACCTGCGCTTCACAAGGTATCGGTCGGCAAAATCATCGTTACAGTGTTTGTGACGTTGATTCTTGCTATTCTAGCTTGTTACTTTCTCATTCCTGTGATTTGGATTCTCATTGCGTCCACTAAAACACAAGCGCAGCTTTCCTCCACGGGTATATTCAGCATACCTGCACATCTAGCACTGTGGGAAAACTTGAAACTCGTTTTTACGTATAGTGGTGGTGTATATGTACGCTGGTTTGTCAATTCGATAGTGTACGCCGGCTGTGTGGCGGTGCTAACTTGTGTTGTGTGCTCCATGGCAGGTTATGCTTTGGCGAAACATCGATTTCGGGGGCGTGATGTCACATTCTATCTGATTCTCGCTTCCATGATGATTCCGGGCACGGTCACGGCCATCCCGTTGTTTGTGGTGGAGCAACCGTTGCATTTGGTCGATACGTATTTCGGAGTGATCTTTCCTCTGATTGCAAGCCCGTTCGGAGTGTATTTTCTGCGAATCTATATCCGAGATGTGGTGCCTAATGAGTTAATAGAGGCGTCAAAGGTCGATGGTGCGTCCGAACGTCGAACATTTTGGAGAATCGTTTTACCAATCATTCGACCAGCATTGTCTACTTTGTTTCTTATTAGTTTCATCGGCACCTGGAACAATTTCTTTCTTCCTTTGGTACTGCTGCACAGTCAATCCCTATACCCACTGCCGGTGGGAATTGAGTCCTTGCTCAGCTTGATTAATACGGCGGCAGCAAACCAAACACTCCCGCTCTACCAACTTGTCATTACTGGGTCACTGATCTCGATTTTGCCGATGATTATCGGTTTTATCATTTTCCGCAAGCATATCGTCACTGGTTTGACACAAGGCAGTGTCAAGCTCTAATTTCCATGAATTATTTAATTTCAGCGAGGAGAATGCATAATGTCCAAATCGATAGCCCGCATGACCATCGATCCGCAGTATCAACTTGCCGAGGTTGATCCTCGTCTCTATGGTTCGTTTATCGAACATCTGGGCCGTGCCGTTTACGGCGGAATCTACGATCCTTCGCATCCAACAGCCGATGAGTTTGGATTCCGCCACGACGTGATTGAACTTGTGCGCGACCTACAGGTCCCTATTGTTCGCTATCCCGGTGGAAACTTCGTTTCCGGTTATCGCTGGGAAGATGGGGTTGGACCTGTCGAATCACGCCCGCAACAACTGGATTTGGCCTGGAGAAGCCTGGAGCCGAACCGCATCGGCGTCAATGAATTCGTCGCGTGGGCGAGGCAGGCAAACTCGGACGTCATGATGGCGGTGAATCTCGGCACGCGCGGCATCGACGAAGCGAAACAGCTCGTTGAATATTGCAACCATCCTGGGGGCAGCTATTGGAGCGATTTGCGCCGATCCCACGGTTATCAAGAGCCCCATCGGATCCAAGTATGGTGTCTTGGCAACGAAATGGATGGGCCGTGGCAGATTGGCCATAAGACTGCTGACGAGTATGGGCGGATCGCCGAAGAAGCGGCCAAGGTCATGAAGTGGGTGGATCCAACCATAGAGCTCGTCGCATGTGGGAGTTCCGGATCGAAGATGGCTACGTTTCCCGAATGGGAGAGAATCGTCCTTGAACATACGTACGATCACGTGGAGTACATTTCCATGCATAGCTACTATGGAAATCGTAAGAACGACCTGGCGAGCTACCTTGCACAATCCCTTGACATGGATTATTTTATCCGTTCTGTGATCGCGGCATGTGATTATGTCAAGGCAAAAAAACGGAGCAATAAGACGGTAAACATTTCGTTTGATGAGTGGAATGTCTGGTTTCATTCAAACGAAGCAGACAAACAAGTGGAGCCGTGGCAGGTTGGCCCGCCATTGCTCGAGGACGTGTATACGTTTGAAGATGCCTTGGTGGTGGGGTGCTTGCTCATCACTCTGCTCAAACATGCGGATCGAGTGAAGATGGCGTGCCTTGCGCAGTTGGTGAACGTCATCGCGCCCATCATGACGGAGAATGGGGGAGCGTCGTGGAAACAAACCATTTATTATCCTTTTCTGCACGCCTCGAGGTATGGCAGGGGGAAGGTGATGCACTGTTCCGTGCAATCGCCGAAGTACGATTGTAAGGAGTTTACCGACGTGCCGCTGGTCGAGACCGTCGCAGTTTGGAATCAGGAAATGGGGGAGTTGACCGTTTTTGCGGTCAATCGCTCGCAAGACGGCGGAATAGAGTTGCAATGCGACATCCGTGGATTCGATCGCGCGAGCGTGATCGAGCATACGGTGCTCGTGCACTCGAATCTCAAGGCGGTGAACACGAAAGAGCATCCCCACGAAGTGACACCGCAGCCAGGACAGGGTGCAAGAGTCGACGACGGCTTGCTGACTGTTCAATTGCCCAAACTGTCTTGGAACGTCGTGCGACTGCGCGTGTAAGCAGAAGAGTAAGCGGCAATTCAACCCCACATGGCGTTCGCCCTCCCGCTGCTTGAACATGTCCTCATCAAGCCACGGGAGGGTTCTTGTATGCGAGAGCACATGTCTCACCAGGAGCGCCGTGAACTTTGGCGTGAGCGCATCGCCGCCTTCTAGGACAGCGGTGTGTCCGCTGCCCAGTTCTGCGCCGAACACGGCCTGAAACCCCACCAACTCTGGTACTGGGCTAGGCGCTTCCGGGATGAAGCGTCGCATGGCGTAATTCCCGCTTTTGTCTCGGTCGTGACAGAGGACGCTCAAACGACCACAGCACCCATCACCCTTCGCCACCAAAACGCAGTCGGACATGTGGCTGTATTGCAGCGGGCAGGACGGCCCACCCATCGTGTTGTATGACTACCAGGAGACGCGAGGGGCGGAGCATCCGAAGCGATTCCTGGAAGGCTTTCGCGGGTATCTGCATGTGGGTGGCTACGTGGGATCTGAGGGCATGCCGGATGTCGAGCTCGTGGAATGTTGGCCGCATGCAAGGCGGAAGTTCGACGAGGCCCTGAAGGCTCTGCCCGTGAAAGAGCGAAAGAGGGGCTATCGTACTGCAACGCGCTCTATGCGGTGGAGAAGAAACTGAAGGGTGCATACCCTGAAGAAAGAGCCCGTGTGCGGATGGAACAAAGTCAGCCCATCCTGGACGCGTTTTTGGCATGGCTGGAAACGCAAGAACGGCAGGTGTTGCCGAAAAGCGCGTTGGGACAGGCGGTGAGCTACTGCCTGAAGCAGTGGACGAAGCTTGCGCGGTATGTGAAAGACGGGCACCTGGAGATCGACAACAATCGAAGCGAGCGGTCGTTGAAGCCGTTTGTGATTGGGCGGAAGAACTGGCTGTTTGCCAACACGCCGCGAGGAGCGCGGGCGAGTGCGACGGCGTATAGCATCGTGGAGACGGCGAAGGAAAACGGGCTGAACCCGATGGCGTATCTGACATATCTGTTCGAGCAACTGCCGAACGTCGACTTGCAAGAGGAGCTGGCGCTCGAGGCACTCTTGCCCTGGTCAAAGACGCTACCGGCTGGAGTTCAACGCGGAAAGTGAACGAAACACAGAAAAGGCCCTGCCAAATCGATGGCGGAGCTTTTCATGACCGATGCGACGCGCAAGGTGTGGTGGAGTTGACGATTACCTTACGCAGAAGAAGAATCGTTTTGTGCAAGGGCCTCGCATGCACGGGGCCTTTTTTTGTGCAGCGAATTTGCTATATGCTAGCGCCTGGGAGGTCTTATTCAGATGATTCCGCAACTTTGTCATGTTGCATGTCAGGAAATATGACATATCCCGTGGACAAACCCGAATGAGACAAGTACACTGCTAAACAGTTACAACGGGCGGGGAGCTGGATCGATCCCATGCTGGTTGTGCTATCGAGGAGGAAGTTTGTTTGAAACGCATTGACGCCATCATTCGCCCTGAAAAATTGCAGCCTACCATCAAGGCGCTGCGTCAGGTTGGTGTGTCTGGATTCACGGTGATTCCGGTACAGGGACGCGGTCAACAAAAGGATGCTGTCGGTGTTTACCGCGGTCATGTGTACGATATCAATCTGCACCCGAAGATCAAGCTGGAAATCGTGGTGTCAGACAACTACATTCAACCAACCATCCGCGCTATCATCCAAGCGGCGCAAACGGGCAAAACAGGCGATGGAAAGATTTTTGTCTATGACATCCTCGAAGCATATAACATTCGCACGGGGGACGTAGATGAAACCATCGACGAGTTGAACCAGAAGAGGGAGGACAAATAGTTGTTGTCTGTACAAACCGCGCTCAACGCCATCTGGGTGGTACTGGCCGCCGGCCTGGTTCTCTTCATGGAGGGTGGATTCAGCCTGCTCGAGGCGGGTTTCGTACGCACCAAGAATGCGGTCAACGTAACGATGAAAGTGTTTGTCGATCTCACCTTTGGAGTACTTGCGTTTTATCTGGTGGGCGTCCATTTCTTGTTCGGGCGCGATCACGCTCATCTGATTGGCTTCGGCAGCCTGATTGCGCCAGATCACCTGCCGCAGGCTGCGTTCGTCCTTTTTGAGATTGGCTTTGCTATTGCCACGGCTTCCATCATTTCCGGGGCGGTCGCGGAGCGGATGAAGTTTTCGGCGTATGTCGTGATCGTCATATTCGTCTGTGCATTGGTCTATCCTATTTCGGGCCACTGGGTTTGGGGGCAGCATGGCTGGTTGGCGAACTTGGGCATGGAGGACTTTGCCGGATCGGCTGCCATTCACGCGATGGGCGGGTTTATGGCGCTTGGATTCGCATACACGGTCGGGCCGCGCAGCCAGCGATTTAACGCAGACGGCAGCGTAAACGTCTTTGCGCCGAGCAACATCCCGCTTGCTTCAGCCGGGGCTTTTATTCTTTGCTTCGGCTGGATCGGTTTCAATGCAGGGAGCACATTGACTGCCTTCAACGCACTTCTTTCGAGCATCGCGCTCAATACGGTCCTCGCCGCCGCCGCCGGCGGGGTCTCTGCCATCCTGCTGACGATGGTAAAGTTCAAGGTCGCGGATCCCAGCATGACCATCAACGGTGTCTTGGCCGGTCTCGTCGCGATCACGGCCGGCTGTGCATACGTAGACCATTGGGCTGCCATCGTGATTGGTTTGGCCGCAGGTATCCTTGTCGTGTTCGCGACGGGCTGGCTGGACACGTGGAAGGTGGACGATCCCGTCGGCGCCTTCGCCGTACATGGTGCAGGCGGCGTGCTTGGGACGTTTGCCGTTGGTCTGTTCGATACTGGGCATGGGCTATTGACGACGGGATCGCTCCGGCTGCTGTTGGTACAGATGCTCGGCTGTCTCGTGTACGCCGGTTGGGGGCTGTTCACCTCGCTCGCCATTGGTTTTGCATTGAAACGTACCTTCGGCCTGCGTGTCGCGATCGACACGGAAGAGGAAGGTCTCGACATTGTCGCCCACGGCATCCCGGCGTACAACGAGTTGGAACGGTTTACGGACATCTGAGTCTTGTCGATATGGGGCCCAACTATTGGTTCTTTTCGTGTGGCCGTTTGAGCACGGAGACGCCATATCCAGCCAGCGTGACACGGCCGTCGTGTGGTATTTCACCATACAACGGTTCGTACGCCTTGTCGTCCAACTGAACACTCGCTGCAACGGGCGTAAAGTTCATCAGGAACACGTAGTCTACTGTTCCGTCCGTTCGCACCTGTGCGCTCACTCCAGCGGGCAGTTGCGAGCGAACGACAGGCTCGAGTCCGCATTCCCTCGCTATCAATTGGAAGAAGTCGTGTTGGAATGCATCTTCCAGTCGCGCCGCTACATAATACGCCATACCCTCACCGAACCGGTTGGCCGTCACCGCCGGTCGATCCGCATAAAAATCCTCTTGATACGTTGCCACGACATCGGCGTTTTCCGCGTGAATCAAGTCACACAACTCGTATGCCTTGTACGATCCGGAAAGGCCTAGGATATTGCCCGGGCAACTTTCGACTCGATTCGACTCGCCGTCGTATAAGGCATCGATTTCCTCGGACCAGATACCTAAGACATCGCGCAGCGGCCCGGGAAATCCTCCTAGAAAGCAGAGGTCATTCTCGTCGGCTATCCCCGACCAATACGTCGTCACGAACGTACCGCCCGCGTGCACAAAGGCCCGCAGTCGATCCGCCACACCCGGGCGCAGCATATACAGCATGGGTGCCACCACCAATTTGTAACGGGAGAAATCGCAGTCCATGTTGATGACGTCGACCGGAATTTGTAACTCCCAAAGGCTCCGATAGTGAGCCATGACCGTCTGTTCATAATGCATGCCAATGTTGCGCGGACCTTTAGCATCTTCAATCGCCCAACGATTTTCCCAATCGAAGATGATAGCGGCCTTCGGTTCTGGGCTCGTTCCCGCGACTTCGCCAATCTTCTGCAACATATCACCCACGTCTGTTACGTCGCGGAAAGTTCGTGTATTTGCGGTGCCAACGTGATCGACCACAGCGCCGTGCAGCTTCTCGGACGATCCTCGGCTTTTGCGCCACTGGAAGTACTGTACAGAATCGGCGCCATGAGCCACTGCTTGCAGAGATGTGAGCACGTGTACGCCGGGGCGCTTCAATTTGCTTACCGGTTGCCAGTTGGTCACGCTCGGCGTGCTCTCCATGAGCAGAAAGGGCTTGCCGCCGCCGAGTGAGCGATTCAAATCGTGGATCATCGCAGTGCGCATGGCTTCATCGACCAGCGTTCGATCGCGATGCCAAAGCGGATAGCTATCCCACGAAATGATGTCGAGGACGTCACGGAATTGCCAGTAATCGAGGCCAGGATAGGTGCCCATAAAGTTGGTCGTCACTGGGAGCTGAGGGTTCACCTGTTTCAAGGGTGCGATTTCATGCCGACAGAAATCCACCGTTTGCGCTGTGACAAAGCGCTTCCAATCCAAATTCAATCCGTGAATCTGGTTTTCGCCATGGGGCGCAGGCGATTCGATTTGCGACCAATCGGAGTACGTGTGGCTCCAAAACGTCGTCCACCAAGCTCGATTCAGTCGTTCAAGCGATCCGTAGCGCTGTTTTAGCCACGCCCGAAATGCATCTTGGCAAAGTGGACAATGACATTCGCCTCCGTACTCGTTCGACACATGCCAGCCAATGATGGCCGGATGAAACGAATAGCGTTCCGCTAAACGATGGTTCATCTCGCGAACTTTCTGTCGGTAGACCGGGGAGGTCGGGCAGTGGTTGTGCCGTTGGCCATGCAGATTGCGTTGCCGGTTTGCCTGGACGCGCAATACCTCGGGGTATTTTGCAGACATCCAGGCTGGCCTTGCGCCACTGGGTGTGGCGAGGAGGGCAAAGATGCCGTTTGCAGCCAAGCGGTCAAGAATTCCGTCCAGCCACTCGAACTGAAACATGCCTTCTTCAGGTTCCAGGGCAGCCCATGCAAAAATCCCGATGGAGACCACGTTACAACCCGCTTGTTGCATCAGCTGAATGTCTTGCTCGAGGATGTCAGGGCTATCCAGCCATTGTTCTGGATTGTAGTCACCGCCGTGTAAGAAACCGCGAATGTTGCGATTGATCAAGGGATAACGCGCCATCGTCTTCACTCCTACGTCAACGGATTGGAAACTATGATTCAGATATGTCACATTTCTTTACGTATGCGTTTCAGTTCGCTCGTATTCTGGAGCAAGCGTCTGCGATAAGCGAGTGGTGTACAATGTTTATATGCACGAAACACCTTGATAAAGTAACTTACGTCGTGAAACCCGAGTTCCAAACCGATTGATGTGATGCTGCGATGTGGGTCTTTCAGCAACCGCGCCGCCGTGTTCACTCGCCGCTCGTTGATATATTGCATGGGCTTTTGTTGCGTCATCTCTTTGAAAAAGCGGCAGAAGTGCCCCTCGCTCATATGTGCTTGCGCGGCTAAATCTTCGAGCCGCAGGCGTTCACCAAGGTGGTCATCGATATATGTAAGAACCTTCTTTAAGCGAGTGGATCGTTCATCATCCAGATATCGCGTTCCACCGTTCCCGAAAAGCATGTCATGGGTGATCAATTCGCCGATCACGCGATATAGGCATGCCTTGATAAACACTTCATAACCTGACCTTCTTTCGATGCACAGGTGTACGATCTCGTGCAAATGACTGATGATTTGCTGCTCCCATGGCGATTTCCCTTCGATTCGCGAAGGAAAGCGCTGTTGCTTGTCGATCAACGGCTGTATGAATTGGTGCTGTATGCGATCATAGCCACAGCTGCTTAGGAAATCGAGATCGAACACGATTGCTTTGCAGACGCTTGGGGCGCCGTCCGGGGCGATCATGCTGTGTAGTTCTTCACCGTTGACAAGGACGGCTTGGCCGGCGGCAGCGTCAAATGTCTGTTGGCCTACGCGGAACCGCACAGTGCCTTCCGTGACCAGTACAAATTCGGTTTCCGCATGCCAATGCAGATTCACGGTTTGTTGGTAGGGTCCCCGTGTCAAGACGACATCGTATACCTGCAAGTGAAACAGCGTATCTCCATGTGTGCGCATTTCAAACAAATCACTTACATCCAAGATCGCACCACCCCGTCCGTAAGCGGTTTCGTTCTGGGGGAGAAGTGGCCAGAAAGTTGCACCCCAACTGATTACCAGAATGGTCGACACCATCTAGTCTGTCAAGTCGGAAAACGGCTTTGCAGATTATATAAACATGTCAAAATGATACCGACGTGCGTCAGAATCATTAGGCTCAAACGCGAATGGCGTGATTATAATTCCATTTAACAACTGCAACCCGCTCTGGCAACACAGTTTGACGGCGGCAGCTGGCATTTGATTGCGCAAAGAATGGCGCTGGCATGAAAGCGGTGTCAATATGGGCGGTGTTGAATTCTCAGCGAAGAACACAAGAAGGGGTGGTCGTTGTGCCGATATCGCGCAAGAAAGCAGCGGGTTTGGCACTGTCTGTAGGCGTGATGGCTACAGGGGTTGTTGTCTTGTTCACGCGCGGGGATGGAGAAGGCGGCGTGCCGATGACGTCCAAGCAAGTGCCCGCTGCGAGCATATCTTCTGACGCGAGTGTGAGCAATGGTGTCGTCCGCATTTCAGCACCCACAGGAACCTCGCTGACATCGTTGGATCCGTCTCAATGGGGTGCACAGATTCTCGTCGATCAGGGCACTATCATGGAAGGACTCTATGGTTACAATCAGAAGAACCAAATTGTCCCCAAAATTGCTGTTGGTTACAAGCTATCGAATAATGGCCTGACGTGGACCTTTACATTGCGAAAAGACGCCCGCTGGTCGAACGGACAGCCAGTGACGGCACAAGACTTCTATTATGCCTATATGCGCCAGATGACTCCATCCAATCCGAATGGGCAGTTGTGGCTCAGCGTACTCAACGTCGTAAAAAATTCGTACGCATACCATGCAGGTACCGTTCCGGCGAGTGCTGTTGGATTGAAGGTCATCAATAATTATACACTTCAAATCACCACGTCGTCGCCTCACTACATCTTGGGGGATCTTGCCGAAGCCGGCTCGATGCCCATCAACGAGCAAGTGGCTAAGGCGCACCCGACGAATTGGTTTTTGCCGCCATACTTTGTCAGTGATGCACCGTATACGGTGAAGTCATTCCAAGTAAACGGCCCGCTGATCCTGGTGCGCAATCCGAAATATGTGGGCCACCCAGGAGAGGTGAACTACGGAACGGCGAAGGAGATCGACGTGCTTCCTGGCACCAGTGTTCCGGTTGAAGACTTCATGGCCAACAAGATTGATGTGACAACCATTGGATCAACCTCCGATTTGCAATATGTCAAGACGCATCCTCAAATCATATCGCAGATGCACAAAGCACCTGATTATGGTATCACGTATTTGCAATACGATAACTCTGCCGTGCCCTCCCCGCTGGAGAAACCTGAAGTTCGTCAAGCGATTGAGATGGCCATTGATCGGCAGCCTATTGTCAATGACGTGCTAGGTGGCATGGGCGGGATCACGAATACGTTCTCGGTACCTGGCTGGCCGACCGGTAAGTACGAGAGTGGGTTATCCACCAACATCGCCGCGGCCAAGCAATTGTTGGCAAAGGCAGGATACCCGAACGGAAAAGGCCTTCCAACCATTTACCTGTATGCCGAAGTGCCAAGTTCCAACCCCCAGTCGGTACCGGTGGCGGAAGCAGTACAAGAGGAGTTACAACAGAACCTCGGCATTCAGACGAAGATCGTCCAGCTCAACTCCACGGATTGGGGTAATATGACTTACGGTGGCCCGCAGAAGAATATTCAACCAGGATACAATGTCGCGGTTGGCGGCACGAACAACTTGGATCCTTCGTCGTTGAACCTTGGTGGCGATCAAGGCATCTACTGGCCGGGAACCTATGGATACTCTCTGCAATTTGTGCAGCACGTCTTACCTTGGTACAACACACCGTATGATCCAGCGTCGATTAAGAAATATGGCGATCCGAACAATCCAAATGAGGGTGTTCAGTGGAGTCAATGGTCCGCGCTTGTCACTGCGGCGCAGTCGGACATTGCGTATATCAATAAGTGGACGTCCGAGCAGCCTGCACAGTGGCGCGCCATCCTGAATCCGCCAGGATCGTTGTCGTTGACACAGCAGTGGAATGAGATTGTGGATACGTGGAAGCAAGCGAAGACCGCGAGTGCGAAACACGCAGCCTATGTGCAGGCGTGGAAATTCGTTGCGCCTTACTCGGAAGGTTCGGGCGGGGGCGGCATCAACACAGGCAGCCTGGATGTACAGGTATACTGGGACAAGAATGAGTCTTCCGATGTGAAGAATTGGCGCATGTGGCAGGCTGAATATCAAAACAGTCCGAGCATGTTTGCCTCGGCTTCTACAGCGGCCAAGTTGATGACACAACTTATCCAACAGGGCTATACCATCCCGCTGTTCTACGGAGAGACCTATTATCTTGAACGTTCTGGCGTCACGGGTGCGCAGCCGAATCCGTGGTCTTGGGGCGACTTTTATCAAATGCAGTATCTCTCGGCAAATGGACGTTGAAGGTAGCATGAGATAGCACAGATCAACGGGCCGTGCCGGACGTCGGTCGACGTTGGGCACGGCCTTTGCTTGTGATGGCGTTCCATGTGGTTCACCTTGAACAAAAATCTGCAACGATCGAATTTGCTTTTCATACGGTACGGGGGTACCCTATATACAGGAACGAGGTGAGGCGAATGAGCCATCCTTATGCAAAGAATAAAACTGATCTACTCACACGCTTGCGCCGAATCGAAGGGCAAGTGCGTGGCGTGCAGAAGATGATTGAGGAAGATCGATATTGTGTGGAGCTGCTGACGCAACTGGCGGCGATAAAGAATGCGACGCACAAAGTCGCGCTATCGATTCTTGACGCTCACACCCGGGGATGTGTGGCAGACGCCATCCATCATCGTGCATCAGAAAACGAGAAAATCGACGAGTTGATGGAGGTCATCAGGCAGTTTACAAAGGGATGATCATCCCAATCGCAGGTCACCCAATAGGACCCATGCTGCCGAGAGGAGGGATTGATTTGCGCGGAACGAGGGAAGACGGTCTGACCATGCATGCCGTTCCGACCAAAGTGGCGGTATTGAAAATTGACGGTATGACCTGTGCCGCCTGTGCGGCGCGGATTGAGAAAGTGGTCGGACGTACCGACGGCGTGGAATCGGTTGAGGTCAACCTTGCGTCAGAGAAGGGAACGGTTACATTCGTTCCTGGTCTTATCGATGAACAGGGCATTATCTCGCGTATCGAAAAGGCTGGGTATGGCGCTCGGGTGCTTCGCGACGTCAACGAGGAAGATGAACGACTGCGAAAAGAGCGAGCGTATCGTCGCGACGTCTATACGATGTGGGGATCTGTCGTGTTGACACTGCCAATTGTCGTGCAAATGTTCGTCATGCTGTTTGGATCGCATGCCTTCTTGGCCAATTGGGTGAGTTGGGTTCTCGCGACGCCCGTCCAATTCTTCGTCGGCTGGAGGTTTTACCGAGGCGCATACCATTCTCTTCGCGGCGGTGCCGCCAACATGGACGTACTGGTCGCTTTAGGAACCACGGCGGCTTATCTATACAGTGCCGTTCTCACCGTATTAGGCCATACGGAAACCTACTTCGATAGTTCAGCAACGGTTATCACGCTCATTTTTATGGGTAAATTGCTGGAGACGCGGGCCAAACAGCAGTCAAATGATGCCGTTTCCTCATTGACCAGTCTTGCGGCGAAAGAGGCGCATGTTGTTCGCGATGGTATGGAGGTAGACGTGCCGGTTGCGCAATTGCAAGTGGGTGACGTCGTACGTGTGCGGCCGGGCGAGAAAGTGCCGGCAGACGGCGTCATCGTCCAGGGCCCTGCTGCCATTGACGAGTCTTTCCTGACCGGGGAGCCTGTACCGGTCAACAAGGCTGCGGGAGAACAGGTGTATGGCGCTACGGTGAATCAAATGAGCGCCTTTTCCATGCGAGTGACACGGGTAGGTTCGGACACAGCACTGGCCCAGGTGATACGTTTGGTCGATCAGGCACAGGGATCGAAAGCGCCGGTGCAGAGACTGGCTGACAAAATATCTGGTGTGTTTGTACCCATCGTGTTAAGCATTGCGGTTGTCACGTTTCTCGTATGGGGCTTCTTCGGGACGTGGAGTCATGCCCTCCTGACGGCCGTAGCGGTGTTGGTCATTGCCTGCCCTTGTTCACTGGGCCTCGCCACGCCCACTGCGCTGATGGTGGGAACGGGGCTTGGAGCCGAGCGAGGGATTTTAATCAAGGGTGGAGAGTATCTGGAACTTGCGCATCAAGTGAGTACGATTGTGTTCGATAAAACGGGAACCATCACGGAGGGCAAACCGGTTGTTACGGATGTCGTGGTCGCAGACGGAGTGGACGAGGTCACGATGATACGCTTCGTCGCGGCGCTGGAAGCGCAAAGTGAACATGTGCTCGCACGAGCTGTCACGCATTATGCGGATGAGCGGGGGATCGACTATCCCACGACAACGGGTATGACAGCAATCCCGGGACAGGGGATCATGGGTATGGTCGAGATGCACCAGGTGGTGGTTGGCAATTCACAATGGGTGGCGGGTCATGGTGTTTCCGGGATTGATCAGGGACTGATTGCGCATTTGGAAGAGCAGGCGAAGACGGTTGTCTGCGTGGCAATCGACGGATCGTTTGCTGGCGCCATTGGCATCGCTGATCGGGTCAAAACGGACGCCAAGCAGGCTGTCGCGGCTCTCGTGAAGATGGGCATCGATGTGTGGATGATGACTGGCGATCACGCTCGCACAGCGAACGCAGTAGCCAGTCAGGCTGGGATTCATCAGGTTGTTGCAGGTGTCCTGCCGGGAGATAAGGCGGAAAGAATCAGCGCATTGAAGCAGCAAGGGCGAGTCGTTGCCATGGTCGGCGATGGTATCAACGATGCGCCTGCGTTGGCAGCGGCGGATGTGGGCATTGCGATGGGCACAGGGGCGGACATTGCCATTGAGGCTGCCGATATTGCGCTTGTACGATCCGAAATGTACGGCGTCGTGCATGCCATTTTGCTCTCCCGCATTACGATGAGAAAGATCCGACAGAACCTGTTTTGGGCATTTGTCTACAACATGCTCGGTGTCCCCCTTGCTGCCTTGGGGCTGTTCAGTCCCATGATTGCGGGCGCAGCGATGGCGCTCAGTTCTGTTTCGGTGGTTTCCAACAGCCTTTTGCTCAAACGTGCAACACTCGCGATGAAGGGGGATGATGCTTGAAGCTGTACCGTGTGCTTCACAGTGCCCAATCTTCATCAGAATAGAAGTCAGAAAGGGAGTGTGTCGGCGATGGTTACAACCACGGAGATCGCGGTCAAAGGCATGACCTGCTCGGGTTGCGTCAATTCTGTAACGAAAGCGCTCCGCGCAGTTGAGGGCGTTGCGGGCGTGCATGTCAGTCTTGAGGACAATCGGGCAACGGTGACCTTCGATGATGCAATCGTTACGCTCGAGGACCTGAAGGAGGCCATCGAGGACGCAGGGTACGACGTCGGGTGATTTTCCATTCATCACGAACTCAGGCATTGCCTGGGTCACCCAGGCAATGCCTTTTCACGATGCCGGATTCATGAGGCATTCGATCGTCGGGATCGTGCGTTATGGTTGAAACTGAACCCTGATGGGGTTCCGGGGTGCATCGGGGATTATGTGCAGTCCTTGTTCGGTTTGTTCAGCGGTACCGCCGACGACCGATGATGCCCGCCCTGGACGGCCACGCAGGCAGACGCTCCAGGGCTTCTCGAGATGGGCGGGCGTCAATTCGATCTCGTTGCCATGTCGCTGCACTGCGAGTGTTCCTGCGAAGTTGCCATCGGTACCGTACAATGTACAGGTTGCTGATTGGCCATCCTGCAACGCAAATACGTGAAATTCCACGCCATCGGCAAAGTCGTAATCCGGTCGATCTGAGCGTGCACCAAGCGGCAGGATTGCGTTTTCGCGCACAAACAGCGGCAAGCTGAAGTAGTCGTATTGCTCACGCCGCCACGATCCGCCTGACACGGTTTCGCCGCTCAACAGATGTGTCCAGGTGCCGTGCGGCAGGTAATAGGACACGAAGCCGTCTTCCTGGAACACCGGAGCCACCATGAGTGCTGGGCCAAGCATATACTGTCGATCGAGATAATCACAAGCGGGATCGCCCGGAAACTCCAGCACCATGGCCCGCATGACGGGAATGCCAGAGCTGGCTGCCTCCGCTGCAGCGGCGTATAGATACGGCATCAAGCGATATTTCAGTTGCGTGAAGTGGCGTAGGACGTCAACGGCTTCATCGTCGTATATCCAGGGCACCCGGTACGAGGCGTTGCCGTGCAGTCGGCTGTGGCTTGACAGTAAGCCAAATGCTGTCCACCGCTTATAGAGATCAGGGGTGGATGTCTCTTCGAAACCTCCGATGTCGTGGCTCCAAAATCCGAATCCGGACATCGTGAGCGACAAGCCACCGCGCAGGCTCTCGGCCATCGACTCGTACGTCGCACTACAGTCGCCGCCCCAGTGCACAGGGAACTGTTGGCCGCCTGCGGTGGCGGATCGAGAGAACACAACAGCTTCACGTTCACCGACGTGTTGCTTCAGTGTATCGAAAACCACACGGTTATATATTTGCGTATAGTAGTTGTGCATTTTCAGTGGATCGGATCCATCGTAATAGACGACGTCCGTGGGAATGCGTTCGCCAAAGTCCGTTTTGAAGCAGTCTACTCCCATGTCAATGAGGCGCTTCAACTTTTCGGCAAACCATGCCCGTGCCCCAGGATGGGTAAAATCGACGATACCCATACCCGCTTGCCATAAATCCCACTGCCAAACGTCCCCATTCGGGCGTTTGAGTAAGTACCCGAGGTTGGCCGCTTCGTCGAACAATGGGGACTTTTGTGCAATGTATGGATTGATCCAGACGCAGATGTTCAAGCCTTTTGCTTTCAACCGCGCCAACATGCCTTCAGGATCTGGGAAGACTCGCCGATCCCACTCGAAATTGCACCACTCGAATTCCTTCATCCAAAAGCAATCGAAGTGAAAGACTCGCAATGGAATGTTTCGCTCTGCCATGCCGTCAACAAACTGATTCACCGTCTGTTCATCGTAATTGGTGGTGAATGACGTTGTCAGCCACAATCCAAATGACCAGGCGGGGGGTAGCGCCGGTTTCCCGGTGAGCGATGTATATCGTTCAAGTACCTGTTTCGGTGTGGGTCCGTTGACGATGAAATAGTCCAGCGATTCGCCTTCAACGCTAAACTGTACTCGCGAGACAAGTTCTGATCCGACTTCGTAGGAGACGAGCTCAGGATGGTTGACAAAGACCCCGTAGCCACGGTTGGTCAGGTAGAATGGCACGTTCTTGTACGCCTGCTCCGAATTGGTTCCACCATCTCGATTCCAGATATCTACAATCTGCCCGTTTTTGACAAAGGGAGTAAAGCGCTCACCAAGACCATACACGCACTCGCCGACAGAAAGGCCCAGTTGTTCTCGCATGTGTGGAACGCCGTTGTCCAGCACATACGCCAAACCCCGGTTTCCACTTTTGGTCAGTTGTCCATGTTCGTTGAAGAACGCGATCGACCACGGGTTGCGTTGTACCTGTACTTTGAGGGAACCACTTGTCATTTCGATGCGGTCACCCGTTTCCAAGACTTCAATGTTTCTGGGTTGCTCGTGCAATGTGAATGCGGGGCCAAGGTTCCGTATGCCCTTCAAGTGCTGGACCTGTACGCGAATCACATCCGGCATTGGGGAGGACAAGCGTATGGTCAAGAGAGGACCATCCAGTGTGGCACCGCGGTGGTGAATAGGCTTACATGGGGCGTATAAGGTGATAGCATCATGTTCGATTACGGCTTCATGAACGAGTGCAGGGGCGTGTACGGATACGCCTTTTCGGGTGAGCCAGTTACCGTCGCTGAATTTCATGTAGGTCACTCCTAGTAAAGAATTACTTGATGGCGCCTTTGGTGACGTTGTTCACAATCCACTTTTGGCAGAAGATATACACTATGACCATCGGCAGTAGCGCCAAGAGATACGATGCAAAAGCCAAAGAATAGTTAGTGCTGTATTGCGATTGAAAAGCATACTGGACCAGCGGCAATGTGTATTGGTTAGGATTCGACAGCATGACGAGTGGTAACAAAAAGTCGTTCCATGCCCATAACCCTGTTAAAATGGCAACAGTTGCATTCATGGGGGCCATAAGTGGAAAGACAACACTCCAAAAAATGCGCCACCGATTTGCGCCGTCGACGAGCGCCGCCTCCTCAAGTTCCAACGGAACCGATTTCAAGTAGCCGACATAGAGAAAGACGTTTTGAGAAATGCCATAAATAATATACAGGATAATTAACCCAACGCGATCGGCCAAACCGAGATGGCTCATTTGCCGAACTAATGGCAGCATGAGAATAGGAAAAGGTACGAACATTGCAGCGAAGAAATAGTTGTAGAGATAGCGGAAAAATCGCTTTTGCATATTGCGGGCGATGGCATAGGCGACCATAGAGTGCGTGAGAACTGTCAGAACGACAGCAAAAAAAGTAATGAACAAGCTGTTCAAGAAGGTGTGAAAGTAGTGAGTGACGGCCATAGCTTGCTGAAAATTACCCCAGTGGATTTGTGTTGGGAAGCCCAGAACGGACTGTGCAAGTTCTTGGGGATTTTTTAGCGACACCATAATCGCCATGTAGATGGGAAAAAGAATGCACAGCGATCCGATGCTTAAGAATATCATAGCAACCCAATTCGTCTTCGTTCTCCCAAACATTAGAATTGAACCTCCCGCCCTCGTGTTAGACGGACTTGAATCAGTGCGACACAAACGAGGATGATCAAGAAAACGACAGCGTTCGCGGATTGATAGGCAAGTTCGCCGCCACCGAAGCCGTTCGTGTATATGACGAACGTGTTGGATTGTGTGGCGGTTCCAGGACCACCGTTGGTCATGCCGACGACCTGGTCAAAAACCTGCAGATAGCTCTTGGCGGCCAACACCATGTTGATGGTGAAGAAGGGCATGATTAATGGGAAAGTGATTCGCCAAAATGTCACCCATGCCGATGCCCCGTCGATATTGGACGCTTCATAGACGTCCTCTGGAATGGTTTGCAGACCGGCCAAATAAAGTAGTGTATTGAACGAGGCGCCTTGCCACACCGATACGATCACGATACCAACCCAAGCCCACTGCGTGCCAAGGATGTTCTGGGCAAGAGCCGGTAGGTGCAGGGCCTGAGCGATGTTGGGAATGAGGTTTGAAAACAGGTAGTTAAAAATGAAAGAAACAATGAGTGTACTCAAAACATATGGGAGAAAAAATACTGCGCGAAATGTACGGGACAGTTTGATTTTAGCGTTTAATGCAAGTGCAATCAGCAGGCTGACGATATTGACAAGGATGGTTGTGACAATGGCGAACTCGAAGGTGAAGACATATGCATGGCGGATCTGTTTGTCATGTAAAAGATCCATATAGTTTTGGAGACCAATAAAATGGTATGGGCCAAATCCATTCCAGTCAGTGAAACTCAAGAAAATACCATGTAATGCCGGCCAAGTATGGAAATAGAAAAATAGCAGAGCCATTGGCACGGTCATTAGAATAAATGCGAATGAGTTGCGTAGTGATTTCAATCGGGATCACCTCCTAAGGTGTTGGCAAGCAGCCGCAGCCGCTTGCCAACAGATCATTGATGAGCCGCAGCCGATTGATAAAGGCTGTCCAGCTGTTGTAACAGTTGTGATGAAGATTGGTTCTTTGAAAGAGCACCCTGAAGTACCGATTCATACTGATTGCCTGCAGCCATCGCTGCCGGGTAGTAGTGATCGTCAAAGTCAACAACGCGCCCGCTGTTGATGTAGGGTTGGAGCGGAGCAAGCGCTGGGTCAGTGTTTTTGACTCCCTTGACTGTGGAGAACAGACCCGCGACAGTTGCATACTGCCCTGCGGTCTTTGACTGCAGTAGGAAATCAATAAATTTCATCGCTGCTGCTTCTTTACTCGCATTGCCCGAGTTGGCCACGGCAAGTAGGGAATCGACACCGGATACCATCTTGATCTGACTCGGATCGTTTGTCACTGGTACAACGAAGGTACCGAGCTGAATCTTAGGATTGTCGGATCGAATCACGGGTAGCGTCCAAATGCCTTGCGCATAGAAGACTGATTTACCATTCGCAAATGCTGAGTTGGCGTCGTTATAGTCAACACCAAATTGGTTTGGCTGCCCAAGTGCTGTAAATTGCCGCAGCTGATTGGCCGCTATTGCGTCGCTCTTGACGAACGTTGTCTTTCCAGCAGCCAGGTCCTTCAGGAAGTTTGGACCTTCTGTGTTGGTAGATAATGCATTCCATATGGGGGCAATCGTCCATGCATCTTTAAATCCGTTGTAGAATGGCGTGCCACCTTCCTGCTTAATTTTTTGCGCTTCGGACATGAGTTGATTCCATGTCTTAGGGATGGTCAGATGGTATTTATTAAACAGGTCCACGTTATAGATGATTGGAACCGCATTCACCGTATACGGGATGGCGTACGGCGTTGGCTTGCCTACCTCGTTCTCGAGCATATTCACGTACGCTTTTGACACTTTTTGAAGCTCTGGGGAGCCTGACAGATCTTTGAATACACCGTTTTTCGCCATCTGTATAAACGTTGCATCGGCGCCCATTGCGACGATGTCTGGCACCTGGCCTTTGGCGAGATCGGCTTGAAGTGTGGTGTCTGTGTTCGGTGGGTTGATCTGCTTAACCTGAATGTTGGGGTTCTGTTGCTCAAACCTTTTAATCAGACTATTCCACTCATTCACGACCTCCGGTTTATTTTGCAAGAACTCTAAAGTGACCTTTTGACCGTTGTTCCCACTTTCACCCGCAGAAGACCCGTTGTTCGAAGTTGTGTTAGTCGACGATCCGCAACCGGTCGCAAGCACGAGGGTGGCAACCACAGTAGCAGATGTGAAACCGAGATATCGTTTCATGTTCTTCCCCCTTACTTTGATTCATATCCCTCATAAAATGATATACGTACATCAATATATTGCTGAATATCACCGCCCTTTCGGTTGGGTAAAGGGTCCAAATAGCACGAAGAAACCGATTACATACAAAATAGTGGTGTCAATGCACTTATTCTAAGTCGAAAGTGCTGTGATGTAAAGAATAACATTGAATATATGCAGTGGTCATTTGCACATAATTTGATATACGTGCATCAAACTACGCGTGGAGATTAGACAGGAATCGGTAACCGATTCAGATGTAGAATGAAGCGTTCCCGCGCATCACGATTTCCAATCGGGTGATGTAGGCTGTTTTCGCGATGTCTTCCCCAAGCGTGATGTACTTAAATAGCTTTTTCACCGGAAGGTAGCCTTGTCGCCAGGGATCTTGACAAATGACGGCGGTAATGGATCCGCTACGCAAGTCCTGTAGCACGTGAGGACTCATATCGTGGCCAATTAGTAGTTTGTCGTTTGCAAACGGTGATATGGCAAAGCTATGTACTTCCGCGTTTGACACATAGATACCATCAACGGCAGACAAATCATGTTCCATATGGCGTATGGATAACTCAGGTTCCTCCGATTCCATTTTGAGTGGTCCAACCAGTTTGACACCTGGATAATAGGACAACTCCTCCCGAAAGCCGATTATCTTTTGTTGTGATTGAAATGAAGTCATGGAATCAGTAACAAGCGCAACCTTTCCATGACCACGCAATAGTTTTGCCATCAATTCTGCGGCTAGGCGGCCTGCATTGGCGTAGTCGCAGCCTACATAAAATAAGCGCTTGCTACTCGGGGCATCAATGTTGAATGTACAGACTGGAATCCCTTTGTCGATAGCGGAATCGATGACGTTTACGTAATCCAAGTTTCCTCCAGGAAGAGCAAGCCCATCTAGTTTGCCACTCGCAATCCAATCCGCAATAGTTTTCTGGCTGGATTCATCAGTGTCTGACACGCAGATCCATTCAACGTGCAAACCGAAATCGCGTAGTTCCAGAATGGCATCCTCGACACCGCGTGCAATTTGCACCCAGAAGTCTGCAGGATACTCGGGAAGAACAACGCCAATGGTGACATCGCGACCTTTGGACAGTAGCCTCGCGGACGTGTTGACAGAATATTGAAGCTGTTCGACAGCTTCCATGATACGCCGATAAGTTTCTGGTTTCACACCACCCCGTCCGTTCAGCGCTCGATCCACCGTGGAGATCGAAAGTCCTAGTTGTTCAGCAATCGCTTTCTTTGTGATTCTCTTTCTTTCTGACATCGGTCAACAAATCCTTTGCTTTGATGTTTGACAGCCCGGAAGGGGACATTGGGGCCTGCCTTCTGCTACAATGGTACAGATATCATGATGCACAGACTAGGCTGAAAAATCTATAGTGGTTTCTGTAGGGTATGGTATACCGAATGTCCGCTCTCATGAACTGTAGAAGAGGTGCCTAGACGCATGAAACTATGTTCGTTTTATCAAGATGGCAGACTTCATCTGGGGCTTGTCCGCGGCGATGAAATCGTTGACGTGACTGCAACGGCTCACATGCTTGGGCAGACGATACCTGAGGACAGTGTGGCGCTTATCGCTGGCGGCGAGCAGGCCAAAGAGCAACTTCGGCAGCTGGCTGAACAGGGTGGTGTCACGATACCGTTGGAGGATGTCGTGTTCGCGCCGCCTGTTCTGAATCCGAGAAAGATCATCTGCGTGGGTCTCAATTATCGCAAACATGCCGAAGAATCCAATATGCCCATCCCGGTGTCGCCAGTCTATTTCACCAAATTTTCGAATAGTCTATCTGGCCACCGGCAGACTGTGCTTATTCCACCCGTTGCGGAGCAATGTGACTATGAGGTTGAACTTGTTGCTGTCATTAGCCAGCGGGTGCATCGCGTTGCGGTCGACGACGCGTTACAAGCCGTATACGGCTACGCTGTTGGCAACGATCTCAGTGCACGCGACTTGCAGATGCGCAACAGTCAATGGCTGTATGGTAAGGCGATTGACGGGTTTGCGCCACTGGGACCCTACTTGGTCACTGCCGATGAAGTCAACGATCCGCAATCGTTGCGCTTGCGTTGCTTTGTGAATGGCGAGCTACGGCAAGATTCCTCGACGGTAGATATGATTTTCAGCGTGGCAGAAATCATCTCCGATTTATCTCAGATCATGACGCTGGAACCTGGAGATTTGATTTATACCGGGACTCCGGAAGGGGTTATTCTCGGTATGTCGGAACAGCGGTGGTTGGATGCCGGCGACGAGATCGTCTGCGAGATTGAAGGGCTTGGCCAACTATGCACGCGGGTCGCGCGCTAGGTTTCTGCCCTGCACAGGGAGATAGGGGCAAGGAAGCCCTCTGCAATTCAAACAAGTTGAGGCGAACATTCAATGACGAACGGGACAAGGCGTCGGCAATGCGCCGTCGTGAAAGTGGGATCGAGCTCCTTGACTGATGGCTCCGGCGTTTTGGCGATCGCGAAGATGGAGCGGTTGGTCAAGCAAATTGCCACGCTCTATAGAGAAGGGGGCTGGCACGTGGTGTTGGTGTCTTCGGGTGCGATCGCAGCGGGGCTAGGCAAGCTAGGATGGCAGCGCGCCCGCATCTCAATGCCCGAAAAGCAAGCGGCTGCGGCGGTCGGGCAGACGGCGCTCATGGAGGAGTACGAGCGATTGTTTGCCAAGGAAGGGCTCCATGTGGGCCAGTTGCTGTTGACACGTGCGGACGTTGAAGATAGAAAGCGTTTTGTGCACATTCGGAATACTGTTCAGGCTTTGTTGCGCCACGACATTGTGCCAATCATCAACGAAAACGACACGGTGGCGGTTGAGGAGATCCGGTTTGGTGACAACGATTCGCTCGCCGGCCTCGCGGCTTTGGTGTCGGAGGCGGATAGGCTCGTTTTGCTGACGGATATCGATGGTCTGTACACGGCAAATCCGCGCACGGATCCTTCGGCGAAGCGAATTGAAGTCGTGGCGGAGGTTACCGACGAGATCGAACGATTGGCCGGAGGCGCTGGCAGCGTGGTTGGCACTGGCGGCATGCGCACGAAGTTGATCGCTGCCAAGGCGGCGGTGCGGGCCGGAGTTGAAGTGGTGATTGCAAGCGCGGAGACACCGGACGTTTTGCGTCGCGTCTTGGCCGGTGAAGCTGTCGGGACGCGGTTTCTGGCGTCGCCGCAGCCGGTCAGCTTGCGCAAGTCATGGCTGATGCATGCACCCAAGCCAGAAGGTTCGTTGATGATCGATGAGGGTGCGGTGCGCGCATTATTGACGGCTGGTGGAAGTTTGCTCGTACCTGGCATCGTTCGGATCGAAGGTGACTTTCAGGAAGGAGCGGTGGTCCTCTTGCAAAGCATGAAGGGCGAACCGGTCGGCAAGGGCATTACGAGTTTTTCCGCTCGCGATCTCGACGATTTACTGGCGCGCCGCCGGGCTGGCGAGGATTTACACAACGTGCACGAAGTCGTCCATCGCAATGACATGGTATTGGTGAAGGGGGCGAATGTGAGATGACGGAGGCGCCGAGTGGCAGTGCGATGGCGCTGCAGGAGGCAGTCCATGAGATGTTGCGCCGCGCGCAAGGGGCGAAACGAACGCTTTTCGTGGCATCGACCAAACAGAAGAACGAAGCGCTGCGCGAGATGGGGAAGGCTCTGTGGGCGGAATGTGCCGCAATTCTCGCGGCGAATATGGAAGATGTCGCGGCTGCTCGCGAGGCCGGCCAGCCGGAAGCGCGAATCGACAGACTGGCGCTCGATGAGCGGCGGGTGCGGCAAATGGTGGATGGGCTGGCCGCGCTGATCGAATTGCCCGATCCGGTGGGAGAGCGGATGGAGCATTTCGTGCGTCCGAATGGCCTCGATATCCGGAAGGTGCGCGTGCCCATGGGCGTTATCGCCATGATCTACGAAGCCCGCCCAAACGTCACGGTCGACGCGGCGGGATTGGCTGTGAAAACGGGCAATGTCGCAGTGTTACGCGGCGGCCGCGAGGCCTTGAAGAGCAACCAGGCAATTGTACGGGCGCTACATCGCGGGTTGGCAGCGGCCGGGTTGCCGCAGGATGCTGTGTTGCTCGTCGAGCGGACGGAGCGGGAAACGGTCGACATGTTAATTCGGGCGCGGGGGTTGGTCGATCTCGCGATACCGCGCGGTGGCGAAGGTTTGATTCGGCGCGTTGTCGAGAATGCCATTGTGCCGGTCATTGAGACTGGCGTGGGGAACTGCCACGTCTATGTCGATAAGGCGGCTGACTTTGCGAAGGCCACAGCCGTGATCGTGAATGCGAAAATACAACGGCCATCCGTGTGTAACGCGGCTGAAACGCTGCTCGTGCACAAAGATGTGGCGGCGCAATGGCTTCCGGAAGCGGCGCGGACCTTGCTCGCCAGCGGCGTTGAACTGCGTGTATGCGATCGCGCGTATGCGGCGCTAGCAGCGGTTGGACTCGCGGATCTTGTGCAACACGCGACAGAAGCCGACTGGGCGACCGAATATCTGGCGCTGACACTCGCCGTGCGCATCGTCGATTCCCTTGACGACGCGATCGCGCACATCGAGCGCTACGGGACGGCACATTCGGAAGTCATTATCACGGAGGACGAAGTTGCCGCAGAGCAGTTTTTACAGCGCGTCGATGCGGCTGTGGTGTATCATAACGCATCGTCGCGCTTTACGGATGGCTTTGAGTTTGGCTTTGGCGCCGAGATTGGCATTTCGACGCAAAAGCTGCATGCGCGCGGACCGATGGGGTTGCGTGAATTGACGAGTTACAAATACGTCGTGCACGGAGACGGACAAGTTCGCAAGTAGGTGAGCGAATGGTCACGGCCTTTGTCGGTTGTGCCAAGAGAAATGCGGACGTACGATGGACCATTCCTATCGCGAAAGGGGAACTGGTTCATGGGTACGTTTGGTGGATACACGCGTTGGGCAGTGGTGTTCTTGATTATCTTCGTATTGTTCTTCCTCCTGGTACCGGCTGTCGGCGTGGCTGCAAGCAGCTGTAGCTGTGCAGGCGGATACGGCATGTATTAATTGAACAGAGGCTGTGCTGCGGGTAAAGCTGCGGCGAGGACATGGCGGGTTGCTGGATCAGCAGCCTGCCATGTTCACGTGATCTGTCTGCAACCATACGCTCTTCTGTATCTCGTCACCCCGTTCAAAAGCCCGCCATATGATGCCCCAACATAGCCCATAGGGGTTAGGGGGGGCATGGCATGCATCTTACGCCTTCGCATTGGATTTACCTCGCTGTGGTCGTTCTCGTTATCATCGGCATGGCCCTGCGCAAAGGCGTCATACCCATCTGTGTGTTGGGTACGTTCGTCATCGGCTGGGTGTACACGCACAGTTTCGTGAAAGGTATGCAGACGCTGTACAACGCCAATTTGGCGAGCGCGACCAACCTGCTAGGGATCATCATCATCATTGGTTTGATGGTTGCGCTGTTGCGTTTGATGGAGCGCATCGGAGCGGATCAACTGCTACTCCGTCCATTTCGCAACTCTGTCAAAACGCCAGGTGTTGCCTTTTGGGGCACAGGTCTCATCAAGGGAGCTGTCTCGTTGTTTGTTTGGCCAACGCCTGCCACCATGATGGTCGCGCCGCTCATGACGCCTATTGCTATGCGCGCTGGATTACCGCTGATTGGCGCCGCGATGACGATGAATTTGTTCGGACACGGCATTGCACTCTCGGGAGACTTCGTCATTCAGGGTGCTCCGAAGCTCACAAGTTCAGCCGCAGGTGTGTCGGTGACTTCGGTGTTACAGGCGAGTGTGCCGTTGGTACTCGCAACAGGTATCGTGAGTACAGTGCTCGGGTATTTGTTTTTGCGTCGCGATATGCGCCGCGGCAAGCTTTCGGTTGGCGAAGTACAGGTGGCAACTGTGCGAACCGAGTTCGGTTTGGCTGCCAAATTCGCCGCCGTTGTTGTACCGCTCGCCTTCCTTGCGACCATCCTGACCACCATCCTACTGCCATTGCGGGGCGGTGACGCAACTGCGTTCATCGGCGGGGTCGCATTGCTCTTGTTTCTGGCCATTGCCATCTTGGAATATGGCACGAAGTCCCCGGCGGCCGTGATGACCTTCCTGCAAGATGGGTTCATCTTTTCGATCCGCGTCTTTGCGCCGGTCATTCCAATTGCGGGGTTCTTTTTCATGGGATCGCCAGACGTGTCGCCGCAGATTTTGGGGAATGGGGCGCCAGGCTTTCTGCTCGATCTGGGCAAGGCATTGGCTGCACACGTGCCGCTTTCCGTTGCACCGGTGGCGATCATCATCGTGCTCGTCGGCGTGATCGCTGGGCTCGACGGTTCTGGATTTTCAGGTCTCGTGCTCGTAGGCACGTTGGCACAGGCGTTAGGCACCCCTATTGGTGCCAACATCGCGGTGCTTGCGGCGCTTGGGCAAATGGGATCCGTCTGGAGTGGTGGTGGCACATTGGTTCCATGGGGTGTGCTCGACATTGCAGGCGTGACAGGGTGCGATCCGGAGGAGCTGACGAGGCGCAACTTCATTCCGGTTATCTGTGGCCTCGCGGTGGCGACTGTCGTCGCCATTCTGTTGGCATAGCCAAGGCGTTCTATAGGCAGCAGGCAACGGGGAACTTGCAGCAGGGGGCTTTCCGGGGCCCCCTTTAGCTTCGTTCATCAGGCTGGCGTTTGTGTCATGCGCGATCGCGATCGTGTAAAGGCGCTGGCGGCGATGATGGCGGCGAACAGAATGGCCGCAAATGCCGCGAGGCTGAGCACGGCGACGAAAGCACTGGTGCGCGTCATGATCCAGCCAAACGCGGTTGGCAAAATGGCACCGCCGATGCCGGCAAAAAAGGTAACAAGGCGCGTGACGAGGGCGGTCATCTCTGGAAATGAGTGATTGGCAAAAACGAGTGTGACCACATAAATTCCGGACATGAACATCCCTGTCGCAAATGCCTCGACGTAGGCAGCAAATGGCCACTGGGTCATCGCGATCGCCAACATCACGACGAGCGTACCACCGGTTGCCAACGTGAGATATGGACGATATGGCAACCTGCGAATCACCCAGCCTGTGGCCATCCGGCCGACGACCATGGCGATCCAGAAGAGGCTTACGGACAGCGACGCAGCGCTTGCGGATAGGTGCAAGTGATTCGCGAAAATGGCCGGAAAGAAGTTGTTCACACACGATTCAACGCCGACATAGACGAGGATTGCGAACATGAACAGCCCAAAGAGTGCCCATTTCTCGGAACGGCGGGCGATGTCCACGGCTGCTGTCGGCGCGTCGATGGGGCCGCTGTGGTGTTCAGGCTGCGCGATGGGTAAAGCGAACGTGACTACAGCAAGTAGAACGGCGAGGGCGCCGACGACGAAGAAACAGAGGCGCCAGTCGCCGGCGCGGATGGACCAACTGGCCAAAAGCGGCGTGATGACGCAGCCAAGACCAAAGGCGGCTTCGGTGCGACTCATCACGACGGCGCGACTGGAGGGGAACCATTCTATCAGCGATGTCGAAATGGTCGCTTGCAGTAAGGACATGCCAACGCCGTTGATGAATGACATTGCCATGCACAACCAAATAGTCGGCAGTGTGCCAAAGGCGATTTCTGCGATGCCAGTCGCAGCCGCAGCCATGGCAATCGGCGCGCGGTAGCCGGAGGCTTTGACTAGAATGGGGGAGAGTGGGACGCCGATAAGATAACCAATGAACTGTGCAAGGACGAGATCGCTGCCAAGCATGTAAGACGATTGATAGTGGTGGATGAATACCGGTAGTACGCTGCCAAGTGCGACCGTTGCCATCCCGTTCATGAGATACATACCGCACGCGAGCCAAACATAGAGAGGCAACAGAACAACCTCCTTCGTCAAGTTGCAGCAAATTGAAGCACTGAGATTCATCGTACTCCACTCGCGCGAACCGGGCTAGATGAGTCATGGCCGACATATGGGGCCGCGGGTGGCTCTGGACTAGGCGGCATGCTATGGTGACATGTCAGAGGCGGATCTGATGGGTCTGGCACGAAACTGCGAAATGGGAGTGATACGATGGACGAGTTGCTCGATATATTCGACGATCAGATGATCCACACGGGGGCGGCCTTGCGTTCGCAAGTGCATCAGGCCGGGTGGTGGCATCAGACGTTTCATTGCTGGCTGTACGATGACGTCGCCGGCGAGGGTATGCTGCTTCTGCAAAGGCGACACCTAGGCAAGGACACGAATCCTGGCAAGTTGGATGTGAGTTGTGCAGGGCATCTGGCGGCAGGCGAATCGCCAGAAGACGGTGTGCGTGAACTTCAGGAGGAGCTGGGAGTGGCTGTATCACCGCAGCGACTTCTGAAGATTGGCGTGGCACGGCACCAATTTCGCGGAAATGGTGTGATCGACAACGAGTTTAGTCATGTCTTCGTCCTGCGCTGTCATGACGTATGCGACTTGCATAAGTTCAACGTCGCGACCGATGAAGTGAGTGGATTGTATCGGATTTCGGTGCGCGACTTGCGCGGATTGGTCGAGGGCGAGGTGCAGAGCACTGAAGTCGCAGGAATACGGTGGACAGACACGGGATGGGAGGATGATATCAGGATAGTTCGGGAAGCCGATCTCGTCCACAGAGAGCCCAGCTACTACCGCTTATTGTGGAGGCATTTTGGAGTTCTATGAAAATAGGTGGGGGGTGGATTCATTCTTGAGCCCCCACCACCAGCTTAGTCGACAAACGGTCCATGAAAAATGGGGCGTTCGCCGACAGGCTCGCCGAACACGAATACGACGCGTAAATTGCCTCTGGCTCGGACGGGTGCATCCGTCATCTGTTCGGCTTCGTCGGCAAGCGCCCAGATGAGCAAATCTCCTTTGTTCAGTGGCGTTTCTTCCTCCCCGAAATGGCCGTCGCCTTCGAGTACATAAATAAACCCTTGGAAGCCGGCAGGCACTTGTAGCGTGTATGTTTGGTCGGAAGCAATGACCACGTCTTCAAACCGCATCGTTCTGCGCGTTTTCACCGGTGACGATCCGCCGACAATCCATGTCCGTTCAACTCCCGGTGCGATTTGTTCGCGCGGTAGTGCAGCCGGCATGATGTCCTCGTAGCCGGGATCGATAGCTTTTTCACTGCGCGGTAGGTTAATCCAAAGCTGCAATCCGCTGTCGATCCCATCGGTGCCAGGCATCTCCGAATGGACAATGCCCTTGCCAGCGACGACGTGTTGTACGCCTCCCGCAGGAATGACGCTCTCGTGGCCTGCACTGTCGGCGTGAGCCAGGGCTCCCTGCAGAACATACGTCACAATTTCGAATCCGCGATGCGGGTGATCCGGGAAACCGTACGGCTTTTCAACAGCGAAGTGATCGAGCAGCAAAAAGGGATCGATGTAGGGCGTGTGGCGAGTGGGAAAGACACGGGCGTGTTCTTGGCCCATGTGTGCAGCACGCCCTCCGTCTGGGTATTTCATCCATGCCATGATACTCTATCTCCTTGATGCAGAGCATCGCGTAATACTTGTGCACACAACTCCAGCGCTTGTGTCGCGCTTGGTGATACACCGTGGAATTGCGCAAAGCCGTGAATGAGATCGTCGAAGTTGTGATATGTGACCGGCACACCGCTTTCACGCAGCGCATCGGCGTACATCTTGCCCACATCGCGCAGGGGATCGTATTGAGCTGTCGCAATATAGGCGGGGGGAAGGTCGCTTAAATCGGAATACAGAACGGGCGCGAAGTATGGATTGACCAGATCGGCCTCGCTGTTTAGATAGTGATTTCGGAACCAGGTCATGAGTTCAAGGGTGAGCAGATAGCCTACGCCGTTCTCGTCCATCGAGGCGGGTGGATTTTCTGGGTCGTAGCCTGTGGATGGGTACAAGAGCCATTGGTATGCGATTTTTGGGCCTTTGCGTTCCTTGGCGAGGATACATGCCACAGCAGCTAGGTTGCCACCTGCGCTGTCGCCGCCTACGGCAATTCGCGCTTGATCAAGTTGTAAGGATTCTGCGTGATCCGCAATCCAAACGAGGGTGTCATATGCGTCGGCAACCGCAGTGGGAAACTTGTACTCTGGCGCGAGACGATAATCCACCGACAAGACGACACAATGGGCGATATTTGCAACCGCACGGCACACCGGATCGTGAGATTCGAGGCCGCCAAGTACCCAGCCGCCGCCATGGTAAAAGACAAGGGCGGGATAGGGTGCACGCAAGTCTGCGGGTCGATACATACGGACAGCTAGCGCCCTATCTGGGAGTTCGATGTGAAAATTGCGCACTTCCGCAACCGGCATACCGGGCACGAGACTCATCGCTTGTCGTTGGCGGTATTCCTGCGCGGTAACCGTTGTCAGCGGAGGTGTGGGGATGGCGTGCAAATGTTCAAGGAACTGGCGGATGACCGGATCGAGTGGCACAGAGGCAACCTCCTTAGCAGACATCTTCGGTATCAGAAGCCATTCTCATGCCATTGTACCAGTTGTTATTGGTGGATAGAAATGCAGTTCACCACGCCTATTCAAGAGTGGTGAGTGCAGGGGGACGTCATGATTTCAGTGGTAACGTTTGAACATGGATCAACCGCTGCGTCCCGGCAGGCTTGTATACGGAAAGATAGCCGTTATGAAAATATGTTTAGGTCATATGAACGCACAATTTTGCTCTTGATCAGATCACATGTAAGCGTTATACTATGCGCAAACGTTTGCATCATAAGTCAGTCAGAGCTATTGAAAAAAGAAGTATGTTCAATCAAGGGGGAGTTTTGAGATGAAGAAGTGGCAAGTCGTCACGACGGGTGTGGCAGCGTTTGCGTTAGCTGGCGGTGTTTTGGCTGGTTGCGGAACAAATAGCAGTGCCAATTCATCCAACGCTGCAAACACCGGCTCAAGCCAAGTAGATACAGGTGCTGCGAGCACATTGCCGAAGGGGGAAACCATCACCGTCTGGTCGTGGGCAGGTGGTCCGCAGTTGGTCGATGTGAAGAAAATCGCACAAGCATGGGCGAAGCAACATGGAGACACGGTCAATGTCGTCGATCAAAGCTCAAACCCAAAGGGGTTCCAGTTTTATGCGACGGCGGCGCGGACGGGCAAAGGGCCTGATGTCGTGTTCGGCATGCCGCATGACAACAATGGCACCTTCGCCGAAGAAGGTCTTATGGCGCCAGTGCCAAGCGGAATCATCAACACAAGCGCATATGCGCCCAATACATTGGACGCTGTCAAAGTGAATGGCACGACGTACTCGGTGCCGGTCTCTGTGCAGGTTGCAGCCCTTTACTACAACAAGAAGTTAGTGCCGCAAGCACCGACGACGTGGGCGGCATTTGTCAAGGACGCGAATGCGCACGGCTTCATGTATGACCAGGCCAACCTGTATTTCGACTACGCGCTGATTGGCGGCATGGGCGGTTACGTGTTCAAGGACACAAACGGCACGCTCAACCCCAACGACATTGGTCTTGACAACAGCGGCTCCATCAAGGCCTATACGCTGATGCACGACATGGATAGCCAGTACAAGTGGATGACGCCGAGCGTCAATGGCTCCATTGCAAAGGCGCAATTTTTGGCTGGGAAGATTGGCATGTACGTCAGCGGTCCGTGGGATACGGGCGACATTGAGAAGGCGAAAATCAATTACGGAATTACGCCATGGCCGACACTGCCAAACGGCAAGCCGGCGACGCCTTTCCTTGGTGTGATTACCGCGTTCGTCAACAAGGAAAGCAAAACGCAGCCAGCCGATTGGAGTTTGGTGCAAGCCCTGACCAACGCGAGCGCTCAGAAGACGTATTTCTCGGATTCACAGCAAATTCCAGCCCTGGTGAGCGTGCAGAAATCGTCGGCTGTCCAAAGCAACCCTGCGTTCAAAGCATTTACGGCGGCTTTGAAGAACTCGGTGCCGATGCCGAACATTCCGCAAATGCAAGCCGTGTGGACGGCAGACACCATCCTGCAAAATATCATTGCCGGCAAGGTGTCGCCGCAACAGGGCGGTAAGGACTTCGTCCAAAACATCCAAAAGGGCATCTTGGCCCAAGGATAATCTGTCGCTACGTACGGTTTCAGGAGCCGGCCGTCCGCTGGTCGGCTCTTGTTATATCTGGAGGTGGTACACGTGGCTGCTGTTGCACAGACGGGAACGACATCGGTTGTTCGCAAGCGGCGCCGCAAAGTGGATTGGGTGGCGTACGGATATCTGTCTCCCGCGCTTGTAACGATATGCGTTTTGAGCATTGTCCCGATCTTCTATACAATTTATATATCCTTCACAAACTTTAATCAGATGCACTTTACGTCCTATCAGTTTGTGGGACTGCAGAACTACAAGGAACTGCTCAATCCGCACGATCCGCTGTCCAACCTGTTCATTCCGACGCTGGTTTGGACCATCATCTACGCGTTGTGTGCCACGGGTTTCAGTTACCTAGTTGGGCTTGCTCTCGCGGTGCTATTAAACAACAAGCATATGCGGGAGGCGACGGTGTATCGAACACTGCTCATCATTCCCTGGGCCGTTCCCACGCTGATCACGATGCTGGCTTGGCAAGGCCTGCTCAATGACCAGTACGGCCAGATCAACGGTTTACTGCACGGCGTCTTCGGTTTGCCGCGCATTCCGTGGCTGACCAACGCGACATGGGCGCGAGTGGCCATCATTATTGCGAACGTTTGGGCCGGTTTCCCATACATGATGACCGTATGTCTAGGTGCGCTGCAGTCGATCCCGACTGACCAGTACGAGGCTGCCGAGATCGACGGTGCCACGTGGACACAGGTGTTTCGGTACGTGACCATGCCGTCCGTGTGGCGCATTTCGCTGCCGCTTTTGATTCCGTCGTTCTCGTTTAACTTCAATAACTTCAATGCGACCTATCTACTAACAGGCGGCGGTCCACCGAATTCGAACAATCCGTTCCTCGGGCAAACCGACATCTTGGCCTCTGCCGCATACAAAATGACGCTATCGTTTAACCGCTACGATCTCGGTTCGGCCATCGCCGTTTTGCTGTTTATTCTCGTCGCGTTTATCAGTTGGCTCCAAATGCGCTATACCGGGGCGTTTCAGGAGGTCGATTCCTAATGGCGGTCACGCATCACAGCTTTCCACAGTCGGGAGCCGCGCCGCGCCATCGCAAGCGGAACTTGCAGCCAGGGCAATGGTTGCGCCTTTGGATATCGCGCGTCATCATCTGGTTCGTTATCATCGTTGTGCTCATCCCGATGTGGTTCGTGTTCACCGCGTCGTTCGATCCGTCAAACTCCTATATTTCCGTGTCGTTTTTCCCGGCACACGCGACATTTGCGAACTACAGAGCCCTGTTTCAAGGCGGTCAATTTCTCGTCTGGGTGCGCAACAGTCTGCTGGTCGGTCTCACGGTCGCGATCGCCCAGTCGTTCATCACGGCTCTGTCTGCATTTGCGTTCTCGAAGCTGCGGTTTTACGGGCGCAAATACGGGTTAATGATGCTTCTGTTGTTGCAAATGTTCCCGAACATCCTGTCGATCGCCGCGTTTTACTCGGCGCTCGCCAAATTGAACATGATCGACTATCTTGGATCCTATATTCTGGTGATGTTGGGCGCGAGTGCGTTCAATGTATGGTTGTTAAAGGGGTTCATGGATTCGATCCCGAAGGAACTCGACGAAGCAGCCCTGATCGACGGTGCGAATACGTGGCAACGATTCATTCGGGTGCAGTTGCCTTTGTGCTTGCCGATGCTCGTCGTCATCTTCTTCCTCACCATTGTTGGGGCGTTCGGCGAATATCTGTTTGCGGGAACCATTTTACAATCGCCCAGCAACTACACGCTCGGTGTCGGCATGTACAATTTGATCAGCGGCCAGTTCGCAAAGAACTGGGGTGAGTTTGCGGCTGCAGCACTGTTGTCGGCGATTCCACTCGCTGCCGTGTTCGCGTTGGCCCAAAAGTATTTGACAACCGGTTTGGTCGCAGGATCGGTGAAAGGGTAACGACAAGCCAATTTGCGTTTTGAGAGGGGATCATCGCCATGGCCACCATCAAAGATGTTGCACGCTTGGCCAATGTTTCACCATCGACTGTATCGCGGGTGCTCTCCAATTCGTCACGGATTTCGGAAGAGACGAAACGGCGTGTGCGCGAGGCCCTCGAACAACTCGATTACCACCCAAACGTGTTTGCACGCGGCTTGGTGACCAACAGCACGGGCGCGATCGGGATTCTCATCCCACCCTCGATGAACCAGTTTTTCGTCAACCCGTTCTTTGCCGAATGGATGAGCGGTGTTTCAGAGGTAGCGCGCGAGCACGGCGTTGATACGGTGCTTTCGACATCTGCGCGGGACGAGGAGGAGGTCGTTGACCGCATGGTGCGCGGCCGGCGTGTCGACGGACTGTTGCTCTTGGGTACGCGCCCGGGCGATCCGGTGTTGCGTCGGGTTTCGGATCAAAAATTCCCAGCTGTGCTGCTCGGTCGGCCTGCTGACCCCGTGCCTGTGAGCTGGGTGAACAATGACAATGTGCAGGCGGCACACTGCGCCACCAAGCATTTGATCGATCTCGGGCACCGACGCATTGGTTTTCTTGGTGGGGCATCTGAAATGGTTGTCACGATCGATCGCGTCACGGGATACCGCAACGCGTTGTTGGAAGCGGGGATTGAACCGGATCCGAGACTTGAAGTATCGAGCTTTTTTCTCGAACAGGGCGGCTATCTTGGCATGATGCGACTACTCGCGATGTCGGATCGGCCGACGGCTGTGCTCGCCTCCGACGATGTGCTCGCATTCGGCGGCATGCGTGCCGCAGCCGAGCTTGGCTTCCGCATGCCTGACGAGTTGGCGATTGTCGGATTCAACGACATTCGTCTGGCGGAGTTGGCCAATCCTGCATTGACGAGCGTCCGTGTCAACATGCACGAACTTGGCGTGCGCTGCGCCGAGTTGTTGTTAAAACAGATTGAGACCGGGAGCCCGGCTTACAATTCTGAAATTGTGGACTTTGAGTTGGTCATTCGCTATTCCTGCGGCGCTCACGCCGCGGCTCGCAACGGGTAAGGAGATGACCCGATGGACATTTGTTTGCAACACGAATCGAATCCTCCCTTCGCGTATGCGCTTGAGCAGAAGGCTGTTCGCCTGATTGTCAAAGTGCTTCGGCCTGGTTCGGTTCGCCAAATCAGAGTGCACTACGGAGACAAGTATGAGACATCCTATACCGATGTGCTGATCATGCAATGGGCGGGACGAGGAGTACATTTCGACTATTTCGTCGCAGATGTGCGTGTGCCGACGCGGCGTTTGAAATATGCATTCGAGGTTACGGCGGAAGATGAGGCATCACACTGGTTCGGTGAGATGGGGTGGGCGCGCGACCTGAGCGAGGCGGTGCCCTTTTATATTCCGTACATTTGCCCGCGCGATGTCTTCACCGTGCCGGAATGGGTAGATCAGGCGGTTGCATATCAAATCTTTCCGGAGCGATTTGCGAATGGCAATCCGTGCATCACGCCGGAAGGTGCGTGTGACTGGTACGACTCGCCCACGCCCACCAGCATCCATGGCGGGGATTTGGCAGGTATCCGGCAACGGCTTGACTACCTGCAAGACCTGGGGATCAATCTCATCTACCTGACGCCCATTTTTCGAGCGGGATCGAACCATAAATACGACACGACGGACTACTTCGAAATCGACCCGCAGTTTGGAACCAAGGACGATTTGCGGGGCTTGGTTGCGGACGCGCACGACCGCGGTATACGCGTTGTGCTGGATGCAGTATTCAATCACTGCGGCTATTTCTTCCGGCCGTTTCAAGATGCCATTCGCCATGGCCGGCAGTCTCGTTATTGGCACTGGTTTTTTATCGAGGGTGACGAGATTGACACGGAAACGGTGAATTATGAAACGTTTGCGACCAAACTGCGCTACATGCCAAAGCTCAACCTCGCCCATCCAGAGGTCGAACGCTACATGTTGACGGTGGCCGAGTACTGGCTGAGCGAATGTGACATTGACGGCTGGCGTTTGGATGTCGCGAACGAGATCGATCACGTCTTCTGGCGAAAGTTCCGCGAAACGGTGAAGCGCGCGAAGCCAGATGCTTTGATCATTGGCGAAGTATGGCATAACAGCTTGCCTTGGTTGCAGGGAGATCAGTTCGACGGTGTCATGAATTATCCACTGCGCGAATGCATCCTCGACCTGCTTGTCCGTGGCAGGCTGTCCACGGCCGAGTTTGCAGAACGCGTGACAGATTGGCAGTTCGCTTATCCTGCACAGGCACAGCGTTCGATGTTCAATTTGCTAGGGAGTCACGACACCGAGCGGATACGAACCATGGCGGGCGGGATGGTCGCGCCAGTGGTGCAGGCGATGGCGTTGCTGATGACGGTGCCGGGCATCCCCATGCTTTATTATGGCGACGAGATCGGCATGGAAGGCGGGGCAGATCCCCTGTGCCGCGGCGGTATGATGTGGGAGGATGAAGGCCGGGACAAGGATCTGCTTGCCATCGTCAAGCGATTGATCGCGATTCGAACCACGGAACCGGCTTTGGCGGGGGGACTCATGATGGTTGAGCGCGCTGAACCAGGGTTGCTGCGCTATGTCCGCGAAGGGCAGGCCGGAGAGCGCATATGGGTTCAGTTGGCGACGCCAGATCATCCTGATGCTAGGATCCCGGATGGTGCGGATATTCTCTTTGCTGAACAAACGAAACCATATGTCGCGCAAACCGAGGACGCTTCGGCGTTCAGCGGGGGTTGTACGATGGTGGTTTGGAAAATATAGGGTCATGACGATGGTTTCACGCGGAGTGAAAGCTAGAGACGAGGTGCAGACATGCAGACAAGCGAATCGATCAAACCGGATCGAGTGAAACAACAGGTATTTAGGGAGCGAGCGCTTGCACCTTTGGATGATTGGCAGGTACATGCCTGGGGTGTCACTGTGACTTTGGGGCATCGCAGAGTGGCACTGCAGGCGCTCGGACAAGACATATTGCGTTTGGTACTGTGTGATGAACATGGAGATGTCCCGCTTTCCACCGTCGGGGTTTTACCGGACGCCATACAGCCCGAAGGGGAAGTCAGGGTGGCGGCCGAGGAAACGGGGCGGACAGTCACGTTGCGCTTGGGGACATGGAAGGTCAAGATTGACCGCGACACCGGTACACTCGATGCGACAGATGGAGCTGGCCGGGTGATTGCGGCGGGCATGCAGTTGTTCTCGCCGGCCGCGGGGGGCGTCGGCGCCGTATTCGAGGCGGCGCCGGCCACTCGCTTTTATGGGCTGGGAGAGGAGCCGGGGGGACTCGACAAACGGCACGAAGCCTACACCATGTGGAATTCGGACGTGTACGCTCCGCATGTCCCAGAAATGGAGACCTTGTATGTTTCCATCCCGTTCGTCATCCGCTTCGACGAGGGAGGGGCATCGGGTCTGTTCCTCGACAATCCAGGGAAGACCAAGTTTGATTTTCGGACGCGGTTTCCCGCTTACGAGGTGTCGGCCGCCACAGGTGGGTTTGATTGCTATCTCATTGCAGGTCCGACGCTCAAAGACGTGATTTCGGCATACACGCGTTTGACAGGCCGGATGCCGATGCCACCGCGCTGGGCCTTGGGCTACCATCAGTCTCGATATAGTTACGAGACTCAGGAAGAAGTGCTGGCGTTGGCCCGCACCTTTCAAGACAAGGACATTCCGCTTGACGCCATTTACCTCGACATTCACTACATGGACGGCTACCGGGTGTTTACGTTTGATCGAAATCGGTTTCCGTGTCCGCAGCAGATGTGCGATGAACTTCGGGACATGGGCGTACGTGTCGTGACGATTGTCGATCCGGGTGTCAAGCAAGACCCGGAATATCGGGTGTATCGCGACGGAATTGCCAACGACGTGTTTTGCAAATCGGTCGAAGGCGACCTGTTTATCGGTGATGTTTGGCCGGGGGCCAGCGCGTTTCCCGACTTTACGGACGATCGCGTCGGCCGGTGGTGGGCAGATCAACACGATTTCTATTTGCAACAAGGCATTCGGGGCATCTGGAACGACATGAATGAGCCAGCGGTCTTCAACGAGACCAAAACGATGGATGTGGGGGTGCTGCATCGCAACAACGGCCACCCGCGCACGCATCGGGAATTGCACAATCTGTACGGCATGTTGATGTCCAAAGCGACGTATGAAGGCCTTGCCGAGAAGCTCGGCGGTGAGCGCCCCTTCATTCTCACGCGTGCGGGATACAGCGGCGTACAGCGGTATGCGGCAGTCTGGACCGGGGACAATCGCAGCTTCTGGGAGCATATGGCGATGGCGATCCCGATGGTTCTCAACATGGGTTTGTCCGGTATCGCGTTTGGCGGACCGGACGTTGGTGGATTCGCGCATCATGCGACCGGCGAATTGTTGGCCAGGTGGACCCAAATGGGAGCGTTCTTCCCGTTTTTCCGCAATCACAGCGCGATGGAGACCTTGCGGCAAGAACCCTGGTCGTTTGGCGAGGAAATCGAGCATATCGTGCGCAAGTACATTCGCTTGCGCTATCGCTTCATGCCGTATCTATACACGTTATTTCGCGAAGCAAGCGAGACGGGCCTACCCATCATGCGGCCCTTGGCGCTCGAATATCCTGACGATCCTGTGACCCACAATCTTGACGATCAGTTTCTCGTCGGCCGCGATATCCTCGTCGCACCTGTTTGCCGTCCGGACGTTCGCTGTCGCGCCGTGTATCTGCCGTTCGGAACTTGGAACAACTACTGGACAGGTGAACAGCTTGAAGGTGGCCGGCACGTATTGGTCGATGCTCCGCTTGCCACATTGCCGCTTTTTGTGCGGGCAGGGGCCATCCTTCCGGTCGATCTCGGCGAGACCAATCGCCCCGGTCAACTGGCGTTCGAGGTCTACGAAGGGACCGCGGGCGAAGTCGGGGAAGGGCGTCTATATGAGGACGACGGCCTGACATTTGAGTATCGCGACGGGCACTATCGGGATCGCAAGCTCACGGCGGAGTTTCACCACGACCATGTGCGCGTAAAAGCGGCCGTGATCCATGACGGTTGGGGGCATGCGAACGCAGAATATCTCATTCGCGTGCACAGGCGCGTTGGTTCCGTCACAGAGGCCGTCGCCCGGGGCTTATCGTTCGAGGTCAGGGTGAACGAACCGGACTAATTTGGGCAAACTGACGACAAGGCGTACGCGGCCAGCCAGCGGCTGCGTACGCCTTGCTTTTTGTGAATCTACCGTTGTGTTTTGGCTGTTGCCTGCGTTGCAATGACGATCGGAGCGGTCACTGCCTGGCTGTCGTCATTTTGTGCTGCGACACGCACCGTGATCGATTGGTTTCCCGGCACAACAGGCAACTTCAGGTTCACATCGCCATGTGCGGATGCGTCAGCGACGGCCTGGTACGAACCATCTGGTTGTTGCACATAAACGACGTATTGTGTTGCGTTCGGCACCTGTGTGATGTGCAAATTCACCGTATCGCGATGAACGTTTGCTTGGACTTGGGGCGAAGTTACGGATGCCGCTGGCACCGTGACGGCGTTTTCCTCTTGGCCGATCGCAAGACCGACGCCTGGCGCGACGGCTGGTAAGGCGACAACCGCATAGTCCACAGCGGTTGCGCCCTGGGTAATCGGTGCAGACAGTGTGTTCACGGAGAGTGGCGGACCAGCTGGTACCCATGGGCCATCGCCTTCCCGCCGCAGCAACATGTACCGTGTCGCCCCAGGGGTCGGCGTCCACGCAATGGACGTTTGCCCGTCGTTCGTCTGCAAGTATGCAACAGGATTCGCTCCGGGCGTGACCAGGATAGCACCTTCGTATGGTGCCAACGTCATCTGCACGGATCCGTTTTGCACGGTATACCATTGGTTGTTCAGTTCGTCCAGAAGCTTCGTCCCATCGGCGATCACGCCCGCAACCGGGAGACTCACCGTTTGTGCTTGATTCTGGTTATTTAGCGCGACAATCGCCGACGCGTCAGCTGCCGGCTGACCAAATACATCCTTGCTGTCGCGGATGGTGCGTGCAAATGCATACACCTCGCCCTGCGCGTACACCGGCGTAAAAGTCCCGGTTTGCAGAACCGGATTCGCGGTGCGAATGGCTCCGAGCAAGCGATAGTGGTTAAGCAGAGTCTCATTTTCATGACCCCAAGGGTACGTGTCACGTGACAACGGATCGCTATAACCCGACACGCCGGCTTCGTCGCCATACCAGATGGTCGGATCGCCTGGGAAGCCAAACTGAAGATCGGATACCAGCTCCATGCGATGGATGCCAAGTTGTTGGTCATCTGGCGTTGGTTTGTACGTCGCTTGTTGCAAGGCACTCATCGAGCCTGGTTCAGGTGCATCTTCCAGCACAGTCAGAATGCGCATCGTGTCCTGCGAGTCGACCAAGTTCATCATGGCGTAGAACGATTGCAAGGGATACTCGCTGTACAGCCGCATGAGTTCCTGGTTGAAACCAGTCGCATCGACCGCGTGATGCTGGACCGATCCATCGTTATACGTTCCGCGGAAAAAGTCGATCACGGCATTGCGGAATTGGTAGTTCATCACGCTGTCGAAGGTCGATCCGGTCAGCCAGTCCGTACCATTATCGTTGGTTGCGTTACTCCATATTTCCCCAACGATTGCGGCATTCGGATCGATTGCTTTGACAGCGTTGCGAAAGTTGCTCCACCATGTCACGTTATAGTTGCTGTTATCTGCCGAATCGAGGCGCCATCCATCGGCCCCCAAGGCCAACCAATGTTTCGCGACCGCGTCTTGGCCGCCGTAGATAAACTGCTGGAATGACGGATTGTTTGTATCGGTCTGCGGCAATGTGTCGTTGTTCCACCAACCGTTGTACGGGTTTGTGGTATTTCCTGTCCATTCGTACCAACTGTAGTACGGAGAGCGATTAGGTTGGTTCTGCACATACGCTTGCCAGGCCCCGAGGTTGCCCATGTTTCCAAACTTGTTGAAGTAAACGCTGTCCGATCCGGTGTCTTCAAACACGCCATCCAACAGAATATGAAACCCGTCCGCATGTGCGGCCTTGGCTAAATTGAGCCAGTCCTGCGCAGTGCCAAACCCAGGATCGATCTTCATATAGTCGGCCGTGTCGTACTTGTGGTTGGACTCGGCTTCAAACACAGGCATGAGATAAAGCGTATTGACACCAAGGCTTTTCAGATAATCAAGCTTATCCTCAATTCCCTTCAAATCCCCGCCAAAAAAGTCGATGTTCCACTGGCCGTTACCACGCAAAGCTTGGATGGCCGGATTTGCGGAGGCCGGAATATTGGGATCGTAAGGTTGACTGTTCCAATCCTGGTGGAATTGAATAGGCCCCAGCGTTTCTTGACCGGTAGCATCCGTGTAAATGCCCTTCTGTGTCTTCGGATTTTCGTCGTTCGCGATGTCGCCGTTATAGAACCGATCTGGCATGATTTCGTAGATGACCGCGTGTTTCAACCAGTCCGGTGTCGTAAACCCTTGGTTATAGACAGACAACTGGTAACTCGGCCCGTTGGAAGAAAAGCTGGGTTGGCCAGCACCCTCGAGTTGGTTTCCATTGTCGTCGTAATACACCGTTTGCCCACTTGCAAGCTGTCCTTCAAACTGGTACCACATGGTCCCGGCCACGTTCATGTCCGAGGCGGGGATGGTGACTGTCCACCAACTGTACTGTGACGCGTCCGTTACCCCGGTGGCTTGTTCGATATCGGCAGCAGACATGGTGAGTGGCTCCATCGGCAAATCAAGCTCTGCCCCGTTCCCATTGGCACCCCATAGCCGAAGTGTGGCCGATTTGAGATCCACAGGTGCACGCAGGCGCAGTGTCACGGGAGTTCCGGTTGCCACCGCACCAAATGGGTTGCGATAAAAGGAATTGTACGAATCATGATAAAAGCTTTGCATCCAGGCTGGTTCGGGGCCGACCAACAGTGGAGTCTGTCTATCGAGAGAGACATTTGTCACGCCATCGGCGTCTTTCGCGGTCGTATCGAGATCGACCGTATAGAGCCCGTTTGCCAAGTCTTTTGGTACTGAGAAATCGACACTTGACCAGCTTGCGTTCCATCCTGTTGTGGTCGCAACAACATTGCCGTTTTGGTCGAGGAAGCTGACGGTGGTTTGGCTTTGGCCGCTGCCGGAAAAATCGCCGACCGGATCAGAAGCCGTTAGTGTGTCTCCGGGGCTTGCGTCAGATGTGGAAAGCGTTACAGCGCCAACGGGAAGAGGGAAGTTCTGATTTGTATCGTCACTTGTGTGCAAGCCATCTCCGGAGAGACAAGCGAAGTTATCGCCGTCATACAGGTCAAATCGGTAGTACACGGTGCCGCCATTTGACGCTGGTACAGTCGCTGACCACAACTGGTAGGGTCCAAATGTGGATGCAGGTGTCATTTCGACGTCGAACGACTTGCTCTGTGCGGTATCGTAGGCCTTTAAGACAACTTTCGTCAGATTGCCGCTGTAGGCGCGAAGACGAATCGTGACATCCTGACCAGGGCTTGGGCTGGGGATAGAAACATAGGACGAGGAATCATCCGTGTAGATACCATCCCATTGAATGGTGGTCGCGTTTGTATACGGCTCAACGGTGAGTGGTGCCGACGCGCTGACGTCACCAGCGGCGACCGTCAAGGTGTAGGTGCCCGCGCCTAAGCCATTGTCCCCCATGGGCAATTCGACATGCAGAGTCGAGCCGTCCGCGACAGCGGTATCCGTCGTAAGATTAAGTATCGATCCGCTACCGTCTGTCAGTGTGACGTTTGGAGTGGATGCTGTGATATCCATCCCGTTGACGGCAACGGTGAGCGTATCGCTCGGGGCGCCTGCCCGGACGTCGTTTCCTGACGTAATTTCGATAGATGGTGTCGAACCGTTTGCACTCGCAAGCACTGGCTTTACGGTGCCGGCTGCTGGCCATGCAGCGGAAAGGACAATGAGCGTTGCTATGGTCGTTTTCTTGATTTGTCCCACGAAAATCCCCCTTTGCCTTGTTCATCACAAGCATCGTCTCGGCTGCGCAACGAGGTGCTTATAGCATATTCGCTATGCAATCGTTTGCACAATCGGGCGACACTTATGAAGACTGTCACAGATTAAGATAGCATAGAGATGAAAGTGCTTACAACCGTATTGTTTTATGCGTATGATGAGGAAAGGTATGGCGTGGAAAAGGTTTGTAAGCAGCTAGGACTAAGGAGGGCGAAACATGAGGATATGCGTTGGAGATACCGTCAAACACCCTGATCGTCAAGTATCCGGTCAAATTGTCGGCATTATGACAAATCCGGCCTGTCTGCTTCGAACATTGGTGATTGAATGGGACTCTGGTGAGACCGAGGAATGGAGCGAGATAGAATTTGGCCCGCTGCAGGATTGAGCGTCACATTCTCGCGATGGTGCGGTTCTTCCCCGATTTTTTCGCTTGATAAAGACATTCATCAGCACGCTGGAACAGGGACTGAGCGTCTTCGCCGGGCACGTAGGTGCTCAGTCCGATGCTGACGGTTGCGCGTTGGGAGTCCAACTCGGCATGACCAATATCCGCGATATGCTGGCGGATTTTTTCCATATGGGCGACCGCTTCGTCATGGCTCATCTCGGGGATGATGAGGGCAAATTCTTCGCCGCCATAACGTGCAAGGAAATCCGCGGCGGCTAGATGTTGTTCGATGGCCCGCGCGGTGCGACGCAGAATTTCGTCTCCAACCAGATGGCCATGGCGATCGTTTACCTGCTTGAAATTATCAATGTCGATCACGGCCAAGTGCAGTGGGGTGTCGGTCTCTGCACTAATGCGCAATGCAAATTCCAGATACTCGTTAAACGATTTGCGATTGTATAGGCCCGTCAAGGCATCCGTTTTGGCATCCTTTTCGGAGACGATTTGGCGGACCAGAAGTTCTGTCTCCAAGCGGCCGCGCTTGCGAAGCTCGTCCCAGATTTCCGCACCGCGCGCAATAATGCCTTGGCAGACTATGGTTTCGCCGATAAGTGCCACGATGAACGTAATCAAGTCGTACGGGGTTGTTCCCGACTCGAGGCCGTGAAAGGGATTGAGGAAGTAGAGAACGCATTCTGCAATGATGGAAAGCCCGCCTGCGAACCATACCTTTTTCGGGCTAAGGAAAAGTACAGAAGCTAAAATAGGGAGTAACAGAATGGACTCAATGGCATGGAGTCTCGGATTGAAGTAAATGGAAATTCCAGCGAGCAGGACTCCTGTGACAATCAGCAGATTTTGCCGTCCGCGTCGCAGGCGAAACAAGATCCATTCAATACAGCATTCGACGATGGTGAGCAACACCAGCGGATATAACAGGTGCGATTGCAGGTAGGAAAGAAAGCTCGAGCGTGCAATCAGCCAGGTGACGGGCAGGGTGCTTGCTCCCGCCAGGGCATATAACCCAATGAACATGCGATACCCAACCGCGATTTTGCGTTCCCAGCGACGCATTTGCTGATCGTCCCGATCCACTACCACGGCAATCACCACCAAAGCAACGATGTTCGACACCCATCGACAAATTCCTGCTTATCTTGGAAGAGCGAGTTAACCGCCTGCAGCTGGGGCGAATGAGCACAGTGCTGCAGGCATCTCACCCATCACGCGCGTTTCAGATCAAAGTCCGCAATGATCTCACCGACTTGGATACCTTGTGTATTGCGCACCGCAGGTCTCTCGTACGGCTCGAGCTCGGCCCGCTCCGTCGGCGCGAGGGCGTCCAAGGAGAGCAGCACGCGGAGCGCGATGGGCGGGATCGCACGGCTACTGCCGTCGAGAACCTTGATAACCACAGACGTGCGATTCTCTGTATCCACCATCATGAGAAATCCCTCGGCACCACCTTTGGCCACGATGCGCCCCGATGTCGCCCGCATTAAGTCGGTATCAAACCGTTCCTTCGTCCCGCCGACCAGTTCCGGATGAAGCCCCATGGCTTTGAGGATTTCGCGCATCGCAGGTGTGTGTGCACCGTCGTCGCGGACAAACTTCGCGAAGGCGAGCCCCCACGCAGTCAGCGGCATGGCATGCACAGGAACGCCGCAGCCGTCGACGCCGACGACGATCTCATCTCGCGGAACTTCGGCGAGATCGGCGAGCGTTGTCAGGATACTTTGCTGCAGAGGATGTGCAACGTTGGCGTAGGTCGCCGGATCAGAGCCAGTTGCCGCGCAGTATGCGAGCATGCCGGCATGTTTACCCGAGCAGTTGCTGTGTATGGCAGTCAATTCTCCGCCTTTGCGGACAATCTCCTCGTAGATCTCGCGGCTGTGCGGCGGATGAGGACCGCAGACGAGCAGAGAAGCATCGAGGCCGATCCGCTCAAGGATGGATTGCACTCGATCCGTATGGATATGCTCACTGCTGTGTGAAGCACAGAACAAGGCGAGATCGGCCAAATCCAGGCCGTAGCGGGCAAGTGCACCTGTTTCGACGGTCGGGATTGCCTGAATGGGCTTGCATGAACTGCGGGCAAAGGTCATGAAATCGACGTGGCCGGCGTGCGCCAAACGACGGCCGTCGGCGTGTGTGACGACGACGGCACCGTCGTGCCAACTTTCGTCGATGGCACCGCGGGTAACGCGAACGAGGTGGGACATGTTCATCACGCTTCCTCTCTATATAGAGCGCAAAGTGAAGATGTGATGAGTGTACCACAAGGAGAGGTGCAAAGAGGCAGAGCCCTTGGGGACTATGCCTCTTCCTCCTCGCAAGGACGTTCGGCAGCGGCTGCGAGGTTACCCGCCGCCTGGGTGTCTGACGGAAGCTCACGCGCCTGTATGCGCTGTATCGTTTGCTCAATGACGAATTTTGGGGTATCCTCGTCCATCTGCAAAACCTCCTTTTTCTGTAAGGGATACCCCAGAAGGCGAAGAAATATGAGCATGGGTTGTAGAAGTTCATAAAAAGTTCGGCCCGTCACATGTGTGCGGGCCGAGCGACGTTTTGCAGAAATTGTTGAGTGCGCGGCGATTGTGGCCGATCGAACAAGGCCTCTGGCGGGCCCTCTTCGACGATTTTTCCGTCTGCCATAAAGATGACCCGGTCAGCCACGTGGCGGGCGAACGCCATTTCGTGTGTAACGAGAAGCATCGTCATGCCTTCGCTGGCCAAACCTTGAATGACCTGCAAGACCTCGCCGACCAGTTCGGGATCGAGCGCCGACGTCGGTTCGTCGAGCAACATCACGGCCGGCTCCATCGCGAGGGCCCGCGCGATCGCGACGCGTTGTTGCTGGCCCCCTGACAGTTTCGACGGGTAAGCATTTGCCTTGTCCCGCAACCCCACCTTCTCGAGCAGCATGTAAGCTCTGTCCATGGCTTGTCGACGGTCCATTTTCTTGACCGTCAGCGGGCCTTCCATCACGTTTTGCAAGGCCGTGAGATGTGGAAACAGATGGAATCGTTGAAACACCATGCCGAGATGCTCGCGCTGCTTGGCAAGTTCTCGGCGGTTGCGGCTAAGCGGCTGTCCGGCCACCTCGATGGTGCCGCTCGTCGGTGTCTCAAGTCCATTAAAGCAGCGCAGCAGTGTCGATTTGCCGGAGCCGCTGGGACCAATAATGGCGACCACTTCGCCTTTCTCTACGGCGATATCAATGCCGTCAAGCACGACGAGCTGGCCGAACGACTTGCTCACAGCGCGGCCGCGCAAGACCACCGATTCGTCCATGGGCATTACCCACGCACCTCCAGCCAGCGTTCGAGTTTTCCTGAGAAGAAGACGATGATACTGGTCATGGCCAAGTAGAATAGGGCGGCTGTGATATAACTTTGCATGGGCATAAAGGTGGAGGAGCTCACCGTTTGGCCGATGCGCATCAACTCAGTCATCGAAATGGTCGATACGAGTGACGAATCTTTCAGCAGCGCCACGAATTCATTGACAATGGGAGGAAGCAAGCGGCGATAAGCTTGTGGAAAGATAATGCGCCGCATGGCTTGACCATAACGCATGCCGAGCGATTCGGCAGCCTCCATTTGCCCGGGATCGATGGACTGGATGCCAGCTCGGATAATTTCCGCCACGTAGCCGGCAGAATTCAATCCCAGAGCGATGATGGCCGAAAGGAATGGCGTCAATTGGAGGCCGACCTGTGGCAGGCCGTAGTATACGATGAACAATTGCACCAATAGCGGCGTACCGCGAACAACCCAGGTGTATAAACGCGCAAACCAACGAAACGGCCAGATGTGCGACAAATTCATCAACGAAACGAGGACGCCGAGAATCAGACCGATGATCAGGCCACAGAGGGTCAGCTCGACCGTGACAAGAGCACCCTGGGCGAATGTTCCTGCGTATTTCGATAAAAATTGAAAGAAGTTCATACTACACTCCTTCAGCAAACGCTCGCCCGCGCCAGAGCGCGGGCGAATCGAGCGGCATTATTGGGCGCCAAACCAGTATGTGTAGATTTTTTGGTACGTCCCGTCCTTCTTCATTTGCGCGATGGCCTTTTTGACCTTTGCATCCAGGCTGACGTTCTTTTTGTTGATCCCAATGCCAACAGGTTCAGAGAGGAACGGTTTGCCCGCAATTTGATAGTTGTTCGGCTGAAGATTCACGTAGTAGCGGCCGACAACTTCATCGACGACACATGCCGCCAATCGCCCGTCGGCCAGATCCTGGAATGCATCCGGGAACGTGTTGTACTCCTTGACGTCGATGCCGCCTTCTTTTTGTAGAGCATCCTGACTGGTGGTACCAATTTCGACGCCAACCTGCTTGCCCTTCAAATCAGCAATCGTCTTGATGTTGCCTGCGTGCCCCTTTTTCACGACAATCACTTGGCCAAAGCTCATATAGTCGACAAAGTCGATTTGTTTCTCACGTTGCGGCGTGTCGTTGAGGGTTGAGATGACCATGTCGTATTTACCTGCCTTGAGGCCTTCGACGATACCGTCAAAGGACGTAGGTTTCCATACGACTTTTTCGTGCAGGTACTTGGCCAAGGCGTCACCGAGATCGATATCGAAACCAATCAGCTTGTTCGGGTTGCTTGGGTCGGTGTACTCCATCGGCGGGTATGTATCGTCAACGGCAATCACGACCTGACCAGGCTTTGGCATCGCGTTTGGGTCGACGACAGCATTGAGACCGAGCGCGGTTGTTTTTGTGCCTGAAACCGAAGCAGCACCGGTATTTGCGGTATTGGAAACCGTATTTGTGGAACTGACCGTATTGTTGGACGAATTGGCCGTACCACAGCCTGTAACAAGCGCGCAGACGAGGGCAGCAGCACTCGTTAAAGAAATGACTGATTTTTTCACATTTTCACCCCTATAAGTTCTGGTCTGAAAAATTATAAATACAACCTTCGGTTTTATGCAATTGCCTACGTACATTATCCTGACACAGCATGCCGAAAAACATGCGGTTGCAGGATGCACCCAACCTAATCTGTACATGTTTGGGCTTGCACCGTGTCGTATGCTAGAAGTGGAGAAAGGTGAGTTGAGAATGGAGCGCATTCGTCGCGTTTCACTAATTGGACTTGGGGCGGTTGGGGCTGCTTATGGCAGTCGGCTGCTCATGGCTACGGAGACAGAGTTGAGTGTGGTCGTTGATCGAACACGCAAAGATCGATACCGCGAAAGGCCTGTTGTCGTCAATGGCCAGGACATCGCGTTTTCTTACGTATTGCCGGATGAAGATGTGGAGCCAGCTGATCTTGTCCTGATTGCGGTTAAATACGATGGTCTGGCTCAGGCGCTGAAAGACATACGCAGGCACGTTGGTCCCAATACCATTTTTATCTCTCTATTAAACGGTATTGCAAGTGAAGATGACATACGGGATGTTTACCCGAACAATCCAATCTTGCATGCGGTTTGTATTGCCATTGACGCTGTTCGCAGTGGCTCAGATGTGACGTTTAGCAGCCTTGGGTATATCAGCTTTGGGGACGCCTCAGGTCAGCAACCGGACATTGTGGAGCGCGTGCGTGAGCTCTTTGAACGTGCGGGTATTGGCTATGAGGTCCCCGCCGACATTTTACGCACGATGTGGTGGAAATTTATGATCAACGTCGGAATCAATCAAACATCGGCCATCCTGCGCGCGCCCTATGGCGTTTTTCAGCAATCGACAGACGCGCATACCGTGATGGCGATGGCCATGCGCGAAGTCATTGCCATCGCCAGGCAACTTGGTATTGAACTGAGCGAAGACGATATTGATCGTTTTGATGATGTGTTATACGCTATGGCACCAACTGGGAAAACATCGATGTTGCAGGATGTCGAGGCCGGGAGGCCGACTGAAGTCGAACAACTGTCTGGACGAGTACTTCAGATTGGGCGCCAGTTAGGCGTACCTACACCGGTCAACGAGGTTTTGTATCGCGCGATTCGGGCGATCACGCCAGCGTCTCCGTGAAACGGTCACAGGTAGATCGCAGGGTGCCAGCGGTGTACATAGTGTATTTTGTCGTTGCCGCACTCGTGTGGCATTTTGGAGCGAACGGTATTCTATATAGCATCTACGGCAGGCAACTGCCAGGCTATGCGGTTTGAGTTCGGTTTCTCGGTCTTCTTACAATAGGTTCCGTCTGTGCGTACAATCTAGCACGTCAAGCACTTCGACTTGAATGGGAGTATCGAACATTCCTGGACAATGCGCCGTTTCCCATATTCGTTCATGCCGACGGTCATTGGGTATATGTGAATCGCGAAGCGGTGCGGATGATCGGCGCGTTCTCCGAAGATCAAATCTTGGGTAAGTCCATTTGGGATGTCGTTCATCCAGATGACGTCGAAGATATCCGATGCGAGATCGATCGAATTATGCGGACCGGGGAAGCCAGCAGCCCGTTGCTTGAACGGCGTATGTGCACCATTGACGGGCGTGAGATTGTGACGGAACTGATCGCGCGTAGTATACGTTACCGCGGACAGAAGGCCATCATTTCGGCTCACCTCGACGTCACCGATCGCAAACGTGCAGAGGCGCAACTTGCGAAAGCACAACAGTTGCTATATGACTCGGAGAAACTATCCGCATTAGGGCAATTGGCCGCGAGTGTCGCACACGAAATCCGCAATCCGTTGACGGCGCTCATTGGCTTCACCAAGTTGATGCCACAGGCGGCACCCGAGGATCGTGTGCGTTATTGCGAAATTATGGAATCCGAATTGCAGTCTATTCAATCCGTCGTCGGGGAAATGCTGTTGTTTGGGAAACCACAGCCCATCACACACGGTCAACTGGACGTCCGCAAAGGATTGGAGGAGTCCATTGCCTTGTTGCATGCGCAGGCGAACATGCATGGCGTCGAGATCATCCGTCAGATTGCCGATGCTTCGTTGTGGACGACCGGGGACGCCAACCAAATCAAACGTGTCTTTATCAACGTCATGAAAAATGCGATTGAAGCGATGCAACAGGGTGGGCGCCTATTTGTGCGTGCGTTTCAGCACGACGGTCAGGTGGTCGTCAAATTTACCGATGAAGGCCCGGGCATGACACCGGAGCAATTGGAACGGATTGGTAGTCCATTTTATTCGACGAAGGTGAACGGCAATGGGCTCGGGATTCTCATTTGTCGGCGCATTCTTGAGGATCACAAGGGATCGCTCGAGATTGTGAGCAAGCCTGGCAAGGGGACGACCGTGGTGATTCGACTGCCCGTTTCAACCTTGGTTTCGAGATGAGTCAAATGCGTTACGTGCGGTTCCGTCAGGGACCGCATTTTTATGTTTACAATGGACATCTCGTCTTGGCAGGTTCACGACCAACCATTTTACTTGGCCGATGGGACGGTCGTCGTGGACAGGATGGATGCGGTTGCATACTGTAGCTCGACATCCAAGTCCAAGGAGGAACTCTCATGAATGACATGGACGATGTGACAAAAAACCTGACCGATCTACTCATTGAGGACGTGTTTCGCAAGCACAACATCTCGAAAGAAAAGCGCAAGCCCATCTCAGCCGAAGAGCGGGAAAAGCTGCGCGACCTCATTAACACACTGCAGGCACAGGTCGAAAACTTCTTACAAACGCAGAAGCCAGTGCCAAATGAGAAGGCAGAGGCAAAGCGGAAGAAGTGATCGGCTGCATGGAATTTTGGCGAGTCTGTCCTAGGAAACCTGTCCTTTACCACACGCCAGGAGACTCCATACAGTGTGGTAATTCCACAGAAGGAGTGAGGAAAATTGGCAGCCAACACAACATGGTCTGCACTTGACCCACAACAGGCACACCCGTGTGCCACAGCTCTTGGCGGTGTCTCACAAGCAGCTACGGAATCAGCGCGCACGGAGCAAGTCAACGATGAGCACATTCTGATTAAGGATTCGTGCGAAATCACCGTCACCACCGTGGACACGCAGGCCGCCGTTAATCTCCAGGTCGCTATTCAACTGGCCATTGCGCTCGTGTTGAGCATTGCGATCGCCGATGGGAATGAAGCCAACAATGTTGCGCAGGAGTTGATTGAACGGATTCGCACGCGTCAGAGCATCAAGCAGCGGACCGTCATTGAAAATTCCCGCAATGTGACCGTCACGGCGACAGCAACTGAAGCAAGTGTCAACATCCAAGTGCTGTTGCAGGTGCTGTTGGCCATCATTGCAAAGCTCGAGATCCTGTGATGGTTGGAGGGGAACGTATGCACGAGGCGGAACCGAACCAAAGGCTCGAGCGCGTCCGCGCTGTGCTGGATCAGGCGTACCACGACGCCATGGCGCGCATGGGAATGGGCGAGGCCCGTGCGGAGGAACTGGATGCCGAGGCGTCCGCCGCGGCACGCGAAACGAAGCCAACGAGACGGCTCGTTTGGGCTTTTCAGAAGCAAACCCTCGCGAAAGGCAGCGCAAGCGGTCCAGAAGGAGGTATCGTGAGGTGAAAGGGAAAAACATGCATCGGCATGTTCGGCGTCGCCGACATCATAACCGAATGCCGCTGATCAATGCACGGAACACCGCCGTACGCTCTTTGGCATCAGGTTTTGATTATGATGTCGAGAAACAGTGCGAGTTGCCACAGGCCGAATTGCCGTTGGAGAATGCAGAGATTGCACAGAATGCGATCCTCGAAATCGACGACGATGAGTCTTCGATCCTCGATATCATTGTCAAAGACTCGGAAAACGTCGAGATTGCCAGCCACGACTTGCAAGCGGCCCTATCGTTGCAGGCGGCTCTCGAATTGGCCTTGGCGATTGTTCTCAGCGTATCAGTCGCTGATGGAAACGCGGCTTCGCAGGTGAGGGATGACCTGCTTGCACGAATCTGCACAGCACAGCGGATTCGCCGCGTGATTCGCGTCGACAACGCGTATGCAGTGCGCGTTCAGGTGGTTGCAACCGAGCTGGCTGTTCAGCTGCAGTTGCTTCTTCAGGTGTTGGCGGCCATCGTCGCCAAGTTGGAAGTCGCCTGATGCTTCGACGCGTGGCAATGGCCGTCTCATCGCGGGCGGCCATTGCCGGCGGCTCAGTACTTGTCGTCCACTGGCATTTGCAGTTCCCCGCGCAAGGCCAGTTCGACATCCATCTTAATGGCATCGTCAATTCCACTCATGCGGTTTTTGTAGAACTTCCGGCCTACCGCATAAATCTGTTGCCGCAGCGCGTCGTCGTCGGGATGAGTCTGCAGTTTTTCAAGTAAAGTGAAATAGTCATCGCTTGGCTTGTCGGATCGCCGCAACCAGTTGAATAACCACCAACAGCCTCCGATGATGATGATGCCGGCAATCACCCAGTACACGAACTTCATCACAAAGCCCCCTAGCTTCATTGTCTATCCGCTTATGGCGGCTCACAACTGCTAGTCTACAGGTTTTCCATCTGCAGGTCAGGAGCTATCATGCGAAGTTCGGACATCTGCCACACCTTGATGGCGAGCAGCAACTATCGTTTGACCGCTATCTGCCGTCGACGCGCGTCGAGTCGTTGTTTTAACACCGCATAGGGCAACGTGTTGGGCACCTGAGTCTTGGGCAGCCATCCGCGAATACCCATGCGGACACCGTATGTGATGTTGCCCATTTCACCCGGTTCGTGTGCATCCGTGTCGATGGGGATGGCGATGTGAAGCTCTAGAGCCTTTCGAATCCATTCATCCCAGATGTCGAGGCGATTCGGATTTGCGTTCAACTCGACCATCACGCCATGGCGAGCTGCAGCTGCAAGCACCTGTTCCGTATCGACCGCATAGCCGGAACGCTTGCCGATCAGCCGGCCGTGCATGTGGGCCAAGATGTGCACGTGTGGATTCGCCAAAGCGCGCAGGATGCGCTGCGTCATCGCCTCTCGGGATTGTGTGAACGCGGTGTGGATCGAGGCGATCACGATGTCGAGATCGGCAAGTACTTCATCAGGAAAGTCGAGTCTTCCATCAGATAAAATATCCACCTCGCTTCCATGCAAGATATGGACCTTGGCGCGGCGACGCACTTGTTCGATCTCGCCGCGCTGGCGCCGCAAATCATCCGGCGTCAAGCCGTGTGCAATGGTGAGCGACTGCGAGTGGTCCGTCACGGCGATATATTCGTATCCCATGCGCTCGGCGGTTTCCGCCAATTCCGCAATGGACAGCGAGCCGTCGCTCCACGTACTGTGCATATGTAGATCGCCGCGGATGTCAGTTCGCTGAATGAGAAAGGACGGCGATTGCAGCATACTTTCGCCTTCCCGCAACTCAGGCGGCAGCCACGGCAACCCGACGTGGGCGTACAGCTCAGCTTCCGAGGCGACAGGCAAAGTCTTCGTTCCGCCGTGCACCAGGCCACTTTCGCTCCACGTCAAAGACGCTTGTGCCAACAGCCTGGTCATGACCTCGACGTGGGTCGTGTCGCCGGTGCTTTGCAACAGAGCCGCCGAGAAAGCCTCCGGCAAGGCGACATGAACAAGCACTGGCAGAACATCGGCGCCGCTGCCGGTGGTGAAGCGGATCGTTGCGATAGCCGAAGGATGGTCAGCCGGCATGCGCGTTACCGCCCCAGCCTTCTGGCACCACACATCAAGGGCGGATCGATCCGCACACGCGACCACGACCTCGATGCATCGATTCATGGTTGCCAGGCGTCGCACGCTGCCAGCGACGCCTGCGGCGGTGATGCCGGGGAGGTTCGCCAACTCCGCACAGATGGCCTCTGCCTGCGGGGCGGCAAGGGCAATCGGCCAGCTGTGGCGGCGTTCGAGCAGGACAGGGAGATCGCGTTGCCAGCGATCGACCGTGTTGGTGCCATAGGACAAGAATGGACGCAGTGAACGATGGAGAGCGGTCGCAAGATCCTCCAACGATGCAATGCTGTGGCGGCGGTACAAATCGGCGGCGATCTTCGGACCGACCCCGGGGAGCTGGCACAGTTCTGCGACTTCGCGAGGGACACCAAGGCGCTGTAAGGCCTCAGTTGGATCCGGGTGGCGGTGGCGATTGGGCATACAGCACCTCCGATAGGCGAGTGTCATGCTCATGAGGTTATAAGCGAGGCGGAAGCACTCACTTGTTTCGAAATGTATTGTAAACGTGGCCGTCGCTCGCCATTCCATGCGCAGGGAGCCACGCCACCAGGCTGCCATCGCGGACTTGCGTGGCATAGCGCTGTGTGAGCAGCTCAGTGACGCTTGGGTATGCCTTGGGGTCTTCGATCACGGCGACACCAGCCCCCTTGTCCCAAGTTCCACGCAGCCACTGTTTAAACGCGGCGGCCTTATCGCCGCCGTACCAACGCCAACCGCCGCGCTTTGCATAGTCGAACAGAACCGGGCTTGACGCGACCAAAGCGATGCCCTCGCTGGCTGGAAGATGCACTTGCAAATCGGCTCCTAGCCGATACATCGGCGCTTCGGCAGGTTGATAGTACGCCGGGGTCGCCACGACACTCATTGTCAAGGCGCCGCAGGCCACGACGGCGGCCATCAGGCGCGATACGACGCTGCGGCATTGCCACAATTGCCACGTCCCCAAGGCGGCCAGTTCCGCGGCGGGCACGGTGAGGACAATGTAGTAGTAGTGCAGCGCGTTGTGTGTAGCGACCCAGGCGGTGAATAGAAACGCCGCGACAAGCCAGGCTGCGAAGGTTCGGCGCAACGGGACAAGGGGGCCGTCGCACGGGCAAAAACATCCGTAGAATGCCGCTGCGGCGATGGCGAAACCAATCGCCGTCGTCGCTCCGAACCAACCTGCTTGTAGATAGATGTGTGGCGAGAGGGTGTCGTCGAGATGTTGCAGCAAATAGGCGTGTGCATCGCCTGCGATGAATGCGTGTACGGCGTGGCTGCCTTCGTATTCGGTATACAGCCAGGTGATGGCCAGGGCGGCCGCGACGGGTAACCAAGTTCGTGTCGAGGCGAGTGTGCGCCAGCCCTGTTTGCCGATCACGACCACTGCCAGTGCGGGCAGGGCTGTTGCGGAAGGAAGCTTGGCAAGCAGCATCAGGCAGACGGCCAGACCAGTCACCATCGCCCGCTGCCAGGTCGTTTTCATCGCATAGCGCAATGTCGCCCACAGGGCGAGCAACATGCCCGTGGTCATCACGACTTCCGGCATGAGCGCTTGTCCATAGTAGATGTCATAGGGGATAAGCAAGTAAAACACGGCAGCCAAGCGAGCCATCCCGACCGGGGCAGAGCATGCTCGCGCGACGCGATAGCACAGCCACACGTTGCAGGTAAAACAAGCGTCTGGAACGATATGTAGAAGCCATGTGTGCCAGCCGAATATGTGGACCAAGCAGGCAGTGAGCCATGGGATGATTTGTAGTTCAAGTTGCACGCGCTGTGGGCCGAGACCGTCGTAAAAGACCGCCGGATCGAGGATATTCATGGTATGGTGAACAAAGTAATAGACGATGCTCTCTTCGTCTGTCTGTCGCCAAGCGTCAATCGAGACGAGCGGCATGTTGAGAGTGGGCAGATGCACCAGGACAGAGATCAAAAGCAGGACAGACAACGGCCAGTCGAGTGTTTTTTCGCTGTGCATGCTGCTCGGCTGGCCTTGGACGAGGGTTGTTGTGGTCATGGTTGGCTCCTTGGGCGTATGGACACGTTCGTGTCAAACATCTGAAAAGGATTGCACCCATTCTACCAAAACAACCAGTTATCTAGGGAACGAATCTAGCTTTGGATGGTGACCAGTGTGCCGATACGGATGTACGAAAACACCTTGCCTGCGATAGCGAGCGGCAACTCGACACAGCCAAGGCTTTGCGGAAATCCGTAGCTGGCGCGGACAAACCCGTGAATCGCGCAGCCTCCATCGAAGTAGCTGACATAGGGTACATCCGGATCGTTGTAGGGAACGCCGTTTGGATCCTTTCCTTGCATGTCTTGCGAGAGATACTGTGCATAGACAGGGAACGTCCCGATGGGCGTTGGTGACGCAGAGATACCGGTATTCGCCAGTGTCGTCAGTACCACGTTTCCGTTTTGCCAGACGCGTAGCGTCTCAGGTCGTGTCTCGCTGACGGTGATGTACGTATAAGGTCGTGATCCAACCGTCTGATTCGAGGTCAAGGTTTGCTTGAATGCCGCGTATACCTGTGGGCCCGCGATGCCATCGACAGCGAGACCCTGCGCCGCCTCAAACGCCATGATGCCACTTTCCGTCACGGGTGACGCAACGTTTGGGTTCCACAACTGCACCAAGCTTTGAGGCTGTGGCGTCTTCCATGTCCATGAGCCAGCCACCGGTATCAGTGTACCAGCGGCAAGCGAGGCCTGCAGCGCCTTGCATACGGCCAGAGGGCTTTCTCCATTCGCGGGTTTGAACGTCAAGGGCAACAGATTGAACTCGGCCAGGGCTTCGTTCATCCAAAGCGCTGCATCGCCCGTGGTTCCGACGGCGACAACAGCTGGCTTCGGTTGCTGCGGCAGCTTTGTTGGTTGAGGTTTGCTATGGGTCTGATTCGTCGCGTTGGTCGATATACTCGATGCGCTCTTTGTCGATGTCGCTTGGGCTGCAAGGACGGGTTGTAAGGAGGCATTGTCGTTTTCCGACATACCCCAGGGGGTGAGCCACACCGTGGCTGCTATCACCGCTGACAAACAACGTGTCCACCAAGTTTTGCACATCTGCCATCTCTCCATCCCAAGGCCGATCTGACCGGCAACAACTGTATATTGTGACGCATCGCTCATCCGTGAAACACTGCAGTTTTCAGTCTAGCAAGGTCTACAGGTCACATGCTGTCGAACGCCGCGCCCTCCAACGCTTATTTCTATTCAGTGACGCTCGGCCATTTGCGTGCTATAATCATATCCTCGAAAGAACGTGTGGTCGTTTGGGGGGCATTTGCGATTCGCACCATGTCCAGAGTTACCAAAGGTCTGTTGACGCTATTGACCGTCGGCATTCTGTTTGCGTTCAACTTCGAATTGGTTGGCGTCGTTGCGTTTCGCTATTTATATTCACCGCATCCGGCTCTCGGAAAAAGCGTGTTTCTTGCGCTTCACTGCGCACTCGCTGGGGTGCTTACATGGTGGATGTATCGTCAGTTTTTTCATGACCACCTGTGGTACGGTTCCAACAAGGGGCACAGATGATGATATGAAGTGTTCCAAGACAAACAGGGCAAGCCGCACACTGACGGCTTGCCCTGTTTTTTGGCGAAATCCTGCGCAATGAACTTATTCAACTTCCACAATGAGTTTGCCAGTGTTGATTCCAGTGAATAGCCCCAAGAATGCCTCAATAGTCCGATCGAAGCCTTTGATGATGGTTTCTTGGGACTTCAATCGGCCTTCCGTGTACCATTTCGATAGTTGTGCCATGCCCTCCGGAAAACGGGTATGGTAGTCGCCGACGATAAATCCTTGCATCTTTGCCTTGCGTGTGAGCAAGATGGGCGCGATGCGGGGGCCAACGTCTGGCTCGGAAAGATTGTACAATGATATCTGACCGCACACTGAGATACGTGCGAAATCGTTAATCTGCTTCATCACGGCATCGGTAACCGGGCCACCCACGTTGTCAAAGTACACGTCGACGCCGTCGGGACACGCCTTTTTGAGGTCTTCATAGAAAGTCGGCGATTTGTAGTTGACGGACGCATCGAATCCGATCTCGTCGGTCAGGTATCGATTTTTTTCGTCCGATCCGGCGATACCAACAACCCGGCAACCGAGGATTTTTCCGATTTGCCCGACGACCATGCCAACCGCACCTGCGGCACCAGAGACGACGATGGTTTGGCCAGGTTTCGGATCGCAGATATCAATGAGGCCAAAATAGGCCGTCAGCCCGGTCATACCGAGCAGCCCAAGAGCAAGGGTCACAGGTTGTGGCACTGGATCGAGTTTGCTGGCCTTTTCAGCCGCGACCAGGGCGTGTGTCTGCCAACCCGTCTGGGTGAGAACGAGATCGCCCGGCTGTAGGTGAGAAGCGCGCGAAGCGACGACTTCGCAGATGGCGCCGCCAGAAATGGGTTCATCGAGGCGGTAGGGTGGGACATACGATTTGACGTCATTCATACGCCCGCGCATATAGGGATCGACGGAAAGGTAGCGAGTTTTGACGAGGACTTGCCCGTCGGCGGGTTCGCCGAGGGAGACCGTTTCCGTGCGGAAACAATCGTCATCGGGCGTGCCGATAGGGCGTTTGGCCAGGACGATACGTGTGGCTTTTGTATCAGACATCAGGAACACCTCCATTTGACGTGCACGACTAAGTTGTTTCCAACAGTCTTGCACCGAGCCAGTATACAACATGCAGAGGACGGAGGAGAAATCTGTGAGCGAAGCGGCGATACAGATGATGGACGTCGGCTATCAAAGCGATGGCGATACGTGGTTGTTGCAAGGTGTCAGCGCAACGTTGGAAAGAGGGCGTACGGCGGCCGTGATCGGCCCATCTGGTGCAGGGAAGAGCACGTTGTTATCGCTGTGCAACCTGCTGCGGACGCCATCCACAGGGCGCATTGAAGTGGCAGGCAAGGAAATTCGTGACTGGCCAGTGCAACTGCTTCGACAAAAAGTGGGGATGGTCTTTCAGGCGGCGACCATGTTTCCGGGCACTGTTGAGGACAATGTGCTGTTTGGTTTGCGGTTGCACAACCGTCCATTGACCGATGCGGGACGGCTGCTTGAACTGGTCGATCTGCCGCGGGGGCTGTTAACCAAACCTGCGACGGATCTTTCCGGCGGGCAACAGCAACGGGTCGCTTTAGCGAGAACGCTCGCCATGGAACCGGATGTGCTGCTACTGGACGAAGTGACCTCGGCGCTCGATGTCCATGCCAAACGAGAAGTGGAGGAAACGTTGCTCGAAATTCGCTCCCGTCTGAATACCACAATGCTTTGGGTGACGCACGATTTGCGTCAGGCTCGTCGTGTGGCGGACGACATTTGGTTCTTGGTTGCGGGCAGGTTGGTGGAGGATGGCCCTGCAGAACGCCTGCTTGTGGAGCCTGCAACTTCGGAATTGCGGTCGTTTCTCGCGCAGGCGAAGGAGGGAGAAGCATGAGTTATCTGTCACTCTCGTTCACATTGTTGTTCGTCGTTGTCTCACTCGTGCTTTCGATCTGGCTGCGGCTTGGCGTTGAGCGCGACATCGTGATCGCGGCGGTGCGTGCGGGGATTCAGTTGCTGGTGGTCGGATACATATTGAAGTTTGTCTTTGCATCGCAGCAGACGATTTTTATCTTGCTGATGGTCGCCCTCATCATTGCGGTGGCGGCGTGGAATGCGAGGGGGCGGGCGAAAGCGATACCCGGTGCGATTTGGGCGATTTTGGCGGGTCTTGTCGTCACCGAGATCGTTACGCAAGGGTTGTTGCTGGGGATTGGCGTCGTTCCTTTTCAAGCGAGATACATCATCACCATCACGGGGATGATCATCGGCAACTCGATGGTGGCGGCAGGCCTTCTCCTCAATCGATTGCAGCGCGAGATCGAAAATGGGCGGGCCGAAATCACGGCTGTGCTCGCGCTTGGCGGAAGCCCCAAACAGGCCGTGTATCCGCGGCTTAAACAGGCCATTCGGGCTGGCATGATTCCGACAATTGATTCGACAAAGACGACCGGCCTCGTTCAATTGCCTGGCATGATGACGGGTCAGATCATCGCGGGGGCGGATCCGGTGCAAGCCGTTCGCTATCAATTGATGATTCTCTTCTGTATCTTGGCGGGATCGGCGATTACGAGCATTGTCATCGGATTCTTGACGTATCCCAAGCTGTTCACACCACACCAGCAATTGCGGGAGGGGTGATCCGTTGGCCGCTCGTTTAGGCATTGTCGGTGCGGGGATTGCGGGCCTTGCAGCTGGGCTTGCCTGTCGTCAACTTGGTATCGATTTTCAACTGTTCGATGCGGCCGAAGATCCGTTGGCTGGAGGGACAGGGATTACGCTTTGGCCAAATGCCCTATGCGCACTGTCAGAGCTCGGCATGCGCAATTTCGTGGATGTCGTAGCGTCCAACGCCATGACCAACGGCGGGATTGCGACGGATCGGGGAGCCGTGTTGTACTCCTTGCCGCTTGCTTGGATACGCAGGCAATATGGATACTTCCCGGTGTGCGTCCGGCGCGATGTTTTGCAACGGCGTATGTATGAGGCGCTTGACGAGCCAAAGATTGTTCGCGCGCAAGTGCATCGCGTGCTCACATCCAAAGATGGCGCGGTTGTCGTCGGTTCGCATGGGCAGCTATGGTATGACGCTGTCATCATCGCGGATGGAATCCATTCACAGGCGCGCAACTGTTTGTACCCGGTACAGCCGAGGCCGACTCACTACACCGCGTGGCGTGGAATGACGCATGGGGCAGTGGTCGATCCCGCGACCATGTGGGAGTATTGGGGTTTGGGCGTGCGATTCGGATATGCATCCGTATCGCCGCAATCAACCTATTGGTTCGCGACGGTGAATCAGAGTCACCTCAGGGACGGCGACAGTTGGACTGTGGCTCGCACACTTTTGGAGCGATTCCCGCCACCTGTGCAAGCGTGCATCGCGGCCACAGCAGATTCGGATATCTTGCACCATCGCGTTCAGGATCTCCCGCCAGGCTGCCCAATGGCGATGGGGCATATCGCCCTCATGGGTGACGCGGCGCACGCCATTACGCCGAACCTGGGATTCGGAGGTGCCTTGGCCATCGAGGACGCGGCGGTGTGGTTGGAAGTTGTCCGGGATGCCGGTGTATCGCCAGCGGCTTTCGGCATCTATGCGGATCGACGCCGGCGCAGGGTTCGCCAAATGGCGTATGTCACGCGGCAGTTCGGCGACATCATGCAGTGGCAAAGCAAAGGCGTGGCGTGTTTACGAAATGCACTGTTTTACATGACAGGGCCAGTGTTCGGCCGTGTGATGTGGCGGCGGTTGTTGGGATCACGAAGCAGGCCTTGACGCAGGCCCGCTGTGCCATCTACAACACACCCGCATCCTCTTGCAGCTTCATCCCGTGCATCAAGTTGGCGAAAATCTGTACCGTCGTCACGGCGCCGACCCCGCCGGGCGTCGGCGTGTATGCTTTGGTCAGGGCTGCCGCATCGGGTGCGAGGTCGCCCTGTACATCCCCGTCGTCGCTTTGTGAAATGCCGACGTCGATGACGGTCAGGCCCGCGTGCACCATATCAGGGCCGAGCAGTCCGCCTTTGCCCACCGCCACGATGGCGATCTCGCTATTTTGCAGGTGACTCTTCACGTCGCGCGTGAACTCGTGACACGCGGCGACGGTTGCGCCTTCGGCGATGAGCAGGTGCAGGAGCGGCAAACCGACGGTCTGGCCGCACCCGACGAGCGTCACGTCAGCACCTTGGAGTTTGTAGCCATAGTGCTTCAACAGGCGAATGCAGGCCAGTGGCGTGGCCGGGTAGAGTGCAGCCTCCGGTGTTGGTTTCGCAATGGAATGGCATGGTGATAGGCCATCGACGTCTTTGAGCGCATCGATCGCACTGACGATCCGCTGTACATCGACGCAGCCGGGCAGGGGCATCTCAATCATGATGCCGTGGACCGATGGATCGGCGTTCAACGCTTCGACCCGGCGGACCAGCTCGTCTGTGTCACACAGTTGTGGCAGGTGCATGATTTCGAATTCGACGCCAAGGCGTTCTGCCGTGCGGCGCTTTTGCGCGGCATAGACGCTGGAAGCGGGATCGTCACCGACAAGCAGCGTTACCAGTTTCGGTTGAATGCCACGGGCTTGCCACGATGCGGTCTCAGCCGCGACATCTTCGCTGAGCGCCTGTGCGACAGGGCGGCCGACTAACTGTTCTGCCATGTCTACCCCTCCTGCAAAGGTATATCCGAGTTTGTCTATGTTCAGTATGCCTATATACACGCAAACGACCGCCTGGGTCACTTTTCTGCCCAGGCGGTCGACTGTTTTCGCTGTGCTTCCTCGTGGTGCTCCACGCAAAGCCGCCAGTTACACAGCGCTGTGATTGTCGTTTCGTGTTACGCTATTCACTGTGAATATAACAGCGATCGCGCCGGCCTGCAAGCTCCCGGAAACGGTCCAAGCAGCCAATGGCAGGAACCGGCGCCGCTGAGGAGGATTTGACGTGGAGTTTCAATCGCGCACGCAAGCCATCCAAATTTCGGGGATTCGTAAATTTTCTGAGCTAGTGTCCCAATATCCCAATGCTTTATCGCTTACCATTGGCCAGCCGCACTTGCCGACCCCTGAACACATTCGGATCGCCGCGCAAAGGGCCATCGGAGAAGGGGATACGGGTTATACGCCGAACCGCGGCACGCTGGCGTTGCGCGAAGCTGCCGCGACGTACTATCGCCGCCTCATCGGGATCGATTACGATCCCGCAACGGAAATGTTGGTCACTGTCGGTGCGACACACGCGCTGGACATCGCCATGCGCACACTTTTGCAGCCGGGTGACGAAGTCATCATTCCTGCGCCTGCCTACCCAGGCTACGAGGGCATTGTCAAACTGCTCGGAGCCGAGGTGGTCTACGTCGATACCCGGCAGGATGGTCTCTTGCTGACAGAAGACGCGCTGCGGCAGGCCATCACGCCGCGCACCCGGATGGTCATCCTCGCGTCGCCGGTCAACCCGACCGGCGTGGTCTATCCCAGAGAACGTTTGCAGGCCTTGGCTGAGGTATTGGCCGACACCAAAGTTTGGGTGATATCGGACGAGATTTATTGCGAACTGCAGTTTGCCGGAAGTCCAACGAGCATCTCGCTGCTTCCGGGTATGCGCGATCGAACCATTGTCATTCATGGCCTGTCCAAATCGCACAGTATGACCGGCTGGCGCATTGGTTTTGCGTTTGCACCCGCAAACGTCTCAGCGGAGATGGCGAAGGTTGTCCAATATGGCGTCAGTTGTGCCTCTTCGGTCAGTCAGCGCGCCGCGCTGGCTGCGCTCAGAGAAGGTGCCGACGACGCCCGACCGATGCGCGAGTTGTACCAACATAACCGCGATGTCGTCGTGGCGCTGTTCGCCGCCATGGACATCCCCCTCGTTCGCCCTGATGGTGCATTTTACGCATTTCCCGCGCTCGCGGATGCGCTTGGCGATACCTCGGAACACATCGCGCACCGATTGCTCGCCGAGGCAGGCGTTGCCGTCGTTCCGGGCGACGCCTTTAGTCCGTTTGGGGAGGGCTATGTGCGCCTGTCTTACGCATGCGATCCCGATGTTTTACGCGAGGCACTCCGCCGCATTGAGGCGTTCGTGGCCCACGCTGGCCGAGCGTGATCGCCATTAGCAGAAGCCAACCCCGGCGTATGAAACGTACAGGGTTGGCTCAAGCTAAGCGCGAATTCCGATCCGGTTGGGGGCGAAGCGATGCGATCCAAGTCGAGAAAAACGCAAGTCGCCGTCGGCGCCGTGATTTTTGCCTTACTTGCCATTCTCGTCATGCTGTCGAGCGTGCACCGATACTTCATCGAACATTGGATGTGAGTGTGACGCCCGCAACGAGTAGGCATGGATGCAATCAACGGTAGCCGCGCTCGCTGAAATACGGTATGAGGACGCGCAGCGCCGTATCGATGCACCGTTCGTCGGGCAGCATGTTTTCATGGTGCAGTCCGTACGGCGTCTCCGCGCCCAGCCAAAACAGAAAACCAGGAATCTCCTTCAGGAAATAGCCAAAGTCCTCGCCCGTCATCGCAGCCGGTACCTCGCGAACGACAGCCAGACCTCGCGCGCTGACAAAATCCATAAATGATTTTGTGAGTTCCTCATGGTTGAACACCTGATAGTAATTTGCACCATAATCGATCTCGGCCGCGCAATCAAACATCTCGCCCACGCCCGCCACGATGGATTCAATTCGCCGTTTCACCTGCGGCATCGTTGCCGCCGCAAGCGTGCGAATGGTGCCTTCGAGCCGCGCCCGGCCCGCGATGATATTCTGCTTCGTGCCGGACTCCAAGCGGCCAATCGTAATTACCGCTGCGTCGAGCGGATCGATATTACGCGCGACCACCGATTGTAAGGCTGTGACCAAATGAGCGCCGGCGACGACCATATCGTTTGCTTGATGCGGGTACGCCGCATGACCGCCGCGACCGATGAGATCGATAAACAATTCTGACGTGTTGGCAAACAGGATACCGGGGCGGATGCCGATCTCGCCGACCGGCAAATCCGGCTGCACGTGCAGAGCGAATATCTTCTCCGGCCGAACGGCTTGGAATTCCGGGCTGGCGAGCATCGGCTGTGCGCCGCCTGGGCCTTCCTCCGCCGGCTGAAAGACGATAATCAAGTCGTCTTTCGGCTGCGTGTGCGCGAAGTGATCGACAAGGCCCAAGGCGATGGCCATGTGCACGTCGTGCCCGCAGGCGTGCATCATCCCCTCGTGGATCGAAGCAAAGTCGCACCCCGTCTCTTCGCGAATGGGCAGGCCGTCGAGGTCGCAACGATAGCCTATACGCGCCTCAGGCTCTGAGCCGCGGATGTGGACGATGATACCTGTGCGCCACGTCGTCACCGACAAATGATCCGTTGGCAGCCCATTCAATAGCGAGAGCAAGTACTTTTGCGTCTCGTACTCCTGAAAGCCGAGCTCCGGAATGCGATGAAGGGCTCGCCGCGCAGCGTGAACGTCGATGCGGCTCATAGGCGACGCAGTTCCTCTTTCAACTCGATTTTTTTGCTATCGACGTCTTCAATCCGCTTGATCACGCGTGCGGGCACGCCTGCAACCACCGTTCCTGGCGCCACGTCTTCAATGACGACCGCACCCGCGGCCACGACGGAACCCTTGCCGATGCGCACGCCCTCCAAGACGACGGCATTCGCGCCAATCAACACGCCATCTTCGACAATGACAGGTTGTGCGGAGGGCGGCTCGATCACGCCTGCCAACACCGCACCCGCACCGATATGGCAGTTGGCGCCAACGGTGGCGCGGCCGCCGAGAACGGCTCCCATGTCGATCATCGTGCCAGGACCGACTTCTGCGCCGATATTCAGGATGGCGCCCATCATGATGACCGCATTTTCGCCAATTTTGACTTTGTCGCGAATGATGGCGCCGGGTTCGATGCGTGCCGGCGTGTCCTTGATATCGAGGAGTGGAATCGCGCTGTTGCGGCGATCCGCCTCGATTTCAAAATCCTCAATCACTTCGCGGTTGGCTTCGAGGAGTGCTGAAATCTCGTTCCATTCGCCAAATACCACACCGGTCTTGTCGTCGACGAACGGTCGCACCGAAGCGGGGAACTGAATTTCGTCCAATTTGCCGCGGAGGTAAACCTTTACAGGCGTCTTTTTTTTGCTTTCTGCGATAAAGCGAATGATCTCTTCGGCTGTTTGCATGGTTTGAACTCCTTTGTCAGCTTCTTCAGAGGCGTGCGGAAGTAGCCGCGCGCCGCATGTGGTATGATAGAAGTTGTGTGCAGGAGGAAGCGCCAGGGGCGTTCACAACGGCACAGAGAAAGAAGCGGGCCAAATGCATTCATTGTATTGGATTCGCCACGTGCCAAGTATATCGCGCAAACCTGCTTTTGGGACAGCGTTTGTTGCAAGTACATAATCGCGTGATCGCAAATCGGCGCTTCTGTCCAGTCGGCCGTTGTATAGGGAGAGGATGCGGCCGGGACACTGAAAGCAGAAAGACAGCTGACTAGGAGTAGGAAAGGGTGTTCTCTATGCAAGTCGGGCTTATTGGGCTTGGCAAGATGGGGCATAACTTGGCCCTGAACATGATGGATCACAATCACAAGGTGGTTGCGTTTGATCTCGACAAGAACGCAGTTGCGCGCTTGGCTGAGGCGGGGGCGACGCCGGCTGAATCGATTTCCGATTTGGTGTCCAAATTGGAGTCTCCGCGCATTGTTTGGTTGATGGTTCCGCACGGCAAACCGGTCGACAACCTGATTGACCAATTGAAGCCGCTGCTCACTAAGGGCGACATCATCATCGAGGGCGGCAATTCGTACTACAAGGAGAGTGTCCGTCACGCTGAAGAATTGTCCAAGCAGGGCATTTACTTCTTCGATGTCGGCACGTCCGGCGGTATGGAAGGTGCGCGCTATGGCGCTTGTTATATGATTGGTGGCGACGCCGAGGTCTTCAAGACCATCGAACCTATTTTTCGGGATACGGCCGTGCCAAACGGCTATGTCTACACCGGTCGCGCGGGCAGCGGCCACTACTGCAAAATGGTGCACAACGGCGTCGAGTACGGCATGATGGCCGCCATCGGCGAAGGTTTCGAAGTGCTCGAAAAAGGTCCGTTTGATTATGATTTTGCGGAGGTTGCACGCTGTTGGTCGAACGGTTCCGTCATCCGCGGCTGGCTGATGGAGCTCACCGAAAAGGCATTCCGTGCAGATCCGCGCTTGGACCAAATCAGAGGGGTCGTACACTCGTCCGGCGAAGGTCAGTGGACGGTGCAAGAAGCTCTGGACATTCAGGCTGCTACGCCCATTATCGCCATGTCCTTGCTGATGCGCTACCGTTCACAGGAGGACGATACGTTTACAGGCAAGGTGCAGGCGGCACTGCGCAACCAGTTCGGCGGGCACGCGGTCGAAAAGGCGTAAGCCTGCAGCGAGATCGTATAGATGCGCGTTTGCAAGAGGCGTGTCAAGCCACGCTGCAAACGGTTTGATCGGGAAATGCAGGCGGTGGAGCCATTCTACCGCCTGTTGTCATAGGGTCTGGCGATGGGGGAGCTTGACGTGGAAAAACGGGTGACCATTCAAGATGTGGCCAATCGCGCCGGTGTCTCGATCACGACTGTCTCTCGCTATGTCAACGGTCGCTACGAGTCGATGAGTGCGAAGACACGCGAACGCATCCGCGCTGTGATCGAAGAATTGGGGTATCGGCCGAATGCACTCGCGCAAGGTTTGAAGGCGAGCCGCACCAAATCGATCGCCGCGGTCGTGGTCAACATGAGCTATCCGTTTTGTGTAGGATTCTTGCGTTCGCTCAGCCTCATTTTGACGCGAAGCGGATATCATCTCATCGTCAGTGAAACGGGTGGCGACGCCGACATTGAGCGGGACGTCGTGCAGTCGTTGCTGGCGCAACGCGTCGAGGCCATGGTGTTACAGACCGGGGGAGAGAACGGCGACTTACTCGCGGCGATCGCGGAGCAAATGCCAGTTGTGCTGGTGGATCGAGCCTTTGCCGTCGCCGGTGCGCACACCATCGCGACCAACAACCGCGAGGCCTCCCGCGAGATGGCTTTACACTTGTTCGATCGCGGTTATCGCCATGTGATATACGTGACTGAAGACGAAGCTGGGATTCCAACTCGGATCGAGCGGCTTCAAGGCTATGAGGACGCTTGCGCGGCCCGCGAAGTCGCCGCAACGGTGGTGCATGTCAACCGGCAGGATGTTGGCTCCATGGAGCGAGCTGCAGGCGTGGTGAGCGAGTTGGCGCAGGCGGCGAAGGGCGAGCCGATTGCCGTCTATACGGCAAACGGCCTGATTATGATGCCATTGTATCGTCTGTTGCGCCAACTGCCCTTGGCGGTACCCAGCGTGTTTGGTATGGCCACATTTGACGAGCCGGATTGGGCCCAACTCGTCGATCCAACCTTGACATGCGTGCGTCAACCGGTTGAAGAGATGGGTGCAGAGGCGGGGCGCCTGCTTCTCAAGCGCGTCCATGGCAAGCCGGCAAGTGATGGACGCGCGGAGGTCGCCCGGATCGTCCTGCCATCGCACATCGTCCCGGGCGGATCGACCAAGTAGCGCGCTTTGTCTCAGCTGCGTTTGCGCACCAGTTCGCGCCACTGCCGGTAGCGGCGGTGTATTTTTTCTGCTGCCTCCGCATCGACCTTCGTGGACAGTGGTTGAAGCGGCGGCGCGGCCAACGCCAAACCGGCACGCCGAGCGGCCAGCATGGCGGCACCATAGGTCGCACCATCCATGTCAGCTTGCGTCGCCAGCGGCAGTTCAAATAAGTTGGCGATCCACGCCAGTACCCATGATTGCTGAAACAGTTTCCCCGATACTAGCAGCCGATCTGGCTTGCCTCGTTGCTTCATCAACTGTTGCGCGATCCAATACGCGTTGAAGAGAACGCCCTCGATGGCGGCCCGCATCAGGTGCGGCTGTCGATGATACACTTTCAAGCCAACGAAGGCGGCGCTTGACGTCTCATCCCAGATGGGTGCTCGTTCACCGGTGATGTAAGGGATGCAATATAAGCCGTCCACCTCCACGCTCCCGGCCTCCGCACAGAGAGTGGGAAACCGCTCCGCAAACCCTTCTCCGTCTTCCGACAGGACATTTCGGTACAGCCAATCGAGAACGACGCCACCGCTGTTACTCGGACTGCCCAGAATGAAGCGATGGTCATCTAAGATGTAGCAGAACGAACGGCTCTCAATGTCTGTCGAGGGCTCAGTGTGGCCTGTACGCAAGGCGAGACTTGTGCCAAGCGTCAATACCATGACGCGGCCATCGGTGGCACCGGCTGCCAACGAAGCCAGGACACCGTCCGAACCACCGATGACACACAGGGCTCCATCAGCAAGTGGCAAGGCGTGCGCAAAAGGCAGATCGGAAGCAGGCCTGGCGAAGTTCACGGGGACCAGTGTCGACAGGGCGGTACTGCGAATGCCCGCATACGCAAGTGCAGGTTCGTACCATGTGCGCGTTGTCACGTCGAGCAAGCCGGTCGCAGAGGCCATGGCGAAATCGACCTCCCATGTGCCAAACCAACTGTGCCAAACGTATTCCTTGATGGAGACAAACCGCTTGGCCTGCGCAAACACCTCGGGTTGGCTCAGGCGCAACCAAGCAAGTTTCACGACCGGTGCCATGGCGTGGACGGGCGTGCCGGTGTGCCGGTAGACATCCTTGCCCAAATCGCTTTGCCACAAGGCTTGCGCCTGGGCATGCGGGCGCGCGTCCATCCACGTCATGGCCGGGGTGAGGGGATGATTCTGATCGTCCAAGGCCATCAGGCTATGCATCGCCGCACTCAAGCCGATGGCCGCGATGACATAATCCTGGGCGGCGAGATCCGCCCCCAGTTGTGTCAGTGCCTCATTTGCCGCCTGTACAATGGCCGCGGGATTTTGCACCGCCTGCCCGTCCAGATCGGTATGCGTCTCCATCAACGTCGAACGGCTGGCGAGTTCCTCGCCAGCCAGCGTGTATGCGACAACTTTGAGCGACGTGGTGCCCATATCCAGACCCACGATACACAGGTTGCTGTTCAGTTTGGGTCACACCCTTTGTTCTGGGATCTGCTCAATCTTACCGAGCATGAATACATAGCACAAGATACCTAGCACGAGTACGAGACCGGCAATGACGAACGCCGATTCGAACGATCCTGTACGCTGTACGACGAAGCCGGTGACGATGGGCGCAATGATACTCATCAGATTGTTGATAAAGTTCATGATGCTGCCGACGGTGCCGACCGTACCTTTTGGCGCGATCAACGATGGAATGCTCCAGCCAACCGGTGCGGAGAACGCGAGGCCGCCAAGGGCAATGGCAATCCAAATGACAGCGACGTTCGGATTCGCCGTGAATGCGGCCGGGATGACGGCCAGACCGAGAATCATGCCGATGACCAGGACGGTTTTGCGTACGCGCGTGACATCGTGGCCGCGTTGAATCAGTTTGTCGACCAACCAACCGCCAATGAGCAAGTCGGTGATGGTCGCGACGAGCCACGGACCAGCCGTATACCAGCCGGACTTGAGGATGGACATATGCATTTGCTTTTCAAGGTAGCCTGGCAGCCAGGTCAGGAATAGGTAAAACGAGTAGCCGTAAGCGGCGAAGCCAAGTGTCAAACCCCAGACTTTGCGTTGACCCAGCAAGTATGCCAGATTGCGGCCGACGCCGCCTTCCGCTTCGCCGACCTCTTGAGCGCCGCCTTCGCGCAACAGTTGCGCTTCTTCAGGAGACAGTCGAGCTTCTTTTGGATCGCGATAAAAGATCCAGTACGCAATCAGGTAGAGAACACTCAGGATACCGGTGAACCAGAAGCCGCCTCTCCACCCCCACTGTGTAACTGCCCAAGCGATGAGCGGTGTGCCAATGACGTTGGAGAACTTGGCAGCGGCATCGAAGAGCGATGTCGCGAGTCCGCGCTCACGCACTGGGAACCAGTAGCCTGTCGCTTTGGACGCCGCAGGGAACACAGGTGCTTCGGCGACGCCGAGCAGAACGCGGGCGAGGATGATAAGTCCCATACCGCTGACAAGGGCAGTCATAAACGTCGCAATGGACCAGATGATCCCGCCGATACGATTGAGCCACTTGACGCCAACTTTGTCGAGCAATGCGCCAACCGGCAACTGAAACGCCGCGTACGACCAGCCAAATGCAGAAAGAATAATGCCCATTTGCGCATCGTTTAAATGATAGAGATTGGACAAGGGCTGTTGCGCGACGGACAGGTTGGTCCTGTCAAAGTAGTTGATGAGGACGCCAATGCCAATTAAAAGGCCAATACCCCACCTTTTCATGAAATTCCCCCTCTTTCATTGCGCCTTGTTGGCGCTTTCTTACAGTTTCCTCAAGGCCGCCGCGACATCCGCAAACGCAAACTGCGCTTTGGCCTGACTGCAAATGAGCATACATGCTCAAATAAGGAAAACGTTTTACGAAAACGTTATACATAATCTACGACAGTTTGTGGACAGATGCAATGAGATTTCGTGGAAAGGGCTTTCCGGGCGATGACGAGTGGGGGTTCGATGTTGGCGGCGCCGTTTGCTTCACCGGGGACTGCGCGAAGCGTACGTATGTCAGATTAAGCGCCGCCGTTTACCAGCTTACGTGATGCCCGCACTTCAACGCGCACGGGGCAAGTAGGTTGAGAAGAACTGTACAACGCGGTGCAGATATGGACTGGGTTCAACGTCATAAGCGCCAACGTGCACGGCCTTGGGGACGATCCACAAGCTGTCGTCAGGGTTATGTTTGAGCTCCGCATATAATTCTTCGCTGTTTTGCATCGGGATCGTCGTATCGGCCTCGCCCGCAATCAACAGGATGGGGCGCGGTTTTGCGGAAGCGAGATCTTTCAAGGGATCGACGGCTGCCGCATCGAGGTGGAAGATGTGTTGAGCCTCCCAGAAAATCTCGGCGTCAAACGGAAAGGCTGGCAACTTGGTCCACGTGCCCATGTTTTGCTGTAAATAGGTTTGCAGGTTGGCAAATGGACTGTCGGCAATCGTTGCATCGACACGCGGATCGAGCGCGGTCGCTTCCAGCGCCGTCGCGGCACCCATGGAATAGCCAATCACGCCAACTTCCGTGTATCCCTGCGCATGCGCATAATCGATGGCGCCCAACAAGTCCCGAACTTCGTACTCGCCAACGCTCACTTCGCTTCCAGGCGAGTCGCCTTCGTCACGGAAGTCGAACATCAACACTGCGAACCCAGCGTCGTGCAACGCTTTGGCGACTGGCAGGGCAGGGTGGTCAAGAACGCGGTTTTGCCTGTATCCGTGCGCCTCGATGACAATTCGATCCGTCTTGATTGCGGCCGGAATGAGCCAGCCAGAAAGCGATAGGTGATCCACGCGGGAAGGGAACCGGATGCTTTGATAAGCCAATCCTTCTATCGCAGGCGTTTCGGTAACCGGCTTGCGGGCAGGGTGCGTAAGTTGACGGCAGACCACGTAGGAAACCACCATGGTTGCCAACCATGCGACGAATGCTATAGACAATATGACGATAGTCGATATGCGGATCACCCTTCGCACATCGTCACCACCTGTTTCTCTTCATGATCTTGGCCGCGCCCGGCCGCCAGGCCGGGCAGCCTGTTCTGGGACAATGGTCGAGCGGTCCACGTGCCAGAAGCGAGTGCTTGTTGGGGTCAGCTCAGGATTTTCGGCACGGTCCGAGCCGCCTCGGCTTGTTGGATGACATCGGCGACTGGCAAGCGGCTTCTCGCTGCGACCGCCGCAGCGACGGCCCCCTCGACGAGTGGAGCATCGACGATGTGTGTGCGCCCGGCCACAGATTGCGGTGTCAATTCCAATGCCATCTCTGCATTCATCGCGGCGCTTCCGAGATCGAAAAACACGAGGATGTCGTTGGTCTCGGGGCACTGTTGAAGCGCCGCTGCAACGGCCGTCGCATCGGTCCCAAGTTCCTCGCCAAGGCCCGCAGCCTGGTGGAGATCGACTCCGGGAGCCAGTTGTCGCAGTAACTTGACGAGGCCTTCCCCAAGTTGCCTGCTGTGTGACACGACTACAATGCTGACGTCTGCCATGTCGTTTTGGTCACCCCTCCTGCAATGGCATCGGCCAGTTCTTCGAAGAACATGGCACTTGAGATGCTTCCAGGGTCGCACGTTCCCACACTGCGCGCGCCCAAGTACGCGGCACGGCCCTTTGTGGCTGCGATGTCGCGCGTGGCAAGGGCAGCGTTCGTTGCACGCGAGACGGCCTCGCGTAGGCCAGTTTCATCGGGATGTGCCGCGATGGCATCAGCCGCAGGCGTCCATACGTCAATCATCGTCTTTTCGCCCACCTCGGCTTTGCCACGGGCCCGCAAGCCTTCGAGGGCGGCGGCGACGCCTGTGGCCAGCTTCGCGTAGTCGACATGCGTGCACACGTTCCAACTTTGCGCAAACCGCATGAACGCAGTTGCATACAGTGGTCCCGACGCACCGCCGACGCTCGAAAGAAGCGCCATGGCGACGGTTTGGCAAAGTGCGCCCAGATCCTGAAACGTTCCGCTTGCAGTTCGATCCGCTGCCGTACGGAACCCGCGGGCCATGTTTGTGCCATGATCCCCATCTCCGATACGGTTATCGAGATCGTCCAAAACTGCGCAGAGCTCTTCCAGACGCGCGGCGTACGCTTCAATGAACGCCTGCATGCTCTCGATGGTCAACATCTATCCCACCTCCGTCGTCAGCGTTGGCGATGTGCGGGTGTATCGGCTGGAGCGTCGAGCAGGCGCGTGAGCTCGTCGTCCAGTTTGAGGAGCGAGATTGAAAACCCAGCCATTTCGAGCGATGTCATGTATTCGCCAACCAGCGTCTTGTGTACTGCGATTCTTCGCTCGGCCAGGCGTTCGGCCACCCGGCGGTATGCGATGTACAGCTCGCTCTGCGGCGTTGCACCAAGGCCGTTGAGCATCACGGCGACTCTGTCGGGCGGTGCGATGCCGCTTTTTGCAAAGATGCGCTCGAGTAGCGTGTCGACGATATCGTCAGCGGATCGTAGGCTTTCGCGATGTGTTCCCGGTTCTCCGTGTATGCCGATGCCAATCTCCACTTCATCCTCGCCGAGCTCAAAACTTGGCTTGCCGCTCGCCGGTACGGTACACGGGGATAGGGCCATTCCCATGCTGTAGACGTTTTGAATGACCTTCTCTGCAATCCGCTTGACCTCCGCCAGTTCAAGTCCCGCTTCCGCCGCCGCACCGGCTATCTTGTGCACGAAGACGGTTCCTGCAATGCCGCGCTTACCAACCGTGTAGGTGCTGTTTTCGACGGCGACATCGTCTGCGACAATGACTTTTTCGATCGCAATGCCCTCCATGCTTGCGAGATCGGCCGCCATCTCGAAGTTCATGACGTCACCGGTGTAGTTCTTGATGACGAGAAGCACGCCCTGCCCCTGATCGACCGCGCGAATGGCCGCCAGCACCTGATCCGGGGTCGGCGATGTAAAGACGGAACCCGATACGGCCGCATCGAGCATGCCATCGCCGACATAGCCAGCGTGCGCCGGTTCGTGGCCGCTGCCACCGCCGCTCACCAGCGCAACCTTCGCTTTCGGATGCGCCCGGACAATCACCTGCGTTCCGGGAACCCGTTTGAGCTCTGGGTGAGCTGCGACGATGCCGTCCAGCATCTCGTCGACGTAGCGATCCGCTTGGTTCAGTAACTTTTTCATAAGTTCAGCCTCCTTGGGCAACGCTCATCGCAATAGGTACAACAATGGCCACAGAGCGTCCGTCTCATATCCATAGAGGCGAAGCAGTGTGGCCATTCCCGTCCTCAAGCCGCAAATGAATGAACTTGTTTGGGTGCGCTTTCATCACTATCTCAAGTCTAAACTGGCATGCCAGAAGATGCAACTCAAGGGGCAGGGGCATGGGGCGGCGGTGACCACCCCATACACCTTCAACGCAGTGTCATCAACCGTTCAACGTCTTCGACGCGCTTTGGGATGTCTTCCGAGAGATTGACATATCCGTCGGCGGTGACCACGACGTCGTCCTCGATGCGGATGCCGATACCTTCCTCCGCCACATATAAACCAGGTTCTACCGTGATGACATCGCCAGGCTGCAAAGGCCATTTTGGCGATCCGACGTCATGCGTATCGAGACCCAGGCGGTGACTGACGCTGTGGTAGTAGTAACGAGAAACCTCGTCGTCCTCCTGGATGAGGCCAATTGCCTTCAGCTCCCGCGCGTACGTGGCTTTCGTCACGTCATTGAGTTCTGCGAGCGTAACCCCCGGTCGGATGGCGGCAAAGGTTGCCTCCATCGCTTTGAGTACAATCTCGTACAACTGCCGTTGGCGATCACTAAATTTCCCCGTAATGGGGAACGTGCGCGTGATATCGGCGGAATAGCCGCCGAAGGCCGCGCCGAGATCGCAAAGTACCAAGTCGCCCTCGGCAATGGCTTGGTCGTTGGTCACGTAGTGTAATACGGTCGCCCGTTCACCACCTGCGATAATACTTGGAAACGCATGCTCGCGAACGCCTTGGGAACGCAGGGCGTAATCGAAGTGCGCCTCCAATTCATACTCTTTCATACCCGGTTTGGCATGTTGCATCATTCGCAGAATGCCGTCTTTTGTGATGCGCAAGGCTTCGCGAATCTGCTTGATCTCACCGTCGTCCTTGACGGTTCGGAGCCTGCAGATGAGAGGATAGGGGTTGCGTATGGACACAGCCGGGTATTTGTCGCGGAACGTACGTGCAAAGCGGTGTGCCGACGTCTCCGTCTGCGCCCAGTTGTCCTGTTCAACATCCAGGTAGAGTTGCTCGTACTCTCCGGTCCGCAGAAGTCTTCCCAAGGTTCCTTCAAATTGTGCGATGTCCTGAATGGTCTCAATGCCGGAAACAGATCTTGCCTGGTCGTCGGACAAGCGCTTTCCCGTCCACTTTTCCTCCGTGGGAGATACGTGTTCGGTGAACAATACCATTTGCTCCTGCCCGTCGAGTTTCGCGAGTAACAAAATGGAATGCTCCTGAGCAATTCCGCTCAAGTAAAAGAAATTGCGGTTGACGTGAAACGGACTATACGGATGATCGCCGGACATGTAAGGCGCTTGGCCGGCAAAAAGCAGGGCGAACGACCGCTCGGGCAACAGTTCCAACAGTCGACGGCGGCGTTCAATATACGCCTGCGGTTCTGTCATGCTTTCCACTCCCTTTTGCGGCCGTACTCAGCGGCCGGTTTCGAGGCCGCGCGGCTTGAAATCCACCAACCCCTGTTCCATCGCGCGCACCAGTGCTTCCGCCGTCGCAAGGTTCGTTGCGACCGGCACGTTATGTACATCGCAGATGCGCAAGAGCGCGGTAATGTCGGGATCGTGCGGTTGGGCGGTGAGTGGATCGCGCAGGAAGATGACGAGATCCATCTCATCGTTTGCAATCATCGCGCCGATCTGTTGATCGCCGCCATACGGACCGGATTGAAAGCGATGCACAGGCAGGCCCGTCGCCTCGTGAATGCGGAGACCCGTGGTTCCGGTTGCAAACAGATTGACATTTTTCAAAATGTTTTGGTACGCGATGGCCAAGTTTACAATATCGTCTTTCTTGTTGTCATGAGCAATCAATGCTACGTTCATCATCTTGCCTCCTCGGCGATGCTTCACGCTATCAGTGTACCGCAAACAGCAGATTGGGGGAATGATGGAGGATTGCGTATCGCGTGGTACACTGGTGGTGAAAGAATGGGGGATTGGCAGATGACCGAAACGCGGGAAGGTCAGCAGAAGCTGTTTGATGCACTGTCACGTCCCTTGCGCGATCTTCGCATGTCGCTGACCGATCGTTGCAACTTTCGCTGCCCCTATTGCATGCCGATAGATGAGTTCGGACCCCATCACGCCTTTCTGCGGCGGGATGAGCTTTTGACCACACAAGAACTGGTTCGTACGGCGCGGCTTCTCGTGGAGCTTGGCGTCGAAAAGATCCGGCTGACTGGCGGGGAGCCTTTGTTGCGATCGGAAATCATAGATATCGTCGGCGCCCTTGCGTCTCTCGACGGCGTTCAGGATATGGCACTTACGACAAATGGGAGTTTGTTGACGAAGGCCCGTGCGCAAGCCTTGGCGGATGCAGGGTTGCAGAGGGTGACCGTGAGTCTGGATGCACTTTCGAGCCATATTGCAACGCGGATGAACGGCGTCGGCTTTCCCGTTGATCGCGTGTTGCGGGCTGTCGATGCGGCGCTTGCGGCTGGGTTGTCACCCGTGAAAGTGAACGTGGTGGTACGCCGCGGATGGAATGAAGAGGAAATCCTCCCGATCGCAGAGCGCTTTCGCGGCACAGGCGTGATCGTGCGGTTCATCGAATATATGGATGTCGGGACGAGCAATGGCTGGCGGTTGGAGGATGTGGTGCCTGCGGCTGAAATCTTGCGTAAGATTGGCGAGGTGCACCCATTGGAACCTGTGCCGCCGCGCGTGCCTGGCGAGGTGGCGACGCGCTATCGATATCTCGATGGCATGGGTGAGATCGGCGTCATTCACTCGGTCAGTCACCCGTTTTGCGGGGGATGTAATCGCCTGCGCCTGACGGCCGATGGCGAACTGTACACGTGTCTGTTTGCCACAAACGGCAAGCCGCTCAAGCCGTTATTGCGATCCGGAGCTTCGGATGAGGAGGTGCGTGCGTTCCTCGCACAGGTTTGGCACCATCGCCGCGATGCGTATTCGGCTGTCCGCACGCGCGAGACCAAGCGGATTGGGAAGGTCGAAATGTCTCGCGTTGGCGGCTGACGATGCTGTATAAACGATCACGTGAGCGATTGCAACTTGCTATGGAGGGAATCGACAATGAAGGCGGTTCAACGTGCGGGACGGACGTTTGTATTGGCGTTCGTGGGACTTGGCTTGTTGATGCTCGTGGGCTTCACGCTTGTCCTGGCGGCGTCGAGCAAGGGCGTCCTTGCTTGCGCCGGCGGGGCCATGATGGTCCTGGCGATGATTCTCGCCGCGGCAATCGATATTCGGCTTCGCAGCCCACATGTCCGCAAGGTGCAATGATCGAATCGGCTTAGGCGAGTTTCTTGAAGTCGCTCATTTTTGTCGTGTTCGGGCGTTTCGCTGAGACATCCTGCGGCCTTTCAACATAGGTTGAGGAGAGGCTCCGCTAGGAGTGAAACGGAGAAGGAGGATGCGACATGGCGGCTTCATCCAATAAGCGAAACCGCAAAGGCTCATCGCGGCCAAAGCGGCAGACTGCGGCTCCTGCGTCGCCGGCACCGGAAGCGCAGCCAGTGGCGGCGGCTCCGTCGGGATCGCTGGACACGCTGAAAAACAATCTCGCTGGCAAGCGCAAAGCAATTTTCCAAATCCTTGACGACGTCAAGAAGGTGACGCCAGATCAATGGCGTGATCCGAATGAGGTCGAGTCGCTGGCGAAAAACTTTGCAGATAAACTTGGCTTGCCGGTTCCAGAACAACGGATCAAGCAGTTTGTCAAGGCCTATTCGGACGCGACGAAGAATGGACCGAACGCGAGCGTCGACGAGATTGTCAAGAAGTACGGCAAGAACGTCGACGATAAGACACTCAAGGAAATCAAGAAATTCGTTCCGAAGAACACAAAGGACTGAGCTGGCAATCGCCTGGGGATAGGCATCCCTGGGCGATTTGCGCATTTGGGTGGAGACAAGCGCCACTTCAGGTCCGGCCACCGTATTCCTTGTGTTCAGGACGATGGATCAATACATTTGGGCAAAGATCCGATCCGCCCGCAACTGACCTCCATTCTGGATTGCTGATGGCCTTTGCTCATCAGTTCACCTCTTCCAGCAAAAAAAATAGCTGCCTGCCCCCTGGGCAAATGACAGCTATTTTCTGGGCAATTGCCATGGTTTCATCGCATGCACCGCCTATTCGCCCTCAGGCTGCGGCCTCTGGGGCTGACCATTTGCAGGAGGCAGCGCCGGAGTGTACGGCTGCGCAGGACCGTACTGTGGCGCTTGGTAGGCGCCAGGTGGCCCGTAGGGGGCTGGATAACCCGGAGCTGCATTTGGCGGCGGGTACCCGTACCCGGGTGCAGCAGGTGGCGCAGGGTAAGGCTGTGCTCCCGCGTACATCTGCGCAGGTTGTTGCTGCGGCTGGGGTTGTTGCGGCTGAACAGGCTGCTGGTTGTTCGTCTTCGTCGGTTGACTGTTTTCGTTGTCGTTCGATCCGCCGAGCAGACCCGCCCCTAGCGGAGAAGCCATCAAAGCCGCCAAAATGCTGGTAAAGTCCTCTGTGGTCAAATTTTTGCCGCGGTGCTTCAGCAGTTTATCGAGAACGCCGCTCTCCTTGAGCGTGCCTGTCGTGATATAGACCGTGTCAAGCATTTTGTCCGCCTGTTGCAGATAATTGAGCCAGTTTTTGACCGTATTCCGCAGATTGCCGACTGTTTTCAAAGTATCCTGCATGTTTTTCGGCGATAACAGCTGCGAAAGCGAAGGCGATTTTTTACTCGGGTTGGCGATCGATGGCGATCCGCCCTGGCTTGGCCGCGGTTGTGTTTTACGCGTACCGTTGCCTCTCCCTTTTGGGCCGGTAGACGTACGAGTGCTTCTGGTTTTGGCGAGCACCGCGTCGGAAAGCCGTAGTACAGATCCTTGCGCCGTTCTGTGACCAGGCTTTGTCGCCCCTTTTCGCGGTTGTGCTGTTCTCCTCGCAGCGCGATCGGAATTCATCGGGGTACACCTCGCTTCCCCATGGATGCTCCGATATCGTATGGCAATCGCCGCGATTCTGTGCGGGCGAACGCGCGTGTGCATAGCCAGTGTCATGACGCGCAGACTACGGACGAAGTGTGCAGTGGGGGAAAGGAGTTGGCGCGTTTGACCTATCGCAGGGATCTATATGCGAAGTATGGCGGGGTTCACTTTGTGCAGTTGGCGCCAGGACAGGATATCAACAAGTTTGTCAGATCGTTGCCCGAGGCAAAGCGCGATAGCCTGTTTGAGGTTTTGCACGAGCTTGATCAGGCTGGCCTGATTTCCATTCAAAATGATCATCAGATTCTCGATCACGAAGGTGAAATCCATCCTGCAGAGCCTGGCTCGTCAAGCGAGCCAAGATGACGTTACGCGTTCCAGATGAGCTAGTTCCATGATGGAACAAAAGCCGCCCACCGGGCGGCTGATGCTTGTCGGCTGACGATAGGTCTGTCAGCGGCTCAACTTTTGATGGAACGCACGCATCCGGTCGATGGCTTCTACGACATCGCCGTCTGCTACCGCGTAGGAGAAGCGTACATAGCCTGGGGCACCAAACGCCTCGCCAGGTACGCTGGCCACGAGCGCATGCTCAAGCAGCAGTTCGCAATAATCGCTGCTCGATTGGATGGTTTGGCCTTCATACTTGGATCCAAATACGCCCGTCACGTCGGGGAAAGCATAAAATGCACCTTCCGGCATCAGGCAGCGGACGCCATCCAAGCTGTTTAAGCCCGAGACCAAGGTATCGCGCCGGCGTCGAAAGACTTCGACGACGCTGGGATCAAAGTGTTTGAGCGCCTCGAGACCCGCATACTGCGACATCGTCGCCGGGCTGCCGGTGGAGTGGCTCTGAAAGCTCGAAATGGCCTTTGCGACATCGGCGGGGGCGGCGACGTATCCAAGGCGCCAACCAGTCATCGCGAACGCCTTCGAAAAGCCGTTCACAACCAGGGCGCGATCGTGCAAGTCCGGGCACACGGCCGCGAGACTGACCTGTTTGACGCCGTACACCAGACGCTCGTAAATCTCGTCGAGGACGATATACACGTCGTGTTGGCGCAATACCTCGCCGAGAGCCGCCAACTCGTCTTCGTGATACACGGCACCTGTCGGATTGGACGGAGAATTGAGCAGAACGGCCTTGGTCTTGTTTGTGATGGCCTTCTCCAGGTCATCTGCAGTCATTTTGAAGCCTGCCTCTGCACCGCACTGCACGATGGCCGGTTTACCGCCAGCGACGCTGATTTGCTCGGGATATGACGTCCAATAAGGCGCTGGTAAAACGACCTCGTCGCCCTCGTCGAGAATGCTTGCAAAGACGTTGTACAGCGTATGCTTGGCGCCGTTTGAGACGATGATTTGCTCAGGCGCGTATGACAGGCCATTTTCCGTCGCCAGTTTTTGCGCAATCGCCTTGCGCAACGCGATGGTGCCGGCCGCTTCGGTGTACCGGGTTTGGCCGTTGACGATGGCTCGCACACCGGCAAACGCCGCCGGCACAGGTGTATCAAAGTCGGGTTCGCCGACACTCATGTTGATGACCGGCTGTCCCTTTGCCAGCAATTGCTTGGTCTTGCTGTCGACGGCCATCGTTGCCGATGGTCGAATATTTCGTACTCGCGCGGACAAACGTTGTTCCACAGGTCACGCCTCCCACATGTGTTGCCGCCATTGTAGCACACAATTCCGGGCTCTGGCGCGCTTAGAACAGCTTTCGCAGCCAACCAAACAAACCAGACTTCGGCACAGCTTTCTGCGGCGTCGCTGAGCTGTGCAGCGGGCATGGCTCTGTCGGTTCTGTCCCTGGACGGAAGTAGTCCGTTTCTGCGATCCGGCACTCGGGTGTCGCCACGCCGCCCGACAGCGGATCGATGCGCACCGCCTTTAAATCGGCGGGCGCCGCGAACCAGCCGCCAGGCATGTGCACCTGCGCAGTTCCCATGAACTTCCCCCAAATCGGCGCGGCCATGTGTGACTCCTGCACCGAGAGTGGGCGGTTTGAATCGTATCCCACCCAGACGGCGCACACCAAATTTGGCGTGTAACCCACCATCCAAGCGTCCGTATCTGTCGTGCCTGTTTTCGCGGCTGCGGGTGCGTGCAGATACGGCCTTGCCCCATAACCTGTCCCGCTGTCTCCCAAAACGCTTTGCATCAGATCGGACATTTGAAACGCCACATCTGGCGACAGGGCGCGCGTGATCGGCGCATCCACGGTCGTCCTGCCATCCGGCGTGTCGATCTCGGCCACGGCGTGCGGCGTCACGCGCAAGCCGCCGTTGGCCAACGCAGCGTACGCACCCGCCATCTCGACGGGCGAGATCGGGAAGACGCCCAAGGCGAGTGACGGATACGGCTTCATCTCGTCGGCAATGCCCAAGCGATGCGCCATATCGATCACGTGCTGTGGGCCAATCGCGAGGTTCGTATGCACCGCATACACGTTGTCCGATCGCGCAATCGCTTCGCGCAGCGTCAACGGTCTGCCAGCATACACGTCTGCGTAATCGTGCACGGTGTACCTGTCGGCGGGGGACGCTCCGTAGACGAACGTCGTCAATTTGCTGTCGACTTGCTTAGCCGGTGTCCAGCCGTGTTCGAGGGCGGCGCTGTAGACAATCGCCTTAAATGTCGATCCCGGTTGGCGCGGCGCCAACGCCCGGTTGAACGGGCTGGTTTGGAAGTTGCGGCCGCCGACCAAGGCGCGGATGGCGCCGGTCTTGGGATCCATGGCGACCAAGGCCGCCTGGATGCCGCTGTTCTTGGGCAGGGTCGAGGCGATGGCGCGCTCGGCCGCCTGTTGCAAGAGCGGATCGAGTGTCGTCTTGATGCGCACGGCGCCTGCGTCGAGATCGGAATCGCTCAAGTGGGCCACGCGTTTGGCCTCGCGCACGGCGAGATCGGTGAAATACGGCGCGGTGACCACAGGTGTGTGGTGCACGGCGACATGGATCGGTTCGGCGGCTGCCGCTTGTGCCTGTGCCTGTGTCAAGTAGCCAGTGGCCACCATGCGCTCAAGCACCACGCGCTGGCGCTGTTTTGCCCTATCAAAGTGATCGATGGGCGAGTAGATGGACGGGCCTTTCGGCAGACCGGCGAGCAATGCACATTCGGCGAGATCGAGATCCTCCACCGGTTTGTTGAAATAGAGCTTTGATGCGGCCTGTACACCGTATGCGCCGTGGCCGTAATACACGACATTCAGATAGCGGCCCAAGATCCAATCTTTTGATTTGTGCAGTTCGAGTTGGATGGCAAACATCGCCTCGCGAAGCTTGCGCGATATGGTGCGATCCTGAGATAAATACAGGTTTTTCGCGAGTTGCTGGGTAATGGTCGATCCGCCTTCCACCACGCCGCCGTGGCGCAGGTTGACAACCAGCGCACGCGCCGTCGATTTCAGGCTGATCGCGTGATCGCGATAGAAGTTTTGATCTTCGACGGCGATCGTCGCTGCGACCAGAGGCTCCGGGATGTGATCCAGCGGAACATTCTGCGGCGCTTCGCCGGTGGTCGTCCAGTTCGCAATCCGCGTGCCGTCGGCGCTCTCTATTTCCGTAGGCATGGCACTGCCGCCCTCTGGCAAAGGCATGATCCGCAGCCCAATCAAGAGCAAGGACATGCCGCCAAAGCCGATGCCGAGCGGGATGAAAAAGGCTGACAGCAAAATCCGCGCCGTCGACTTACGGCGGCGGAACACTTTCGTTGCCTCGCGCTTGTCCGCTGCGAGCGAAGGCCAGGATCGGCCCATGCTGCCACCTCCAATAACGGGAAAAGGTGTTGTTTCCGGTATTGTGCATCAACGTCAGGAATACTATTCCATATACCGTGGGATCGCGTACATTCGTTTACCCGGACTGTGAGTTTGGTATAATACCGTCGCGAGAAAGGGTGGATACATATGGCGCAATCGAATCTGTGGTTTACAGAGCTTCAAAATGAAAATCTTTCGATTGGTTTGCGGATAGAAAAGACGATTCACAGTGAACGCACCGAGTTTCAGCAGCTCGATGTCTATCAGACGGCGCAGTATGGCAAGCTCCTGGTGCTCGACGGTTGTGTGATGACGACCGATCGAGACGAGTTCGTCTACCACGAGATGCTTGCGCACGTGCCTTTGCACACGCACCCGAACCCCAAGCGTGTGTTGGTCGTGGGTGGCGGCGACGGCGGCATCATTCGCGAGGTCATCAAACATCCGTCGGTTGAGCGCGCCGTGCTTGCCGAGATCGACGGGCGTGTCATTGAGGCCTCCAAGACGTACTTTCCGCAGATTGCCGCAGGGTTGTCGGACCCGCGCGTCGATGTGCAGGTGGTCGATGGCATTCGCTACGTGGAAGAGCATCCTGGTGAATTCGACGTCATCTTGATCGATTCCACAGATCCGGTGGGTCCGGCCGTGGGCTTGTTCAGCAAGTCGTTTTATGAGTCGGTTTTTGCAGCGCTGAAGCCGGACGGGTTGATGGCGGCGCAAACGGAATCGCCATTTGTCAACCAAGAGCTCATCCGCCGGGTCTACGGCGACGTCGCGCGCACGTTCCCAATTGCCAAGCTGTATCTGGCATTTGTACCGACGTACCCGACAGGCATGTGGAGCTTTACAATGGGCAGCAAAACGCACCGTCCCGAAGATGTGAAGGCCGTTCGCGTGGAAGACACGAAGTACTACAATTTAGGCATTCACCATGCGGCATTCGCATTGCCGAATTTTGCGAAGGAGCTTGTCGGCGAATGAGCTTCCCATTTGATGTGAAACAGCCGTTTCTTCCCGCATATAGCGGCAACGTGTTTATTGGTGCAACCCACGATTTCGATGAGGCACAGGCCGTGATTTACGGCATGCCGATGGATTGGACGGTCTCGTTTCGCAGCGGCGCCCGCCTTGGACCTGTGCGCATTCGCGAGGTGAGTCTTGGCCTTGAGGAGTATAGCCCGTATCTCGACCGCGATTTAAGCGACATTCGCTACTTTGACGCGGGGGATATCCCGTTGCCCTTTGGCAACCCACAGGCGAGCATCGAGCGAATTTACGCCTACGTCAAGGCGCTCTATGCAGCGGACAAGCTGCCCATCGGCCTCGGCGGCGAACATCTCGTCTCCTGGGGAGCCATTCAAGCGGCCATCGAGCACCATCCCGATTTGCGCGTGATTCACATCGACGCGCACACCGATTTGCGGGATCACTATGAGGGCGAGCCGTTTTCGCACGCGACCGTGATCAAGAAGGTTTGCGACGCCATCGGGCCGGATCGCGTCTACCAGTTTGGCATTCGCAGCGGTACTCGCGAGGAATTCGCTTGGGCTCGGGCAAACACGCACTTTGCACCATTTGAGCTTGCCGAGCCGTTGCGTTCCGTGCTGCCTGAACTCCATGGCAAGCCCGTGTATGTGACATGGGACATCGACGTCTTCGATCCCGCGACAGCACCCGGCACAGGCACCGCAGAGCACGGCGGCATCTTTGCTCCGGAGGGCTTTCGCGCCATCCAGTACATGAGGTCGCTCAACGTCGTGGGCTTCGATCTCGTCGAGGTTGCGCCGCAGATCGATCCGACCGAACAGACGCAGATTCTCGCGTCCAAGTTGATTCGCGAGGCCCTGCTTGCGTTCGTATCGTGATGTGCGATGTATTGGTCAGCTGACCACGAGGATGCGGCAAAGCGGGTTTGCCGGGTGGTGTGGCGTCGTCACAGTGGCGCGACGGTGGAGGGCGAGGACGGATCGGAGTCAAAAGTGATCGAATCGGCTGTTTGGTATCAGCGCCGAGGCGTTCACTTCTTGCGCTGGCAGGAACGTGAGCAGGCAGGGGGATCTATCACGCTGCGCATTGAGCCAGACAGCGTGACTTGGATACGCCATGGGATGGTCGCGTGGACACACGTGTTTCGCGCCGGCGATCTCGCCGCGTCGCAGATGGCCGTCGGCGCGGGCGCCCTTGCCGTCGAGACGTTCACAGAACGCCTCACCATCGAGGTATTCCCCGTTGGCGGCACGATTCATCTCGTCTATCGCATGCGCATGGCAGGGCAGGGTGAACAGCCAGAACGTATAGAACTCGTGATCCGCTGGGAACGGCAGAGTTGATCCGTTCCCAGCCCATGGTGAATCTCTACGCCTTTGGGTGAAGTGTCTTCACATCCAACCAGCCTTCCGGATGTTCCTCCCATTCAATCTCGTATTCGTCTCCCCATTCGCGCATCATCCGTTCGTACATCTGGCGCTTGATGGCCTGAAATCGCCTGCGGTCACTCGGGTGTGTCATGTTGTGGCCATGTTGGCGGATGTTGTACAACTCTGCGTCGATATATGCGAACCGGCTATGTGCAATCAACTTCAAGAGGAGCAGCTTGTCCTCCAGGTAGCGGCCATGGCCCGCCGGATCGTTCTCGAAGCCCCCGACAGCGCGCACGTCCTCGGTGCGCAAGAAGCGGGGCACGAGATTCGGCCCGTACCGGAAAAAGTCGTACTTGTCCACAAACGCCCGTCCTTTTTGCACGCGATCTCGCCGCAAGTCACCGTCTTCCGTCTGAATCCAATACACCCCGTCCGCGCAGACGAGCGACACGTCCTCACCTTCCTGCTCCATCTTTGCCAAGCAGAGGCGAATGGCGTCTGGCGAAAACCAGTCGTCACTGTCGAGGATGACAAAGTAAGGCGTCCTCACTTGCTCTAACCCCGCTTGCAAGGCGTTGCCAAGTCCGCGGTTGTCTGTCAAGGCCAATACCTCCAGGCGTTCGTCTGCCTGGGCCAAATCCCTTGCCACCGCCAGTGTGTCGTCCGTCGAGCCATCGTCGATCACGATGCAACGCCAGCGTTTTTCCGTCTGCTCCCGTACGCTGGCCACGGCCGTTGGCAACAAATCCGCTCGGTTGTACACCGGAATCAGCACGGTTACCTGCGGCGTGCCGCCCTCCACCAAGTTTCTTCTCGTCTCCGACATCGTTCTCCACCCTTCTGCGCCTTGGATTCGCTAGAATGAGTGTAAACGATGGAGACAGGGGCGTGTACGGTGATTCGGACATGGGACGTCAGATGTGCGTGGATGGGCGATACGGCCCTGCTCCTTCGCCTGCAAGACGCCATGCCAAGTGGGATGGTCAGAGCCATGCCAGTTCTGCTTGCCATCGACAGCGCATTGCGAAATCGGCTCGCAGGGGTGCCGGGTGTGCGCGATTGCGTGTTAGCTTACCGTTCGCTTGCCATATATTTCGATCCGGACGTCATTGCGCCAGATGAACTTCGCGCTCGCGTCGACGCCGCGCTGCACGACGTGGATGCAGACTGTGCGAACGAGCAGGGATCTGCTGCAATCGCCATCCCGGTCTGCTATGGCGGACCGTTTGGGCCGGATTTGGAGGAAGTCGCGCGATTGCTCAAACTCGCTCCCGAAGAGGTCGTATGCCTGCACACGGCGGGATCGTACGAAGTGGCGATGATTGGTTTTGCCCCTGGATTCCCGTATTTGACAGGCCTTCATGCGCGCATCGCCGTTCCGCGGAAAACGACGCCGCGGGCGCGGGTGGCGGCGGGATCAGTTGGCATTGCCGGAGCACAAACGGGCATTTATCCGTTTGCGACGCCCGGGGGCTGGCAGATCATCGGCCGCACACCGCTGCCTTTGTTCGATCCGGAGCGCCGCCCCCCGGCCTTGCTGGAGCCGGGCATGCGCGTGACGTTTCGGGCTATCGACGAGGAGGAATACGATGGGATTCGCCGCGCGTACACATGATGATCGGCCATTGGCTGAGGCCATCGTGGAGCAGCCAGGGCTCTTCAGCACGGTCCAGGACGAAGGGCGGACGGGCTTCCGGCGCTTTGGCGTGCCCCTTGGGGGCGCGCTTGACACGGCGTCAGCCGCATTGGCCAACGCCTTGGTGGGCAACCAGTCTGAGGCAGCCGTGATCGAATGCACGGGCGTGGGGCCGGAGTTGTATTTTCCTGAGTGTACTGTTGTCGCGGTGTGCGGCGGCGAGTTTGCGCTGTTTGCGACAGATGGTACGCCGTTGCCGACGGCACGCGCGGTCTGGCTGACTGCGGGCAGCAGGTTGCGCATCGGTGCGGCCTCTCGCGGTTATCGGGCGTATCTGGCGGTGCACGGCGGATGGCAGACCGCGAGCGTGCTTGGCAGCCGCAGTACACTCGCCCGCTATGGAATCGGCAAGCCGCTGGCGGCAGGAGATAGACTTTTGTATCACCCTGTCGCACGCGATAAGCCCGAAACCGCGTGGCGAGAGGCGACCACGGGCGTCTATGTCGCGAAATGGTCGGCGGGATCGTGGGAAGACACGCGGGGGCAAGCACCTTTGGAACCTATTTGGGTGCGGGCGGTTGCTGGAGAGCAGGCAAGCGCATTCACGCAGGCGGCCAAGCGGGCCTTTTGGCACGAGCCCTTTCGCGTGGATGTCAAATCGGATCGCATGGGTGTGCGCCTGCTTGGACAAACCGTCGCGGCGCCTGTGGGGGAGATGACATCGGAGCCGGTGGTCCCCGGCAGTGTGCAGGTGCCGCCCTCTGGCCAGCCCATCGTGCTCTTGCGCGAGTGTCAAACTGTAGGCGGTTACCCCAAAATCGCGACCGTCTCAAGTGTCGATCTCGACCGCTTGGCGCAAGCAAGGCCTGGTTCCGTTGTCCGCTTTGGCGAGGTATCATTCCGCGACGCCGTCACACTCTATCGCCGTCACCGTCGTATGCTGCGCGCTTGGTTGGGCCAGGTACGCGCGCAAGCCGTGGCATTGATCACGGTGTGAAAGAGGGGGAACAGCTTGCCTGCTGTGGATTTGAACGCCGATCTCGGCGAGCGTTTTGGCGTCTATGACTTAGGGGCAGACGAGCAGTTGATGGGTTGCGTGACGTCGGCCAATCTCGCTTGTGGTATGCATGCGGGCGATCCGCAGGTGATGTGGAGGAGCGTCAAGCTCGCAAAAGACGCCCGGGTCGCTATCGGCGCCCACCCCGGCTACCCCGATTTACAGGGATTTGGGCGGCGCGACATGGCGCTGACGGCCAGTGAAGTGTACGTGTATGTGCTGTACCAAATCGGGGCACTCTCGGCATTTTTGCGCGCTGCGGGCGCGACGCTGCACCATCTGAAACCGCATGGCGCCTTGTACAATCGCGCCGCTGTCGATCCGGAGATCGCCCGCGCCATCGCACAGGCCGTCGCAGATTTCGATCCGGCGCTGGTGTTGTATGCACCGTTTGCGAGTTGTTTGGCAAGGGCTGGATTGACGTGTGGCCTCACCGTTGGTCACGAAGTTTTTGCGGATCGGCGCTATGAGGCGAACGGGCAACTGACACCACGGCGGCATCCGGATGCGCTGATTGAAAATTTGGAGGAAGCCTGCGAACAGGTGCTCACCATGGTCTGCGCGGGAAAGGTCCGTGCGCGAACGGGGGAGTGGCTGGAGGTGAGTGCGGACACGGTTTGTCTTCATGGCGATGGTCCACAGGCCGTTGCCTTTGCCAAGCGCATCCGCGAACGGCTCGCGGAGGCGGGCGTGCAGGTAAGGCCGTTTGCAAGATCTTGAGTGAAGGGATGGGGAAGAGATGGGAGAATCGTTGATTGATTGGCGCGTGGAAGGTGAGGTTGGCGTATTGACGCTGGATCGGCCGCAGTCGCGCAATGCGCTTAGTCGAGCCGTGTTGTCTGAGTTCGGAGCACGTCTCGCGATGCTGGTCGGCAACACCGATGTGCGTGCACTCGTCATTCGCGGGGAAGGCAAGATGTTCTGTGCGGGTGCGGACATCGCCGAGATGCAGGGCCTGTCACCTGCGGAGGCAGAGTCGTTTGCACGGCTCGGGCAACGGATTTTTTCCGCGCTTGAGCAGTTGCCCATTCCGGTCGTCGCGTTGGTACACGGCGGCGCCTTTGGCGGGGGGCTTGAATTGGCGCTAGCCTGTGATATTCGATTGGCAGCAACAGATGCACAGTTTGCGCTGCCCGAAGTCGGACTCGGCATCAATCCTGGTTTTGGTGGCACGTCGCGCTTGCCGCGCGCCATTGGCCTTGGCCGTGCGCTGCACATGATGTTGCTCGGCGAGCGGATCGACGCAGAGCAGGCATTCAGTTACGGCCTCGTGTCACAGGTGGTGCCGGCAGCGGAGCTCCTGGCGGCGGGCATGGCTCTGGCGCAACGACTCGCCGGGCAGTCCGCGTCCGCGGTGGCGGCCATCAAGCGCCTTGCGTATGCGGGCGTAGGCATGGATCCGGTGCGGGCCCAGGCCTTGGAGGCGTCGCAGTTTGGCCTTTGTTTCGCGGCGCCGGATGCACGCGAAGGGATGGCGGCGTTCCGCGAGAAGCGCAAGCCGCAGTTTGGCAGAACGAAACCAGTTTGACCGGTGCACACAGGGGGCGGTTATGGCACGTCGCGGGCCGATTGTGTAGATGCCCCTATAGTTGGGTAAAATGGCTGCAGATACTGACGGGTAAACCGATTTCACATGCCGATTTGGTGGCGAATGTGCATAGCGCCGCCATCTTGGCTGTGCTATAATCCATGTATTTGTGATGGGTAGGCGTGGTTGGTGTAGCAGCCCGGTGAGAAGGGAAGGTCGTAACATGGCAATTGCGTTGGCGCGGCCGGATCACGAGATTCAACAAATGCCTTTGGTCGAACTCGTGTACGAGATTCTCAAGGCCCGCAAGGAGCCGATATACTTTCGTGAAATCATGAAGGAAATTCAGGACTTGCGCCATATGTCAGACGATGAAGTCAAAGAAGTTATTGCGCGAGTCTTCACAGAGATCAACATCGATGGGCGGTTTGTCTGCATCGGTCATAACATCTGGGGACTCAACCGCTGGTATCCGACCGATAGAACGGCAGAACGGCTTAGCGGCAAGAAGTTTATCCGCAAGACGGGCGATGCCTTCGGTGATGAGGACGAAGACGAAGAAGAATTTGAAGATAGCGTGCTCGATGAAGAGAGCGAGTACGAAGAGGTGCCGGCTGACGACGAAGTTCCGTTCGACGACGCTGTTGACGGAGATGAGGAAGAAGTGCTGGCAGAAGACGAAGACTATGAAGAATCACCGCTGTTCGACGAGGATGAGGATGACGAAGAGGAAGAGGAGGACTGACGTCCTCCCCTACTTCTTCGCTATGCGTTCTGGATGCATCCGGAACGCTGTTTTTGTGTGTCTGTAGGCCATGGGACCAACTTGAGGAGGACGGGTGTGATGAGTGCAAAGTATATTTTCGTGACCGGTGGCGTGGTTTCCGGGTTGGGTAAAGGCATCACCGCCGCCAGTCTCGGCCGGTTGTTGAAAAACCGCGGCCTCAACGTCACGATTCAGAAGTTTGATCCATACATCAACGTCGACCCCGGTACGATGAGCCCTTACCAACATGGCGAGGTGTTTGTCACCGATGACGGTGCCGAGACCGATTTGGACCTTGGCCACTACGAACGGTTTATCGATAACGATTTGAGTCAGGCCAACAACGTCACGAGCGGACGCATCTATTGGTCCGTCATTCAAAAGGAGCGCCGCGGTGATTACCTGGGCGGCACAGTGCAGGTGATTCCGCACGTCACCAACGAGATCAAGGAACGCGTCATGCAGGCTGCGAAACCTGATACCGACATCGTCATCACCGAGATCGGCGGCACGGTCGGCGATATTGAAAGCCAACCGTTCCTCGAGGCTATTCGCGAAATGAAGGGCGAAGTCGGGCGCAACAACGTGCTTTATATCCATGTGACGCTGATTCCATATTTACGCATGGCGAGTGAGGTCAAGACCAAGCCGACGCAGCATAGCGTGGCGTCTCTGCGCAGCATCGGCATCAGTCCGAACATCATCGTCTGCCGCACAGAAGTACCGCTCAGCCAGGACGTTAAACGCAAGATTGCCCTGTTTTGCGATACGGACGAAGACAGTGTGATCGAGGCGCGGGATGCTGATGTTCTGTACGAGGTTCCGCTTTGGCTGCGGGAAGAGGGGCTCGACGATATCGTCCTGCGCCACTTCGGCATCGTCGCGCCGCCAGCCGACATGCGTGAATGGGAGAAGATGGTCGAACGCATCAAGCGGCTGCATCAAAAGGTCGAGATCGCAATCGTGGGTAAATACGTGGCATTGCCAGACGCGTATGCCAGTGTCGTCGCTGCACTCCAGCACGGCGGCTTTGAGAACGACGCGCAGGTACAAATTCGCTGGGTCAACTCAGAAGACGTCACCGTGGACAACGTGGACGAGCTCCTTTCCGGCGTAGGCGGCATTTTGGTGCCGGGGGGCTTTGGGGACCGCGGTATTGAGGGCAAGATTATCGCCTGCCGCTATGCGCGCGAGCGCAACATCCCGTACTTTGGCATCTGTCTTGGCATGCAGATCGCCGTGATTGAGTACGCTCGCAACGTGGCGAAGATGGCGGGGGCGCATACAAGCGAGATCGATCCGCGGACACCGTACCCGGTCATCGACCTGCTTCCTGAACAGAAGGAAGTCGAGGACAAGGGAGGCACGATGCGGTTGGGTGCGTATCCGTGCCGCCTGCTGGACAACTCGAACGCGCGTGTGGCGTACCAATCCGAATGGGCGTCCGAGCGCCATCGCCATCGGTACGAATTCAACAATGACTTCCGGGAGACGTTAGAGTCACACGGCTTGCGCGTCACGGGTACGTCGCCAGACGGACGCCTGGTCGAGATTGTAGAAATTCCGGAGCATCGCTGGTTTGTCGGTGTGCAGTTCCACCCAGAATTCAAATCGCGGCCCAACCGTGCACAACCACTGTTCCGCGAATTCGTGACGGCGAGTCTCCGGTATCAAAACGATCAGCAGCGCCCTTGAGCATGAACGATTGAAGGATGGCCGTCTCGCTTGATCTGGTGTCGTGTGGACAAGCGTGACAGGAGTTCTTTTCGGGCGTGCCGAACATAACTCGTGACGAGTTGAGCTAATGAAGAGGGTGTTTGCATGGCGTACAAGGTACTGGTTGTCGACGACCAGTTTGGCATCCGAGTCCTTCTTCAGGAAGTGTTGCAGCGGGAAGGATATGAAATTTTCCAGGCGCCAAACGGGGTGACTGCACTGCAAATCGCGGAGCAAGAAAAGCCTGACCTCATCCTGCTGGACATGAAGATTCCAGGGATGGATGGGCTCGAAATTTTGCGCAACATCCGGAAGCTCGAGCTGGACTCCAAGGTCATTATGATGACGGCGTACGGCGAATTGGACTTGATTCACGAAGCGATGGAAATGGGGGCCGTCGCGCATTTTACGAAGCCGTTTGACATTGATGAGCTGCGTCGAGCTGTTCGATCGCAGTTGGACAGTTAGCCGGGCGAGTTTTACAATGGACAGGGCTGCTTCGGAGAGATGATTCCGCGTGAACATGGTATGATATATCCGTAGAGAAGTCGTCCGGCGGTTCATCTCGCATGAGGAGAGCGGCCGCAACCACCCTGCGGGCGGCTCCATAAACAGTCTAGGAGAGGATGAGGAGCATGAAGTTTTTCATTGACACCGCGAATGTCGACGAGATCCGTCGCGCGGCTGAGATGGGGATTTTGAGCGGCGTAACGACGAATCCGAGCCTCGTGGCGAAAGAAGGGCGCGACTTCGTTCAAGTCCTGAAGGAAATTGTCGAGATCGTCGACGGGCCCATTAGCGCAGAGGTCGTCAGCCTCGATGCGAAGGGCATGGTGGAAGAAGCTCTCCCACTCGCGGAAATTCATAAAAACATCGTAATCAAGGTGCCGATGACGGTCGAAGGCCTCAAGGCCGTTCACCAATTGGCGCAGCGCGGCATTCGCACAAACGTGACGCTCATCTTCAGTGCGAACCAAGCGCTGATGGCTGCTCGCGCAGGTGCCGCATTCGTCAGTCCGTTCATTGGCCGTTTGGATGATATCAGCGTCGATGGCGTCGAGTTGATTGCCGACATCGCTCAGATTTTTGACATCCACGGCATTGAGACCGAGATCATTGCAGCGAGTGTGCGCCACCCGATGCACGTTACGCAGGCTGCGAAAGCAGGTGCGCACATCGCGACGATTCCGTTTGGCGTGTACGACCAGATGGTCAAACACCCATTGACGGACCGTGGTATCGAACGCTTCCTGGCAGACTGGAGCAAGCTGCAAAAGAAGTAAAATCGACGGGCACCGGATGAGCCGGTGCCCAGTTCTTTGTCTCTTCATCAACGAAATGCGTCCACCGCTTGTGAAACGGCCCGCACCTGTTTATACTACATATAGCCGCAGAATCATTCGATTCCGTGGGGGGATACGCTTCAACTTCCGTGCACCTCATCATCGGCGCACACATACACCTCTCTCATCTCGTTTCCTGATGTGCTGAATCGGACAATGAAAGAGTGTAGATAGAACGCCTCAAACATCGAAAAGCCAATCCGGTCCCCAAAAGTATATGGATACAAACGCTTGCATGCAGACGGCTGTGTACAGAACAGTCGGTTTGTTTGACATAGATGTACAAATGTAGGTCCGATGTTGTGATCAGACAGCGCAAGAAGAATGTGAGGGACGATTTTGGATATCCGTGAACTTGAAGAGAAAAAACTCACAGAGTTATACAAGTACGCGAAGGAATTCCAAATCCCGTATTACGGGACGATGAAGAAAAAAGAACTCATTTTTGCTATTCTCAAGGCGCAAGCGGAGCGCGATGGTTTGATGTTTGCCGCCGGCGTGCTCGAAATCATGCAGGATGGGTACGGTTTTCTGCGGCCAGTAGGTTACCTTCCGAGCCAAGAAGATATCTATGTGGCGGCTTCGCAAATTCGCCGTTTCGACCTCCGCACTGGCGATCTCGTCAGTGGCAAGGTGCGTCCGCCCAAAGAAAATGAGCGGTATTTTGGCTTGCTCCACGTCGAGGCCGTCAACGGCTACAGTCCAGAGGCTGCTGCTGAGCGCCTGCATTTTCCGGCCCTGACCCCGCTTTTCCCCAGCGAGCGAGTTGTCATGGAGACGACGCCCGACAAAATTGCAACGCGGCTGATTGATCTATTTGCCCCTATTGGATTTGGACAGCGCGGGCTGATCGTCGCGCCGCCCAAGGCGGGCAAGACCGTCCTCCTCAAGGAAATCGCCAACAGTATTGCGGCCAATTATCCGGATGCGCATCTGTTTGTTCTCTTGATTGATGAGCGTCCAGAAGAAGTTACGGATATGCAGCGCTCCGTCAAAGGGGAAGTGGTGGCTTCCACGTTTGATGAACTTCCTGAAAATCACATTAAAGTCTCTGAACTGGTGCTGGAACGGGCGCTTCGCCTCGTCGAACACAAGCAAAACGTGGTCATTCTCCTCGACAGTCTGACGAGGCTTGCACGGGCCTATAACCTTGTCGTCCCGCCGTCCGGCCGCACCCTTTCTGGCGGTATTGATCCCGCTGCATTCCACCGGCCCAAACGCTTCTTTGGTGCTGCGCGTAACGTCGAAGAGGGAGGCAGCTTGACCATCCTCGCGACCGCTTTGATCGACACGGGATCGCGCATGGATGACGTCATTTACGAAGAGTTTAAAGGCACTGGCAATATGGAGTTGCATCTCGACCGGAAGCTGGCCGAGAAGCGGGTCTTCCCGTCTCTCGACATCCGCCGCTCGGGCACGCGCCGTGAAGAGGCGTTGATGCCGAAGGAAGAATTGGAGAAAGTGTGGGCCATTCGGAAGTCGATGGGCGACAATCAAGACTTTACAGAGATGTTCCTGCGTAAGTTTAAGCACTACAAGACAAACAAAGAGTTTCTCGACAGCCTGTCCCTCAACCGTCCCGCTGAGCGCAAACCCGCTGCGCAGACGAATCCGCCTGTCGGCGCGCAGAACTGATTGCGTTTGATTGGCCGCGGATATACACGTTCATCCCTTGGCAACTCGCGTCTCTCCACCAAAAGAGCCCACAGGCGGGCAGGCCTGTGGGCAATCCGGGCGGGTGTCAGGCGCTGGTTACTCCCAATCGTCATCCGGCCAGTCGGGCAGGAAGCCGAACGACGGGTTCGCGGTCGACGTCGTTGCGGTTGCAGGAGATGCGACGGGCGCATCATGGTTCGCAGCCGCCGCGTAAGCGGGACTGGCCATGACTAATAGCGATCCAATCACGCCGAGACAAGAAAACACGAATTTGCTCTTCATCTGCATCCATCCTTTGCAATGTTTTGTCGTGCAAATTCAGGATATCGAGCAGCCTGTCTCGTCTCCATTACGTGTAGGAAAACTGCATATCCTGTTGAAGAAGTTCTCCAAAGTTGCATGAGTTTTTGCGATCTGTGAAATGTGAATGCACGTATATTCCAAAAAGCAGATGGCCATATTGCGTGACATATCACTGCATCTTTGTTATAATTCATTGCAGTGTGTTTTAACGAGATAGGGGTGAACAAACATGAAAACGGGTATTCATCCGTCCTACCATACAGTCACCGTGACCTGTGCTTGCGGCGAAACGTTTGAAACGGGTTCGACCAAAGAGGCCATTCGTGTAGAAATCTGCTCGAAGTGCCATCCGTTTTTCACGGGCAAGCAGAAGTTGATCGACGCCGGCGGACGTGTGGACAAGTTCAACAAGAAGTACGGTTTGCAAGCGCAACGGTAATGAGCGTGCAGCGAAAAAGCCATGGTTGGCTCCATGGCCGCCCGGCGACGGCGCGGCGAGCAGCGGAGTTGACTTTGGCTTTTTTGTCATGCACGCATGTTTGCGATCTCGATGAGGCGGGAGGTGATGGCGATGTTCGAGCGCCTGGCAAGCATGGAGGAGCGTTTTGAGCATCTGAGTGATTTACTCTGCCGCCCTGAGGTGATGAATAACCCTGGTGATCTGCGGACGTACGCGAAGGAGCAAGCAGATCTGGCGGAGACGGTTGCGGCGTATCGCCAGTGGAAACAGGTCGTCGGCGCGATCGAAGAGGCCAAGGCGATGCTGCAGGAGAAGCTGGACGACGAGATGCGCGACTTTGTACGTGCGGAACTCGAAGATTTGCAGGCCGAGCGATTGAGGCTTGAGGAGCAGTTGCAAATTTTGCTGTTACCCAAGGACCCGAATGACGATAAGGACGTGTTTCTCGAGATTCGCGCGGCAGCTGGCGGTGAAGAGGCAGCATTGTTCGCCGGTACGCTGTTGCGCATGTACCAGCGTTATGCCGAGGCCAACGGCTGGAAGGTCGAAGTCATCGATGCCAACTACACCGACATGGGCGGCTTTCGCGAAGTCACGATGGCCATTCACGGCAAGGGTGCGTTCTCGAAGTTGAAGTTCGAGAGTGGGACACATCGCGTCCAACGCGTTCCCGTTACCGAGTCTGGCGGTCGCATCCATACTTCGACAGCGACGGTCGCGGTTCTGCCAGAGGTCGAAGAGGTTGAGATCGACGTTCAGGAAAAGGACATTCGCATCGACACGTTTTGCTCCACGGGGCCAGGTGGACAAAGCGTGAACACAACGCAATCGGCCGTGCGGATCACACACTTGCCCACGGGTATTGTCGTCTCGTGCCAGGATGAGAAATCGCAATTGAAAAACCGCGAGAAGGCGATGCGTGTCTTGCGTGCGCGCCTGTATGAAAAGGCTGCGCGCGAGCAGCAGGAGGAACAGGCGGCGGCTCGCCGGAGTCAAGTCGGGACAGGGGATCGCAGCGAACGCATTCGCACGTACAACTTTCCGCAAAGCCGTGTCACCGATCACCGCATCGGCCTGACATTGCACAGGCTGGAGGCCGTGCTCGACGGCGACTTGGACGAAATCATTCAAGGGCTGATTGTCGCGGATCGGGCGGCCATGCTGCAGGCGGAAGAGGCATGACAAAACCAGTGCAAGTCGCGGCGCTCTTGCGAACGCTGGCGGAGCGCTTGTCATCGTCGTCGGCATATGCCCATCTCGCCCCCGGTGAGCGAACCCATCAGGCACAGAGTGAGGCGGAGCAGATCCTGCGCCGCGCAGCTGGTTGGACCCGTCTGCAAATGCTGCAATCCTTGCGCGATGAAGTCACGCCGGAAACAGCGGGAGCGGCGGTGGACATGGCGGTGCGCCGTGCAGTCGGCGAGCCTCTCGCCTATATCCTTGGCAGCGTCGATTTTTACGGGCATACGTTCACCGTCCGTCCGGGGTGTTTGATTCCCCGGCCGGATACGGAGATCCTCGTCGATGCTGCAGTGCAGTTTGTCCGTTCACTGCCGGTTGGGGCGCAGGTCCTCGACTTCGGCACGGGCTCCGGCTGCATTGCCATCTCCTTGCAGCTCGCCTGTCCGCATTTGCGTGTAACAGGAGTCGATCTCGCCTGCGATGCGCTCGCCGTTGCACAAGCAAATGGCGAACGTTTGCAGGCTGACGTCGAGTGGATACTTGCCAACGGGCTGGAATGGTTGATGGCAGAGGCCGAAGTGGGGCGCAGGTGGCATGCCATCGTGTCGAACCCCCCATACATACCCAGTGTGGACGTAGAGGGCCTGGAGCCCTCGGTGCGCGCCTATGAACCGCGCCTTGCGCTCGATGGCGGCGCCGATGGACTTCTGCTATACAGGCAACTGGCCGCTTTGCCGCCAGGTGTATTGGCCGACGGTAAGGCTGGCGTGTTCCTTGAGGTTGGTTGCGGGCAGGCGCCAGACGTGGCGGGCCTATTTGCGCATTGGCAGGCAAACGGCTTTGCCATCGAGGTGATTCGGGATCTCCGCGGGATCGAGCGCGTCGTGACGATTGTGCGCCACACGACGTAAGCAGGCAACAGCATGCCCGAGGGTGCATGCAGGCGACTCTAGTATCTTTTCTACCAGCCTGTTTAACTTCGCTAGCTTCTGACCATACTGACTGCTAGAGAATGCAGGAGGGATGGCAGATGGGAGTTGCGAAGCGCTGGATTGGTTTTTTGATGGCAGCGGCGTTATGTATCGGGGCAGGGCGGACGGTGATGGCACACACGGCAGGCAACGAGGCAAACGACAATCTGTTGCACGGCATTGCGACCCCACATGCCCAGACCATTCCGCAGGACGCACTGCGCTTGCGCATCATCGCAAACAGCGACAGCCAAGCGGATCAGACGCTGAAGCTCGAGATTCGCAACGCCGTGGTAGAGCAGGTGGGCCAGCTTGTGCAGCATGCGACGTCATCCGCCATGGCCAAGGAAATCGTCGAATCGCATTTGCCGCAAATTCAAGCGACCGCGATCGCGGTGGAACATCAGCATGGCGTGTATGAACCGATTACGGCGAACGTTGGCGAGGTTCCGTTCCCGACCAAAATATATGGAAATGACGTGTATCCCGCAGGCAACTATGACGCCTTGCGGATTATCATCGGTAAAGGGCAAGGCGCGAACTGGTGGTGTGTGCTTTATCCGCCGCTTTGTTTCGTCGATATCACGGAGGGAGACGCGGTGCCAAACACCGGATCGTTCCCGGATTTGCCGCCGCTTGAGACCATCGACGTGCCGACAGCTTCCGGCAAGAAGCAGCCTGTGCAGGTGCGGCTCTGGACGGTCGATCACGGTGAAGAAATCTACCATGCGTTGACGCACATGTTTCACTGATTGTTGTTTGTCTTTTCCCTGACGACAGTTGAGGAGGTTGGCCATGAACAGGTGCGCAATCGACGATCTGCGTGACGAAGTCCAACTGCGGCGGCGTGTGGCAGCGCCCGCGGCGAGCTTGCGAGCGGGCGGCCTAGTTGCATTCCCGACGGAGACGGTGTACGGCCTTGGCGCCAACGCGCTTGACGACACGGCGGTGCGCCGTATTTTTGCAGCCAAGAGGCGGCCTGTCGACAATCCGCTCATTGTGCATATTGCAAGCGAAAGCCAACTCGACGCCTGTTTGCCGGTTGGTTATCAGCTGGATGCGGATGCGCGCAAGCTGATGCAGGCCTTTTGGCCTGGTCCCTTGACTTTGCTTCTGCCGGCAGGCCCAGAGATTGCGCCATCGGTACGGCCAGGGCAACAACTCGTCGGCGTGCGCATGCCAAACCATCCTGTCGCACGCGCGCTGATCGCAGAGGCCGGTGTTCCGGTTGCCGCACCGAGCGCCAATCTTTCCGGTCGCCCGAGTCCGACGACGGCCGACGAGGTGGCCGCAGACTTGGCCAACACCATCGATTGGCTCATTGACGGTGGGGCGACTGCCATTGGCGTCGAGTCGACCGTGTTGTTGCTTGAGTCCGATTGCGCGCGCATCTTGCGCCCAGGCGGCGTCACGCAAGAGATGATCGCAAAGACCATACAGCGTCCGGTTCTGTTTGCCGCAGATGTGTTCGATCTCGACGCCGTCCCGCTTTCACCAGGTATGAAGTATCGCCACTATGCGCCAAATGCGCGGGTCCATGTGTGGTGGGGCAAGGAGGTGGCCATCGCGTCCGCCATGCGTGCATTCCTTAACAGGGAAGGCGACGGGACGGATGCAGCATCGCTTGTTCCAGCGCTGATCGCGCCGCAGGACTTCGTCAGCCGCTTCGAATGGCGCGTGCCAGCGGATCGCCTGGCTGCATTGCCAAGCGACGACTACGCCGCAGCTTTGGCCCGTTCTTTGTACGAGCTGTTGCGCAAGTTCGACAGGGCCGGAGCAACGGACATTCTGGTGTACGGTGTCGATCCCGCACATGGCATCAGCACGGCCGTCATGAATCGCCTGCAGAAGGCTGCATCAGGCCGCGTCCGGCGAGTCGATTGACGCGTCGAACGCGGTTCCGGATCGTTTGCGGAATGGGCGGTACAGTACTTCCATACAAAATCATACAGATGTGTGGCGAAAGTTCGGCGCCGATTCGAACAAAGTGCGACAAGTGTTTTGAAGCCGTTTTCATCGCCTGACTTGCGCAAAGTGAGCCGATATAATGGCCTTGCCAAGCAGGAAAGATGCAAACGGGAGATGAGAAGGATGCAGATCGTTTTGACGGTCATTACGGTCGCGTTGATTGTGGTTGTGGGTTCGGCGTTGTTGATTGGCAACAAGATGGTTGACAAAATGGTGCATAAAGACTCCGAGGAAGCAGAGGCGCTGTTGGCGCAAGTAGCGGCCAAAGGCCAGCGTACATCGGCCTGAAGCGGGTTGCACACGCGACTCAACATCACAGTTTGCATTCATCATATAGATTTCGGTACGAAAACAGGCTCGCCGGGCATTTGCCGCTGCGAGCCTGTTTTCGTTGTTACTTCGGCTGTTACCCGGCAGACGGAGTGAGTCGCTTTATTCGCAGAACATTGTTATTGCGCGGATGCCTGCGAAAGCGCTTGACTCGGCGCCGCACTGCTCGCCGTAGGGCTTGAGCCCGATACACTCATCGGGCTCTCTGAGCCGGTGCTTGTCCCATTGATGGGAGATCCCGTGTGCGAGGTGCCGGTGCCACCTGTGGCGATGGTCGTGTTGGAACCTGTTGTCGAGTTTGTGTTTGGGCTTTGCGCCGTCTGATTGCCGGTTGTCCCACTGCCTGTTTGCGAACCGGTCTGTGCAGGCGTTGATCCAGAACTGTTGTTCGTCGAGTTCAGACCGCCTACCGCCGACGTACCAGGCGACGCCGTGCTCGAACTGCCGTTCGTAACGCCCGTCACGTTTGTCACGCTGGTGTTGCCAAGCGACGTGCTATTGGTTGGGGTACTTGTCGTGTTTGCCGTGTTGTTAGCCGGCGTCGCTGACCCAGTAGACGTCGTGTTTGTTCCTGTGCCTGAGCTTGTTTGAACAGGCGTCGGGCTCGGTTGGCTCGACGTCGGTGTCGACACATTCGGTTGTGTCAAGAGAGGATTGGTGGCTGCGTCGGTCACCGTTTCATTCGGAGACCATGCAGGTTCATTGGTTGGAACCAGATGAATCGGGCCTGTCGCCGGGGTCACGGCGACTGTCGTTCCCACGTTGTTCGCCTGTGACGATCCGCCGCTTACATCCCAAAACGCGCAGACCGCAACGGCGATGGCAGCCGCGGCGCCGATCCCGACTTGCCAATATCGTTTTTTATCAAATGTGAATGGCCGTTTGAACATGGCCCATCGCCTCGTTTTGTCAAATTTATAGTCATTATCCCGCATTTCGTCGAAGATTGCGAGGGGGATTCACCAGGGGATGCGTGGTATGATAGAGCAAAGATCGGGAAACTGACGAAATTTTCTCTTCGCGTTTCTTTCACTTACGAGATCGCCCGAAGGGTGTGAGAGACTCTGTGCTGACCATGCCGACTACGCGCGTGCTGTTAATGTTGTTGACCGTGGTTTCGGGCTGTGTCGACGCCATCAGCTTCTTGAGGCTTGGCCAAGTCTTCACCGCTGCGATGACCGGCAACACGGTTCTCTGCGGGATTGCCGTCGCCGCTGGCCACGGCTGGCTCGCCTTGCGCTACGCCGTCGCGCTTCTCGGATTTGCCGTGGGCGCGGCAAGCGCGGCCCTCGTCATGACTCGCCGTCGCCGTGAAAACGGCTGGAGCCACGCCGTGACAGGCACCCTCTGCCTTGAGTTGGCAGCGTTAATTGCTTTCTGGGTGCTGACGCAGTGCCTGACGGCCGCGCAGATTAAGCAGATTGTCAACCTGCTTCTGTTTGTCTTGGCCTTCGCGATGGGGGTACAAGGCTCGACTGCTCGCAGAATTGGTGTGAATGGGATCACCACGACGGTTATCACCAGCACACTGACAGGGTTGGTCGAAACGGCCGTCTGGAAAGCCGTTGGCAGGGCGCGACATCATTCTGCCGCTCTCGAGGGCAAGCCGTTCGAGTCGACATCCGTCGCGATGGTCTGGATGTGGCTCGGCGCCATTGTCGCGTACGGCATTGGCGCCGCCATCTCGAGTGCACTCATTGCCAAATGGTCCTATGAAGCGGTGTGGGTTCCCATTGGCATCGTTGTGATAGTGCTTTTGACCGGCCATCTCCAGGGCCGCGCGCAAGCCCAACACATGTCCATGCAGTCATGACCGTGCGGACCTTAATAGAGTCTGCGCACGTCTGCAATTCGCTTGCCCCAGTTGCTCTCAGGACCAATGGATACACGAGCGACGGCGCCCAATTGGGCGTCGCACGCTATCATCTGATCGCCACCGCAATAAATGCCCACCACTGACCCATTGTCGAAGAAGACGAGATCGCCAGGGTGCAAGTCCCACACCGGCACGCTGACACCGACCGTATCCCACAGCTGCATCAGATCGTCTGGCAGGATGTAACCAAGGGCATGGCGGTACACGTAAGCGACGAACGTCGCTGGGTCGCATCCTGCTTCACCCGCTTCGAGGTTAGCTCCCCAAACGAGTGGTTTGCCAATCTGTGCTTCCGCTGCATTGATAATGGCCGATGTTTTCGCCGCATCGGGTGCAGATACCGCGGCCATCGGCTGCAGTTGCGGATCGAGCGTCGTGCCAGGCGGAGGCAGGGGCAGCGATTGACCGAGCGACAGCTCGGCGCTTTCGTCGTCGACATCTGCGGCCACGCGCTGCGGCTCACCGACATTTGCAGCCCCGACGATGTGCCCGGCTTGATCGACGGCAAGGATGCGCATGGCTGTTGCCTTTGTGTCCTTTGGCCGATGTGCGTGCGCGTAATTCGCCAAGCCTTCGCGGTGCCAGACGTCGATCGCGCCATCGCCATGATCACCAACTGCGGCGGGCGAGACGACAAGCACCAGCGAGTGATCCGACACATCGACATGGGTTGCAAGCACCCGCACGAAGTGGGGCGTCCCAGCTACTGGCATCGCCACATGGGAAGGCCCTACAGGCGTGGCCGGTGTCGCGGCTGCGGCAGCTGGCGCCCGCAGGGAGAGTGAACTTGCGAACAGGCAGAGGACAACGGGAATGATTGCGCATCGGGCGAATCGCTGCAACTCGGACACCAACTTCCTATAAGTGGAATGCATACACAGGTTGTGTGGAATCGCGGCCAATTATGCTCCTTACGCAGGGAGGGAGGTCGCCGTTTGCCCGCTTCCGCCGTGAGCTTGCCCGCATGACCCCACATGGCGGTGCATACACATGGGACTAGTTAGCAAAGGAGGCGCCGCTTTGTCTCATGTGGACGATCTCTTTGAAATCATGATGATGTCCCTTGCCTTGGGTATGGATGCACTGTCTTTGAGCATTGGGGTAGGCCTTGGCTCCATTTCGCGCAAAACCGCAGTGCAACTGTGCGGATTCATCGCAGTATTTCACATTGCGCTGACGCTCGTTGGTATCGGCTTCGGCGATTGGTTGGGTGATTACTTGGGGGCCGTTGCGAAGTGGTTTGGCGCTTTGCTCATCATCGGGCTCGGTGTACATATGGCGTATCACACGCTTTTTTCAAAAGAAGAGAAGCGCCCGCGGGCCCTTGACGGCCTGCTGTCCATCGCGGTGTTTGCGGGGAGCGTGTCCATCGATGCGCTCTCCGTCGGATTCAGTCTTGGGCTGCGCAGTGCTGCTTACGGAGCCGCATCCGCCATCGCATTTGGCGTAGTCAGTTGTTGCATGTGCGGTGTCGGCCTGATGATTGGCCGCAAGTTCGGCCGGGCCATCGGCCACTATGGCGAACTGGGGGGGGCATGCATCCTGATACTTTGCGGTATAGGTTTCTTGCACTAAGGCGGCATTGAGCGTTCGTTGCATCGGTCAATCTGGCGCGGATATACTGAAAACAGAACCTCAAAGAACATGACATGACACGAACGCCATAATCCAGGTGAAGAAGATGAACATCCTATTTGTTTGCACCGGCAACACGTGCCGCAGTCCCATGGCTGCGGCCTTCCTGCGCCATTTGGCGGCACAGGAAGGCGTCCTGTGGAACGTCGATTCAGCCGGTCTGTACGCACTGGATGGACAACCGATGACGCGCCATGCCGTCGATGTCCTGATCCGTCGGCACGTCGTCGCGCCGACGCATGCGGCCAAGCGCTTGACGCACGAGCTCCTTCAGCAGGCTGATGTCGTCCTCGTCATGACCCAGGGACACCGACAAGCGTTACTTGAGATGTTTCCGGGGGCTGCACACAAGGTTCACACGTTGACTGCGTTTGCGCGTCGGTGGCCGGAGGAACAGGCAGAGGACGTGATCGATCCGTTTGGCGGCGGCGCACATGCGTACGAGGCTTGTGCCGATTCCTTGTTCGAACTGGTACAGCAGGCGTTTCGCCGACTGCGGGAGGAGGCTGCGCAAGATGGCGGATCGAACGAAGCAAACTGAGGCTGCGAGTGTGCAAGCGTTGGCCGTCGAGCAGGTGCGCCGCGATTTGCCGATCGCGCTGGCCGACCTCTACCAAGCGGCCCACATTGGCCGCGATACGCTACTGGTGGTTGGCGCCTCGACGAGCGAAGTCGTGGGGCAGCGTATCGGCACCGCGACGTCCATGGCCGTCGGGCACGCGATCGTCGACGCCGTTCTGGCATTTGCCGCAGACGCGGGTTGCCAGGTCGCTTTCCAATGTTGTGAGCACCTCAATCGCGCGCTCGTCGTCTCACAGGCGTATGCAAAGCGGAGGGGATGGCGCGAAGTATCTGCGCTTCCTGTGCCAGGCGCTGGCGGCGCCGTCGCGGCTGCCGCGTTTTGGGCCATCGCTGACGCCTGCTTGGTCGATGCAGTCGAGGCAGATGCGGGTATCGACATCGGCGACACGTTGATCGGGATGCACTTGCGCCCGGTGGCTGTGCCTGTGCGCAGTCAGGTGCGCGAGATTGGCAAGGCGCATGTGACCATGGCGAGATCGCGCCCGCCGCTCATCGGCGGAACACGCGCCGTGTACGATCGCGATGAAGCGCGCAGGCGCGCCGGGCTGGATGGTTCTCGCCATTCTTCTGCAGATATCGACAATTGACAAAACTCCCCTTGTGCACTCCGGCTCCGAACCGTAAGATGAAGGTGAACAAGGCTTGTGCAGCACGCCAATTTGCGTGCGCCAAGAGCGAAAGGAGTGCGCAAATTGACGAACAATCTGCAGCGTTTTGACGCTGATGTCGCGGCTGCTATGGAGCAGGAATTGAAGCGGCAGCAAGGGAATATCGAACTTATCGCATCCGAAAACTTTGTGAGCGAGGCGGTCCTGACCGCACTTGGCTCGGTGTTGACGAATAAATACGCCGAGGGCTACCCTGGCCGTCGCTACTACGGCGGTTGCGAGTATGTCGACGTCGTCGAGAAACTGGCTATCGACCGCGTCAAGCAACTGTTCGGTGCGGAACACGCGAACGTACAGCCGCACAGTGGCGCGCAAGCGAACATGGCCGTCTACTTCAGCGTGCTCAAGCCTGGAGACACGGTGCTCGGGATGAACCTCGCGCACGGCGGTCACCTGACACACGGAAGCCCGGTCAACTTTTCTGGCCAGCTATACCATTTCGTCGCCTATGGCGTCGATGAAACGACGCATCGCATCGACTATGACGAGGTGCGCAGATTGGCCCTGGAACACAAACCCCGCATGATTGTCGCGGGTGCGAGCGCGTATCCGCGCGTGATCGACTTTGCACAGATGCGTGCCATTGCCGACGAGGTGGGAGCTTATTTCATGGTCGACATGGCCCACATCGCGGGTTTGATTGCGGCAGGCCTGCACCCGTCGCCGGTCCCGCACGCGCATTTTGTGACATCAACGACACACAAGACCTTGCGCGGCCCGCGCGGCGGCCTCATTCTTTGCAAGGAGGAGTTTGCAAAGGCCATCGACAAGGCGATTTTCCCTGGTGTCCAGGGGGGGCCGCTGATGCACGTGATTGCGGCCAAAGCGGTTGCGTTTGGCGAGGCTTTGAAGCCGGCGTTCCGGACGTATCAGCAACAGATCATCAAGAACGCGCAAGCCTTGGCGACAGCCTTGCAACATCACGGCTTCACGCTCGTTTCGGGAGGCACGGACAACCATTTGCTGCTCATGGATGTGCGAAACGTCGGCCTCACGGGCAAAGAGGCGGAGAAGCGGCTCGACGAGATTGGCATCACGGTCAACAAAAATGCGATTCCGTTTGACCCTGCAAGCCCGATGGTGACGAGCGGCATCCGCGTTGGCACGCCGGCGGCGACCTCGCGCGGCATGGATGTCGGGGCGATGATGGACATCTCGCACATCTTTAAACTCGTTTTGCAGGGCGACTTCACGGACGAGGTTAAGGCGCAGGCGCGCCAACAGGTAGCGGAGTTGACGGCGCGCTTCCCACTGTATCCAAATCTGTCCTATGTAGAATGACAAACATAGCGAGTGACATCAAGAGCCGCCCGGAAACGGGCGGTGAACTTTCGTAAAGGGGCGTTCCTGTTGGGACAAGTCCACGTATTGGACCATCCGCTGATTCAGCACAAGTTGACACACATTCGGGACAAGCGTACTGGCACCAAGGAGTTTCGGGCCCTTGTGCAGGAAGTGGCCATGCTGATGGTGTATGAGATCACACGCGATTTGCCCCTGACGGAGGTCACGGTGGAAACGCCCGTGGCCACGGCGAAAACGAAGGTGATTGCCGGCAAGACGTTGGCGATTGTGCCAGTCTTGCGCGCGGGGCTTGGCATGGTCGAAGGTATTTTGAACTTAATACCGGCGGCCAAAGTCGGTCATATAGGTCTGTACCGCGACCCTGAGACGTTGCAGCCGGTTGAATACTACTGCAAGTTGCCAGCACAAGTGTCGGATCGCGATGTCATTGTTGTCGATCCGATGCTCGCCACGGGCGGATCGGCGGCTGCGGCGCTCACGGCCGTCAAACAGCGGGGCGTACGCGAACCGAAATTGATGTGCCTGGTCGCTGTACCCGAAGGCATTGCCACGGTGCAAGAGCAGCATCCGGACGTCGAAATATACGTGGCCGCTGTGGACGATCACCTGGACGATCACGGATATATCGTGCCAGGGCTGGGCGACGCGGGGGACAGGCTGTTTGGCACGAAGTGAAACCCTGCCCGGGATGCCGAGCGTTCGGCGGTCGGATGCAGGGTGAAGGAGGAACCACATTTGAGTACAGCGCCAGTGCGCGTCATGACCGTGTTCGGCACGCGCCCGGAAGCCGTGAAGATGGCGCCCTTGGTCAAGGCTCTTGAAAGCCACCCGGACATCGAATCACTCGTCTGCGTGACCGCGCAGCATCGCGAGATGCTGGATCAGGTGCTCGAGGTGTTTGATGTCAAGACGGATGACGATCTCGACATCATGGAACCGAGTCAGACGCTTGCCACCATCACCACCAAAGCTTTGCGCGGACTTGAGCGGGTGTTGGCGGATCGCAAGCCTGACATCGTGCTCGTGCACGGAGATACGACGACGACGTTCGCGGCTGCGCTCGCCGCGTTCTACCAGCAAATTGCCATTGGCCACGTCGAGGCGGGGCTGCGGACGTATCAAAAGTACAGTCCGTTCCCGGAAGAGATGAACCGGCAGCTGACGGATGTGCTCGGCGATCTGTTTTTTGCCCCGACCGATTTGTCGGCGGCCAACCTGGAGCGCGAGGGGCGTTCGGCGAACGCCATTTTCGTGACGGGCAATACGGCGATCGACGCGATGCGGACGACGGTGCGCGAACAGTACAAGCACCCGGTGCTGGATACGATGCCGGAGGGGCGCAGGCTCGTCTACATGACATCGCATCGCCGTGAGAACTGGGGTCAAAAGCTGGAGAACATCTGCCGGGCGGCGCGTCGTGTGGTCGATCTCGCCGACGACATCCATCTCGTCTATCCGGTGCATCTCAACCCGACGGTGCGGGATACCGTGTTTGCGATCCTCGGCGGGCATCCACGCATTCACCTGCTGGATCCGCTGGGCGTTGTCGACAACCACAACTTTATGGCGAGATCGACACTGATTCTCACAGATTCGGGAGGCATTCAAGAGGAGGCGCCATCTCTCGGCGTGCCTGTGCTCGTGTTGCGCGACACGACGGAGCGGCCGGAAGGCATCGAGGCGGGAACGTTGAAGTTGGTGGGGACCGACGAGGACGCCATCTTTCACGAGGCGCGCACCTTGCTGACGGATGCCGAGGTGTATGCGGACATGGCAGGGCGGAAGAATCCGTACGGCGACGGTCGCGCCTCCGAGCGGATCGTACAGGCGATTCTGCACCATTTCGGGCGTGCCGAGCGGCCGCAGCCATTTCGTTATTTGGAAGGCGAGAGGCTATTTTAAGCCAGGGGCTGCTGCTTGCGCTTTCAATTCCAGATATGGAGCTGCGCAAAGCGGCGGCCAATCGGGATTTGGCTTGGCCGCGCAATTGTGAACAAACGTAGAAATCCTGCCGTCATCGGCCAAACAGAAGCTTGATGGAGCCGTTGACAGCGAATTTCACGCTAGTGTACTATAGGCGAGGGTTCTGGCATTTCACCGTAAAAACCGGGTGTTTCACACTACGAGACAGGTGAGCTAGCGCATCCGTTTCTGGAAACGCCTTCCTTCGTATGGTTATCCTGGCTTGCAAACGGTAATCATATGAATAATGGTCGGTGAAATCGCACAACCAACACCGCGATGAGACTACATTCATCAATCATGTCCCTCTCTTCATCCTGTACTGGGTGGTGTGTGCGTTCGCAGACGAACAGCGTCCAAAGACGCGTGATGAGCGTCAAGAACAGCGTCAAGAACCTAGTGTCTGGAAAACGTTTGCTGTTTTCTCTGGGGCCATTCTGCAACTTGGAGGCAGTATTGTCGGGTTTGGCATCCTCGGACACTACATCGGCGCACAGACCCATCATGTCTGGCTGACGATTCTCGGGGTCATGGTCGGTGTTGTCGTCGGTGCTTCGGGGCTTGCGTTCCTCGCCAAACAGATTCTAGGAGACAGGCCATGAATGTAGAACGGTTGAACAAACGCCTGCGCGCCATTACCGTCTCTTGGTTGGTGTTTATGGGCCTGACTGCTGTATGCTTGGGTGTTCTGGGTGGGTTGCGGACCATCTTCAGTGGACTCCTGCTCGGAGAGTTCGGCGGTCTGTTTGTCGTGCTCAGCATGATTCGCCAAGGACATCACAACGACAATATGCAAGGGCCGGCTCTGTTTGCGTCAGGGATGCTGGGGATGTTCTCGCGCCTCGTGCTGATCGTCCTCATCATGATTATTTCCCTGAAATTTAAAACGCTGTTCAATCCGTACACTGCGCTCGTTGGGTATGTGCTGGGGTTCGCCTTCGTATTTGCCGGATTGTACAGTTATGCCAGGAACCCGAGTGACCAATCCACAGAAAAGTAGGTGAGACAGTGCCGGTATTCCCAACGCTATTCGCGGGGACGATTTGGCAGACCAATGTCACGGTGATCGCCACCATTTTTCTGACGGGGCTGATTATTTTCGTCGTGTTGCGTGTGGGCTTGGCCCGCATGGACATGCGGCGGCCACGCGGTTTGCAGAATCTGATCGAATGGGCGGCTGAATTCGCGACCAACATGGCCCGCGAGACGATGCCAACCGAACAATCGGTCAACTTCATTCTGCCGCTGGCGTTCGTCATGTTGCTCTTCCTGTTCGTCGCGAACTGGCTCGGGCTCATTATGAGCATCACGGTGCATTTCAATCCGCATATGTCCGTGTGGGGATTGAGCCCGTCCGATCTCGCTGGTTCCAAAGGCGATATCGAGTTGTTTGACTCGCCGACGTCGAACATGAGCATGGCGCTCGCTTTGGCGATCATGGTCTGGGTCATCAGCCACGCGCGCGGCTTGCGCCATCCGAAACAGTGGCTGCGCCATTTCTACTCCCCATCGCCGCTGGCGGTGATCGAAGAAATCACGAATCCGTTGACGCACGGCATGCGACTTTACGGTAACATCTTCGCCGGTGAAGCCTTGCTCGGCATCATGTTGCGCGCGCCATTTGCGCTCCACTGGATTCCGTGGCAGTTGCCGCTCATCGTGTTGTGGTTGTTCTACAGTGGGTTCGTCGCAACCATTCAAGCTTATGTGTTCTCGATCCTGATGTGCCTGTACGTCGGCAACAAATCTTTCGAAGGCCACGCACACCATTGACGATCGCGACGAAGTTGGCCGCGGTTCGGACATGCGTTCATACCCCTGCGGGGTGGTCTTGCGCGCAAAGCGCGGCTTAACCGCACCATGTGCGCAGTGTTGGCGCAATTCATACCATTCGCAGCGACTAAGGAGGATATCTTGACATGCAATTGGATTTGGTAAAAGCGATTTACGACATTGCCGTCGCACTCTTGTTGGGTTTGGCGGCTGTTGGTTCCGGTGTTGGCGACGGTCTTGTCATGAGCAAGTACGTGGAAGGCGTTGCGCGCCAGCCGGAAGCACGTGGTTCCATCTTTGCAAGCGCCCTGCTCGGCGTCGCGTTGGTTGAGGCATTCCCCGTCATCGCGTTGGCGTTCGGCATCATCATTCTCTTCACCAAGGGTGCGTTCTAATCTTGCCGTTGGAGCGATTCCACGGCGAGGCAGGGCCCTGGCGAAGCGCGAATCCATAGCAGAAGGGAGTGTCGTCGCACATGGGTGGCGTCTTTCAGGTCGGGACGTTTATCTTTTCCATCATTTCGTTCCTGATTGTGTTTTTCTTCATCCAGCGGTTTGCATTTAAGCCGTTGGCGAAGATGTTAGATCAGCGTAGACAACACGTAGAATCACAGATTACCGAGGCGGAAAAGAGCCGCGAAGAGGCGGCAAGCTTACTGGCTGAGCAGCGTCAGTTGCTCGAAGAAGCACGCAAGGAAGCAAAAAACCTGCTTGATGCGGCGCGCGTGCGCGCAGATGAGCAGGCCAGAGAGATTTTGTTGAAGGCGGAAGAAGAAGCCTCTCGCATTCTGGAGGAGAATCGCCAGGCTATCGTTCGCGAGCGCGACGAAGCCTTGGCAGCCGTGACACAGCGCGTTGCAGAGCTGTCTGTCGAGCTGACGGCGAAGTTGTTGCACAGCCACGTGTCGCCGGAACTGCATCGCGAAATGGTGGCCGAGGCAGAAAAGCGGTTGGGTGAACTCGTATGCTAAGCGGCGCAGTCGTCAATCGTTATGCGCGCGGCTTGCTCGCATTTGCACAAGAACACGGGGTGATCGACGAGATCGATGCCCAGCTTGTGCAAATTGCAGAAGCCATTCGCGTGAGCAAGCCGTTTCGACAGTTGTTGTCCAACCCGATTCTTCCGACAGATGTGAAGCTATCGACGATAGAGCGAATTGTGACCGGGTCGCTGCGCGAGGACGTGCGCCGATTCGTAGCGATTTTATTGAAGCGAGGACGCGGGGCATATGTCGGCGCGATCGCGGCGCGTTACCGCGAACTGGTCGATGAATTGCACGGCAGGCTGGCGATCGATATCGAGACGGCGCAGCCGTTGACCGAGGCGGAGGAGCAGGCGATTGTGACGCGGTTGTCGCAGGCGTATGGCAAGCAAATTGTCCCGCGCGTCCGCGAGAACGCCGAATTGATTGCAGGGTATCGGATCCAGGTGGGCAATCGCGTGCTCGACGCGACGACGCAAAACGCCCTCCGTCAGTTTCGCGATCGCCTGCTGCACGGTGCAGTCCGTAAGGAGGGAACACGTTGAGTATTCGTCCGGATGAGATCAGCTCCCTGATCAAACAACAGATAGAGCAGTTTGATGCGCAGGTGCAAGTCAGCGAGACTGGCACGGTGCTCTCCGTCGGCGACGGAATTGCGCGCCTGTACGGGCTCGACAACGTCATGTCCGGTGAATTGGTGCAGTTTGCAAGTGGCGCCTACGGCATGGCCCTGAACCTTGAAGAAGACAACGTCGGCGTCGTCGTCCTCGGATCCGTCATCGGCATCCAGGAAGGCGAGCAGGTGAAGCGCACCGGTCGCCTCGTGCAGGTGCCTGTTGGTGACGCCTTGCTCGGGCGCGTCGTCAACGCGCTTGGCGAGCCCATCGACAACAAGGGCCCCATCGAGACGACGATGTATCGCCCTGTCGAATCGCCGGCTCCTGGCGTCATCGTCCGCAAGTCGGTGCACGAGCCGCTCGAGACAGGCATCAAAGCGATTGATTCGATGGTTCCGATTGGCCGCGGTCAGCGCGAGCTCATCATCGGCGATCGTCAGACCGGTAAGACGGCCATCGCGCTGGACACCATCATCAATCAAAAAGGCAAAGACGTGAAGTGTATCTATGTCGCCATTGGCCAAAAGCAGTCGACCATTGCACAGGTCGTCGAAACGCTGCGCCGCCATGGTGCTTTGGAATACACGACCATCGTCGCGGCGAGCGCTTCGGAACCGGCTCCGCTTTTGTTCTTGGCACCGTATGCAGGCTGCGCGATGGCCGAGTACTACTTGTACAACGGTCAGCACGCGCTCGTCATCTACGACGACTTGTCCAAGCAAGCTGCGGCTTACCGCGAAATGTCGCTGTTGCTCCGCCGTCCGCCTGGCCGCGAAGCGTATCCTGGCGACGTGTTCTACTTGCACTCTCGCTTGCTGGAGCGCGCGGCGAAGTTGAACGAAGCCAACGGTGGCGGATCGCTCACGGCTTTGCCGTTCATCGAGACGCAAGCGGGTGACATTTCGGCGTACATTCCGACCAACGTGATTTCGATCACGGACGGCCAAATCTTCTTGGAAGCCGATCTCTTCTTCGCAGGCGTGCGCCCGGCGGTCAACGTCGGCAGCTCGGTGTCGCGCGTCGGTTCGTCGGCACAGACGAAGGCGATGAAGAAGGTCGCCGGTACGCTGAAGCTCGATCTCGCCCAATATCGCGAATTGCAGGCGTTCACGCAGTTTGGCAGCGATTTGGACAAGGCGACGCAGGATACCCTGCGCCGAGGCGAGCGCATGACCGAATTGTTAAAGCAGCCCCAGTACCAGCCGCTGACGTTCGATCGCCAGGTCGCTTCGCTGTGGACGGGTGTCAATGGCTACCTCGACGACATTCCTGTCGAGGCGGTGCTCAAGTTCGAGCGCGATTGGCTGGCATTTTTGGATCGCGAATACCCACAGGTGTTCGCACAAATGCAAGAGCGCAAGTCGTTGGAAGACGACACGGTGGCTCTTCTCAAAGAAGCGATTGGCAAGTTCAAGGCGACGTTTGTCGCCTGACGATAGAACGGTGACGTTGTCGGCGCGGCCCGGGATGTGCGGGCCGCGCGGCGCGAGTGCACGATATGGGGTCGGCGACGACCTCCCAAGGTGGTGAATTCGGACAATGCCACAAAACATGCGCGACATCAAACGCCGCATCAAGAGTGTGCGCAACACGTCGCAGATCACGAAGGCGATGGAGATGGTGGCGGCAGCGAAACTGCGCCGCGTCCAGGATGCTGTTCAGCAGTCGAAGCCATATTTGGCGAAGATGCAAGAAATGCTTTCCAACCTGTCGCAGTCGGCGCGACACGTCAAGCATCCTCTGCTCGCGTCCCGACCTGTGAAACGCACAGGTTATCTGGTCATCACCGCGGATCGCGGCTTGGCCGGACCTTACAATGCACAGGTCGTGCGCGCGGCGATGCAGGAATTTGGCAAGAGGGACAAGGCGACGTTTGCCATATATGCCGTAGGTAAACGCGGGCGCGATTACTTCCGCCGCCGCGGCTTTCCCGTCGCCGCCGACGTGGTTGATCTCGCGGACTCCCCGACATACCATTCCATCCGCCATCTCGCGGAGGCGATTGTCGGCGCGTACGAACGCGCGGAGTTCGATGAGCTGTACTTCATTTACAACGAATTTATCAATGCGGCTTCGCAGCGCCCCATCGTCAAGAAGGTGCTGCCGCTCGACAGCCTCGCCGACGAGGCAAAGGGCCCGCGTCGGATATACGAATTTGAGCCGGATGAAGAAGCGGTGTTGGCCGCTCTGTTGCCGCGTTACGCGGAAACGCTCGTCTATCAGGCTGTGCTCGACGCCAAGGCGTCGGAACACGCAGCGCGCATGACGGCAATGGGCAACGCGACCGACAACGCGAAGGAACTCATCTCGGACCTGACGCTCTCGCTCAACCGGGCGCGCCAGGCGGCCATTACGACACAGATTGCGGAAATCGTCGGCGGTGCGGAGGCATTGCGCTAATGCTCGCCCTGCGGCGATGTGCGTAAGGAGGGAACTTCGTGAGCAAAGGACATGTAGTGCAAATCACGGGTCCGGTCGTTGACGTCCGCTTTCCGGACGGGCAACTCCCGGCCATCAACAACGCCCTGCGCATCGATTACGATGGCGAGGTATCGATTCACCTGACGCTGGAAGTGGCGGTGCACCTTGGCGACAACGTGGTCCGCGCCATCGCGATGTCGTCGACCGACGGTCTGGTGCGCGGCGTCGAAGTTGTCGACACCGGTGCGCCCATCAGCATGCCTGTCGGTGCTGGCACGTTGGGTCGCATCTTTAACGTGCTTGGTGAAACCATCGACGAACAGGGGCCTGTCGAAACACCGGCACATTGGCCCATCCACCGCGAAGCGCCGTCTTTCTCCGAATTGACGACGAAGACGGAGATTTTCGAGACGGGCATCAAGGTCGTCGATTTGTTGGCACCGTACGTCAAGGGCGGTAAGGTCGGTCTCTTCGGAGGTGCCGGCGTCGGCAAGACGGTCTTGATTCAGGAGCTCATTCACAACATTGCGAAGGAACACGGCGGTTACTCCGTGTTCGCAGGCGTCGGCGAACGGACGCGCGAAGGTAACGATCTCTATCACGAAATGAAAGACTCCGGCGTCCTTGACAAGACGAGCATGGTGTTTGGCCAGATGAACGAGCCGCCTGGCGCGCGTATGCGCGTTGCCCTGTCCGGCTTGACGCTCGCCGAATACTTCCGCGACGTCGAGGAGCGCGATGTCTTGTTCTTTATCGACAACATCTTCCGCTTCACGCAGGCGGGCGCCGAGGTATCTGCATTGCTGGGCCGTATGCCGTCCGCCGTCGGTTACCAACCGACCTTGGCGACGGAAATGGGCCAACTGCAGGAGCGGATCGCGTCGACTGTCAAAGGTTCCATCACGTCGATTCAGGCAGTCTACGTGCCGGCCGACGACTACACCGACCCAGCGCCGGCCAACACGTTCGCGCACTTGGACGCGACGACGAACCTGGATCGCCGCATCGCGGACATGGGCCTGTACCCGGCCGTCGATCCGCTGGCTTCGACCTCGCGTGCGCTGCAACCCGACATCGTCGGACAAGAGCACTACGAAGTCGCGCGCGGCGTGCAGGCGGTACTGCAGCGTTATCGGGAACTGCAGGACATCATCGCCATCCTCGGCATGGACGAGTTGACCGACGAGGATCGCCTCATCGTTGCGCGTGCCCGTAAGATCCAGAACTTCCTGTCGCAGCCGTTCTTCGTCGGCGAGGTGTTCACGGGCATTCCGGGCAAGTACGTTACTGTACAGGATACCGTCCGCTCGTTCCGCGAGATCCTCGAAGGCAAGCACGACGACATTCCGGAGACGTACTTCCGCTACTGCGGCGCGATCGAAGACGTCCTCGAGAAGGCGAAGAAGGACGGCTACGCGTCGTAAGATGGCGACGTCTCGGAGAGGTAGGTGAGCGGGATGATAACCGTACCGTTGGAGATTGTGACGCCCGAACGCATGGTGCTTGCCATGGATGTACGCATGGTGACCTTGCAGGGGGGCTACGGTGAGCTCGGCATCCTGCCGCGTCACATGGCGCTCGCAACCGCGGTCAAGCCTTGCCTTGTGCGGATTAAGCTCGAGGACGGGCGTGAAGACGTCGTGCCGGTAAGCGGCGGTTTTGTCGAGGTGCTGCCTGACAAGATCACGCTGCTGGCCGATACGGCGGAATTGCCGGCAGATATCGATCCGGCGCGCGCCCAATTGGCGAAGGAGCGCGCCGAAAAGCGCCTGGCTCAAAGCGGCGAAGGGGTGGAAGCGGAGCGTGCTCGCGCCGCCCTGGTACGCGCCAACCTGCGTCTGGAAGCCATCGCTGAACATCAGCGCCTGAACGGATTTCTTGCGGCGACACCAGCGCGATCGTAAGATGTGGTAGGATGGAGATAGAGACAAAGCCGTCTCTCGCAGAATCGACATAGATGCTGCGCTGGGGCGGCTTGTTTTGTATCGCGCTGCGGATGGAAAGGGGAAGCTGCCCTTGAACACGACGATGCCGGGAACCGCACACGTGAATGTGACGCTGGCGGCGGATGGAATGCTCGTGTTGTTGCTGTTTTTCATCGGCGTGATTGGCGCGTGGTGGGCGCTTGGCAGTCTGAAGTGGGAGAGCATCGTCCGTCAGCCGTTAAGCGGGCAGGCGCAGTTACTTCGCTTTTTTCTAGCTCTGATCGGCGGCATCCTCACCGTACTGGTCGCCGTGTTGTTGCTCGGTTCCATTCAACTCCTCAACGGCAGTTTGTGACGATTTCCGTAAGACGGACGACTTTCCGAAACAATCTACGAAACCTATCAAAGTTCGTGTGTCGAGGTTTAGACTGACGTGTTTCCGTCCAGACTGGGAACAGACAAAGGCGCGGCATGGCGCCCAATCTTCTCCCGGACTGGATGGAGGTTATCCACGTGGCACAAACTAAGGAAGAGCGGAGAGCGCGACTCGTAAAGCGGCGTATCAAGCGCCGCATGAAACAGGCGATGTGGGCAGGTATCTGCGTGGTCATTGGGGCTGCGGTGGTGCATCACCCGGCGGCTCCGAATGTGCAGGCGGCCACCACCTCGGCTGTGACGGCAGTCTCACCCCAGAATGAAACGGATGGTGCGGCGCAGTACGCGTTTCTCGATGCGGCCTTGGCGGCGACGCATGCCGAAGCCACAGGATATGGCATACACGATTGGACCACGCTCAACAATGAATTCCTGCCTGTAACACAATTGGCGTCGATTGGCGGGCAATTGGTGCAGGAGTTCGGTCTGACAAACGCGAACATAACTTCTCGGCAATTGAGCAATGAATCGTTCTGGCAAGTGGACGGACAATGGCCAAATGCGACCAATGTGCAATTGGTATTGACGAGTCTGCCGGGTGCGAGCGGCAACGGTGTGGATTCGGCGGCACAGACGGTGCTGACCATCACGGCGTTGGGATCGAGCTTGACGCAGACGGTGTTTTCGTCGCAATATGACCAAGTGGAGCACATGGTGGCAGCGGTGGATGGAACGCCGCAGATGAGCGCCTACCTATCAGGTTTCTATCCGCAGGAAGTCGATGAGGCGGATGCGGATAGGATGGCGATGGCCGCGCTGACGGCGGTCAAGGCGAGCACGGTGGAAGGCTTGCGCACGCCGTTGGAGACCAGCATCTCCGGGTACAGCGCCAAGGCGCCTGTGTATATTCTCACGGGCGACAACCGGCGCATGAACGTGCAGGCGGCCATTCACCAGGACTCGTTCCGGCACGGAACCGACGTCTACGTCGGATCGCCCATCATCACCACCGCGTACTAATACGACACGTCCACGTAACGCTTCGTGACGAGGATGTCGAAGAGAGCCTTTGCGGAGGTTACGGCATGGCAAAAATAGTGATTCAAGGCGGGTGCCCGCTTGAGGGCACAGTTCGCGTCAGTGGGGCGAAGAATGCGGTACTTCCCATTTTGGCCGCCAGTTTGCTCGCGGAGAACGGCGTGAGCCAAATTGAGGAGGTTCCGCACCTGCTCGACGTCGAAAACATGGCCAATACGGTGGCCGCGCTCGGCGCGAAGATCGACTGGAAGGGAACGACCGTACGCGTCGACGCGCGCAGCCTGTTCAGCGTGACGCCCCCGGCGGAGCTCGTTCGCCGCATGCGGGCGTCGTTCGTCGTCGCCGGGCCGCTTTTGGCGCGCTTTGGCGAGGCGATGATCGCGCTGCCAGGCGGTTGTAACATCGGGCCGCGCCCGGTGGACTTGCATATTAAGGGGCTCGAGGCTCTCGGTGCGACGAGTGTCGTCGAGAATGGGTTCGTCCATCTGCGAGCGCCTCGCGGCGGTCTCCGCGGAGCGCGCATTTATCTCGACGTGCCAAGCGTTGGCGCAACGCAGAACATCATGATGGCGGCGACCTTGGCCAAAGGCCAGACCATCATCGAGAACGCCGCGAAAGAACCTGAAAATGTAGACCTCGCGAATTATCTTAACGCGATGGGCGCGCGCGTGCGCGGAGCAGGAACGGACATCATTCGGATCGACGGCGTTGACGCGCTGAGTGGCGCGACACATGCCGTGATTCCGGATCGGATTGAGGCGGGGACATTCCTGGTTGCCGCCGCGTTGATTGGACGCGGGGTGTACGTCGAGAACGCGTTGTCGCATCATTTGATGTCGCTGATCGCGAAATTGGAGGAAGCGGGCGCAACGATTGAGGATAGGGTCGATGGCATCAAGGTCTGGCCGTGTCCAGGTGGCCGCATGCGGCCGTTGGATGTGAAGACGCACTATTATCCGTCGTATCCGACTGACATGCAGGCGCAAATCGTCGCGGCGTTGACGGTGGCACAGGGAACGAGCATGGTCACGGAGACGGTGTTCGAGAATCGCTTCATGCATGTCGCGGAATTGCAGCGCATGGGTGCCAACATTCATATCGAGGGGCGCACGGCCGTGATTGACGGCGTTGCGCGGCTGACTGGCGCGCGCGTGACCGCAACAGATTTGCGCGCTGGCGCGGCCTTGGTCATCGCCGGACTGATTGCGGAAGGCGAGACCGAGGTGCATGGGTTGCACCATTTGGATCGCGGATACGACAATCTCGTCGCCAAGTTCAAGAGGCTTGGCGCGACCATCGAGCGCTTTGAGGACATGGGGCAGACGGCCAAGTCGGTCGGCTGAACCGTATTGCTTCCGACAGATAGCGCAAGCACAGCAGATCATCGACGCTCTTGGCGGCCACGCCAAGGGCGTTTTTTCTGTTGTTGACCCGGATTTCGCGGATACAAAGACATATTTGGCGGCTGTTCGGCATATCTCTTGGCAACAGGTTGTCCGCTGTGCGACACACACAGAGCCTAGTCGCCATTCGTACGCAGAGAGGAGACCCAGCCCATGTCCCAGCCCACGCCGCATCAGCAGCCAGTCACAAGCGGCCCCCTGCAATTTGCCGTGCGCGTTGGACTCGCGTTCATCGTGATGGTCCTCTTGCCCATCGGGATTGGCAAGCTGTTTCTGCGAAGCCCGATGCCCAATGTCGCGGCCTGGATCCAAAGCCCGGACGCCACGACCGACATTCGCGTCTACGATCCGTCGCAAAACCAAGTTTCCACCCTCCCGCTCAACACGTACATGTTGGAGGTACTCAGTGCCGAGTGTTCACCGGATGCACCTCTTGCAAGTCTAGAAGCGGCCGCCGTCGCGACGCGAACGTACGCGCAGCGGGCCATTGCCAGCCCCGCGCCGCTCGCCCGCAAATACGGTGCAGACGTGACGGACGATCCGTCGCTCGATCTCCCTTTAGTCACCGAAGACGAACTCGAATCGGCGATTGGGACGAGCCGCGCCTTGGCCTGCATCACACGCATTCAAACCGCTATTGAAATGACGGCCGGGCGGATTCTAACGTTCAACCAGCAGCCTATTCTCGCCTTCATGTGCGCCATCTCGACCGGGCGGACACGTACAGGCCTGGCGGCGTTTGGACAAGCGATACCCTATTTGCAGGCGGTGGCGTGTCCGGATGACGAGGCGAGCCCAAGCGAAACCGCAACCAACACGTTTTCCATCCCGGCACTCAACCAAGCCCTTGGCACGAATCTCTCGTCGACGCGGTCATTCCAGTTGCAGCGTGGCGCAGACGGCTTTGTTACCGCCGTGCACGTCGGCAGCAAGACCATGACCGGGCAGTCGTTTGCGAATCTACTGCAACTCCCATCGAGTGACTTTGTTTGGCACCTCGCGCCAGACGCCGTGTCCATTACCACCTATGGACGAGGCAGCGACCTTGGCATGAGCCTGCATGAAGCTTCGGCCTTGGCAGCCAAAGGCTGGACGTGGCAAGCCATACTCTCGCACTTTTACCCAGGCGCAAAGCTGTCGCAAGCCTCTGGAGACATCGGCTACCATCTGGAAGAAAAGGGTAAGTAAATCTAGCCAAATTTTTCGTCCCTAGGTATAGACTCTAGTTTTCGTGGCGAGACTCACTACTGAGGTGAGCGCCACATGGATGATAAACAACATCCAAACCATGAAAATCAGACGCCGGACGCACCGAACGGGCGCCCGAGCAATGCGAAACGATGGATGTCAAAGCGTTGGCTGTATCCTGCAATCTATCTCGGTGCCGCGGCTGTCATCATTGGCTTGATGTACGCGAAAAGTCAGTCGGGCAGCACAACGACATCGGTGCAGCCGACCGAGACCAACACCACGTCACCGACCACGACGCAGACGACGTCTGCAGGCTTGGAACCTTGGCTGTGGCCATATCAGGAAGGCACAGACGCGAGCGTGACCATGGGCTTTTATCCCGTTCATGGTACAGCCGCACAGCAGGAAAAGGCTCTCGTTGACTACGACAATACCTACTATCCGCACAAGGGCATTGACATCCAAGCCAAGAGCGGGCAAACTTTTACGGTCGTCGCTGCGCAAAAAGGGACCGTAGAATCGGTAACCAACCAGCCCTTGTACGGCTATGAAGTTGTCGTCAGCTCTCCCGATGGCTATACGGAGACGTACCAATCGCTCGGGTCCGTCGATGTCAAGCAAGGTCAGAGTATCGAGGCGGGAGACACCATCGGCACCACGTCGACCAACGTGTTTGAACAAAGTCAAGGCAATCACTTGTACTTCCAAGTCAATCTGAACGGTTCGCCCATCGATCCTGAGACGGTATTGCCAAAGCAATAATCGCAATTCGGGCCGTGCCAGCGGACCTTCCGCCCGTATCCTACGGGCGGCTTTTTCTTGTCACAGCAAGGATTGTCCGATCCCGCTCCTTGTCCGTGTTCCCCTCTATCCTCTCTATTTCCCGGAAATTCGACCTCGTTCGGCTTCGATTTATTTCCCAGGAAGTATTCTGTCGAATATGCACAGAGAATTCGAAATGGCCAGGCTCTCCGCGCATACGGTGTACACCCCCTCATATACATGTAACAGACCAACTGACCTGCAGTGGGGAGGCGAGGGGAGTGCATGATTACATCAAGGAGCGTACTCTTAAAATTGGAGAGTACATTGTCGAGACGCGTAACACGGTGCGCACAATCGCGCGCGAATTCGGCGTCTCGAAGAGCACCGTGCACAAGGACTTGACTGAACGCCTGCCAGAAATCAATCCCGACTTGGCGAATCGTGTCAAAGAAATTCTCGAATATCACAAATCCATTCGCCATTTGCGCGGTGGCGAGGCGACCAAAATGAAGTATCATAGGGATGAAGAAGTGCAGGCGGGGTCGAAAAACTTCGAATCGCGCAGAGGAGTTTCAAGCGGGCTGTAGAACTACATCCTTGCATTCCCACTCTATATGTTCGAGGATACGAACGTCTTTCCCTCAATCATGCACGCTCTAATCTTAGGAGGACTCGCTGCAAATGTTTTCTAGGGATGTTGGTGTCGACTTGGGAACCGCAAACGTGCTTGTGCACGTCAAAGGACAAGGGATTGTACTCGATGAACCTTCCGTCGTTGCGATAGATCAGGTGACGAAGCAGGTGGTTGCGGTCGGCGAAGAGGCTCGTCGCATGCTAGGGCGCACGCCGGGTAACATTGTGGCCATCCGGCCGTTGCGCGAAGGGGTGATCGCAGACTTTGAAATCACGGAGATCATGCTTCGCCACTTTTTAAATAAAACAGTAGGTAAAAGCATGTTCGGCAGACCGCGCGTGATGATCTGCGTGCCGGCCGGCATTACGTCGGTCGAGCAAAAGGCCGTGCGCGAAGCGGCCGAAGCGGTCGGCATCAAACAAGTGGATTTGATTGAGGAGCCAAAGGCTGCCGCCATCGGAGCGGGACTGAACATTTTCGAACCGAGCGGCAGCATGGTGGTCGATATCGGAGGCGGTACGACCGATATCGCGGTCTTGTCCCTGGGCGACGTCGTTACGTCGACGTCGCTGCGCATCGCCGGGGACAAGCTGGATGAGGCCATCGTCAAACACATTCGCCGCGAATACAACTTAATGATTGGCGAGCGGACCGCGGAAGAACTGAAGAAAGAACTGGCGACGGTATATCCGGGCGGACGCACCAACAGCACAGATGTGCGCGGGCGCGATATGGTGACGGGTCTGCCGAAGACCATCACGGTGCATGCGGAAGAGTTGCGCGAGGCGTTACAGGAGCCTGTCATCTCCATCGTGCAAGCGACGAAGTCTGTGTTGGAGCAGACGCCTCCGGAACTTGCGGCCGACATTTTTGATAAAGGTGTCATGCTGACGGGAGGCGGGGCTTTGGTCGACGGCTTGGACAAGCTCATGAAAGACGAGCTGCAGGTGCCGGTACACATTGCGGAAAACCCGATGCACTGTGTCGTCATTGGTACGGGGCGCGTGTTGGAGAGCCCGGAGTGGAACAAGTATCGCGACAAGGGACGCAAGCGGGCGCGGCGCTGACGCAGCCCGCGCATAGGTCTTTCGCACCTGCAAATTGGAGGTCTGACCATGATTCCGGGACTTACGACGGCAGCGGCCGGCATGGATGTGAACGAACGTCTGGAGCAGCTTTTATCCAATAACTTGGCGAACCAGGAGACGCCCGGGTTCAAAGAGTCGCTTGGCGAACTCATGGAGGATCCTGTACAAAACATGGAGCACGTCAGCTATGGTTCTGGGGCAAGTGGTACATACATTGGCCAAATGGGGACGGGTGTCGTCTTTCAGGAGGGCGTTCCGGTGTTCTCCGAAGGGGCCGTCCAAATGACAGGCCGTCCGCTTGATCTGGCCATCATCGATTCCGTGCCTGCAGGCCCGATGGCGTATGTGCAGGGTGCCACCGGTGCCCAGCCGGCATCTGGGTCGGTGCGTGTCGGTGCAAACAATCGCCTGTCCATCAACAGTCAAGCGCTTGCCGTGTATGATGCAAACGGCCAATCAGCCGCTGGACTTTACGCGGTGCGCAACCCGAAGTATCAGGGTAACGAGCTGGTCGGCTCTGATGGTTCGCCCGACTATGACGCCGCCGGCAATCCATCGTACGTCATTGAGGATGCGCAAGGCCGGATCGTCTACACGCCAGGCACGGAGACGACAGATCCATATTCGCTTCGCGTTGGCACGACAAACGATATGGGCTATCACTCGTTTTTCCCGGTCAACTACACGGACGCAAACGGCACCAAAGGCATTGCCGTGACTCGCGACGGCGCCATGCAACTCGATGCGAACAACAATCTTGTCGATGCCGCGGGGCATACCATTATGCCAATCGGGCCGAATGGGCAGCTTATTGTCGGTGGTCGCATCGAGGTCAACCCGGCGTACACGGGCACACAGTTGTTTGGTGCGAATGGACAAGCCCTGTACGATGCGAACGGACAGCCGTCCTATCGCGTCTATGATGCCAACAACCAATTGGTTCAAGGCGGTCGCCTTGGCCTGGTGAATGCGGATGTCACACAAGTCTCGCCGCTTGGCGAAGGCGAGCTGATGGTCGGTTCCAGCTACATCCCGGGCAACGTTTTGCCCATGTTGCAAACGGGTACGGGACGTCTGGAAACCGAGGCACTCGAGCAATCGAATGTCGATCCGACGTCGACCATGACACAGATGCTTAACGCCGTGAACGTGTATCAGGCCAACCAGCGCGTCGTGCAAACGGTGGATTCGTTGCTGAACACGGCTGTCAACGACATTGGCAAAGTGAACGGCGCCTGATGCGAGGAGTTCTGACAGAGGAGTTCTGACAGAGGAGTTCTGACATCAGACAAGGGGCGCACCCGATGGGTGCGTATGTTCAACATGGGGCGTCCGCGCCGCTATGACCAGGGGAGAGGATAGACATGGGGCAGACGTTGTACAACGGCCTCAGCGGTCTCACAGCAGCCAACCAGTGGCTGGACCAAATCGGCGACAATCTCGCGAACCTCGAGACGCCCGGCTTTGCGCAAGATCAAGGGACGTTTGCCGACGCCTTGACGATGCAGGTCTATGGCTACGAGACAGATCCAAGCGCCGCCAACCGTGTGACGCCACCGGGATGGCGCGGTGGGTCAGGCGTGATTGCCGAGAGCGAAGGCCGCGACTTTACGAATATGAATCTTGAGACGACAGGCAATCCGATGGACGTCGCCATCAACGGCCCAGGCTTCTTCGTGGTACAGGGGCCGCAGGGCAAATTGTACACGCGCGCCGGGGACTTCATCTGGAGCCAACGGCCTGACGGGCGGTTCCAGCTTGCCACGCAAACGGGAGAACCGGTCTTGTCCACAACTGGCCAACCGATCATCAAGCCGGCGAACGCGACCTCGATGACGGTCAGCGCGGATGGTCAAATCATGTACGGAACGCAAGCGGGGCCGCGGATTGCCTTGGCTGAAATCGGTCAGCCGTCGGCACGCCTCATCCCCGAGGGGAACAATCTGTACAGTCTTGGGGCGGGTGGTCAGGCCAGCCCGGCGACGCAGTCGAAGCTCGTGCAAGGAGCCTTGCTCACCAGCAACGTCAACGAATCGGAACAGATGACGAAGATGATTGAGGCGCAGAATCTGTACGACGAGAACGCTGAGAGCGTGAGCATCGCCAATCAGATGCTGAGTATCGCCGATACCATTCGCCAAAACGGCGGTTGATACCAAGACGAGCCGGGGGCGTCAGCTGGCTCGTCTTTGCCGTCCTAACAGCAATTGCTATAATGGGTATGCTCGTCGGCGCACCTGCCGACAGATGGCCATTTGGGCTGGGGAGGGTAGAACGCGTGAATGTGCCGAACTTGCTGACGTTGCTCCGCCTGCTCTTAATTCCATGTTATGTATGGTCTTTTTACGCCACTGCGAGTCCTCATAAGATTGTTGCGCTTTGTGTTCTCTTGTTCGCCGGCCTGACCGACGTCCTCGACGGCTACATTGCCCGCACCTACAAGCTTGAAACGTATACCGGGCAATTGCTCGATCCGCTTGCCGACAAACTGATGATGGTGGCGGTGCTGTTCACCTTGATTGCTTCTGGGCGCGTGCCTTGGCTGGTCGCGGGATTGCTCGTCTTGCGCGACGTGCTGATGATCCTTGGCGCCGCGTTTTTCTACTTTCAGGGCAAACGCGCGGTGCCAAAGGCGAATGTCTGGGGCAAGGTGACCACATGTTTTTATTATCTCGCCATTTGTTCGTCCATTCTTGCTTGGCCAACCATCCAAAGCGGCGAGATGGTACTGTGGTTCACGGTTGGCTTGTCCTATGTTACGACCATTCGTTATGTGTTGAGTATGGAAATCATCGCGGTGCGCCGCCGCGTCTATTGATGGAGGGTTTGCCGATTGGAACTGTCACTGCCCTTGTATATTGAAGAGATTCAGAAGATCCTGCCGCACCGTTACCCGTTTTTATTGGTGGATCGCGTCACAGAGATCGACGGTAGCAGGGTCAAGGGTTACAAGCTGGTGACGGCAAATGAGCCGCACTTTACGGGTCACTTCCCGGAATACGCCATTATGCCTGGCGTGTTGATCATCGAGGCGATGGCGCAGCTTGGGGGCGTCGCGATTCTGTCGCAGCCTGCGTTTGCTGGCAAGCGCCCGCTGCTTTCGGGCATCGACGGCGCGCGCTTTCGCGGTCAGGTGCGCCCTGGCGATCGATTGGACATGGAGGTCGAGATCGATCGCTTAAAGGGCCGCATTGGTCGAGGGATTGGCAAGGCATACGTCGATGGCACTTTGGTTGCGGAAGCCACCATTCTGTTTGCCCTGGTCGACGCGGATTGAAGTCGTAATACAAGGCAGCCTGCAGGTCGCCAAGAGGCGGCTGCAGGCTGCTTTGCTTTGATGCCAGATGTGGCGACTTGTGCAGCGGCGGCGTCACAATACCTCGCTCGCCGTGAGTCCCGCCCTTGCCGCGGCTTGCCGCAACTTCTCCATGCCGCGGCGACGCCATGTCTTCGCCGTGTCATAGCTGACTCCATGCACGTTCGCAAGCTCCTCTGTCGTCTGGCCAGAGAGCGCTGCGCGGAGCCAGATGCGCTCGCGCGCAGACAGCCCAGCACACGCGGCCAATCGTGCGATCACGTCCTGCAACAGGCACCTGTCCACCGCATCGTCGCTTGTGCCATCCGTCATGGCGGCGATCACGTGAGCAAGCGTATCACCGATGTCATGGGGGGCGGATTCGTCCTCGCCAAACGCCGGTGGCGCGAATGCCTGCCGTGCCGCTGCGGTCCATAACCGCCGCATCGCGGTGCGTACGTCGCCGTGGACACGGGCTTTCGCATAGGCGGGAAACGGGCCTGCCTCCGGTCGATACGTCGCGATGGCGCGGAGCAGCCCGAGACATGCCTCCTGATACGCCTCGTCATAGCCTGCGACATCCTGGTACATTCGTGCCACACGCTTGAGAAGCGGCGCAAAGGCAGTCAAAATCTCCTGTCGTTGTTGTTCGGCGCACGGATGCTGTGCCATGAGCACCGTGTCTGTCAAATCCATCTCCATCCAGTCCACGTAAGCCTCATTTCCCCAGGCCGGCCCGGTTCTGTTTGCATGCAGGATGAGTGTAGCGAGGGAGAGGATGTTCTGCGCGAATCGAAAGGTGGAGAAGACTTGCCGCGAAGACCAATGCTGGGGGCCTGCAAACGGCTTGGTTGCATGGGCGTGGAACGAGTTCACGGGAAGTCTCCTATTGTAATTATTCAAATACAAAGAATAAATTGACAATATTGGACGAATTGCAATAAACTTTGTCGATAGAAGACGTTACCAAAGTTGCTTGCAATGAAGAGAATGAGAAGACCGATATCCAATGGAAGGAGTCTACAGCGTGAAGAAGATCATTGTTGACGGAACGGTGCACCCGGTTGCTGGCGCGGAGGTGTACACGCGGGGAGACGCACCGGGCATTGCCCAACTGGCGGAAGATTTGTTGGCCTTTATTCCAGTGTATTGCAATGGCAACCGGACGATGGTGGTGACATCCCGGAGCTTGTTTTACCTGCCATGGCGGTGTCAGTGGGTGAAGACGAGGGTCCTGCAACACTTCGCCATTTCCCAGCGCGATCTCCGACGGGCTTGTGAGGAAGATTTGAATCTGTCGCTCTTTACGCCCTTGGCGATTGCAAGCGCGAGCGTCGTGTACGCGCCGATAAAAGTGCGTGAGCCCATCAGCCGCAACGACGGTGCACACGGTTACTTTCGCATTGACGCCATTCGATCCGCGGATGCCATCTCGGCGCACACCACGCGTCTTACGATAGACGAGATAGCCGCCATCGACGTTCTCATGCCGCGGACGAAAGTGCTGGCACGGGTTCGCGAAGCGAGATCATCTCTGATTTTACACTGTGCGCGCAACGTCCCGTACCCGAGTTTGTGAGCGGGAACGATTACGAGGGAGGATCGATCCATACGTCGCGAATCACGTCCCCGTTTGGCGTAATGCCCATGTATTCAGCGGGACAGACGTCGCACCTGGCCTGCCCGCCGGTCCAATCGGCGAACTGTTGTGCCGTTTGCTGCGCATGTTCATCTGGGACGATGACGCGGAATGAGACGGTATCAGCGAAGTTGGGATCTCGCAGGGCGATTCCGGCCTGCGCCAGTTGATATTCCAACTTCCCATAGTGACTGTAATCACAGGTGACCACGATTTCCACCATGGGTTGACAGCGCAGTTTGGGTGCGGCGGTGAGTGCGGCTGCGGCCGCTTCGGTGTAGGCGCGGACAAGTCCGTTCGCGCCGAGGAGAATGCCGCCGAAATAACGTGTGACGACGACCAAGGCGTTGTCGATGCCCTGCCGGCGCATTACTTCCAGCACAGGGCGGCCAGCGGTGCCTGACGGCTCGCCGTCGTCGGAGAATCGCTCGTACGGCACGCCGACGCCGATGCGATACGCGTAGACATGGTGGCGCGCAGCAGGGTGGGCCTGACGAACCGCCGCTATGGCCGCTTCCGCGTCCGCAACCGAGCGGATGGGAAACGCATCGGCGATGAAGCGCGACTTCTTTTCGATGATGTCGGCGGTGTGATGATGTGCAAGTGTGGTAAACACCATATCCATAACGCCCTCCCATACGGACTGTAGCAGGAATTGCGGGGTGGATCAAAAAAGTTTACAGAAGGGTGAAACAAAAAACGGTTGTGAAGCGTCTAATCCGGTAGTCGTGGCAGACTGGGCAGGCGTACAGAAAATGCTGCGTAGATGAGAAAGAATTATGGAACGACGGACATAAGTAGGATCCCAATCACGAAATTTGTCTATGTATTGGGCGTAGAGAACATAAGATACCGATTTCATGGCTTCCACCACGTCCTGTATGGTAAGAACACGGTGATTTGCGCTTTCGCGCTTTACCTACTTGGCAAGAAAGCGTATAATGCGACACTGAGGCCATTTCCTTGGATACATAGTCTCAGATTGCTATGAGATGATTAGGTAGCAACAACCTGTTGAGCATAACCAGCCAAGCGGCTGATTCGCATGTGGTGGCATGAAACCACTGAAGGGAGGGATGTCTTCCTGCGTGTTGGAATTGCAAACGAACCTCAGCTAAAACTTTCTTGCTGCATGGGACGGATTCTTGTAGCGGGAGTTGCGCTTGCAGGATGATTGCATGGATACGCGGGGACAGTGACGCAGGCCAGTCTCTGCAGGTGACCTTCGTCACCAATCTTCAGTACTCATCTCACTTGTTTAGCATGGGAGGAGAAACATTTTGAAACGTACGCTTTCTAGCATTTCGGCTGCGGCTATCGTGCTCGGCACGGGCATTCCGATGGTACTCGCGGATACTACATCCACCACGCCTTCATACACACAAGTTGGTACGGTTGCGTTCCAGTTTAACGGACAAACGGTTGCCAACCCGTATATCCTTGACTCACAAGACTCGGGCAACACGACTGCGTTTGCTCCGGTCTACTACTTCAACCAATTGCTCGCTAAGGCTGGTATTCAGGCTACCTGGAACGGCAGCACGCATACCTGGGCTTTGACGGCTCCAAACATTGACGCCTCAAAGGTTCAGGTGGCTGGCGGTGTTGGTACGGGTAACACGACCATCACGCTGAACGGCACCACCATTAAGATGATCAACACCTTTGCTGCGCAAGATCCGGCTGGCAAGAAGGGCGACATCACCACCTACTTCCCGGCTTACTATGTCAACAACTTGTTTGCAGCGCTTGGTATCAGCGCAACCTGGAACGGTTCGACGGGTCTGGCTGTCAACACGCAGGCGACCGCTTTGACCGCAAAGCAGACGGCTGCAACGAATGTTGAAGTTAACTTCAACGGTCCTGTTGCTTCCGGCACAACCGTTACCCTTTCGCAAAATGGCGTCAACTACACGACCACGGCAACTTGGTCCGGTACGACGGAAGTTACGCTCAATACGGGTTATAACCTCCCGGCTGGCACCTACACGGTTACGGCTGGTAGCCTCAGCGGCACGGTGACGATTGCCGAGGCCGTTCCGACGTCGATTGAGATTACGACGAAGGGTTTGGCAACTGTAAGTGGGGCTGCCGTCAACTACACTGTTCTTGATCAGTTCGGTAACCCGGTTGCAAACCCTGGCAGCATTACCGTAAGTGCCTACGATTCGACGAATGGTAGCCTGATTACAGGTTCTGCTGCTGGGTCATCAAACAGTGTTTCGTTGAACTTGGCTTCAGGCGTTGCGAAGAATGACAACGTCGTCGTGACGGTTTCGGATCCTTCCTATGCGCTTACGGCCACGACGGTTATCCCGGTGGTTGGCGTCACGAACATTGCCTCAATTAAACTGGGTGCTGCAACAGAGAATGGTACTACGAACCTGACGACCGGCACGGTGACATTAGCTTACACGGCTACCGATGCGGCCGGCGATTCGGTTCTCCTTACATCAGGTGTCGCTTCTAACGGAATTATCGACGGAGTGCAGTTCCTGTCATCGAACTCAGGGGTGGTAAACCCAAGCTCGTTACAAGTCGATGGCAGTGGCAACCTCACCTTTACTGCGGCAGCGACTGGCACGGCGACGATTACTGCGGTAGATTTGGCGACAGGGCAAACTTCATCCGTCGTGGTGAACATTGCTGACGCAAACGCCGTGAACAGTTTCACTTTGGCTGCACCATCGACCATGGTGGTCGCAGGACAGGCAACGACGATTCCGTACTCTGCCACAAATGCGTTTGGGCAGGCAATTACACAGTCCAGCTTCGGCCCAAGCTATCAGGGTGACATCACATGGCAAACCTCGAACTCGACTGTCTTGCCGGTGTCCGGAGTGAGTTGGAATGAGTCGAACAATTCCCTGGAAGTGACCCCAACAGGCTCTGGGACCGTAACCTTGTACGCGCTCGACGGTGGTACCATCGAGAGTAGCCTCACTTTGAATGTTAATCCGGCAGCTTATGCGTACGCCATTTCGGGCACGGACATCCCGTCTGAGTTCGAGCAGGGCGCAAACTACACCTTTGGGTCCAGTGATTTCACCGTCAAGAACCAATACGGCGGGACTTACTCTGTCCCAATTGGAGACAGTTGGACTGTTACGAGTTCGAACCCGAGTGTGATCGCTGTAAGTGGTAATACAATTATGGGCGGATCTGAGTCTGGTACCGCTACTCTGACCTTCAGCTTGCAGGATGGGAACAATAAGGTTTCCTATAACTTCAATGTAAGCGAGGTTCCATCATCGGATGTTGCTACGTATACGCTTAGCGCTCCGTCGACGATTTATGCTTCGTCGAACTCTGCTTACTATGGTGCCGTTTCTGTTACAGGCAAAGACAGCAGTGGTAACACTGTAGCCGTCAACAATTCTGCAACTGTTGCACAGTTGCTGACGTCGAACAGCGCTACCGTCGCGATTGTATCGAACTCTCAGATTGAAGGCGTGGCTTCGGGAACGGCGACAATTACGGCACTGAGCTCCACCGGCTCTGTGCTTGGGACTGCTACCGTAACGGTGAGCACGACCCCGCCGGCACCTGCGTCGGCATCGTTCAGTGAGGCTTCCTTCACGGAAACTACACCAAACACTGCAACGGCAATTACTACCGCACTACAGAATCTTCTGAGCGTCAAGGATCAGTATGGCGTAGCGGTAAGTGGCGCATCAGGGTATTGGTTCTCTAACAACTCGAGTGTGGTAGCAGTAAGCGGCAGTACAGTATATGCCGAGCCTGAAAAGGGTACGGCCACCGTCACATTTGTGACTTCAAATGGAGTTACGGCGACCATTCAAGTTGTTAACAACTAACTTGCTAGGAGCATTACCTGTATTCGAAAGGAGCTGTTCGGATTCCGAACAGCTCCTTTTTGAAGGAGGTGTAGTTGAACTCGTGAGGTCGTGTATTGTCAGATTGGAATCATCTTCTACTACTGTTATTCGCATGATCGCCCTTGCAAACTTTGATTTGTAAGCTACACTCTATGTGCATACCATTCACTGCGCTTTACTATGCTCGGGGGTGCTAGGTAACGTGGTTCCTGCTGTCGATGCAGTTAAGGATCAACTCTTGCGGGGGGGCTATGGTGAAGCTAAAACTTTGGCTGTAGAATCGTTACGGGATAAGGGGAAGCTCAACGCCCAACTCTGGGAGTTTCTTGGAGAATCGCTTGAGCATTTAGGAGAATATGATGCCGCTTGGGCGGCATATAATCGCGCATGGCTCTTGGATCCCCAGGCAGAGTGGGCAGAACCTGCGAGGATGCGCTTACGCGAGCGACTGACGGGAAAGACGCCGGTCTGGATTCAAGAACTGTTAGCCGTCCCGCACGTCACGATTTCGGCAGCAATGATCGCCAAAAACGAGGCCAGAACCATTGGCAAAGCAGTAGCCGCACTCTCTCCTGCAGTCGACGAAATTATCGTTGTGGACACAGGAAGTACCGACGACACGGTTGCAATTGCGGAGGCCGCCGGTGCGAAGGTGTTTCGGTACGAGTGGAACGATGACTTCGCCGCTGCCAGGAATTTTGCGCTGGATCAGGTATCGTCTGATTGGGTTCTCTGGGTAGATGCCGATGAGGTGTTGTTCGAGGAAGACGTCGAGAATCCACGTATCGTCGCGGGGTTGTTTAACCAACTTGAACCTCCCGCTATCCTTCGCATTGGGCAGATCAATGTATTCGATGATCGCGTTGAGCCAAACTACGATATGTCTCGCTTATTCGCGGTGCGGACAGGCCTGCGTTGGCTGGGACGTATCCACGAACAGATCGGCCTGCCGGAGGGCGGCGTATTTGCGGGCAACTTTGTGAGACCCGCTGTGCGCATTCGCGTTCGTCACGATGGCTACAAGCCGGAGGTCATGAATTCGAAGCAAAAGCTTCAGCGGAACATCCACTTGCTGCGTGCCGCGGTACGTGATAATCCAAACGATATCGCGTCATGGGGATTCCTTGGTCGCGATTTACTCTTGGCCGGTCACGTCGAGGAGGCTGTCAATGCTCTTTATACGACCGAGCGGCTTGCTCCGAGCAATCCGCAGTATGCTCGTTTGCCTGAGGTTCGTATGTTCCTCATCGATGCCCTTGTGGCACTCGGCCGCCGCGCTGAGGCCATTGCGGTTGGAGAGCGGGCAAAGGCGGAGCATCCGAATTATCCAGGTACATGGTTCGCGTTAGGACGTGCTCTGATGAATACCGCGATACATGAGCTAGGGCAGGCGAAAGAGGCCTTTACGAAGGCGCAGGAGAGTGCGGTAGGCTACCGGGGGATGGTGGCGTTTGACCCGCAAATTCTCACATGGCGTTCGACGGCAGCGATCGCGGATGTGGAAAAGTTACTCGGCAACAGTTACAACGCGCTCAAGCTATACGAGGATGCTTTGTCACGCTCACCGGAAAACGCCTCTATAGCGGGGCAGATTGAATGGCTGCGAAATCAAGCGCGAATGATTCAACAAGAGCGGGACAAACAGGGCGATTAGAGTGGATCTGGGCCTTCCCACACCAAATGCCTTGGCATTGAGCTAACTGTGCGCACGGTCAACAGATACCATAATCCTCTGCTTAGAGCGTTATTTTTTGTTTCGTGGACGTCTCCAGTAGTTGTACGGAGGCCTCCTGGAAAGGTCCCTAAATTGGGGAGGGTGAAGTTACTACTTATGCTGCTCAGGGGACCCTGAATCTGAAGTGCGCGCGTGTACCCCAAAAGGTGCAGCGCTGTGGCATTGGGTGCGATCCTTTCATCTTATATTGTGTCAATTTCTGTTGATTTCAGTTATGCTTGTTGTGATGGTTTCTTTTTTCAGACGCATAACTTTTTTCTAAGTGGTGGTGGTTGGTGTTGAGGTTTGCAGTGGTGACGCCGTACTTTGAAGAACCTATCGAAAAGCTCGCACGGTGCCATCGTAGTGTTCTTGATCAGTCCTACAAAGACGTCATTCATATATTCGTTGGAGATGGGCGGAGACAGGAAGACATTGACTCATGGCCGAGGACGCAACATATAACGCTCCCATTACCGCACAGTGACTTTGGCGATACCCCTAGGCTTATCGGAGCAGCGTCCGCAGCCGGACTGCAGTTTGAGGCTGTTCTATTCCTTGATGCCGACAATTGGTATGCTGAAAATCATATTGAGACTTTGTACTCACTTGGACGCTCAAGCGGTGCGGACGTGGTGACCTCATCTAGATACCTCTGTCGGCCAGACACAGGAGAGGTTCTAGGCGTCTGTACAGAGTGCGACGGCCTAAATTTCGTGGATTCCAACTGCTACATGTTTTTCGATAGCGCTTTCTACATTTTATCCGCCTGGGGATTGCGAGGCAACTCTGCAGTAAGGTCAGGGGTGTCGGTAATTGGGGATAGAGTCCTCTGGCACGCGATTCAGAACAGCAACCTACAGCGCACACATAGTATGCGGCCAACGGTATTCTATGAAACGTCGTTTGCTGCCCATTATCTGGCCAGAGGGATCGATGTTCCTGGATTTGCCAAGGTTATTCGTTATGATAAGAATCAAAACAGGTATTGCATCGAGCCGTATGCAGGTTGATGGCAAGTGAACACTTTCCTGACCGGCATGTAACCCGCTTACAGGAGCAAAGGCCATCGAGGAATGGCCGCTTTTTTCAAACAAATCCGGTGGTCTTGCTCCTTCGTGGCGCTTAGACTGGTCTTCAGCGTAGTTTTCGGGAAGGCGGTTTAGTTAGGCAGCACGGCCACATATCTCTACTAGTCTTCGAATAGTCTACTAGGCAGGTCAAAAGCAAACCATGCGAAAGTATGGGACGCAAAGCTACAGGGGCTTCATCCCTATGGATGATGTCAGCCAGTTGCCCGCTTGGGCCCAATGACCGCCAATCGACTTATTCGGGAGGATTTCAGACATGGGCCGCATGACAAAGAAATCTATGATGTCTATCGGAGCCGCAGTGATTGTCATTGCTTCTGCTACATCGGTCGCGTATGCCGCGACGCGGGGTAACGTGCATCCTGCCCATCCTGGACATGGACAAGGGTGGACGCTGTCCACGGACATCAACGCGAATTCCACGTCAAATGCCGCGTTGGGCACTTCCACTGCGAGCACATCTACCAGTGAAGGTGCAACCGCGAATACGAGTGGAGATGACGTGCGTGGACACGGTAAGTGGCAAGACAAGGACGACAAGCGCGATGCAAAGGATCAGCAGAAAAAGGGTGATGATGATAAACAACCCTTGGTCCTGATGCAGACGGCAAATCGGCTAACTGCGGAGACGAATGTGAAGATTGCACAGGCGCATGGACAGCTTGAGCGTGCCATTGCCAAGGCGAAAGGCAATCAAGCAGCCATCACGGCCGCGATTACAACCTATGAAGCACAGGTGCAACAAGCACTCGCACAACTACAAGCCAACTGGAGCAAGGCTGAAGCTGCCGTTCAGGCATCGAGCAGTACGAATGCGACTGGCGGTGTGACGGTAAGCACGTCGAATGGCACGAGCAACGACACCACGCCTACGAGCAACAGCACCAACACCACAAGCAATACAACGACGAACAGCACGGGTGGCGTGACGGTGACGACGAGCAATACGACAGGGAACACTTCTTCCAATGCGACGGATGCGTCAAACGGCACAACCAATTCAGCAGGTTGATACAATCAAGAGCAGAATGTGATATACGAGCCCGCTCGAAATGAGCGGGCTTTTTGTCGGTGTGTAGCAACGTAGTCGCCATGGAACGGTAAACAGTTGCTTTCTAGCGATGCCCTAGTTACAGTGTATGATGGTGTAATCCAGCCCAATCTGCAGGGGAACGTTGTCCTTGAGATCACGGGTGGGAAGTGTCAGCGCAGACAGCGGTTCGAACACAGCTTGATCAGACAGATAGAGAGGAATGGTCATCCGTGCCGACTTGACGGTCTTGACGCTGTATCAATATCCAATCATGCCCTGGCCCGAACATATTATGGTATACTCTGAGTATAATGCATAGAAAATACATGGTTCTGGGTCGGGAGGGTTGGTTGTTCGTGATGGTTGCGGTTTTTGTTTTTTATATGATCGCCTCCTATCTCATCCACAGCGCGACATGTTTTGTGTTGTACGGTAAGGCTGGGACGGCTTTACGGTGGTTTGCCTGGATTCCCGTGTTAGGCGCGATTCCGTACATGTGGACGATACGAAAATCGGCGTGGAATCTATTGTTTCTGTTAATCCCAATTGCCAATGTTGTTTTCGCAATCATCTGGTATGTCAAATTCCTCAATGCCTTCGGGAAAAGTGGCCATTGGCTATGGTTCATGCTGTTGCCGTATGTCGGTGAAATCATTCTGTTCATTCTGTGGATTTACATGGCTGCTTCCGATCAAGTCAAATACGTGCTCGGTGAACCAAGGCATAAGGGTGGCAAAGGAAATATCTCCATTTCAATTACCATCAATTGAATCCTGATGTGAAAAGGCTAGCGATGATGACCCCATCCGGTGACGGGTGGGGCTTTTTGAAAGGAAAGATGAGCGCGATGGCACTCTTGGATTCAGCTCGTAACATGCTGTTGCACGCGATGGGATTGCAGGCGGGCGAAACATTGTTGATTGTCTCAGATGGGACACGGGATGCCATTTGCCGCAGCCTGTGCCAGGCTGGTCGGGACATCGGTGCGGAATCGATCATCATGGAGATGGAGCCGCGGGAGAAGAACGGGGCAGAGCCGCCGGCGGTCGTTGCGGCAGCGATGGCCGCGGCTGATGTCGTGGTCTGCCCAACATTGCGATCGCTCACGCATACGCAGGCGCGCAAGCGGGCATCGGAAGCAGGGGCGCGCGTGGCGACGATGCCCGGTGTGACGGAGGATATGTTTGAGCATGGACCGATGTCGGCGGACTTTTCGGCTGTGGCGGCATTGACGCACAAGGTGGCGGATCGGCTGACGCGGGCGCGGGTTGCACGCATTGAAAAGGATGGCGCCGTGTTCACCTGCTCCCTGGCGGGCAGGCAGGGGATCGCGAGCACGGGTGTCTATCGTCATCCGGGAGAAGCAGGCAATGCGCCGTCAGGCGAGGCGTATCTCGCACCGGTGGAAGGAACGGCAACAGGGGAGCTGGTGGTGGACGGATCGCTGGCGGGAATTGGCCTTCTTAAGAGTCCGGTGCGGCTCACGGTGCGCGAAGGATTGCTTGTCGCCGCGGAGGGTGAGCGCGCGGACGAGTGGCTGATGATGCTTGGAGATACGCCCGCCGCACGGAACGTCGCGGAGCTTGGCATTGGCACGAACGATAAGGCCAGGCTGACGGGCGTCATTCTGGAGGATGAAAAGGCGCTTGGGACGGTGCATGTGGCGTTTGGCAGCAATGCGACGTTTGGCGGCACGGTTGAAGCAGGGGTGCACCTGGATGTCGTGATGCTGGCGCCGACGCTGTATCTAGACGATGAAATCGTGATGCAGGACGGACAACTGCTCGTGTAGCCATGGCGGAGAGGGATGTGCTCTGTTGCGAAAAGCGCCGCGAGGAACGCGTCATTCTACAATCCGCTCATCTCATCCGTACGCTCGTACGACGCATGGGGCGCCTCTTGTGCTAACCGTTGCTGCACGATGAAGGCCATGACGGCACCAGCACATGCGCCAATGGCCACCCAGAGAATCGGAGGAAGGCCGGCGTGATCGAACAACGTGCCAAACAAGACGGGGCCAATGAGGCGGCCGACGCTGGCGATACCGCCGGACACGCCGAGATAAAAAGCGGCATGCTGGCGAGCAGTCGCGGTAATCAGCGCCGGAACGGTGGGGGCGATGAGCATTTCGCCGAGCGTGGCAACCACCATACCCACGATGAGGAACGCATAGGTCGCGTGGGTCGTCCACATGATCGCATAGGCACAGCCATAGAGTACAGCGCTTGCAGTCAGCCGCGACGGGAGGGATGGTGTCAGCCGCCGGTTGATGAAGGCGGTCATCGGTTGCCCTACGAGAATGACGATGCCGTTCACGGTCCATAGCAGGCTGTATGAAGCAGGTGGCTGCCCAGCCTGATTCAGATACGGCGCGACACCGGAGTTCCAGGCCGAGGTCGCCAGGTTCAAGAGCATGTAGCCGATGCCGACAAATGCGTACAACTGGTACCGGGTGAGCAGGAGCTTGGGGCTTTCCTGTCGTGCAGTGCCGAATCCTGCCTGCCAGTCCTCCAACTCGTCGGTCGAGAACCGGCGCATAAATATGGTGAGGAAGCCTGCAAAGATCAACGTGGAGATGCCGTTGATGAGAAACGTAAACGAAAACGAGATGGACGCCAGGATTCCTGCAAGCGTGGTGCCGATGGCTACACCTACGTTGTTGCTGACGTACATCACGTTGAAAAGTCGTGTGCTCACGGCCCGCCATCTTTGTCCAACAAAGCCGCTGACTGCGGGCATCGTGATCGCAATGAGAAAGGCGTTGACGGTCATGGCGCAAACATATGTCGGCCATGTGCGGGCGAAGATGAGACTCCACTGCGCACAGCCAGTCAGGACGAGCGAACCGATGATGAGCTTGCGTGGGCCAAGACGGGCATAAAGTGCCCCGCCCATCACCTGGCCGACGATGGTGGCAAGTGATTGAAAGAATAATGCGATCCCGGCATCTGCGTAATTGCGGTGCAGAACATTGTGCACGTAAATGGTCGTGAGCGGCCAGATGAGGGCACTGCCAATCGAATTGACCAGACTTGCGAGGATAAACGCATACGACTCTTTGGGAAGAGGCTGTGTGTGGGTCAGGTTGCGCGATCGATTCATACGTGTGGGCTCCCCACCTGCAGGATAGGCACCCCGTTTTGTCGCATGGGCGCCAGTTTCCAACTTAGCGCTTGTCTGCGTCAAGCGCAATGGGTGACCGGACCGTGTGTTTTGCTTGTATGGTTTACTGGTGTGGTGGAAAAGCGATTGATGCCCCTGGTCTCCGACATGCAGCGTATGGCACGATGCGTTCCGGCGGAGGGCTTTCTGCGGTTCTCATTCTGAGGTAACGGTAGCGAATGCGCAATAAACCGCTCCTTTCAAACTGCATAAACATCGAAAACGCAGCATATCAGAGCGCTGCGTTTTTCTGCATCTTTAAGCTGAGGGGGATGCTGGGAACAGGTGTGTTTCATGTTATTGGTTCCGTAATATCGTTTTGAGCCTTTGCGGACGCAGCAAAAAGAATCCGAGTAGTAAGGCGACCACGAAGAATAAAGTGTACATTCGAAACCCCGTGTCCGTCACATGCACGAAGGCACTCTTCGTGGTTATGGTCTGCATCCCCATCCCAATGAACATTTGAGATGCGATGCGAGGTGTTACGCTAAGCTCAACCATCATGAGTGCAAGTGATTGACTCACAGCCCGACCAATATTGTAAACCGTGTAGAACATTCCTGATGCCAATCCTGCTTGTTCCTGGGGCGCAGCGGAGAGGACTGCTTTCGCTAGTGATGGCCACGCCAAACCGTTCGCCACGGAAATGATGAACAATGGGATAGTAATGTATGGAATAGATGTTCGCTCTCCGATGTTTCCGAGGAGTAATACAGCGAACGCAATCACGGTTATTCCGACGAGTAGCAACCTTACAGGGCCGAGACGGTCAGCTAATTTGCCGCCAAACGGGCCCATCAACAGTTGAGGGGCTGACAATGGCAGAAGTAGTAGCCCCGACCGGAACGGGCTTAGGTGTTGTGCGCCTTGTAGGTATAATGCGAGTAACGTGCTTATGGAAAAATACCCGATGCAATAGCACAGAGTCATTCCTAGTCCCGTCGTGTAATGTCTGTAAGAAAATAACTTGAGGTTGAAAAGTGGATCCTGGACCTTGGATTCCACGATGACAAATGCTATCCAACACAATCCGGTGATTCCGAAGAGTCCTAGAACGCTCATGGATGTCCAACCCCAAACCGGCGCTTGAGAGAACGCCATCAACAGTGAGGTCAGTCCCAATCCAAACGTGAAAGTACCCGTCCAATCCGTTTTGGATCGTATTTGTGCAGTCGGTTCTTTTCGTAGGAGCCATCCCCCAAGCAATCCTATGAGCGCAAATGGGGCGGAAACAAAGAAAATGGAACGCCATCCGAAACCACTAATGAGAGCGCCTCCGGCTACCGGACCTACGATGGAGCCAATCACCCATGAGGTCGAGTTGATTCCAAGTGCGAATCCGAGTTGCTCGCGTGGGAATGTTCGGATGATGATGGGTGTGGCCGTGGCCAAGGCTAATGCCGCACCTGCTCCCTGAATGAGTCGAAAACCAATGAGTGTGGCACTGGAATGAGACAGGCCGCAACAAATTGTAGCCATCGTGAAAAGCGCAAATCCCCAAACAAAAATTCGCTTTGTTCCAACTACATCAGCCCACCGGCCTGCGGGAAGTAAAAATATCGTGCTTGTAACCAGGTATGAAGTGATGGTCCACATACCTGTTGCAATCGTCATTTTCAAATCGCGTATCAATGTGGGAAGGCCGATCACGACGATGGTTGCGTCCACGTTTGTCACAAACGAAACAAGTGTAACGACAGCCAAAATGGCCCACTTGCGTGTATTTTCCTTAGTCACGCATAACTCCTCCAATATTGTGGCTTTGTCTGTGCACGAATGTACATGAGGAAAAGTATCATGTAAAATGAATATAAGTGATATTTTGATTCGGTTTTTACGATAGATGTGTTGGGGGTTGTAAAATGGAGAGTAATGAGCTGCGGATTTTTCGGATTGTTGCAAGAGAGGGTAGCATTACAAAGGCGGCTCAAATCCTTGGTTATGTACAATCGAACGTAACAGCTAGAGTGCAACAACTGGAAGCTGAGTTACATACACAGTTGTTTTACCGACAACGAGGTATGGTGCTAACTCCGGCAGGTGAGAAGCTGTTAGATTATGCGGAACGAGTCGTGCGTTTGCTCGATGAGGCACATCAAGTGCTGAACGACGCCTCGGAACCCACGGGTCGGCTCAAACTAGGAGCTCATCACACGTTATCCGCGATACATCTCCCAATGATTCTTGCAAAGTACCATAAAGTCTATCCCAATGTGGAATTGTCACTCACAACGGATTACTCAGACGCGTTGGCTCACAAGGTCCGCCACTTCGAACTCGACGGGGCATTTGTGAAATCAGGCTTCGAAGACGCCAACATCGTGCAGGAGCTCGTATTTGAAGAACAACTCGTGCTGATAAGCAGACCTGAGAAGGAGGATGTTCAATCGGTATGCAATCAACCCTTTCTCATGAATACAATAGGTTGCCCGCACCGGGAACAGCTTGAGATTTGGTTGAAATCAATAGGTATTCGTTCCATACGGTATCTGGAATTCAATCATCTTGATGCCATTATCCAAGGCGTCATCTCGGGCCTCGGGGCGTCCTTTGTACCACAGTCTGCAATTCAAAAATATGAAGAGAAGGGTTTAGTACGCTCTTTTGCCGTACCAGCTCAATATAGTTCCTCCAAAACGTATTTCATTCGACACAAGGATACGCTGATGACCAGCGCACTGAAGGAGTTTACCAATATGCTGCAACAGAATCCCCTTCGCAGTCTGCCAATTCAACAATACACATGACGCAAGAAGGGCGGTCATTCAGACTGCATCGTGAGAAGCGGTGTGTGTTCGTGCTGTACCGAATCTGTTGGAAAAGAACTTGTAGCTTATATGCCATTGGCGTGCCAATGTCTGCTTTCTGTCTGGTTCGATGAGATTGACACCCCAGCCGCCGCCATCCTATATTGGTGGTATGAAACCGATTTCATACAGGTGCCCGCAGACTGTCTACGCGCATCGCTCGCCAGCGACCGCGTAACGACACGAATACCGAGGTGATTGCCGGATGAGGGATAGTCGTCGTCGACCCACCATCGCCGATGTAGCGAAAGCAGCAGGTGTTTCCAAGACAACCGTTTCTCGCTTCTTGAGTCACCAAACGGAATATATTGCCGAAGAAACCTATCGCAAGATTGAGCAGGCCATACAAGGGTTGCATTACGAGCCCAGCCAAATGGCAAGAGGATTAAAGGCAAAGCGAAGCAGGCTGATTGGCATCATTGTCGCCGACATCGCCAATCCGTTTACGACAGCTATTCTACGTGGAGCCGAGGACGTTTGCCACAAACACAACTATAGTCTGCTTGTCTGTAACTCTGACAACGATCCCGCTAAGGAACAGAACTATATTCGCACGCTCCGCTCACATCAGATAGACGGTCTCATCATGCATACAACAGGTTACAACCAGAGCATGTTACTTGCCTTGCAAAAGGAGAAGACCCAGGTCGTGCTGCTCGATCGCGACGTATCTGGAATGCATGTCGATCTCGTCGGTATGGACAATACCCAGGCGACATATGATGCTCTCAACTACCTCGTGCGCCAAGGGTACCGCAGCATTGCCTATGTGACAGCGCCTACCGCAGACATCAGTACGCGCATCGAGCGCGTTCAAGCATTTCGATCCTTTGTTGCGGAGCATGGAATCGAGGAGCATAGCCCCGTTTTCCAAGTCGAGGGTGACCAGTCGTTGATCGAATGCATGACAGCCTTTATGAACAAAAAGCCTGTCATGGCCAAGGCTGTCTTCACAGGTAATGCCGTGATATTGCTTAAGGCGGCGTTGGTCATGCAAAATCTCGGCTATCGCATTCCCTATGATGTGGGCTTCATCAGCTTTGACGATCCAGACTGGGCCGACATTGTGGGGATCACCACAGTGTCTCAATCGGCATACGAAATGGGCGTGAAGGCTGCGGATCGGCTCGTTGCTCGACTGGGGGGCGATACGAGTGACGCGAAGCGGTTCCATGTCGCAGCCATGCTGAAGGAACGAGGCTCAACTCCGCAGGTTGCCATTGGGCAGTCCTTGAATAGGCGGCGGCCGTCATAGGCCACGTGGTCTGCGCCGAGCGATGGTTCGTGACGTGTATGGAACCGGTACCATACCGGCATACATGTGCCATGTACAGGGCTCGTTGTCCGGAATGTATCTGAAACTTGAAGGGGGTGAGCCAGCATTCGGGTCGCGAATGCTTGAAGGTGTGCGACATGGCGGTCGATCCGCGCGTGCACGATGGAGGGTTGAATCATCTTTCAAGGGGGAGATGCACATGGAGCAGCAGTCGTTTCCAAGATCAAGGTGGTCCAGACTCATTCCTGCTATCTTCGTCACGTACAGCTTGGCGTACCTCGATAGGTCAAACTACGGATTGGGTGCGGCGGCTGGATTGAAGCAGGCCTTGCATATGAACGCAGCGTCGTCATCCTTATTGGCCTCGCTGTTTTTCCTCGGGTACTTCTTCTTTCAGGTGCCGGGTGCGCACTATGCGAAAAAATACAGCGCGAAGAAACTTGTCTTTTGGGCACTCATTTTGTGGGGCATCTTTGCCTCTTTGCAGGGCCTCATCACCAACCTGCCGTTGCTCTACGTGGATAGGTTTTTACTTGGCATTGTTGAAAGCGTTGTCATGCCTGCGATGCTGATTTTTATTAGCCATTGGTTTACCAATGGAGAACGATCCCGCGCGAACACGTTTCTCATCCTCGGCAATCCCATTACGGTACTCTGGATGTCCGTCATCTCAGGATACCTGATTCAATGGTTTCATTGGCAGGGCATGTTTGTGATTGAAGGCGTCCCTTCCATCATCTGGGCCTTTATTTGGTGGGCAGTGGTCAAAGACAAACCTGAAGAGACCAGGTGGCTGACGCGAGAAGAGCAACAAGCCGTCACAGCCGCGCTTGCAGCGGAACAAGAGGGCATGGCACAAGTGAAAAGTTATCGGGAAGCGTTCTCGTCCCGATCGGTTGTGTTACTCAGTTTGCAATACTTCTTTTGGAGTATTGGCGTGTATGGCTTCGTCCTGTGGCTGCCGTCCATGATTAAGGCGGCGTCGCACGTCGGCATTGTGAGCACCGGTTGGTTATCTTCGGTTCCGTATTTACTGGCCGCGATTCTCATGATGATCACGTCATTTCTGTCGGATCGGCGGCCGTATACCCGCAAGGTGTATGTTTGGGTTTCATTGCTCATCGGCGCTGTGGCCTTTTACCTTTCCTATATCCTCGGGTCTGGGCATTTCACCACTTCGTTCATTCTGCTCGTCATCGCTGGCGGAGCCATGTATGCGCCGTACGGGCCGTTTTTCGCGATCGTGCCGGAGATTTTACCCAGCAATGTCGCAGGGGTGGCCATGGCGCTCATCAATTGCATGGGCGCTTTGGGTTCGTTCGTGGGATCCTATTTTGTTGGTTATCTCAACAACGTAACGGGTGGCCCAAATGCATCCTACGTCTTCATGGCACTGTCTCTCGTCCTTGCCGTCTTGTTGACAATGGCTGTTCGCGTCCGCAGACCAAGCACGGGGCTTCAGCAAGCCAATGCCGGACGGCCCGTGTCCAGATGAAGCTGTGCAGCGGAGCCATTGTGTGATTGGATTAGACCTTGTAGATCATATCGTGTGTTGCACCCTGGACAGTTGTCCGGCCTGTGCACGTACTGGCATCGTTTCCGTCTGTTCTGACTTGTCATGGGGCGTAGATGGGAGTAAGATGGCCTGAGGAAAACGCCTTGACAAGTGGTTGATTGCCTTGCTGACAGCACAGAAGGGGAACGGAGGGGTTGGCGTGTTCCGCACGATGATGAAGTCAAAGATCCATCGCGCAACGGTGACGCAGACAAACCTCAATTACGTAGGGAGTATCACGATTGATACAGACCTCATGGAAGCAGCGGATTTGTTGGAAAATGAGCGTGTGCAGGTGGTGAATATCAACACGGGCGCGCGCTTTGACACATATGTCATTCCGGGCGATGCAGGTACTGGCGTCATTGGATTGAATGGTGCGGCGGCGCGGTTGGCAGAGCCAGGGGATTTGGTCATCATCATTTCCTATGCGATGTACGAACATGCGGACGCTTTACAGCATGAACCGACCGTGGTGCTGGTTGACGAAAACAACCGCATACAAACACATCTGGACAGCGAGGCGGAAGAGAATCGGCGTCTAGCCAAAACGCCGTCGTGACCGATGTAAACGAGCCAGTTACATGGTGGTGAAGTGGAAGGGCATCCCGACGGGGTGCCCTTTTTGAATAGGCAATCGATCCGTTAGGGTCTACATATGGAGAGAGGCGGCGAGAGACGGGTGGCAAACAAGGTGCGTCTGGGTCTGGTTGGATGTGGTGTTGTGGGAAGTGGTGTGCTGCGGGTGCTGGCGGATCGACAAGGTGCGTGGGATGGTGCGCAACTGGAAGCTACGCATATTGCCGTGAGACACTTGGAGCGCCCCCGGCCGGATTTTGTTCCGCGCCACCTGTTGACGGACGACTGGCGCATCGTGTGCGAGGCGGACGATGTGGATATCGTGATCGAGGTTATGGGCGGTATCGATGTGGCGCACGATGTGGTGCGGCACGCGCTGGAAAACGGCAAGTCGGTCGTCACGGCGAACAAGGCCTTGATGGCGCTCCATGGCGAGGAATTGCGCGATCTCGCGAGTAAGCGCGGCCTGTTCTTGCGCCATGAAGCGAGTGTGCTCGGTGGCATTCCTGTCTTACATACCTTGCATACCTACTTTGACTTGAATCGCGTGCAGTCTTTGCGCGGCATCGTCAACGGTACGTGCAACTATATCCTCACGCAGATGCACGCGACAGGGGCGGCCTTTGCCAGCGCGCTTCAGGAAGCGCAGGCACTTGGCTATGCTGAGCCAGATCCCGCGGCGGATGTCGAGGGCTTGGATGCCTACTATAAGCTGCAAATTCTCCTGCAGGCGCTGCGCGTGGATACGCGTCTGTTGGCAACAGAATGTGTCGCCGACGGCCAGTCGCCGAACGAGATGGCGAGAAATGGCGTTCCGACAGCCGTATTGACGAAGCCGCGCGCCGGCATCAGCGCGATCACGGCTGCACAGATGGAAGCCGCCAAAGCGTCGGGCGCCAAGGTCAAACATGTTGCGTCCGCGGTCTGGGGCGATGATGGCATCGTCCGTTGTGAGGTTGGCCCGCAGGTGCTGCAACCTGACGATCCGCTTTATTTCGTCGATGGCGTCAACAACGCCATTGCCATCACGGGCGACGTGGTGGGCACCATCACTTTGATTGGCCCGGGAGCAGGTGCGTTGCCCACGGCGAGCGCCGTGTTGGAGGATGTGCTGCAGATGGTGCGTGAATCGTCGCGCAATGCCTGAGCGGCGATAGCAGTCGGTAAATCCCAGTGGCATTCGTGCAGGAAATGACCAGTTTGGCACAGAATTATCCTACCAATCAAATTACGTAGTAGATGGCGTTTGAAGGGATGCCCTTTGGACCATCTCGAGAAGGTAGGCATTCTTTGTGAAGACAGCACGTTCTCTTTGGACTTCCGTGGTCGTTTCCGGGCTGCTCATGGCGACGCCAATGGCGGCGACCGTCTCAGCGAAAACCGTATCTGGCGGCATAGCGCAGCATCATGTGGCAGGTTCGCACACGGCGAAGCAGTCTCCCCGCCAAGCGGTGGCCAAGGCGGCGCAGAAGGCGCAAAAGGCCGCTATGGTGAAAGCGAACGCCCTCCCAAACGGGCATGTGCGCGCGTTCATTGGCGGCAAGCAGTATGACGCCATCGCCGTGGGCGACACCACCTATGTGGCGCTCGCCGGCATGGCGGCGATGAAAACGCCGTATGAGGATCTTGGCGATGGCAAGATTGCCGTCACCGGTGGCTATGTACAAGGCGTCGTCTACGGCGGCACGACATATGTTCCTTGGCAGAATCTTGCGGCGAAAGTCAAGGCTACGCCGCTCAAAGGCGGCGGCTTCACGTTCAGCAGCGTTCCTGTCAGCCATCATTATCAAATCGAGATCGACACGCAGAATGCGACGGTGGGGAGTCCCGCGCCGCTGCAAATTGCCACCTTGGACGGACTCAATCCGGTGCCGAATCAGAACATCACCATCATGACGACCGGTTTTAGCACATTGACACCTTCCACCGGAAGTACGACTCTGCATACATCGACCGATTATTCGGGGACGTGGTTCAATGGTCTCGAAGACAACACGGCGGAGACCGCGTATGTCACGGTGTCCTGGGTCGATCCCGCAGGAAAGACGGTGCAGCAGACGGCAGCGGTGAAGTTCGCGCCGGCAGCTTCGAGCCAATCGGGGACGACCCAGGCGTCGGGGGAAACTTTGCTCGCCTCGGTTCCCATCACGACGTTTCAAAATGGCGTCTTCTTTAACGCCGCGAGCGGAAAGGACAACCTCACCCTGCAACTGGATACCGGTGCATACGAACCGCTCTTTACCGCGGCTGACGCAAAACTGCTCCATCTGCCCAATCTTGGTTCGATTGCCGTGTCGGGCATTGGTGGGGAAGATCAGGCGTATATGAGCCAGGTTTCGCTGGACATCGGTGGGCAGCATTTTGCCGATATCCCGTGCATTGTCGATCCGAGTTACACCGGCGTCTCTTTGCTTGGCTTCGGCTTTTTCCAAGCCAACGGCTATGATCTGTTCGTCTCTCAAAAGTACAACACACTGTCCATCCTTCATTGACAGATATGGAGATCCAATCCGGTTGCCACGGCGCCGGATGGGATCCATCTTGATCCGGTACAGGGGTGATTGCCGGTGGCGCGCAAGCGTATGGGTGAAATTCTCGTCGAGGCAGGATTGCTGACGTCTGAGCAACTGCAAAAGGCTCTGGCGGACCAGCGCGAATCGCAGTCCCGTCTTGGCGACGTGTTGATCAACAACGGATATATCACCGAAAGCCAACTCGTCGAGGTGCTCGAATTTCAGCTCGGCATCCCCCATGTCGTGCTCAGCAACATGCGGATTGATCCCGCTGTTCTTCAGCTCGTCCCCGAGCGGCTGGTCGAATCATACCAGGTCATTCCCTACCGTAGAAGCGCAAATCGGCTCTATGTCGCGATGGCAGATCCGATGGATTACTATGCCATCGACGATCTGCGCATGACGACCAATCTCAGTATCGAGCCTTCGATCGCGACGCGGCAAGAGATTCAGGCGGCGATTCATCGGTACTATCGCCTCCAGGAAACGTTTGATGCGGCCGCTCGCAAGGCACCACCGGAGCCTGTGCCCGCCGATGAACCGGATCCGATGCGCAGCGATTCGCCTGTCGTACGCATGTTGAATCAGATCCTCATCGAGGCCGCAGGCGCTGGCGCGAGCGACGTTCATCTCGATCCGCAGGCGGATGGCGTGCGCGTGCGCTATCGGATCGACGGCTTTTTGCGGACAGAGCGAATTGTGCCACGGCACCTGCAAAGCGCCTTGACCGCGCGCGTCAAAGTGTTGGCGCAACTGAACATCGCAGAGCAGCGATTGCCGCAGGATGGGCGCTTTGAACTCGAGGAGGGTGGCCGCACGCTCGATGTGCGTGTGGCGACGATGCCGACGACGCATGGCGAAAAGGTGGTCATGCGTGTCTTCGATCTCGCTGGCAAGACGTTCGATTTGCAGAAGCTCGACTTTTCTGCTGCCAATCTCACAGCTTTTGAACGGATACTCGCCCGCCCGCACGGCGCCATTTTACTTACGGGCCCCACCGGATCCGGCAAGACGTCCACCTTATACGCGGCGCTCAAGCGCTTGGCAACGCCCGAGATGAATGTGATCACGATTGAGGACCCGATTGAATATCAACTCGATGGCGTCAACCAGGTGCAGGTCAATCTGGCAGCCGGATTGACCTTTGCCCGAGGCTTGCGCGCCATGTTGCGCCAGGACCCGGATATTGTGATGATTGGCGAAATCCGCGATGAGGAAACGGCGGAAATCGCTCTCCGTGCCGCGGTTACGGGGCATCTCGTGCTTTCGACCTTACATACCAACGACGCGGTGAGCACGATCAATCGGCTGATCGACATGGGGGTGGCGCCTTACATGCTCGCCTCCGCGTTGTCGGGGGTTGTCGCACAGCGCTTGGTGCGCCGCGTCTGCTCGCGCTGTCAGCAACCTTACCGCCCGACGCCGATGGAAGCCAAACTGTTGGCTCAACACGGAGTCTCTCCGGACGGTCTCGTGGTCGGCCGTGGCTGTCCAAGCTGTGGCAACACAGGCTTTCGCGGCCGCATGGCGATTCACGAGGTGTTGGAAGTGGACGACGAGATGACTGCGCTCATTTTGGCATCGCGATCGCCCGACGATTATAGACGGCACGTTCATGAGCGCGGCATGGCGACGATGTTGGAAGACGGATTGGCGAAGTCGGCACAGGGCTTGACGACCGTTCAGGAAGTGCTGCGCGTGGCGGTTGTCGAAGGAGCACTTACACTCGTTTGATTCGGTAGCGCGTTGAGGAGAGAACGAAGTTGGGCGTGTATCAGTACGAGGCGATGGCGGCGCGTGGCGCGCGATCGCGAGGGAGCATTGAGGCGGAGGACGAGACGGCGGCTGTTCGCCAGTTGAGCGAGCAGGGGCTATATGTTGTGGAGCTGCGAGCGATCGACGAATCCATTTGGACGCGGGATATCAACGTCCATTTCGGGCTCTTTGGCGGTGTGAAACTCGAGCAGTTTGTCCCATTTTGCCGCCAATTCGCGACGTTGGTGCGGGCGGGGGTGCCGTTGGTCAATTCGCTCGAGGTCCTGCACGAGCAGACGGAAAAGGGCATGCTCAAAAGCGCCATCTTCGCTGTGGCGGCCAGCGTTCGCGACGGGCGGCCTTTGTGGGAAAGTCTTGCCGAACATCCACGCGCCTTTCCGCCGCTGTTCGTGCAGATGGTGCGCGCGGGCGAGGCAAGTGGTACGCTCGACGAGGTGCTGGAGAACACGGCTGGGTATCAGGAGCGCCAGCGTGAAACCATCGAAAAAATTCGTTCCGCCATGATCTATCCGATTGTGGTGGCGGTCATGGCCGTCGTTGTATCGATATTCTTGTTACTGCGCGTGATTCCGACGTTTGTCAGCGTTTTCGCAGCACAGCACATCCAGTTGCCGTTACCGACGCGGATTGTGCTTGGCGCTTCCAGTCTCATCACACATCGCTGGTATATCGGTCTGATGATTGTAGCGCTGATTTTAGGCGCCGTTCTATGGGTCAATCGGCACGGGCCAAGCTTGTACTGGCGAGATCGGATTCTTTTACGGATCCCGGTGTTTGGACAGTTGGTGGAAAAACGGGCGATGGCCCAGGTCTCGCGCACGCTGGCAATGTTGTTTCATGCGGCCTTGCCAGCCTTGCAAGCTATCGCGTTGTCCGCTGATGCGGTGGGCAATCGGTATGTGGCGGGTGCTTTGCGCGAAGTCAGGGACGCATTGGGCGATGGCGGATCGCTCTCGGGAGCGCTGCGCGAGACCGGGGCGTTTTCACCGCTGATGGTGCAGATGGTGCGCGTTGGGGAGGCGACGGGGCATCTCGACGAGATGCTGGCGAAGGTGGCGGATTTTTACGAATCGGAGCTGGAGATGATGGTTGATAGATTGCGGCAACTGATGGAGCCGATCTTGACCGCCTTGCTCGCTGGGGTTGTCGGGATTATCGTGCTGGCGGCATTGCTGCCGATGTTCGCGCTGTATCAAGGGATGGGCAGTTCGACAGGCATGTGAACATGTGCTTGCGTAAGCGTGCCAAAACAATGTGTAACATAGTGTACAATTCATTTCTTCGCAATTTATAATAGGGATGTGACGGCCAGGATCTTTTTGTGTATGGAGGAGAGTTCCTGGTCAATGAGGGTGTGAAAGGGAGAGTGTACATGCAGGCATTGAGAGATAAGTTACAAATGCTATTCAAAAGACTAAGAGAACAGCAAGGCGTCACGCTGATTGAACTACTCGCCGTCGTCGTCATTCTTGCTATTTTGGCTGCTGTCGGCGTGCCTGTCGTCATGGGGCAAATCAATAAGGCGCGCACTGCAACGGATAAAGCAAACGAGCAGATGATTGCGGACGCTCTGCAGCGGGCAGAGTTTGATTATCAGTCGAGTTCGTCGAACGGAGGGGCGTTGGCAATCAACTCCACGGGTAACCTGACGAGTTCCACGGGGGGTGCTACGTTGGCGCCGGCTAACTCGGCAGCAAACGGATCCAGCTTTGTATCTGATCTTCTTACCAATGGTCTTAACAATTCCACGGGCGGCGGCTATCTCAACTCCTTGCCTGCGCCACAGTCGCAAAAGGGGAGTTTCGCCATCGTAAATGCCCAACCGACGAACAACTCCGTGCCCTATGTGACATTTACCTATCCCAACAGTACAAACGGCACAACAGGCACCTACTACGTCACGATTCAGTAACATCGTCATCGACGCGTCGACCAAGGCAAAGCTCCCGCAAGGGGGCTTTCTCTCTGTATTGATAGCTATTCGGACAACCCCCTGGAGGTGGTGGGCCGTGCTTCTCAAACGCAATTTGTGGCTTCGGTGGGACAAGGGAACCGCGCAAGCGGGCTTGACACTCATCGAGGTCATGGCCTCTGTAGCCATCATCGCGCTTGCGGGTACGGCTGCCCTGCTTGCGGTGGGGGGGGCACAGGCGGGATCGCTCAAAATGGCTCAGTATGATCAGGCGTTGGGACTGGCCACAACGATTGCCGAGGAGATCAAGGACAGGCCGCAAAATATCATTGGCTGGGTGATTGAAGTCCCAGGTGACGCGTTGGGCAATGAGTCACAGTCTTCCATCGTTTTGATTGTGCCGCCGCCTGGCATTACGTTCGCCTGGACCTATCCGCTGTACAACGGATTTCAGTGTACGATCTCTTCGAACCCTACGAGCAACTCCGCGTCCGTCAACTACAAGGTGCAAGTGCAGACGCCGCAGGGGCTCACCGCGACCATAACTGCACCAGTATTACCTTCGTCGTGAGGAGACATGCGGTGATGACGATCAAAACGCATAGGCCAAACGGTGAGGCCGGGCTTACTTTGATTGAACTGCTGGCGTCCATCGCGATCGCGGGCATGGTTGTGGGGATTCTGGTCAATTTGGTATGGATGCTCGCTGAGCGGGCGCAGCGCCTGACCAGCTTCAATGCGGCGCAGGAAAAGGTCCTCACCATCAACCATGCGCTGAACCGCATGTTGCGCAGCGCTGATTTCGTGCAGATGGAGTTCAACGGCAATCCAGCTGCATCCTCGGCCGTTGTCGTGCTTTGGCTCTATCGAGGTGGTTATCCGACCACGGCCGCAGTCGATACAGACAGGCCCTGGATGTACAACGCGACGACCGTCGTCCCCGCAATCTCCGGAGGGCAAACGTCACAGGCGACAATTGTCGGGGCAAATTGCTTTGAAGCCTTTGAGTTCATTCAGCGATCCGCTTCGTCGTGGGACGTCTACAGCGTTCCTGCCACCAACGCGCAAGCGCAGAGCCAAACCCCGCCCGCGGTCAGTGGGACGCCTCTGGCGGGCGGTGTGAACATCGAATGGATGTTTCCGGTTCTCTATCCGCAGACAAGTGGTGCGGACTTTTCCTGGACCAACTATATTCTCGGTTTTCTCCATCCTTCCACGATTTCATCCGGCACCTTTGTCAACAGCTTCATGATGCGGCTGTCAGCGCCGTACCAAAGTACCACGGGCCAACAGATGAACTATGTTCTGGCGTCTGGCTACCATGATGCGGATGTCCGCTGATGAAGGAGCGTGAAGCGCGTGTGGCGAAATGAATCAGGGAATAGGGAAGCGTCATTCGTTCGCGCCGAGTCCGGATTTACGCTGGTGTGGTCAGTCGTGCTGGTCGTCATTCTGGCTACTGTGGTCTCTGGCGCCATTGCCTGGACCGATTACGCGTTGCATACAGGTGGCCGTACTCTCGTCACGGAGACTGCCGCGCAATATCAGGCGGACAACCAGGTGGAATCCAGCTTTAATCAGATGGAGTCCATCATCCAAAACATGCTGCAACCCCAAAAGTTTATCTCGCCCGCTGCGGCCAATCTTGCTGTGCAGACGGGCGTGATCGCAGGATTGAAGGTGCAAGGCTACCCTTCCGTGTTTCTGGGGTCGTACATCGATGGACAAGGGATGTTGCATGAGATGGTGAGAACGACGCTGAGTGGGTCATCGTTGATTCTCGACATTCAGCTGCAACAGCAGTCGCAGAAAGGGCCGGGTGGCCTATTTTATACATATTCCTCCGTGAGTGCGGTGTAGGCGGGTGATGTTGTGTGGCATTGCGTGGGAAAGGCGTGTCGATTGGGGTCGAAGTGAGCGACGCGTGCGTTCGCATCGCGGAATTGGAATGGGCGAAGGTGCCGCGCTTGCGCCGCCTAGAGACCTACGAGATCCACGGCGAAACGGGGGACACATCCTCCGGAGCCGATTTCGAGGCATGGCAAGCCGTTTGGCAAAAGGCGTTTCGCCCTGACGGACGCAGGAAGTCGCAGGTGCATGTCGCAGTGCCGAACCGCTGGACGGTGATTCGGCAGTTGGGATTGCCCAGCTTTGGCGACGAGGAGTTGCGCAGCGTGATCGAATTCCAGCTGCAACACAGCATCCACCTGCCGTTCGATGAGGTGACGTTTGACTTTGTCCGTTGCCCAAAGGAGGCGGCAGGGGAAGCTTCGGACGACGCCGAGACCAGTCTCATCCTCGTTGCGGCGGACAAGCAGTTGGTCGGGACGTTGGTGGACTCGTTTCGGCATCATGGCATTCGTCCCGTTTCCGTAGACATCCATCCGCTCGCGGTATACCGCTTATTGCGAAAGTTCCATGACGGGTTGCCACAAAGCTTTCTGTTCATGGAAGTGAACGGCGATTTCGTGGATATGCATGTGTTTCACCAGGGGCTTCTCTACCTGACGCGCCAGTTTCCGCTGCCCGCGCCGGTCGATGACGCATCCAACGGCATGTTCGACGATCTCAGTCAGATTGGCGTCGAGATCGAACGCACGGTGAATTTTTTCCGATACACGCTCAATCAGCGTGATGTCGAGTTTGCACGATTGTTCATCGCTTCGCCCGAGGGGGCTGTTTCAAGTGATCTTTCCGTCCTGGAGGGGCAGGTGGGCATGCCGTGCGAGATCATGTCTTTGGCGGCGTTGATTCGCAGCCATATGGCGTTCACGCGCAAGGTGGCAATCCGCCCGGATGATGCTTCTCTTCACGACTATGCGGCTGCTATTGGCCTGGCGCTTCGCGGGGTGTGAGACTTGGATATCAATTTACTACCACGACCTCAAAAACCTAATGGCACGCGCCTGCCGGCAGGGTGGCGCGGGCGTCTGCCAGTTCTCGCCGTGGTGATCGCGGCTGTCGCAGCCTGTGTGGCGTTTTTGGTGGTTTTGCAACAGCAGGTGGGACAAATCGCTTCGCAAGTCGCCAACTTGAATACGCAGGTGCAGACGGCTGAGCGCGGACGTTCGCCTGCGAATCATGCGAATGGGGTCGCGAACCTGCAAAGCGAGATCGCACAAGCGGCGGCTGATCGAGCGGATTGGGCGGCCATTTTGCAGCAAATGGACGCGGCTTTATCCGCTGGCATGACGGTCGACGAAGTTCAGTTGAATGGCCATGCGATGGCGATTATGGGGCGCAGTGTGGGGGTCGCCGAGGTCGCCGCTTTTGAGCAGAACCTTCAGCGGGACGCCTTCACCACATCGGTGGCGTTCCAGGTTGCCAAACAGCCGAGTGAGGTGGCTGGGCAAACGCCGCACGCCGTGTTTGTCAGAGGCGGATCGACCGACTATGCGTACGCGTATACCGTGACGTTGACGCTTGCGACAGGGGGGACGGCCCAGTGAAACGGCAGCTGACGACGCGCGAACGCGTCTTGTTGTACGGAGCAGGCGTCTTGGTCGCCGTCGCGCTCGTGTATCTGTATGGCGTGGCGCCCATGTTGAATCGTCTGAGTTTGCTGCAAGCTCAGCGCCAATCGCTGGTGGCGACGCTCAATTCGCTGTCGGAACAGACTGCGGTGAAGCAAGGCGTGAAGAAGGGCAGCGCCCAAGTTGACGTGAACGCGGCTTTGCCGGTGGGACCAAACGAGCCGAGCTTCCTTCAGTTGCTCGCGGCAGATGCGCACGCGAACAAGGTCAACTTGGTGAGCGTGTCTCGGATGGGTGAAGCGGGAATGGGAAGCGGATCGAGTACAACTAGCGCAACGACCGGCTCGGCGACTGCGGCGGAGCAGAGTGCCATTGCCAATAGTACGCAGGCCCAGGCGGCCTTGCAGGCGCTGGCGGGGCAACTTGGCGACACCATCACGAATACGAGTGGCCCGATTGAGGTGGGAAACCCGTCTATTCCCAGCCTTGATTACGAGGTAAGCGCCAGCGGATCGGCCAGCGACATCGAAGCCTTTCTAGCCGATCTCTATCATAGCCAGCGGCTGCTGGACCTCTACGTCACCGACGTGAAAGGGACGGGTGGAGGTGCAGCGGTCGCAGACCTCCAAATCGCTGCATATTACCAGCCCGCCAACTGAGTTGTCGAGGTCCACTGCTTCAGTACACTTGTCGCGATTTTGCCCTGTTGTACGAGTTCCTGCATGCTCATCTCCATCGTCTGCATACCGAACTGTTTGCCGGTTTGCATGAGCGACGGAATCTGATGCGTCTTGCCGCTGCGGATGAGGTTGGCAACCGCCGGCGTGTTGACGAGCACTTCAAACGAAGCGACGCGATATCTGCCGTCTGCGGAGCGATGCAGGCGTTGGGATATGACGCCTTGCAGTACCGAGGCGATTTGCAGGCGAATTTGCCCCTGTTGTTCTGCCGGAAAGACGTCGATGATGCGCTCCACCGTCTGCACCGCGTCGCTCGTATGCAGTGTGGCGAAGACGAGGTGGCCCGTTTCCGATGCGGTGATGGCCGTGCTGATGGTCTCGAGATCGCGCATTTCGCCGACGAGCAGGATGTCGGGATCTTGGCGCAGGGCTGCCCGCAGGGCGGGGGCGAAGCCGAGGGTATCCAGGCCGATCTCGCGCTGATCGACAATGGACATCTTATGCGTGTGCAGGTACTCGATAGGGTCTTCGAGCGTGATGATGTGTCGGCGCTGTGTCTCGTTGATGGCGTCGAGCAAGGCCGCGAACGACGTGGTCTTGCCGCTGCCCGTAGGCCCTGTGACCAGCACGAGGCCATGCGGTTTCTCCATGAAGGTGCGAAAGACTTTGGGCAGGCCAAGTTCGTCCAGCGTCGGAATGCGCGCCGGGATAAGCCGCGCCGCCACGCTGATGCAACCGCGCTGCCGATAGGCGTTTACGCGATAGCGCGAGACGCCGCGGATACTGTACGAGAAATCGATCTCGCCCCGCTCTAAAAACCTCCCCCACTGCTCCGCATTCATCATGGATCTCGCCATCGTATCGAGATCCTCCGGCGCAAGGGGAGATCCCTCTGGCTCCAATTCGCCGTTGACCCGATACATCACGGGCGCGTTGACCGAGAGGTGGACGTCTGACGCGTGTTTTTCCTTGGCTTGTACGAGAAATGTATCGATGTTCATGGAATTTCCCCCTGTGTTCATGGCATGTGTCACGGTGTCACCATAGCTGCGCTTCACAGTCCGACGAGCCGTATATACAGGTGCACGAGCGCGTGCCCGTACCAGGCAGCGGCCATCACGCCGAGAGCGATAAACGGCACGAACGGCACGTACTGTCCGGCTTGCAGTTTCCCAGCAAGGCGCAGGCCAATGCCGATGACACTGCCCAAGATGGCGGCCAGTACGAATGAGAGCAAGGTGAGCCAGGGTCCGAGCATCGCTCCGATGCCTAGGTACAGCTTGGCGTCACCGAGGCCCATGCGCCCACCTGACAGCAGGTGCACGGCAAGTACCATCGCAAAACCGGTAGCAAGGCCGATTGTCGCGTGTGTCCACGGCTGGATGTGCGTCAGGCCGGAGGCGCCAAGCAAGACGACAGCGGCCGGAAGTGACAGCACATCCGGGACGATCATCGCTGTCAGGTCAGTCCCGACCGCCATCATGAGGTACAGCCAGAACAATGCCCACACGAAAACCTGCGCGAGGGTGTGCCCTTGCCACCAGGCACTGGCAAAGAGCACGCCAGTCACGAATTCGAGCAGCGGGTAGCGCGGTGAAATGGGCTTCCCGCATCCACGGCAACGGCCGCGCAACACGAGCCATGAGAGAACGGGCACCAGCTCCCACCAGGACAAGGTGTGATGGCAATGCACGCAGTGTGACCGCGGCCGCACGATCGATTCGCGGCGCGGTACGCGGTAGGCGACGACGTTCGCGAACGATCCAAAGGCCAATCCGTACGCAAACAAGAGCGCGGCGACGAGCCAAGTCACCGCAGAATACTCCGCATAAATAGCTATCTCTCCTCATGCACATCCGCTGTGCAAAGCGGTTCAAAGGCTTTTGAGCAAGCTTTCTATGCTCACATCTACGCCCTGGTGGCGTCGAAATCCTGCTGTCTGTGTCGACAAATGGAACATTTCCACGGTGTTCTCTACAATTTCATAAAAAGTTTACTTGCAAAAGTAATGTGCCCAAGCGAGGATATAGGTCAGCAGGGATGAAAGTGCGCCCTTAACCCATGACATGACACGACATAAAGGAGCCGGTTCTGTGCGGATCGCCAACTTTTCCATTCGCCGCCCGGTCACGATCACGATGCTGATGGTGGCCATCGTGTTGGTCGGCGTTTTTTCCATGTTTCATCTACCGGAAGAGCTGTACCCCAAGCTCAACCTGCCGATTGCAGCCGTTGCGACCTCGTGGACCGGGGCGTCGCCGGAAGAGGTCGAGCAACAAGTCTCGCATCCCATCGAGCAGACACTCGAAGGATTGTCAGGTGTGCAACTCATCGAGTCGACATCGACGCAGGGCAGCTCGCTGGTCGTCGTCGAGTTCAACTACGGCACTAACATCGACGAAGAGCTAAACCAGATGCGCAGCCTCATCGCGCGGGTAGAGCCGGGGCTGCCAGCCGATGCAAGTGCGCCCGCGGTCGAGCAGTTTGACCCGAGCAGCCTGCCCATGATGAAGCTGTCTGTATACGGTACCGGTCATGTCTCACAGCAGGTGGTCAGCGATGCGGCCACCAACATCGTCGAACCGGCCATCGAACGCTTGAACGGTGTCGCCGGTGTGCAGACGGCAGGCAACCTGACGCGTCAGATCACGGTCGATGTCGATCCAGCCAAGCTCGCCAAGTATCATTTGAGCATTGAGCAGGTGGTGCAGGCGATAGCTTCGGATAACATGTCAGCGGACGCGGGACAGGTGCAAAAGGGCAACTTGCTGATTCCGCTGCACGTCGACGGTCAGTTTGCGAGCCCATCGGACGTCAACAACGTTCCCATCGCACTTCCGCTCGGCGGCAACATTCCGCTGCGAGACATTGCCACGGTGGAAGACGGGGACAAGACGGTGACGCTCATGTCCACAGTCAACGGCAAATCGGCCGTGACGCTCTCCGTCTCGCAGGCGAGTGACGCGAACATCGTCCAGGTTTCAAACGCGGTGCGCCAGGAAATCCCCAGTTTGGCTTCCCAACTGCCGGCAGGTGTGCATGTGCAAATCTTGAGCGACAGCGCACAACCCATTCGCGACACGATGGACACCGTCGTCAATCACACCGTACTGGGCTTTATCTTCGGCGTAATCGTCATCCTGCTCATTCTGCGCAGCATTCGCACGACCGCGGTCGTCGCCGTTGCGATCCCGATTGCGACCCTGTCCACATTTGCACTGATGGCCGCCGCTGGCTTGTCCATCAACTCGATTACCTTAGGGTCACTCGCGGTTGGACTCGGATCGCTCGTCGACTTTTCAATTGTCGTGTTGGAATCCATCTTCCGCGCCAGGCAGCGGGGACTGTCTGCGCGGGAAGCGGCGAAGCTTGGCACCGAGGAAGTGGGGATGGCGGTCGTGGTCGCCGCTTGTGCGCAGATTTGCGTGTTTGCGCCATCCATCTTTGTGCCGGGCTTGGCGGGACAATTTTTCAAGCCACTGTCGCTCACGGTCTCCTTTTCGCACGTCGCGGCTCTGTTCGTCGCGTTGACGTTCACGCCGATGCTGGCGTCTCGTCTGTTGCGTGGGCGGCGCTTTGAGCGGCCAGACACGGTGCCTGGCATCGATGCGCCATTTCGCTTGTATGCCCCGTTTGACTGGTCCGCCCGGATCATGCACGGTTTGACATCGACGTATCGGGCAGCACTGCGCTGGGCGTTGGGCCATCGCAACACGGTATTTGTCGTGACGACGCTGATGTTTGTGGCGAGCATCGCGATGGTGCCGAAAATCGGCTTTGAACTGGTTCCGAACGTCGGAGATAACCAAATGAGCGTTTCCATTGACGCGCCGCAAGGAACCTCGCTCGCAGCGACCAACGCGATCGCGCAGCAGGTCGAGGCCATGGCGCGCGAGAAGTTGAGCGGTATCCAGCAGATAGACGCGCAAATTGGCGGCAATTCCTATAGCGATCTCGGCGCTACCAACCAGGCCAACATCACCGTATCGTTTGCGGCAAGCGTCGCGTCCAAGGAGGTGGATGCGATGAGCCACCAATTTGGCATCGACGTGCAGCAGGTGAAAGGCGCGCAGATTCAGGTGGCTGCCGGATCGGCCAACGGATCGAGCGGGCCTGCTTCCAATCAGATTTCCGTGCAGATTCAAGGGGCGGATATGGCGGAACTGGTGCGGCTAAGCCATCAAGTCGTGCACTTGATGCAACAGACCAAGGGGCTTGAGGACATCCAGAATGGTGCGACGAGTGGCGTGCCGGATGTGCAGTTGACACTGAGCCAATCCGCGCTGGCTCTGTATGGCCTGACAGAGCAGGAGGTGGAGTCGGTGTTGCGCACGGACGTCAACGGCGCGGTGGCCTCGACGTTCAATCAAGGAGGCAACGCCTATGACATCGTCGTCCAGTTGCCGTCGTCCTATGCGCAAAATCTGAACAACTTATCCAAGTTGACGGTCGAGAATCAACGCGGCGAACAGGTGCCCGTGACAAAACTGGGGTCCGTCAGCGATTCATCGGAACCGCCGCAGATCGATCACGTGAATGGCGAGCGCACCATCACTGTCACGGCGACGCCATATGGTGTGACATCAGGGCGCGCGCAGGCGGCGTTGGCCAAAAAGCTAAAGACGTTGCACGTGCCTAACGGTTATAGCGTTGGATTTGGCCAAAACGGGCAGTTCCTGCATTCGACCATGATTGATCTCGCAGCAGCGTTTGCCTTTTCGATTCTGCTTCTGTACATGCTGATGGCCAGCCTGTTTGAAGCCCTGTTGACACCGTTTGTGATCATGTTCTGCCTGCCGCCGACGTTTATTGGCGCGGCGCTCGGTTTGTTCCTGACGCATCGTTCACTCAATATTGATTCGGCGATTGGCGTGATCATGGTCATGGGACTGATTGCGAACAACGCCATCGTCCTTGTCGACTATACGAACCGCCTGCGACGGGAGGGCTATTCGCTCTACGACGCGCTTATGCAGGCAGGGCCTGTGCGGCTCCGTCCGATCCTCATGTCGACATTGACGACGGTACTCGCGATGATGCCGCTTGTGATTGGCTATGGCAAGGGCGCGGCGACGTTGGCGTCGATGGCGACGGTGATTGCCTTTGGCCTCACGTTCTCGACACTGGTCACGCTGTTACTTGTTCCTGCGGTTTACCTTACGTTTGCAGGTAAACGCGACAGGCGCCAACGTGAGCAGAACGCAGGGCTTCATCAGGGCGCAGACGGAGAACCACCGGTTGAGTTGGTCTAATCCGGAGCAGCATGGATCTGCTTTTGGCGTGGGTGCGGTGAAGGCTGCCAGGGGGGTGTGCTCCTGGCAGCCCAAAGTGGATTTTGTTAGTCTGGGCCTTCGGGACGAACACGGACCGGTGGATGCTTCATCGGGCATCCACGCAAAGTCTGAGCATGAAAGCCAAGCTCAGAATAGCAAGCGTATGCCGCTTCACCGCTTATTCCCCTTGTTTTGCTCAAACGCAGGCCGTTCAAGTGCCTCATATCCCGGCGAAATATTTGGATTGAATCGGAAGACATTGTTCGGATCGTAGCGACGCTTAATTGCAGACAGGCGCTCGTAGTTGGCTCCGTACGTAGCACGTACTACGGCTTCTGGTTGTGACTCAAGTCCCGCCATATTCAGATAGGTGGTAACGGACGGTTGTGTTTCCGCCAAAGAGTTGTATAAGTGGTTGACCCATCCACTGCAGATACGGCCTTGTTGTGTATCCTCAGCGGTTGCAGGGTTGACGAGTTCTTCCATGATAATCAAGGCTTCCGCATCGCGACCACCGAATGCGGTTTCGCTTGCGGGTACTTCCGACATGCGGCCGCCGAGCAGCCATACCATCGCCATGGAGGTGGGTGGAGCAGCTTGGATGGCCTGATGGAGGGTGAAAATGGATGCATCATCTAGCGTGCGCAGGTAGATTGACTTTCCGTACGCGGGCATTCCTTCGGGCACCTGCTCATCCAAATGCGTGTGCAGGTGTGTGTAATCCATTGGGCCGCACAAATCCACAAGCGGGATTCCCAGATTGCGGAGTGGTTCCACATCGAGAGAAGCGAGTGTCAAATCTTCACTGGCGTGCATCCCGCTGATACTGACCACCTTTTGCCCAATCAGTTCTTGTGGCAGGTGTGGAAGGGGAGGAATGGTGTGGATAGCGAGATTAAAACTAACGTCGGAATGGCCCGCTCGCAGGTACTCGCGGCACCCTCGCAGAACGGTCGCTAAATCGGCCGCGCGATATATCAAATGGATACCGTAGACTGTGGGTCCAATCCGGCGTGCCCGAAACGTGAGTGACGTGACGACGCCGAAGTTGCCGCCTCCGCCACGGATTGCCCAGAATAACTCGTCATGTTCGGTTGCATTGACGCGTACCTGGCGTCCGTCGGCAAGCACCATCTCGGCTTCAACCAGATGATCACAGGTCAGGCCAAACTTTCTGCGCAGGTAGCCCATTCCGCCGCCGAGCGCTAACCCTGCTATGCCGACCTTTGACACATCTCCGGTGGGGACTGCCAGGCCGTGTTGCTGTGTCGCGCGGATCACCTCACCTGCTGACGCACCACAAGCTACCTTGACCGTTTGGCTTGCCAGCTCAACGTGCACGTCTCGCATCGGCGAGGTATCAATCAGTACGCCTCCGTCACAAGAACCATATCCCGCGATATGATGCCCACCGCCACGCACGGCCACAGGCAGTTCTTGCTGTTGGGCAAATTGAACTGCAGCGGAGACATCATCCGCATTCTGGCAAACCACGATAACGGCTGGCCGCGTATCAAACAGGCCGTTCCAGACCTTACGGCGAGCATGGTAGTCGGGGTGTTCTGGAAACACCACGTCGCCCAAAATGCTTTGTTGTAGAATGGACCGACAGTTTTCTTCCATAAGCAACGAGCGTTCGTTCAAGTTCGATAAGCATCCCTTTCTACGGCAAACTCTGTACCGATTTCACATGATAATGGGGAAAGCTGTTCCAGACGTCCTGACATGTGTTTCAATCGTTTCATTCATTTATCCTCTCTCGCAGAGCACACGCCGCAGAAGGTTGGATCTCTACCACGAGATTGCGTAATCGTCGTCTTATTGGATCACCACGCTGTCCCTTTCGTCTCATAAATCCCGTATTTCTTCCAACCCATTGCGTTCTGTGCATGCCGACCGCTATGCTGGCGGTGAGAGAGAGGTGAGATACAATTATGAAAAAGATGAATCATCTGTTTGACCATCTGTTCAGCCATCTGTTCGATCACCTGTTTTAATGCGAGAAATACTGGGGTGTAAGTGAAAACGGAAGGGCCATCCCGCGTGCTATGCACGTGCGATGGCCCTTTTGGATTAGGGAGCGCCTAGATGTGCGCGTTTCATGAACTCATTTGCACTCGGGTTACGAATGAGAGACTGGTGGCGCGCTATCGACCCACTCGCCATGCTCCAACAAGCAAACCCATTCGTCTGAACCGGTTAGCGCGAAGACATTCAATTCTTTTGAACCCATCATAAAGTCAACATGAATCATGCTCGCATTGATGCCTTGCTCGACCAACCGCTCTTTGGGCAGAGATTGTCCGCCTTCGATCGACGTTGGGTAAGCTGACCCAAGCGCCAGGTGGCATGAGGCATTTTCGTCAAACAGTGGGTGATAAAACGTTACGCCTTGCTGGGAAACTGGTGAGCCATGTGGCACCAGAGCTACCTCGCCGAGAAAAGCAGCGCCTTCATCGGTTGCCAACAGCGCTTTCAGCATATCGAGGCCACGTCCTGCACGACACTCGATCACGCGGCCCTGTTCAAAAGTTAACGTAAACTCGTCAATTACGCGCTCTGCGTAAAGCAAGGGTCTGGTACTTGTAACCGTCCCATGGACACCGGTGCGCAGCGGTGCGGTGAAAATCTCCTCCGTTGGCAGATTGGGTACAATGAAGATGCCATCTTGCGTGAACCTACCACCTCCGCTCCATCTATGCCGACGGGGCAGCTGTACAGTGAGATCCGTCCCAGGCGCAATGTACCTCAGAGCGTGGTATTGGGCGTTGTTCATGAGCGCACATCGGCGGCGCAGATCGTGAAGATGTTGCCGCCATGCGTGCTCTGGATGTGCCTGGTCGACCCTAGTCATGTGAAATAGCGCTTCCCAGAGCCTTGTTATGCGTTTGTCTGGTTCTTCATCCGGGAATACTTGGTTCGCCCACGCAACCGTTGGGATGGCTAAACCGGACCAACTGACTTGGCCCCTCATTTTCGATTCCCGCACATGTCGCAAAGCGGACAGAGCAGCTGTTTGCATGGCGTGGATCCCTTCAGCCGGTACATCCTCAAAGAGGCCAGGCCTCGGGGCCAAAACAGTGAAGAACGCCGCCTTGTTTTCAACCATCTCTGCATAAGCTTGCTGTTTCCATGCATGGTATTTCGTGAACGTCTGGGGCGACTCGTACAGGAGTTGAAGTCTTTCATATTCAGGATCCGACCACATGATCTGTACGGATTTGGCGCCAGCGCCATACGCCTCTTCCACAAGAAGGTGTGCAAATTCTGCGGCATCGATGGGAGCATCGATGACGAGAGATTGATCCGGCTGCAGATTGACACCTAGCCGAATGCCTATCCGGGCATAGTCTTTGAGACATGTTGTGAAATCCTTCATCGTTCACATCGCTCCTGTGGCTTCATTTTTCGACTCGGAAACCGATGTTTCGCGGAGCAGGTGATAGGCTTTCAGAAACGCCAACATCGCGCAGATCACGATGATGAAGGTACCTAGATAGAACACTTCAGACGATAGGACAGAGACAAGAGGTGTGCTAAGTGTATAACCAATAAACATGCCAAGGAACATTGCCGAATTCAATGACGCAAAGCGCGTCGCCGGGTTGCCGCGTCCTGCGGCACCAGCCATGATCTCGTTCACTTTGGTGATGGCCAACACCTCACCGATGCCATAGAAGAAGATGCCGATGAACCAGCCTATCGGTTGTGTGGAAAAACCGGATAGGGCAAGACCAAGTCCGAGGACGACAAGGCCTGTGGGCAGAACTTTTGTCACAGGAAGTTTTTTCGCGAAGCGTTGCACAAGCGGCGTACATAGCAGCACGATGAGGGCTATTTCCGTGTTGAGGAGTCCGTAGTATTGGGTGCCGTGGCGGAATTTCGAAGCCAAATACAAGCCAAGTGTCGAAGTCAACTGTGATTCCACCACGATAAAACAGAGCAGTGCGATAAAAGTCCACCAAAGAGCTCTATCTGTGCCCAAACACTTCATCACATCCAGAAAAGTGGGGCGTTTCGAGGGAGGCTCCTGCGGTTTTTCACCAGGCGCCGTCGCGGCGGGTGTTTCCGCTTGTGCGTCTCTCACCACACTCCAAATGACGATGGCCAGCAACAGGAGAAGTCCAGCGGCAATATAAAACACCGTTGGTTTCTTGCCTGCACTAAACAGTATCGTTGCGACGGTTGGACCAATGACGATGCCAAGGTTGTTTAGCCAGTAGAGGTATGTCTGATATCGCCCGGCTTCAGATTTCGGCACACGGGTATTAATCAAGGCCTGGACGCCGCTGCGCATGGTGGCGTTGGCCAAACCCATGACAACGGAAACCCCAAGTAAAAGCACATACAGCCGCAGACTAGCCAGACCAATGAAGCAAACAGCAGTAACGGCTAGGGCGAGCACATAACCTCTGCGAATGCCAATGCGATCCGACACATATCCGCCGATCACGCCAAATAACGCTGCCGACAGGGGCGTGAGCCCTACGAGCAGCCCCGCTTGTGCCATCGGCAAAGCAAGCGCATGGTGGTAGTAAAGCACAAAAAAAGGCTGTGACATATACGTGGTTAACGAGCCGAAAAAGGACGCTCCCAACAGAATGACGAGGCTTACGTTAAGGACATTCGGCCTCTGTTCAGGGGCCAGAGCACTTTCCACCGCCAATCAAAATCCCTCCATCCAGTTCATTCACGGTTTCGGGATAAAGCGTACGATCGGCTTTGTTCACAGGCATCCCAGATTTCGTTCCGAATGTCTCAACTGTTCCACGAATTGCCCTGCCGACGTCTATCCAGGCCGCTGCCGCATCTATGTTTTTGCCATTACGGTCATCTTGTGAGCACTTGCAAAAGTGCCGTGTGAGCCTGTTCTAAATAGCGGTAGTAGGTGGAGCGGCTGATGTTCATATCTCGCGAAATGGCAAAGACGCCTTGTCGCTGACCCAGGTATGTGAGTGCCAAGACGCGTTGTAGTTCGACGGTGAGCGGCGTGGTGGGGCGTTTCTCCAACAATAGTTCGGATAGCCGGGCCATCAGGGCGTCCGCTGACATGCCCAAGGCACTGGCGAGTTCTATATGTTCGTACTGCTTGGGGCGGCGCAAACATTTCAATGCCTCTCGCAAGCTTTCCACTGTTGGTGTGACGGTCGAATGTGCCTCTGCAATTTCTGTATTCAGCAGCAAAGAAGCCAGCCAGCGTCCCATCGACTTTTGGCGAAAATCGAGCGCAAACATGATAGAACCAGGGGTTGGAGCAACCGTGTCCGTGTAGAGCGGCTCATAGTGGAGTTGTGTATAAAAAGATGTAACCTCCGGCCGCGATCCAAACAGCAGACATCTTCTGCCTTGTGACAATTCAGCCCATCCATATACTTTCAGTGCGAGCAAAAGGTCAAAAAATGTATGTTCTTCAGTTTCGTTTGCCACGCAGCTCATGAGGTTAAGTACGGTATCTGTTTGTGCCATGTGTGTCATTTCGTATGTTGAAAAATCCTCGCCCAATCCGCGACGCACCATATCGACGATGTGCGGTGGCAACTGCGCGAGACACTCGCCACATAGCGGCACAAATGCGGCAAATGCCAGGGGATGACCATGGCGATCGCGCACGATGCGAAACCCTTCTGGAGATAGATGTATCAATACATCAAGCAGTCCATGGTGATCCATTGTTTCTTCCAGAAATAGTCCCGATGCCATCCCTTTGTCCAGCATGTCATGCAAGAGTGCAACATCGCTTTCGATGAGAAATTCGCAGTTTGGCAATGCGCGTGCAGACAGGATCATCTGCATGGTTGGGTGAGGGAACGTGAGCGCGGAAGGGCGAAAGGTACACAGGGTGGCCATGTTATGGCAGACCTGATATGTGAGCCGTTTTGGGTAATGTTGAATGGCTTTCTCGAGAACCATGACAGCCCGCAGGAAGAGGTTATCAAACTGCTGCGGATTTCGGAGCTTCAGATCGTTCAGAAGGAAGGTTCGCGCAACGTCGTGCATGACGAGACCCATTTCGGTCGTGCGGACAAATGAGAGGCGGCTGAGATCGCGAAAATGATCGCGAGGAACTTCGAGTTCCAGCAGTTCAACGAGCATCTCTTGGGTGGCACTGCGCAGGAACGCGAGTCCCTCCACGAGAGGACTCAGGTGTGGTGCGACTTCGCTGAACATCCGAAACGCCATCTCAAGAACGGCTTCCCAATCTCCGCCGAATTTCGCAGTTTCCTGTTGCTCAGTCGTTTGCACCGCAAAGGCGAGTGCGAGGGGATAGCCTGCTGTTGCACGACTGATCTTTTGCTGTAATTGCAAGTCGTGGATTCCGAATTCGAAAGTATATTGCATGGATTGCTCCCACGTGAAGGGGTGTAAATCCAGGCTTTTCAGGCGCACAACGCAGTTTGGATCCGTACGCCAGCCGATGGACAAGCCCTGTCGCGATGCAAAGACGAGCAAGACGTTTTCAAATGGAACCTGCGGCACGAATTCCTTGCGTAAGAATGATTCGAGGAATGACATTTCTTCGACGTGATCGAAAAGAATGACCGTTTTTTTGGAATGCGTCCGTTCGTGCCATTGGTTAAGCAGAGAGCCGAAGAGGGGTGTGGATGATGAACTGGAAAATTGTAAAGATGAATGCAGATATGAAAGAAGATCGGAGGCGTTTGTAAAACCGATGGCTCCGTCTATATAAACTGTATCAGCCCCATATCGGCGAGCACTGGCCTGGATCTGTCCAAGAAATGTCGTTTTACCAATGCCGCCAATCCCTTGCACCGACCAGATAGCCGTTCCGGGTCGAGCCTCGGACAACCAATCGATGAAGGGTTGCAATTCGTCGTGACGCGTGATCAGCAACGTATTGCGGATCTGCGATGGGTCTGTGTCGTCTGTGTCAAAAGTGTTCATGGAACCGTGTGAACCTCCTTGTTCTAACCTTAGGCTCCGATACCTGCTCGTAGATTACGACGAGAAACCGCGGTAGTCCTGCATCCTTGCGTGCCACAATGCAATCTACCTAACCGATATATCATCGTTTATATGCATCAAACAGACCAATGGCACTATCGAGTTGGGGATCCCCGTGTGCACTTTTTGTCGATTCGTGTACACTGGTCTTGGACAGGCACTGCCGCAATAGACCACGTCATAGGAGAACTGATCCATGCGTAAAGCAAAGGCGCGTTCACGCGCTTGGATGTGGATTGCAGCCGTCGCCCTCGTGCCGCGGCTGCTTGTGATTTTCACCTACGGGCCACACATGTCGCTCCACAGCGACGATGCTGGTTATTATCGAAGTGCCGTTTGGTTCTTGCAGTCGGGCACACTCTCGTACTACACGCCAGCGAAACCCACGCTGCACATGATGCCTGGCATTACGCTGTTACTCGCGGCCATCATCGCCCTCTTTGGACAAGGGGCTCTTGGTTTGTATGTGGGGAAAATCGTGTTTGCCCTCATCGGGACCGCGGGCGTTGTCGGCGCCTACAAAGCGATCGGCAAGATGACAAGCCCTGCCTTCGCGGCCATCGTCGCCCTTGCCATTGCGCTGTATCCGCCAAGTGTCGAGATCGACACACTGTTTCTCACAGAGCCGCTGTTTATGGCCACGTTCGCCTGGGCCTTTTATTATTTGCTCAAGTTGGAGCAGACGAAGGCTCTGCGCGATCTCCTTTGGCTCTCGATCTTCTTTATGCTAGCGATGTATGTGCGGCCGAACGTCGCACTGTGGGCCGTCATCGGCGTGCTGTACCTCGCCGCCAAGCGTTACCCTCGACGTTTACTCATTCGCCACGCAGGCATCGCGGTTGTCATCGGCATCGTTTTCATGTTGCCGTGGTGGGTGCGCAACGAGATCGTTTTTCACAAGTTCATCCTGCTTACGGATGACAGCTGGAACCCGCTTTTGCTCGGCACGTTCCAAGGTCAGGGCTATCCGCCGCCGGCCAACGAGGGAGCCGTGGAACACCAATTGCTGCGCGAGCATCCGAATTTACGGCCGCAGCGGTTGCACGAACTGCCTTGGTTCGCACTCGAGAAGCAGGTGGCCATTCAGCGAATTCGCGAATGGTTGAAGGCCAATCCACAGTCGTTTTGGCGGACATATCTTTGGCTGAAGCCGCAGATTTTGTGGCTGCGCGCATATCTACCGATCCCGATTTTCGGTATCAAGGGCGTACAATTGTTCAGTCTTCAGCGCTGGCTTGTGTACGTTTCGATCATCGGTCATTTTGTGGCGATGGTATTCGCGAAAGGCAGAAGGTTGGAATTGTTGCTCGTCTGGGTGAGCCTACTCTACTTTACACTGTTGTTCTGCGTGTTCTTCGCCTTTGAACGCTACAATGTGCCTATTGAGTGGTTGATGCTGATGGGGGCGCCGGCAGGACTTTGGGCTTTTGTGCGTTGGCTTTTGCGTCCCATGTCAAAACACAAGCGGCGGCGTCGATCAGCGGCGGGGAGGGCGTGATCGCGCCCAAGACGATACTGCCATCGCACCAGGGCGGGATTCACGTGTTGCCAGCGTTACCAAAAGGGTGGCCAGACGGCAGCGTATGCGGTCTTGGCTGTCGCGGGGGGATACGAGTTGGGTGTCCTTCGGCAAGACGGAGTCTACGTTGTCAGGCCAGGCTTCGCACGCCTGGCCTCGTGGTTTTTCTCAGCCTGGATACGGTTGAAGAGAAGAGGCCATTTGCAAGGCTGATTGAATTGGCGAATTGGCCGCGCTTGTCGTTTGTACCTGGTACACGTTTCCGTTGGCGCTCCAGATGAGCGTCACGGTGAGGTCTGTACCAGCCGGATTGGCGTTATCGACGATGATGCGACCTGTCCCGTCAGTCGTCGGGAGGCTGTTCGCGGCCAATTGGGAGACCAATTTATCAGCAATGGGCGTTGGCGGAACCGACGTGTTTTCATTGACGACCTGGCAGGCCCAGTTGCCGTTTGTCCAGTGGATGACGGTCGACCCGTCACTGGTGGAGACAGACGCCGACTGATTGTTGGGCAGAACAATGCCGCTGCCGCCTGATACCGTCTTGCCGCCCTTGAGCGCGTTTGCAAACGTGAGAACGCTTTGTGACGCGCTTTGCGAACTGGCGAAGTGATCAACTTCAAAGGCTGCATACGTTTGGCCGCCAGACGCGAATCCCACATGATAACCGGCGAGAAATTGCGGCCCGTTCGTCGTCGGCACGGTCTCATGAGCGTCATACGAGCTGTTGCCGCTTGCGGTCGGCTGCGGCAGGAACGTCGGTGCATTCGCGCCGGTAAACCCGTTTGTCCCCAGTGTCGCCATCGCTTGCTTGACGAGGCTCGGAAAATGGCTCGAGACCTGCACACTGCCGGTGTCGTTGGACGATCCGCCGTTGCCATTGGTGCCGGTGGAAGAATTGTTCTCTGGATTGCTCTGACTGTCATTGGTTGTATTGTTCGTCTGATTCGTTGAGTTCGTGCTGTTGTTATCGCCTGTTCCGTTCGTATGGTTTACCGCGTTTGCCGAGGGTGACGGCGTCGCCGTATTCGCAGGGCTTGTGGCCGCTTGACTACCGCACCCTGTCAGCACGAGGGTACCGCCCAATACGGCGAGAGCAGCGAACGCGACCTTGCGATGTTGTGGCATGTAGAAATCCTCCTCGGATTGGACAGCATGGCTGCCAGATGCAGATTCAGAGTGGCCTATAGGCGACCTAGGGTTGCCACCACGAAACGAAGATTCGACATGCAGCACTGGATTTCCTGTTTCATGGTTCCTACGCTGGATGCTGTGTACTGCGAGAGCCCCTCATTGCCGTACATCCCAGACCTGTGCTTGCACATTCGACTCGTTGCGTCTCGAACGGCGGTACAATAGGTGTTTGCCCGAATATTCAACTCCCCAAAAGACTTAGCAACGGATTTTGCAACCGTGACGTCTATGTGCGAAAGATGTTCGTGCCCACGATAACCCCTGGTTCAGATGACACCTCACCCACGCGCATTGACGCAGATCCCACTACGACTTGCATCATACCGAGGTTGTGCTACACTACTTGCCATACACACTTTCTCCAGCCAAATAACATCAAGGGCCGAATCCTGCCTTGGCAGGAACGGGGGAACCAAGTATTGGGGTGAATTGCGGACGAACGCCCAATTCGTTTGCATAGGCGCCTATGGTGCCGAATCCGTCAGCTAACCTCGTAGGCGAATCAGTGTGTTTGGATCTTCCGCATCATCATGTTTCTCATTTCAGCACATGTGTGACGTAAAACTGCCTAGTTTGTATAGCTTTGGGAAAGGAGCGGGTATGACCAGATCAATCGAATTTACTTCTGTATACAAAAGTTTTGGTGGGAAAAGTATCGTCCAAGATCTGAACCTGTCTATTGAAAAAGGACATTTGGTAACGCTGATTGGTCCGTCAGGATGTGGAAAAACGACGACCTTGAAGATGATCAACCGCTTGATCGAGCCGACGAGCGGGGCCATTTGTGTCAATGGCGTCGATCTATCGCAGGTAGACCCTGTGGAATTGCGGCGCGAAATCGGGTACGTCATTCAGCAGATTGGTCTTTTCCCACACTTGACCATCGAGGAAAACATCAGTTTGGTGCCTCGTATGAAAGGCATTCCAAAATCTGCATGTCTGCGCAGGGCCTATGAATTATTGGACTTGATGGGAATGGATCCGTCTGCTTTTGCCACGCGCTACCCGAAGCAGCTCAGTGGCGGGCAGCAACAGCGAGTAGGAGTGGCACGCGCACTCGCGGCTGATCCGGAGATTATTTTAATGGATGAGCCGTTTAGTGCCTTGGATCCCATTAGCCGTGAACAATTACAGGACGAGATCGCAAAGCTACAGGCAGAGCTACAAAAGACCATCGTTTTTGTCACACACGACATGGATGAGGCGTTGAAGATTGCGGACCAAATCGTTCTTATGCAGCACGGGAAAATCATTCAACACGATGTACCGGAACAAATCTTGCGGCACCCGAAGAACGATTTCGTCCGGCAATTTGTTGGGGAGAAGCGATTTGCACAAGCGGGAACGCGAGCCGTCGTTGACGATGCCATCGTGCAAGCTATCACCGTTCGGCCGAACCGGGGGATTGCGGAGTGCATTCAATTGATGCGAACCAGGAGAGTGAATGCGCTCATTGTGACGGATCGCAGCGGTCACTACCTAGGCGTTGTGGATGCGGTGCGTGTCCTTGACAGATTCGCCGACGAAGGCGCGACAGCGGCGACGGTGATGAATCGGGATGTCCCTGTCATTCATCCAAACGAAGAAGTTGCGCGAGTCGTGCAGTTGCTGCAGGGCGAGGGCCATGGATTTTTGCCGGTTCTGGACGACGAGGGACGGTTATTGGGCGCCGTCACCCGTGGCAGTGTGCTGAAGCTGATGACACCAACCGGTGAGGAGGTGCGCGACAGTGCCGCTTTGGCAAGCGTTCAACAGTAATTGGGGGGCGTTGGGGACGGCGCTTGCGCAACACATTTATTTAAGCGTAATCGCCATCTTGATCGCGTCAGTGATATCGATCCCGCTAGGTATCTACATCACCAGCCACCCGCGACTGGCCAACGTCGCACTGACGGTGGTGTCGATCATTCAGACGATCCCGAGCCTAGCTCTGTTGGGCTTCATGGTTCCACTGTTTGGTATCGGGATGTTACCGGCTGTGATTGCGCTGGTGCTCTATGCCTTGCTGCCGATCGTGAGAAATACGTACACAGGCATTATGGAAGTCGACCAAAGTTTGATTGAAGCGGCACGCGGGATGGGCATGACCAAGTGGCAAACGCTCTTTCGCGTTCAGTTGCCGCTTGCGCGAAACGTGATGATGGCAGGGCTTCGTACCGCCACCGTGTTGACCATCGGGGTGGCGACACTGGCCACGTTTATTGGAGCAGGCGGACTCGGCGATCTGATCATGCGTGGCGTCAATATGATCGATCCGCCTTTGATCCTGGTGGGCGCGATTCCGGCGGCACTGCTCGCCATTGTGTTCGATCAGCTTTTGAACTGGATTGACCGGCGCATGACGCCGCGTGGATTGAGATAAAGAGTCAGGCTTGGTTGCTAGGAGGTAGTGGTTTGGATAGATTGGGGCGTTGTTGGACGATGTTCACGAGTCTTTTCAAAGGTCGTCGTCGGGTGCGAACGGTCGGCTATTCGGCGATGTCAGTTGCGCTTGTTGCCGCTGTTGCGGGCTGTGGCACGGGTGGGGCAAGCGGTAGCAATACTATTGTCGTCGGCGGTAAAAACTTTACAGAGCAGCTCATTATGGCGAACGTATTGAAGCTATTGATTCAGCACGATGACCCGAAACTGCACGTCGTGATGAAAGACAATCTCGATACCAATGTGCTTTGGAACGCGATGAAAAATGGGGATGTCGACACCTATGTCGAGTATACAGGGACGGGACTCGTCAATATCTTGCACGATCAGGTAACTGAAAATCCGAACAAGGCGTACGACGAAGTGAAGCAGCAGTTTGAACAAAAGTACCATGTGACTTGGTTAAAGCCCATTGGGTTTAACGATACCTACGCGATGGTGATGCGCGCAAGCGAAGCGAAGCGGCTCGGCATATCTACACTTTCAGGGCTTGCTGCGCAATCTCCTTCATTGACCTTGGGCACAGAGCAAAACTTCGTCAGTCGCGACGACGGGTTGCCCGGCCTGGAGAAGGTATACGGTGCTCACTTCAAGGCGGTTAAGACCATGGAAGTCGGTTTGAAATATGAGGCTTTAATCGACAAGAAGGTCGACGTCGTGGATGGTTTCTCAACGGATCCGGAGATTCCTGAGTACCATCTGACTGTGTTGAAGGACAATCAAAACTTTTTCCCACCGTATTATGCAGTCCCTATCATTCGGGATAGTACCTTACAAGCACATCCGGAGTTGAGAGGAATTTTGAACAAGTTGAGCGGAACGTTGGACGATAGTCAGATGCAACGGTTGAATGCGCAAGTCGACATTGATAAGAAATCCCCTTCCGAGGTTGCCAAGGAGTGGCTTACGCAAAAGGGATTGATCTGATGTTGGCTTATCATTTGGGTCACACAGGAAGTCGGACGAGAAGCTCCCGAGTGAGCTTCTCGTCGATTTGTAGACTTGAAGTGGTGCGCATAAGGTGGGATGGGTGCTATGTATGAATGGAGGCAAGTCAGCCATGATATGGCCTGGCATGTCATAGGTGCTGAGCGCATAGGTTGGGACGCATTGAAAGTTATCGGACTGCTTGTCCTTTCAAAAAACGCAATGGGGGATGCGCAGAGCGATTTGCCAGCCAAAAAGTTGTGTATCTGACGGACCCTAAACCAGCCAAACCCTTGACGTGGGGCAGAGGCCGAAAGCTAATCTCCCAGTACGCGCCAGAAGGCAGTCAATATGGAAGAGGGCCATCCAAGCTGGGGATTTACCCTCGCAGGATGGCCCTCTGCATCATGATTCCGTCTGGCGCTTACAGCACGCGTTTGCCGAAAAGCGATTCGACCAGTTCGACAGCCATGCGGCCGGTCTGGTTGCGGTGATCGAGAATCGGGTTGACCTCGACCACATCGACTGAAAGCAAGCTGCCCGATGCGGACAACAGCTCCATGGCAAGATGTCCTTCGCGGTAGGTGACGCCACCGTTGACCGGTGTGCCGACGCCCGGTGCGAACATCGGATCGAGGCCGTCCAAATCGAGGCTGAGATGGATGCCGTCCGTGTCTGTTGCCGCGAGTTCAATTGCCTTGCGCATTACTGCGTCCATACCCATGCGGTCAATGTCGGCCATGGTGAACACGTGAACGCCTGACTGGCGAATCAAGTTCGCCTCTGCCGGATCAATGGAGCGAGCTCCGACCAAAACGACATGATCCGCTTGTACCTTCGGGCGAATGCCACAAAGGTCTGTGAGCGCTTCGTGGCCAATGCCGAGGCTAGCAGCCAGCGGCATGCCGTGGATATTTCCAGAAGGCGTCGTTTCATGCGTGTTCATATCTCCGTGTGCATCGAACCAAATCACGCCAAACTGCTTCTTCGCCGCCGCCATGCCGGCTAAGCTGCCCATTGCGATGCTATGGTCGCCCCCCAGAATTACCGGTGTGTAGCCGCTTGTGACGACATCGCGGACTTGTTCCGCCAGGGCCTCACAGACAGACAACACTTCCTTCAGATATTTGAGCTTTTGATGCTCAATATGGCGTGTCTCTGGCGTGGGAACCATGACGTCACCACGATCCTTCACACGATAGCCAAGACGTTCGAGTTTTTCCTTGAGCCCAGCGTAGCGAATAGCGCTTGGCCCCATATCGACGCCGCGTCGATTCTGGCCGTAGTCGGAAGGTACGCCGATAATGTGAATTTCCTTCATGCTGGCCCCCTGCTTTCCTCATCAAATCTGTTCGATCTCGCTGCTTTCCCTGCGCGTTATAGCCAACCGCGCAACTGCGCGGCTTGCGCCGTGCGCTCAATACCTGTCATGTATGCGGCCAGGCGCATATCCACCTGGTGCCGCATCGAAGTCGCGTACACTTTTGCAAACGATTGACGCATGGCATGTGCGAGCCGCGCTTCCACCTCTTCGTGCGACCAATAGTATCCTTGGTTGTTCTGAACCCATTCGAAGTATGAAACCGTGACGCCTCCGGAGTTAGCGAGTACGTCTGGCACCAGCAGGATGCCGCGCTCGCTGACGATGCGTGTAGCCTCCAGGGTGGTGGGTCCGTTGGCCGCTTCGACGATGATGGACGCTTGGATGCGCTCAGCGTTTTCAGCCGTAATCTGGTTCTCAATCGCCGCGGGCACCAGGATATCACAAGGCTTCTCCAGCAATTCCTGATTGGTGATGGTCCGCTGAAAACGCGTGGTCACGGTTCCAAACGAGTCGCGCTGTTCCAGAAGCTCCGGTATCGGTAACCCTGTTTCATCGTACAGTGCGCCATACGCATCACTGATGCCAATCACACGCGCACCCATTTCATGCAAAAACTGCGCCAGGTAACTTCCTGCATTACCGAAACCCTGAATGATGATGCGAGCGTCTGTGAGCTGCAAGCCACGCCGCTTCGCCGCTTCCTCAATACAAATCAATACGCCGCGCGCGGTCGCCGTTTCGCGGCCTTCCGATCCGCCGAGTACCCGCGGTTTGCCGGTGATGAAGCCAGGTGAATCAAACTCGCGCAGGTGGCTATATTCATCCATCATCCACGCCATGATTTGCGAGTTGGTGAACACGTCGGGCGCTGGAATGTCTTTCGTCGGACCGACAATTTGACTGATGGCACGAACATAGGCACGGCTGACACGTTCGAGTTCGCCAAACGACATCTCGCGCGGATCGCAAATGACACCGCCTTTGCCTCCGCCATATGGCAAGCCGTTGATGCCGCACTTAATGGTCATCCAGAGTGATAACGCTTTGACCTCAGATTCCGTAACGTTCGGGTGAAAACGGACGCCGCCTTTCGTCGGCCCCACCGCATCCGAGTGCTGTGCGCGATATCCTGTGAAAACACGTACGCTGCCATCGTCCATGCGCACAGGGAAACGGACTGTCAGCATGCGCAAAGGTTCCTTCAGGAGATCGTAGTAATGTGGGCCGTAGCCGAGGCGCTCCAGGGCATTGCGGATCACTGTTTGTGCGGAGCGCAGAACATCCATTTCTTGATTGGCATCATGAATCAAGGAATCGGCAATCATGCTGTCACCTCGGAAAGTACGCGTGCAATCCGTTCGAACGCCCAATCCAGGTCCTCCTGGGAGATGATAAGAGGCGGCGCGAAGCGAATCGTGTTTTCGTGCGTTTCTTTGCAGAGCAAGCCTTCTTGTTTCAATCGCTCACAGTAGGGGCGGGCCTTGGTTGTCAATTCCACACCGACGAATAAGCCGCGGCCGCGAACCTCCTTGATGATGGGGCTTTCCACGGCGCTCAGACGTTCCAGAAAGGCTGCGCCGAGTATGCGCGAACGTTCGGCGAGGCCCTCTTCTTCCAACACGTCGAGTGCCGCGATGGCCACGGCCGCGCCGAGGGGGTTTCCACCAAACGTGGAGCCATGGGAACCGGGCTCAAATACGCCGAGAATGTCCTGGTCTGCTGCCACTGCCGAGACAGGGAACACGCCGCCGCCAAGTGCTTTGCCGATGATGTACATATCGGGAACAATCTGTTCCCATTCACACGCAAACATCTTGCCCGTCCGCCCAAGACCGGTCTGGATTTCATCGGCGATAAACAGGACATTGTGTTCCTTGCACAATTCATAAGCTTCGCGCAGATATCCCACCGGCGGCAACACGATACCCGCTTCACCCTGAATCGGTTCCACGAGGAAAGCTGCGGTGTTTGGCGTGACCGCCTGGCGCAAGGCTTCGATGTCGCCGTAGGGGACGATCCGGAAACCGGGCGTGAGCGGGCCGAAGCCACGTTGGTATTCGGCGTCCGAAGAGAACGAAATAATGGTCGTTGTGCGGCCGTGGAAGTTGCCGCTGCAGACGATGATTTCTGCCTGGTTCGCCGGCACATGTTTGATGTCATAGGCCCAACGCCGCGCCGCCTTGATGGCTGTTTCGACCGCTTCCGCGCCTGTGTTCATCGGCAAGATCATGTCTTTGCCTGTGAGTTTGGCCAAGCGTTCGTACATGATCCCCAATTTGTCGTTGTAAAACGCCCGCGACGTGAGGGTGATGCGATCCGCTTGATCTTTCAGCGCGGCAATGATCTTTGGATGGCGATGGCCTTGGTTGAGAGCGGAATACGCGCTCAGCATGTCGAGATAGCGATTGCCGTCTTCATCCCAAACCCAGACGCCTTCACCTTTCACAAGAACCACCGGAAGTGGATTGTAGTTTTTTGCCCCATACGTCTGTTCAAGGCGCAGTGCCTCGGAGTTGTGCGTGATGTCTGTCATATGCTGTCCATCCTTTCTCGATTCGGCTGCGGAGCCAAGCCAAGTGAGGTCGGCTTCGCGATCGCCTTCTTACAGCAATTCCGAGATCGCTTTCGGTTGCGTGAATAACAACAGATAATCAGGGCCGCCTGCTTTGGAGTCGGTACCTGACATCTGAAATCCGCCAAACGGGTGCACGCCCACCACCGCACCGGTGCACTTGCGGTTAAAGTACAGGTTGCCCACATGGAACTTGCGCCGTGCATAGGCGATGTGTTCTCGATCGCGCGTCAAGACGGACCCTGTCAGCCCGAATTCCGTCTGATTGGCCATGGCGATGGCCTCTTCAAAACTGGAGGCTTTGGCGAATGCGACAACAGGCCCGAAAATTTCTTCCTGCATGAGACGGGCCGTTGGCGCCACATCTGCGAACACGGTCGGTTGAACAAAGTAGCCACGCTCTTGCGATGCCTCACCGCCCGCGACGAGTCGGCCTTCCTGTTTGCCGATGTCGATGTAGCTGGTCACCTTGGCAAACGCTTTCTCGTCGATCACGGGTCCTGTGAAGTGGGCCTCATCACGCACGTCGCCCACCTTGAGCTCGCGGGTCAGCGCCGCGACACGTTCGATGAGCGGATCGTACAGCGAGGCATGCGCAATGACGCGCGAGCAGGCAGAACATTTCTGCCCAGAAAAGCCAAACGCGGATTGCACGATGATGCGCGCAGCCAGATCGATGTCGAAGCCTTCATCGACGACGATGGCGTCTTTGCCACCCATTTCTGCGACAAACCGCTTGATCCAGCGTTGACCGGGGATACGCTTGGCGGCCAATTCATTCATACGCAGACCGACGTGTTTCGATCCGGTGAACGAAATAAAACGAATATCCGGATGTTCGACCATGAAATCGCCGATTTCCTCCGGGTCTCCCGGAACAAAGTTGACCACGCCAGCGGGCAGTCCGGCTTCCATCAACGCTTCCATCATCTTATAGGCGATGATGGGCGTCTGGCTTGCGGGTTTCAGCAGGACGGTATTGCCTGCGACCACGGCTGACACCGTCATGCCTGTGACAATCGCCAGCGGGAAGTTCCACGGCGGTATGATGGCACCAACGCCGAGTGGAATGTACTCCATATGATTGTCTTCGCCAGGGAACGGCGTGAGTGCGGCATCGCCTCGTTGCGAAAGATCCAACATTTGACGTCCGTAATACTCGAGAAAATCAATGGCTTCCGCCGTGTCCGCATCGGCTTCCGCGCGGCTTTTACCTGATTCCAGCAACATCCATGCAGAAAATTCATGTTTGCGCCGGCGCAGGATAGCAGCTGTCTTAAATAAGAGTGCGGCACGATCGACGACAGGGGTTTCCGACCAGGATGCGAATGCGCGTTGTGCGGCGCAAAGCGCCTGCTCAATTTCCGGTTTGCCGGCTTTTGCCACGCGGCCGATCAGTTCCGTTTTGGCGGATGGATTATAAGATTCGAGATAGCGTCCGGTATCGACCGTTTCACCGCCGATGATCAAGGGATACGTCTTGCCGACTTGTGCTTGCACGTGTGCGAGCGCGATCGCAAACGATTCGCGGTTCTGGGATACCGAAAAATCGGTCAACGGTTCAGGACGGTAAGGAATCATGCCGTGTCCTCCTTCGTGTTGTCAGAAGGCGGGTGTGAAAACATCTGCCTGCCTGAAGTAATAAGCAAGAATCGTGCCAACCGTCTCAGGATGGATCTATGGCACCTTGAAAAACCTACTTGCGCAATACGGTTTGGGCGTGCAAACTGTATTTGCAGTTTGTCCATGAGACATGAGAGCATGGATGCTTGACTTCTCTGCATATTGATGCATCTTGCCGATGGGCGAGGCATCGCATGGCCGCATGTGGGTGGCCAGCCATTGGCAAAGCACGGTGAAGAATAGGTGGGACGTTCAGTGCAAGAGGTGCATCGCGTTCGACTACTTGAGGCCCTGCTGCAGGGATTGGACGAGGGCGTTCACGTGATCGACGCGAACGGTACGACGGTCTACTACAACAAACGAATGGCTGACATTGAAGGCATGCGGCCTGAGGATGTCATCGGCAAACGGGTCGAAGATGTGTTCACGTTCCCGGATGCGGCGGGCAGCACGCTTTTGCAAGCGGTGCGCTTGCGCAAATCGCGCGAAAATGTCAAGCAGACGTATTTCAACCAGAGCGGCAAGGCCATCACGACCATCAATCGCACGTATCCGATTCTCGTCGATGGTCAGGTCGTTGGCGCTGTTGAAATCGCGCGCGACGTGACGCCCGTAGAACGGCTGCAAAACAACTTGCTTGCACATTCGGGGGTTCGCTACACATTCGCCTCGATTGTCGGCGATAGCCCCGTGCTGCGCGACGTGATCGATCAGGCGATGCGAGCCGCACGCACGGATTCGTCGATTTTGATCATTGGGGAGACGGGAACGGGTAAGGAATTGTTCGCGCAAAGTGTGCATGCGGCGAGTGGTCGTCAGCACGGGCCTTTCGTCTCGCAAAATTGCGCTGCGATTCCAGAGGCGCTCATGGAAGGGCTACTCTTTGGCACGGCGCGGGGCGCCTTCACGGGAGCCGTGGATAGGCCGGGACTGCTCGAACAGGCGGACGGTGGTACGCTGCTGTTGGACGAGTTGAATTCATTGAGTCCGCCGCTGCAGGCGAAGCTGCTGCGCGTGTTGCAGGAGCGTGCGGTGCGGCGCGTGGGTGAACTCAAAGACAGGCCGATTGATGTTCGCGTACTGGCGACCATTAACGAAGATCCGCTGCACGCCATAGCGGCAGGGCGCCTACGCGAAGACCTGTACTATCGATTGAGTGTCGTAGCCCTCTTGGTGCCGCCGCTGCGGGATCGCAAAGAGGATATTCCGCAACTTGTCGCCATGTTCAGAGAGCGCCTGAATCGCCGCTTTGGCCTGTCTGTGGAGCAGATTGAGCCGACGTTGTTGCAGGCCTTTCTGGCCTACGATTGGCCGGGCAACGTCCGCGAGCTGGAACACATCATTGAGGGTGCGATGAACTTGGTGCAAGATGAGCGGGAACTGGGTTTGCAGCATGTACCGCTTCATCTGCGGCGCAAGTTGGAGCGAGCCATGCAAGGAGCGGCGCATGGCGCGGCGGCCGAGAACATACGGGATCGTGTGCAGGCGCGTGACCACGCGCGAGCCGGAGATCAACTTGATGCGGATGCGGCGGATGTGCAGGCGGCTGTGGTTGGTTCTGTGGACACGAATGCCGAGCCATCCGGAGCCGGTTGCGGGACGTGGCGGGAACGGGTACAAGAAGCGCAGCGGCAAGTATTGGTTGATGTGCTGTCCCGACATCAAGGAAATGTTTCGGCCACAGCAAGGGAATTGGGGCTCAGCCGACAGAATTTGCAGTATTGGTTGCGTGAGCTGAACGTCGATCCGGCAGCATATCGAACATAGGTTGCATGCTTATGCAATGAGCTAAACAACACCCTGGGTGCAAACACTCCTGGCACCTGAAAAGCCCGTTTGCACCTTGGTTGCCCGGCTTGTCGGTCAGTCAGGCTTCTTTTCTGCTCCGATTTGGCGCATCCAGCTAGGGGCGGCGAAACGTCGATCGCGTCGATGCTTCACGACGACTCGCGATAACATGTGCTTGGCATGAATCTTGCTAATTCATAATCATCACAAGGTGGATGTATTGTATGTTCTTTTGAAAGCGCTATCAATTGTGGGGGAGGGCGATTATGCAACAACTGGATCAGATTATGGAGAAAGAGTCGCAACTTCGGCGGGGCATGCAGGCGCGCCACATGTTCATGATCTCGATTGGTGGAGTGATCGGCACCGGGCTCTTTTTGAGCTCGGGATACACGGTCAATCAAGCTGGGCCGGGTGGTGCTGTGCTTGCGTACGTAATTGGAGGTATCATCGTTTCCATCGTCATGATGTGTTTGGGCGAGTTGGCAACCGCCATGCCTGTGGCGGGATCGTTCAAGACATATGCTCAGGAATTCATCAGTCCGTCCGTTGGCTATTTGAGTGCCTGGCTGTATTGGCTGAATGGGGCGTTCACCATTGGCGGCGAATGGATTGCCGCGACCATTATCATCCACCAATACCTTCCTGGTGTGCCTTTGTGGGTGTGGTACGCGCTCTTTGCAGCCATTTATTTGGCGTTGAACGTCACGCGGGTAGGCGTCTATGGCGAGTCGGAATTTTGGTTCGCAAGCATCAAGGTATTTGGCATCGTCGCCGCCTGTATTGCTGGTGTGCTTGCGATTTTTGGGTTGACCGGCCATCATCCCATTGGCCTTCACAATTACACCGGCCAAGGTGGCCTGTTCCCACATGGTGTTGGCGCCGTCTTCATGGCATTGGTGCCTGTCAGTTTCGCATACAGTGGCACAGAATTGATTGGTATTGCCGCTGGGGAAAGTAAGGATCCGGCGCGATCCGTCCCGCGCGCGGTACGTAGTACCAGCGTTCGCACATTGTTGTTCTACGTCATTTCGATGATTGTCTTGGTGGGTATTATTCCTTGGCAAAAGGCCGGCTTGAATGACAGTCCATTTGCGACTATATTCCAAGTTGCGGGAATTCCATATGCTCGGCTGATCATGGATATGATCGTTATTACATCTGCACTGTCCGCGGGATCATCATGGACCTACGCGTCCTCCCGGCTTCTCTGGTCGATGGCGCTCGACGGCATGGCACCTCGCTTTTTGACGCGATTGAGCAAGGCTCAGGTACCTGTTTGGTCGGTGCTGGCCACCCTTGTCATTGGTACGTTGTCACTGTGGCTTTATCAAGTTTCACCCAATACGCTGTACTTGTGGATTGTCTCTGGAATCGGTCTAATTGCGGTGCTTTCCTGGGCCATCATTTGCGCTTCACAAATTGGATTTCGCCGTAAGTATGTGCGCGATGGTGGAGACGTGCGGGCTTTGGCGTATCGCACGCCGCTGTACCCGATTTTGCCGATTGCCGGCGTTGTATTGAATTTGGCCATTGCTGTCAGCCTGATCTTTATTCCGGGACAGCGGATGGCGATTTATGCGGGCGTGCCCATTATCGTCATCGTTTTGCTCAGTTACTATCTATTCTATCGGCGGCGGATTCAGGTTCCCATGAAGCAACAAACCATGACGGAGTGATTGCCATGGATATGGCATTTTGCGGGGAAATGCAGCAGACGCAGCGGCTTGTCATGACTGCAGAGATGCGGCAGGCACTGGCTGTTTTGCAATCCTCGTCGTCTGAACTGGCAGACATGTTGGAGCACATGGCGCAAGACAACCCTTGCCTGGAATGGGAGTGGCCATGGGCGGTGGCTTCTGGCGAGTTCCCCAGACAAGGTGCCACGGCGCCATGGAGCTTCGATGCCGTCTATCAATATCCGGCACAGCGGACCCTTGCCGATGAGCTTTGTGCGCAGTTGCGGGTGATGCCGCTTCCGTCACGCACCTTGCGAGTTGCGCAACAACTGGCGTGCAGCCTAGATGAGCGCGGCTATTGTACAGATTCGTTGGACGTCGTGGCTGTTCGGCTTGGCGTCCCTGTGCGGGAGGTGGAGGAGGCCTTATCTGCTCTGCAAGACTGTGAACCTTCAGGGGTTGGTGCGCGGAATCTGGAGGAGTGCCTGATTCTGCAACTGGACAAAATCGAACCCCCTTACCGCACATTGGCGCGTAAGGTGATCGATCATCTGAACGATTTGGGGCAGGGGAAACTGCGATTGGTTGCGCGAAACTGTCACGTTTCGTTGGATGAAATCTATGAAGTACTTGCACAGTTTCGCCGTCTCACGCCGCGCCCGGGTGCGGCATGGTGCAAAGAGCCGTTGTCGCTTGTTCCTCCGGACGTCGTCGTTGAACAGGCCGGAGACGCGTTCATGGTGCGCGTGCATGAAAGTGCCGAACCACGCTTGTGGGTCTCACCGTCATACCGCGCACTTTGGATATCCGGCGGGACGGAGGTACGGGCGTTCTTAGCCGCGCGTTTACGCGCTATCGAGCGCATGGCTAAGGCCATTGAAACACGCCGTATGACCATGCTACGGGTGGCTGAAGTGATTGTCGCGCGGCAGCTTAACTTCTTAAGACATGGGCCGGGACACATGCGTCCGCTCACGCTGCGCGAGGTGGCTCAGGAATTGGAGATGCACGAGTCCACCGTCAGTCGAGCGATCCGCAACAAGAGCATGAAGACGCCATTCGGGGTGTGGGCGATGGATGCGTTCTTCCCGGCGCAACTTGCCGCATCTGACTTCTCTGCAGAAGCGGTACAGCATCTCATGCGTTCGCTGATCGCTCTAGAAGATGCGCGCAATCCGCTCTCCGACGCCGAGATCGTGTTGCGCTTGGCGAAACAGGGCGTTGCCTTGTCACGTCGGACTGTGGCGAAATACCGTGAGCAGATGGGTATCCCCAGTTCACAAAAGCGGCGGCGATAGGCGGGAGCAACCATGCGAGTCTTGCCGCGCGTAGGTCATGCTCCCGCTTCTCGCTGCTTCATGCGTCAGATTCAGTTTGGTCGCTTGGTTCGATGGGTTGTTCTGTGTTGGGTGGAGTGGTGTGCTTGGTTTGTGGCGCTTCGTAGTTGTCTGTGTCTTCCTGTGTGTCTCGGAGGTCAAACATAGCCATGAACTCGTCGCGCATCATGTCAACTGCCTTGAGTTCGCCCGCGATCACGGGATGAATGGATGTGAGTTCAGGTTGTTCCAATTGCCGGATCAGGGTTGCGCGCCGCACATTGAGCGTTTCCAGAAAGGCCAGTGCTCGCCCGCGGCGAAACGTTTGTGGGCCGATCCCGTGTTTCGGGTGATCGTGCGGGGCTCTGCCAGGTTTGTGGTGCCTGCCGTGTGAACCGTGATGGTCGTGTGTTTCCCTGTCAACGTGTTGCATGCCAACACACTCCTCTGTATACAAATGTATTCGATTTGCGAGATCATTGTATACAAACGCATACAAAGGGTCAATGGGGCATAAACGACATCAGGGATGGACCTCTCTGCGAGTATCCATCCCTGATTCGGTTGGTTTTGTGTACTCATTGTTCGCGGAGACTTTTATAGTCTCCCTTCTTCTGTCTAACCCTTTGACCCCAGTTTGGCCACCCGTTGCTTGAACGTTCATGGATGTCTAGATACGAAGGCGTGCAACGAGTAACGCGGACAACACAAAAACCACCCAGATGTAGTATCGGGTGGCCGGTTGCACAATTCACTCCCCTAAGCCTATGTGCCCACTTTACCGGCTTAGGATCTTCGTGTCCACGCTCAAAGTATATGAAGATTACAAAGACCTTATACACATTATATGGACGAGACTATGACTTTGTCAATGAATTTTTGATAGATTGGAAATCCCATGCTGACGTGGTGCAAATTTAGCACAATGCCCTTAGAAATTGGACTTGACTTTCGAAAGGTATCGTTGACTAGATTGTCGTTCGTTGTCGAAGCGGGATCGGCAAGTTCGTCGTGATGAGGAAGGTGTCATGGTTGTTCAGTAAGCGAAAAATGTGGGCGGCGACCGCGATGGCTCTTTGCGCACTAGCGGCCGCCTCGCTCGATCCGCCGCGCATCGCCTTGGCCGCAGCTGCGGGGACAGGCAGTGCGACAGGGGCGGCGGGATCGGAGGGCGCAAATGTCAGCAGCGCCATGACGGATCTGACATCGCAGGGTGCCCTATCCATTGCGGTGAGCGGTATACCGGATGCTACGTTCGCACGGGAGGAAACATCGTATCAAAGCGATGTGACACAGATGTCTGGGTGGCGAGGCTTCAGCCATCAGGGGAGTCGCACCATCACGTTGACGTTTACGTCTCCAGTCGACGTGAAGTCCATTCACATTCAGGCCTTGCAAAACTTTTCGCTTGGTATCTATTTCCCCAGTGATGTCGAGTTTCAGTTTGACCAAAACGGTCAATGGTACACGGCAGGGCAGCGCCCTTCTGCAATACCGCAAAGCGATCAGCGTGTGATGACACAGACGTTTGCCTGGTCGAGTGCGGCTGGGATCGAGGCGTCGGCGGTGCGGCTCGTCATTCCCGTTGACGTTTGGGTGTTCGTCAATGGTTTTGACGTACAAGGTTCACGAACAGAGCGCGGTCTGGCGGCTAGCACCTTGCCGAAAGTGGTGGCAGCATCCATCAAGGCGCCCGGTCCGTTGCTGCCATCGGCACCCAATGCCGCCGGTATTCGCAATATGTTGCTCGTACAAACGGGGGCCAATGGCAGTCAAGGCACGTGGTCCGTCCAGGACTTCGAACCTATGCTCGCTTATGTAACGGAGCGCGGACAGATGACCAAACCTCTGTTCGACACGATGCTCTTTCTGCCCTATGGCTCAGTACAGGACACAGAGCAAGGCTTGTCCGCCTATCTTCAGGATTTATTTGCCCCTGGGAAGCAATTGAGCGCCTTGAACCAGGCGGTTGCTGTCGTCAATCAGGCGTTGCACCGCCCGGGATATCAGGAAAAAGTCGTGCTTTCGTTGCCGTATTTTGCATATGGGCTGATCGACTTCGGAGCCGTCGACGGGAAAGACGTGCAATTTGATGGCGGCTCTGGCGATCCAAATGGATTGGCGGGTCGCGAACAGGCAGAGACCTGGTATGTCCACCAATTGCTCGACGATTGGAAGAAAGCGGATTTCAAAAATTTGAAACTGGTCGGGTTCTACTGGAACGAGGAACAGTATCGCCAAACGATGCCCGGTGAAGCTCCATATATCCAATTTGCTTCCGCTCTAGCCAAAGCGAACAATCTACCTTTGTTCTGGATCCCGTACTATGGTGCTGGCGGCGTCTGGCAGTGGCAATCACTCGGCTTTACGGCAGCGTGGATTCAGCCGAACTTCGTCGAGCAGGGGCAACAGGCCGATCTCGCCCGCATGACCAATGCCACCGAGACCGCGTCGCGGCTCGGGCTTGGCGTTGAGGTGGAGTTGACAGGCATCGATGTCGAGCATCAGGCAGTGTACGATAGTTCGCTTGCCCAGTTGAGCGCTGACGGCTATGGAACAGGCGAAGCCTCGCATGCATACTACGACGGTTCAAAACTCCTGTTGACTTCGGAGCGATCACAGGGCAGTGAACGCATTGCGTATGACACGACAGCGAGTTTCATTGCGGGGGTGGGTATTCATGGCGGATCGTAAGACATGGGTGTTGGGAACTGCGATGCTCGCAGTCATTGCGGGAAGCGCCGTGGTGCCAGTGACGCAGGCGTCTGTCATACACAAGTCCTCGATCATGGAGCAGCGGGCCATCGTGTTGAATGGGCAGTCCACGCTGGCGAAACCGTACACGTTCTCGCAAAACGGTATGGTCTACATGCCGCTGTGGTACGTGATGAGCGCTCTGCAGCAGATGGGCTTTGTCAGCACGTGGAAGCAGGGTGTCTGGAATGTCACGGTGCCCGTTTCCATTCCCGTCGACACGAGCCCGGATACGGAGAGTGCAGGTAATGTCGCGATCGCCATCAACGGGACGGTCGTCCAGCGTTTACAAGGTGTCGCGGCGGCAGATCCAGCTTCCGGCAAACAGGCGATGTTCTTCCCAGTGGCGAATATCGAGCAATTGTTGGCCCGCTTAGGCATCGGCGCAACCTGGGACGGCACGACGCTGTCGCTCGATACGAGTGCGCTGCCAACAGCTTTGCCCGCAGATCAAGTGGGTGTATGGAGCCTGCTCGTCGCGGTCGACCAAGCGTTTGGCGTCTCCCCAGATACATCAGGGAGCAGTTCGTATACCGATTTGTCGACGAATTCGCCGGCCTGGGGCTATGTGCATGCCAGCATGGAAAAAGGGATATACCAGCCGATCTCGGCGAGCGCGGCAGGTGTCTTTGCGCCGCTGACGCCGGCGACGGCAGTTCAAATCCTGTGGCATGCTTACGGCATGAATGCAAGCGATGCGGCTTATCAACCAGGGGGTGCGCCGGCAGCGTGGGCGTCGGCTGTTGGATTGATGCCGGCTTCCTGGCAATCGACAAATTTCCTTACGCCGCAGGAATTGGCGACCTTGGTGTCGAATCTCCACAATACCCTTCAGGGTTTTGTCGAAACGGCCAAGAACACGTGGCAGATTTGTTATCCCATCGCGGACGAGGCTGTCGCATCGTTCACAGGAGACAGCCGCGGCGGTCAGCCGTTTTTTTCGTCGGATGCATCCATACAAAGCGCCGTGGAGCAGACCTACCAATTCTTTGACTCCCTGCGTGTCGTCAAGCAGGGCAACCAGTATGTATTGGTGGTGCCAACCCCGCCAACGGGCACAGGATTCGGTTACATCACTACATTTGGCAACGTCACCTATGAGATTTCCGGGCAGAGTAAGTGGACAAATACGTTTGCACTTGACACACGCAATCTTCAGTGGCCGAAGGGCCACACGCTTTGGGTTCAGATCCCCTCTTCTGGGCTAACCGTTACATGGAATCTCATGTTGCCGCAACTTTCGGGAACCGTGGTGCTCGGTGAGATTCAATTGTCGGCGAGTACGCAGGGCCCACAAGTACAGCGGATCAACATCAATTCGACAACCGCTTCATGACGAAATTGAAAGGGAGGTCCTCGTTGTGAAATCAGGTCGCCTACTTGCGGTGCTCGCGTTGCCTGCTTGGGTTGCGCTGTCTCAGTCGCCCACCGCGTGGGCGCAGACCGCCACAAACCATGCCGCAGTGAATACGGCAAGCACGGATACAGCCGGGACGCTTGGACTCGGATCGTCTTGGCAATCCTACCCGATGCTCCAGTATGGGACGCAAGGGCCGTCCGTCACGGTTCTGCAAAATGATCTCAATGCGCTTGGGTTTACGGTCGGCCAAGCGACCGGGACATTTGATGCGACTACCGAGGCGCAGGTGAAGGCTTTTCAAAATGCGAATCAACTACAGGTGGACGGCGTCGTCGGACCGTTGACCTGGGGAGCCATTGCAAAGGCTGTCGCGGCTTATGAGGTGCCGCCTGTTGTCACCTCAGCCAACAGCCGCGTGGTCAGTGATGTGCAGACCAAACGCATTTCTTTCAATGGCAATCTCGTTTCTTCACCGATTGGATTTACATACAACGGAACAACCTACATGCCCATTTGGTACGTGATGCAGGCTCTGAAACAGGCCGGCTATACGAGCGTATGGGCGAATGGCGTTTGGAATATCATCGCGCCGTCCACGAACGCGGCAGTCGATTACTCGCATATTCAGTACGGTAAAGGCAGCACGGCAATCGCCATCAATGGCACCGTGGTGGCCAATGTGATCGCGGTTGTCCATCCAGATCCGGCTTCCGGGAACATGACGACGTTCATGCCTATCTGGTACGTCATGAATGCTTTAAAACGTACTGGCGTCGGCTCGGTCTGGCAGGGAACGGCGTGGACGATGAAAACCTCGCCAGCTGTGGTGACGACCTCCGACCCCGGGGGCAACTCGACGGGCAACAGCACCGGAAATATGACGGGTAACAGCACCGGAAATATGACGGGCAACAGCACCGGAAATATGACGGGCAACAGCACCGGAAATATGACGGGCAACAGCACCGGAAATATGACGGGCAACAGCACCGGAAATATGACGGGCAACAGCACCGGAAATACGACCGGGGGTGGCACGAGCGGTTCGACGGGTGGCAATCTGTCATTTACCAATGTCGATCTTCGTTTCCCGGCCCCTTCCAACATCAATATCTCAAGTATCAATTCCTACTTACTTGCCAACGATTCGCCACTCAATGGTCTGGGTGCCTCGTTTATGGATGCTCAGAACACATATGGCGTAGATGCCAACTATCTCGTCTCCCATGCAATTCTCGAAAGTTACTGGGGTCAGAGTCAAATTGCGCTGGCAAAGAACAACCTATTTGGATACGGTGCGTACGATTCGAATCCTGGCACTGACGCGGGCGTGTTCCCGAGCGACGACTACGCCATTCGCTTTGAAGCGTGGGAGGTCCGTAATAACTACCTCAATCCGGGTGGCAGCGAGTACGTTTCACCGACGCTCACCGGGATGAATGTCAACTATGCGACAGACAAACAATGGGCTTCTGGCATCGGCAGCCTCATGACGCAGTTCGCAAGTTCGGTCGGATCGAGTGTGAGCGCATATCAGCAATACTCGCCACAAAACGTGGCCCCCACGCCAAAAAGCAGTACGGAACCCGTCTTTTACATGAACGGTGCGACTGGCGTCATTCAATCGGACAGCTACTACCAAAACTCTGGGGTGCCGTATTTCCCGACGATGGCTGTGGGTATGAATCAACAGTTCTTTGGTCCTTTGCAAAATGGCAGCTCAGGTGAGCCGGTTGCTGAAGTGCAGAAGTACCTGAATCAGACGATTGGAGCCGGACTGCAGACCGACGGCCAGTACGGCCCCCTTACCGAAGCGGCTGTCAAGAAGTTTGAGTCGCAGGTCATGCACATGGCAAATCCGGACGGCATCTGGAGCTACGCGATGTGGACGACCTACATCCAGCCCAACCAATCCAACGCCAATTTGATTCCCGCTGGCACGACGGTGCGGATCGATCAGATTGAACAAGGCATGGCAGGTCCTTATGTGATGCCTTGGTATCATATTGTGAATTACGGATGGGTCGATTCGCAGTATGTGAAGTTCACGAACGTGTATCGGGTCGAGGTGAATAACCCGGCGGGGACAGCGACGTCCATTCCTGTCTACCAGGTGGGCAATTTGAGCAAAGTCCTTGTGACCCTGCACAGCGGCGACTTTGTCGTGGCATCCTCCGCGCAACCGTCGGGCGGTGTCTATACGATTCAAATCGCTGCGCAGACGCCAGCCGTCAGCAACGGATTGGCGCCCGCCACGCTTCTTACCGGCGTCATCCCAGCCAACGGCACGGTGACGCTCGTACCACAATCGTAATGCACAGCTTACAAGCGGCGAGCGTCAGGGGTTCATCCGTTGACGATCTCGCCGCCGTTTACATGTAGTACCTGCCCGCTCATATACGAGGAATCATGACTTGCCAGATACACGTAGGCTGGCGCCAGTTCCGCAGGCTGCCCGGCTCGACCCAAGGGCGTGTCACTTCCAAATTGCGCGACCTGATTGGCTTCAAAGGTCGACGGAATCAGTGGCGTCCAAATGGGACCTGGTGCTACCGCATTGACGCGAATCCCCTGTTTGGCGAGAGACTTTGCCAAAGACCTCGTTAAGGTGACAATCGCCCCTTTTGTTGCCGAATAGTCGATCAGCGTTTCGTTGCCAGCATAAGCCGTGATCGATGTCGTGTTGATGATGCACGATCCCTGCTGCAGATGTGGAAGAGCCGCTTGAATCATATAGAAATATCCAAACACGTTTGTGGAGAATGTCCGCTGTAGTTGGTCGGGCGTGATGTCCAAGATACTGTTTTGCGGATGCTGTTCAGCGGCGTTATTCACCAGAATATCAAGCTTCCCAAATCTCTGAATCACCTGAGCCACTACCTGTTTACACAGATCTGCATTGGCTACGTCAATGGGCAGGGTAATCGCCTTGCGGCCATATTGGCTGATGCAGGTGGACGTCTCCTCTGCATCTTCGTGCTCGTTGTAGTACACGATCGCGACATCGGCGCCTTCCTTGGCAAACGCGATCGCGACCGCTCTGCCGATACCGCTGTCGCCGCCGGTGACGATGGCGACTTTGTCCTGCAGCTTTTGGCTGCCACGGTAGTTCGCATCGTCGAAAAACGGGCGTGGGTTCATCTCGGATTCAAGACCAGGTTGCTGATTTTGGTGCTGGGGTGGGAACGACGTTGGGAACGATGGGGCATGCCCCGGTTGCGCAGTTGTTGAGTTCGTGGGCATCAAGATCGCCTCCTATGGCAGGACAGAAGTTTCACCACCCCTAGAGTGGGTGCGGAAGGAAAAAAGTATGCGGAGTCGGCGGCGCTTGGATCTTGCTCTCGACCTGACGGGTGTCAGGCATGTCGCGAAGAGAAGCGACCGCCATACCTGCTTTACGTCTCATCCGCGACATCTGCGATCCGTGCAAGGAGTTCGCGTTCTTTTTGACTCGTCTTCATGAATGGCCAGAAGTGAGCCTTTCCTACAATTGCGGTTGCCGCCGGCACAAAAAAGGCCAGAACCATCAGCGCGTACATGGCGAGCCCAATGATGACCGACAGCCCAATTTCAACCAGCGTCGTCACACCTGAGACCGACATCGATCCGAACGTTCCAGCCATGATTGCCGCCGCTGAAAAGACGACATTGCCCATCTGTTGCATCGCACGCAACATTGCGCTGCGGATATTTTGTTCCGGATGGTTGCGCAGTTCCTCGTCGAATCTCGACATGAGGAAGATCGAATAATCCACACCAAGTGCAATGAGTAACAACAATGCAAAGAATGGGACCGTCCAACTGATCCCTGTTTTACCCATGATGTGAACGGCTGTGTACTGCAGGATGGCCATCGTCACGTAATAGGTTCCTGTCAATGAGATGATGACGTACAACGGCGCCAGAACCGAGCGCAGCATCAGGACGAGCAAGATGAAGATGGCTGCGAGAATCATCGCCATCATGCGCGTGAAGTCGCTGCCCGACAACTGATTGAGTGCCGCCTGGGTCGGAGTTGTGCCTGTGTAGCCAAGTTCCCCAGTGTTTATCGGGCTTGCGGCGAATGCAGCCTGTGCCTGCGCCTCGAGCCGTGGCATTTGTTGAATTGCGGTCATCGAGTATGGATCAGTTTTCAAAGTCACGCGAATGTCAGCGGTATGGCCGTTTGCCGAGATGTAGTTGTTCATCGCCTGCTGCAAGTCTGGATTGGACCGAATGGCGGATGCAGGTACGAAGAAACCTGGATCACCCGTCTGCGTGGCACGGCTCGACTGGTTCAGGGCGCCCCTGACGCTACCGACGCCATTTGCCAGTTTGATCAGCGCATCGTGCAACTGATTTTCACCTTGTCCTGCCCCGTGCATGCCTGACGCCAACTTTTGTGCGCCGGCGGCCCATTGTGTCAACCCGCTGTGCAGTTGAATGCTCGCTCCGCTCAGTTTCCCCAGACCTGTTGCAAGGCTGGTTGTTCCTGCTGCCAATTGGCCTGCACCTGTTGCCAATTGGCCACTTGCGGCAGCCAAGCGTTGACCGCCTGAAGCGATGGCTTGTGCGCCTTTTTCCACATGGCTCGCGCCTGCCGACAGTTGGGCAAGGCCTAAGGCAAGCTGGTTCGATCCGCCTGCAAGCTTGGCCGAAGCCGCACTCGCCGCCTGACTCCCTGCGGTTGCGGCTTGGGCAAGACCTTCGATTTGCTGCCATGACGGATCCGCAGCGACGTTTGCGTGCGTCTTTGCCCAATTGGCGATGGCATTGGCCAGTTCGCTGGTTACCTGTGCTTGTTGGTTGAGCCCTTGCTGCAACTTGGCACTGCCACTGGCCAGTTGCTTCGCCGCGCTGGCGCTTTGTGCGATCCCGGTTGTGACCTGTTGGCTGCCGGCCGCTACCTGCGTTGCTGCCTTGGCCAGTGTTTGGCTGCCGGTTGCCAGCGATCCAGCACCGTTTGCCAACCGTTGTGCCCCTGTAGCGACCTGACGGCTCGCGGTTGCCGCTTGTTGGAGACCACCGTGCAGCTGGTTTTCGCCAGTCGCGAGCCTTCCGGCACTGTCCGCCAGTCGATTCGTCGCGCTTACCGCCTGGTTTGCGCTTTGGCTGCCCACGCTAGACGCGATGCTTTGTAATCCGACCTGGACCTGGCCCAGTCCATCCGCCGCAAGATGATTCTGGCCGGCGAGTTGAAACTGTGGGATCACCTTGCCGAGAGGCCGCGTGGCGCTGTCGACTTCCGAAACAAATGGCAGTTTGGCGACGGAGGACGAAATGTTTTCAATTGTCGCAAGGCCTTGTGGCGAACGTAGGTTGTCTCGCGTGTGCACGACAATATCCATGGGTAGCACCTTACCTGCGCCAAACGCCTTGGAGACAATCTTGAAGCCCACGACGGATGGGGCGTTCGGAATGTCTGAGGTTGGATCGAACGTTCTTTGGTCGGTGAACGTCATTGCTATAGGCGCCAGGACGACGGAGACAGCGGCGAGTGTCCACCACGGGTGACGCAGCGAGAGGCGACCTGTGGCACTCCATACGCGGGACGGCTTGTGGCTGGCTGCCGTGATCGATTTGCGCGGCCAGAAAACAAATCTCCCTAGGCACAGCATCAAGGCCGGCAGGAACGTCAGACATGCCGCCAGCGTGATCGCGATCCCGACGGCGACGCCGACGCCTGATTTGAATAGCCCAAAACGGGCGAAGTAAAGCGTGGCAAACGACATGAAGACGGTGAGTGCACTAAACACGACTGTTTTGCCAATGCCCCGGAAGGCGGCCGCAAGGGCATCCACGGGGGCCAAGCCGCGGCTCGATTCTTCGCGGAAGCGGTTCATGACGATGATGCTGTAGTCCGTCCCGGCACCAAAGATGATGGCAATCAGGAACGTGTCCGTGAAGGTCGACACTGGCAAGCCGACGTTGGCCAACGCCGCGACGACATTGGTCGTCAGGAGATAGGACAGGCCAATGGATAGCAGGGTAAGGAAGGGGGCGACGACGGATCGGAATACCACAAGGAGGATGATGAGCACGAGTGCCACCGTCACACCTGCGGTTTTTGATGCTCCGTTCATGGAAATGTTGATGTTGTCATTTTCAATGGGGGTGTCGCCGGTAAACAAGATGCGTGCGTCGGCAGGCTTTTGCCCAAACGCATGTTCGACGCGGGCAAGCGCAGCGTTTGTTGTCTTGGCGACGTCTGAATCGGGAAAGCCGATGCTTGCGATCTCGGCCGTGCCATCTCCACTTATATATTGTTTCTGGATGGTGGCGCTCGCGTTGAACGCGCCGCTAACCGATTTCACGCCATACTTCGTCTTGTCCTTTGCGATTTGCCGCAACTCGTTGGCAAACCACGACTTGTCTTGGCGGGTCAGACCCTTTGGGTTATAGATGGCCACGACGGCACTGCTACCGACGCTTGCCTTGGGGTTGACCTGCTTCAGCCAATTGCTGGCGACGACGACGCTCGTTGAGTTAGGCAGGAATTCGGTGTTGCGATGCGCCACGACGCTGTTCAATTGTGGCAGACAGACGTGAGCCGCTGCAACGGCCACGAGCCAGACGGCAATCATCAAGTAGCGGTAGCGCAAGAGCAGATGTGCATACCGTTGAGACACGATGTCGACCTCCGTTAGTCGTCGTGAAATTTGACACTCTGCCACGTAGTTTAGCAACCAAAATAAATTTTGCAAACTGTGTCCGGGGTTGGCAGACGGCCACTGTATTCCACCGAATTTCCAGGCATTTGTCGAAGTTTTGTAGAACAGCGTTCAAGAACGTGTTGAGAAATTGATGGTATACTCTCTCGTAGTTTCTATTCTGAGTTGGCTGCGACGAGATTGCAGCGATTCCAAGAAGGCGAGGGGGAGAGTGTGAATCACAACCAGGCCACGACGCTCATTGGGACCGCCGTTGCGGTGGTTTTTGCTCTGACGGTAATTTTCGTGCGTCTGCGTGCCGGGAAACGGCCCACCAACGCTCGCAAGATTCTCATTCCGCCAGTGGCGATGAGCACAGGATTTTTGATGTACGTGTTTCCGTTCACGCGCGAACCGGTTCTCTATGCGTTGGCGGCGATCTGTGCAGGCTGCTTGTTCAGCTATCCGCTGATTGCAACGTCCCACTTTTATGTGGGGGAGGACGGTATCTATTTGAAGCGCTCGCGCGCGTTTATTTATATCTTGTTGGGGCTTTTGGTGGTGCGTATCGCGCTCCATAGCGTTGTCGAGAACTATGTGGATGTGTATCAGACAGGCTCACTGTTTTTCTGTTTGGCGTTTGGCATGCTTGTGCCTTGGCGAATCGCCATGTATGTACGGTATCGCCGGCTACTGAGCCAGCAGGTTGAGCACGCCATGTCGTGAAGCGAGTATATCGCGTGATTTCGTATTAGGAGGATGTTTGTGCGTAGTATCCGCGGAATTGTGATAACCGTCGTGATCGTCCTGATTATCATCGCCGTCCCGATCGTACAGTTGGTGAGACCCGTGCCCAAGCCGTCCGCTGACGTTCTTGCGGCGCTTCCGGCCAAAGTCGCTGGTCCCGCGCCGAACATCCAGTGGCCGACGCAGGGACAAGCCGCACTCGAAGCGGTTGGGATCGGCAGTTTTGGCACCTCAGGCGTGCAGGCGCCTGTGCCCATCGCCAGTGTAACCAAGGTGATGACGGCCTACCTCGTATTGCAGAAGCATCCTTTGCAACTCGGCCAGCAAGGTCCTTCAATCACGGTGACGCCGGCTGACGTGAAGACCTACACACAGGACAACGCTTTAGGAGAGTCTGTGGTGAAGGTGGCTGCGGGCGAGCAATTGAGCGAATACCAGGCGTTGGAAGGCCTGATGTTGCCATCGGGCAACAACATGGGTTCGATGCTTGCCAAATGGTGTGACGGTTCACAGGCCGCGTTCGTCAAAGAGATGAACGAGACGGCCGCGAAGATGGCTATGAAAAATACCCACTACGCGGATCCGACAGGCTATTCGCCGGCGAGCCAGAGCGATGCCGAGGATCAGATGAAGTTATTTGCAAAGGCAATGGAAAATCCGGTGTTTCGTCAGATTGTCAGCGAGCCGCAGGCGGTGCTGCCAGTGGCAGGGCTTGTCTACAACGTCGATTCGCAGGTGGGCCACGGTACCATCATTGGTGGCAAGACAGGCAGTACGCTCGAGGCAGGGGGCTGCTTTGTCTTTGCCGCACAAAAGACGGTGGCGAATCAAAACGTGTTAATTGTCGGGGCGGTGCTTGGGCAAAAAGGTGCGCAGGAGTTGGATGAGGCTTTGTCGGCAAGTGTTCGCATTGCCCAAGATGCGAAAAAGGCTCTGCGACCCGTCAACCTCTTGCAAGCAGGTGCGCAGGTAGGTACGCTCAATGCGGCCTGGGCGCAGCCGGTTTCTCTCACGGCAGCGCAATCTGCACAAGCCATTGGCTGGGGAGGCATGCCTGTCTCGCAGTCGTTTAAGAGCCGCACGATGCCTGACGCCATCCCTGCAAATGCGTTGATTGGCACGTTGAATGTCACGATAGGATATCAACAACTTAGCGTCCCTGTCCGAACAAGTGCGGCCATTGCCAAGCCCAAGCTGACCTGGCGTCTAAAACGGCTGTAACCCACGCACGTTTGCAGTCTGCTCAGGCACGGAAACAGGCAAGAAACGTCATCTTTTGGCATACAGATTGAGAACTGTCGGGACGCAGATTGGACACAGAACCATTGGAGGTGTCGTCGTTGGTCCGTCGATGGATCTCGATTGTCACGGCGTCTGTCATCCTGCTCATTGTTTTGGTGGGCGCCGGTTTTTATTTGGCGGTGCGGATGACCCCGTTTCAACCAGGTGTTTTGGAGGAAGTGCACCAGCCTTCCGTTGTGTATGCGGAGGATGGCAGCCGGCTGATGTCGCTTGGCTCGCCAAACACCGATTTGACGTACAACCAGATACCGAAGAACGTACAGGACGCGATTGTTGCGACGGAGGATCACACGTTTTGGACGAACTCCGGGATCGACATCCGTTCCATTTTTCGTTCGTTGTTCGTCGATCTCTCTTCGGGAAGCCTGGCCCAGGGGGCCAGCACGATTCCTGAGCAGTTGGCAAAAATCACGTACTTGACGGATCAAAAGACGTTTTCGCGCAAGTTCAAGCAGATTGCACTCGGTTTGCAGATCGAGCGCAACTTTACGAAGCAGGAAATCTTGGCGATGTACCTGAATCGCATTCCGCTCGGAGAAAGTAGCATTGGCATTGAACAAGCGGCGTTGCGCTACTTCGGCATCGACTTAAAGAAGGAGCCTGACAAGTTGACGCTGGCCGATGCCGCCTTGCTTGCCGGCCTGCCTCAAGCTCCGAGTGCATACGATCCGCTGCAGCATCCAAAGGCCGCTCTGGAACGGCGCAACCAAGTTCTGCAGAACATGGTGCACTACGGTTACATCACGGAGGCGCAGGCAGAGGCGGCGGCCAAGCAGCCGCTCGGGGTATCGTTTCACTCGTTCCCAGGCGATGGCTGGAGCAGCGATCCGCTTCTGACGAACTTCTTGCTCGACTATCTCAATCGCCATGGTATCCCGCCCAGCGAAGTGATGCAGGGTGGGCTCAAGATTTATACAACGATTGATCCTGCCGTGCAGAACGCAATTAACGAAGTGTTCTGGAGCGGTAAGTATGACTCTGATTTTCCTGGCGCGACGACGGGCACCGTCGTTGAAGGCGCAGCCGTGTTTGTCGATCCGAAGACGGGTGGCATCTTAGGTGCAGCGGGTTCCCGTAAGCAAGGGTATGTACCGCTTGGGCTTGATCGCGTTTACCAGGCGAGTTCACCGGGATCGTCCATTAAGCCTATCATGGATTATGCGCCTGCCCTGCAGACGGGAAATTGGACGTACACGTCGATTTTAGACAACCAACCCCAGGACTTCGGGGGTGGGTACGAGCCGCAAAACTGGGAGGTTGGCGGCCCGACGCGAGTGACGCTGCAATATGGACTGGAGTGGTCGCAGAACGTCGCATCTGTATGGCTTTTGCAACAGATAGGCATTAGCACGGGTGCAAATATGGCAAAGGCGGATGGCATCCCCTTGACGAGCAAGGACTATGAGCACTTAGGCATTGCCATCGGCGGTCTCGTCAATGGCGTGACACCCATGGAGATGGCGGGGGCGTACACCGCATTCGATAACAACGGCATTCACTCGCAGCCGTATTTGATCAATCGAATTGTCAATGCGCAGGGAGGCATCATTTATCACGAAGGTCCGCAGCAAAATCAGGTTATGAGTGCGCAAACCGCCTCTGATATGACCCGGTTGATGCAGGATGTCGTCGATTTTGGTACAGGTCAGTCGGCCAAACTACCAGGCTGGGGCGTGGCTGGTAAGACGGGGACGGTGCAGTATGACAGCGGGCTTGTCGGATCCCACCCCAACTGGGTTCGGGACGGCTGGTTTGATGGGTATACGCCGACTTTGGTTGGCAGTATCCACATCGGTTACGACGAATCCAACGACGAGTACCACATGACCATGTCGCCGGTCGATCCGTCTGCCAATGCAGCGCAAATTTTTCATGATATTATCGCCCTGGCGTTGCAGAATGAGCAGGCACAGCAGTTCCCGGAAGGTCCGTATCCGTACATCACGGGCACCGCAGCAGGCGTCAATTACGTCGGAACGACGGCGCCAGCAAAGAATCCGACGCCGACCAACAGCATTTCGGGCCTGCATGCGACGTATAACGCGGCGAACAACACGGTCTCGCTGAACTGGTCCGGCAGCTTTTCCTCGCCTGTGACCTATGTGATTACGCGCGTATCGACGAGCGGATCTGACGAGACGGTGCCGGTTGCCCAGACAACGTCCACCAGCCTGACGGACAGCTCAGTGCAGCCTGGTGAATCGTACGTCTACACCGTGCAGGCGACCAGTCAGCAGACGGGGCAAGATGTTGGACAACCGGTGTCCGTCTCTGTGGCGACGGGCGCGGGGTCATCCGTTGGGCCGGGCAACGCGACGAATGGCGTCGGGCCAGGCAACACGACGGGTCCACTCACGGGAAACGGGACGGCGAACAATACGCCAGGAAACGCGATATTCCCGAACAACGGAACGAATACCGCGGGTGGCGGAGGCACGAATACGGTCTCCAATAACACGGTGAACACGACGGCACCAACGCCTGTTGCGCCGCCTTCGCCACCAGCGCCGCCGGGCCACTTGAACAATGGAGGGCCTGGTCATGGGAAAGGTGCCGGTGGTGCATTAGGAAGCAACGTCGTCGGCACGGGAGCAGGTTTGCCGCCAAACACGAGTAATGGCAGTGTACAGACGAATCATGTGGCCTTGGCTAACGGTTCTGCACAGGCGAACGCCGCTGCCAGTGGCAACGGCGCGTAACCCAGCGCGATCGCGCGGATGTATCGAAAATGGATGAACGAGGCGGGGCATAGGCTCCCGCCTTTTATTTTGCATAAATCAAATCCTTACGTTGACGTTTGGTTTGTGGAGGTATAGCATCGATGGGGTGAGATGGTTCGGAAGGGAGGACGGCAATGGGAAAGGATTGGTCGGTGGAGGCGGTTGCGCAAAGACTGGGGATCACGACGCGGACATTGCATTATTACGAGGAAGTTGGTTTGATCCCACCGGTGCAGCGCACACCAGGGGGCCATCGCGTGTATGACGAGGACACCATCAATCGGTTGGAACAAATCCTGCGTTTGCGTGACGTGTTGGGCTATACCTTGCAAGAAATTCGCGAAGTGATGGACGTGGAAGACGTGTTGCAAGGATATCGCCTACAACTGGAGGCTGGTGTCGAGCCGGAGGTCCGTATGGACATCTTGGAGCATTCCATTCAACTGTTGGAGACGGTCGTCACGCATATTGACGAAAAAGTGGAACGACTGGAGGCCATGCGGCAACGCTATCGCGATCGCCTGATGCGAATTCAGGAGAAGCTCGCGAAACATCGGCAACAGGCCGATGAGCTTTGAATCAGCGGGAGGAATGCTACATTGCAACAAGTAGATGCAGCGCGATCGCGCGATATGTACAAGTGGATCGCGCTTTCGAACACGACGCTTGGCGTGTTGATGGCTTCCATTAACGGCACGATTTTAATCATTGCTTTGCCGGTGATTTTCTCCGGTCTTTCGGTCAATCCATTGCAGGGCGGGCAAACTGGACTGTTGCTGTGGGTGCTGCTCGGCTTTAATGTCGCCACGACGGTCCTCCTGGTGACGTTTGGTCGCCTGTCGGATATGTTTGGCCGCGTTCGGCTGTACAACCTAGGATTCCTGGTCTTCACCATAGGTTCCATACTCTGTGCCCTGACGTGGAGCAAGGGCATGGCGGGGGAAATCGAGCTGATTGTGTTCCGCGTCATCCAAGGGATTGGCGGTGCGTTTTTGTTCTCGAACAGCGCCGCCATTTTGACCGACGCGTTTCCGGCCAATCAGCGAGGCTTGGCGCTCGGACTGAATCAGATTGCGTCCGTGGCAGGCAGTGTCGTGGGCCTGGTGGTCGGGGGGTTCCTCGCTTCCACCGGGAACTGGCGGTATGTGTTCTTGGTCAACGTTCCGATCGGCATCGCGGGGACGATTTGGGCGTATGTCGCCCTGCGCGAAGTCACTGCACCGCAACGGGGTGAGCACCTGGACGTTACAGGCAATCTCACCCTCGCCCTTGGTGTGCTCGGCATCATGCTTGGACTCACATACGGCATCATGCCCTATGGGGGACACGCGATGGGGTGGCGTTCGCCGTTTGTCATCGCGTGCCTGGCTGTCGGCGTCGTCATGTTGTTGGTCTTTGGCATCGTCGAGCAGCGCGTCAAGCAGCCACTTTTTCATCTCGGTTTGTTCCGCATCCGGGCCTTTACGTTTGGCAATATCGCGCTCTTTGCGGGCGCCTTGGCACGCGGTGGTCTCAGCTTCATGCTCATCATCTGGCTACAAGGTATCTTTCTGCCGTTGCATGGTGTGTCGTATGAGAACACACCGCTCATCGCCGGCTTGTACACACTCCCCCAAATCGTCGGCTTTCTCGCGGCAGGGCCAATCAGTGGCTACCTCTCCGACCGATTTGGCGCCAAGGCGTTTGCGACCGGGGGGCTAATCGTCAGCGCGATTGGCTTCATCTTGCTTGCGACCTTGCCTGTGAACTTTAACCACTGGCTGTTCTGGACGTACATCTTCATCGTCGGCGTCGGCATGGGGCTGTTTTCGTCGCCGAACAGCGCGGCCATCATGAGTTCCGTGCCAGCTCGTTATCGCGGTGCGGCTTCGGGTATGCGTTCCACCTTCATGAATGCCGGCCAGATGATGAGCATGGGCATCTTCTTCTCCATCGTCATCGCCGGCTTGTCTTCACAGTTGCCGTCTGCACTCGCTTCGGGACTCTCGGCGCACGGCGTGCCGATGCGTGCAGCGGACGCAGTCGCCAGTCTGCCGCCGACATCGTCCTTGTTTGCTGCGCTACTTGGCTACAACCCTCTGCAGACCTTGCTCGGCCCGTCTGGTCTGAACATCCTGCACGTCTTGCCGCATAGCCAGGCTACTCTGCTCACGGGCAAACAGTTCTTCCCGAGTCTGATTTCCGATCCATTTCATACAGGCTTGGCCATGGCGTTTTATATTTCCGCAGCACTCATGGTCATCGGCGCCATTGCATCGGCGGCTCGTGGAAAGCATGTTGTGCACCTCGACACGCCGCCGTCAGGTCAGACGAACATGGCCAAGTAAAACTGCCATGCGGATGGACGTATCTATGGACGTCCTTTATAGTAATGATGGGAACTTTGGACAGCGCCCGGTTGCAAGAGAATCTTGCGGCCGGGCGATGTGTGTCCAGACTTCGGTGGAGGAGTGTTGACGATGAGACTGGTGTTGTTGAGCGGAGGTTCAGGTAAGCGGTTGTGGCCGATGTCTAACGACGTTCGTTCGAAGCAGTTCCTGCGCGTTCTGTCGTCGCGAAACGAATCCGGGCTCGAGTCGATGCTGCAGCGAGTGTGGCGACAGATTGGCGATTGCGGGCTCGCGCCACATCAGGTGCATGTGTGCGCGTCGAAAGTGCAGACGGAGATCATTCACGCCCAAATCGGCGAGATCGGCGTGATCGAAGAGCCGGAGCGCCGTGACACGTTTGCCGCAATCTCGCTGTCCATCCTCCACCTTGTCGACCGTTGCGGTGTCGAACTGGACGAGCCAGTCGCCGTATGCCCGGTCGATCACTTCGTCGATGACCACTATTTTCAGGAGATTCAGCGCCTTTCCTCGTTATTGCAGGACGGTGGTGCGGATATGGCGTTGATGGGTGTCCAGCCAACGGAACCAACCAGCAAGTTTGGCTATATCGTGCCGGATGCCGTGAGCCTGAATGGTGTCCTGAAGGTGCGCCGTTTCGTGGAGAAGCCAGATCAGGAGACGGCGCGGCGATTGATTCGGGAAGGCGCTCTTTGGAACTGCGGTGTCTTCTGTTTCTTGCCGCGAACGCTTATCAATTTGCTGAACAAGCGTGGTTTGCCTGCGACGTATGAGGATGCCCACAACGACTTCCATGCCTTTCCGAAGCGCAGTTTCGATTACGAAGTCGTCGAGCAGCTGCAATCGATTGTAGTCCATCCGTACCGCGGCATGTGGTCCGATCTCGGCACGTGGTCATCGCTGTCCGAACAAATGGAAAACGAGGGCGTCGGACAGGCCATCTTATCTCAATGCGAAGGTACGCACGTCGTCAACGAGCTTGGTATTCCGGTCGTCGCCATCGGTTTGCGCGACATGATGGTCGTCGCGACGCCTGACGGGATACTTGCGGCGGACAAGACGATGTCGGCTTCCCTCAAAGACGTCGTGGGTCCCATTCAGAATCGACCGATGTTTGAAGAGCGCCTGTGGGGAACGTACCGCGTGATCGACTATCAAAAGTTTCTCGACAGCACGGAAGTCCTGACCAAGTGCATTGATCTTCACGCCGGGCGCAATCTCAGCTATCATCGTCACGCTTGGCGCGAGGAGATCTGGACCATCATCGAGGGCGAGGGTGAGGTCATACTCGATGGGCGTTGGCACCGCGTTCGCGCTGGTGACGTGGTGCGTGTCGATCAAGGCACGTGGCACGCCATACGCACGCGCTCGGGCATGCAATTTATCGAGGTGCAACGAGGGAGCCGCTTGGTGGAAGAGGATATCGAGCGCAAATACCTGACGTGGCGCGAGATGGTGGAAGCCATACCAGGGATTCCGGTGTCGTAGGCGATTGGGGATTTGCGCATGGCGGTTCCTCTAGATATCTGCATGGCCATCCAAAAAACGCGCAATCCGATCCGCCAATTCAGCCACGCCTGAAAACGCATATTGAACGGCTTCCACTTGGCCGTGCACCAGGTAGACTAGAGCAGGGACGCTTGCGATTTGCCACGCGTGTAAGGTGGCGGGGACGAAATTGGCGTCTGCCTCAAAGAGCGGGATATCACTTCGCATGGCGACGATCACCTCAAGCATGCGCCGTGCAACTTGGCAGGTTCCGCACAAGGGTGTGTGCAGAAACAGCAGACTTTGTGGTGGCAGCAGAGACAACTGAGCGTCATCGAGGGAGATGAGCTGAGTGAACACGGAAAATCCTCCTTTGGTGCGACTGGCGGTTCTCATCTAGACATTGGCCCGCACGCTGATGTTCCCTCACAGCATTGTATGGCAGTGTGTCGCAGCACACAAACTCGCTTCAGGAGGGAGCACATATGTACGGCGTATTTGGTGGGTACACGCGTTGGGCAGTGGTGTTTCTGATCATCTTCGTCCTGTTCTTCTTGCTTGTTCCTGCATATACGACGACTTGCACGACAACTCCCGTGGTCTGATTCAGAGCAAACAGGGAGGCAGAAAAGGGCAGGACAAAGCCGCCTCGCAGCTGCGGGGCGGCTAGTGACGTCTGTCATCACAGATTCGTTTGGCGCTCCAAGAGATAGGCCGCGAACCATATGAACAACACGGCCAGTAACCAACTTGCCACGATGGCAATCGCAACGTGCAGGAGAGCCTCAGATGTGATCATGCCATGGCCAAGTCCAAGCAGATTTTTCGTGTTCCAATTCTTCCCCCCTTTATTCCCAATCGACCAACCTATCGCGCAGGCTGCCCAAGCAATAGGCAGGGCAGGGCGCCATCGCGATTGGCGCATGGTTCCAAACACGAGTCCCAACGACGACGTAAATGGACAGAGGCAGAGCAGAAACAGGTTCCATCGCAAGCCGGCTGCGAGAAATGCCAGTGAACTGGATATGTCTAGCCGATGTGTACTCACGATACTCGCATAGATCCCCAAAACGGAAATGCCAAGAAATGTCCACAACGTGACTCGTGCGGCTTTTCCGACACCGGCCAAGCATTTAGCCGCAGCCAATTGAAACCTGGGTAACGGCAAGGTTAGCCACCACCCGACTGTGTTCTGGCGCCACTCATTCATCACGAGCGCCATGGGAAACCCGAACGAAATGATTGGAATGTAGAACGAGATGGTCCAGACAGGGGTGATGGATGATAACACCATGGTGTGTTGGGTGCTTTCATATGTTGCTACGACAGCCAATGCCAATACCGCCGCGGCGGCGTATACCAGCCGCCAATGGCGATTCGGTTTGCCAGAACTCATGGAGCGGCGAATATCGCGAGCGATGAGCAGCGCAAAACCTGTTTCTGAAGACATTGCCATTCCTCCTACACTCAACATGTGGTATTCACGGGACAGAAGGAGCCACACGCGTCACGCATACAACGTCTTCATGATTCGTTCCAGTGAGCCGTGATGTGCTCGCAATTCATCCGCATCCCCGCTCATGATCAACTCGCCCCGGTTTAGAAACACGGCATGATCCAACAATGGCTCGGCCTCATGTAACTCGTGTGTGCTGACGAGCATGGTCACCTCGCGTCGGCTCATGTGGTGAATCAGGCACTCAATGATGCGCTCGCGCGACAACAAATCTATGCCTGAGAATGGTTCGTCGAGAATGATGAGAGGTACCTCGCGCGCAACGCAAAGGAGGATCATGAGACGTGCCTCTTGCCCGCGCGACATGGCATCCACTTTCATATGGAGGGAGATCTCCATGACATCAGCCAGATTGTCCGCGAGGTGCTGAGAAAAGCCGGGCAGCAGTCGCTGAGCGTAACGGAACGCATCACGAACCGTATCCCCAACGTACCATCGGGCGCGGTCAGGCAGGTACGCGATGTCGCGATTCACTTGCCAGCTGGGCCTTTGCCCAAGTATCTCAATGTGCCCGCTATCGGGTTGGGAAAGGCCCATCAGCAAGCGAAACAGCGTTGATTTGCCAGAACCGTTGGGCCCGAGAATGCCAATGGTACGCCCTTGCGGAAGAGACAGGGAAAGGTTGCATAAGGCTTGCGAGCGTCCGTACCGCTTACCTACCTGAAGACATTTCACCGCATATTCGATCTGGTGCTCTAGGGTTGTTGTCAACGCTCCTCATCCCTTTCGTTGGCCTCGATGAGCCGAAGGATATCGCGTTTGGAATATCCCAAGTCACTCATTCTCTGCATGAATTGTTGAATTGCGACATCGGCGAGTTTGGTGCGAAGCTGTTCTATCTGTTCTTGCGACGATGTGATAAACGTGCCTTGGCCTCGTCTGGTTTCAGTCAGACCGCTGCGTTCCATCTCCTGATAGGCATGCATGACCGTGTTTGGTGTAACGTGCAGAGCCTGTGCCAATTCGCGAACCGAGGGGATTTTGGAACCTCGTTCGATTTCGCCTTTGACCACGGAACTTTGAAACTGTTGAACAATTTGTTCATAAATAGGCTGGCTGTAGTCGATTCGAAAACTCAGGGAGCCCACTCGCCGTTCGTCCAAAACGCCTCCACTCCCTGGGATACGAAGTGTATCCTGTGATATGGGTGTATCATAACATGTGATACACCGCTGTCAAGTCAGGGTGTCGTGAACTGTCCGCATGGGTACAGGCATGCATTGCATACACTGGCGTATGATGTGCATCGATGGGAGGTCGACTATGCCTTCGTTTATCGCGTTTGGCATGATCAATCAAAATACGCCACAGCAAAATGCCGCTATTTTTGTGGGAGAAGGCAACATCGGCGGTTGGGACGCCAACATGAAGCTGGCACAAGGACATGGTGGCACCTATGGGGCATTCAACGCATTTCCGATCCAGTTAAATCTGCTATTTGACAACTTTGAAGGGATCGACGGTGCGATTAACGATCCCGATGCCAAGCCGGAACTGTCGGCGAACGCATAGCCGTTAGGAGGGCGCCAGGGATGCCATGTGTCATTTTGGTGGGCGTGTTTAACACGAATACGCCGCAGCAGAACGCCGGGAGCTTTTTTGGAGAGTATAACGTGGGCGGCTGGGACGCCAACATGAAATTGTGTCAAGGACACGGTGGGCTTTATGGATTTTTCAATTGGCATCCAGTTCAGGTGAATGTGAACTTTGACAATTTCGAGCTCATTGACGGAGCCATCAATGACGCGGACTTGAAACCGTCAGCCACCGCAAACGTGTGAGTCGGACAGACGGACGGCTGCAGACGGAGATCATCTGCAGCCAAGCCGCGCTTTAGAACATGAAGGGCCATCTGCTTGCGGGCATGCCTCCATTAGGGGGTTGTTGCATATAGCCTGGGTTAAGCGCGTAGGGAGACATGTAGCCGGGATAACCATATCCGGGCGTCATGCGTCCGCCCATAGGCGGATCGACAACACCAGGCCGGCCCGGTTGTCCAATCCATCCGCGATTGCGCGAAAAGCCTCGCGCTGCACCCAGACCGCCAAAGATGAGAAACAACGGTAAAAAGCAGTGTTCTGCATCGACAGCGCTCCGATGGGCCATCAAGAGTCCTCCTTTTTCTACATCGTATGCCGCAGGTGTCAATGCGGCTGGACGATTCTCCATGAATGGCCGGCTGTCGAGAGATTTCGAGCGTGTTATGATGAGGACAGCACCACCGTATGCAGTTTGTTCAGTGTTTGATGGACGGAAGGAAGTTGAACGAGATGCGTACACCGGCGACTTCGCGCAAAGTGATCATTGTGGAAGGCAAGACGGACAGATCCAGAATTCTCAAGGTCCTTCGAGAAGAAGTCGAGGTGGTATGCACGCAGGGCACGCTCAGTTACGAGCAGGTTGAGAACGAGATTGTGCCGTTGCAGCAAGATGAGGTCTACATTTTAGTGGACGCGGATTCGGCGGGGAATCGTTTGCGAAAACAGCTGAAACGCGAACTGCCGAACGCCGTGGACCTGTACACGCGCAAATCTTACCGCGAGGTGGCTCGCACGCCGCTTGAACACCTGGCCAAGATCTTGTCGGATGCCCATTTTGTCATTGACGAAAGCTTATTGCAGACAGGCCCTTGGAAAGGGGAACATCTCGCAAGGTGATGGCTGGTTTTCACCGCGATTCGTGGGACAGCCAGCGCAGAAGCAGCTGTCCCGGTGTTTTTGGAGGCAGGCCGAACGGCTTATTCGGCCTGTTCTGTGATGATGTCTGGACCGTGCTCAGTCATGACTAACGTATGTTCGTACTGTGCACTCAACTTCCCATCCTCGGTGCGTGCGGTCCAACCGTCGTCGTCCAGCTTGCACGCATAGGTGCCGACGTTCACCATCGGCTCGATGGTGAATGCCATGCCTTTACGAATGCGAACGCCTCGGTGCGGCGGCCCAAAATGGAGGACTTCCGGGCTTTCGTGCATCTGCCGCCCGATGCCATGCCCGATGTAGTCGCGCACGACAGAAAAGCCTTGCGCCTCCACATACGTCTGAATCGCATGGCCAATATCCGAAATGTGGTTGTCGATCTGAGCCGCTTCAATTCCTACGTACAAAGCCCGCTTCGTTACGTCGAGCAATTGGCGAGCTTCTTCGCTGATCTCGCCCACTGCATAACTCCATGCCGAGTCAGCGTGCAATCCTTTATGCAGCGCAACCATATCGACGGTCACAATGTCGCCTTCCTTGAGTACATAATCACTCGGAAAGCCGTGGCAAACGACATCGTTGACCGACGTACAGGCAGCAAACGGGTAACCGCGATAACCCTTTTGCGCCGGCTCCATATGATATTTTCGGATGAAGGACTCGACGAACGCGTCGATTTCCAGCGTCGCAACCCCCGGACGAACTTTTTCGCGAAGTGCCTCATGGCACGCGGCGACGACCTTTCCGGCCTCTTTCATCAACGCAATTTCATGTCTGCTTTTAAGCACGATCACGCCTTGCATCTCCTATTCTTAGTTGTCCATCGCCCATCCGTACCTGCGTGTCAACATGGTTTATAATCCCGTGGTCGGCGCGTAAATCCCGTCGGTTGAAATGAAGATAACTCCAATCACGATGCCCAGTATCAAATAGCCCACCATTTTCGGTGTTGTCATGGGCTTTGCACCGGGACGAATTTTCATCAGGTAGACGAACAGGCACCCGATGAACAGTACGAATACCGCTTCGATTGCGTGGTGCACCAAGCTTCCGCCCTCTCTATCGACATATCTTGATCATTGTGCCACAAAACGAGCTCGATTTCACCTGGTATGACGGGCGGGCCCAGACTGCAAACCCTGGTGTATAATGGCACAGGGGTGATTTTCCTGTGATCATCGGTCTTGGCACCGATTTAATTGAAATCCATCGCGTTCGCCAGGCGCTTCGCCGCAACCGCGAACCGTTTTTACAACGTGTGTTGTCTGAGTCGGAACAGCAAATCGCCGCTCAATTTGCCGATGAAGCGCGACTCGCTGAATTTGTCGCAGGCCGTTTTGCGGCCAAAGAGGCGATAGCGAAGGCAACAGGGCTTGGACTTGGCAAGCTTGGCATGTCGACGGTCAGCATTCGCGTCGGCGAAACTGGCCTTGTCACGGAGTGGTCGGACATATCCGGGCTCGTTGAAGTTGCCGGGCATATGCAACAGCCTTCAGCTCGGCTTCACGTCTCGCTCTCGCATGCCGCTGGCGTGGCTTACGCGGTCGCCATTCTCGAGCAGTTGGAACAGGCTCCCCGCTTGTCATGATTGTACATATTGTTGGGACAGCGCGAATATCCATATACCAATCCTCGGGGAGGGTACTTTGTGTATCTCGTCACGAGTGAACAAATGCGGAGTTTCGATCACGACACCATCGAAACATACCGGGTTCCGGCCATCGTGCTCATGGATCACGCCGGACGGGCTGTCGCCGATGCCGTCTTGACACGCGCCGTGGAGGCAGCCGTCGTCGTCTGCGGCAAGGGCAACAATGGCGCAGACGGTTGGCTCTGTGCCCGCTGGTTGAAGCGAGCAGGCGTCGCAGTTTCCGTCGTCACGCTTGTCGATCCCGCCACCTTGCAGGCAGACGCGCGGATCGCACAAGCCATCGCCGATGCCGCAGGGGTGCATTGGCGGCTGTACGAGCCCGGAGTTGTCCGGGAAGTGGTGACGCTCGCGCGGGCGACCGGAAAAGTGGCCATTGTCGACGCCATTCTCGGTACCGGCGTGTCGCGGCCCTTGACAGGCGACGTGGCATTGGCGGTGGACGAGATCAACCAGGCGCAGGTGGACGTGGTGGCTATCGACCTGCCAACGGGCGTCAACGCATCGACCGGAGAAGTACTGGGCAACGCTGTGCAGGCGGCAGCGACCGTCGCGATGGCCGCGGAGAAGTTGGGGACCGCAGTCACACCAGGGGCTCTCTATGCCGGGCAGGTTCACGTCGCAGACATCGGGATCGAGATGCGAGTCGACGATGCGACGGCCGTGTATACACATCCTGCTTTATTTCGGCAGCAGTATGGCGAGCGCGACGCGATGAGCCACAAGGGCAGTTTTGGCCGCGTCGGCATCGCGGTTGGCAGCATGACTGGGGCGGCGCGACTGGCCGCTGCCGCGGCGGCAAGAGTGGGCGTCGGCATGGTCGTCGTCGGTGGCGAAGGAGCTGCAGGCAGCCAATGGGCCCCGGATATCGTCGTGCGCTCGCAAGCGGACATAACTGCGGCGTTTGCCGACTGTCAGGCGGTGGTGATTGGGCCTGGGCTTGGCGATCGCGCCGGCAGCGCAGCCCTCTGGATACGCGAGTTGGCCGATTGTGGCGTGCGTAGCGGCGCGATCGACGCCGACGCTTTGGCTGCTGTGGCGCAGGCGGGGCGATTCACGCCGGTTTCGGGCGAGTACGTGTTGACGCCGCATCCGAAGGAGGCGGCGCGCATGCTCGGCTGGGATGTGTCCATGGTGCAGGCCAGGCGGATTCAGGCGGCCCGCGAGATTGCGGCGGGCACACAGGCGGTCGTACTGCTCAAAGGCTACCGAACCGTCATTGCGACGCCAGAGGGACGACTTCGCGTCAACCCAACAGGGGACGCCTCGCTTGCAGTGGCGGGCAGCGGCGATGTCCTTGCAGGCGTCGTCGGCAGTCTGCTGGCACAGGGGCTTGATGCGTTTGCCGCCGCGAGCCTTGGGGCGTGGCTGCACGGTCGAGCGGGCGAACTGGCGGGGAAGGCACTTACACGGGTGAGTACGACGGCCTCCGATGTCGTCCAAGAGCTGCCCAATGCTCTCCAGGCCTATCTGCAATCTCTCCGGTGACCTTGGTGGTTGAAATGGTGTGTGTCGGAGAAAGGCGAGGTGGCTATGCGTAAGGTTACGGCAGTCCTGTTAGCACTCGGCATCGCCGGCGGCGTTGTCGTCGGCTGTGGCGTTCCGGGCAGCAACAAGTCGGTCACGCATAAAATTCAGGAGCATGCCGAGACGCTCGACAGCAAGAACTACCAGAGCGAAGCCATGATGACGGTACAGATGGACAACAACGTCCAAAAGTACTTCGTCCGCGTCTCGTACGAATCGCAGGACACATACAAAATTGAACTAGGCAACGCGGAAAAACAGATCAACCAGATCATCGTGCGCAATCCAAGCGGCATGTTCATCGTCAGTCCGGCGCTCGGTAAGGTCTTTCGATTCAACGGCAACTGGGCGCAGAATCAGGGCCAGATTTATTTATACAATCAGCTGCTGAACCAAATTACGGCGCAAAAGTCGGTCAAGGTCCAGAAAAACGGCGGCGTCTATTCCTTTGACGTCCCGGTGACGCCGGCGAGCGATGTCATCAGCCGCGAACAGATCGTTTTGTCGAAGGATTTGAATCCGCAGACGGTGAAACTGCTCGATAAAAACGGGGCTGCCGCGGTGACGCTGACGTACCAGTCGTTCACGACCGGGGTCACGTTCCCGAAGGACGCGTTCGATCCGCAGGTCCTTGCGCAATCCGGGCAAGTGGCGAAGCCGACGCTCGCGAGCGACCAGTCGTTCGATTATATCGAGCCACCAGCCGAATTTGGCACGAAGCTCACCGATCTCGCGCAGCCCACAGACACGAGCGTCATCATGCGCTACACCGGCGGCAACCATCATTATGTGCTGACCGAGTCGGAGCCGACGCCGGGTGCCGAGGGGATTCCGAGCGCACAGTTGCTCAATTTGTTCGGGGTGCCCGCGATGTACAATCACGCAACCGGCACGAACGTGTCCAATATCACGTGGATCAACAACGGGATCGAATTCTCGCTGACGAGTAACGACATGAATCTCGATCAACTGCAAGACATTGCGATTTCGACATTCGGCCAAGTCGGGAAGTAGACGATATGGCTGTGCGCATACGGCACGGGCCATCCGCAGCGGGCGTTACGCCTGCGGGATGGCCTTTTGTTTTGTGCTACACTGGCACAAGCGAGGTGAACGCCGTGTATCGAACGACATTTGCGATCGTGGATTTATCTGCGCTCGCCCACAATATACGCCTTCTGCAAGGCAGGTTGGCGCCCGGCGTACGCCTGCTTGTCGCGGTCAAGGCGGACGCGTATGGGCATGGGGTACGCCCGGTTGTCGAGGTGCTGCGCCGCGAGGGTGTGCACCAGGTGGCGGTGGCCTCGCTTGAGGAGGCCTTACAGATTCGCACGTTTGACAAGGACATTCCCATCCTCATCCTTGGAGCCGTTGGTGTCGACGAGTGCCTTGTCGCGGCCGAATATAAACTGGACGTCCTATATACCGATGTCTGCCCGCTCTCGGACATTCCTCGGCTACCGAAGCCGCTCGCGATGCACATCGCCATCGATACGGGCATGAATCGGCTTGGTTTGAAGTCGACCGACGCGGTGCTTAGCGTGATCGAAGCGATGGCGGATCGCGAAGATATTCGGCTTGCGGGGGTGTGTACGCACCTGGCATGCGCGGATGCATCCGATTTGAGCCATGCAACGAGGCAAGTGGAGAGGCTATTGGAAGCTGTGCGGGCGATGGGCGACAAAGGGTGTACACCACCACTGGTTCATGCTGCCAACAGCGCCGGGCTCCTGCGTGGCGATGCCTGGCAGTTCGACATGGTGCGGGTGGGCATCGCTGCCTACGGCTACTCACCAGATCCAGATGTGCTGCCGATGCCAGCGTTGCGCCCGGTGATGCACATGTATACGTCCATCACGCGGGTGGCCGATGTCCGCCCTGGTGAAACCATTGGCTATGGTGCCACCTACACCGCTCAGCGTTCGATGCGCGTTGCGACGATTGCTGTGGGTTATGCGGACGGCTTTCCACGCATATTGTCGAACCGCGGCGTTGTCCGCGTGCGCGGGTGCGAAGTTCCGATTGTCGGACGCGTGTGCATGGATCAGGCGATGATCGACGTGTCCGACGTGCCGGCAGCGCAGGTGGGGGATTTCGTAACGGTGTTTGGGATCGATCCGCCATCGGCTTGGACTGCATCGGCTTGGCGCGCTCTTGGGCCAGACAATCGAGCCAACTGGTTGCAGGAAACGTTCGCGCTGGCGGCGAATGAAGAAGGGCGAAATGTGTTATCATTGTCAACAGTTGCGCCGCTTGCCGAGACGATTCCGTATGAAATCCTGTGTCAAATCAATCGTCGAGTGCCGAAATTGTACGTCGAAGCGTAGCGCGGATTGGCCAAGGTGTTTTGATTCGCGGATGGCGGATCGCTATAATACTCGATGGAAAATGTGTCGCCATTGCAGTGGAGGTGCCGCGCGTGTCCGGTAAAAAACGCATGGTAGTATATGTTCCAGAGCAGTTGCTGGATCAGGTGGATGGTTTCGCGCGTACAGACAGCGCCAATCGGAGTCAAATTGTACGAGAGGCCTTGCGTATGTATGTATTGACGCATCGACGCAACGATATTCGCGAGCAGATGCAGCAAGGGTATCAGGAGATGGCACGTTTAAACCTGCGCATTGCTTCGGAGTCGTTCTTCTTGGAACAGGAAGCAGGGGGCACGGTGGAGCGTTTAGTGAGCGGGGTGTGAACGATTGAATGTCAAACGAGGGGACATCTTCTTCGCCGACCTTTCACCTGTGGTCGGATCGGAGCAAGGAGGATTTCGCCCCGTACTGATCATCCAGAATGACATCGGGAATCGTTTCAGTCCCACAGTCATTGTCGCAGCCATCACAGCTCAGATTCAGAAGGCGAAACTCCCGACGCACGTCGAAATTAAGGCTGAGAAGTACGGCTTGGATCGGGATTCCGTCATTTTGCTTGAGCAGTTGCGAACTCTGGATAAGCAGCGTTTGACAGACAAGATCACACACCTGGACGACGAAATGATGAAAATGGTCAATGAAGGGCTGCTCATCAGCCTCGGACTTGTGGATTTTTGATGGTGTCCCCGGGGATGCCGAGTCAATGATAGAAACTGTGGAGAAAGGGCGGATGACAATCCGTCTTTTTTACGTTCCAGAAGGAGTCGAAAGCATGCCGACAAATCAACCGTCCATGGTCCGCGATATCCAATTGCATTCGAGTGGGGAGCAGAAGATTGCGTGGGTGAAAGCCCATATGCCGCTGTTGCGGCAACTAGAACAGAAGTTTCGCGAAGAGCAGCCGTTCGCAGGCCAACGCATTGGGATGTGCCTTCACCTTGAAGCCAAAACGGCGTACCTGGCGTTGGTCATTCAGGCCGGCGGTGCAGAAGTTGCGATTGCGGGCAGCAATCCTTTGTCGACGCAGGACGATGTCGCCGCTGCCCTGGCGGTCCGTGGCGTTCACACATACGCGTGGCACGGAGCGACAGAGGAAGAGTATAACATGCATTTGCAGGCGGTGCTCGATGCAGATCCGGTTGGCTTGATTGACGATGGTGCCGATTTGGCGACAATCCTCCATCGGGATAGACCGGAACAAGCCAAGTGCATCGCAGGGGGCTGCGAGGAGACGACGACGGGCATCGTTCGACTGCGCGCGATGGCGAACGAAGGCATCCTGCAATATCCAATGCTTGGCGTCAACGACGCGCTCTGTAAACACCTGTTCGACAATCGCTATGGGACAGGGCAGTCTGTGTGGGACGGCTTTATGCGCACGACGAATCTCGTGATTGCAGGGAAAAAGGTTGTTGTCGTCGGCTACGGCTGGTGTGGCCGAGGCGTGGCCGCACGGGCGCGTGGACTCGGCGCACAGGTGATTGTCTGCGAGGTCGATCCCATCCGCGCCGTGGAAGCGGCGATGGAAGGGTATGCCGTGATGCCGCTGGTGGAAGCGGCGCCGCAGGGGGACATCTTTATCACCGTGACGGGCAATCTGCACGTGATTCATGGCGAGGCGATGAAGCGGATGAAGGATGGCGCCATTCTTGGGAATGCCGGCCACTTTGACGTCGAAGTCAGCAAACCCGATCTCGAGCGTCTATCGGTGTCCGTAAAACGTGTTCGTCCAAATATCGACGAGTATCGACTGGCGGATGGACGTCGCCTGTACCTCATTGCGGAGGGGCGGCTTGTCAACCTGGCCGCGGGGGATGGCCATCCGGCCGAGGTCATGGATATGACGTTTGCCTTGCAGGCATTGGGATTGCGCGAAGTGTTGACGAACAACTATCCGCCTGGCCTGCATAGGATCCCAGAGCATATCGATCACGAGGTCGCGATGATGCGGTTGCGCAGCTGGGGCGTCGCGATCGATCAACTTACACCGGAACAGAAGCGGTACGCCGAGAGTTGGCGATAACGGGCGAACGTACAGGCAGAGGAGGGATGCAGGATGGGGAAAAGGCCGCTTATTGGTCTGACGGGATCGCGTCATGTGCGGCAGAGCCAGTTGCCGGGGTTACCTTTGATGTCTGTGACGGTGTCGGACGACTATGTACAGGGTGTGGAAGCCGCCGGGGGCGTGCCGGTTGTAATTCCGTATGTGAGCGATGCCGCAGTATTGGGAGCGCTCGCCGAGCGACTCGACGGCCTTTTGTTGACGGGCGGTGACGATGTCGATCCGAATCTGTACGGGGAGGAGCCGCAAATTGGGCTGGGGGCTTTGGAGCCCGCGCGTGATCGCATAGAATTGGCGCTTATTCACATGATGCGGGCACAAAGGAAGCCGATACTTGGAATTTGCCGCGGCATGCAGGTGCTGAATGTCGCACTTGGCGGGACGCTTTATCAGGATCTGCCTCGCCAGTGGAAGGGCAAGCTGCAACACAGCCAAAAGGCGGCACGCGGCGAAGCCACACACAGTGTCAGATTACAAGCGGGATCGCGCGTATCGGCTTGTTACCATGGTGAAACGGTGGTACGCGTGAACAGCTTTCACCACCAGGCTGTGAAAAACGTTGCACCTGTACTACAAGCGGTTGGCTGGGATGCGGACGGGCTCGTTGAAGCGATAGAAGGAGTGGATACCGAACCCCTGCTGGTGGCCGTGCAGTGGCACCCGGAAAACATGTGGCGGGCGGATTCGGGTGCCTTAGGGTTGTTTCAAGCCTTGGTCGAGGCTGCAACCTGACGAACGGCATCGAGGTTGAGGGCTGCCAGCGAAGCGGAAAGATCCTGATGGGCAGCGACAAAAGCATCGACGAAAGCGGGATCCCACTGCGTGCCTCGACCTTCAAGCAGAATACCGATGGCGCGCTCCGTCGGCATGCCTTTTCGATAGGGCCGATCCGAAGTCATCGCGTCGAATGCATCGGCTACCGCGAGAATTCTGCCGAATAGAGGAATCTCCGTACCGGCGAGTCCGTCCGGGTATCCTCGTCCGTCATATCGTTCGTGGTGGGATCGAATCCCTGGCAAAAGGGGCTTCATCGCCGTATCCGGCTGGATCTGACGGACAATGGACTCGCCGATCACCGGATGCTGCTTGATCACGGCGAATTCTTCGTCGCTCAGCTTGCCATCCTTCAATAAAACCTCGTCGCGAATGCCGATTTTTCCAATGTCGTGCAGGAGGGCCGACTGGCGAAGTTGTGCGACGACCTCTGCCGAAAGGCCGACTTGGCGGCCGATGGCCTCCGCATATGCAGCCACGCGCTGCGAATGTCCGGCGGTATAAGGATCACGCGCATCGAGTGCGGCTGCGAGTGTCGCGAAATAGCTGTCGACGAGCTGTTGGTTCAACAAATCCCGTTCCGCAAGACCTTGAACCATGTGGTTAAAACCTTGAATCAGGTTTGAAAACTCGTCCATGTAGGTGTCTTGGGCGCGCACCTTGAAATCACCGTCGCGCACCCTCTGCATCAAATACTCCAGTTGACTGATGGGACGGCGCACGTCGGCGGCCAGGAGCCACCCACCGAGGGCGGAGAACGCCGAACCAAGGACGAGAACGGTTGTAGCCCATGACCAGTATGGTGCCGTGCTGCTCGCAGCATCGAGCAAGCGAATGCCGTTTGCCAAACCAAACAGCAACATGGGAAGTGTACCGAAGACGACGGCGCTCATCGCGAACTTGGCGCGTAGAGATACGATGACCTCCCCGCTGAAGCCCACGTCTTTTCCATGGAGCATGCGACAGCGACGCCGGAAAATGATAAGCGTCGCTGTCGTGCTGCGCGAGGTCAGAAAAAATTCGGTAACGGCGTGCATGCTGGCAACGAGCAAGGTTCCCAGTGCCGCGAGTGCAACGTACGTCATGGGCAGCGTCAAGATACCACGGCGAATGTCCCAAATCGACAAGGCGAGTCCAGGGAGCATGAAGCTGAGCCAATGGGGACCCATCACGCGAGCGACGGCCAGCACGGGCAGTCGCAGCGTCTGTTTGTAGGCACGTTCAAATTGTGCCAGTGAGGGGTTGGGGGTCGTCAGTGCAGCCCTGATGGGACGCATATGGCGGTGAAACACTAGGGTGTCCACAGTGACCGTCAATAAGAGCGACAGGATAAGAATCTGCGTGATTGTTTGCGTATCATGTCTCGTCATGCGGACAGTCGAAAAGATCAAGGAGCCGCCCACGCCCATGACGGCGATCAAGGAGCCAAGCAGATAGTTGCCAATAAGCTGGCGAATCAACTGCAGATAATCTTTGTCAATGCTGATTCTGCGCACAGATACCCTCCGTCCCGAGCGGAGTGACGCCCCACAATGGATACGATGTTGGCGAATCGTGTCAAATTCGCTTGCAACGTTTGTTATTCCACAATTCCTCGTGGACTCCTGCCTTGCAGCGTTTGCTGCTTGCCGCCGGCACCGTTCTTTTGTCCCCTTTCTGCACCTCGCTTGTGTCCGCCGTTCGATCCGCCTCTTTGTCCACCTCCTGCGCCTGACTGTGTCAACCGCTTGCGTATGCTCATCATGCATGCCGCGGTAAAGGGGATGCCAATACCTGCCGTGATGGCCAGCCAGATGTACGACGTGCTCATGAAGTGATAAATTTCCTCGCGAGATGTCGGTAGCATACAGAGCGCTCCGCCACCAGCAATCATGGCGGTCGGTACGGCAAATGTCGTTGCGTTTTCACCAACCAGTTCACCGAGGCTGCTCGTCGCCCCATACAAGTAGGTGGCAATGCGGAAGAAACTCCCGTTTGTCCACAGTAATACGCCAAAAATATCAAACCGTTCAATGATGTTTTGAATCTGGATATACTGGATTTCCGTGTAGGTTGGGAACGCCAGACCTTTTGCAATCGTCTCGCCAAACAAGACAATCGGGCCTATGCACGGCAACACAAACATGGCCCACACGATCAGGGTGAACCAGATGCCGTAGCGCGGGAGCTTCGCAACGCTTTGCACATGTGGGGTGAAGGTTTGGAAAACCACCATTTCTGCGAACATGGCGATGAAAATCAAGCTGCCTGCAAACACAGGCGGCCAACCGTGATATAAAATCGGCAGGACATCCGTAAAATCCTTGTCCTTAATGGATAACACACTTGCGGCAATTCCCATTGCCATCAAAAACGGCAATATGATCTGCATGGTTCGCGTCAGTACCTCAATGCCCTTCGTACAGGCCCAGGCTCCTATTGCAAGTACACTGTAGACAAACGCAATCGACGGGGTCGTCGGGTAGATGACCGTCATGAAGCCAGCCACAAGTTTTAAGGTCAATGCGACGGTAAACAGAAAATAGGCGATGTACAGCGACGTGATGGCTCCACCAAGCCAGCGGCCAAATGCAGCGTTCATCAGGCCGGCAAGTGACAGTTTGGGGTGTTTCGCCACGTGCCAGAGGCTCAGGTACGTGATGACAAGCCCCATCGCACAACCAATCGTCAGCGACAGCCACGTGTCGCGACCCGCATACATCATGGCGAGATGAACGTAGACAAAGTGGCCGAAGGCCGTGATGGAAGCAATGACAACCATAAAGTACTGGAGAAGCGAGATGGTGGTCTGTGATTTTCTCTGCGCCTGTCCTTGCGTTTGGTCCCCGCCGCCGTTCGCAATGGCTTGGCCTGCTTGCCCTGTACCCTGAGCCTGTGCTGCATTCATTGCCATCGCTCAGCCTCCTGTTCCGTACGTTAGTGAAGGTGCAATACAAAACCAGGTATATGCAGCATATAAAGGATACTGGCTAGCGCACCAATCGCGATGAGCGATGTATAGAGCGCTTTGACGGTGAAGCTGGCCGATTGAATGTGCGGTCGGTAGTCCGTGAGGTAAATCAAGACCAGAATGCCGATAAAAAGCATGATACTGGCGATATTGATCACAGGTTTCACTCTTTCTGTGCAACTTTTTGGTTATAAGCTGCTCATGAGCCCTGCGTTGCGGACGTTGACGTCAATGTTGTAGTGAACAGGCATGTTTGCGTACATGTCGCGCCACCGTGGTTCCAGCCGTCGCCAGAGCGCAGGGTAGTATTTAAACAATTCATTGCCCACGCCAAGCGGATCGGATTGATCGCGCTGGAGCTGCTGCATCGCGGCTGTGATTTCCGATTGGATTTTAGCTTGCAACGCTTGTCGCACCATGCTCATGTTGCTTGGACGCAGCAAGTTTAGGCGTGACGCGTTTTGGTTGATGTCGAAGATGGTGTGCAGATTGATGTAGAGTTCCGGCTGCCCGTGGATAACCACCACATGGTGAGATGTCCGCACGCTGCCAAGGCGTACGCTCACCTTTCCGGTGTCATCAGGCAGGATGACCGTCTCGCTGTCTTCGCGGAGATCCTTCGAGACCCACAGAAATCCTTTGGCCGCTGGACCCTGCAACCAGTCGACCAATTTATCGCGTCGAAATACCGCGATATTTTCCAACGTCAATGCCTCAGGTGAGGCTTCCGACATCTCGTTGGTGAAAATGCGAATACCCATGGTATATGGATCGCTGTGACTGGTGAGTTGCTTGGCAAATCTCCGAGCGTCCACCGCAAGGACAGAGCCCGATTGTTCCATCTCGACAATGGCGTCAGAGGGCAGGCGGTTCAGGTCAGAAGGGACTTGTAGCATTTTTTGTGCCTGCTCGTGAAATGCGACAACAACATATGTCCGCAGGCGGCTCTGCGGGTTGCGGACGACTTCATCCATCAATTGGCCGACGCCGCGACGCGCGTATTCTTCGCCGATCACGATGACGCGCCGATGTCCCATAAACAGCTTGCGCGGTAAACTCGCTCGGATTTTCGATATCACCTCGATCTCAGTGGGGCCTTCCGCGCTTTCCACCAAGTATGCCTTGGCACTTCCAGTCGATGTCGATGGCGATCCGCCCCCTGTTGTCCCTAGTTCGCTCGCCCGCGCGATTTGCACGGATCCCAGCACAGACTGGCCATCTTCGGCGAGATCGACACCTGTCATCGTGACGATGGACAAGCGGTCAATTTCGGTCGAATCCCAGCAGCCAGTGCATAAGAGGGAACTGGCTGCAATCGACAAACACGTTGCGAATTGCCTCCACATATACACTCCCCCCTAAATCCGGCGTTTGCCACGCGGCATGCGCTGCGCAGGAGCCATCGTGTTACTCTGCCGCTGGCGGTTCGGTTTGCTCGTTTCAATCGGGCGCCAGCGCATCGCCCAGTGCGGCGGACGCGAGATGACATCGCGCATGTTCTTGTTCGTCAACGGCGATACGGGCATGAGGTAGGGCACACCGATGGATCGCAAACTCGATAGATGAATGATGATGACAATCGTGAATGCGATGATGCCGAAAAGGCCGATGGTGCCGCCGAGCAAAATCATGCCAAAGCGCAAAATGCGAATCGCGATCGCGAAACTGTAGCGCGGGATGACGAACGACGCGATGCCTGTGATGGCGACGACGATGACCATCGGCGCCGATACGATGCCGGCCTCGACTGCGGCCTGGCCGATGACGAGCGCGCCGACGATGCTGATGGCGGAACCGACAGCCTTCGGCAAGCGAATGCCCGCTTCGCGCAAAGCTTCGAATGTGATTTCCATTAACAGGCATTCTGCGATCGCGGGCAGTGGTGTTACCTCACGCGCTGCCGCAATCGACAGTAGGAGTTTTGTCGGCAGCATCTCCTGGTGGAAGGTCGTGATCGCCACGTACAACGACGGCAAGTAGAGGGCAATGAACATGAACAGATAACGCAACCAGCGAATCAGGTTGACAATCGGGAACCGTTCGTAATAGTCTTCCGCCGCTTGCAGTGCGCCCCAGAAGTTGATGGGGGCAATTAGGGCAAACGGCGATCCGTCGGCGAGAATGGCGACGCGCCCCTCTACGAGCATCGAAGCCACCACATCCGGACGCTCCGTGTTTTGAATCTGCGGAAATGGCGAAAACGGATTGTCCTCAATGAACTCCTCAATGTAGCCTGTATCGATAATGCTGTCCGTATCGATGCGCTTGAGGCGAGTCCGCACCTCGTCGACGATTTCGGTATCGGCAATGCCGTGAATGTAACAGAGTGCGACTTTGGTCTGTGTATAGGTGCCAAGCTGCATCGTCTCGATGGCGAGATCCGGCGTGCGGATGCGGCGGCGCAAGAGTGTAAGCGAGGTGCGCAGGCTTTCATTGAAGCCTTCACGCGGCCCGCGCACGACCGCCTCGGCATCCGGCTCCGAAATGGCACGGTTTTCACCACCGCCGGCATTCAACGCGAGCGCCGTCCCGCTTCCTTCCAGGAACAAAACGACCTGCAACTCGACGATGATCGACTCCACTGCATCCGATAACGTGTGCACAGGTTTGATCCCGGCCGTTGTCACATGTTCTGCCGCCGCTTCGGAAAGCGTGACGGCAAGTGGGCGCGACGGGTCTGTCACCTGCGGCTGGGCTTGAATCAGCGACTCGAGCACGTGCGCGTCGATGAGCTCCATATCGGACAGGCCGTCGACGTACACAATCCAGCCTCGTTTGTCAGACAAGGCGACGAGTGGCCGAAAGACGACGTCGGACGCGTGTTGCAACTTGTTGCGAAGTGAAGCGATGTTTGCGTCGAGATCGGGCGTCAGTCGATCAGCTGGCGGTGACGGTGGTGGATCGGATGGAGCGACAGCCATCGTGTCAGCAAGCACGGGTTCATTGAGACGGTCGAGGCGCATTCGCCGATGATGTGGCGGCCAATCGCCAATTCGACGGATGACTCTCTTCGATCGCACCGTATACACCTCCGAATTCCTCTGTCGGGTAAAATTCCCTGATGGGTGCGAGATATACACACTCGTGCATGGCCTGTCCCCTCTATGCTCTCTACATTGCATTTCCTGGAGTGCGCCCGGCGATTCTGTGGCAGGCGCAGAAAGGAGGCCATAACGATGGCACAGACCACGGCAGTGGGAACGACTCTTCAGTTGCAGACGCAATCAGGGACCAAAGCGAACGGACAGGCGCAGATGAAGGTGCATAAGTTCGCGTATGTCTCGCCGAATGCGGCAAACGATGACATCTTGGCGGTGGGGCAAGCTTTGGCGGCACTCATCGACGAGCCGCTTATGCAGATTTCACGGGTGGACGTGACGGCGTTGTCGGATGCCAGTGGGGGCGGGCAGACAAGTGGTACGACGGGAACAAGTGCTGGGACGACGGCGTAAGACAGATTGAATGGCAATAAGGAGGGGGATTACCGATGGCGACGAAATTCGCACTGCACCTGGCGTTTATGACGGATCAGAATAAGAAAGTTCGCATCAGCATCCCGAGCCCAAAACAGCCTGTGGAAGCCTCGGCGGTCGATGCGGCGGTGCAAATGATTGTCAGCAAGGGGATCTTTGCGATGCCGCAAGGGAAGATTGTGAGTGCCTTGCCAGCCGAGCAGACGCAGACAGACACGTCGAGCGTGTCCTGACGCGTCACGCGCGTTGGCTCGCTGCGGGAAAGGTCGACGGGAGCCGAGGCAACGGCGTCTCGTCGGCCTTTTCGCATTTCACGCTCGCCTGCGGCAAAGGAGGGCTTGACGAAGCGCCGTCGCGTCATCGGACGTGACCACATGATTGTCGATCACGGCGAAGGGCTTGCGCATGCAGATTTCACAAAGATCGAGACAGGCGTAACGGCGGCGGATCGCGCTTGCGTCGACGGCTTTTTCCACGGCTTCGCGCGTGCCGAAGCGCTCGTTTTTCACGCACCATTCGATAGAAAGCGCACGTTCAGTCACTTTTTCTTCCTCACATCCCATGCGGCCTGCCATTTGCGCAGCATCCAGTATCCTGCAACGCCTGCCACAAGGATGATGGTAACCCACATCAATGTCGATTGCACATGTTTCATCATGATGTCGACATTCTCGCCAAACCAATAGCCCAAGCCCAGCCAAACGCCGCACCAAACGATGGATCCAACGATGGAATACAGTGCAAAGGATGCGTATGGCATCGTGCTCAGTGCGGCCGCATAGGTGCTCAGAGAGCGGATGCCAGGCAAAAAGCGGCCTGGAATGAGGACGAGCGCAGCATAGCGATCAATGAGTCCGCCGGTGCTCTGCAGGCGTGCCTCGTTGAGCACCCGCATCTGATAGAGGGGACGTAACAATACGCTTTCAAACCGCCGCGTTAGCAGGAACACGATCGATACGCCGGTAAAATAGCCAAGTGTGCCGAAGCAAAACACGGTGGCGCCATTCATGCTGTGCTCGGCCACAGAGTATCCGTAAAAGGCGAGGAACACGTCCCCTGGGAAAGGCAGCCCGAGCCCTTCCAGCACCATGGCGACAAAGACACCGGGGTAGCCGAGATACACCAGGCCGGCGGTGATATACTGAAGTATTTGTTCCATCCACTCCATACGGCCACCTCGCTTGCAACTCCTTTCTCATGTCTATGGACAAGTGCGGTGGCACATGCGCGGTCACAAGCAATTCGTCCACAAAATTGCTATTATGAAGCCAATGTGACTGGATGCCATCACGCCTCCTGCGCTGGGCGGGTGGCGCCGCTGGAGGCATCGAAGATGGACGAATTTGCTTTGATTCGCACGTTACTGGAACGGCTTCCCGCCCCACGCCCGGACGTCGTGGTCGCGGCGGGAGACGATGCCGCAGTCGTCGCACCGCCAACCCATAAATTGGTGATGACAACGGACGCGTTGGTGGAGGGTGTTCACTTTTTGCAATCGACCATCACTCGCCACAACTTAGGTTACAAGTCGCTCGCCGTCTCCGTCAGTGATGTCGCTGCGATGGGAGGCGAGCCGTTGTGGGCGACCGTGACGTTGGCAGTGTCGCCGACATGGCGGGCAGCGGAATTGGTGGAGCTTTACGACGGACTGGCAGAGGCGTGTTCCGAATTTGGGTGCAGCGTCGTCGGCGGCGACGTCGTTTCGACGCCTGGTCCATTCACCATTTCTGTCGCGCTTGTCGGCAAGGCGGAGCGGCCAATTCTGCGCAGCGGCGCGAGACCTGGCGACATCCTGTTTGTCACCGGATGGCTAGGCGGATCGGCGGCTGGGTTGGACGTGTTGCAGGGCAAGCGGAGTGCGTCGCCGGTGGCGCAGGCGGTTTTAGCTCGCTGCCATCAACGGCCGACACCGCGTATCGGCTTAGGCCTTGCGGCTGCGCGGGCGGGGGTGTCTGCGTTAAACGACGTCAGCGACGGGCTGGCGAGTGAGTTGAACGAGATGGCAGCCGCAAGTGGCGTTCGCTGTGTGATTGCGCAGGATCAGGTGCCCATTCGACCAGAGGTTAAGGAGCATGCTCGTTTCGCGGACAAGCTTGCTATCGATTATGCCTTGTACGGCGGCGAGGATTACGAACTCGTTGGTGCCGCCCCGCGGGAGGCGTTTGCCCGCTTGCTCGCGGCAGCGAGTCTGTACAACGTGCCGGTGACTGCCATTGGGCGCTGTGAAGAAGGCGACGGGGTCGTCATGCGGACAGAGAGCGGACTGGAGGTCGTAGAAGCAAAGGGTTACAACCACTTTACACGCGATAGAAATGGAGATTAGGCATGCAGGAACAGTGGGAACAGGTTGCTCATACCCCCGATGCGACCGACGATTTGGGTGAGCGGCTCGGGCAAGTGCTCAGGCCTGGGGACGTCGTGCTCTTGAGTGGACCCGTCGGCGTGGGCAAGACGCACTTCGCGAAGGCTGTCGCACGTGGTCTCGGCGTGCGGAGCGAGGTGACCAGCCCGACATTCACCATCGTCGGCGAGTACGAAGGCAGGATTTCGTTCGTACATATGGACTTATATCGACTGTATCAGGATCCGGATGATGTGGCGGCGCAACTGAGTGACGACATCCTCATTGGTATTGGCTTTGATGACTATTTCGATGGCTCGCGCGCGGTGCTGATCGAATGGCCACAAGGCGTGCGCCAGTGCCTCGACGGATACTTGGACATTTCTATGCAGCCGCTTGCGACTGGCGAACGGGTGCTTCAGGTGAAGGCGGTTGGCGCGAGCGCTCGCGAACGGATGAAGGAGTGGGTTGGTGGATGGGCGTGATCGCAATGGATACCGCGACAAACGCGCTGGCTGTCGGCGTCGGCACACGTGATGGCCAGCTGTTGAGCGGCGTCGTACAGCGCGTGCCGCGCGGGCACTCGCGGCTGCTGCAGCCCTCTGTGCAGTTTGCCTTGGCCAGTGCAGGCTTGAAGATGGCAGATGTGGAGCGCATCGTCACAGGTGTTGGGCCCGGCAGCTACACGGGCGTGCGGATGGCGGTCGCGACGGCGAAGGCGATGGGCCATGCCCTTGACGTGCCGGTGGTGGCCGTGCCAACCGTGGATGCCATGGCGCGGGCGGCGGTGCTCGCAGAAGCTGCGGAAGTCTTGCCGACGCGGATTTTGGTGATGTTGAATGCGCGCCGCGGATGTGCTTTTGGCGCTTGCTATGAGCATGTTGAAGGCGGGCGTTTTGTGCAAATCTCCGAGATTCAGGTCCTGCCGATTGTGGAGTGGATGCACTCGCTTGGAGATGACGGGCGTGCGCTCATCGTCCGCGACTGGGCAGGGGACTCGGCGCTGGCATCGCGTGCCGCCAGATCACTTACATGGGGCTCGCTCGCGGGGCTGATGCCACAGGCCTTGCTTGAACTCGGCAACCGCCCCGAATACGCCGCGTACGTCGGCGACGATTTGCATGCATTGGCACCGGTTTACGCCCTGGCTGTGGAAGCTGAAGCGAAGTGGCAAGCCGCGTCCGAGGGAGGTTCGACATGATAGAGCGACAGGATTGGCATCCCGAACGACTGGTGATTCGGCGCATGCTCTTGCGCGATCTCGACCAGGTACTGCGCGTGGAGCACCGCTCGTTCACCGCACCTTGGTCGCGACAGGCGTTTATCGGCGAATTGGTGGAGAATCGGTTGGCGCGTTACGTGGTCGCTGAGTACGATCAACGGATCGCTGGCTACGCCGGCTTTTGGATGATTATGGACGAAGGGCACATCACCAACATCGCCGTCGATCCCGACTTTCGTGGTTTGAAGTTGGGCGAAACATTGTTGAAGACCCTGATGTCCATTTGCATCGCGGCGGGCGGCCGCAAGATGACACTTGAGGTACGCGTGAGCAACGAGATCGCAAAGAACTTATATCGTAAATACGGTTTTGAGCGGGTGGGCATCCGCAAGGGCTACTACACGGACAACAACGAGGACGCCATCATTATGTGGGCCGATCTGCCATCGCACTTGGCAGAGGACGGGGAGGTGCAGACGTGAACATATTGGGGATTGAGACGAGTTGTGACGAGACATCCGCCGCGATTGTGCAAGATGGCGTGCACCTGCTGGCTCAGGTGACCGCCAGTCAAATCGACTTGCATGCGCGCTTTGGCGGTGTCGTCCCTGAGGTGGCGTCGCGCCGGCACGTTGTGGATATCACGAAGGTCGTCGAACAGGTTTTTTGCGATGCGCGCATGACGTGGTCGGACATCGACGCGATCGCGGTGACGTGCGGGCCAGGCCTGCTTGGGTCGCTTCTGGTGGGCGTCTCGGCGGCAAAAGGGTATGCCTTGGCGACCGGTAAGCCGATTGTCGGGGTGCATCATATCGCCGGTCACGTGGCGGCGGCGATGTTGGCGTGGGCTGGCGGCACTGGGGCAACGCCGCCGTTTTTGTGTCTTGTCGTCTCTGGCGGGCATACGGAACTGTTGACCGTCGATAGCGATTTTCGCTTTGCACGCCTTGGCGGCACGCGTGACGACGCGGCGGGAGAAGCGTATGACAAGGTGGCGAGGCTGCTTGGGTTGGCGTATCCAGGTGGGCCTAAGGTCGACGATCTCGCCCATCGTGGGCGCCCGGATGCGTATGTGTTTCCGCGAGCTTTGCTGGAAGACGATGGTTTCGATTTTTCGTTCAGCGGGCTGAAATCGGCGGTCAACAACGAGATCGTCAAGAGGCGGAACCGGGGCCAGGATGTGTCTGTCGAGGACGTTTGTGCGAGCTTTCAAGCTGCCGTCGTCGAAGTTCTGGTCGAAAAGACGAGGCGTGCCGCTCTGCACACAGGGGCTCGCACGATTGTCGTGGCTGGCGGCGTGGCCGCCAATCGGGGACTGCGCGAAGCGATGTCCAAGATGGCGCAGGCACTCTCTGCGAGGGTCATTTTCCCGCCGATTGAACTATGCACGGACAATGCGGCGATGATTGCGGCGGCGGCATACCCGCGGGCGAAGGCGGGGCGTTGGAGCCCATTGACGCTCAACGCGTACGCCCAATTGCCACTTGCGGATTGGCAGGACGATCACTGGCCAGGCGGCCACAGATTGTCCCCAACCTGTGAATAATCCTGTGTCTTATTCTTGTGGAACATGTGGAAAAGTGTCGAAAGAGCTCGAAATACCGGGGCGTAGGCTTGTGGATAACTCAGTGGATAATGTGGATAAACTGAAAATTCACGTGCCTTTCACGCGTTGGAGGCATGGAATAACGCATGAACTATTTTTTATTCCACACGCCATAGACGACCCAGTGATGCTGTGGTAATTTGAGGCCAGACGTCGGGGCAACCACACTTGGTGTTCAGCAATACGCCATTCCTGGCGAATATCTGGTTGTCGCGGGAGGGGCACGATGCGCGAGGACGCGTGGAACAAGATATGGACCGCAATATTGGACGAAAGGTTAAACCTGCAAAACATTTCATCCTCAGTCATGCGAAAACATCATATCAGCGGGCAATCGGATCGAATGGACGAGGATACGGCAGCGCCGAGCGAGCATACGGTACCGGCGACAAGCATGCGCAAGCCTTCGGGGCGGCAGGTGGACGAGAACACGGAAGAGATGGCTGTCGAGATTCCAGATACAAGGAACGGGATGGGTGTGTGTGAAAGCCGGATCACAGACATGCAGGATCAAGGCAATCGTATGGAGCTGACGCTTGCCCCAATGGGCGGGCATGTTCGGTTGTTTTTGAAACCGTCGTCCGAGTCTGGTCAACTTCGCTTTGAGATCATCAAGATTCGTTCACTTCCGGAAGCCTAATGAAAAGACGAGGGCTGCAGCCCTCGTGGGTTTTTTCCATTCAATCTTCACCCGACTGCAGCATCTCCAGCTTTAATGAAGCTTGTTCCCATTTCTCCAAGGCGGATTGGCACGCTTGTTCCACGTGTTCGCGCTCTTGTTCAAGTGTCCGGATTCGGTCGATATCTTGCGCGGCGGCGGCTTCGCTTTGCTCCATGCCAATCGCGGTTAACCTCGACTCCAGTTTTGCGGCGGTACGTTCCCATTTCTCGATTTCTTCTTGCAGTTTTCGCACGTCACTGGAGCGAATGCGACGTCGCGGGGAAGCTTGGTGGGCTGCCAGGTCTGAATTTGTTGGAGCGCCGGTCCGTTCGTTGACACTGGCTGTGCTCAGCTCGATATTTGCCATCCGTTCATTTTCCGCAACTTTCTCGCGGTAATCGGAGTAATTGCCGATGTATTTGACCAAGCCATCCGGTTCCAAGATGCCGACGTGGGTTGCAATCGCGTCAATAAAATAGCGGTCGTGTGACACGAATAGCAAAGTGCCGCTATAGTCGCTTAATGCCTGTTCCAATGCCTCTTTGCTGGGGATGTCCAGGTGGTTAGTAGGCTCGTCCATCACCAAGACATTCGCTCGCCGCAGCATGAGGCGACATAGATTCAAACGACTGCGTTCTCCGCCGCTGAGCCCTGCGACAGGTTTTACGACATCCTCGCCTCGAAACATAAATTGCGCTAAGGCTTTGCGAATCGACGTTTCATCCAAATCTGAGCGCTCGTCCCACACTTGGTCGATCACGGTCTTCGTGTCGTCCAGGTCGGATTGTTCTTGATCGTAATAGCCGACGTCGACGTGATGTCCCCAGTCGATCCGGCCGGTTTGTGCTGGCAGCAAGCCGACGATGGTCTTGAGCAGCGTGGATTTGCCGGCGCCGTTAGGCCCAAGGATCGCGAGGCGCATACCGCGCTCCAGGTGGAACGAAATAGGTTTGGCCACCGTGCGATGGTCGTAGCCAATGGCGAGATTGGACACCTGTAGGACGTCGCGGCCGGATGGCCGGCGGGGTTCGAATTCGACCCGCACGCTCGCGCCGTCGCCGCGGGGGCGCTCCACCCGCTCCATGCGTTCCAACATTTTGCGGCGACTTTGTGCGCGCCTGGTTGTCGAGGCGCGCGCGATGTTTTTCTGTACGAAGGATTCGATTCTAGAGATTTCCCCTTGTTGCTGTTCATATAATTTGACCTGCTGTTCCCGTTCCAGGCGCGACTGCAGGACGTATGCGGCATAGTTCCCTGGGTAGTGGCGAGTGACGCCGTCTTCCAGCGCGATGGTCTGTGTTGTCACCTCATCGAGAAAATACCGATCATGAGAGACTACGAGCAGGCTCCCTTCGTCGTGCTTCAGATAGGCCTCCAGCCATGAGAGTGTTTCCGTGTCGAGGTAGTTGGTTGGCTCGTCGAGAACGAGCAAGTCTGGCTGTTGGACGAGGAGGCGAGCCAGGGCCAAACGCGTACGCTGACCGCCGCTCAACGACGAAATGGGCATGGGTTGCATCTCTGCGTGAAATTGAAGGCCTGCCAGCACTCGCCGCACGTTGGTTTGCCAAGCATAACCCCCGGCTTGTTCAAATTGATGAGCCGCTTGTTCATATGTTTGCGTGACGTCGGCAAACCGTTGTTCGCTCGTGTACACACTGGGATCCGCCATCTTCGCCTCGAGGTCGCGGAGTCTGGCCTCCATTTGCTGCAGAGGTTTCTGTGCTTCGGCCACAAACTGATATACGGTCATGGCCGCATCGGGTTGCACATACTGGGAGACATACCCCATCTGCAGCCCATCGCGCTTCGCGATGGTGCCGCCATCTGGCTGTTCTTCGCCGGTGATGAGCTTGAGAAGCGTCGTTTTACCAGCACCGTTTCCGCCGACCAACCCCACTTTATCGCCAGCACGAATGACGACGGACGCATCGATCAACACATCGACGCCGTCGTAGCTCTTTTTCAAATGACTTGCCTGTAAAACAATCATATGCGTTCTCCTTTGTCCATACACTCTAGCAACGTCCCTGACATATTGCGCAAGGAGGACTCTTCATGCCTACTCCTACGTTTCCGCTGCCAGAGGGATTCGGGTGGCAGTACCACCTGATCCGGTGGATTCAATCATTCCATACGCCGTGGCTGGACAAACTGGCTGTTGGGCTGTCGTTCCTCGGCACCGAATCGGTTTATCTACTCATACTTCCAATATTATTTCTAGCCGTCAATCGTACATTAGGCATGCGCTTGGCTTATGTGTTCCTTACCAGTATGTATACCAACGCATGGCTTAAGTCGGTGTTCCATATCGCGCGGCCGCTCGGTGTACCAGGTATTCGTTCCGGTTATATCAGTTCGGCCACCGGTTTGTCGATGCCGAGCGGACATGCGCAAGGAACCATGACCTTTTTTGCCGGGATCGCACAGTGGGTCCGCCGTCGCTACATCATGTGGCTGGGCATGATCTTGGTCGCCGCGATCGGCATCTCGCGCATCTACTTGGGGCTGCATTGGCCGCTCGACGTCGTCGTTGGCTGGGCAATCGGTTTGATCATCGGCATTGGCGGTTGGCAACTTGGGCGGTGGTGGACGTATCGCCAAGTGCCATTTCCGATCGCGCTGACATTCGCGATACTGTTTCCCGCGTTGCTGCTGGTCGTGGATCATCGGGGCGAAGCGGGTATCTATGCGGTGTTTGTGATGGCTGTCGGCATCGGAGCGGCCATCGAGCGCCAATTCTTACACACCGATGTGCAACCGGAAGTATGGAAGCGAATTTGTGTCGCGATCATCGCATTGGCAGGTATTGTTGCGATACAATGGGCAGTACAAGCACATTTGGATCAACCGCTTTGGCAGTACACGCGCGTCGTGTTGGTTGCGGCATGGACGACGCTTGCCGCGCCGTGGCTGTTTTGGAAATTAGACTTGTATCGGCAGGAGGACGCTCGCGACATTGTCAAGTGACAAGATGACATTGCGACAGTCGTTTCGACGTGTGCGCTTCACGATCACAGGCGAGGAACGAATCAGGAGAGAGCGGGAAGCTGCATGGCTCGCCGTCGCCTACGCCGAGCGCGAAACGAAGCGAGCGGGTCGCGCGATCGCGCTGTATGCGGCGACATCCGGTGAACTCAATCTGGCGGATGCACATGCTTGGCTCGTGGCAAAAGGTTACTGCCTCGTCTATCCGCGCGTGCTCGAAGATGGCGACATGGTGTTTTGTGCTGTGCGCACGCTGGCCGATCTCGCCCCTGGCCGGTATGGCATCCTCGCTCCGGACGACGATGCCCCAATCGTGCCGCGTCACGAGATTGCCTTGGCATTTGTACCCGGTCTTGCGTTTGCCAAGGATGGCGCTCGTCTCGGCTACGGCGGCGGTTATTATGATCGGTATTTCGCCGATGCGCGGCAGCCGTCCCCTGTGCGCGTCGGTGTCTGCTTTCGCGAACAGTTCGTCGATCGTTTGCCACGCGATCCGCACGATGTCCGCATGCACGCGGTATTGACCGACGGAGGTGTGTTCGACTGCCGGGAGACCATAGGGTGATTGTCCTTGCCGGCGGGCAGAGCAGGCGTATGGCGGAATACGGAAACAAGCTGGCGCTCGCCCGCGATCCGTCTGGGGTGCCCGTCTTGGCGCACGTGATTCGAGTCGCGCTTGCCGTATGCGATGATGTCATCGTCAGCTATAACGACGCTGCTTTGCGCACGACCATTGCGCCGTGGCTGTCGAAACCGGTCGCGTGGGAGCTCGATCCGGTACCATGGCAGGGACCGCTGCAGGCATTGGGGGCCGTTCTTGGCACGCGGGCCGATTCATTGGCCACGTTTCAGTTGATCGCCGGCGATTTGCCTGGGATTACGCCACACGTTCTGGAGGCGTTGTGCGAACGGTTATCACGTCTCCATGTCGACGGGGTGGCGGCGGTGCGCGAAGGGCGGTTGCAACCTTTGTGTGCGGTGTACCGGCAAAACGTCGCGACTGCGTTCATTGAGGCGGCTCGACAGGGGGAGCGTCGACTCCTGTCGGCGCTTTTCGGATTGTCGATTGCGGGACTCGAGTTTTCTCATCAACCCTGGGCTGTGCGTCCGATTCATACGCCGGACGATTACAGAGCTTGGCTAACGGAAGGGGGATGCATGTGAAACGGCGCGAGGTGCCTGTGGAGGATGCAATAGGAATGCAGTTGGCGCACGACATGACGAGAATCGTCCCAGGGGAGTTCAAGGGGCGTCAGTTTCGGCGCGGGCATGTCATTCAGGCAGAGGATATCCCGGTGCTGCTCGACATGGGGAAGCGCCACATCTACGTCCTGGAATTGGACGAGGGTGAGTTGCATGAAGACGATGCGGCTGTCCGCATGGCCAAGGCGATAGCCGGCACAGGTGTACGCCTGTCCGACGTCGAGGAGGGCAAGGTCGTACTGAAAGCGGATCGCGATGGGATGTTGTGGGTCGATGCCAGGCGGGTTACGGCCATGAACAGCATTGACGAGATCGCGATTGCCACGCGCGTGCCGTTTCAGCATGTCCGAAAGGGGACGAGCCTGGCCAGCGTGCGGCCCATCCCGCTCGTCGTCGCAGAGGAAAAGGTGCGTGCGGTCGAGGTCATCGCGCGCGGGGCACATCGGCGCAGCATGATCGATGTGTTGCCGTACCGCCCCCAGAAGGTGCACCTGGTCACCACCGGCAGTGAGATTTTGAGTGGTCGGATTGAAGATCGGTTTGGTCCGGTTTTACGCGAAAAACTGGCTGCCTACGGCGTGGGTGACGTGGAGCAGACGCTGGTCGGCGACGAGATGGACGCCATCGCGGGCGAGATTGTGCGCGCTGCCGAGGGCGGAGCGACACTCGTGCTCGTTACGGGGGGCATGTCGGTCGATCCGGATGACCGTTCACCGGCAGCTATTCGACGAGCTGCTACCGAGGTGGTGACGCACGGCACACCCATGATTCCGGGTTCGATGATGATGCTTGCATACCGCGGCCATACCGCCATTTTTGGCCTTCCTGGCGCTGTCATTCACGATCCGGTGACTGCTTTCGACAAGTTGCTTCCGCGCGTGTTGGCCGGTTTGCGCGTGCGTCGGCGTGACATTGCCGTACTTGGGATCGGCGGGTGGCTCAATGCCTAATTTGCCGCCGTTGGCTTTCGATCGCGCTCGGCGTCCGCAGATCATCGGCATTGTCGGCTTCCAGGATGCAGGTAAGACGACGGCTGCCGAGGCCCTGATTCGAGCGGCGAAACGGCGCGGGCTCGAGATTGGGTATGTCAAGCACGATGGGCATGCGGATCAAATGGATTGGCCCGATTGGGAGAAGCAAGGCGCCGACACGGTGCGCGCAGCTCGTGCGGGTGCCCGTTGGACGGTGGCGGCCAGTGCACGGGGCTGGCTTGTACACGACTGGCAGGCGAATCGTGTGGGCGTCGAATGGTGGCTGGAACGATTGCTTGCCGCTGCGGGTGAAGAGACGCCGAGCATCGTGATAATAGAAGGAGTCAAAGGCAGTCTGTGGCCGAAGGTGGCTGTCGTCGCTTCCGAATTGGAATGGGACAAACTCATGGTTGCAGGTGCGGTACACGTGGTCGCCGCCATTGCGCCGACAGGTTGTCGGCTTCCGGTGCCGGTGTTCGCTGCGGGGGATGAGGATGGTTTGCTAGATTTCCTCTTGGCCGACGGCCTCGAAAAAGGATCTTGAAAATCTTTGTGGAGACGGTTGCACTCTTACGGCCGAGAGATTATTATAGTCCTTGGTGTTAGCACTCACTGAACGAGAGTGCTAACAAAAGAAGACACTCAAATTCAACAGGGAGGTTGTTCACATGCTGAAGCCGCTCGCTGATCGCGTTGTGGTGCGTCCAGTGGAACGTGAAGAGAAGACCGCAAGTGGCATTTTCCTTCCGGACAATGCGAAGGAGAAACCGCAAGAGGGCGAAGTTATCGCTGTCGGCCCGGGCAAGTTCGAAGATGGGAAGCGTCAGGAGCTCGAGGTCAAAGTCGGAGACCGCGTGATTTTCTCGAAGTATGCTGGCACGGAAATCAAAGTGAACAACGAAGAAGTGTTGATTCTACGGGAAAGCGACATCTTGGCTATCGTCGAGAAGTAAGTCGACTACATAAAACGTCAGGGAGGTATACAGGATGGCAAAGGAAATTCGCTTTGGTGAAGAAGCTCGCCGTGCGATGCTGCGCGGTGTCGATGCACTCGCTGACGCGGTGAAAGTGACGCTCGGTCCGAAGGGCCGTAACGTCGTTCTGGAAAAGAAATTCGGTTCGCCGCTGATCACCAATGACGGTGTCACCATCGCAAAAGAGATCGAGTTGGAAGACGCGTACGAGAACATGGGCGCTCAGCTCGTGAAGGAAGTTGCTACGAAGACGAACGACGTCGCTGGCGACGGTACGACGACGGCAACAGTGCTCGCGCAAGCGATGATTCGCGAAGGCCTGAAAAACGTTGCGGCTGGTGCGAATCCGATGGTATTGCGCCGCGGCATTGAGAAGGCTGTTGCGGCTGCTGTCGAAGAGATCAAGAAGATTTCGAAGCCGGTTGAAGGCCGGGAAAACATCGCTCAAGTTGCTGCGATTTCGGCGGGCGCTGAAGAGATTGGCCTCCTCATCGCTGACGCCATGGAGAAGGTCGGCAATGACGGCGTGATCACAGTTGAAGAGTCGAAAGGCTTCACCACTGAGCTCGAAGTCGTTGAAGGCATGCAGTTTGACCGCGGCTACATCTCGCCGTACATGGTCACCGACACAGACAAGATGGAAGCCGTCCTGGATGAGCCATTCATCTTGATCACCGACAAGAAGGTCAGCAATATTCAAGAAATCCTGCCGGTGCTCGAGCGCGTCGTGCAATCCGGTCGTCCTTTGTTGCTGATTGCGGAAGACGTTGAAGGCGAAGCGCTCGCAACCCTCGTCGTCAACAAAATCCGTGGCACGTTCAACGCTGTGGCTGTCAAGGCGCCTGGTTTTGGCGATCGCCGCAAGGCTATGTTGCAAGACATCGCGGCTCTGACCGGCGGCCAAGTCATCAGTGAGGAACTCGGACTCGAGCTGAAGAACACGGGCATTGAGCAACTGGGTCGTGCGCGCCAAGTTCGCGTCAGCAAGGAGAACACCATCATTGTCGACGGTGCGGGTGACAAGTCCGATATCCAAGCGCGCATCAACCAAATCAAGAATCAGATCGAAGAGACGACTTCTGATTTTGATCGCGAGAAGTTGCAAGAGCGCCTCGCGAAGTTGTCTGGCGGTGTCGCGGTGATCAAGGTTGGTGCAGCGACGGAGACGGAGTTGAAAGAGAAGAAACTCCGTATCGAAGACGCGCTCAACTCGACGCGGGCCGCTGTCGAAGAAGGTATCGTTCCTGGCGGCGGTACGGCGCTCGTCAATGTCATCAAGGCGCTTGACAATGTCAAGGCTGAAGGCGACGAACTGACGGGTGTGAATTTGGTTCGCAAAGCGCTAGAGGCTCCGGTTCGTCAGATTGCGGAGAACGCAGGTGTCGAGGGTTCCATCATCGTCGACCGTCTGAAGAAAGAAGCGGTTGGCTTCGGCTACAACGCGGCTACCGACGAGTGGACCGACATGCTGAAGGCTGGTATTGTCGACCCGGCGAAGGTTACGCGCTCCGCTTTACAGAACGCAGCAAGTGTCGCGGCTTCGTTCCTGACGACGGAAGCTGCAGTTGCAGACAAGCCGGAGAAAGAAAAGGCTCCTGCACCTGGCATGGGCGGCATGGACGGCATGATGTAATCTCTCCGGCGAAGCCATTCGCTTGGAACCATAAGGCTGCTAGCGGCATGACAGGCGCGCTAGCAGCCTTTTTCGTCCAGTGCGGCATCGTTGTAGATCTCCTCGTAGAATCACCCGATCCTCCATGATAACTTCTTTTTTGTAAGTTGCAACAAAATGTTCACGGAGTATGCTTGCGCGATCGATGCAGGAATGATAGCCTATAAGTAATCATTTCGTGCCTAGAAGAATGCATGTCCTCGCATTTCTTGGCGGGTGCGAATCTCCTCTATTCACTGCCTGAGCTGCTTTTCGTCTTTTCATCACAATGAACTGCTCCAACTGGCGATGCCGTGCCAAGGCTTCGCGATCGCGATGGGGCCTAATTTTAAAGGGGGAAACAATTACATATGCGTTCTGCATCGGAACCAACTGGCGTGCGCGTCGCGCCTGTGTTTGGCGTCATGCTCGCTGGCGCGTTCGTCGCGTTTCTCAACCAGACGCTGATCAACGTTGCACTGCCGCAGATCATGGATCGCATGCACATTTCGGCGACCACGGGTGACTGGCTGACAACCATTTATCTCCTTGTCAACGGCATTGTCATTCCCATCACGGCTTATCTGATCGCTCGCTTTACGACGAGACAGTTGTACATCACAGCGATGTCCTTGTTCTTCATCGGAACCATCATCTGTGGTTTCAGCCCGAACTTCGGCATCCTGCTGGTGGGCCGTGTGGTTCAGGCGGCTGGGGCTGGCGTGCTGATGCCTGTTATGATGAACGCTGTGTTCCGGCTGTTTCCGCCAGAGCGACGGGGCATGGCCATGGGTATATTCGGAATTGCGCTCAACTTCGCACCTGCCATCGGACCGACGCTGTCCGGATGGATTGTCGACAACGGATCTTGGCGTACGCTGTTTTATATCATCATGCCAATCGCATTCGTGGATCTCGTGTTGGCCATCTTCTTGATGCGCAATCTCACGACCACGAGTCGGCCTAAGTTTGACGGCCTAGGCGCGGTGCTTTCAACCATTGGCTTTGGCGGCCTGCTGTACGGCTTTAGCGAGGCCGGTTCGGTGGGATGGGGCGGACTGGACGTCATCCTCAGTTTGGCGATAGGCGCCGCAAGCCTTGTGGCTCTGGTTTTATGGCAATTGTCCACTCGAGAGCCGATTCTCGAGTTTCGGATATTCCGTTATCCGATGTATACCTTGACCACCATCATCAACGTGATCGTCTCTGTTGCCCTTTTTGCAGGTGTCATTCTGATGCCGATTTACATGCAGAATGTGCGCGGGTTCTCACCGCTTTTGTCTGGGCTCATGTTACTTCCAGGCGGCATCTTGATGGGCATCATGTCGCCCATCACCGGCAAGCTGTTTGACCTGGTGGGCGCGCGCTGGCTCGGTGTGATTGGCCTTGCGATCACGGCCGCAACCACGTACTGTCTGACGCGGTTGGGCACCGACACGACGTTCCTGTATTGCACTGTGGTGTACACTTTGCGCATGTTCGGTATGTCGATTTTGATGATGCCGCTGATGACTGCCGGCTTAAATGAATTGCCATTGCGTCTCAATCCGTTCGGTACGGCGATGCTCAATACGCTGCGCATGGTGGCAGGCGCGGTGGGTACGGCGCTTTTGGTCACGGTGATGACCGATCGCGCGAAGGTCCATGTGCAAAACATCATGCTTGCCAAACACATTGCGGCGACCGACAAACTGGCGGCAGCACATGCGCTGGCAGAGGGGACAGTGATGGGTATTGACGATGCATTCATGGTCGCGGTGGCGGCGTCTGTCGTGGCGTTCATCATGGCCTTCTTTGTGCGCAGAACGTCGCCGCAGCCGGACTTTTTGGAAGACGGGCAAGAACGGGCAAATCGACATGCTGTCGACGCTTTGCGGGAATCGGAATTGGCTGTGGGGGAAGATTGAAAATCGCCTCATGTACGCACCGATATCTTCGGTATCGTAGGCAATAAAACGGCTGCCCAATCGTCAGCTACTGGCGATGGGCAGCCGTTTTCTGTTCTTCCGAGTCCGCCGCGACTGACGCCGCGACTGCCTTCTCCTCTTTCAACCGCTCGCGCAGTCGACGCAGTTCCTTCCGAAAGTATGGTGTCTGTTCGAAGGTAACACCGTATGACTTCAAATCCAAGAGGTTTTTCAAGCGGCGCTTTGCCGCTCGATAGGCTGCGCGCTTCTCTTCGTAGGGCCTGTTGGGCTCCTGTTGAATTGCTACGGCGTCCATGACCGTCGTGAAACAGAGCCTGGCTTGCGTGACAAACTCAGTTTGGCATACGATACAAAACTGCAGCTCGGATGGCATTTTGCATCGCTTACAGCGCTTTGCACTCTTCGGGAACGGATTTTTGCCGTAGCGAGGAGTAGGCCCCGAATCGGAAGCATGAAAGTGCTCCCACTCCGCTTGCCATCTCATAGTTTGCAAACCTCCGTTCGGATCGCGTCCGGTGGGCGTTTTAACAAAGTGACAAATGTGTGCTGGCGTCGAAATGGCATGGCATTGGGCGATGTGAACAGACGCCGCAGGTTCCATTGCGATCGTAACAAACTCGCAGTCGATTTGCGAAGGGCAATTCTGTAACAGGGTCCAATGTTCGCAAGTGTCCAGCGCGACGTCGCCATGTTGCCAAGGAAGAGGTTCAACCAGATTACTCCTTCCGTCTTTGCCGTTTTCGCGAACCAGCTTGCCATGGGCTGACGGGTTGAAGTTCCGTCAGAAAGCGCGTTCGTCAGAGTATATGGCCCTTGTTCGCCTTCCTATGATTCGATTCGGCACGATGAAGGCGTGAAAGCGGTTCTGCAGACTGACGTTCCATAAAGCATGCATCTTCCATGGCCTTACAGGGTGCGTTTTGCTAGTATGGGAACAGAGATTTTCGGGAGACGGGAGATAGCACAGTGGAACTTCGCGGGGACTGGATGGCGAATCGATTGCGGACTGAGTTTGAAACCATTCGCGAACAAATCGGCACGGTGGTCTTTGCTCCACGGTCCGTCGTGCATCTGCTGCTCGTTGCTATCGTCGCGGGTGGGCACTGTTTAATCGAAGATGTTCCAGGTGTCGGCAAGACGACGCTGGTTCGCGCGCTGGCAACCGTGCTTGGGTGTCAGCTGCAACGCATACAATTCACGCCGGACATGTTGCCATCTGATGTCATCGGTTTTTCGGTTTACGACAAACATAGCGGCCAATTCGAGTTCCGGCGGGGTCCGGTGTTCGGCCAAATGATTCTGGCCGACGAGATCAATCGGACGTCGCCTCGTACACAATCGGCACTTCTGCAAGCGATGGAGGAACGGGCGGTGACCGTCGACGGTCAAACATATCCATTACCTTCACCGTTCATTGTCCTGGCCACAGAGAATCCGGTTGAATTTGAGGGCACGTTTCCACTGCCGGAGGCGCAACTGGACCGCTTTCTCTTTCGTCTCTCTTTGGGATACCCCAATGTCGACGATGAGGTCTTGATGCTGGTGAGCCACGGAGAGGCAAATCCTCTCGCGAGCCTCGAGCAGTTGGCGAGTCCGGAGCGGATCGGAGTGTGGCAACAAGGGGCGGCCACGGTGCACGTCGATCTCGCTGTGCTCCACTACATTGCGGAGCTTTCCGCTGGAACGCGCAGACATCCTCAACTCAACCTCGGTGCCAGCCCCCGGGCGAGTTTGGCCTTGCTGCGAGCCGCGAAGGCGAATGCGTATCTCAGCGGGCGCACCTATGTCGTGCCCGACGATGTGCAATGTGTCGCGACGCACGTTTTGGCGCATCGTTTGCGGCTTGCACCCGAAGCGCGTTTTGCTGGAGTGGCGGTGACTGACGTGATCGAACAAGTGATAACCGAGGTGCCTGTGCCTCACCTCGATGGCGCCCGATGAATCAACGCAATGATTGGCCCTTCAAGCTTGCGTTGTTGGCTTGCATCGCGGCCGGTGTCAGCGTCGCGGCATGGTTGCTCGGGCACGGAGCGGCTCGCTTTATCGCCGGGGCGTTGTGGGCGTTGTGGCTATACGAATGCCTGCTGGTCGCCGCCGCGCTGCAACCGCTCGATGTGGAGCGGACGCTGCCATTGCGAATGATGGCCGGCACTGACCTCATCGTGCGCCTGGTGATCCAGCGTCGCGGATGGCTGCCGCTTTTGTGGGTGCTTCCGCGCGATCATTGGGAAGGCGTTTTGGCCATGGATGCGCAGCGAGCGTCTGTTCGTTCCCTCACACTCTGGCAGCGATCGGACTCTTGGTCCTACACAATACGTGGCGTACCGCGCGGGGTGCATCGCGTGTTGGGCGCCAGCATCGAGATTGTAGATGCTTTCGGCTTCGTGAGCGTACGCCGATGGGTACCTATAGAAGGCGAAGTGATTGTACATCCCGAGGCTCTGGATTTACCAGGGTGCCTGCCGTTGCCGCAGTATGCAACGGCGGGTGGCTACCGCTCCGGTTTGCAGCGAGGTGAACTAGGTGCGGTCGGCGGCATTGAGCCGTATCGCGAAGGCGATCCGCTTGCACGCATTCACTGGCCTGCTTCCTTGCGACAAGGCTCGTTCTATACGAAGTCGTTTGATCCACCGGCGGATCGCGCTTGGCTCGTCGTGCCCTGCTGGCATACCGAAGAAATGTCTGGGGGTGACAGCACGTCGTTTGAGTTGATCATGACGCTCACCGCCACCGCTCTAAGGGAAGCCGCACGCATCGGCGTGAGTGTCAGCTTGGCTCTGCCGCGCCAAGGGATCTTTTCACTCGGTTTGTACGATAATTGTGTTGCGGGAGAGGATCCGGCAGTCGCGGCCTTCGACGCTCTCGCCCGATGCACGTTGCAGGATGAACCCGTGAACGTACAAGCCTTGTTGTCTCACCTGCCTCGTGCGAGTGCCTCGATTCTTTTGATTGGCACGGCCATCGATGCGAGACAGGCGGCATTACTCGCTCCGTTTGCCAAACGGCTTTATGTCGCCATCCCGGCTTCGCAAGAGGCCATTCCGACCGTGAACCCTGCTCTTGATTGGCTCGCAGAATACGGCGCACAGGTGCGATGGGTACATGAACCGCGCGATTTGACGCTGTTTGCAAGGGGGGATGCCGATGCTCACAGGGCGTGATCGACTCGCCACACGCGCTCTCTACGCGTGGCTGGCCGCGACCTGGTTGGCCGCCGCCATCCTGCCCATTGCAGGTGCAGGTGCGCTGCACGGTTTTCGATCCGTGCTATGGTTGCTGGCCGTGCTTGCGGCTGGCGCGACGACGCCTTGGCGCAGCGTGCGGGCAGGCGCATCGCTGTTCGCGCCTTGTGCCTACGTTGCCTGGTATTGGCGAGATGCGAAAATCCCATTTGGATCTAGCCTTGTGCATCTGGCAACGGCCATCGCTCGCGAGTCCAAAGCGGTGTTTCACAGCGGGACATTGTCCGATCCATTGCAAACGTTGCTCTTCGTGTGGTTGCTCACGGGTGCTTATTGGCTCGTCTCGTTTGCTTGCCGCCGCACGGTGCTGTGGCTGTTTTACAACGCCATCGCCTGCATCGGACTTATCGTCCTCTCCAGTATGGCGCCAGTCAAGTCGTTCCAAGCCGCCGTCGTTTTGGTGTCGATCTTGCTTTTTGTGCTCGCGGTTCATCGCGTCGGCCACAAGTGGAATCCACGCGCGCTGGCGCGGGTGGTGGTAACAGTGACGGCCATTCTGGCTGTCGCGGGGGGGCTGGTCTGTGTGCTTCCACACCGAACTCTCGCGGGTGCACGTGGGGTGCAGGGGGTGCGATCGACGAGTCAGGGGGGCGTGGTTACGGGTTATACGTTGAACGATGCTGAACTTGGCGGATCGCTCGGCGTAGACGATCAGCCCGTGCTGACCTTGGTTTCGCCAGAACCCACATACTTGCGCGGCCAGGCGCTGGCGACGTACACCGGTCACGGCTGGATTTCCGCGCCGCTCACCGACAGTCAAATGCAAGCAGAACAACTTGATCAACTCATCGCGGACAACGGATTCATCGGGTTACCGGCGCAATCGTTCGACGAGACGATCACGCTGTTGTCCTCGGTCAATACCTCCGATTTGCTCGCAGGCTACGAGGTGACAGACGTGATACGGTTGCCTGGGCTGTACGATGGCCGCTTTGCCTTAGACACGGTGCAGGACAACATCCAGGCGCCCCGCTTGCACACGGGACAGAGCTATGAGGTTGAAACCTCTGTTCCCGCCAATCCGTATCCGATCTTGGCTCGTATCCGCGAACCGTTTGTTGCCCTTAAGGGTGCTATCCCAGCAGATGTGCTAGCGAACGATTTGCAGTTGCCGTCGGCCTTGCCCAAGGCGGTTGCAACACTGGCGCAAAGAACGGTACAAGAGGCACACGCGACGACCGAATACGGCATGGTCACGAGCCTCATTTCGTATTTGCGGACGCACGAAGAATACACGACCACCGATGTGCCGAAACCCGCGGTCGGCCAGGATTATGTCGCTCAGTTTTTATTCCAGACGCACCGGGGCTACTGTGACAATTTTTCGAGTGCCTTGGCCGTCATGTTGCGAACGCTTGGCGTTCCGACGCGTTGGGTTACGGGATTTGCTGTTTCAAGTGCCAATCAGACAGGGGCGGACACCTATTTGGTAACGGATGCCGACGCCCATGCCTGGGTGGAAGTCTATTTTCCTGAGTATGGGTGGATTCCGTTCGATCCGACGCCGACTTTCCACATGCCGTTTGGCACGAGGGTCTCCGCAAAGGGTGCAGCACCAGGAGGGGAGACCGGACAGCCAACGCCATCAAGTCAAGGCCATCCCTCCACACAACCGCATACGCAACGGCTTGGAGATACCTTTCCGCGCAGCGACGGGATCACACGGTTGGATTGGGACGGATTTGTGCTCGGTGTGGGGGTTGTCCTGTTTCTAGGGAGCTGTGCAATGGGCATGCGTGCCATGTTGCGCACGAGACAACTAGCACGGCTTTGGGAAACGAAACCCGAGCTCGCCTTGGCGCGGATGTGTGGCGACATCCTGCGCGGACCGGCATTGCGTTTGGGGAAGTCCGCCACACTGCGCCAACTTTGGCCATTGGCGAAAGCGTCGGGAATGAGCGAAGATGCGTTTCAGACCTGGCTGAACGAGGCCGAAGCCGTGCTGTATGGGGGCAGCCGGCTGCAAGACGACGCCATTCTGCGGTTGCGCGAGCCGTTGCTGCGGTGGCAGCGAATGATAGACCGATAGCTGTTCTGCCTGGATGATGCTACGTTCATGACGCAATTGGGCATTGCTGTAGGCAGAGCCTGGGGTAAAGCCCAGGCTCCTTGCGATGAGCACCGAACCCGCTCGCTTCCACTTGTCTCCTCCATACAGAACATCTTCTTATGACAACTTTCAACAATTGACGACAAGCTAGCGAATCTATAGAATGATGGCGTGATTCCAGACTCGTATAATGCCAAGAATATGGCTTGGCAGTCTCTACGAGGCAACCGTAAATTGCCTGGCTACGAGGTCGGAGGTAAATTGAATCACTGCGTCTTTCCGCATGTCGTGCGAATTGTGCACCTGCGCTTGTTTCGTGCACCTTTCGTTTGCGACAATGAGCGGGGGACGTTGGTGTTTCGCCATGTCATACATGGGCCGACCCTCGTACCCACACCATTGGTGGGACAGGGCGGTCTTTTTTATTACCTCTCCTCAGACGACCTTTTCCCATAAAGGAGTGCCAGACAGACATGCATGAAGTAGTAGCCGTTCTCGATTTCGGGGGACAGTACAACCAATTGATTGCGCGACGCATTCGCGAACTCGGGGTCTATTCTGAACTATTGCCATACAACACGGCTGCGGACGAGCTGCGCAAGAAACCGCTCAAAGGCGTTGTGTTTTCCGGCGGTCCCAAGAGTGTGTTTGCAGAAGGGGCGCCAACCGTTGATCCGGCGATTTTCGATCTCGGTGTCCCTATACTTGGTATCTGTTATGGAATGCAGCTCATAGCCAAGCTGTTCCACGCGGAGGTGGCACGTGGGGCAGTGCGTGAATATGGGAGAGCGCATATCGATGTTGCCGAGGACGCTTCACCGGTGTTTCACCAGTTGCCCCTGCGCCAACAGGTGTGGATGAGCCATAGCGATGTCGTGACGCGCGTGCCGTCTGGATTCAGGCTCGACGCGAAAACCGATTCGGGTGCCATTGCGGCGATGAGTGCGCCGGAACGTTCGCTGTACGCCGTCCAATATCACCCGGAAGTGCACCACAGTGAATACGGCACGGAGATGCTTCGCAACTTCCTCTTTGAGATTTGCGCATGCCATGGCGATTGGACGATGGACAACCTCATTGAAGAATCCATTGTTCACATTCGCGATCAGGTCGGCGACAAACGGGTTCTCGTTGCTCTTTCCGGCGGTGTTGACTCGTCTGTGGCAGCTGCCCTCGTGCACCGCGCCATTGGCAACCAACTAACCGCAGTGTTTGTCGATCACGGACTGTTGCGTAAGGGCGAGAGCGAGCGTGTGATGTCCACCCTTGGGGGACAGCTCGGTATCGATGTCGTGCGTGTCGACGCGCGTGATCGCTTCCTGGGTAAGCTGGCCGGAGTTGAGGATCCGGAGCGCAAACGGAAAATCATCGGCGAAGAATTCATTCGCGTCTTTGAAGCCGAGTCCGAGCGCTTAGGGCCGTTTGACTTTCTTGTGCAGGGCACACTGTATACCGACATTGTCGAGAGCGGCACACATACGGCGGCAACCATTAAATCCCACCATAATGTCGGAGGCTTGCCGGAGGATGTGCAGTTTCAAATCATCGAGCCGCTCAAGGAACTGTTTAAAGACGAGGTGCGCCGCCTAGGGGAACAACTTGGACTTCCGTCGGAACTCGTCTGGCGGCAACCGTTCCCAGGGCCAGGCTTGGCGATTCGCGTGATCGGCGAAGTGACGGAGGACAAGCTCGCGATTGTGCGCGACTCTGACGCCATCTTGCGCGAAGAGGTGGCGAACGCAGGACTCACCCGTGAAATTTGGCAGTATTTCACGGTGCTGACGAGCAATCGCACGGTCGGGGTCATGGGCGATGAGCGCACGTATGCCCATACACTTGCGATCCGCGCCGTCGTTTCCCAAGAGGGCATGACGGCTGATTTTGCCCGTGTGCCGTGGGACGTGTTGGCTCGGATATCCACTCGCATCGTCAACGAGGTACCTGGAGTCAATCGCGTCGTCTATGACATTACATCGAAGCCGCCTGCGACCATCGAGTGGGAGTAAGGACGCAAGTTGCGTATCCGAACGTTTGATTAGTTTTCAAATTTAATGTTCGGATCCGCGTGGATTCGTGTTACGATAGAGACAGCAAAGACGAGGAGGAAGATGGCGTGATCGATCGGTACAGCCGCCCCGAGATGGCGGAACTGTGGACGTTGGAAGCGCGCATGAAGTGGTGGCTGGAAGTGGAGATCCTCGCCGTGGAGGCGTGGGCGGAACTCGGTGTCATTCCGGCAGAGGATGCGCGCAAAATCCGTGAACATGCGCGGTTTGATGTCGATCGCGTGCTTGAAATCGAGCGTGAGACCCGGCACGACGTCGTGGCCTTTACTCGCGCTGTCTCGGAATCGCTCGGCGAAGAACGCAAATGGGTTCATTACGGGCTGACTTCGACCGATGTCGTCGACACTGCGCTGTCCGCGCAGTTGCGCAAGCCTATGGCCATGATCCGCGAGGATCTCGAGGCGTTGCTCGCCACGCTGGAATCGCTCGCCAAACGCCATCGCACGACGATCATGATGGGGCGCACGCACGGCGTGCATGCGGAACCGACGACGTTCGGGCTCAAATGCGCGCTGTGGTATGCCGAGATCGAACGTGATTTGGAGCGCTTTGACGCGGCGTGCGAGCGCATGCGCTACGGCAAGATTTCAGGCGCTGTCGGCACGTATGCGAACGTCGATCCGCAGGTGGAGGAAAAGGTCTGCTCTCGTCTCGGGCTCAAGCCAGCTCCCATTAGCACGCAGACCTTGCAGCGGGATCGGCACGCGGAATTTATCTTTACACTGGCGCTCATTGGCACAACGCTGGATAAGATTGCGACGGAGATTCGCGGCTTGCAAAAGTCCGAGGTGCGGGAGGTCGAAGAGCCCTTTTATAAAGGACAAAAAGGTTCGTCGGCGATGCCGCACAAGCGAAACCCAGTTTCTTGCGAGCAAATCTCCGGTCTCGCCCGCGTGTTGCGTGGGTATGTCATTCCTGCGCTCGAAGATGTGCCGCTCTGGCACGAGCGCGACATCAGCCATTCCTCCGTGGAGCGCGTCGTTCTGCCGGACGCGACCATTCTCGTCGACTACCTATTACATCGTATGAACCGCATCCTCGGCGATTTGCACGTGTATCCCGAAAACATGCGCCGCAACATGGAGCGCACGCATGGCTTGGTGTTTTCGCAACGCGTTTTGACGACGTTGATTGAGAAAGGGATGTCGCGCGAAGCTGCGTATGACACGGTGCAGCCGCTTGCCATGCAGGCATGGGAGGAAAGTCGGCCGTTCAAGGATCTGGTACTCGACTCGCAGTCGATTCGCGCCGTGCTCTCCAAGGACGAAATCGAGGCTTGCTTCGATCCCTCCTGGCATATCAAACACGTTGATACCATTTTCCATCGCTTTGGCTGGTGATTTCACCAGCCAAGCTATTTGAATTGCGAAAGGGTGCTCGCCATGGTGGCAGAGATGCTGTATGAGGGCAAAGCGAAAAAGGTGTTTGCGACAGAGGATCCGGCGTTGGTCAGAGTCTATTACAAGGATGACGCCACTGCGTTCAACGGCCAAAAGCGCGGGCAGATTGAGGGAAAGGGAGCCATCAACAATCAGATGAGCAACCTGTTGTTTCAATATCTGACCGAGCATGGCGTGTCTACACATTTCGTTGAACAGTTGTCGGAGCGGGAGACGATTGTCCGCAAAGTCGACATTCTTCCGCTCGAGGTGGTCGTCCGCAATGTGGTCGCCGGCAGTTTTGCGAAGCGGCTTGGTGTCGCGGAAGGCACGGTCTTGCCGCGGCCGCTTGTCGAATTCTACTACAAGAACGACGAATTGGGCGATCCTTTGCTCACAGATGATCAGGCCTTGGTACTTGGCCTTGCTTCGGAGGCTGACTTGGCCGAATTGCGTGCACGGGCACTCGAAGTCAATCGCCTGTTGCGCGAGCGCTTTGCCGCGTGCGGGTTGGAATTGGTCGACTTCAAAATCGAGTTCGGCCGCTTGGCGAACGGCGAGATCGTGCTGGCTGACGAGATATCTCCGGACACATGCCGGCTGTGGGACAAAGCGACGCATCAAAAGTTGGACAAGGACAGATTTCGCCAGGATCTCGGCGGTGTCGAGGACGCGTACCAAGAAGTATGGCGGCGAATCAAGGGGGGCTTGTTGCGTGAAGACGTTTGACGTAGAAGTGCGAGTATGGCTCAAGCCGTCGGTGTTCGATCCGCAGGGGCATGCGGTCGAGCAGGCGTTGCACACACTCGGTTTTGACGGAGCGCAAAACGTGCGCATTGGCAAGTATATGCACCTGACGGTGACTGGAGAGACGGAAGCAGAGGCCCGCAAGTCAGTGGAACAAATGTGTGAACGCGTGCTGTCGAATCCGGTGATGGAGACCTACGCGTATGAATTGAAGGAGACGGTCGTATGAAGTGGGCGGTCGTGGTCTTCCCGGGATCGAACTGCGACGAGGATGCGGCGCAGGCTGTCCGCGAGACGACTGGCGATGTGGTCGATCTCGTTTGGCACGACGCCACTGACCTCTCCGAATACGACGCCATCATTTTGCCAGGTGGCTTCTCGTATGGCGACTATCTGCGCAGTGGTGCCATTGCGCGTTTTTCACCAGCGGTGGAGGCTGTGCGCCGGGAGGCGGGCGCGGGCAAGCTTGTTCTGGGGATTTGTAACGGATTTCAGGTGTTGACCGAATCACACCTGCTACCCGGAGCTCTTTTGCGAAACAATCATTTGCAGTTTCGCTGCGAGATGGTGGAACTCGTCGTCGACAACAACACAAGCCCATTTACGCGTGCGTACCAGCTCGGGGAGCGGATTCAAATTCCCATCGCGCACGGTGAGGGCAGGTTTCATGCCGATCCGGAGACGGTAGAAGATCTTCGCAAGCGCGGGCGTATCGCGTTTCGCTATGCGCACAGTCCGAACGGATCTGTGGCCGATATCGCAGGGATTCTCGGCGAAGGCGGCAATGTGCTGGGGCTCATGCCGCACCCGGAGCGTGCCATCGTCGATTGGATGGGTTCGGTGGACGGTCGGCGTTTGTTTCAATCGATGCACCAATATGTCGAGGAGGGCTTAGCAGATGCGCGAGCCAACGCCTGAACAAATCCGCGACGAACGCGTATACCGTTCGCTCGGTCTGACCGATGCGGAATACGAATTGGTTGTGGAAAAACTCGGACGCTTGCCAAATTACGTGGAGGCCGGAATCTTCGGCGTGCTTTGGTCGGAGCATTGCAGCTATAAAAGTTCGAAAGTTCACCTGCGCAGATTCCCGACAAGTGGGCCGCAGGTGCTGCAGGGCCCCGGCGAGAACGCGGGTGTTGTCGATATCGGCGACGGTATGGCGGTGGCGTTCAAGATGGAGAGTCACAATCACCCCTCCGCGGTTGAGCCGTACCAAGGCGCGGCTACAGGTGTCGGCGGTATTCTCCGCGATATCTTCACGATGGGCGCCCGGCCCGTGGCGTTTCTCGACAGCTTGCGCTTCGGTCCGCTCGACGACGGACGCACGCGCTACTTGTTCAGCGAGGTGGTCGCAGGAATCGGTGGCTATGGCAATTGTGTCGGCATTCCGACGGTTGGCGGCGAGGTGCAATTCAGCCCCACCTACCGCGGCAATCCGCTCGTCAATGCGATGTGTGTCGGCATTCTTCCGGCGGATGGTATTGTTCGCGGCACGGCGACAGGCGTCGGCAACCCCGTCTTTGTCGTCGGTGCGCGCACAGGGCGGGACGGCATCCATGGGGCGACGTTCGCATCCGCCGAAGATCCGGAGGAGAAGGAACGCTCCGCAGTACAGGTGGGCGATCCGTTCCTCGGCAAATTATTGATGGAGGCGTGTCTCGAGCTCATCGCGTCGGGTGCTGTCGTCGGCATTCAGGATATGGGGGCGGCCGGGCTGACGTCGTCTTCTGCGGAAATGGCGAGCCGAGCAGGCGGCGGGCTTGAGATGATATTGGATCGCGTGCCTGTGCGCGAAGAGGGTATGACCCCGTACGAAATGATGCTGTCGGAATCGCAGGAGCGCATGCTCGTTGTCCTGGAACGCGGGCGTGAGCATGTGGCGTTTGCTATCTTTCAGCGCTACGGCCTGGAAGTGGCGGACATCGGCCGCGTAACGGACGATGGGCGGCTGCGCCTCATTTGGCACGGCGAAGTGGTCGCCGACATGCCGGTTGCGGCACTCGTCGACGAGGCGCCTGTTTACGAGCGGCCGATCGCGCTGCCAAGCGAGCCGGAGCGCGTCGATATCCCCGCCTCCTTGCCTGCTCGTGAAGCGTGGCTGGCGGTGCTGTCGCACCCGAGCGTCGCAGACAAGCGTTTTGTGTACAGGCAGTATGACACGATGGTGCGCGCGCAGACGGTCATGGGTCCCGGCAGCGATGCGGCCCTGGTCAAGGTGCCAGGCATGGACAAGGCGATCGCGATGGCGACAGACGGCAACTCGCGGTATGTTGCGCTCAACCCGCGCCGCGGCGGACAGATTGCGGTTGCAGAAGCGGTGCGTAACCTGGCAACGGCTGGCGCCAAGCCACTTGCGATCACGAATTGCTTGAACTTCGGCAATCCAGAAAAACCTGAGATCATGCGTCAACTGAGCGATGCCATCGACGGTATGGCAGAGGCCTGCAAGGCGTTGGATACGCCTGTCGTCAGTGGTAACGTCTCGCTCTATAACGAGTCGCGCGGCGTCGACATCCAGCCGACGCCGGTTGTCGGCGCGATTGGCGTGATCGACGGCATCGCAAAGCGCCTGCAGAGTGCGCCGACGCGTGAACGTGCGGCGGCTGGCCTTGATCTATGGCTGCTCGGCCGCGAGGACGACAGCCTTGAGGGCACGTTGTACGGGGAGTTGGTATGCGGTCGGCCGGTTGGTGATGCACCGTATATCGATCTCGCCGAAGAGCGTCGCTTGCACGACCTGTTACAGGCGATTGCCGGCACTCGGGCTGCGGCGGCGGCGCATGACGTGACCGAAGGCGGTGTCGCTGCGGCCGTTGCCGAAATGATGATTCAGTGTGGGGCTGGCGGCGAGATCGACATACCAGCTGGCATGTCACAGCTGGGGTGGCTGTTTTCAGAGGCGCAGGGGCGCGCTGTCGTGGCGGTGTTGCCAGAGGGTGCTGAGGACTTGGCGCGGCTTGCGGCGGCGTTTGCTGTACCCTTGCGCAAGCTGGGCAGGCTCGTGGCAAGTGAGAAGGTGGCTGTGCGTCAGGCGGGCGATATGGTCGTCGAGATACCGCTCGCTGCATTGCGAGACGCGTATGAGCATGCGATTCCGATGGCATTGCGGGCAGGTACGGCGGGCGCAAGTGCGTAACGCAGAGATGGAAGGGGAGACGGATGGCGTGGACGAGTGGCATAACATGCAAGCGGCCTATGGCGATGTGGACGATAGACCGCATGAGGAATGTGGCGTTTTTGGCATCTACGGACACGAACAGGCAGTCGCGCTGACGTATTACGGCTTGGTGGCATTGCAGCACCGCGGCCAGGAGGCGGCTGGCATCACATCGACGGACGGATCGCACATGTTCAGCCACAAGGGCCTGGGGCTCTTAACCGACGTGTTTAAGTCGGGCGAGTTGGAACAACTCAAAGGACACGCTGCCATCGGGCACGTGCGATACTCCACAGCGGGATCGAACACGATTCAAAACGCACAGCCGATCGCCTTGTCGACGCATGCGCGCAACTTCGCCATTGCCCATAACGGCAATCTGGTCAATGCGCGTTGGCTGCGCATTCAGCTCGAGCAAGAGGGAAGCCTCTTTCAAACGACTGCCGACACTGAGGTGATCGCACATTTGATCGCGAAGGCGGGCGTCGACGATCTGACAGAGGCGGTCATCCTGGCAGCGAATCGGATTGAGGGAGGCTTTGCGTTTCTCATCCTGAGCGACGACGAGCTCATTGCCTTGCGCGATCCACTCGGGTTGCGGCCGATGGTGCTCGGCAAGTTGAATGACGCGTACATTGTCGCCTCTGAGTCGTGTGCGCTGGAGACCGTGGGCGCGACCTTGATACGCGATATCGAGCCAGGGGAACTGATTCGCATTACGTCTGCAGGGCTCACATCGACGAGGTTTGCAGAACGTCGCCAACGCCGCATGTGCACGTTTGAACATGTGTATTTCGCCCGGCCGGATAGCGATGTCGACGGGTGGAACGTGCACAGCGTGCGCAAACGCCTCGGCAAGCTGTTAGCGGAACGGCACCCAGCGGACGGCGATATTGTCATCGGCGTGCCCGATTCGAGCGTGTCGGCGGCCGCAGGCTATGCGGAAGCGAGTCGCCTGCCGCTTGAAATGGGCCTCATCAAGAACAAGTATATCGCGAGAACGTTCATTCAGCCCTCGCAGGCGCTGCGTGATACAGGGGTCCGACTGAAGCTGAATGCGGTTCGTTCCATCGTCGAAGGCAAGCGCGTCGTCTTGATTGACGATTCCATTGTGCGTGGTACGACTTCGCGGCGGATCGTGCGCTTGTTGCGCGGCGCAGGCGCGACCCAGGTACATGTGCGGATTTCGAGCCCGCCTTACGTTAGCCCGTGTCATTACGGTATCGACACGGCGAAAGAGGACGAGTTGATTGCCGCGAAGCATTCCATCGAGGAAATTCGCGATCTCATCGAGGCGGATAGCTTGGAATTCCTCACGGTCGACGAGTTGATGGCAGGTTTCAACTTCGCGCAGGGCGATCCGGTTCCGTTCTGCAACGCCTGCTTCACGCGCCGCTATCCGACAGAGCTCGTGGATCAGGGGCTGAATGAAGAGATCGAGCCGATTCGCATAGGGGGTTGAGTTGGTGGACGCGTATAAACAGGCGGGCGTCGACATTGCGGCAGGAAACGAGGCGGCTCGGCGTTACAAAGGGTTGGCCAAGCGCACCGCGCGTTCTGAGGTGATTGGGCAAATTGGCGGCTTTGCGAGCGGCTTTGCGCTCGATCTCGCGCGTTATCCCCAACCCGTTCTCGTGTCCGGCACGGACGGTGTCGGAACAAAACTGAAGGTGGCCATTATGGCAGGCCGCCACGATACCATCGGCATCGACTGCGTGGCGATGTGCGTCAATGATATTCTCACGGTCGGTGCGGAGCCGCTCTATTTTCTCGATTATCTTGCGGTCGGGAAACTCGAAGTTGATGTCGCCGAACGCATTGTCGCGGGCATTGCCGACGGCTGTCAGGAGTCTGGGATGGCTCTGGTGGGCGGCGAGACGGCCGAAATGCCGGGCATGTATGCGGATGGTGACTATGATGTGGCCGGGTTTGCGGTCGGCGTGGCCAACCGCCCGGAGATGATTACGGGTGAAAACGTGCGTGCAGGGGACGTCGTGCTTGGACTCGCGTCGAACGGTATTCATTCGAACGGTTATTCCCTCGTTCGCAAGTTGATCGAAAATGCCAGACTCGACCTCTCCGACGCGTTTCCTGGAACGGCTGAAACCGTCGCGGATGTCCTGCTCAAGCCAACGCGGATTTACGTGCGGAGCGTCCGGGCGTTGTTAAGTGCTGGCGTGCCAGTACACGCCATGGCGCATATTACAGGTGGCGGGATCGTGGAGAATTTGCCACGCGTGCTGCCAAGTGGGTTGCAGGCTCGCATCGATCGCGCTGCATGGCCAATGCCCGTCGAGTTTTCGTGGCTCATGAAGACGGGGGACGTGTCGTTTGACGATGCTGCGCGCATCTGGAATCTTGGCATTGGCTATGTCCTGGTCGTGCCAGCGGAGGTCGCGGCTGCGGCGACGGATTGCCTGGCGGCTGCAGGGGAGACGGTGTATCGCATCGGCGTGATTGGGCAGGGCGACACAGGCGTTGCCTGGGCGTAAAGCGGGAGAACTCGAGCACGGTGTGTTCGATCACGTATAGAGAAGCATGACTACACACTGCTAGGGAGATGGAAAACGTGACAAAGCTGGCACTGGTCAGCGTCTACGATAAGGAAGGCATCATTCCGTTTTGTGAAGGGCTTGTCCGATTGGGCTACCAGATCATCTCGACGGGGGGAACGGCGAAGCTGCTGGCTGAACGCGGTATCGCCGTGAAACCTATTGATGAACATACAGGCTTTCCGGAGATGCTCGATGGCCGCGTGAAGACGCTGCATCCAAAGGTGCACGGGGGTCTGCTCGCGCGCCGCGATCACCAAGAGCACATGCGGGCGGTACAGGTTCATGGCATTGAGCTGATCGATCTTGTCGTCGTCAACCTGTATCCGTTTCAAGAAACCATCGCCCGCCCAGACGTGACGGACGAGTTGGCCATTGAGATGATCGACATTGGCGGTCCCGCAATGTTGCGTAGTGCGGCGAAAAATCATGAGTTCGTGCTACCCGTGATCGATCCGGCAGATTATGATCGCGTGCTGATCGCTTTGGAGCAGAACCAGGTGACGCCCGTCCTGCGGCGCGAATTGGCTGCCAAAGTCTTTGCGGCGACGTCACGCTACGATGCATTGGTCGCCGATTATCTCGCCGGGAAGACGAAAGCGGCGGAGCAAGAGGCCAAAGCGCAAAACGGTCTACAAGCGCGGGATTGGCCCGGCGTTCTTCATATCACCGGCGTTTCCAAGATGGCGTTGCGTTACGGCGAAAATCCGCATCAGGCGGCTCACTTTTACATGGAGCCAGGCGCGACCACGGCGACCATCGCGCGTGCCGAGCAGCTTCAGGGCAAGGAGCTATCGTACAACAACATTCAGGACGCCGATGCGGCGCTCGCGATGCTGCGCGCGTTTGACGACTTTGAACAGCCTGTTGCAGTCGCGGTCAAACACATGAATCCCTGTGGCATCGGACGTGGCGGAACCATCGTGGAGGCGTTCGATCGCGCCTATGAGGCCGACCCGGTTTCCATCTTCGGCGGGATCGTCGCGGTGAATCGACCGGTCGATGGGGCCCTCGCGGAAAAGCTTGCCAACCTCTTTCTAGAAATCGTGATCGCACCCGCGTTTTTGGATGAAGCCAGGGCTGTTCTTGCGAAGAAAAAGAATCTGCGCTTGTTGTTGGTCGACATGCAACAACCGCTATGGTCCTCCGATGCCCTCACATGGAAGCGCGTTTCGGGTGGCTTTTTGGTGCAGGCGGTCGATCAAGCGGCATCCGTCCAAACGGCCGATTGGCAAGTGGTGACGGCGCGACAGCCGAGCGCCGAGGAATATGAAGCCTTGCGCTTCGCTTGGAAGACGGTGCAATTCGTCAAATCGAACGCCATCGTTCTCACCACGGCTAACATGACACTCGGTGTCGGCGCTGGTCAGATGAATCGCGTCGGCGCCGCGGAAATCGCCATTGCGCAGGCCGGGGCTCGGGCGAAGGGCAGCGTGCTGGCTTCCGATGCGTTTTTTCCGATGCGCGATACGGTCGATGCCGCGGCCAAGGCGGGCGTAACGGCCATCGTGCAACCGGGCGGATCGATTCGCGATGGCGAGAGTATTGATGCTGCCAATGCGCACGGGATCGCCATGGTGTTTACCGGCGAGCGCCACTTCTTGCACTGACGACAGGGGGATAAGCGAAGATGTGGTCACAAAAGCGGCCGCCGCGAGTCGCGGTCGTGGGACAAGGCGCGCGTGAACATGCGATTGTATGGAAACTGGCGCAGAGTCCGCGTCTACCTGAGCTGTTTGCGCTGCCGGGAAATCCCGGCAGCGAAGGCTTGGCGACCTGCGTCGACGTTGCCGCGGGAGACTTGGATGCGCTGGTGAAGTTTGCTCAGGATGAGCGGATCGATCTTGTCGTGGTCGGTCCGGAACAGCCGCTTGCCGACGGGCTGGTGGATCGATTGGCTGCGGTCGGGATTCCGGCTTTCGGGCCGATGCAGGCTGCGGCGCAACTCGAGGCCTCTAAGGCCTTTTCGAAGCGGCTGATGCAGGAAGCGGGTGTGCCAACTGCGCGTTTTGCTACGTTTACGGACGTCGAGCAAGCCCTCAGTTACCTGCGCACGCAGGCTATTCCCGTCGTCGTCAAAGCGGATGGACTTGCGGCTGGCAAGGGCGTCGTCGTGGCGCAGACATTGGCCGAAGCTGAGGCGGCGGTGCGCGGCATGCTCGAGGGCAATCAATTTGGGGCGTCGGGTCATCGCGTCGTGATCGAAGAATGGATGCAGGGCCAAGAAGTATCGTGCATGTACTTTGTGGATGCGAACGTGGTTGTGCCGATGATACCGGCGCGCGACTTCAAACGGCTGCGCGATGGTGACGAAGGGCCGAACACGGGGGGCATGGGTGCATTTGCCCCGGTTCCCGTCGTGACCAGTGACGTGATCGATCGCGTTACAAAGACGATCGTCGAGCCTGCGATGCGGCAGTTGGCAGTACAGGGGATCACGTATCGCGGCGTGCTGTACGCAGGTCTGATGCTGACGGAGGATGGACCCAAGGTCGTCGAATTCAATGCCCGTTTTGGCGATCCGGAGACGGAAGTTATCTTGCCTTTGCTCGCGAGTGATCTGTTCGATGTCATGTGGGCGGTTGCCCACGACGAGCTGCGGCCAGAGCTTGTCGCTTGGCGCGATGAGGCGTCTGTTTGCGTCGTCATGGCTGGAAGGGAGTATCCCGCCAAGTCGGATGTTGGTACGCCGATTTCTTTGCCTGAGGAGCTGCCTGAGCGCGTGATCGCGTTTCATGCAGGCACGCGGCGGGGGGATTCCGGCGGCGTGGAAACGGCTGGCGGCCGCGTGCTGACGGTGAGTGCCGTCGATCGCGACGTACCTGCGGCAATCGATCGCGTCTACAGCGCGATCGCAGACATTCACTTTGCTGGAGCGCAGTATCGCCGCGACATCGCACATAATTGGCAGCGCTAACCACGTTGCGCTATCATACGTTCTGGCGAGAAACCGGGGATGCCCCGGTTTTTTCGCAAGGAGGTATGGTTCGCGTGTATGCGGTTTTCATGTTGTTGGCCGCCTCGGCGTATGGTCTTGTGTCGCCGATTCTGCGGCTCGCGTATGGTGCCGGGCTCAGCGCTGCCGCGACGACCGACGGGCAATATGCGGTCGCAGCGGTGGTGCTGTGGGTCTTCGCGCTGTTTTGTCACAAAGGAAAGCGTATCAATCGCATCCAGTGGCTGCTTATCGTCGCGATCGGCCTGATGAATGCCGTGTTTTCATATGCTTATTATCGTGCCTTGACGGTGCTTCCCGCATCGCTCGGGGTCGTGTTCATGTTTCAATTCGTGTGGATGACGATGTTCATCGACATCGCCGTCAAGCGTCGCTTGCCTGGGCTTTGGAAGTGGATTGGACTTGTGCTGATTTTGCTTGGTACATATTTTGCAGTTGGCGTCTCCGTTGGCGCATGGCGGGCCATGCCGATGTGGGCAGTGGGACTCGGGCTGGTTTCCGCTTTTGCCTACGCCGTGAGCCTATATTTAAGTGGGTATAACGATCCGGCTGTAGCGCCGCAGCTTCGCGCGGCCCTGGTGATCACCGTCGCTTGGATCGCCGTTTCGTTCCCGTTTCCACCAAGCATGTTGTGGCACAGCTTTCGGTTGCATCCGCTGCCGACGCTGTACTGGGGCTTTTGGATTGCGCTCTTGAGTCAAATCTTGCCGACTCTGTTGAGCCTCATCGCCATACCTCACATTGGTGGCCGCATGGCCGGGGTATTGGGCACGATGGAGCTGCCAGTGGCCGTTTTTGGAGCATGGTTGATCAATGGGGATGTCGTCGGACCGGTGCGTTGGCTTGGCGTCACGATGATTCTTGCGGGCATCGTGGTCAGTGAGGCGATTGGACGGAAGGAAGCGTCCATGTAGATGGATCCGCAAAGTCGACGAAAGCAGGATCGTTTTACGCATAGTTGTTGCTTGAGCGGGCCGATCTCGAACACATCGAACCATGAAGTTTGCCTTCCAACAGAGACCTATTCATCCTCCAAGTAAGAGTTCCAACCCTATCTTCTTGAGCCTGCTTGACACGTGCGGCGAAAGGTGTTAGGATGCTTTTCGCCGCTGATTCAGCGGCCTCCATCTTGCAGAGTTACGCGTCTTCAGGTTCACTTCAGATGATGGCTTTGCACCAACATCTTCTAGTGGACAAACGTGAGACTGCGTAGTATAGTAGTCGATGCCGCTTCGGACGGCGCAGCTTGCGACGCCAAGCAGCACAGTCGGTAAGAAGCTGTTTCTCGCCAGCGAGTGAGCGATGCAAAACTTACCGGTTGACGATGAAGTGTAAGCTGTGATATATTGATTGGACTGCCTCGAACGGCAGCGTCGCTCCTTGAAAACTAAACACACACCACGCCAGTTTATCTGTCTCGCGTATGCGGGATAGTGAGATTTCATTGAGAGTTT
>NZ_SORF01000002.1:141885-315909 GCF_004366795.1 Alicyclobacillus sacchari | reverse complement strand
GAGCGGACAGATACGAATCGGTCGAGGGCTTCACCCGCAAGCAAGGTCATTTCATAGCAGTCACAAGGTACATAAGGAATGGAAGCGGAGTTTGGTTCGAGCGAGCGCGTATGAAGGCGAAAGCTGAAGTTGCGTGAGCAACAGGACAAACGAAGCAGGCACCAAAGTAGCATCACAAACCGATTGAAGCGGAGTTTGGACCGAGCGAACACATCTGCAGGCCGAAGGCCGAAGCCGTGTGAGCGAGGAACAAGCGAAGCGAAGCGAAACAAAATATAGGTCTGGTGACCATAGCGGAGGGGAAACACCCGTACCCATCCCGAACACGGACGTGAAGACCTCCAGCGCCGAGAATACTTGTCTCGAGAGGGACTGGGAAGGTAGGTCGTTGCCAGGCAAGAGATATTTTGCGGGTGTGGCGGAATTGGCAGACGCACCAGATTTAGGTTCTGGCGGGAAACCGTGGGGGTTCGAGTCCCTTCACCCGCACCAAATTGTACCTCAGCTAAAGGGCTTGGGTTATCCGGGCTCTTTTTTGTGTTGTCGAGGTCTTGCCTAACAGGATGAAGCCTTGTGAAGAAAGTGATCATTTGGTGAAGAATGAGGCTTTGCTGGCACGTTTTTGATTATAATAGGGATACACGTCCACGCGTTCTGTTGCAAGCGACGTGGAGCTTAACGGAGGTGGCAGAGTGCCCGTAACAATATATGATGTGGCAAGAGAAGCGAAAGTGTCTATGGCGACAGTGTCGCGGGTGATTAACGGTACTGCTGTGGTCAAGGAGGACACGAAGAAGCGCGTTTTGGACGCCATAGCCCGATTGGGTTATCGCCCAAATGCTGTTGCTCGTGGATTGGCCAGCAAACGGACGCGGACGATCGGCGTGATTGTACCTGATGTTTCGGCGGCTTTCGTCGCGGAAATGGTTCGCGGAATCGAGGATATTGCAAATATGTACGATTATCACATCATCCTCGTGAATTCCGATGCTCAGGTGGATCGCGAAGTCAGTTTGATCGGGACGATGTGGGAAAAGCAAGTCGACGGCATTATCTATATGACAAATGTGTTAAGTTCCCGCGAAATTGATGCTTTTGAAGAGGCTCAAATCCCAGTTGTTCTATGTGCGACAGAAGACCCGGAGCGTCGCATTCCATCTGTCAACATTGACAACTACAGGTCGGGACGAGATGCCGTTCATTTTTTGCTTGAGAAGGGTTGCAAGAAAATCGGATTCATCACGACCGATGAAGGTGTTTCGGTAGTAGCTGATCGCCGTTTGCAAGGCGCAGAGAATCGCATGCGCGATCAGGAATTGCACGTGATACGTACCGGAAAAGGCCGGTACGAGGTTGCGTTGCCAGTGATTCGCTCGTATTTTGAAGCACATGACTTGGACGGTGTCGTTGCCGCTTCGGATGAGTTGGGGCTTGCGACAATTCACGCTGTGCAGGATATGGGTCGCCGTGTACCCGAAGACGTGAAGGTCATCGCTTTCGATAACACGAGGTTGGCTGTCATGGTACGTCCGGAAATGACAGTGATCGCACAGCCCATGTACGATTTTGGTGCCGTCTCGATGCGTCTGCTCACCAAACTGTTACAGGATGAGCCTGTTGATAATTATACGGTGACCTTGTTGCACAACATCGTTGAACGCGCTTCGACCTAAAGCGGGGCCGTTGCGGGATCTGGTATGAATTCGATTGAGGGAATGATCTTGTGATCGGCAACTTTGTGACACAGCACGAACCGGAGATCATCGCATCGTTTCAGCGGCTGTTGGCGATTGAAAGTGTCAAGTCCCATCCGGTCCCCGGTGGCCCTTTTGGGGCGGGGCCTGCTCAGGCATTATCCTATGTACTGCAACTGGCTGAAAGTCGGCACTTGAGTACAAAGAACATCAACGGGTACGCGGGACATGTTGAATATGGTACCGGAGATCAATACATAGCTGTTTTAGCGCACCTTGACGTGGTTCCTGCCGGAGAAGGTTGGACATACCCTCCTTTCGGCGGTGTCATTGAACAGGGACGTATTTACGGGCGTGGCGCCATCGATGATAAAGGGCCTGCAATGAGTGTGTTATGGGCATTATTTGCGATGCAGGAAGCGGGGATTGTGCCGAAACGCAAGATACGCCTCATTTTTGGCTTGGATGAGGAATCGGATTGGCAATGCCTTGACCACTATTTTCGTTATGAGCCAAAACCAATTGGCGGGTTCGCGCCAGATGCTCAGTTTCCTTTAATATACGCCGAAAAAGGGATGGCAACTTTACGCATCGAAGTTCCAGCCGAAGCGGAATCGCTAGCGGCCCAAGTCCAAATGTTTTCAGGAGGAACACGGTTCAACATAGTCCCTGAAGTCGCGCGTGCAACAGTCGATTGCCACTCGGAGACTGCGGCGCGTGAACTCGTTGTAAAGTTCCGGAAAGCTGCGAAGGATTTACAGGTCTCATTGCATTCGGAAGTACGCGGCTGTTATGTGGACTTGACCGTCGAGGGAAGGGCTGCTCACGCCTCTAGGCCCGAAGCCGGTATCAATGCAATCGTTCAATTGGCGCAGGTGTTGGGGACGGCGACGGTTTCCAACTGTTCGATGTGGAGAAGCATTGGATCGTGGGATTGCTTCGGAAGAACGTTGGGTATCGATCACGACGATGGGGAAACGGGCCCTCTGACCATGAACGTCGGAACTGGTGAGCTACGAGATGGCACGTATCGATTCCATCTCAACATTCGTTATCCTGCCAATCAAACGGTGGATGAATTGTTGAAGACGATGACCAATTATCTGCCTGACCGGTGGCGCATAGCACTGGTTGAACACATGGATCCGCTACGGATCGATCCAAATGCTGTGGTCGTGCATACATTAATGGATGTATACAAGCAGTTCTTTCAAGAGGACATTCCTCCACTGACGACAGGGGGAGTGACATACGCTCGAGCAATTCCGAATGCGGTGGCTTTCGGTGCACGCTTTCCGGGTAAACCCAGTCTGGCACATCGGGCTGATGAGTATTGGGAGATCGATGACTTTCTCAGATCGATTGAAATCTATGCAGAAGCCATGACACGGCTCGCAAATGCGTTATAATATAGAGTACACGTCGTTACCCCGAAACCACCATGGCGACAAAGGAGGGAACGCCGAATGAGAGTGGAACGGATTGCCCGGGATAAGGTACGTATCTTCATCAGTTATGATGACCTTGAGGAGCGCGGTATTGATCGCGACGAGATCTGGCACAATGGCAAGAAGGTCCAAGATCTGTTTTGGGATATGATGGAGACGGCATACATGGAAGTCGGCTTTGAAATTGCCGGCCCCATTTCCGTTGAGGCGTTCACGATGCCAACCGAGGGCGTGGTGGTCATTGTCACTCGTATCCCGAGTATACCCGGGGCAACTTCGGATGAAAGTGATATCGAGGACGATGAAAGTACGACTTTATTTAGCCGCGATTCAGGGTTTCAGACCCGCGCGGATTCATATATGGTCTTTTCGTTCAGCGATTTTGACGATCTCGTTTCCGTATGCCATGCTTTAATACCATACCAGATCAATGCATCGTTGTTTTACTATAAGAATCGCTATGAGCTTTTGATTGCCGACGCATTGGATTCGGAACGCTGGCAGCTTATAGCTTCCATTCTTTCCGAGTATGGAAGCGTAAGCAACTCAACGGAAGCCATGTTGAAAGAATACGGTAAGACTGTGATTCGGGAACATGCCGTTGAAGCAATTGTTCAACGTTTTTCACTCTAAATGACGTGTAAGAGTAACTAGACCTTTGTCTAGTTACTCTGTTTTTGTGTTAGACCCAGTTCTTTTATGATCGTGGGCACGGGTGTATACTAGGGCTGTCCTTACGTATCGATTTTCCGCAAAGGTGGTTAGTGTTTGTGACACAGTCAGAATCCGCTTCGTTTGAGGACAAGCGCACCAACGGTACATATATACTTGACGATACGCAAAGTATCGTCGAACAGGCTCTCCAGGTTCTGGGGTATGGCCGCGAGGTGTATGATCTACTCAAATTACCGCTGCGTGTTTTGACGGTGCGGTTCCCGGTTAAGATGGACGATGGGACAGTAAAAGTCTTTACTGGATATCGAGCCCAACACAACGATTCCGTTGGACCTACCAAGGGCGGTATTCGACTGCACCCAGATCTCTCTCAGGCGGAAATTGAAGCTTCAGCGATATGGATGTCCATTCGTTGTGGCATTGCGGACTTACCTTTCGGCGGCGGTAAGGGTGGTATTGTCTGCGATCCCCGTGACATGTCGTTCGCCGAGATCGAGCGCGTGAGTCGCGCATATGTACGAGCTATAAGCCAAATCGTCGGTCCGGCCAAGGACATACCGGCACCTGATGTGTTCAGTAATTCCCAAAACATAGCGTGGATGTTCGATGAATACTCTCACCTGCGGGAGTCTGACAGCCCGGGGTTCATTACGGGTAAGCCAGTGATATTGGGAGGCACGCGCGGTCGCGACGGGGCTGCGGCACGAGGTGTCGCCATCACCATCGAGGAAGCGGCTAAGCATCGAGATGTCCGGCTGGAAGATGCGCGTGTGATTGTCCAGGGGTTTGGCGGCATTGGGAGTTATATAGCCAAATATTTGCACGACCGTGGTGCGAAGGTAGTAGGAGTTGCCGATGCGTATGGGGCTCTGTATCGCGAAGATGGGCTTGATATCGACGAACTCTTGGAGCGCAGGGATTCCTTTGGTACGGTCACGCGGTTATATCGCAATGTACTATCGAACAGAGAACTCTTGGAAATGCCTTGTGACGTGTTAATTCCGGCAGCTACCGGCAGTCAAATTACCGAGGAGAATGCGAATCAAATTCGAGCTTCCATGATTGTCGAGGCGACGAATGCACCGACAACGAATGATGCGCTCAACATCCTGACCGAGCGCGAAATCCTCGTTGTCCCGGATGTTGTTTCATTTTCGGGTGATGTTATCGTTTCGTACTTCGAGTGGGTCCAGAACAGTCAAGGTTACTACTGGGAGGAATCAGAAGTCCATTCGAGGCTCGATTCGCGTGTGCGAACCAGTTTTCATCGTGTATATCAAACTGCGGTGAAATATCAGGTCAACATGCGGCTGGCTGCTTACATTGTCGGAGTGCAACGACTTGCAGAGGCCAGTCGCTGGCGTGGTTGGATTTCCTAATCGCGACCAGATAGACTGTTGTTTGTCGAGGAGGAACTACGATGCGATCTGAAACATTTATGGCGATTCCGGAGCCTGTGGCACCGGCCATTCATCGGATAAAAGTACACATTCGTTGCCGCGTGTGTGGTGAAACATTTATTTTACGTGGGGTTCGCGACGGAAAAGGTCACATTGAGACAGGGTTCAAACGTTGTCTTTGTGATAACGATCGCGACTTTGATATCGAGCCATTGGCGTAAGTACAAGTTGTCCTCAGTTTGTGCCCGGGCTGCCAGCCCGGGCATATTTTTTTCAGGCAATGGGACACTAGACGTGCATTTGGATTCTCGATAAGAAAGGGGAACGTCTGGTGCGAAGCGGATTTCGCTCTCTCCAACTGGGTAAATGGATTGTCTTCACAATCCTGACGTGTGCCTTGACCATGACATCCCTGCCTTCGCAGGTTAAGGCGTTTACTGCTCGTAACTTAATTTATGGAAGTGAGGGCTACGACGTAAACGAGTTACAAGGACGACTGCATCTGCTGGGGTACTATTGGGGTAAAAACGACGGAATATTCGGCTGGAAGACGTACTGGGCCGTTCGCACCTTCCAGTACAACTTTGGGTTGCCTGTCACCGGGGATGTAGATATGGCAACCAAGCAGGCACTCGTCAAAGCGACGCCAAATTGGAATTATCACATGGATTCAAATGGTGGAACGAATACGGTAGCGAATCAAGAGGGGACAAATGGGGGAACAAACGGGTTATCTCCCGCGACTGTTGTGGCCGGAGATGGGTTCTCTCATGGTTCGTCAGGGTTAAGTGCGAGCGACTTGAACCTTATGGCCCATGTCGTATATGGGGAAGCGCGGGGTGAACCATTTGAAGGACAAGTGGCCATTGCAGCCGTGATTTTAAATCGATTACACGATCCGAAGTTCCCTAAAACAATTCCTGCCATTGTTTATGCGCCTGGAGCGTTTGACTGTGTGAATGATGGTCAAATCAACCTTCAGCCAAACGCGGAAGCCAGACGAGCTGTGGCCGACGCCGTCGCGGGGTGGGATCCAACGCATGGGGCGTTGTTTTATTTCAACCCAGCAAAAACAAGTAATGCTTGGATGTGGGCTCGTCCTGAAATCATGACAATTGGACACCACATATTTACGGATTGAATGATTGGGGGAATACGTGTGAGAAGATCGATTTGGTGGATGACGACAGCGCTTGCAGTCGTCGTTGTGGGTGGTTCCGCCTATGCCTGGGGGCGCCAGCAGCAACTAAACGGCCAGGCCATGGCGGCCATGGTCAATGCCCAATATGATGGAGCGCTGCACAATGCGTTAGCAGACATGGAATCTCTTCGCGGCGCTTTGGCAAGTGCCATGTTGGTTGCCGATCCAGAATCCTTTGATCGGCACTTAAGCGATGTCGAGAAATTCGCATATGCCGGGGAAAACGATTTAAGTCGGTTGCCCAGCAACGTTTCTGCGGACCACAACATAAATGAATTTCTGCATACGGTGAACAGCCAGGCTGAGCATTGGATCATTGCGAATCAGAGTCCGAGTGCGGCGTCTGTTCAACAATCGCTGGCATCCTACTACACCCGTGCAGGTAATGTTATCAACGGACTTGAGCGAATTGTCAACGCACCGCGATCGACAACATCGTACTGGATGGATGGCCGGCAACTAGCTCCAGCGGCTCGCGATGGATTAGCTCGTTTGGAACAATCGCTTGGTACGATGGCTGCAGATGGCACAGGGCAGCAACCCAAGACAGGCACAAAGTCCAAACCTGCTGCGCCAATCGCGTTACAATCAACGGAAGCTGTCAAACGCGTCGCGAGCGTGGCGGGTGTGACGAACACGACAAAATGGAAGGCGCAACTGCACACGGCTGGTGAGAATGCACCGTACTACCTTGTGGTTGGCGATACGACACGTGGTTCTGTGCGTGCCGAAGTATCGGCTGCAACGGGCCGTTTAATAAGTTATCATCTTTCGCGGCCGATAGGGACCAAAAAATACGACTTTGCACAGGCTGCAACGGATGCACAGGCATGGCTTGCGCGCCAAGGATATCATCAGGTCATTCGCGCGGACGCTGGGAATTCCGATGGTATTGCTCGCTTTGCTTACCAACCGTTGGTCGGTGGTTTACCTGTGCTCGACTCATCGTTCAATGTTGTCGTCGCACTCGACAATGGACAAGTTGTGGGTTTTTACGAACAAGGCAAGTTACCGCCTACAAGCTTGCCGAAAGCGACAAAAGTCATACCCGCAAATGCATTACGTGCCAAGGTTGGTCCCAAGTTCCACATTCAATCGGAGCGGAAAGTAATTGTGGAGAACCCAAGTGGTGACTGGGTCCAGGCCATGGCATATGAAGGTGTCTTGGGAGACGAGCCGTATCGCGTGATCATAGATCTCCAGACAGGGCATGAGTTACGGGTGGATCGACTAAGTTAACCTGTTTTGCAAAAACAGAATTATCCCCTCAAAGTTACCTCTGCTGTGTATAATAAGGCAGAGATAATAGAGGGGGATTTGCAATGGCGATCTCACCAAGTATAGGCGGCAGCGTCCGTATCCGAGTCAACAACCAGGATTCAAAATACTATAAATCACGTGTCGCCGATGTCGATGAACAATGCCTGTATGTCGATGTACCGGTCGATCCAGTCACAGGAAAAGAGTTTGAAATCCATGTCGACGAATCGGTGGTTGTTGAGTATACGGTATCGGAGACCGAGGTATATCGGTACACCGCACATATCCAAGGGTTATCATATATTCCAACACCAGCCATCCGGGTGGAGCATCCAGCTCACGCAACGGATCTCGAACGAATCCAAAGGCGCGAGTTCTTTCGCATCTCACTTGACGTGCCCGTGACAGTTATGTGTGAACGGATGAGTAAGGAGTTTATTTTGCAATCCATCGACATCAGCGGCGGCGGCATTGCGGTCATGACGAAGTCTGCGATAGACATCAGGATGAACGATGTGGTTCGGATTTCCTTGATCCTCCCATATATCGACTATAACCTGAAGACGTCTTGTCAGGTGGTTCGTGTGCAAACGGAAGCAAACGGCATCACGACTTTGTCAATGCGATTTGTCGATATTTCCGAACGTGAGCGCGATCAAGTGATACGCTACACATTCATGCGCCAGCGGGCATTGCGTCGCTGAGCCCACCCGTGCATACGTCGTGTGAATGTGCATACGTTAGCCATGGAGGGATGTCCATGGCGAGTAAACGACCATTTATGCAGTGGTTTGATGACTTGTTAATACCGGTAACAATGGGTGTGCTGTCTGTACTTGTACTTGTTCAGGTCGTGGGTATGGCACCTTCCGTTCGCCAGGCGATGGATCGGATGGAAGGGCGCTTTGTCTCTGCGACTGTCACAGAACCAGCTTCTGTGCGATCCGCTTCAGGGTCCATCTTGTTGACGGCGAGTTCCGCCGCGGTCGCATCGCACGTCGTTGTGTTTCGCAATGGGGTGTCTTTAGGCACGTTCACCACGAATCAAATGGCGATATTGGTGCATGAAGGGGATCGCATCACGTTTCGCGATGAGATGCCGAACGGACCACAGGTCTTTATTTATGTAACGGCCCAGGCGCCTAACCTCCTGTTGCCAGCGACGGGTGAAACTGCCGAACTTGGAGCAGGAACGGCGACGGCGGATTTGGATCAGGTCTCGTTTATGTGATGATGATATGCTCCGTTGAATGCAAATCGGATCGTATGATACCATCAAGCCAACCAGGTGTCCTGCGCCGGGCATCATTGCCCATTTGCGCCGCGGTGTGCTAGGCGAACGTGGGACAAACTGCGATCCAAAGAAGGGAGGGCGGCTCTATGGTTCCCGTCAGCATCGCGATCGACGGACCGGCCGGGGCAGGCAAGAGTACCGTTGCCAGACTCGTTGCCAAGCGACTGAATCTAATGTACGTCGATACGGGTGCCATGTATCGCGCTGTCGCGTATCTTTGCGTCAAAGACGGCGTGGATGGCCGGGTCGAGCGAGCCGTTCGCGAACTTCTCGATGCGCACAAAATCACCTTTGAACAGGGGGCAGACAACGGTTTGCGCGTGTTTGTCGACGGCCTCGAAGTGACTGCGAGGTTGCGCGATCCGGAAGTGAACGCGTTGGTTTCAACTGTGGCGGCTCATCCAGCCGTTCGCAGCCGATTGACGGATTGGCAGCGCGATTTCGCGGCACACCATTCGGTGGTCATGGATGGGCGTGACATTGGTACAGTTGTCCTGCCAAACGCGACGGTTAAGGTATTCCTGACGGCTGCACCGGAAGAAAGAGCACGCCGCAGGCAACAGGAGTATTGCCAAATGGGCTATGAGGTATCGTTTGAGGATATTGTCAAGAGCGTGATCGAGCGGGATAAAAAGGACTCTGAACGCGCACTTGCGCCGTTGCGGGAAGCAGAAGACGCCGTGCGCATCGACTCGACCGATAAGCCAATAGAGCACGTCGTGAACGAGATTGTGCAATTGGTGGAGAATGCACATGTCCGATAACGCGACAGATCTGCCGCGGACGTTCTTGTATAGGCTGGCACGCACCGTTGTGACCACATTCTTTCGACTCTGCTACAGGATACGCGTAGAGGGACTGGAACATGTGCCTCCATCCGGCGGTGTGATTATCGCCAGCAATCATTTGAGCAACTTGGATCCGCCGTTGTTAGGCGTCACGATTCCACGATACATACGGTTCATGGGCAAGGCTGAATTATTTCAGATTTCCGTGCTAAGGGCTTTGTTTTCGGCTCTCGGCGGCTTTCCCATTCAACGCGGACGCATTGATAAGCAGGGAATTCGCACCGCCATTTCTATTGTGCAAGAAGGCGGCTGCCTGGTGATGTTTCCGGAGGGGCATCGCTCGAAAACAGGCGAGCTTGGGCCGTTGATGCCAGGGATCGCAAGCATCGCGAAAAAGTCCAACGCTACGGTCGTTCCGACGGGGATTGTTGGGCCATACCGGTTGTTTGGAAGGGTGACCATTCGCTTCGGAGAACCGTTTGTGGCATCCGAGCTTCCCTCGAATGTCTTGGTATCCCACCTGTCGTCGGAACTCGAGCGGTTGCTTGCAGCTAAGCACACGGGAAGGCGTTGAGTGCGAGTTTCGATGGATGGTTTTCCAAGTGGCGCATGTCTATGTTAAAGTAATGTTGTTGGTTCGTCGTGTATGTGGTCGCGAAATTGACGGTTTGCGGTTTGTTCATTTTGGTATTCTAAGGGTATGATCAAATGGACGGGCCGATAGGTCCGCCGCCATGGCAGAACGGAATGAACGCCGACTCCTGTCGCGCGTTGCCACTATACAACTGACCATGGAACAGGAGGCCAATCAGATGTCAGAGGATTTGCGTGAAATGTTAACCGACGCTGCGGTTCGCGAGGGAGATGTCGTAACCGGAGAGGTAACCGCCGTCGATGAAAATGGGGTAACTGTCGCTCTGTCGCACGGTTTTGAAGGGCATATTACCCCTCAAGAGTTGTCTGCCGTACCTGGTACCAATCCGTCTGAGGTGACCTCAGTAGGCAGCCAAATCACGGCTGTGGTTGTTAAGGTCGATATGGAGTCCGGCCACGTGACCTTGTCAAAGCGCCGGGCTGAGCAGGCAACGGCATGGCAGCGGATGCAGGAGTTGCTTGCAAGTGGTGAGCCGATTGAAGTGGAAATTCGCGACGTGGTCAAAGGCGGCCTGGTGGCAGACGTCGGTGTCCGTGCGTTTATTCCGGCTTCGTTGGTGGATCGTCGATTCGTCGAAAATCTCGACGAGTTCAAGGGGAAGACACTTCGTGCCAAGGTTGTCGAAGTTGATCCTGAGAAGAACAAGTTGATTTTGTCTCGTCGTGCATTGCTTGAGGAAGAGGGCGAAGCCAAGGCGAAGTCCTTGATGCAAGAGTTGAAGCCTGGTGACGTCATCGAGGGTACGGTCCAACGTTTGACCGACTTTGGTGCTTTCGTCGATATCGGAGGAGCCGATGGACTCGTCCATATTTCCGAACTATCCTTTTCACACGTGAATCATCCTTCCGAAGTTGTTCATGAGGGCGACCGCGTGAAAGTTCGCGTACTACGAGTGGATCCCGAAGCAGGTCGCATTTCGCTGTCCATCAAGGCTGCATTGCCTGAGCCTTGGGAAGAACATGCGAACGATTATCAACCGGGCGATGTCGTGCAAGGCGTAGTGAAGCGCGTCGTCGACTTTGGTGCGTTTGTGGAGTTGCAACCAGGCCTTGAAGGTCTTGTTCACGTCTCGCAAATCTCGAACGAACACGTCGCACATGCTTCCGACGTTCTGCAGCCCGGTCAGGAAGTTACGGTTCGCGTTCTCAGTGTGGATCCAGAGCGGCGCCGCATCTCGCTCTCCATGCGCGAGCCGGGACCAAGCCGGAGCGAGAACACAGGGTCCAATCGCCGTCGTGAGCGCCGTCCAGTGGAGCGCCAAGACGACTCAGGTACGGGTGCGACACTCGGCGATTTGTTTGGTGACTTGTTCAAATGATGAGATGAAATAGCACGTTCGACCGCCTCACATGCTGGGGCGGTTTTTTTTGCGAATAGGCATTTGGAGAAACGAAGCATACTGAGAGGCGAGAACCCTGAAAGGAGCCCCCTGGTCAATGCAGGTGTCCTTGTACGATCTCGCTCCTCTCGTTGCGGCCTTAGGCCTTTGGCCACCCATAGCGCCAGGTATGATGCGCCTGTTATATCGAATCGTCGCGTTTGCAACATTGGCACAAGTCACGATACTTCGCGGCTGCATTCCTGAATTGAGCGTGTACGTAGTCGTGTTGGCCCTCGTCATCATTCGTGGTATCCAGGAAATGAAAGAACAGCAACACGTTTCTTGGTATGGTGTCGTTCTTGGCGTCATTGCTGGGAGCTTGGCATGGGAATGGCAGCGGTTTGTGCCGTTTGCAAGGCCGTTCGGTTTATCTGACAGCTGCTTTGCTGCCATTTGCACAGCTCTTTTCGTGGGATTTCTGGCAGATATGGACGAGGCAATATGGACTTGGTCGGTTGCTTTTGTGGCCATGAATCTGCTTTGTCTGGCATTCGGTGAAGGACCTAATCTGATCTTCACGTTCTGGGCTGTCGAAGCAGGTCTTCAGGGATGTATCGTCATCCGGCGGCAAGTCTTTGCGAATCGGGCACAAAAATTCAACAGTGGCGGATGAATTGACGCCTTCATGACCATATTGCATAATGAACTATCGTATGTGAACGAGCTTAGGAGGGGAATCATGCCAATTATTAAAGAAGTCAAACCTGGATCGTTGGCAGAGGAACTCGAGCTCGAACCTGGAGACGAAATTCTGCGGATCAATGATACGCAGATTACGGATATTGTAGATCTTCAATTCGCGCTCGCGGATGAACTCATCGAGATCGAAGTGCGCCGCAAAAACGGTGAACTTTGGGAACTTGAAGTCGAGAAGGATTACGATGAGGGACTTGGCGTCGAGTGGGAACACCCTACGGTCGACCGGGTTCATCTCTGCCACAATAAATGTGTATTCTGTTTTGTCGACCAAATCCCGGGCCAGATGCGCAAGACGCTGAACGTGCGGGATGACGACTATCGTCTGTCGTTTTTGCATGGGAATTTTGTCACGCTTACGAATTTGAAAGAGGGCGAGTTGGAGCGGATCGTCCGGCTGAAGATGTCGCCCTTGAACATTTCGGTTCACACGACGAATCCCCAACTGCGCGTACGCATGTTGGCCAACAAGAAGTCGGGCGAGATCATGAACCAGATTCGTTATCTGGCCGAGCATGGCATCGAAATGAACACACAGATCGTCTTGTGTCCCGAGTGGAATGATGGGGAAGAGTTGGACCGGACGATTCGCGATCTCTATCCGTTCTACCCGGCAGTGCGAACGCTCTCCGTGGTTCCGGTCGGGCTTACGAAGCATCGTCGGGGACTGCATAAGTTGCGTGGATGCACATCGGAGGAAGCAGCCAAGGTCGTCGAACAGGTTGCTCGTTGGCACGAGTTTTTACGGCCGCGGCTAGGTACGTCGTTTGTCCAAGCGGCCGATGAATTTTACGTGATGGCCAACCTCGAGGTTCCGCCAAGTGAATACTATGATGACTTTTCGCAGATTGAGAATGGGGTTGGGGTCATCCGGACGTTTTTGGATGAAGTCGCGGAGGCCAAGGTGCGTTTGCCGAACAAGACCATCCACGGGCAACGGCGAAAAGTGGGGATTATTACGAGTGTCTCGGCAGAGCGCACGATCCGTTCGTCTCTGCAAAACCTCGATGACATTCGAAGCTTGTATTACGAAGTGTTTCCTGTGGTCAATCACTTTTACGGAAACAACGTCTCGGTCGCAGGTCTATTGACCGGCACAGATATCACACAGCAATTGGCAGGTAAGGTTGCCCATCTCGATACGCTCTTGCTACCTGACATTATGCTGAAGGACGACGAGGATATCTGCCTCGACGACTACCGCGTGCAAGACATCGAGCGGGTGCTCAACGTCAAAATCACTGTGGTTCCGGCCACCGGGATGGGACTATTGTACGGAGCGCTCGGTTATACACAGGCCTTGCCGCCACGTCGTCGTTACGAGGCCACTTTGCGCAGTGCCGTGGGGCTTGACTGAGAACTTTTGCCTGCTGAAAGGATTGTATCCATGCCACTACCTGTCGTTGCAATTGTCGGACGAGCAAATGTCGGAAAATCGACGCTGTTTAATCGCCTGATTGGGGAGCGACTCTCGATTGTCGAGGATGTGCCAGGGGTCACGCGCGATCGTATTTATGCGAAGGCGGAGTGGAACGGCGTTTCGTTTCACCTGATAGACACTGGCGGTATCGAAATGGACGAAGAAGATGAAATGGGCAACCTGATTCGTATTCAGGCACAGCTTGCGATTGATGAAGCGGATGCGATCATCTTTCTCGTCGACGGTCGTACTGGTTTGTCGGTACAGGATGAATACGTCGCGGAATTTTTGCGTCGATCGAAGAAGCCAGTCGTCCTCGGCGTCAACAAGCTTGATCACGTCAGTCATCACGCTTCGAGCTATGAGTTCTACCAACTCGGCTTTGGCGAACCTATTCCTCTGTCCGCCGAACATGGCACCGGCACGGGGGATTTGTTGGATGCCGTGGTGGATGCTTTGCCGAAAGCGGAGGATGATCCTGTTGACGAAGAAGCCATCCGTGTCGCGTTCATCGGCCGCCCGAATGTCGGCAAATCGAGTCTCGTCAATCGATTGCTTGGCGAACAGCGTGTGATGGTCAGTGACATTGCCGGTACAACGCGCGATGCCATCGATACGCCGCTCGTGCACGACGGCCAGAAGTATGTGTTGGTCGACACGGCAGGCGTTCGTCGAAGAGGAAAAGTGTACGAAAACATCGAAAAGTATAGTGTGCTCAGGGCGCTTCGAGCTATCGAACGGACCGATGTCGCGTTTATCGTTCTCGATGCTGAACGAGGGATTGCCGAGCAAGACAAGCGCGTCGCGGGATACGCTCTCGACGCCGGTTGCGCGATTGCGTTCCTGGTCAACAAGTGGGACGCTATCGAGAAAGACGACAAAACGGCGCACCGATTCGAAGAGGAGATTCGCAGCCACTTTCCGTTTATGCGTTGGGCTCCCATATTGTTCGTGTCGGCATTGACGGGACAACGGGTGACCCGGGCTCTTGATCTCGCTCGCGACATCGCGGAACAGCATGCGATGCGGGTGCAGACGTCTGCCCTCAACCGGGTACTTGCCGACGCCCAAATCTCGGTATCGCCTCCCTCGAGCAAGGGACGCAAGTTAAAGCTGTATTATGCGACGCAGGCTTCAGTGCGTCCGCCTACGTTTATCATCTTTGTCAATGACCAGGAACTGTCGCACTTCTCGTACGAGCGCTATTTGGAGAATCAACTTCGGGAAGCGTTTGGCTTTCAGGGCACACCAATTCGCATCCGTATGCGTACACGCGGGCAGGACGCGGATGACTGACAGCGGCCAATACAACTCTGGGAGAGAATCGACATGTCGTTCTGGATGGGTTGTTTAAGTGCGATCATCGCCTATATCATTGGGTCCATTTCAACGAGTACCTTGGTGGTCAAACTGGTGTCCGGGCGTGATATCCGCGAGGAGGGCAGCGGCAACGCCGGCGCCACCAACACGATGCGTACCATCGGTACCAAATGGGGCGTGATCGTGTTGCTGGCTGACGCGTTGAAGGGCATGGTCGCCCTTTGGATAGCCTTCGCGTTGACCAAAGGTTCCGTCGTTGCCGCTGCTGTGGCCGCCATCGCAGTGGTTATCGGACACAATTGGCCGGTTTTCTTCGGCTTTCGTGGCGGCAAAGGGATTGCGACCACCATCGGCGTCTTGCTGTGGCTGGCGCCTATTCCGACCGTGATCGCTGGCGTGATTTGCCTGATTGCAATCGCATTAACGCGCTATGTTTCGCTTGGATCGCTGATTCTTACGGTGCTTGTTCCCGTGATCATGGCGATTTGGTTTATGCAACCGGCCGTTCTTGTCGCGAGTATCATTTTGGCATTGTTGTCGATCTATCGGCACCGTTCCAACATATCTCGATTGATTCGCGGTCAGGAACGCAGAATTTTTGATAAGTCGAGCGAGAGTCTATGACGAAAGTGGCGGTTTTGGGAGCGGGTAGTTGGGGAAGCGCACTCGCGGCGGTGCTTGCAAACAATGGTTTGGAGACGGTGGTATGGGCACGAAATCGGCAACTGGCTGATGAGATCAATTCACGTCATGTCAACGAACGCTACCTTCCGGGCGTGACTCTGCCTGCTGGCATCCAAGCAGTGACGCGGGTCGAAGAGGCTCTATGTAAAGCGAAGCTCGTCGTTGTGGCACTTCCGTCGGCGGCATTGGCGGACGGCGTTGAAACGCTACGAGGAGTGGCTGACGAAGCAGTTGTGGTGCACGCTGTGAAAGGCTTTGTTCGACCGCAAAATGTACGAATTACATCATACATACGAGAGCGCGTGCCGACAGTGGCGGATCGGCTTGCTGTGATTTCAGGTCCGTCCCATGCGGAGGAAGTGGTTCGCCAACTTCCGACGACGGTGGTTGTCGCCAGCGAAAGTCGTGTAATCGCTGAGTTCGTCCAAGATGCTTTTATGAATGATCGGTTTCGCGTGTATACACAAGCGGACGTGATCGGAGTGGAATTGGGCGGCGCGCTCAAAAATATCATCGCGCTCGGCGTGGGCTTGGTCGATGGGCTTGCGCTTGGCGACAACACGAAAGCTGCATTGATGACGCGGGGACTGGCGGAGATGACGCGGCTGGGGGTCGCGTTGGGCGCATCCCCGCTGACGTTCTCAGGATTGGCCGGAGTGGGCGATCTGATTGTCACGTGCACAAGTGAACATAGCCGCAACCATCGAGCTGGGTGTTTGCTGGCACAAGGGTTGTCGTTGGATGCCACACTACAGCGGATCGGCATGGCGGTTGAAGGGGTCGGCGCAACTTTTGCGGCATCAGAACTTGCGCGAACGCACGGGATCGAGATGCCAATCACACGGGCGATCGAAAAAGTTTTGCTTGGGGAATTGTCGCCAGCGGACGGCGTCGGGCTCCTCATGCGGCGCGGCAAGAATCACGAGATGGAGGATATCGGCGGGCAGCCACTCACAGCGTTATGGGTGCGCCCATAGTATAGAAGTTCATACGCGGTGGCCTTGGCCTAGCACTTTTGTTACACTACAATCGCGATCACACCAGCGGGTGAACAGGAGGTACCTTGATGAGCAATGTGCCCGAGCAGTTACAATACTCCCGCGAGCATGAATGGGTCCGCGTGGAGGGCAATCGTGCCTATATCGGAATTACACATTTCGCGCAGGATGAGCTTGGCGATATTGTGTACGTCGAGTTGCCGGAAGTTGGGACGACGGTTACAGCCGGCGAAACATTTGGAACCGTCGAGTCGGTAAAGACGGTTTCCGACTTGTATGCGCCTGTGAGCGGTCGGGTTATCGAGGTCAACCAGGCGCTTGCGGATGCGCCGGAAAAAGTCAATGAATCACCGTATGATGAGGCATGGATGATTGTCGTCGAGATGAGCGACAAAGCAGAACTGGACGCTCTGCTGTCGGCAGATGCGTATGCGAAGCATATTCAATCCTGAAGTATGTAGAGCCAATGAGCTGCGGTGAGGAGTGCGCTCCTCGCCGCGGCTCTTTGTTTTTCCGGCGTCCGCGTTCTACTTCGTGTCTTTCATCCGTATACATAGTTGCGTCAGGGACGAGGTTTTGCGTATGGCGAAGCATACCCTGTAGTGCGACGCATATATTCTCTACTGTCCACCGACACCGGGACAGTCTACGGGGGATTGTCAGTGGGCCGGGGCAAGGCATGCGTTTGATGCAGTCTACGCCGGTCATCTTGAGGAGGGAGAAGCGTGGAAAAATTCGACGTCTTTAAGGACATTGCTGAGCGAACGGGGGGAGATATCTACCTCGGCGTGGTCGGCCCCGTGCGCACTGGCAAGTCGACCTTTATCAAAAAGTTTATGGAGCTCATCGTCATTCCAAATATCAAGGACGAAAGCGAACGCGTTCGCGCGACCGATGAGCTCCCGCAGAGTGCGGCGGGTCGAACCATTATGACGACCGAGCCTAAATTTATACCGAACCAAGCGGTCGAAGTCAGTGTAGCAGAAGGTTTGGATGTGAATATACGCATTGTCGACTGCGTTGGGTATGCCGTCGACGGTGCGCGTGGCTACGAGGATGAAAACGGGCCTAGAATGGTGACAACGCCGTGGTTTGATGAGCCAGTCGCTTTTCAAGAGGCTGCAGAGATTGGCACGCGTAAGGTCATAGCGGACCACTCCACAATTGGTATCGTGGTGACCACGGATGGTTCTGTCGCCGAAATTCCTCGCGAAGGTTACGTGGAAGCCGAAGAGCGAGTCGTCGCGGAACTGAAAGAACTCGGTAAGCCTTTCGTGATTCTGGTCAACTCAGTGAACCCGGATCATCCACGTGCACAAGACCTGCGAGACGAATTGGCTGCGAAATACGACGTCCCTGTGATCGCACTTTCTTGCGCGACGCTGACGACGCACGAAATTCACTATGTCTTGCGCGAGGCCTTGTATGAGTTCCCGGTTAAGGAAGTTAACGTGAATCTTCCTAACTGGGTCATGGTTCTCGACGAGGAACACTGGTTGCGGCGGCAGTTCCATGACTCTGTGCGCGAAACCATCCAGGACATCCGCCGCATCCGCGATATAGACCGGGTCGTTGCGCAGTTTGGGCAGTATAACTTCGTGTCAGCGGCGGGACTGTCGCATATGGACATGGGGCAAGGTATAGCCGTGATCGAACTTGACGCACCAGATGAACTGTACGATCAAGTGCTCACCGAAGTCGTAGGTGTCCAAATCACAGGGCGCGATCAACTGTTGCGGATGATGAAGGAGTTTACCTACGCCAAGAAAGAGTATGACAAAGTTGCCGATGCCCTCCGCATGGTTCGCCTCACAGGGTATGGCATTGCACCGCCGGCTCTTGAGGAAATGACACTCGACGAACCAGAGCTGATCAAACAAGGTTCGCGTTTTGGCGTTCGTCTGAAGGCGACAGCGCCGTCCATTCATATGATTCGTGTCGATGTCGAGAGTGAATTCGCCCCGATCGTCGGCACGGAGAAACAGTCTGAAGAATTGGTTCGTTATTTAATGCAGGACTTTGAAAAAGATCCGCTGAAGATTTGGGAAAGTGATATCTTTGGCAAATCATTGGCCGCCATTGTTCGCGAGGGAATCTCCGCAAAACTTTCACTGATGCCGGAAAATGCACAGTTTAAGTTGAAGGAGACATTACAGCGAATTATCAATGAAGGCAGCGGCGGTTTAATAGCTATCATTCTATGATGAAGGCCTGGGGTGTTTTCACCCCAGGCTTTTTCGCAACCTTGCGCTTGGCATGAGAACATGCTACAATAGTCAAGGCTTAAGGGAACTGAGCCGTGCAATATATAACGATGTCCACAGCGGGATGTGGCGCAGCCTGGTAGCGCGCTACCTTGGGGAGGTAGAGGTCACGGGTTCGAATCCCGTCATTCCGACCACAAACCAGCGTGATATACGCTGGTTTTCGTTATTTTAGCAGCTTGTTTTGGTAAAGGAGGCTGTCCTTGTGTCAGACTCGCCTGTATCAGGAGATTATTTTGTCATACGCGCTTTAGAAAATGGTGTTCAGGTCATCGGTATGACGCGCGGTGCTCAAACTCGCTTTCACCATTCCGAAAAACTGGATAAAAATGAAGTGATGATCGCACAATTTACAGAGCATACATCCGCCATGAAAATACGCGGGAAAGCAGTGCTGTACACCAGCTATGGCCAAATTCGCACCGACGGCGAGGACGAAACGTGAGTGCCACGACTTTGTGGTATACTAACCGCAGTATACAATGGGCGGCCTGGTCTGGGTGCTAAGGAGATGAAATCGGCTTGACGGACAGTAAGGAAGCGATGTTCAGACGCGTTGAGCGGAAGGCCTTAACGCATATGCACCACGACTATTTGACAACCCGAAAAGTCCGCCAAGCGGTTAGTCGATTTCACTTCGACGCCGGTTACGCGATACTATCCGCCGCTGCCGTGAAGGATGACGAGATCGAACAGGTACTAACCGCATTGCTTCTGCTTGAACAAGGACTGTCGATTCATGACGACGTCGATCGCTGCCAATCGTCCGATCAAGGTCTTATTGTGTTGGCCGGCGATTTTGACAGTAGTAAATATTATTACATTTTGGCCGGTCTCGGCGACAGCTCATTGATGTTCAGCCTGTGCGAAGCGGTTGTGCAGATCAACGAGGCGAAGATGACCCTTTTACTGAGCCATGCACCACTGTCCACGACTGAATACATGCGGTTAATGAAAGTGGTGGAAGGGCAGTTGCTCAAAGCGCTCGCACGTCACTATCTGGGTGAAGACGGGCAATGGATGTTACATATTGAATCGCTGGTGCAGGCGCACATCGTGCAGGATGAGTTACGCGCACATCGGTTCTCGAAGCGCTTGACGACCCGACAGGCTTCAGAATGGCTCTCTCATTCGCTTGAGCAGTTGGAGATGGCTGCGGGAGGTGCCGTGACCAACCCTTTGTACAGCTTCCTTGTTGAGTATTTTGGGCCGATTCGGGAGACGGTTCGGGATTTGCAGTTGGCGGAAGGGAAAGGTTGACATGGAGGGCGATAAGGCCACATATGTGCACGATGTCTTTTCGAAGATTGCGCGACAGTACGATGTGATGAATTCAGTGCTCAGCTTCCAACAGCATCGTCTGTGGCGGAATTTTGCTATGCGCCAGCTTCCTATTCAGCCGAACTCGCGTATTCTCGATGTTGCTGCAGGAACAGGGGCATGGACGTTCGCCATGGCCCGACGACTTGGACCTGAAGGGCGTGTCGTCGGGTTGGACTTCACAGAGGCGATGTTGGATGTCGCACGGGAGCGCTTGGCCACCTCGCCTGACAAGGACAAGATTCAATTCATACACGGCAACGCCATGGACTTGCCTTTTGAAGACGATGCGTTTGACATTGCGACCATTGGGTTTGCATTGCGCAATGTCCCGAGTGTCGAGGGATGCTTGCGCGAGATGATGAGGGTGGTTAAGCCTGGGGGTGTCGTCGTCTCGCTTGAATTGTCGAAGCCGGATCTTGTCTGGTTCCAGAAACTTTACTATTTCTATTTTTACAATATCCTGCCGCGTATCGGTCAATTGGTAGTCGGAGATAAGGCACCGTACGCATGGTTACCTGAGTCGTTGATAGATTTCCCTAATAGGCACCAACTGGAGGATATATTTCACAGCGTTGGCTTGTCTCATGTGCGGAGCTACCCTTTGACATTGGGCATTGCCGCACTCCATATCGGCTGGAAATGAGAGACGAATACGTGGATTTTCAACAGATTTACGAAGAGTACCGTCCGCGGTTGGAGCAGGTTGAAGAGATTCTAAAGGAACGCGCGAGATCAAATCAGGCGGAATTGACATCTGCGGGTGAGCAGCTTTTGGAAGCGGGAGGCAAACGGATCCGTCCGCTGTTTGCGCTCATCTGCGGGATGGTTGGCGACAACGCTTCGGATGATGTGGCCAAAATCGCCGCGGCGCTCGAAATGACACATATGGCGACGCTTGTTCACGACGACGTGATCGATCAAGCGGCGTTACGGCGTGGTCGCCCCACTGTGCGCAGTGCGTTTGGCAATCTTGCGGCCATGTATACGGGAGACTATTTGTTTGCCAGAGCGATTCAATTACTGGCCGAAGTGGATAACAAAGAGGTCCATCAGGCCATGGCTCATGGTATTGTGAAAATGTGCCAGGGCGAAATTGAACAGATTCAGGATTTCTACAATTGGTCTCAAGGTTATAAGACGTATCTACGACGCATTCAGCGCAAGACAGCGTTGTTGATTGCACTGAGCTGCGGGCTTGGGGCGCTTGTCGGCGGCGGCCGGGAACACGAGGTGCACGCTCTGCGGCGTTTTGGCTACTACACAGGGATGGCGTTTCAAGTGATCGATGACGTCCTGGACTTTACCGGATCTGCGGAGGTGGTTGGCAAGCCGGTAGGTGGCGATTTGCGCCAAGGCAATATTACGTTGCCGGCGCTCTTGGCTTTGCGCAACCCGGTTTTGGCCCGACGCTTGCAAGAGTTGGTGCATCCTGGGATGTCGGTGACCGACGCAACGGAGGCCATTGACTTGATTGTCGGATCGGGTGCGCTTGATGAGGCGAGACGAGTGGCAGATTGGTACATTGCTAAGGCTTTGTCGATTTTACAAGCTGTCTCGCGACGATCGGTGCGCCAACAACTGACAACCTTGACACTGTTCTTGGCGGATCGGACTTTTTAAGAGTCACTTGAACTTTGAGTTCGATTTCCGTACAATAACGCCGTCTACATAGCCGCCGAAGCATTCGGCGAACTCGATTTTCGCAGCGCAGATGAGGAGTTGTCCGCATGGCAGTAGAAAAGACGTTTGTCATGGTCAAGCCCGACGGCGTTCAACGCGGCTTGATTGGAGAGGTACTGCGTCGCTTTGAGCAAAAAGGCTTGAAGGTGGTCGCAGCAAAGCTCATGAATGTACCAAAGTCGCTCGCTGAACAGCACTATGCAGAGCACCGGGAACGTCCGTTCTTTGGAGAGTTGGTGTCGTTTATCACTTCGTCTCCCGTTTTCGCCATGGTTTTAGAAGGTGAGAGTGCGATTTCAGTGGCCCGTACCTTAATGGGGAAGACGAACCCCGCCGAGTCGGCTCCCGGCACGATTCGTGGCGATTTCGGCCTGACGATTGGTATGAATATTGTCCACGGTTCTGATTCGCCGGAAAGCGCAGCTCGTGAAATTGGACTTTGGTTCAGTGAAGGAACCGTCGCGTACGACAAAGCGGTCGACGTGTGGCTCGCCTAATCGTCGAAATCGGTGTGACTCAGCCCGCGCCTGCCGCGGGCTTTTTTCATGAGGCATGAGGACTATCTGCCCTTCAGGAAAGTTCGAATCTGATCTGCTTGTTCATAGACCGCTTGTTCACCGAGCCTTACGCATTCCGACATTTGCCGAAATGTACGCCAACGAACGCGGCTCATATCCGGTTCCACCACGAATAACCGTGAACTCGGTGCCATGTCATTGTCGATAGACTCGCGCAGCAGAATGTCGAACGATCGCGCGAGTACGTCGATGAATGACCTTGGCTCATAGCTGCTCGGCAGACGGTACAGGTTGACTGCGATGATTTTGTCGCAACCGATCCGCTCGAGCACCGAAACCGGAACGTAGTGTCGCATGGCACCGTCGACGAGCAGGTAACCATCGAGCGGGACGGGGGAGAATACGCCCGGGAGGGCGCAACTTCCTGCGATGGCCCGTGCCAAGTCGGACGTCTTGGCGAACGTGTCGGCACGCTGGTCTGAGGCCGAAAAGACGACGGGGTGACCAGACAGCAAATCGGTTGCAACAACGTATAAAGGGATTTGTAACCGACGCCCTGAAAGTAAACGTTGAATATACATTGTAAACTTCTTGCCTTGAATGAGCCCGGAAGGGACGGTGGGAAGCGGAGATTTGAGCCCGATCTGCGATTTGGCGATGGTCCAGAGGGACGACCAAACTGGAAAACCGTAGTCAATCAGTTTGATTCCAGGAAACGCGAGAAGCAGTTTATGAAATGCCTCTGTGCGGTAACCGTGGGCGTACAAAGCACTGACGAGGGACCCAGCACTCGTGCCGGCAATGGCATCCGGTTGCACACCAATTCGCTCGAGTGCAGCAAGGACCCCGGCATGGGCAGCGGCTTTGAGCGTTCCCCCGCTTAGAGCTATGCCCAAAAACGGCTTCGACCCAGGCATTTCCAACCACCTCGCGCAAATCAATGTGGAGTGAAAGACGTTCATGGATGAATTCGAATGGTTTGTGAGTTCGTTTCGGGAGTTAACAGGGATCGATTTGTCGCATTACAAGCGTCCACAAATGGAACGACGGTTGACAAGTTTGCGCGATCGGCGCGGCTATTCCGACTTTCCGAGCTATGTACGAGCGATGCGTGAGAAGCCTGAGTTGCTTGATGAACTCCTGGATCGAATGACGATTAACGTTTCGGAATTTTTTCGAAATCCCGACCGTTGGAAGGACTTACGGGCCATTGTCCAAGATATGGGACAGCCGATTCAAGCATGGAGCGCAGCCTGTTCGACAGGCGAAGAGCCTTACTCGTTGGCGATTTTACTTGCGGAAATGAACGTGCGATCATCCATTCTTGCCACAGATATCGATCTTCGCGTTTTGGACAAGGCTCGCCGTGGCGAATATGGTCATGCGCAATTGCGCGAGGTCGACGATCGCTTGCGCAGCCGCTATTTTTACCAACAGGACGGCAATTATCGAGTCTCTGACGAGATTCGAGAGGCGGTGCAGTTTCGTCAACACAATCTGTTGTCCGATCCATATCCAGCCGATCTCGATTTAATCATATGCCGCAATGTCCTGATTTATTTTACGGAGGATACGAAACAACTTTTGGTTCGTCGCTTTGCAGCTGCTCTACGGCCAGGCGGTGTCTTGTTTGTCGGCAGCACAGAGCAATTACTCGGTTTATCATTAAGTGGCTTGGAACCCCTTCGGCCGTTTATGTACGTGAAAAAGAACCACGCAGTATGAACTTTAGATGCGCAGGGTGCGTCCGTCGTATAACGGAAGCCGTCTCCGGTCACGCTAACAAGCGGGATCGCAATGGAGGAGGCGAGACGTCGCGATGACGGAAACAAACCGCGCGCACGGCACGCCCGTGCCAGATGGAAATCAAGCGCATGGCAGCGAATTGTTTTTGGATTCAGTGTTCGACGGTATTGATCGCCTGCAACAAGATGGTGGTGTTGCCCCGGAGATTGCGCACCGGCCGCAGGATGAAGTTGAAGTGCCACCTCCCGCTATCGCTCGCCGTCGGATTGGACCAGACGTATAAGCGTTCGCGCCTGACGTCGCCATATCGGCGGCGTCTGATTTCTGATAAAATACAATCCGAACACCATGAGGCTGCGGGCGAGCGGCTGAAGGGAGATTAGGTTCATCTATGGCGTCTATGCAAGAGTTCACTCTACAACACGAGGAAATTGCACGTTTGATCATCGATGCAGAAGACGTTGCGTGTGTACATCCTGCACACAGTGCCGAGCATGCTTTGCTTGTTCTGATTAAATCTGGATATTCGGCGATTCCGGTGGTCGACAGCGCGGGTCGTGTGGTAGGCATTATCAGCAAGACGCTGATCCTGGATCGGATCCTTGGACTGGAACGGATCGAATTTGAAGCTTTGTCACAGTTTACTGTTGCCGATGTCATGCGGACAGATTTCCATAGAATTCATCATGACGACACGTTTTTGCGGGCTCTCCAAATGAGCATCGATGCCCCGTTCCTCTGTGTGGAGGACGATGATGAGCGGTTTGTTGGGTTGCTGACGCGACACGGAATCCTCGCCTACTTGAACGGCATCATCCGAAAAAACTTGCGGCGCCCATAGGGCGTCCATGGCGGTGGGGTCTTGAGACGGTGGGTGGTTCGTATTCTTTTGGCCATCGCCGCGTGTTGTGGCGGGGCGAATTTGTACTTTCATTACGGCTTTCGTGTGGCCGATCGCGTTCGCGCCGCGGCGACCTTGCGGGTGCAAGCACACGGTGTGCATGTCCTGACATACGAGCAAATTCCCGTTGCTTTTCGCGACGCTGTGATCGCCACGGAAGACAGGCGGTTTGCCACAGATCCAGGGATTGACCCAATCGGCATTGTCCGTAGTTTGCTGGTTGACATTGAGCGGGACGGCTACGTGGAAGGCGGCTCAACGATTACACAGCAGCTTGTCGATAATACGATTCTGACCAAACAGAAGACGCTGCGGCGAAAGCTTTTACAGGCACTCTACGCCATCGGGCTATACGATACCATGTCGAAACACGAAGTGTTTTCACTGTACAGCAATGTCATTTATTTTGGACATGGCGCCTACGGGTTGTATAATGCCTGTGAAACGTACTTTGGCCGGACGCCAGGCGAGTGCAATGAAGGCGAGCTGACAATGCTTGCAGGGCTCCCAAACGCCCCTTCGGCGTATGATCCGTTCACAAACTTGACACTCGCGCGCGAACGCCAGCGGATCGTCCTTGAAAATATGGTAGACGATCGCCAGCTTACTGAAGCACAGGCAATGCGTATTTTTGCCGAGCCTATCCGGCTGCGGCATTTGTAACGAGGAGGCCCATCCCATGATAGACGTTCGACTGCCGCAACTTGGCGATTCGGTGACAAAGGCATTGGTTACTACGTGGCTCAAATCTGTCGGTGATCGCGTGGAACGCGATGAACCGTTACTCGAAGTGACCACAGACAAAGTCACGGTGGAAGTGCCGTCTGAGGTCAGCGGAACACTCCGCGAGATTGTCATCGAAGCAGGTCAGTATGCAACGATGGACACCATTTTGTGTCGAATCGAAGAGGAACCCTGAAGTCATTTGCTGCGGCGGCGTCCCCGCGTAATGAGGATGATGGCTGCAGCGGCACAGAAGATGGTGATGATCCAAATCGTAAAAACCAAGGTAGAGGCCCCCTTTGACGTCTTGGCGATCACGCCTTAACGTGTGTAGCCGGGGCACTTTCAATACCACGGGGCGCCATCTTAGCGCCCCAGGCAAGGAGGACTGTTCTGGTCAGAGTTGCGACGATGAGGGGGTTTCCGCGTGCTCACTGAGCCAGACGTCTTGTTGCACCCTTTGGATGACAAGGTGTTCGTCTCCAGGCATCAGCCTTTTTCCGCGAATTAGGATGATCCGCAACCACGTTCCAGCCATCCACGATGTGATAAGCGCCAGCATGACCAAAATTGCGTAAAAGGTCTGGTTGATAATCCCCAGCGAAAATGCAGTGGACGAGAGCACGATGCCAGGACCGCCGCGGGCGTTCATGGCAGCGGCAAAATTGATGCTGGTCAGCCGATCACTGCGGATGGCGCGACACGTTAGGTACACCACGACACTTTGCACAACGGTTGCAAACAGCAGGTACAGCACGAAAAATTCAAGATTAAAGTCTTTCACAAGATTAAGCTGTAGACCCACAATGGCAAAATAAAGTGGAATGAACAGAGAAAACGAGATGCCTTGCACTCCTTCTTCCAGACGGGCAAACCAACGGTCCGGTAAACTGAATTTTGTTGCCACTCCTGCCAAGAGTGCTCCATACATAACATCGACGCCAAGATAGCCTGCGATATCTGAGAGTGCGAACAAGATAATCAAGAAGTAGCCGAGGAAAGAAGCGCGAAACAGCATGTTCGCCCGGTTTGACGTCACTTTCCGCAGCAGCCATGGCATGACGCCGATACAGACGGCTAGGAAAGCGAATGTCACAATGAGACTCTTTGATACGACCCATCCGTTAATACTCGTGCCGTGCCCGGACACCAAACCGGCCGCGATGGCGAGAGCGACCCAAAGAATGATGTCGTGAACGCCAGCAATTGTGACGACGATTTTTGCAAATCGGGAGTGCATAATTCCGAGATCGGAGAAGATTTTTGAAATGACCGGAATCGACGTGACGGCGATAGAGATGGCGACGACGATTTTCAAGGCGAGCAGATTGTGGTCAGGGCCGAGAAACTGTGCCGGATTGAATAGGCGCGTGGCGAACCAACCAACGAGAAATGGGATGACCGTCGAGCCAATGATGATCGCAATACCTGTTTTCACGTCCGATCGCGCAAATCGAGCCTGGAACTTGAGCCCTGCTGTGTAAAGAAGCAAGAGCTCACCGATGTAATACACGAGACCGAACAGATTGCCTTCCGAAGAAAAGCCGAGGAACAACCAGTGAAAGAAACCAGGGAACAGCGTTCCAATACATGTTGGCCCAAGCAGCACGCCCCCGGCTACTTCGCCAATCACGCGCGGGATCGCCAGTTTCTCGGCAAGATAGCCGAGCAGGTGAGCGGCGGCGAGCAGAATCACCGTGGCCAGCAAAAACCGTGCCAAATCTGCGCCTGCCAATGTAAACATGAACTTCCCCCTCCTCAACGATTGTGGTGGATACGTTGTACGACATCTTATGTACAAGTGGAGTGGATGTCCATGATATGTACCTAGGGAGCGGCTGGAATTACAGCAGGACGCCCGCTGGCGCCCTGCCGTGTTCGAGAACTCCTACCAAAGGAATGCAAGCCAGAAAATCCAGGCGAACGCGAGCCACCACCACCACCAGCCGCCGTACCAGTAACCGTAACCCGGGTAGCCCCATCGTCCGTACGGACGAGCATACGGGTAACCGTAGCCCCATTGCGCAAGGGTCACATCTAACCGGTCTTCGTCCGATCCTGAAGCCAGGCCGACGGGCGCGTAGGAACGTGGAACACGCACCAGTACACCATTGCCTGTAACCTGCTCGACTACGCCGCGATGCGTTCCCCAGGGAGTTTGAAAGCGCACCCATTGGCCGACGGCACGCTCACATTGTGCACGCGTGCACATAGCTTGTACCTCCTTTCTATGCTCCTTATGAAAGCGGGCCGCGCGCCCCAGCGGGCGGCGGCCCTGGCACTTAGTAGGCTGCGGCGGCACCGTAGCCCGGGACCAACAGGAAGAACAGTACGAAGATGATGAGGAACACGACAGCCCATTGCGTGTATCCGCCAAATACGCCGTACATGATGACACCCCCTCTTCGAATTTCTGCAGTATCGTACGTCTGTTGCACCCCGCGTGGCTCAGACAGACGCCCGCACGATGAAACCTCGTGTTGTACCACGAGCGAGTGCAACTTGACACAAGGCGGTCGATGACGGACAGTGATACAGGTTGACCCGTCAAGTGGGAGGGATTGTCCATGAAGCGTTCGTGGACGTTTGACGATATCGACATGGTTTTGGAACGTGGACTCGAACAGGCTTATCGCGTGGAGGGTGCTGAGGATCGCTATTATAGTGCAGATCCTGCGCTTCTCGAGGACGCGCTGACCGCGGTTGCACTTGGCAAAAACCTGCTTCTGCGTGGTCCCACGGGCAGCGGCAAGACCCGACTGGCGGAATCGCTGGCCGCGCGCCTGCGGCTGCCGATGGAGTCCATTAACTGTTCGGTCGATCTCGATGCCGAAGCGCTTCTCGGTTTCAAGACGCTCGCGTTGGAGGATGGGCAAAGCGTCATTCGCTATGTCGAAGGCCCCGTCGTGCGTGCCATGCGCCGCGGCCATCTGCTCTATATCGACGAGATCAATATGGCCAGACCTGAGGCCTTGCCGATATTAAATGGCGTTCTCGATTACCGCAGACAACTGAGCAATCCGTTCACGGCCGAAACGATCACAGCCCACCATCAATTTCGCGTGATTGCGGCCATCAACGAGGGATACGTCGGCACCGCGCCCATGAACGAGGCGTTAAAGAACCGCTTCGTCGTGCTCGACGTGCCTTACATCCAAGGTGAGAGCTTGGCCGCGCTGATCGAGCGTCAATCTGACCTGCGAGATGCCGAGCAAATTCGCCTTTTTACCGATCTCTCGAGCGATTTGGTCGCCGCCGCAGAGGCTGGCGAAGTCAGTGAGGAAGCGGCGTCCGTTCGCGCCCTTCTCGATGCTTGCGATCTCGCCGCCCACATCCCGCCGATACGGGCTGTACGACGCGCCATTGCGGCAAAACTCGACGATAAGCGGGAACAAGATTTGGTGATGGAGCTTGCCGCTGGCTATTTCGGCTTAGAGCGGAGATGAAGACGCATGCGCAGCGCTTTTCGCTTTACCAGTGAACTGGACGATGTGCTTGAACGAGTTTGGCTGACCGATCTCGCCGTCGTCCTCAGTCGCGATGAACACGTACAATGCGAGTTTGGCCCTGTTTCGCTCTTCTGCGCGGAAGACAGCGTTCTGTACATCACAACGGCTTATCAAGGCCTGATGGGCGAGGAGCGGATGAAGTGCTTGATGGCCGATTTGTACCTGCGAGCTGCCGGAAGCAAGTGGTTCACCGATCAGATGGCCATGGTTCGCGCAAAGGCTGCGGCAAACGCGACAGATGTGCCTATGCTTGTCTGGCAGTTTGTGTGCGTCGTCGAGGATGTCCGACTGGCGGCGCGGGTTATCCGCCAGCGCCCCGGGACTGCGCCGTATTTTGCATGCCGCACCGCGTTTTACAAGAACCTGTTCGCTCGACAGAAACAGGCCTGGGCGCGGGATGGGCGGTTGGGAAATGTGTGTTTTGCCGAGTTGTACGATTCTGTGACCGATCTCGCCCGCGATGGCTACGCACGGGCTGCGGCCTGTGAAACGAGCGATGCGGCAGCCACATTGGCCATGCAGCTCGTGCAAGAGAAGCTGGACAGCTTCGGTGCAGTCAACGATCTGAACGGGCAGTGGTTCGATTACCGTGTGGATGCGGCCATACAGCCGGCACCAGTGGCGCGTATGGACGATAGCGGTCGCGATCGCGCCGATCAAAATGCAGCATCTGTGCCAAATGATGAGCACAGCCATAAAAACCAAATGATGCCATCCTGGTCCCAGCGTCAGGATAGCAATCGCGCGGCTGGATTGCACATGGATCACGCCGAGGGTGCGATGGAAGTGGGCGGCGGGTGGAACGGGCGTCTAGGAACACTGGAGCATTACGAAGGCCCGTCACAAAGAGGGCGGATCGTCGGCGACGGTGGCGAGGATGCCTCGGAGGTTGCGGTCGAAGCGGCGACCGAGAAGGCGGCTATCTCTGATGGCGCAGCCAAAACTCCGCGAGTCATAGAACTGGGTTGGCGTCCACCTTCACCACAGGCGACGAGTGTCGTGCGGTTGTGGCGGGATCGTACGCAAGGTACAAAGCGCCGTTTATTGAGGGCGTTCTATCATTCGTTTTGGCGCGAACAAGACGCTTCGTCTGGGGGATTTCAGTACGGTCGGCTCGGCAGGCGCCTGGAACGGGTAGCGACAGAGCGGTTGCCGCGCCTGTTTGAGCACAGGCAACAGAAGGGAATGCGCTTTGACGCGGTGGTACAGGTACTCGTCGATTGCTCTGGTTCGATGGAACCATACCTCGACGCTTGTAAACCAGCCCTTTGTTTATTGGCGGACACCTTGCGTGCTCTGCACATCCCGTACAACGTATGCGCCTTCTGGGAAGACAGCGTCGATCTTTCGGTGTCTGGCGAAGGGGAGACAGCTACACTTTTATGGGATGTCATTCCATTTGCACGCTCGCAATCATCTGAGGCGGCGCTTGCTTTGGCCGACCTTGAACCGCAGTTGGACAATCGTGACGGGGTGGCGATTCGCTTGGCTGCAAACAAGCTGTGCAAGCGGCGCGAGCGGCAGAAGTGGCTGTTTGTCGTCAGTGATGGGCAGCCGGCAGCTGAAGATTATCGCGACGCGGTCACAGACACGAAACGGGCGATATTATGGGCGAGATCGCGCGGGATTCACGTGGTACACCTGTGTATTGCCGATCCTGAGGAACCAGAGTTTCTTTCGGCCATCCGCCATTTATATGGACGAGCAACGGTCGTTGTGCGCGACGTCGACGAGATCGGGCAGGCCATGGAGAAGGCCTTGGCTCACGCGCTTCGTCATCTGAGCCAAGGCGAATAGCAAGTGGTCTTCCATCAGGTTGCCGACATATGCAAAATGGCGTGGACGTATACCGTCGAGTGATTGTATGCGTACACCGCGTAGTATGGATCTTGGCTAAATCCTTCCTGATGGAGCATGTTTGCCGCAGAGTAGATGGCATCCTCGACGTTGTAGATACTGGGCGTTTTGTGTCCGGGGGCAGGGACGCCGAAGATCGCGAAGGTGGATGGCATAAACTGCATCGGTCCGAGGGCTCCAGCGGACGATACGTCGTTGCCGGTGGTATCGAAGTCTGTCTCCTCTTTGTGAATGGCGGCAAGGACAGTCCACGGAATGTCATATTTGCGACCCGCCGCTTGGTAGATGGGAATGAGCCATTTTGGTGCACTGGCGATCAAGGCGCGGCTGGCCGCGGTAGGGTGGTAACCGGCGTCCATAGGACCGATGACAAGGTGTTGCCCAGGCTGGATATCGTCACCTAACAAGGCGTTGTCGTTGATGATGGCTCGAATGGAAACGCCGAATTCGTGCGAGATCTTCCAAAGCGAATCTCCCGGTTGAACGACATAGGTCATGGGATGCCACGACTTTGTCGGCGAGGAATTCGCCTTGGACGATTTCGGATCATGTGCACGTCGGCTGGCAAAGCCGTCGATGATGTGCAGGACTTGTCCAATTTGCAAGACCGTCGACGTCAGACGGTTCTCTTGCACGATGGCAGATACGGTTGTGTGCTTGGCGAGTGCAATTTTCCAGAGACAGTCGCCAGGTTTTACACGCCACACGGTCGTTTGTCCAGCAGTTGGATACGGAGGTGCCGAATGGACAGCAATAGTCTCACGCGCATGCGAAGCCGGACTTGCATGTGGAATGAAACGAACTTCTCGCACGAAGGCTGCGGCATTGATCGGCTGTACCGGTTTCTGCGGTAACGGATCGGGTCGTCCTTGCCGTGTTGTCTGGTACGCGAGCGATGAGGCTTCGACCTTTGCGTGCGAGGCTCGTCCATTTGGTTCCCGAACGGACAACGGTTGGCTGACAGCAGGCGTGGGATTGGCGCATAGAGCCAGCAGTGTGCACGCGAGAATGAATGCAAGGCTGACGATGAAGCTGGGATATCCCCGGCGACGAATCACACACATCTCCCTCTCCATTGTGAACTCGGCCGTTCGACAGGCGAACGTCTGGTAAAGAGAGATGTATGTGGCGGGTTGGACAAGTATGACACGTTAATTTGACAAATGGCTCAATTCGATTGCGATCAACAGTTCCCCGGCAAAATGCTCAGCCCAAAGCGGGCACATTTCAAACTGGACGTCGTCATCTGGACCAACCACTTGAATGAGGTAGTCACAGCCGTGATCGCACAAACGTTGGGGCAAGCGCGCAGATTCTTTCCCAACGACGCGAAATGTAAATGGTACGACCAACGCCATAGCCCTCCTTCTGTGGTCAGTCACCTGTACGACAAAATGTCTGTCCACATTCGTTATAGACCAATCTTCATGCATACAAACGGACCTGTTGTATATGTCGGTGCTTGGGTGCGGAACCTAAACCGAGGTGAGTGCTATGAAGACCATCGATAAGATGTTGTACATCGCCGTGTTGGGTGGCTTGCTGACAATTGGTATCATCTATTTGTATTTCGCGATCCGGCGCCTTGGTTGACAGACCCAAGGGCGCAATGGGGTGTTGGCATGGAGCAATATCAGGTGCCTGCGGACCTGGAGGGAAGACGGCTATCGACGATCCTCACGAGTACCTTGGGCATGTCGCGTCGTTTGTTGCGACGCATCATCCGCGAAGATGGATTCTATGTGAACGGTGAACCGGTGCGCTTGTCGGCGATTGTTCGAAGAGGAGATCTGATCTCTTGGCGAAGGCCAAACGAGTCGCCGTCCATCGCGCCGGAGCCGATGCCGCTGGACATTTGTTACGAGGACGAAGACGTCGTGGTGGTCAATAAGCCGGCTGGCATTTTGACACATCCGTCGGCGCGCGAACGCACAGGTTCGCTTTTGGCTGGGGTTGCTTACCATTTGCTTGGTGCAGAACAAACCCCTCATGCCGTCCATCGCTTGGATAAGTACACCTCCGGTGCTATCCTGTTCGCAAAACATGCACACGCGCACCATCAGTTGGACAGAGCCCTCCGCCGTGGATTCGTCCATCGCAAGTACATAGCCTTGGCTTATGTGCCAAATGAAATAACGTGTGGCGATTGGCTGCACCTCGTCGACGATCTCGCAATGAATCCCGAGAAACCGTCGCGGCGCATGGTGGTTGCGCCAGGTGATGGCGAGCGTGCTGTGACGCACGCGCTTCCCCTGGCGCGTACGGGACATATGGTGCTATTTGCATTCGAATTGGAGACCGGCCGGACGCATCAGATTCGACTCCAGATCGCGGTGCGCGGCATGCCGCTTGTCGGGGATCGCGATTATTCGTACAGCATTGCTCGAATACCAGATCCTGCTGGCCGGGCGGGCTACTTCGAGCGCGTCTTTCCACATCAGGCCTTGCATGCCTATCAACTATCGTGGCAATTGGGTGAGAACGGCGTGCCAAAGACAGCCTCTGCACGCGTTCCCGACGCTATGGAAACGTTGTGGTCCCTTTCGGGCGGAACGGGCACTTTGCAGGAATGGTGTGCACGGGCCGCTGCGGCCAACCCGGCGAATGACAGCCGTGTTACACTGGATACGGAGTGAGTTCTTGCGCTTTGCTTAGAGAGGTGGTTATACGCCTATGGAAAACCATCAGCCATTGCTAGAACAACTGATGACCACGCATGCGGGGCCCGGTTTTGAAGGCGCGGTGCGCGACGTCATCGTGCCTCACTTGCGCAGCTACGCACAAGCGGTCCAGGTCGACGTCATGGGCAATGTGGTGGCCCAGGTAGCAGGCTGTGGCGAGGGGCGCAGGCCCCGCGTACTGCTTGCCGCACACATGGACGAGATCGCTTTGGTTGTCGCTCGAATTGAAGCGGGCGGCTTTTTGCGGGTGGTGCAGACCGGTGGCTTTGATCCGCGGACGCTGGTCGGACAAGAAGTGGTGGTGCATGCGCGCGGGGGCGACCTGCTCGCAGTCGTCGGCTCGAAGCCGCCGCATCTAACGGCCCCTGAGGAGCGAGGGAAAGCGGCTCCTTTGTCCGATTTGTATCTCGATTTGGCGATGCCGGAGAGCGCGGTTCGCGAACGGGTGCGCATTGGCGATCGCGTGACATTGTCGCGGGACGTGTACTTGTTGCGCAATCGGCGATTGGCAGGCAAGTCGCTTGATAATCGTGCAAGTATCGCCATTTTACTTGAAACGCTACATCGGTTGCAGCAGTTGATACACCAGGCAGACGTATATGCGGTCGCAACTGTTCAGGAAGAGGTTGGGTTGCGGGGGGCGCAGACGGTTGGTTTTGCCGTGCAACCGGACGTCGCCATTGCCATCGATGTCACGTTTGGCGCGTTTCCGGGACAGGCCGCGGACGAGTCGTTCGCACTGGACGCCGGGCCTGCCATTTCGTTTGGCCCTAATCTGCATCGGAAGGTGTTTCAACGGCTGGTGGACGTCGCGGAGCGCCACCGCATTCCGTACCAAATCGAGCTGTCACAAACGCCAGTTGGAGCGGATGCAAACGCGTTCCAAGTCGCCGGCCCGGGCCTTGCCGCGGCTCTGGTCGGCATTCCGATTCGCTACATGCACACGTCGGTCGAGACAGGCTCATATGCCGACATCGAACAGTGTGCACGTCTTTTGGCACACTATATTGCCGAATTGGACATGGCGCAAGTGGAGGACTTGTCATGCTATTAAAAACGCTGTCGGAGGCGTTCGGCCCGACTGGATTTGAGGATGACGTGAGAAACGTGATTCGCGGCGAATTGGACGGCCGCGTCGACGAGATGAACACGGACGTGCTTGGCAACCTGATCGCCGTCAAAGGAGCGAAAAAGCCTGGGCCAAAGGTGATGCTCGATGCTCACATGGACGAAGTTGGCCTGATGATTGTGCAAATCTGCGATGGTGGCGCAGAATCTGGCTTACTCAAATTTCGGGCGCTTGGCGGCATCGACCCGCGCGTGCTTGTCTCCAAACCGGTGTTGATTGGACCTGACAGAATTCCGGGGGTCATAGGTGCAAAGCCTGTACACCTGCAGGCGCCCGAAGAGCGGCAGAAGCCCATTCCTATGGATAAGCTGTACATCGATATTGGCGCCAAGGACGCGGCGGACGCAAAAGCGGTTGTCAAACCGGGCGATGCGGCAGTGTTTGCGACGCGTTACGCGGAGTTTGGCGATCGTGCGGCCAAGGGCAAGTCGTTTGACGATCGCGTCGGTTGTGCGTTGCTGGTGGAAGCCATGCAAACGGAGGTTCCGTATCCGCTCTATGGAGCCTTCACTGTGCAGGAAGAGATTGGCTTACGCGGGGCAAGGGCGGCTGCGTACCAGATACAGCCCGATATCGCGATCGCGCTCGAAGGTACCGTCTGTTTCGACGTCGTCGGCGCGCCGTCCCACGGTCAATCGACCGTGTTTGGCAAAGGTCCGGCGCTGACGGTGCAGGATGCGCAGACGATTGCGGACCGCAGGTTTGCGGAATTCATGTGGGAGACGGCCAAGCGGCACGGCATTCCCGTGCAGTGGCGGCGTGTGAAGGGCGGGTCGAACGACTTTGGCGCCATTCATCGCGTCGGCAAGGGCATTGTCGGTGGATCGATCTCGGTGCCTGTGCGCTACATCCACGCGCCGACGCAGGTGGTTTCGCTCGACGACGTGGAAAACGCAGGGCGGTTGTTGCGGGCGGTACTTCAAGAGATCGCGGAAGGGAGTTTTACCTTGTGAAGGAATGGATCGTTCGGTTGGCGGCGGAAATAGCTCCTTCTGGCAGCGAAGGGCGGATCACGTCCGTGCTGCTTGACGCTGTGCAGGACATTGCCGATGAAACCCATATGGATGCACTTGGCAACGCCATTGCCACGAAGCGAGGCGAGGGTCCGCACGTGATGATTGCGGCACACATGGATGAGCCGGGCGTGATGGTCATTGATATCGATGATGACGGGTTTTTGCGCGTCATTCCGACGGGGGGATTGACGGCTTCGGAGGCGGCATTTCGGCAGGTGGCGTTTACAAATGGCACAGTCGGCCTCGTCTGCTTGGAAGATGGTGAAAAGCGCCCGGAACAGTTTGAACAATTGTTTGTCGATATTGGCGCAAAACATCGTCAAGAGGCAGAATCCCGCGCCTTTATCGGACTCGGCGGCGTGCTAGGCACAGGTGTCGCCGACATTGGCAACGGCCGGTTACTCGGCCGGGCTCTGGACAATCGGGTCGGTTGTGCCATCGCCTTGCACGCGTTTCGTGAATTGGCACAACTCGGTCGGTACGTCTCAGTCGTCTTTACGGCACAAAATGCTCCAGGCGCGCGTGCGGCACAAGCAGCTGCGTTCGCCCTTGAGCCCGATTTGGCGATTGTCGTCGACGGCGTCCCTGCCTCCGATGTTCCTGGTGGCAAGCGGACCGCGCTAAAGCTTGGTGCCGGGCCGGCCTTCAAGGTGATGGACGCGGGTACCGTGGCTCCGCTTTCCGTAAAACAGCTGATCGAGGACGCTGCGGATGCGCTTGGCCTCACATTGCAATACGAAGTCTGGCCGGGCGGGCGAAGCGATACAGGCGCGATTCAATTGACGCGCGAAGGCATCCTTGCAGCCGGCATTTCGTATCCGGTTCACACCGCCGGAGCGGCAGAAGCATTGGTCGATCTCGCGGATGTGGAAGCGACCTTGCGGCTGCTCGTCGCAGCCGTTCAAACGTTTGGCCAGTAAAACTGGGCCTTGGCATATGCGAAAGTTCCGCCTGTGCCAAGGCATGTATGGTATACTACCTCTAATTCGCAGAGACAGGCGCGTATGGGAGAGCGCTGGAAGTGGAGGGGCAGCCTTTGCTACGTTATTTGTCGGCCGGAGAATCACACGGCCCTGAATTGACGATTGTTGTCGATGGTTTTCCGAGCAATGTACCCGTGTCCAAGGAGAAAATTGACGAACAATTGCGACGACGCCAAATGGGGTATGGGCGCGGATTTCGACAGCAAATTGAGACAGACACGGTGGAAGTCACCAGCGGCATCCGCTTTGGCAATACGCTCGGCACGCCGATTACCATGGTCGTCGCCAACCGCGATTTTAAAAATTGGACGGATCGCATGGCACCGTTTGGCGAGAAGCCGGAAGACTTGAAAGAAATCTACCGTCCGCGGCCAGGCCATGCCGACTTGGCTGGGGCGATTAAGTATGATCACGAGGATATTCGCAACGTCTTGGAACGGGCGAGCGCGCGCAATACCGCAACGATTGTCGCGGCTGGCGCATTGGCGAAGCAGCTCTTGGAACAATTCGGCATTCTTGTTACCGCGCACGTGGTCGAGTTGTGCGATGTGAAAGCCACACAGCTGCCGGACAGCCTTGAGGCGCTCATGAACGCAGCAGACAGCTCGGAGGTGCGCTGTGCGGATCCGGACGCTTCACAACGGATGATCCAAAAGATCGACGAAGCGAAGGCAAACGGGGATACAGTTGGGGGTATCTTTGAAGTCATCGTCCGCGGTTGTCCGATTGGACTTGGCAGTTATGCCATGCCGGATCGGAAGCTTGACGGCAGATTGGCTGGTGCCTTGATGAGCATTCAGGCGATCAAAGGTGTGGAGATTGGGCTTGGATTCGAGGCGGCACGCAGGATGGGTTCGCAGGTTCACGATCCGATTCTGCACGACGGGCAGCGCTATCTGCGGTCGTCCAACGGAGCTGGCGGTCTTGAGGGCGGGGTCACCAATGGTCAAGACATCGTTGTGCGCGTCGCCATGAAACCTATCTCCACGTTGTATAAGCCGCTGCCCAGCGTCAATATGAAGACGAAAGAGGCAGAACTGGCCGCCATCGAGCGTTCCGACTATTGCGCGCTGCCCGCGGCGTCTGTTGTCGGTGAAAATGTCGTCGCATGGGTGATTGCGGATGCGCTCATCGAGAAATTGGGCGGCGATTCACTCGAACAAATGAAAGACAATTGGGCGCAATACCAAGCGCGCGTGAGCCGGCGATGAGGACACTTACGATTGTCAGCGAGCGGCACACGTATCCCGTCCTCGTCGGCGCCGGTGCCTTGTCACAGTTGCCTTGGGCGCTTTCCGAGGCGGGCCTGGATGAGCGCCGGATCGCAGTGATTACAGATGACACGGTGCGCCAACAGCCCATCGCGCAGGAATTGGCCCACGTCTTGGAGCAAAGTTCGTACGACTACTCGTTTGTCGTGATACCAGCGGGTGATGCCCACAAGTCACTGGATACGGCTGTCTACGTGTATGGCGAACTCTTGACGATGGGCTTTCGCCGGGGTGACGTGATCGTGGCGCTTGGCGGCGGTGTTGTTGGCGATCTCGCTGGTTTTGTCGCGGCGACGTATATGCGAGGCGTACCGTTCATCCAAGTGCCGACCACCTTGCTCGCTCACGACAGTGCGCTTGGCGGTAAGGTTGGCGTCAACTTGCCTCAGGGGAAAAACCTCGTTGGCGCGTTTTATCCGCCGAAAACGGTCGTGTTTGACACAAGGGCACTGTTGTCTCTGCCAGAGCGGCAATGGGTAAACGGCATGGCGGAAGTCATTAAACATGCGCTCATTGGCGATGCCAACCTGTTTGCGGCTCTGGAGGCGCAGCCTCTGCGCGAGTGTCCAGATCCGACGTTCCTTGAGCCGATTTTGGCGGATGCGATGCAGGTGAAGGTCAACGTCGTCAATGCGGATGAGCACGAAGCAGGACTGCGTCAAGTGTTAAATGTCGGTCACACGATTGGCCACGCCATTGAACAATGTTCCCATTACGAATTGGGGCATGGCGAAGCGATTGCCATCGGCCTTGTGCTGGAAGCGGATCTCGCCGTGATGCGGGGCATGTTGACGATGGAAGCGCGGGATCGACTGGTGCAGTTACTGCGTGCACATGGCTTGCCGATCCGCCCACAAGAACGGGACTTTGCAGAGATTGCGAAGCGGATCCAGGTGGATAAGAAGCACGGTCGCCGCGGTTGGACGTTCGCGTTGCCGCAGGCCATTGGCCGCGTGGAAGTCGTGACAGATATCGAAGAAGACGAGGTGCGCCGCGTCTACGAACGCGCGTTCGAGGGGGAGAATGCATGAAGGTACGGGGTTTGCGCGGAGCGACCACGGTCAAACACAATGACCGCGAAGAGATTTGGCGAGCCACGAAGGAACTGATGGAAGAAATCGTCCGCCTGAACGATATCGATGTCGACGATGTGGCGAGCGTCGTCCTGACGATGACCTCCGATTTGAATGCGGCATTTCCCGCGCTTGCGGTTCGGCAATTGCCAGGGTGGCAGTGGGTTCCGCTGATGTGTGCCCGCGAGATCGAAGTGCCGGGGGCACTACCTCGCAGCATTCGCGTCTTGGTGCATCTGAACACGGATAAAGCGCAAGACGAACTGATTCACGTCTATCTCGGAGAAGCTGTACAACTGCGTCCCGATCTCGCAACCAAGTAAGTGGGACCAGCCTTCTTGTGCCAGGCGTTTGCCGGTTGACGGAGGGCGGTTCGGTCGCTACCATGTCTATAACAGATCGATTGGCCGTTGGGCAGTCGAGTAGAGTGAGTTGAGATGAGTAGGCGTCGGTGACGCAGGTTGCCGGTGTCCGAGTTGAGAGGAGATATGGAAAGTGAATGATGCAGTGCAAACTGCGTTACGCACCGTCATTGCGGGCCAGACGCTCGACGTGACGGCGGCGGACGCGTTCATGAATGAATGGATGCATGGCCGCGTGACACAGGCGCAAGCTGCTGCCTTGGTCAGTGTCATGGCGGCTCGTGGTGAACAACCTTCCGAAATCGCAGGATTTGCGCGGGCCATGCGTCGGCACGCGTTGCACATCACGGCCCCTGCCAATGCCATTGATACGTGTGGAACCGGCGGTGATGGTCGTGACACGTTTAATATTTCGACCACAGTTGCATTGATTGCCGCGGCAGCAGGTGTTCCTGTCGCCAAACATGGCAATCGAGCTGCTTCGAGCCGCAGTGGCAGCGCCGACGTGTTGCAGGCCTTGGGTGCCGAGATCGAGTTGTCTATCGAGGCTTGTGAGCGCCTGCTCGCCGAGACGAACATCTGCTTCCTCTTTGCTCAAATCTTTCACCCCGCGATGAAATATGCTGCTCAAGTTCGTCGGGAACTTGGGTTTCGAACGATTTTTAATATCTTAGGTCCATTGACCAACCCTGCAAACGCTCGACGCCAGGTTCTCGGTGTATTTAAACCAAGCCTTGTGCCGACCGTAGCGGATGCGCTGTTAGAACTAGGAGCCGAACACGCTTTGGTCGTGCACGGCCACGGCGGTTTGGACGAGTTGTCGCTCGCAGGACCGACACAAGTGGCTGAGGTCAGGGACGGGCGGATCGAAGTGTACACCGTCACGCCTGAAGACGTTGGACTTGAAAGTGCCCCAGTGTCTTCCATTACGGGGGGGACTCCCGCCGAGAACGCTGACATCATTCGCAAGATACTGCAGGGGATGAAGGGACCCAAGCGCGACGTCGTGCTGCTGAATGCGGGTGCGGCTTTATACGTGGGTGGCAAGGCGGCGAGTATCAAGGAAGGCGTCGACCTGGCGGCACGGCTTGTCGATGGTGGCGACGCTCTTGCGAAACTGGATCAGTTTGTGGCGGGCACGCAGGCTCTTGCGCAATCTGTGCAAGCGGGAGAGGTGCACTAACATGGCGACTATCTTGGACAGAATTTTGGAGACCAAGCGGCGGGAAATTGCGCAGTTGCGGATCGCGGCCAGTACGGGCGCGCTCGTGCGCACGCGAACGGCACCGTATCGTTCCCTGCGGCAGCGGCTCGTCGAACGCGAAAATTTGGGTGTTATTGCCGAAATCAAACGAAAAAGCCCGTCTAAGGGCACCATTCAAACACAGGTCGATCCGATTGCGCGCGCACGAGTGTACGAGCGGGCTGGAGCGGCCGCCATTTCGGTGCTGACGGATCGAGAATACTTTCAGGGCACGATCGACGATTTGCGGGCGGTCCGCGAATGTATTTCCGTTCCCGTGCTGCGCAAGGATTTTATCATCGATGAATTGCAGATCGACGAGGCGGTAGGAGCTGGAGCCGACGTCGTCTTGTTAATTGCGGCGGCAATGCCCCCGGCGAGGCTGTCAGAACTCTCCGCATATGCCCAGGCGCAAGGTCTCGAGGTGTTGTTGGAGGTTCACGATCCGGCCGAGGTAGAGGCGGCGCTGGCGGCAAAGCCAAGCATACTTGGCATTAACAATCGCGATTTGCGCACGTTTGAAGTCGACTTGGGTGTATCGGAAGCCATTTTGCGGGAACTGCCGACAGATGTCGTCGCCATCGCCGAGAGCGGAGTTTTTGGCCTTGCCGACGCAAGTCGCATGGCAGCAGCCGGCGCTCGTGGCATTCTTGTCGGCGAGTTGCTTATGCGGCATGCCAACCTTGAGGACGTTGCGGCGTGCTTGTCGGAGTTGCAGGTGTCATATGACCGCCTGGGGAACGCCAGATGAGTACACGACCCTGTGTCAAAATCTGTGGTTTGCTTCCTGGGGATGATGTGACGTTTGCGAGCGATCCTGTGATTACACACGTGGGTTTTGTGATGGTACCAGCCTCCCGGCGTTTCGTGTCGGCGGAGGCCGCTGCAGTCATGGTGGAACAGGTTCGGAACCAGGTGCAGACGGTGGGCGTGTTTTCGGATGCGGATTTCGATTCGGCTTTGGCGGCCGTCCGCGCTGCGCATCTTGATGTTGCGCAATTACACGGAAGTGAGTCGGTTGAACTGTGCAACAGCTTGAAAAGCGCAGGATGCAAGGTTTGGAAGTCCGTCCCTGTACCACTGGTACAACCGGATCGCACAGCTATACTGGAAGCTTGTGAACGATATATGCCGGTTGTCGATGCAATCTTGCTCGACGCCAAACCGCCACGGGACGGCGTGAGCGGTTTGACGGGAGGGAACGGTGTCGCCTTTGATTGGACCATCCTGGCCGATGTATGTGCGGCTCTTGACGGCTTTCCATTGTGGGTGGCAGGTGGCATTGCACCGGAGAATGTCCACGCATTGTTTCGTTCCTGTAGACCGTATGGGATTGATCTGTCGTCCGGGGTCGAGACGGATGGGCGTAAAGACGTGAAGCGGATTGCGCAATTGATAAAGGCGGTGGCGAGCATTGAGTATGCAAAATAACTACGCATTTCCCGACCCCAACGGCCGCTATGGGCAGTTTGGCGGGCGGTATGTGCCGGAGACGCTGATGTCGGCTTTATTGCAATTGGAGCAGGACTACTTGCGTTTGCGCGCCGATGCGTCGTTTCAAACGGAATTGGCATATTACCTAAAACAGTACGCAGGGCGTCCCACACCCTTGTACTTTGCCGAGCGGCTGACCGAATACCTGGGTGGTCCGAAGATCTATTTAAAGCGAGAGGATTTGAACCATACCGGAGCACACAAGATCAACAACGCCATCGGCCAAGGGTTGCTTGCATTGCGCACCGGCAAGCGGCGAATCATCGCAGAGACGGGAGCTGGGCAGCACGGGGTTGCGTCCGCGACCATCGCGGCGCGATTTGGCCTCGAGTGTACGGTGTTCATGGGCGAAGAAGACATGAGGCGCCAGGCCCTCAACGTATTTCGTATGCGTATGCTGGGTGCAGAAGTCGTCCCGGCGATGAGCGGTACGCGCACGCTGAAGGATGCGACGAACGAAGCGATTCGGCATTGGGTTTCGCACGTCGATGACACGCATTACGTCATCGGCTCAGTTGTGGGGCCACACCCTTATCCGCAGATTGTCCGTGACTTTCAACGCGTGATCGGCGATGAGACCAAAGAGCAAATCCTCGAGCAAGAAGGACGGTTGCCCGATACCGTCGTCGCCTGTGTCGGTGGCGGTAGCAACGCGATGGGCATGTTTTTCCCATTCGTCGAGGACACACAAGTGCAACTGATTGGCACAGAGGCGGCCGGACATGGCATCCATACGGAACACCACGCGGCGAGCATCAACAAAGGGCGTCCAGGCGTCCTGCACGGCGCGAAGACCATGCTTCTCCAGGACGAGTACGGTCAGGTGACCCCTGCGCACTCGATCTCGGCCGGACTGGACTATCCAGGTATCGGCCCTGAGCACGCGCATTTTGCGCAGAGTGGGCGGGCTGTCTACGTTCCGGTGACCGACGAAGAAGCCTTGGCGGCGTTCTACCTATTATCCAAGTTGGAAGGCATCATCCCGGCGCTTGAGAGCGCGCATGCCATCGCGTACGTGGTTCGTGAGGCGCAACGTATGCAAAAGGACGACATTGTTGTCATTTGTCTCTCGGGACGCGGCGACAAAGATGTCGAGCAGGTAGCGCAAATGGAAGGAGGGCTCGCCAATGGAGCGAATTCGTGATGCGTTTGCAGCCCTTGGCTCAAACAAGGCGTTAATTCCGTTTATCGTTGCTGGCGATCCCGATTATGATCAGTCATTTGCGATTGCCAGGGCTATTTTGGCATCGGGTGCAGACATGCTCGAAATTGGTTTTCCGTATTCCGATCCGTTGGCCGATGGCCCGGTCATCCAGGCTGCTGCCCTGCGTAGTTTGAATCGTGGGTGTCAGCTCCCAGACTGTTTCCGACTGGTGCGGGATCTGCGCAGCGAGACAAACAAGCCGCTCATCGCGTTTACCTACGTCAATCCCCTGATGCAGTACGGCGCAACGCGGTTTTTCGCTGAACTTGCGCAGGCAGGGGGAGATGGCGTGATCGTGCCGGACGTACCGCTTGAGGAGGCCCCTGAACTTGCAAGAGTTGCGGCGGATCAGGGGATTGCATGGATACCCCTCGTTGCCCCGACGTCAGGAGAAGAGCGCATTCAGGCGATCGCGCAACAGGCACGTGGCTTTGTCTATTGCGTGTCGTCGCTTGGTGTTACCGGCGAACGCAGCTCCATTTCCACCCAAGTGGAGTCGTTGGTGCAGGCCGTCAAGCGCCATACGAGCTTACCTGCCTGTGTCGGCTTTGGCGTCAGTACGCCAGACCACGTGCGTGAAATCGCCGGTTATGCGGACGGCGTGATCGTCGGGAGCGCGTACGTTCGTCGGATAGGAGACGCCGCAAGCGGCGACGGGGATGCCGTCGAGATGGTGACTCGCTTCACGGAGAGCTTGAAGGATGCGTGCCGTGCCTGATCCGTGCGGTTAACCATTGTCCATCTCGCGAAACGTATGATAGACTTTTCAAACAATTATGTATGCAGTTGTGCTGAAGGCGCGCGATTGCGAGGGAGAGAGAACCATGATTATCGTGATGAAGGAAGGCGCGTCGAAGTCTGAAATCGAGCGCGTCATGCAACTGTTACAGAGTAAGGGTCTCGGGGCGCACCTTTCGGAGGGTGCGGAAATGACGGTGATTGGTGTCATCGGGCAAAAGGAAAAGGTGCGGGAACTGGGCGTCGAGGGTTTGCCAGGTGTCGAAAAGGTCGTCTCAGTGAGCTATCCGTTCAAACTGGCCAGCCGGCCGTTCCATCCAGATAACACGACAATTGAAATATTGGGCCATGTCGTGGGGGGGGATGAGCCGACAATCATTGCCGGTCCCTGTTCCGTCGAGTCCAAGGAAGGCCTGATTGAGATTGCGCAAGAAATCAAGGCCAGCGGTGCCCACATGTTGCGCGGCGGCGCATTTAAGCCGCGGTCGTCTCCGTATTCTTTTCAAGGGCTTGGCGAGGAAGGTCTGAAATATCTGGCCGCCGCGCGCGAGGCGACAGGGTTGGCGGTAGTATCCGAGGTCATGGAGCCGGGCTTGGTCGATCTCGTCGCCGACTACGTCGACGTGTTGCAAATTGGGGCCCGCAACATGCAAAATTACGCATTGTTGAAGGCAGTCGGCAAGACGGATCGCCCGGTCCTGCTCAAACGTGGTTTTTCCAACACCATCGAAGAGTGGCTGATGTCGGCAGAGTACATTTTGTCTGAAGGCAATCCGAACGTCATTTTGTGTGAACGAGGCATTCGCACATTTGAAACCTACACCCGCAATACGTTAGACTTAAACGCCATTCCTGTCGTACAGCACCTTTCGCATCTGCCTGTGCTTGTCGATCCGAGCCATGGCATTGGCCATTCGCGCTATGTGACAGCCATGGCCCGTGCTGGTGTGGCTGCTGGTGCGGCAGGCGTGATCGTCGAGGTCCACAAGAAACCGGAAGAAGCATGGTCGGACGGCAACCAAACCATCACGCTCGAAGAGTTTGATCGCTTGGCAAAGCAGGTTCGAGATACGCACCGTTTGGTTCGCGAATATCAACTGGAAGCGAGCCGGAGCTGAGTGAACAATCAATTTAGACGCGTGTTGGTGATTGGGGCGGGGCTGATTGGAACATCCATGGCCCTCGCCCTTCGCCGTGCCAGCGGAAATATTTTGATAGATGCCGTCGAAGGGCAGGATGGATACCGCCGCGAGGCGCAACGAGTAGGGGTCTTCGACAGCGTATGGCCGGATATCACGGCTGTACAACAGGACTATGAGCTTGCCGTCTTGGCGATTCCGGCGCGAGCGGCCTGCAGCCTGGCGGACTCGGTCAGCGAAGTGGCGGAATGGACAATGGATGTCTGCAGCATCAAGCGGCCCATCGTCGAAGTCTTTTCGCGGATCGCGGCAAAGGGCAGGCGCTGCGTGCCGACGCATCCGATGGCAGGAAAAGCAAAAGGAGGTCCCGGCGCCGCCGAAGCCGATCTTTTCAGGGGGCGCCCGTGGCTGTTTCTGGAGACCCATCCAGCACCGCTGCAATTGGAGCAGATGGTGGCAGAACTGGGTGCCGTTCCAACCTATGTTCACTCCGCCGACGATCACGACCGCAACCTAGCCTATCTCAGCCACGGTATCCATCTGACTTCTCTGTCCGCGATGCAGGCGGCAACCGGAGTGGAGATTGATGTGGCTGCCAGGATCGCGGGACCAGCGTTTTGGGATATCACGCGGCTCGCAGCTTCCCCGAGCGGGTTTTGGATCGATACGCTCTTGGATAACCGCGATTTTGTGTTGGAATACTTAGGGGGCCTACAGGTCGAGATTCAGCGGTTTGTTCGCGCACTGCAGGCGGCGGATGAGGAGTTGTTGCGCGATTTGCTGGATCAAGCGCGCGGATCGCGCGAGGGTGTGGAGGGCGCGAGGGCTCGCCACAAGGCTGCAACAGAAACTAGCGATTAACTGAAAAAACGCTGTAAATGTGGTATTGACAGCGTTTACAGACGGGTGTATTCTTATAGCCGAAGGGTGTTATGTTCTGATTTCTCTCCACTCCTAGCAGAATCTCCTGTTTGGGAATCCGTGAAAGCGGATTCCCCCTTTTTTTTGTCCCCACGGATGCATACATCTTCTTGTTTGCAAAATCCTAAGCTTGTATACAGTCCAAATATGACCAGGAGGATGACATGGTTGTCTATCCGCAGGCGGATGGTCGATTGTACGTCTCCCGTTCGGCTGATCCTGCAGGCCGATTGGAGGTTGACGTTTTGCCCATCGCGATGGACGATTTTGCCCAACCCATTCAGGTGTTCGACGATGTAACCGTCTACCAACTTTCTCCTTTGCGGTTGCGAGAACTGGCTCGCAGCGGCCGATCCGCCGTCGAAGTACTGCGGTACCTGCGCCAGATTGCCCAGGCCCCCGTACCGATTCAGGTGCAACGCACCATTATCGCGGAAATGGCGGCGGGATCGGTCGCAGCGCCTGCACTCACCGCTGCGATGACGGCATCTCCGGGCGATGTCGCGATCGCTTTGCGCCAGGACAAACAACTGCGTGCATACCAGCAGCGGGCCGTTGAGGCATTTTGCAGCGGCCCGGCAAACGGCGTGATCGCAATGCCCTGTGGCGCTGGTAAGACGGTGGTTGGCACGGCGATTCTCGCGGCCTTGCGCATGCCAGCGTTGATTCTAGCGCCGAATGAAGCCGCATGTGCGCAGTGGAAGCAACACCTGCTTGCGTGGACAACGCTCTCCGAGCGCGATCTCGACGTGCACGCCGATGAGCCAAACAAACCCGTCGCGATCGCCACGTATGCACGCCTGGTCGCGCGCGATCGGCGAGGACAGATGCGTCGCTTGGACAGCTATCGGCAACGGAGTTTCGGATTGGTGATTTACGACGAAGTGCACGCGCTGCCAGCCAGATGGTTCCGCTTGACAGCCGAACTTGCTGGCACGCGCAAGCTTGGGCTGAGTGCGACGCTCGTTCGGGAAGACGGCCGCGCCGGGGATGTGCTCTCACTCGTTGGACCTGTTGTGTTTCAGATGCAAGCGCGCGATCTGACCGAGGCAGGACATCTGGCGCCAGTCCGTTGCTTCGAAGTCCGGGTGCCACTTGCGGGGCGCGAAAGGCAGGACTATGAACGAGGCAGTGCGGCGGACAAGCATCGAATTGCGGCACAAAATGCGTGCAAGTTGGAAGCCGTCGAGCAGATCTGTGCGCGGCATCGTGGAGAGCGCACCTTGGTGATGGGGTATTACACGTCCCCGCTGCACGATCTTGCGAAGCGACTGTGCGCCCCCATCATTGATGGACGCACCCCCGCTGCCGAACGCCTGCGCCTTTATGGCGAATTTCGCGCGGGTCGTATGCCTGTCCTGATCGTCTCAAGGGTGGCGAATGTGGCCATCGACCTGCCAGCGGCGACGGTCGCTGTACAAATATCGGGCTTATTTGGTTCTCGTCAGGAAGAGGCGCAACGGCTTGGACGGATTCTCCGTCCGAACGGCAAGCGGGCGGTGTTCTACTCTCTTGTGAGCGATGACACGGTGGAGGTCAAACGCGCTTTTCACCGTCAGAGTTACCTAGTTGAACAAGGATACAGCTATGAAATTCTCGCGATCGATGAACTGTACAAGGGAGGCTGGAGCCTATGCGACTGAGTGAGTGCCTAAATCATGCTTCCATTTCAACGTTGCAAGCCATTGCCCGGAGCTTGCAGCTATCGTGCACGATGTACTCGAAGCTCGATCTCGTGCAGTCGATTTTGGAGTCGCTGCGAAATCCTCTATGTCTGGCCGAACAATTCGACAGGTGGCACGAAGAATGGGGCGTTTCGCTCAGGCGGATCGCCTTGCATAGACGCAACACGTTTGCCAAGGAGGAAATGGAATATCTCCTGGCGTTTGCTGGCGACGATACATCCCACTGTCTCAAGCGGGCTTTATCGCAAGGCTGGTTGTTTTTGCAAAACGACTCTCCGCGTCGGCACAGTTACATCGTCCCCAAGGATATGCAAATCGCTTTGCGGGAACATTTCCATCGCCACTGGCGCGGTGAGATTCAGGTACGTGGGGACGATCCGCTCGTGCAAGTGGATGAAGGAATGGCGGCGCTCAACGATCTGCACACCTTGTTACAGTACGTGCAACAGCGCGACGTGCGATTGACGGCGAGCGGAGCCATGTATAAACGGCACGTGCTACAGTTGATGGAACTCTTTGAGGTCGAGGAGCCCACCGAGCTGCCACAATGGCGGTTTGGCTATGGGCGCCGCACGTACGATTACCCGGATCGCCTCGCGCTGCTGTACGACTTCGCCTATGACGAAGGGATGGTCGTCGAGCGCCAAGATGAACGGTTGACCGTCGATCCCGCTCGCCTGTCCGATTTTCTCTCGCTGGGACGCAAGGCACAATTGCGAAGGCTGTTGCAGTTTTATATGCGGACGTATCGGCGTCCCATCCCGCGCCTCTACGATATCATCGCGACCATCTTGCTGCTGGCGGACGACTGGACTTCAAGCGCCTCCCTGTACGCGGTTTGTGCACCGCAGGTGAAAGCCTTCTATTACGACGAACCGAAGGACGTGTGGGATAAGCGAATCGTGAAGATGTTAATCCACCTGGGCGTGGCGAGACTTGGATATGATGACGAATCGGGGGAGCGATGGTTTCAAATCACGAAACTCGGTCAAGAATTACTAACACAGGACGAAGCCGATTTGCCAGACGAGCTAACTTACCAGCAAGCGGCTCTGGTTGTGCAGCCTAACTTTGAGATCGTCGTGATGCTGCCAGATGCCCGCATGGAGGCTCAAATTGCCGAATTTGCGGAGTTGAAGAGCAGCGGGGCACTGCGCGTTTATCGCATCCTCGACAGGACGGTCGAACGAGGCTTGTCGCTTGGGCGAGATTTCGAGGCGTGGCGTGCGTTGTTGGCCACGCGTGGGATGGCACCGATACCTGCCAACGTCGACCGCATGCTCGCGGAGTGGGGGGGACGAGGAGGTATCCATGCGGCCGGGATCGGCTCGTAAATGGCCACGGCACTTTTGCAAACTCGTGAAAAAGCGACGAGTGCAGGAAAAGAAGGCAAAGCCACCGAATAGAATGAACAAACAATTCTTAAGTTTGCTGGTGCTGCTCGCTGGACGCTTCGGAGACTTCGTGAAGCAGGGAGGAGAATGGCTATGGGAACCATCGTGACCGTTGCTGAAAAGAAACATTTTCTGCGCTGGTTTCTGGCCAATTACGATTTGCAAAGTCGTGAGGCGGAAATGCTGCTGCGCTATATGATGACGCGTGAAAACGTGTTGCAACGCGTTCATTTCGTCGATAACTTCCGTCACTTTTCGCGCGTCATCGTCGTCTCGACAACGTGTGTGCATGTCGCTCCTTTCCGCTACTATCGCCGCAATAAGCCGGTGACAACCGACGTAGAACAGGCGTTTATGGATCTGTATCAGCACCCAGATGAAGACATCTATGTAGGACTATTCTTCAAAGACCGTTCATCCTGCCCTGAGTTTGCGTCGGTTCTCGAAGAACCTGTGCGCACCGACATGGACCCGGCGATTCGCGAAATGCTGTCCTTGCAGGCCGAGTGGGTCATTGACCAGGCCTTGCGCGCACACCGCCGGGAGGAATTAATGCGCGCAGTCGACGACGCGCTGGACTCTGGCGACCGGGCGGCGTTTCTCATCGCAAGCCAGCGCCTCATCGCTTTTGACCAAGGCGAGCTGACAGCCGCTACATCTTTTTAACGTATTGTGATAAAACGACATCCGTGCCATGCAGGTGTCCGGCGGCAGCTGGACACCTTTTTCGTGATCATCCGGCACTTGCTGCGAACGGCTGACGCTACAGCTACTTGTTAAAACAATTTGCGGCGGCGGCGCGAGATCGACGAGGGTTCGCTGTCGTATGTAAAGCCTTCTCCGAGCACTTCGTGCACAGGGTTCACGGTCACGAACGCAGTTGGATCGATCATGGAGATAATTCGTTGTACGCGCATCACTTCTTCGCGCGACACGACACAATAGATGACCTGTCGGGCAGTGCCCGTGTAGCCGCCGCGCGCCTGCAGTAACGTTGTACCGCGATCCAACTGTTTGTGAATTTCGTCGGCAATTTCCTCGTGTTTGTCCGACACAATCATGACCGCCCGTCCACTCGAAGCCCCTTCAATAACGAAATCGATCACGCGGCTTGACACAAACAACGCGACCAATGAGTACATCGCGACTTCCTTGCCGATGATCACCATGACAAGCAGAATGACGATAAAGTCGATGGCAAAGAGCGTTTTGCCCATGCCCAGCCCTCGGTAATGGCGAAGGATGCGCGCGATGATGTCGGAACCGCCGGTCGTTCCGCCCGTGCGAAAGATGAGGCCAAGGCCAATTCCTGTAATCACGCCGGCGTAGAGCGCGGCGAGTAGTGGGTCGTGTGTCGGCACTTGGAGACGCCTCGTCGCTTCACTAAATACCGACACACCAATGACCCCGAGTGCCGTTTTGAGGACGAATTCATGCCCGAACAAGCGCCACGCGACGATGAGCAACGGAATGTTCAAGATGAAGAACGACACGCCAACCTGAATATGCAACTTGTACAAGAGCAGCAACGAGACACCGACGAAGCCGCCTTCCGCGAGGTGGTTGGCGACAAGAAAGCCATTAAGACCTAGGGAATAAATGAATGCGCCAAGGACAATCATGAACCATTGGATCGATTTTTGAACCATCCTCTGGACTCCTTTGATACATCGCTCGTCACCGAGACAATGTCACCCGAGTTCCATGGTATTATACGGGTTTGGGGCAATTTACCGCAATCGCACACGCGCAATGATCAGCATGGTCAAGAACCAGAGCGAGATCCAGCCGAATGCGGTATACGCATATGCAACGATGGCGCGGAAGCCGAAGTGGCTCAACAGTCCTGCCACGACAAGCGTGACAAGACTTGCCAGCAATACTTGACGGCGCGATCGCGCGATGGTGGCCGCCATGCTGTAGATGTTGCCGACGAGAGTCGAGTATATTTCCCCAAAGAGGACGGCGATGAACAGGGCTGTCAGCCATGTCGGAAACTGCGCGGCAATATAGCCCATCGGAATGGCGTATGCACGAATCCCGGGCATGTAGGCGAACAGGCAGAAGGCGACACAGGCAAGTAGACCGCCTAATCCAAGTGCCCCAAGCAGGGCTCCTTGCGAGAGCACTTTGCGGGAGCGGATTTGGCCCCCTAACGGAACGAGTACTCCAATGGACAAACCGATGTTCAACGCGGCGTACAGCAGTGCGTTTACCCATACCGGCAGCCCGAATTGGTTCGCGATTCCCGGTGGGTGCAACGCATGTGCAAAGCCGTCTCCGTACATGGCAGTGTGTAGCGTGACAAACAGGACAAACGCCGTCAGCGACGGTACGATAAAGCTATTGACTTTCAGCAACCCATTCATGCCAAACATCATCGTCCACATCGTGACCACGATGCCAACTGCCACGCCGAACGAAAACGGCAGGCCAAGGCGTTCGCGAAACAGTTCTCCTGTGCCTGCGAGCATGGCCACGGTTGTGCCAAACAACATCATCAAAACCACGCCGTCCATCGCCTGTGCAAGCCGCGGCGGGAACACGTAGGTGGTCAGATCGCGAAATGATTGGGCGCCGAGTTTTGCGCCCAAGGCCATCAAACGATAACCCAGCCAAGCGAACAGGAGGGTGACAAGCCCGATGGATGCGTAGGCGACAATGCCGTACTGCGCGAAAAATTGGTAGATTTCCCGCCCCGAAGCAAAGCCCGCACCTACGACCGTGCCAATGTATACGCATGCAACCTGCAAGGTCAGCCATCGCGATCGCATTGTCCATCCCTCCCAAATCCTTCTGCATGTATATGGACACACTCGCAGAATCATGACCTCGTGGACATGTTCCAAGCGGGCCGCCAATATACATCTACTGCGTGTCCAAGCCTGGGCGGGTTGGACCGAATAGACCGTACATTCGCGCTGCGGCGGCGCGCAAGGAGGATGTTGGGATGACCGCACTTCAAGCAGTGATCATGGGAATTGTGCAAGGGATCACGGAATTTTTGCCCATCAGCAGTTCCGGCCATATTGTCTTGTTTGAAAAACTGATGCACGTGCAAGTGGAACAGGATACCTTGTTCATCCTGCTTCTGCACATCGGAACGTTGGCGGCAGTGGCATACGCAATGCGCAAAGAGGTCATTTGGTTGTGGAAGCATCCGAGGTCTCGCGTGACGTGGATGGTGCTGGTGGCGTTGCTGCCAACTGCCGTGATTGGAGCACTGTGTGAAGAATGGTTTGACAACCTGTTTGAGTCGGGCGTGACGATTGGTCTCGAATTCGTGGTCACGGGCATCATCTTGTGGTGGATCGACTCCATTCAGGCCGGGCCAAAGACGGAGTCGTCGATGTCACTGGCCGACAGCCTTTGGATCGGCACACTGCAGGGCATCGCGATTTTGCCAGCACTATCCCGTTCCGGGTTGACCATCGCCGGCGGATTGTGGCGCGGAATGGACCGCATGGCAGCGACACGTTTTTCCTTCTTGTTGTCGATCCCGGCGATTCTCGGTGGCACACTGGTCAAGCTGGATGATATTGTCGAGGCACCTGCGCAGGCGTTGAACTTGCCGTGGGGGGAAATGCTTTTGGGCGCACTGGCGGCGGCGGTCGCAGGGTATTTTTCCGTTCGCTGGACGACGTGGTTGGTGGCGCGTTGCAAAATGCGCGTGTTCGCCGTGTACACGTTCGCCATTGCGGCTTTCATTCTATACGATCAGTTGGTCGGTCACCGCTGGTTTCCGCCGCTTTTGCACTAAGTATACACGGCATCCGTGGCCAGGCAGGCGAACCTGGGGAAAATCTCCCTAGGTTCGCCTTTCGCTGCGCGATGGTGCGCTGGCGCACGCGGATCCTGAGCGTGTGGCTTTACGTCCAAGTGTTCCGCTTTTTACGCTTGAATAGCCATGCGAAAACCGGCGACTCGTCACCTGAGCGCCGGTTTCGTATGCGGATGCTGTTTCAGTGCAACGCGTTGGACGTGTTGTTTGGTGCGCTTGGCAGATTACTTGATGCGTGCGTAAAAGCGGATGATGCGCAGGCGCTTTGCCATTGCGAAGACAAACGAGCACGCAAGCAAGACGACCAATCCTATCAACCACAGAGATAGGCCAGACGATGCAATTTGCCAAAACGAGTGCGTTCCTTCCGCCGTCATGACGGCCGTGCGCTCTGTCAGAGGGGCCATGGCGCGTGCGGCTTCGCGACCCATGCCAGACAGATAGAGAACAACCGTGATGAGCGCGGCAAGAAATGCGTGTAGAAAACGCGCGATAAAATACGGTTTCATGCGAATGTCGGTGTTGGTTAATACGCTTGCTACCTGCGCATGTACGCTCAGGCCACTCCAGGCGATAATGCCGCTGACAAGGGCGAGGCGCTGCAACAGCGGCGCATGGACGGCTGCGGCTTGGGCACTGCCGATGTCCAGTTCGAGCGCTCCAGCCAGGGTCGGTCCTACGAGCCCGCCGTGGATGTGGAATACGTGGTAAATCAGAGCGACCGGCCATCCGATCACGGCCATGATGCCGCTGATGTGAAGGATTTCGATGAGCACCGCGAAAAACACAATAAACCCGGAGATCATGAGAATGGTCTGGACCGACTCACTCACGGCATTGCCCAGCAGTTTGCCAAAAGGACGACCATCCTGTTCGCGCGCCGCCAACATTTCGTGGAACGCACGCACCAGGATGTTGCCTTTGGCGCGGATCTCCCCACGCTCCTGCACCTCTTTCAGATGCGTGGGATCCTTGCGGCCCCAAAACTTAAATGCCACGCCCACGAGAAAAGATGAAATATAGTGTGCCAGAGCGAGCAGACCGCCCAGGGCTGGCGACTTGAACATACCGACCGCGACCGCGCCAAACATAAACAGCGGATCGGCCGTGTTCGTGAAGGCAAGCAACCGCTCCCCTTCAATTCTTGTGCATTGGTTCGTCTCACGGAAGCGGGCGGTGATCACGGCGTCCATCGGGTAACCCGCGGCTAATCCCATGGACAGGGCGAACGCGCCAACGCCAGGAACGCTGAACAACGGACGCATGAGAGGTTCGAGTAACACGCCAAAGCCTCTTACCACGCCCAAGCCCAACAACAACTCGGAGACGATGAAAAACGGGAGTAGCGACGGGATGATAATCTCCCAACAGACTTTCAATCCTTCCATACCCGCTTCATAGCCTGCTTTCGGATAGACGACGAGGGCGAGCGTAAAGATGACAGCCATGGTCGCCAGGATGACCGTGAAAACTCGCCCCTTTTTTTCTTTGACCAAACGATTCACTCCTTCTTGGCAACCAGTCGGCATGCCGGGCTGGTCCAAAATCGTCCTTACATGCTTATGACAAGCAGGCACTTTTATGTTTGGGCAGGCTTGTCCGTTATAATGAAGAGTCAAGGGGGGAGGGACGATGCAACTGCAGGAAGTACAGACCCGCGTGGACGAGTACATCCGTCAATTTCGCGAAGGTTACTTTCAGCCGATGACGCTGGTTGTTCGGTTGGCCGAGGAGTTGGGCGAGCTGGCACGGGAGATCAACCATCACTATGGCGAGAAGCCAAAGAAGCAAGACGAACCGGAAGGCGATATCGCACTTGAATTGGGAGATCTGTTGTTCGTCCTTACCTGTCTTGCCAATAGGCTGGAGATCGACATGGAGAAGGCGTTTATGGCGGTCATGGAGAAGTTTGAAACGCGCGATAAAGATCGCTGGACGCGCATTGAGGATCCGAAACAGCTTTAACCAGCGGTTTTAGGCAGTGGTACACACCTTGTCCGGCATGCCTCCGTACGATGGACGGAGGTGATTTCCATGGACGAGAAGCGGTTTGTTCAATCGGCGTATGCGTACGTTTATCTAGGATTATATGACGCAGCGCTCGATGCGTTCGCACGCGCCATTTTGGCGAACCCAGGAAACCCGGAACTGTATTATCGCGGATCGATCACGGCACGTCGCAACGATCGATTGCGTTTGGCTGACCATTGGGCTAGAAAGGCCGCCCAGATTGCCGCAGGCAACCGATTCTACGCTGAGCACTGGCAATCTGTGCATGCGTCGCGGCTCGTTGCCGTCGCCCGCCGCGCCATCGTGCGGGGACGTCACGCTTGGGCCACTCGCTTACTCGCCCACGCAGCCGTGCTCGATCCGCTCAATCCAGAAGCGAGCCAGTTGCTCGCCACGGTTGGGGCTGATGCAAGACATGCTCCAATCAGTCATTCAGAGAGCGAGGAAAGAAGCTGTGACAGGGCATCCAATACGCGTCGCCATCGCCGGTGCGACGGGACGCATGGGTAGTACGGCGGTGCAGGCCATAACAGCAGCGGATGGTCTTGCCATCGCCGGTTTGCTTGTACATCGCGCGAGTGACGATGTACAAGCGCAATTGGAGAGGTTCGGGCAAGTTTATAGCGACCCGCAAACGCTCATTGATACGGAACAACCAGACGTCTGGCTGGATTTGACGACGCCAAGCGCTGTTGTGCAGCATGTCGATCTCGCCATCGCATCGAACGTCCGGCCAGTGGTCGGTGCGACTGGCTACAGTGACGCTGATATTGTGCGTTGGCAAGCAACGGCATCTAAGTCGTCACTTGGCGGGCTGATTTGCCCGAACTTCGCGATTGGCGCACTGTTGATGATGCGGTTTGCAAAAGAGGCCGCACACTGGATGGAGCGTGCGGAAATCATTGAACTTCACCACGCGCAAAAACTGGACATGCCATCTGGGACTTCGTTGCGCACACGAGACGCGATGGGCGTCGACTACGACGTGCCGATCCATAGTGTGCGCCTGCCTGGACTCGTTGCGCACCAGGAAGTGATATTCGGGGGCGTCGGTGAAACGTTGACGATTCGCCACGACTCGTTAAGTCGCGAAAGCTTTATGCCTGGCGTCATCCTCGCGTGTCGCAAGGTGATCGAGCTTAACCAGGTTCTCTATGGTCTGGAACACCTGCTTTGGTAGGTCCAACGGAGGAACCTCATCGCGGTCGAAGAAAAGGGGGGAGCGTTGTGCGGATCGGAATCAGTTGCTACCCAACGGTGGGTGGATCCGGTGCGGTTGCGACGGAGTTAGGCAAGGCTCTTGCCAAACGTGGACACGAGGTCCATTTCATCGTCACGGATATACCGTTTCGACTCGGCACGTTCGTGGAGCATGTCTACATACATCAGATGGATACGGTCACGTATCCTGTTTTGCGCACGCCGCCGTACGATTTCTCCTTGGCCGCATTGATGGCGAGGGTGATCGACGAATATCGATTGGACGTTCTTCACGCCCACTATGCGCTCCCGTTTGCCGTGTGTGCTCATCTGGCGCAGGAAATGGCCAACCATCCGGTCAAGGTGGTCACGACGCTACACGGCACGGATGTAACTGTTTTGGCTCAGGACACAAGCCTCAAACAGGTGATCAAGCTCGGTATCGAGCGAAGCGACGCGGTGACCGCCGTCAGTGAGAGTTTGATTGGACAGACGCGCGAACTGTTTGAGACCACCAAGGCGATTCGTTGCGTCTACAATTTTATCGATCCCGAGGTCTTCCAACCCAAGTGCGGGCAGTCGGTCCGAAGATCGCTCGCGCGACCGGGTGAGCGTGTGCTCTTACATATTTCAAACTTTCGCCCCGTCAAACGAATCCAAGACGTGATCGACGTCTTCGCGCGCGTGCAGGCACAGGTGCCCGCGCGGCTCGTGCTGGTCGGGGAAGGGCCGGAGTCCAATGAGGCGCGCGGCCAAGTCGAACGGCTAAACTTGGGAGATAAGGTGGACTTTCTCGGCAGGCAGGACGAGGTTGCTCCACTCGTCGCGGCTGCGGATTTACTCTTGCTGCCGTCCTCGAAGGAGAGCTTCGGCCTCGTCGCACTCGAAGCCATGGCTTGTCAAATTCCGGTCATTGGCACGTTTGCAGGCGGTATCCCGGAAGTCGTCTTGCACGGGCAGACTGGATTTTTATCAGCCGTTGGCGACGTGGACGAGATGGCGGCAAACGCCGTCCACCTCTTGACGGATGGAAATCTGTATCAACAATTCGCCGAAGCGGCGCGAAGACGTGCCATCGAACATTTTCATATCGCAGACAAAGTAGCAGAGTACGAACATCTCTACCGCGAGGTATGCAGTTCATGACAGACACGCGATGGCCTGTCCCCCCTGCCGTACAGCCAGTTCTCGCGGCGCTCGCCGCTGCCGGACACGACAGCTATCTGGTAGGGGGGGCGGTGCGCGATATTGTGCTGGGGCGCCTCCCACACGATCTCGACGTCGCGACAAGCGCCCGCCCGGAGGAGGTCAAACGCCTCTTTGACCACACCATCGACACGGGCATCCGCCACGGCACAGTGGCGGTTGGTACCAAAGATGGCTGGATTGAAGTGACGACGTTTCGTTCGGATGGTCCGTATCTCGACGGCAGGCGCCCGCAATACGTCGTGTTCGAAGGATGCTTGGAATCCGACTTGGCACGACGTGACTTTACCATGAACGCGATGGCGCTAACCATGAACGGCGAATTGCTCGATCCGTTTGGCGGGCTCAGAGACTTGCAGCGCGGCCGCTTGGCTTGCGTCGGCGATCCGCAGCGGCGGTTTCGCGAAGATGGACTGCGTCTGATGCGCGCTTTGCGCTTTGCGGTCACGTACGACCTCGATCTCGCCCCTTCGACCCAAACTGCCCTCTGGCAGGTATGCGATGCAATTCGCCCAGTCGCCAAAGAGCGCATCGGACAAGAGCTATTGCGGCTGCTTGAGGGCCCTTGGCATCGGCGAATCGATCTTTTGGCAACTTGCCCGCTATGGCAAGCCATCGGCGGCCCGCTCGCCGTGTTGTCGACGGCCATCGAAGCGGTTGGCAAACGGCTCAGAAAGGCGCGTGTGGACGCGGTCCCACCTACCGGTCTGGCAGCGCTCGCCTTGTGGTATGCCATGGTCGACGATGGCCCCGAGCACGTTTACCAAGCGGCACTGAAGTTTGCGTTAGGGCGGCGGCATGCCCTGTGGTTGCGCGCTGCCGCGACACTGATGCAACGGCTCTTGCGCGATCCAAACCAGGCATGGTCGGTCGAGGAACTGTTTGCCGCCGATCCCGAAGTTGCCAGAGCAGCCGCACGCGCATGTGCCTGGCTGTTTGCCGATACGCCGGACGTCGTTCGCGGCGCCTGGCGCGCCATCGAGGAGCAGCCGTTGTGGAGCTTGGCCGATCTCGCCGTGAGCGGGCGGGAATTGCAGGCGCTTGGTGCCGAGGGCCGGGAGATTGGGAGGTTGTTGCAGGATCTCAGCCAGGCGGTGCTTGCTCGTGAAGTCGCAAATGAGCGCGAAGTGTTGTTGGCGCGGGCGGATCGTGAACTCGCGCGGCTGCGTGCGGAAAGGGGAATCAGCCATGAACTTTGAGGAAAATCCCGTGCGGGATCGCCTGGTTGAGATGTTCGCAAAGGCATCGGGTCCCGTGTCGGGAGAGGAAATGAGCCACACTCTCGGGCTTTCGCGCACGGCCATCTGGAAACAGATCAAATCGCTTGAGCAGGTCGGTTTTGTATTCGCGGCGTCTCCCCGCGTTGGGTATCGTGCCGTCACCATTCCTGACGAACTGATGGCACCGCTCGTAGATCCTCATCTACCGCTCGCGGTTGCGTTCGGGCGGCCGTTGTTCTGGGCGGCTGAACGCGCATCGACGAACGCCACTGCGCTCGACTGGGCTGCCAAAGGCCTGCCGCATGGCGCTGTCGTAACGGCGGCCGTGCAGACCGGCGGCAAGGGCAGGCGCGAGCGATCCTGGGTGTCGCCGCAGGGCGGTATGTGGTTCAGCGTGCTCATACGCCAACCGTGTGCGCTCAATCAGGCACCCGATCTCACATTGCTCGCCAGTCTTGCCGTGCGACGAGCACTTGCCGAAATCGGTGTCCCTGCAGACATCAAATGGCCAAACGACATCTTGGTCGCTGGAAAAAAGGTTTGCGGCATTCTCGCGCAAATGCGAGCGGACGGGGAATGGGTCGATCACGCCGTGATTGGTATCGGCATCAACGCCAACTTTCCGGAAGAAAGGCTCCCGGCGGACATTCGACACCGCGCGACCACCATTTTCAGTGCGTGTGGTTTTGCCATAGAGCGGCCGCGCGTGCTTGCTACCATCCTGACGGAACTAGACAAGTTGTATCGGCTGCTTGCATCAGGTGAGGGGTTTGCAAGCGTCCGCGGCGAATGGCTAGCACATTGCGAGACGATGGGACGCAGTGTCGAAGTTGCGGTGGGCAACGAGATCGTGCGTGGGACGGCCATTGATGTCGATGATCAGGGAAGCCTGTTGGTCAAGCTTGCACATGGCGATGTGCGCCGCCTCCACAGCGGCGAGGTGCTGTTTTCCGAAAGCGAGCATCTGCGATGACCCTAGATGCGAGTTTGTGCATAATTGACGCCCCTTTACAGACGCTAGGCACAGTGGAACAAGGGGGAAGATCTGTGCATTATGTGGAGTTTGACGCCATTGTACAGGCGATCGCCGAACTGCGGACGCTGTTGCCGTCGGCGACGGGGCAACAGCGAGAGCAATTGATCGATGCCTTAGGATCGTTGCGCCAGTTGGCCAATCAGGCCCTTGACGCGTGGATGGAATTGGATGAATTGATTGAACAGACGTACGCAGATTTGAGCCTGTCGGAGCAGACCGCAAACGGCGTCAGTTGGTTCAGCGGCATGGCGATGGCGGACGATCTCGCAGCTTGGCAATTTTCTGAAGCCTGCGAACTGCGCAAGGGCCTCGCTTACTACGACCTCCACATGTTCGAGCAAGCGGCTCGATCCCTCGGCAAGGCGGTCGCACAAGAGGGCGACGAGTCTGCGGGCCTGCGCATCTATCTTGCGCTGAGTCATCTTGCCAACGGTCGCTTGGCAGAGGCAGAGACCATGTTGCTGGAAGCCGCAACACGAGTAGCAGATGTCATCGAACGACAGGCCGTACTCGAGGTTGGCGTGCAATTGGCCGCGACCAAGGGCGATTGGCAGTCAGCCATCGATCAGCTGTTCGATCTCCTTGACACCGACGCAGACAAGGCGGACACGTGGTACAACCTCGGCGTTTGCCACTTGCGGCTTCGCCAGTGGGCGTTCGCCCAACGCTGTTTTGCCCGTGCATATCAACGCCGCGAAGAACTCGAGTCGCTGCTCGGCTTGGCACTTGCGACCTTATTGGCTGGCGATCGCGAAGGCGCGGGCGACCTTTGTTCGCAAGTCGCGACGGCATCCGTGGAGTCCGCACGCCTTGTGCAATTGTTGTCCTCTTTGCTGATTGCCGCAGGGCGAAGGCAAGACGCCATAACGTTGGCACGGCGGTGCTTGCACGATCCAAGCGTCGCTGCAACGGGGTATTATCTGTTGGGACTGTGTGCTTTTGCCGATGGCGAGATCGGGCGTGCATCCTCTTTCTGTAAACAATGTTTAACACTGGAGAGAAACCGCGACGATGCCGCGATGATGCTCGCCGTCTGCGCGTACTTGCAAGGAGGAGAAGCGCGGGCAGAAGCCATCATGCAAGGACAGCTCATGCGCCGAAACCAATTTCCTCCTGTTGTTTCTTTACTTGCAGGGCGGCTTGCGATGCGTCGCGGGCGAATTGAGGAGGCCGAGATGTTTTTCGAACAAGTGGTGGCCTCGCCTCACGCCACGTCACGTATGCTCGCTCGCCGTTATCAGCAGATGTTGGCTCGTGAAAAAGAGCCCTTGGTTGGTGAAGGTTCTGCAAAACAGCAATCGGTGCCAATCCGTTGAGCGTTGTGTCCAAGCCCAGACCGGTTTGCTACAATAGGGCGTAGAACGTTGAACTCGGGGATTCGGGGTGAACGCCCAACGTGCATTATGTAGTGGTGGACATCGAAACGACGGGATTGGATCCGGTCGCCGACGATATCTTGGAAATTGGCGCTGTGCGGCTGGTGAATGGCGAGATCGTCGACATGTATCAGACGTTCGTTCGTCCATCTCGGCCTATACCGCCTGACATTGAAGCATTGACTGGAATTTCGTTGGCTATGGTCGAGCATGCGCCGGCGTTGACTGATGTCATCCCGGCGCTGTTGGCGTTTATCGGAGAGGTACCCATCGTGGCACACAACTTGCCCTTCGACCGAGCTTTTTTACAGCGCAAGTCTGAACAGGCCGGATATCATTTGGCTTCAGGAGACGGGGTTTGCACCTTGAATCTGGGGCGCGTGCTGGCACCGCGCCTGCACAGTCATCGCCTCGAGTATTTGGCCCGACGCTTATCCATTGAGCGAACGGCTGAACACAGGGCCTTGGCAGATGCGCAGGCGACGGCCAAACTGCTTGTGCGCTTGGCCGAGAAGGCGCAAAAACTGCCAATCTCTGTGCTCGATAGGTTGAGTCAAATGGCCGCGTTGTACTCGCCTGCCACCGCTGATTGGTTCCGCGCCGTGATCGATGGCGTGCCAACCGATGCCGTCGCTGGCCAAGACAAGATTGTCGAGCGCGATGGTCTCGCTTTCACGAAACCCAGTGGGGAAGGGGCCGACGATATCCTGTCACAGGGCGCTTCCTTAGAACCATTTCGCGTGGAAGACATCGCGAATCGCGCGCGGGCTTTGCTCGAACCGGGCGGGGCGCTGAGCCAGATTCTCGACGGCTACGAGCCGCGCAAGGGGCAGCTCGAAATGTTGGAGAAGGTCGGCCAAGCCTTTGCCGAGGGCAAGCATGCTTTGGTCGAGGCCGGAACGGGCACCGGTAAATCGATGGCCTACCTTGTGCCTGCGGCGATGTATGCCTTGACCAGTGGTGAACCTGTCGTGGTCAGCACCCATACCATCGCATTGCAGGATCAGATCGAGCGGCGCGATTTTCCGACTCTGCAGCGGTTGTTTGGCGGCATGCTCCGCCTCGCCGTGCAAAAAGGCAGGCGCAACTACGTGTGTCTACGCAAGGTACGCACGGAATCATCCTTACTGACATTTGTGAGCCCGCAACACGATATCGAGAGCATGATGTCGATGCTCGTTTGGCTGACCGAGACCAAGGATGGTACGCGCGAGAACCTTTCGGCAAGTTCTGTGCCAAGCCATATTTGGACCCGGGTGCAAAGCGAGACCGAGTCATGCGTAAACAAGCGTTGCCCTTTTTTCCATCCTTGCTACTATTTTCGCGCCAAGGCCACCGCACAGAACGCGCATCTTGTCGTCACCAACCACTCGCTGTTGATGTCGGATTTAAAGGCGGATCACAGGGTATTGCCCAAGTACGGCGCGTTGGTGATCGACGAGGCTCATCACCTCGAGGAACAGGCGACATCGCATCTTGGCAGTGAGGTGCACAGCGCACAACTTGCGTCGCTTGCGCATCGGCTGACCCGGGATCGCGGCAAGCATGGCGTGCTGCCGGAACTGGCCAACCGCCTGACTGACTCGCACACGACGCCTAGTGGTATCGTCGAAAAATTACAGCTCGCGAGCGAATGGGTCGAGGCTGTGCAACAGGCGCTCGATGCGGCGTTTACGCATGTCGGATCGCTGGTGCCTGAAGGCAAAACGGAGTTTCGTTTGACGCCTGAGTGGCAGGAGACGGACGCCTACAAAGGATTTGTCACGGCTTTGGCGGAGGCGGAGGTGCCGCTGGCCGGGTTGGACCGTCTGCGCCAGACCTTGCAGGAACTCGTCAAGGGTGCGGCAACGGACGACGAAGCAGGCCGCATCGTCGACGCCGCCGGATTTCTTGGCACGTGGCTGGACGGCGTACGGTTACTCGCGAGTACCGTGGAGGATCTGCCAGGCATGGTGACATGGGTCGAGCGCCGAGGTGGGACACGCTCGCGCTGGAGCGTACACAAAGCGCCCATCGATGTGTCCGAGACTTTGCAAAAAGCCTTGTTCGATCCGCTGGACCGCGTCATTTTGACTTCGGCCACCTTGTCGGTACGCGGCAGTTTCGACTATGTGACGCGGCAACTCGGATTATCCGCGGCAGCCGGTGCGGGAAAACTGCTCAGTGCATCGGTAGCATCACCGTTCCACTATGGAACCCAAGCTCGTTTGTGCGTGCCAAGCGACGTGCCCGAGCTTGCGAAGATGGCTGCCGAAGAAGCAGCGCTGTGGCTGGGCGACTCACTCTTACAATTGGCCCGCGCGAGCCGCGGGAGGCTTTTGGCTTTGTTCACGAGCCACCAGATGTTGAAGGAGACCGCACACATCCTTCGGCAACCGCTACGTCAGGCTGGTATGCCGTTGTTTGCACAGGACGTGGACGGCAGTCGCGCGGCCATCCTGGAAGCATTTCGCAATCAACCGGAGAGCGTCATGTTTGGTGCGCAATCGTTTTGGGAGGGCATCGACCTGCCTGGCGATCAGCTGACGACCTTGGTCATCGTTCGCTTGCCGTTTGCGCCACCGACCCATCCGGTTACCCAAGCGCGCCACGAAAAAATCGAGCAGGCGGGAGCCAGTCCATTTTGGTCCTCAAGCTTGCCGGAAGCCGTCGTGCGCTTTCGCCAGGGTTTTGGCCGCCTCATCCGCACGCGGCAGGACAAGGGTGTCGTCGTGGTCTACGACAAGCGCTTGGTCACCCAGCGTTACGGAACTGCGTTCGTACAGTCGTTGCCAGGAGTTCGGCCCATCGTTGCTCCGGAACGGGATATCTTAGCACAAATTGAGGCGTTTTTGGGATCATCTTTAGAATCGGATAAGCATATTCGATCCGCCCGTCAATCAAGCTAGGGACAGATTGCGGCGGTTTGTCTGGAGGTGATGGCATGCATACGATGTGGCGCGGCTCCGTCAGCTTTGGCCTCGTCAATGTGCCTGTGCGCATGTACAAGGCGACCGAGTCGCAGAGCGTTCACTTTCGGCAGTTACACAAAACGTGTAAATCGCCGATTGCGTATCAAAAACGTTGTCCAATTTGTCAGGTGGACGTCGAACCCGCTGACATCGTTAAGGGCTTTGAATACGCCAAAGGTCAGTATGTCGTGGTGGACGAAGAAGAACTGGCCGCACTGGATAAGACGCGGTCACAAACCATCGATATTGTGCAGTTCACAAACGCGGCAGAGATCGATCCGATTTACTTCGATGCGTCCTATTATTTGGCACCCGAAGCGAGCGGCCGCAAAGCGTACGCGCTGCTCGTCGCCGCATTGCGAGACACGAGCAAAGTGGCCATCGCCAGGATGGTGTTGCGTGCGACCGAGACGATGGCATGCATTCGCGTTGTTGACGAAACCCTCGTCGCGCACTCGCTCGTTTGGCCACAGGATATCCGCTCGCGGGCAGAACTGCCCTATGCGGGAGATCCTGTGCCCGTTGCCGAGGACGAGCTGAAAGTCGCCGTGCAACTCATCGATCAACTCGCCAAGCCGTTTGATCCAACGCAGTTTGTCGACGAGCGCAGGGCAGCGATCGAGCAACTCGTCGAGCAAAAACGAGCCCACGCAGATGCAGTCATCCAAACACCAGCAACAGCGCCCGCTTCAGCGGATGTCATCAGCCTGATGGAAGCCTTACAAAAGAGCATCAAAATGGCGCAAAAGTCCGGCGCGGAGCCAAAGCGCAAGAAGCGCAAGTCCTCATGAAGCCAATCTGACGATGCCGGCATGTTTCGAACATGCCGGTTTTTCGGTTTGCTTGACGCTATTGGTCTGCGGCATCTATCGTACACATTCCAGGATCGATCTCGAGCACGCCTTCAAGCAAAGGTTGGCGCAAGGTACCGTCGGGCGTCCATTCAAGAAACGATACCTTGACAGGGATGATGGGTAACGTCCAGATGATGTCGCGTGGAATGCGCGATGGCAAGACCGTGCACGGGCAATGTGCGGAGGGGTGGGCAAGTGCCTTGTGAACCAGTTCGCCCCATTGGCGAGTGCCCAAAGCGCCAGGGCCTGCGCGGCCAATATAGTGAAGTCGGCCACGTTCGTCGTGGAGACCGAGCAACAGGGCGCTGGATCGCCCGTCTTTCATCGTCACTCCGCAGATGACGGCCGCCGCATTGCGGCGATGCTTCCGTTTCTGCCAGCGCTTGTCCTTCCCGCCAAACTCATATGTGCTCGTCACATCTTTGACGACAATTCCTTCCATACCCATTTCACAAACGGCAATCCATAAACTTTCGAGGGCGCGCTCGCTGGCGACGAGACGTACCAAGTCGTTCTCCTCAAGAAGGGTACGTAGACGCTCTTGTCGGTCTGCCAAGGGTAAGTGGTGCAAGGGGCGGCCCCTCGCCCAAACGATGTCAAACACCATGTAGACAATGGGCAGTTGTCTTCGCAGGGCGTCCACATCGGCGGGGCGTCGGGCGCGATCGCGCCGAAGAACGTGATAAAATGATGGTTTGCCACCGGCAAATGCGACGACTTCGCCGTCAAGGACACAGTCCTGGCGAACAAGCGGAGCGAGGGCGGCCGCGAGTTCCGGATACGCCTGGTTGCGGCTTCGACCATGGCGATTGACCAAGTTTACTGCTCCGTCGCGCGCATGGGCAACGATGCGCACGCCATCCCACTTGACTTGACCAATCCAATTTGTTCCGGTTGGAAGTTCGTCAGTCTGCACAGGCTCAAACGGCCGGAATAGCTTCATCAACGCGGCCCCTTTCAGGACTGTTTTGTACAGAAAGATGGGGGGTACGCTATGGCGTGCGAGGAGGAAGGCGATTTGCAACCGCTCATTCTTGAAGCCGAAGCGCCAGTGCGCATCACGCATCCTGATAAGCTCTTGTTCACAGATCCACCAGCCACAAAGCTTACGTACCTCAAATATCTTGTCCAAATGGCACCGTATCTCCTCGGTCACCTTCGGGATCGCCGCATTACACTCGTGCGCTGTCCCGACGGCATCGCCGGACACCGCTTTTACCAGCGGCATGTGCCACAAGGCGCACCGTCGTACATCCCGTATCGGGAAGTGGGGGACGGCAGGCGGGAAATCGTGATCGAGGACGTCGCCACTTTGCTGTTTTATGCCAATCTCGGCGCCATCGAGTTTCACGCCGAGTTGCACCGCTTGTCCGATCCACGGCCGTGCGTTTTGTCCTTCGATCTCGATCCGAGTGACACGTCGGATTTCGAGAAGGTGCGAAAAGCGGCGTTATCGTTGCGCGAAACCTTGGCAGGACTGGCCTTGCCAAGTGTCGTCAAGACATCCGGCGCATCCGGTTTACAGGTGTTTGTGCCGCTGGCCGAACCGATAGCGTATGAAGATTCGCGGCGCATCGTCCAGTTTGTCGCGCGGTATGTCGAGGGGCGCTGGCCAGATATCGCAACGACGGCGCGTCTGGTCAAAGATCGAGGGGACAAGGTCTACGTCGACGCTCCCCAGCATGGTCCCACGCGCACCCTCATTGCTGCCTACAGCGTGCGGGCGACGCCGTGGGCGACTGTCTCGACGCCGATCCTGTGGGCGGAGCTGGAGGATGGGTGTTCGCCCCGGGATTTCACGATTCGCAACGTACCTGGCCGCCTGCATCGGTTTGGCGATTTGATGACGGAAGGCGTCACCGCAGCAAGCGCCGAAACGGTCGCTGCGATGTTAAACTGTCAGTTATGACGACAAGAGGCGTTTGGTCAAGTATAATCGTGGACAGGAAATGTGAGGAGTGACCCTGTATGTCCATTACGTACGCCATCATCGGGGGAACCGGCGTCTATCAGGCCGGCGATTTGGCAAACGCTGAAGAACAGACGATACATACGCCGTACGGCGACGCACTTGCGACCATCGGAGAATATCAAGGCAAACAAATTGCATTTTTAGCTCGCCATGGCACAAAACACAATACGCCACCGCATCGCGTAAATTACCGTGCAAACATCATGGCATTAAAGCAGCTCGGTGTCGAACAAGTGCTTGCGACAGCAGCCGTTGGTTCTTTAAATCGCCGCTTTCGCCCTGGCGATTTGGTCATTGTCGACGACGTGATCGACATGACAAAGGGCAGGGTTTCAACGTTTTTTGATGAGGGACCGGTAGTTCACGTCGATCTTTCAGATCCTTATTGTGCACGAATACGCCATGGTCTCCGGGATACAGCGGTAGGTCTTGGCGTCGCAGTGCATCATGGTGGAGTCTACGTTTGCTCCGAAGGGCCGCGCTTTGAGACAAAGGCGGAAATCGGTATGTATGCGCGCTTTGGCGGGGATCTGGTGGGAATGACCAGCATGCCGGAGGCGGTACTCGCGAAAGAAGCTGAATTGTGCTATGCGACGGTGTGCATGGTGACGAATTGGGCCGCCGGATTTGCAGGACAGCCGTTGACGCATGAAGAAGTGGTAGCGTCGATGCGCGCAAACGTCGATAAGATTCGCCAGTTGTTTTTTACCTGGATCGCGAACGATACAGGTGAGCGTACGTGCGCTTGCAAACAGGCTGTTGGGGGGCAGCAACCGCTCGTTGGGGAGGATGGCCAATGAGGGCAATTCGTTTCGCGCCGGGCGAAGTCGAGCTGCTCGACCAAACCAAACTGCCGCACGAAACGGTGTGGGAAAAGTTTACGTCAGCGGACGAAGTTGCTGCTGCGATTCGCGATATGAAGGTGCGCGGAGCTCCTGCCATCGGTGCCGCTGCCGCATTTGGATTGGCCGCAGAAGCACGCCGTTTACAAGGGGATTCCCAATTGCGCGAGAAGCTTCTGGAGGCCGCGAAACGGTTGCGTTCTGCGCGTCCGACGGCGGTCAACTTGGCACAGGCGCTCGATGAGATGCTCTCGGTTCTCACGCAGACCGGCGATGATGCGTTGGCGGATGCGTTATACGCCAAGGCTGTGGCCATCGCTGACGCAGACGTGGCGACCAATCGCCGCATCGGTGCCTTCGGTGCCGACGTGATCGGGCAACATGGCGGTCACATCCTGACACATTGCAATACGGGATCGTTGGCCACCGTTGAGTATGGTACAGCACTGGGCGTGATCCGGGCGTTGCACGAGCGGGGAACACTGCGTCACGTCTATGTCGACGAGACGCGCCCGTACTTGCAAGGGGCGCGTTTGACGGCGTATGAACTTGCGGAAGAGGGCATCCCGTTCGACATTATCACCGACTCCACGGCGGGATACGCGATGGCGCAAGGCTGGGTGGACGCGGTGGTGGTTGGCGCGGATAGAATTGCGCGCAACGGAGATACGGCGAACAAGATTGGCACCTACACGCTCGCCGTGCTCGCCCAGTATCACGGTATCCCGTTTTACGTCGCGGCTCCGACCACGACGCTCGATCTCGCAACCGCAACGGGGCGAGACATTCCGATTGAAGAAAGGCATGCAAACGAAGTCACGCATATGTTCGGGCGGCCCATCGCGCCCATTGGCGCATCGGCGCGGCACTTGGCTTTTGACGTAACGCCAGGGGCACTGATTACGGGTATCATCACCGAATGCGGTGTGGCCAAACCACCTTACATAGAGTCGCTCGCCGAAATGGCCGGACGCCATGGTGCATAAATGGAGCGAGTGTCAAAAGGGAGCAATTACACATGACAGAGTCGAAGGTCACCGTGATCGAAGTTGGTCAGGCTGTGATCGACGCCGATACGGTGTATACGGAACCGGTGCATTTTGTCGTCGAAGGCGGCATCATACGCGAAATCGGGGTCGGTTCATACGTCCCCAAACCAGGGCAGCGCGTCGAACGTTGGTTGCGCAAAGGGGATCGCGTGGCGATACCTGGGCTTGTCAATACGCACGGTCACGCCGCCATGACGCTGTTGCGTGGTGCTGGCGACGACATGCCGCTCATGTCGTGGTTGCACGATCGGATTTTCCCTATCGAAGCGCGTTTGACTGAGGAATGCATTTATTGGGGAACGTTACTTGCAACTTGGGAAATGCTGACCTCGGGTACCACGACCTATACCGATATGTACATGATGATGGATCGCGCGGCGCAGGCGGTAGCCGAGTCTGGCATGCGGGGCGTATTGTCAGTTGGCGTCGTCGGTCTCGATGACACGGGGCGGGAAAACGGCATTCGGCGCAGTCGCGATTTTGTTGCGAATTGGCATCAGGCTTGCGAGGGGCGCATTCAGGTTACACTGGGGCCTCATGCACCGTATACATGTCCGGAAGATTATTTGCATGACATTGCGGAGCTTGCGTCGGAATTGGGTGTCGGATTGCAAATCCACCTCTCCGAAACGCGAGTCGAGGTTGATGATTGTTTGGCGAATTCCGGATTAACACCCATTGCGCTGGCAGAGCGCGCGGGATTATTTCAAATACCCACGCTCGCTGCGCACTGCGTTCACGTCACGGACGACGATATCGAGATCATGCGTGTGCATGGCGTGCATGTGGCCCACAACCCGCAAAGCAATTTGAAGCTGGGGTCTGGGGTGGCGCCGTTGCCGCGAATGCTGGAGCGCGGTTTGACTGTCGGACTTGGCACGGACGGGGCAGCGAGTAACAACAACCTAGATATGTTTGAGGAAATGCGCCTTGCTGCCACGCTGCACAAGGGCATCCATGAAGATGCACAATGCGTGAACGCAGCGACGGCGTTTCGTATGGCGACGGAAATGGGGGCGACCGCCTGTTTTCAGCCGCACGGGGCGGGTGTCTTGCGAGTCGGTTCCCCATGCGATATGGTGCTGCTCGATGGGAAATCGCCACGCATGCTGCCACAGCACAACTTGCTGTCCGACGTCGTCTATGCCGTGGGGGCCGACGACGTGCGCGACGTGATCGTCGCTGGTGAATTGGTCGTACAAAACGGCGAGCCGCTCGCCATTGACACAGAGCGAGTGGCGTATGAAGTCAATCGATTGCGGTCGCTGTTGCAAGCGTAAGGGCCGAGCCGACAGGATGCTCAGGCGTCGGCTCGCGGCCATGGCGCAGTCGGTTCACCTGTGCGCAGGCGAAGGTCATCACAACAGTGGGAGACGGCGTGTTCGACCAAAGCGTACATCCAGTAGGTCTGTTCCCATTCGGCAATTGTCTGCCTTGTCCGCGCTGGCTCAACCTCGCGCGGGTGGTTACCCGTTGTCATAACACCACCTCCCGCTGAAGTACTTGTAGTATGGGCAGGGCAACAGGCCGTATGTTGCATGATTCATGGCAGGAGAGGAGACATTGCATGCGCATACTGATCAGTAATGACGACGGCGTGCAAGCACAAGGGCTCGCGGCCCTGACAAAAATGGCGTCACACATTGGGGAAGTCATCGTGGTGGCGCCGGATCGGCAGCGTAGCGCTTCCAGCCACGGAATTAGCCTTCACCGCAGGTTGCGCGTCGAACAAGTGCAAGTTACAGGTGCGCGTGCCGCCTATGCCGTGTCCGGCACGCCTGTCGATTGCTGCAAGTGGGCGTTGGCGACCATCCATCCGGAAATGCCGTTTGATTTAGTCCTTTCCGGCATCAATGCAGGGGCCAATTTGGCGACGGACGTCTTGTATTCCGGCACGGTCGCGATTGCTGGCGAAGCGGCGCTGCAAGGTGTAAAGGCCATCGCGCTTTCACACGTCGGCCCGCCGTTCGATTTTTCGTCTGCTGCACAGGCGAGTGCCGAAATCGTGCGCATGCTTATGCCCATCGATTTTCCTGCGGATACCTTTGTCAGTGTCAATATCCCATATGTGGGCGAGGGTCGGATGTGGAGGCAGGAGGATGCCGTTTGGACGAAGCTGGGCGTGCGGCGGTACCACGATGTCTTTACGCCGGAACTGGACGCCGACGGCCAGCAAGTTTATCGTTATGGTGGAGATATGATCGATGAAATTGGAGACGGTTCAGTCGATCTTGGGGTTGTCCGATCCGGTCGGATCAGCATGACCCCGCTGCGATATCGATTTACGGACGAATCGTTTCTGTCACAATGGACGAATGAAATTTGATCAACACGGATGGTGGAACTGTTGGAATCGAAACTGCATGTTTATGCGACCCACGTATGCGACAAATCAGAGGATCTCTACCTGTTGATTGATTTTTTGAATCGAAATCTAAAGGACAAAGACGTCATTTTCGGGCTGGCGAAATCGGAAGGATCGCCGGATAAAATGCAGATCACGCTGTATCGGACTGACCTCGAATGAAGAATTGGAAAGTATGGGCGTTTACTGTACCTGCCATCTTCATCATGCTGGGGGCTGCGGTAGTCGCCTGGCTATGGCGCAACTTATCGACAAACTGGGCAGCAGAACAGACGGCGGCCCAATTTGTGTTGGATCACACGCCGATTGATCGCCTGCAAGCGTATCACGTGTTCACCGCGTCGGGACTTGAGGATGTATTCCAGGGAACGGACGCGTTTCATCGCGAATGGTATGCCTTTTACCTGCCCGAAACCAACGAGTCGTATGCGGTTCCGGCTGCGAATATCCTTTCACCAGGCAAAGTGGCAGCCAAAGCTAAGTCGTATGGTCTACAACTGCAAGCGTCATCGCTTGGCTATGTGACGGCTGAGGCGGCGGATACGTTACCTGCGAGCCAACACCTCGTTTATGAGCTTAAAGGAACGATTGGCTCAAAGTTGACGTTTCTGTATCTCGATGCGGTGACCGGACGCGTATTATGGAAATATCAACTGCAATCACAATGAGATATGGAAGCGTGGGAAGAATGTACGCCTGAACACACGTTCGGGTGCATGATATAATGGTTTCGGCCACAAATCATGTAGAAAGGGGCGAGTCACTTGTCCCGTGTTCGATTGTTGCCGATTTTTGTCGTCGCCGTCGTAGTTCTTGCGATCTTGTTCGGCGGCTGGCAGGCGTACCAACACTATAATCTGTTGAATCCTCTCAAGCGCAGCCTGCAGTCTGTCGCTGGCGTACAGACGGTAGACATCTCAACGGGAAGCCCCGACATCGTGCAAGTTCAACTCGGCCCATTTCAAAAGCTCAAGAACGGAGATTTACAGGAGACCTATCACGATATTTCCAACGAGATCGAAAATCGACTCGGGAGCGATGTGACGGTTCGCCTGACAGATGCACGTGAGGGCTCACTGACACAAATATTCGAGAGCTCGTTCGAATTTTACATTCAAGAGGGCATTGCGAAAGAAAATTACACGCAAATGGTATCCGAGGTCAATCAACTCGCCTCAAAAGACGGTATTGAGGCGCGTATTACGATGGATAACCAATACATCTACGTTCAATTGGCCAAAGGCGACCATTATCTATATCGCGTCATCCCATATACCATACATCAAGGGGGTGCTTCATCGTGATGATTAAGGAGTGGTTGATTGGCGTCGGGATCGCCGTTCTCGCGTTTCTGGGCATGTTACACGTCGTGCAAATTTTACCTATTCTCTTCCTCATCGGCTTGGGCGTTCTCTTGTGGGTGGTGATGGACCGTCGCAACGCTGCAGCACCCGCCGCTCGCGAAGCAGCCGCTCGGCCCAGCATTTCGTTCGAAGAAATTGGCGGGCAGGAATCGGCGAAGCACGAGCTCAAAGAGGCACTCGACTTTTTGCGGTACCGGGATCGTATCCAATCGCTCGGCATTCGCCCGATTAAGGGCATCTTGTTGACTGGCCCCCCGGGAACGGGCAAGACCTTGATGGCCAAAGCGGCAGCGACGTATACCGATTCTGTCTTTTTATCTGCTTCAGGCTCCGAGTTTGTCGAAATGTACGTCGGTGTGGGTGCGCAACGTGTACGCGATTTGTTCCGTCGCGCACGGGCATTGGCAAAGCGCGAAAACAAGGACAGTGCCATCATTTTTGTCGACGAGATCGATGTCGTCGGCGGTAAGCGAGGCCAGCACAGCCATCAGGAATACGATCAGACTCTGAACCAACTGCTTACAGAGATGGACGGCATGAGCACGACCCAAAGTCCGTTCGTATTGGTGATGGCTGCGACGAACCGACCCGATATACTCGATTCTGCATTGTTGCGCCCTGGTCGGTTTGATCGCCAAATCAAAGTGGATCTGCCGGATAAAGAAGGTCGTCTCCACATCTTGCGCATTTTGACACGGAACAAACCACTTGCCAAGGACGTTGACCTAGAACATATTGCTCGCGAGACATACGGATTCTCCGGTGCGCAACTTGAGGCCTTGGTCAATGAAGCGGCCATCATTGCACTGCGCCGCAATGAGCAGCAGGTGACTCAGGAGATGTTTCGCGACGCCGTTGATAAAGTGTTGATGGGCGAGAAAACAGGGCGTCGTCCGACCGACGAAGAGTTGCGTCGTGTTGCTGTGCATGAACTCGGTCACGCCATTGTCAGTGAGTTGATGCGGCCAGGAACGGTCTCTCACATCACGATCGCCCCGCGCGGAAATGCCCTTGGCTTTGTCCGGCAAATCCCGGAAGACGACCAGTATCTCTACACGAAAGAACAGTTGGCCCAGCAGATCAATGTCGCGCTGGCGGGATGCTTGGCCGAAGAACTGCATTATGGCAATCGCAGTACCGGTGCGCAGAACGACTTTGTGCAGGCATCTTCACTCGCTCGTACGATGGTGCGCTGCGGTTTGTCACGGTTGGGCATCGTCGATGAGGAGCACCTGCCGGAGCAGATCTTAGAGAAAGAGGTCCGCCATATCCTCGCTGAACAAGAGCGGATTACACGAGATATCCTGCAACCGTATCGCAGCGACATCGAGCGGTTTGCAGAGCATGTTGTGCGCGAGGAGAGTGTCGATGGCTCCGAGTTCCGCCGATGGATGCAGAGTATGCAGCCGCAGGTGTTGACGTCGGCGGCTGTTGCGAATGTCACGCAGGGAATTGAGGCAGCACCAACGATGTAAGTTCGATATCGAGCCGCAGTGGATCGACACACCCGATTGTTCCTTCGGTGGACTGTCGGGTCTATTTTTTTGTTATAATCGGTACGAGTATCGGGCGTAACAGGCCCATGGAGGGAACGTGTGTGGCCCAAGTTGTGAACATCGGCCAATTACATCAACATGTCGGATCGTCAGTCACGATTGAAGGGTGGCTGTACAACAAGCGGTCCAGTGGTAAGATTCACTTTCTACAGGTTCGCGATGGGACAGGCCTGGTTCAGTGCGTCGTCGTCAAGTCGGCGGTTACGCCTGAGGTATTTGAGCATAGCGGTATGTTGACGCAGGAATCGTCTTGTCGTGTGACCGGTTCTGTGCGTGCAGACGAACGCGCACCGGGCGGGTATGAAGTGGACGTACAAGACATCGAGATCGTCCAGATGGCGCAGGAGTATCCGATTACGCACAAGGAGCATGGCGTGGATTTTCTGATGGATCATCGCCACCTTTGGATCAGGGTCCCGCGCCAACGCGCCATCATGCGCATTCGCGCCGAGGTGCAGCGCGCCATTTTCGATTTTCTCGACAACCGCGGTTTCACACGTGTCGATCCGCCCATTTTGACGCCCTCATCCTGTGAAGACACGACGGAATTGTTTCAGACCAAATACTTCGACGAAGAGGCGTATTTAACACAAAGTGGTCAGATGTACATGGAGGCGGCAGCGATGTCGCTCGGGCGCGTATATTCATTCGGCCCCTGTTTCCGAGCTGAGAAGTCAAAGACGCGTCGCCATTTGATCGAGTTCTGGATGGTCGAGCCAGAGATGGCGTATGTCGATCACGACGAAAACCTGCGCATCCAGGAACAATTGGTTTCGCATATCGTTCAGCATGTGTTGGATCACTGCGAAGCGGAATTACACACACTCGGCCGCGACGTCGCAAAGTTGGCCAAAGTCCCCGGTCAATTTCCGAGGATAAGCTACGATGACGCCATCGCGTGGTTGCACAACAACGGTTTTGACATCCAGTGGGGCGACGATTTTGGCGCGCCCCACGAGACGGCACTCGCAGGGCAGTACGATCAACCGCTGTTCATCGAGCGCTATCCGACGAAGATCAAGGCATTTTACATGCAGCCAGATCCGCTGCGCCCTGAGGTTGTTCTGTGTGCGGACATGCTCGCTCCGGAGGGCTACGGAGAAATTGTTGGTGGCAGCCAGCGCATCGCCGACTATGACCTGCTCAAGACGCGATTTGAAGAGCATCGTTTGCCTGCAGACACGTATGCCTGGTACCTGGATTTGCGCCGATATGGATCGGTTCCACACTCCGGTTTCGGATTGGGATTGGAGCGAACGGTCGCCTGGATTTGCGGCTTGGAACACATCCGCGAGGCAATCGCGTTCCCGCGGACGCTTTATCGGTTGTATCCGTAACAACGACAAGGGGGATTGCGAAGATGCAGCCATCGGGTCGACATATTGCGAACGGCGACTTTTTAAGCACCCCCTTCGTGGCAGTCCCATACGATCTCCTTACGACACACGCTCACATCGGCTTGCATGCGCATGAATTGGTGGTGCTGTTGCAAATCTTGGCCAATGGCCAAGTGCGCGGCACAACCGAGCTCTCGCCGCAGGACCTCGGAGATTTGTGTGGTATGTCGAGCAAAGAAGTGATGGGCTGTGTCGAGCGCCTGGTGCTTGAAGGATATCTTGCGATTGGCGAGAAATTCGACGAACACGGAGCGCATGTCACATATTTTGACTTGCAGCCGTTATGGGATAGAATCCGCGGCAAATCCTCGAAGAAGGAAGCTCGCCAGTTCCGCAAAGACCCTCTGACGCTGTTCGAAGAGGAGTTTGGCAGGCCTCTTTCAGCGATGGAGTGTGATCAGTTACGTACTTGGCTTGGCGAAAATGGCTATCCAGAATGGCTAGTCATCGAGGCGCTCAAGGAGTCGGTGCTGGCCAATAAATATAGTTTTCGGTATATCGATCGCATCTTGTATGACTGGCAGCGCCACAATATCCAGTCTCGGCAAGATTTAGATACTTATCGACAACAGTACAGGGACAAGTCCGGGCGAGGTGAAGTCGATTCCGGGCGCAAGTCGAATGCTGGACCTCGAAACAAAACGACAGCGCCTGCGAAATCGAAGACAACGGATAAGGACTCTGTGCGAGACGAGCGATATGCTAACTTTTATCAGTTATTTCCGGATGGCTGATGGCACACAAAAGGCTGGTACCGATTCAGGTACCAGCCTTTTGTGTTTGTTTGTGAGTGGTGTCATGCCGTTTAGTCGTGCTTTTCGTACGTGTGAACCGTCTGTTCGCGCTCGGCGTGACGCTCCAGCGCAAGCTGAATCAGATGATCAAGGAGCTTCCCATACGACATGCCGCTTGCTTCCCATAGCTTAGGATACATACTGTAGCGAGTAAAGCCCGGCATGGTGTTAATTTCATTCACCAACACACGGCCGGTCGCACGCTCGATGAAAAAGTCCACGCGAGCCAAGCCGGAGCAATCGATGGCTTGGAACGCTGCCACGGCATAGTGTTCAACCTTCTCGCGTTGTTCATCCGACAGTTCGGCGGGAATGATCAGCTTTGAATGGCCGCCTACATACTTGGCTTCATAGTCATAGAATTCGTTGGAAGGGATGATCTCGCCTGCGACCGAAACCATCGGCCTATCGTTGCCGAGCACCGCAACCTCGATTTCGCGAACATCGAGCCCTTGCTCGACGATCATCTTGCGATCGTACTGAGCCGCCAAAGCAATCGCTTCCGCCAGTTGTTCGCGCGACTTCACTTTCGAAATGCCGACACTGGAACCGAGATTGGCCGGTTTCACAAAACAAGGGTAGGCGAGTTGTCGTTCTACCAGGTCAAGCAGTTCTTCTGGATTGGTTCGCCACTGACTACGGGTAAAGGCGACATATCGTACCTGAGGAATTCCTACTGCCGCAAACATCTGTTTCATTACGATTTTGTCCAGGCCAACAGCGGAAGCGAGAATGCCTGCACCGACGTATGGAACGCCAACCAACTCTAGCAGTCCTTGTATCGAGCCATCCTCGCCGTATGTGCCATGCAAAACCGGTATGGCAACATCAATTTCGTTCACAAGCGCAGGCGGTAACATATCCACAGATCGAGTCGTTGAGGCAGGGGTCAGTCCGCCGACGGTCGAGTTGATATAGTTTTTGGGAGATTGCGTTGTTCCCTTGCTTTCGGCCACCTTGGCCGTTTCCAAGGCTTTGATAGCGCCTTTCCCGACCTGCCAACGCCCATCCCTCGTGATACCGATGGGAACAATGGTATACTGAAGAGGATCTAGGGCATCCATTACAGACTTCGCGGACTGCAGGGAAACCTCATGCTCTCCCGACTTTCCACCAAAAATCACGCCAACTTTCATGCGTTTACCTGACACGAGCCGCAACTCCTTTGATTTAAATGAACTTGCGAAAGGAATGGACGTATGACACCCATTTCTGTTGAAGAACTGTGCCGTCTGCTCGCTTGCGACGACGTAGCAGGCGCCTCGAATGCCGTGGTCACCGGCGTCACCGTCGATCACCGCGAAGTGCAGTATCAAGATGCGTTTGTCGCATTCGTCGGGCAGCGCGTGAATGGCCACCAGTTTGTCGAAGACGCGTTTTCTCGCGGAGCCAGTGTAGCGATTGTCACAGAAGACGTCAAGGGCACTGGCGGTTCCGTCCTGCGCGTGCGAGATGCACTTTCGGCCGTACAGACGATGGCTGAGCATGAGCGCAAACAGTTCTCGGGCCCGGTCGTCGGCATTACGGGCAGCAACGGCAAGACGACGACGAAGGAGATGGTTGCCGCGGTGCTGGGAGCCATGGGGGATTGTCTCTTTACACCCGCCAACCGAAACAACGAATTGGGCTTACCCCTAACCATTCTACAGCGGCAAGCTCGACACCGTTCCATCGTTCTGGAGATGGGGATGCGTGGATTTGGTCAAATTATGCGTCTGTGCGAAATTGCCAAGCCCAACATCGGGGTGATCACCAATATTGGATACAGTCATATCGAGTTGCTCGGCAGCCAAGAGGGCATCGCAAGGGCGAAAGGGGAGTTGCTCGAGGCGCTGCCTGTTCACGGCACAGGGATTCTCAATCGAGACGATCCATGGCTGCGTCGAATCGCATCGAAATCGCCAGCTCCCATCACTTGGTATGGATTTGCGGACGACGCAGACGTGCGCGCCGATGATGTCAGGTGGTCACAAGACGGGATGCATTTTCGCGTGCACTGGCGTAACGAGGAGCAGTCGTTTCATATCCCGACCTTTGGTGTGCATAATGTCGCCAACGCGCTCGCCGCGATCGCGGTCGGACTTACCGTCGGCCTCAAGCTCGACGACATGGTCGCACCGCTCGCTTGTGTCGAGGCGTCGACAGGACGCTTGCGAATCCTGAAGGGTCCCCGCTTGACCGTGATCGACGACTGCTATAATGCGAGTCCATCGTCGATGCGGGCGAGTCTTGAGGTGTTACATCACGTCGCACCGCCAGGTCAGCGTATTGCCGTGCTTGGCGATATGTATGAACTTGGCGATCACGCCGCATCTGGGCACAAGGAGGTCGGCGAAGTGGCAGGAAAGTTTGGTGTCGATAGGCTGTTGGCAGTAGGGCAGATGGCAAACTGGATTGCCGATGCTGCGACCTCAGCCGGCGTGCCGCACGTTTTGCACATACCGACGGTAGAAGGTGCACTTAATGCACTGGCGTCTTGGTTGCCTGAGGCGGGGACCGTTTTGGTCAAGGCGTCCCGGGGAATGCAATTGGAGCGCATTGTTGCGGCCCTGACTCAAGAGACCAAGATGTGATGTCAGAAACGGCCCCTTTGCGGGCCGTTTACCGATCAACACAGAAAATGCCGCAGTTCACCATGGTCGGATAAATATGGATTATAAGTCATAAAAGATTAACAAAAATTCTGTATATGTTCGTCTGTTTTTTCGATAAACTATAGATATACAACTTGGTGTCTGCTGCGTTCAGATCTTCGCCCGGTTTTCGATGGTCTTGGCGAGTTAGGGGGAATGCTAGATGGTCACCTGTCCGATTTGCAATGAGTTGCTCCAGGAGCTCACATCGGTACATTGCATGACGCGTCACGGCATGACCAAGTCGAGCGTCATTGCGGAATATGGCAAACCCAAGCGCTTGTTTTTAACCTTTGCCGCAGATAGTACTGTCGTCACGCCAACCATCAGTCCTCGGGATTTCCTCGATTCTCAACTACTTTCTGACCGACTTCTATCTAAGACGCGCAAATTTCATATATAGCAGCGACGCGGCGTGTATAGACGCTTTGCTGAATACTCATCGCGGTCGATTCGTCGTTCCATGACAGATCGGCCATCTTTGTGTTTATACGTGTCGAAACATGGGAAAATGTATATCGGATGGTGTATCGTGTATGGCGTCGTTCCGGTGGACAACATGTGGTATACTGTGACACGTGGCATATTGGCGCACGAAAGTGAGGAGTGGAGCGAGCGCATGAAGTCCGTATCGTATTGGAAACGCCTGCTGGCCTTTAGTGTGGCGTCTGTGCTGCTCGTTATTCCATTTCGCTTCTTAACCGTAAATGCAGTCGTCAAATCGGTGCCAGAACCGGACGTCCACATGAACACGGATGCGCAACTCCAGCAGACAGGCGACGTCTATGACGGCGTGTTGATGAAGATGACGGATCTGTCGTATTCCAATCTCGACGCATACGTGGGTGATTCGCTACTCACATTGGAAGACTTGGCAGCTGTCAAACAGGGTCCCCCTGGCATCTATCAGCAGGTCGATAAGGTGAATCAAATCGACTGGCATCTTTCTTATGATCAAGCAAACAGCTTCTTTTTTTCCGATCTCGCTGGATGGAAAATCCTTGCTGTTGATGATTTGGAAGCAAGTTTAGGTTTCTACGCCGTCGCTTTTCAGCGTGGAAATACAGTTGTCATTGCATATCGGGGTACCGACAACGTCATGGACTTGGTGGCCGACGCCGGGATTTACTTGAGCGTGCCGAATATGATTGAACAATTACAGCCGGCGGAGCAATTTTTCAAGCGGGTCTGCTCAGAAGCCAACGTCCCGTCTGGGCGTGTCATTTTGACCGGTCATTCGATGGGCGGATGGCTCGCCCAGAAAGTTTACCTGGACGAACGCAACGCGTACACCAATTGGAAAATTGATGGCGTCACTGTATTTAATTCGATAGGTACAGGCTTCCAACCAAAATTACAAGAAGCGTCTGTCGTCAAGGACTATCATTTTGATGGCGATGTATTCAGTCATTATGGTTCATCGCTTGGCATTGAAATCGACATTCCCAATCCGAATCCTGACGAGTCGGTATATGACCGCCACCAAATGTACGATTTCTATGGTTACTTTTACCCCGGTTCGACGCCATCGACAACCGTTGCGGCGAATATCGAACATAGCAGAACGTCCATGTGACAACTCGCAACGGCACACCTATCACCATCAGGCGATAGGTGTGCCGTTTGGGATCACGCAGTCTGGTTGAAGCAAGACGACGTCACCTTCCTCTGGAATGCCCCCGAGTACCAAAACCTCCGAGACAAAGTCCGCGATGCGGCGGGGAGGAAGATTCACGACCGCGACAACTTGCCGTCCCACCAACGTATCTGTGTCATATCTGCGCGTAATCTGAGCGCTCGACCATTTGCTACCGAGATCGCCAAAATCAATGCGCAACTGAATGGCTGGTTTACGCGCCTCTGGGAAATTCTTCGCTTGAATGATGGTGCCAACGCGTATGTCCAATTTTTGAAAATCGTCGATCGTCGCCATCTTTTCAGCCACCTCACATAGTTGACTATTGTAATCAGGTTTCTAGTTAGGTTAGACTAACTACAGTGTCAAGGACATACAAACATTCGACATTCAATATCATAAACCAACATCGTGCCGCGATAGCAAGGGGTCATCATGATGAATCATCATACAGAATCGCTCATGATATCGCAGGTCTCTCCGAAACATTCGCGCATGCGGCGTTTGCTCCGCATGCTTGCTATGTTTGGGCCTGGCGTCATCGTTATGCTGGCGAATACGGATGCAGGTTGCATCATCACGGCCGCGCAGTCTGGGGCTGAATGGGGATATTCGATGGTTCTGCCGCAACTCGTATTGATTCCCATTGTCTATTTGGTGCAAGAAATCACCGTCCGTTTGGGCACCATCACGGGGCAAGGGCATGGAGAACTCATTCGGAAGCACTTCGGTCGAGGGTGGGCGTGGATTTCTGTGTCGACGCTGTTCCTCTCGGCTATCGGCGCACTCGTGACCGAGTTCGCCGGGATCGCCGGGGTTGGTGAATTGTTTGGCATTTCTCCGGACTACTCGGTTTCAGTGGCGACGATTTTGTTGATTGTTCTAGGACTTACTGGGAGTTATAAACGCGTCGAGCGGATCGGCATCGCCATGGGGTTGTTTGAACTGTTGCTCGTTCCTGCGGCCATCATGGCTCATCCCTCTGGGCATGCCTTGCTACGGGGACTTGCGACCATTCCACTTGGCCATTCGAGCTATATTTTTCTGCTCGCGGCAAACGTGGGCGCAGTGATCATGCCGTGGATGATCTTCTATCAACAATCGGCAGTCGTCGATAGGCGGATGACCAAAGAGCATCTCAAACTTGCACGGGTGGATACGCTCGTCGGATCGATTGTCACGCAGGTGGTCATGCTTGCCGTCGTCATCATGATTGCGGCGACGGTGGGACGTGTAAATCCTTCGCAACCGCTGTCGACGGTGACACAAATTTCCCACGGTCTCATGCCGTTTCTCGGGCCTGTTGGAGCCAAGTTGATTTTCGGTATGGGCATGCTCGGTGCAAGCTTTGTCGCGGCGCTCGTGGTCTCCCTGGCGGGCGCCTGGGGGATTGGCGAGGTCACAGGCATTCGCCACAGCGTGAACGCGAAGTGGCATGAGGCCAAAGGATTTTATACGATTTACACCTGTGTACACATCGGCGGTGCCATCCTGGTTTTCAGCGGCATCAATCTGATCAACCTGGCAGTTGACACCGAAGTGATGAATTCGTTGCTGTTACCCATTGTCCTAGGGTTCTTATTGCTGCTCGAGGCGAAGGCGTTGCCCAAAGAGTGGCGAATGCAAGGCATCTACAAGCATGTTGTGCGTACGATCTCGGTTATCATCATGGTATTCGGCCTATATATGGGCATCCAGTTGATCGTATAGCAATTTGTAGAGAAAAAGGGCGCAGTGGCTTATAACCGCTGCGCCCTTCATGTTACACAATGGCGTCTTGTCGAATCAGCTCGTTGCGCACGTCGGCAGGGTTCGCCTCGCCGATTTCCGCGTACAAAGCCGCAGCAATGCCGGCAGCGTGCCCTGTCGCGAACGCGGTACCCATCACGCGCGCCGATGCGAACGCAATCGGATCGCAATCAATAACTCTTCCCGCACACCAAAGATTCTCAAGATGTTTGGCCTTGAGCGAACGCAGGGGTATCTCATAATACGACTTATCTTGAATGTGTCTGTAACGGGCCGCTTCACCAGGCTCGTGAATCTCGACGGGCCAGCCGCCACGTGCCACGGCATCTGGAAAGCGGGCGCCTGCCAGCGCTTCTTCGCCAGCCAACCGGTATTCGCCATGAATGTGCCGCGTTTCGCGCACACCGATGGCTGGGCCGGTCTGTACGAGAAACGCGTCTTTAAAGCCAGGAACGTATTTGCGAAAGGCATCGAGGTAGGCCCAGGCTTGACGACGCGCGGACATTTCCGCCGCCGTCAAACTTGCGCTGTCCAGTCCATCAACCCGTTCGTCTGCAAACAACGCGAGCACATGATGGGACCCTGCTAAGCGGACAACCATTCCTCTATCCTTGGTCAAATCTTCAACGCCAGCGCGCTTTGCTTGCCAAATGGCTGCGGTGAACTGATGGCGGTGGAGTGCAATGTCAGGGGAAACACCGCCAAACTGCATGACGAGCGTCCCCGCCTGAACGTGACCTTCATTATCGCCAAAACGCACCTCGTTGCCGCAAAATGCAGCCAAGTCCGCTTCTCCACTTGCGTCCACGAAAGCCTTGGCCTCGATTCGAAATGTGCCGCCGTGCTGAAAACAGGTGATGGAGCGGACACATCCCTGATGGTCGACCTCGGCTCCAATCACGGTTGTGTGTAAACGCGGTGTCACACCAGCCTCTAACACCAGCTGATCGAATGCATATTTGGTGGTTTCGCCGTCGAGTGGAACGATCACGTTGCCGGACCCCGGATTGCGGATCGGTCCGTCGTATTGCCCTAACTCGCGCAGTTTGTCGAGGAATTTTTGACCAACGCCTCCCACCACTTGCAGCAAGGGATCTTGCTGTGCAAAAAAACCACAGATGGTGAGCACGGACGAATGTGTGGCCGCACCGCCAAAGTATGGATTTTTCTCAAGGAGCAGCGTCTTCGCTCCTAAGCTGGCGGCACCCACCGCCGCTGCCACGCCGGCGCTGCCGCCGCCGACGATGACCACATCATATCGAAGCGTTTCGGTATTCAACAATCGCAACCTCCTGAGTAGGAAAAACGCATGTCTATCATACCGCAATCTTGGTTTCGCGAATATCGGCTGGGAGGCTGTAAGAGAAAGAGTAGGGTACGTCCATGCTACAATGGACGATGGCCGAGTCGACAGGGAGGATCGAATATGGAGATGTGGAACAACCGGAAGATTGCGATTGGATCGACCAATCCAGCGAAAATACAGGCGGTGGAGCTGGCGTTTGCAGCACTTTCTATAGCTGTTGAAATCGTTCCCGTCGATGTGCCGTCGGGGGTATCGCCGCAACCACAGACAGACACAGAGACGCTACAGGGGGCTCGCAATCGGGCACAGGCTGCCCTGCAGCAAGGGCAGGCGGATGTCGGTATTGGGCTAGAAGGGGGCATTCAAAGAACAGAGTGGGGCATGTTTTTGTGTAATTGGGCATGTGCAATCACCACGTCAGGACAAGAGGGTTTAGGTGGGGGATTAAGGCTGCCACTTCCTTATGATATCGCGATCGAATTGGACAAGGGCAGGGAACTGGGCGATGTGATCGACGCGTGGGCCGGAAGGCATGGGGTTCGCAAGCAGGAAGGGACCATTGGCATCTTGACACAGGGCGCTGTTCGCCGTGCGGACATGTTCCGCGATGCGTTGCTTTGCGCCTTGGCTCCGCTTATGCACCGCTAATCCAACCTTCCATCGGACGAAGACGGATGCGCGCTGGGTGCGCGGACAGAAAAACCACCCGCCATTTGAATGGCGGGTGGTTTGCGAACGACATGTATGTGGGATCACAGATCGTAATACAGTTGGAACTCGTACGGATGCGGACGCAGGTGCATGGGGGCAACTTCGTTCGTGCGCTTGAAGTCGATCCAAGCCTGAATGAAGTCTTTTGTGAAGACGCCGCCTTCGAGCAGGAACTCGTAATCCGCCTCCAGAGCTTGTAAGGACTCTTCTAGGGAACCAGGAACACTGCGAATGTTCGCCTTTTCTTCTGGGCTCAGTTCGTAGATGTTCTTGTTGATGGGCCCATACCCAAGTGCAGTTGGATCCAGTTTGCGGCGGATACCGTCAATGCCAGCCATCAGCATGGCTGCAAACGCGAGATACGGGTTGGCCGTGCAGTCCGGTGTGCGGAACTCGATGCGTGCGGTCTTCGGCGAGACCACCGCAACCGGTACACGAACGGCAGCGCTGCGGTTGCCTTTTGAGAAGACCAAATTGACAGGCGCTTCATAACCCGGGACCAAGCGCTTGTAAGAATTCGTGCTTGGGTTTGAAAAGGCCAAAATTGCAGGCGCGTGATGCAAAATGCCGGCGATATAGTGAAGCGCGATATCACTCATGTTTCCATACCGATCTTGTTCAAAGAAGAGCGGCGTGTCACCGTCAAATAAACTTTGGTGAACGTGCATACCCGATCCATTATCGCCAAATACCGGTTTCGGCATAAATGTGACCGTTTTTCCGTATTTCCGCGCGACGTTGCGAATGATGTACTTATACGTCATCACCGTGTCAGCCGTACGTGTAAGCGTATTGAAACGGAAGTTGATTTCCGCTTGACCTGCGGTTGCGACCTCATGATGGTGCCGCTCCACGCGGATGCCTGCGTTCATCAATTCCTTGACCATCTCTGTACGAATGTCCTGTTGCGTATCGATGGGAGGAACAGGGAAGTAACCGCCTTTGTTTTTCACTTGATAGCCGAGATTCTTCTCACCATTTCCCGTGTTCCACATCGCTTCCTCAGAATCGACCGCGTAAAATGCGCCACGATTGGTCGACTCGAAGCGAACGTCGTCAAAAATAAAGAATTCGAGTTCAGGTCCAAAATATGCCGTGGTCGCAATGCCGCTCGACGCGAGATACGCTTCCGCTTTCTCGGCGATATAGCGGGGATCGCGTTCGAAACGTGTGCCGTTAGGCTCGAACACACTACAAGATACGGCCAAAGTCGGCACTGCCATGAACGGATCGACAAACGCGGTCTCCAAGACAGGTCGCATGACCATGTCGCTGTCTTCGATGCCACGGAACCCTTGAATGCTGGATCCATCGAAAGCGATGCCATGAGTCAGCATTTCTTCATCCACTTCAACTGCCGGTATGGTTACGTGATGTTGACGGCCCGGTACGTCAACAATGCGAAAATCGACCATTTCGACATGATGCTGCTTCATCAATTCCAAAACGTCGCGTGGTGTCAAAGGTCCACTCCTCCTAAGTACGAACGTATCTGCTTCTGACTTCAAACATTATAGAAATATAAGAGAGATGCGTCAATGTTTTGTGTTAGAAAAGCTGACATCAAATTGTCAAAAAAACCGTTGTACTTTGTCAAATCAAAGGTTGTCATGACGTCATTATCATGTTGACCGGCGAGCGGATTTGCGCCATATTCGACACGGTTCGTGTTTTTCATCGAGTGCTGGCCACCATATGAAGAGGATCGCGGTCGAACCAATTGGAGGTACGAGCAGTCTGTATCCCTTTAGCCTTAAAAATTGAGCCTTTTTTGAGGCAGTGTGAATTATAGTAATTTATCGGTCTTGTTGCTGAGATCGCTAGATAAACAGAAACCTGTCGATTCATGGGGGAATCTTTCATATGCAACCGACTGCAATAATCTTGGCCGCCGGCATGTCAAGTCGTTTGCGACCGTTGACGGAAGATCGGCCAAAGTGCCTGCTTCCTGTCGGACCGAAGGCCATTTTGGATTGGCAGCTCGAAGCGCTGCAATCCGTTGGTGTGCAAGACTTGATTGTCGTCGTGGGTTACCGGAAAGAGATGATTCAAGAACATATTGCAAATCACCATCCGTCATTTTCGGTGCGCTATGTCGAGAACTTGGCATTCGACCGTACCAACACGTTGTTTTCGCTCAAAGAGGCGATGTTGGTTTGGGATGGCGACTTTTACTATATGAATGCGGATGTCGTGTATGACAAGCGCATCCTGCAACGCCTCGCGCCAGGTCTTGTTGGCGGTTTTCTGGCAATTGATAAAAAGCAGTGCCGGGACGAAGAAGTCAAGGTCATCGTCCGAGACGGTCGGATTTCCGAAATTGGAAAGCACCTGAATCCGGACATTTGTGAAGGCGAGTTTATCGGCGTTGCAAAATTTACGGGTGACTTCGTGCGACGGTTTCGGCAGCAGGTGCTGGATCTCGCCGTCGCTGGGAACGAAATGAAGTTTTTCGAGTATGCCCTTGATGCCATGGCCGATAAGTCCGATATGATCCCTGTCGATATCACGGGATTGCCTTGCGTCGAGATCGACTTCCCTGAAGACTATGCGTTTGCGACAGAGCAAGTTGTACGGCATTTGGTCGACAACGAGGAGGAGAGCACGCATGTCTGAATTGGCTAAGATCAATGCGTGCGCAAAGCGGCCCATCGATATCTGGACCAATTACATTTACTATCCGCTTTCCATTCGCCTGGTGTACCTGATTCGCAACACGCGTATCAAACCGAATGAAATCACGCTTTTTTCCATGTTTTTATGTCTAGTCGGATGCGTGGGTTTTGCAGTTGGTGTCCGTTCATACGTCGTTGCAGGGCTCGTGCTCGTTCAGGTCTCCTACGTGTTCGATTGCGCGGATGGCCAACTGGCTCGCTATAAACAAGAGTTTTCGCCCATTGGTGGTTGGCTCGACCAAGTTTCGGATCGCATTAAGGAGTTCGCCATTTACTTCAGTCTGGCTTATGGCTACACCCGCTTTCACGATCGCGATTTGACCGTTTGGAAATGGGCTGTGATCGCTTTGTTCAGCCTGTACTTGCTCGAATATTACGGGCAGATACACTTCAAGCCACGAGCACTTGCGGCAACTGCCGACGGTGCCTCGTTGACGTCGACGACTTCAACCGAAGCCGAGCCAGTGAGTGGCTTTGGACGAGCGCAGCGCCTGCGGAGCTTTGTCCCATTTCGCGGCTTTATCATTGGCGAACAATACTTCGCGATGCTCGTCTTCGTGGCTTGCAACGCGATCGTGCCACTGTTTCGTTTTGTTGCCATCGTCGGGTTGCTCATGTGCGTGTACCGCCCGGCTGTGCAATACTACAAGTGGAGCCGCGGTTATCGGTGATCTGATCACTTTGCGGCAAGCACGGAGGTTTTATCATGAATCGCCCTCGTTTGGTGGTTGCCGGAACCCACAGCGGTGTCGGCAAGACGACGATTTCCATTGCCCTGATGCGCGCATTGTCCCAAACCGGACTGCGCGTTCAGGGCTTTAAAGTTGGGCCGGATTATATCGATCCTTCGTATCACGCGGTCGCAACCGGGCGAGCGAGTTACAACCTCGACAGTTGGATGGCTGCTCCCGACATCGTGCGCGAAATATTCGATCGCGCGAGTCGCAGTTGCGATATCTCCATCATTGAAGGCGTGATGGGGCTGTTTGATGGCAAGGATGCGCTGTCCAATACCGGGAGTACCGCGGCCGTTTGTACGTTGCTCGAAGCTCCGGTGCTGCTCGTCATCGACGCGGCAGCCAGCGCTCGAAGTGCCGCCGCCGTCGTGCACGGCTTTCAAACGTTTGATCCAAAGGTCAAGATTGCTGGCGTGATCGCAAATCGGGTTGCGGGCGCAGGGCATTTTGATCTGGTGCGGACGGCGATTGAGTCGTCGTGCGGCGTGCCAGTGGTTGGCTATCTACCTCCATACGCGGATGCAACGCTTCCTGAGCGGCATCTTGGATTGGTTCCTGCGGCGGAGCAGGGAAGTCTCGACGAATGGTTAGATGGGCTCGCCGCAAATCTGATACAGACGGTGGACATCGCGGCCGTATCGCGGCTTGCTCAGGCAGCGAACCTTTGGATCCCGCAGGCACCGCAAGTGTTTCTGCAGGCCGCTTCCGCAGAGAAGGCAACCATTGCGATCGCACACGATGAGGCGTTCAACTTTTACTATCAGGAGAATCTCGATTTGCTGCGCTTTTATGGCGCTAAATTGTTGCCATTTCGCCCGCTGGACAACGAACCGGTGCCCTGGGCGGCTGACGGGTTGTATCTTGGTGGTGGGTTCCCGGAGGTGTTTCTGGAGCGCTTGGCAAAGGCGGATCAGGCCTTCGCAAGCCTGCGATCCGCAGTGGAGGCGGGCATTCCAGTATGGGCAGAGTGCGGTGGCATGATGTTGCTCGCCGACGCCATCGTTGACACGTCGGGAAATCGCTTCGACATGGCTGGTGTGCTCCCGGTGACTGTGGAGATGACCGAGCGCTTGGCTGGTTTTGGTTACCGTGAATTCGAAATGGCTCCGGGCAGCTTTCTTGAAGATGTGGGTGGACGGGTACGTGGACACGAATTTCACTACTCGCGAATCATGTCCGCGGAAGCTAGCCTGCCGCCGGCTTATGTGATCCATCAGGGTGAAAAGCGGCGTCTGGAAGGGTTTAGCCAGGGCAGCGTAATCGCTGGCTATACGCACATCTACTTTCCGTCGCATCCAGAGATGGCCGCCCAGTTTGTGCAACGATGTGCGGATTGGCGTCTGGCGGCGGGACGTTCATAGTTCGCTGCCAGATGCGGCATGTTGTGCTAGAATCAGAGCGACAGTTCAAATTCGCAGTCGGGGTGCCCGATTGACTGGGGCCGCCGCAGGAGGTCGTTCTGATGATTCAGATACCAAAGCCAGACGCGGAACAACTCTTTCGCACGTATTCCATTACTTCCTTCACGGTCAGCAAGGATGAATCGCGGATTGCGTTCTCGACAAACCTGAGCGGCAAGTACAACGTGTGGGGAATGGACGTCGGTCAACACTATCCGTATCCGTTGACGACACAGGACCAGACACCCGCGTATATACGCTTTGATCCGGTGGGCCGCTATTTACTTGTCGGATTTGACAACGACGGCGATGAAAACGTGCAAATGTACCTCGTCTCGCCCCATGGCGGAGCTTTGCAACCCATCCGAACGGCCCCGGGGCGGCGGCATTACCTCGCATCCATTTCCAACGACGGCAACCGAATCTACTACTGTTCCGACAAGGACAATCACATGTATCTGAACGGATATGTGTACAACTTGGAAACGGATTCAGAAACGGTTTTATACGAAGGTGCGCAGGTTCCGACGTTTTTAGCCGACGTTGCAAAAGACGAGTCGAGCTTCGTCACGGTATCGACCTACGCCAACACCTATGTTACGGCCCATGTTCACGAAGGCGATCAACGGCGTTGTTTGACGCCCGATGAGCACGTCGTGCATGTCGTCTCATCTTTGCAATACGTTGGAAGGCAAATTGTCTTTACGACAAACTACGGCGAGGACGACGCGTACGTCGCTCGCTACGATTTGGAAACCAGTGAGTTTGCAAAGGTGTGGCAGCCGGAACATGGCGGTGCACAACAACTGGTCGTTGACGAACAGTCGAATGTGGCGTACGTAACGGTCAGTTATGGCGTGCGTGACGCGTTGTTCCGGATCGACCTCAGTACGCTGGAGGCCACGGCGATTTCTTGTCCTGCTGACGTGATCGCCGAAATGCACGTAGGGGAGAGCGGTGCCTTGTACATACGGGCGATGCGTGATATCGCACCCTCCAATCTATACGTGCGCGACATGGACGGCTCTTGGACGTTGCTGACCGGAAATCGCGTCATGGGTGTGTCCGAGTCCGAGTTGGTGTCTGCCGAGGTTGTCCGCTTCCCATCCCACGATGGTTTAGAACTCGAGGCTCTGTGGTTTCAGGCGAACCCGGCGACGGCAAACGGATATACGGTCGTTTGGCCGCATGGCGGGCCGCAGGCGTCAGAGCGCAAAACATTTCGTCCGTTTTTTCAATTCCTGCTGCTTCGCGGGTACAACGTGTTCGCGCCGAACTTTCGCGGAAGCAGCGATTATGGCGCGAAGTTCATGAAGATGGTCGAGCGCGATTGGGGTGAGGGACCGCGCCTTGATATGGTAGCGAGCATCGAGTGGCTGATTGGGCAAGGCTTGGCCGATAAGGATAGGCTGTTCTTGGTGGGCGGCAGTTACGGCGGCTACATGACTTTGCTCCTGCACGGTCGCCACGCGGACTATTTCCAGGCCTGTGTGGACATCTTCGGGCCGTGCAATCTGCTCACGTTTGCGAAATCGGTCCCGGATCACTGGAAACCGATGATGAAACAGTGGCTTGGCGATCCGGACGATCCGGCGGATCGCGAACGATTGATTCAAGATTCACCGATCACCTATCTGGACGGCATGACGAAGCCGATGCTTGTCATCCAAGGCGCGAATGATCCGCGTGTCGTGCAAGCTGAGTCAGACCAAATCGTTGCGGCCCTGCGCAACCAAGGCAGAGAAGTCGAATATATGGTCTTCTCTGACGAAGGGCACGGTTTCATGAAAAAGGATAACGAGATTGCGGCGTACAAGCGCATTGTGGACTTCCTTGACGAACATCGCCGCAAGTGACGAACAACGCGCGCGATCGACTCGTGAAATACGCTGTCGATCGCGCTTTTTCTGCAGTTGTTCCGGATACAGAAACATCTTCGTTGGGATGGCGGAGAGTGAGGCGTACACTGTTCCTGTGGAAGTGCTTTCGGTCGCGGGTGCGTACCGATGTAAGAACGGGAGGTAGGCATATGCGAACACAGGTGGCAATTGTCGGAGCAGGACCGGCTGGTTTAATGCTATCGCATCTGCTGGCGCAGGCGGGAATTGCCTCCATTGTCTTGGAGAGCCGCACGCGTCAGGCGATTGAAGAAACCATCCGCGCCGGCGTGCTGGAACAGGGGACCGTCGACGTCATGCGCGAATTGGGACTGGCGGATCGGATGGAGCAGATTGGCGAGCGGCACGCAGGCATTGAATTTCGGTTTCGTAGCCGTGGTCACCGCATCCCGTTACGGGATTTGACGAACGGCAAAGAGGTTACGATTTACGCGCAGCACGAAGTGATCAAGGATCTTGTCGCCGCACGGCTTGCACAGGGCGGGGAAATCGCGTTTGGCGTGAGCGGTGTGCAACTGCACGACGTCGATAGCGCACGGCCGCGAGTGACGTTTCGGAGGTCGCCGGATGGACCAGAAGAGGAAATTGCGTGTGACTTTATCGCCGGTTGCGACGGTTTTCATGGACCGAGCAGGCAGAGCATCCCAACGTCCCTTCGCAGGGAGTACCACAAGACATTTCCTATGGGATGGCTCGGCATCTTGGTAGAAGCGCCGCCTTCGAGCGCAGAACTAATTTATTGTAACCACGATCGTGGTTTTGCGCTGGTCAGCACCCGTTCGCCCGAAGTTCAACGGATGTACATACAGGTTGACGCAGCGGACGACATCGCCAACTGGTCGGACGACCGAATCTGGACCGAATTGCGGACACGACTGGCAACCGATGATGGGTGGGCACCCATTGAGGGTCCAATCATTCAAAAATCCATCGTCGGTATGCGCAGTTTTGTCTGCTCGCCGATGCGGTTCGGCCGATTGTTCCTAGCCGGAGATGCCGCGCACATCGTGCCACCGACCGGCGCAAAAGGGTTGAATTTGGCAGTATCGGACGCACGCGTGCTGGCCGCCGCCATCGTCGAATTCTATCGCCAGAACAAAACAGATTTGTTGTATCGCTACTCGCAAATCTGTTTGCGGCGGGTGTGGAAGGCGGAGCGGTTTTCCAACGCGATGACACAGATGCTACATCGCTTTCCGGAACACACTCCTTTTGAGCGCGAGATTCAACTGGCTGAACTCGATTATGTGACATCGTCTCCACACGGACTCGCAACCATCGCAGAAAATTACGTTGGCTTGCCTATCGAGTGGAACGCCTGAACCATCAGCGTGTTCGCTCGTAATAGCCGAGCCGACTGGAGATTTCCTTGCTGATGGAGATGAGCGTCTTTGCGAGCGACTTCATCTTTTCGTCGGTGAATCGAGCGGCAGGACCGACCGCGGTGACGGCGCCAATGACCTGCCGCGTGTAATCGCGCACAGGTGCGGCGACGGAATGCACGCCCTCGCGCAATTCACTTCGGCTGAAAGCGTATCCGTCGTTTCGAATCTGCGCCAAAACCTGCCGAAGCTGATCTGGGTTGGTGATGGTGTTGGGCGTCATGGGGCTCAGCCCACGTTGAATCACTTCTTCGATCATTGCGCTGTCCTGATAGGCGAGAATGACCTTGCCGGAGCTCGTGCAGTGCAGCGGATTTTTCCGCCCCAGATGGGTTGCGATTTGCACGGGGTGTTTGCACTCCAACTTGCTGACGTACACGGTGGCGTAGTCTTCAAGAACCGCCAGATGGACGGTTTCGTCAAATCGATTGACGAACTCCTCAAGGAGGTGTTGCCCTTCGCGGCATATTTCAAGATTCGACATAATAATGCCGCCAAGACTGAGCACCGAAAGGCCCAACCGGTATCGGTGCGTCGATTCGTCACGCCGCGCGAAACCTTCCTCCGCCAGCGTGGTCATCACGCGGTGGACAGTACTTTTTGACAATCCGAGCTTTTCGGCAATCTGTGTGATGCCCAGTTCCGGCTCGTCGGTTGTGAAACATTTCAGAGCATGCAAAGCGTTCTTCAGCGATGACAGCGTTCGATAGTCTGCTGCCTGACGCTCCATACGTGTCGCCTCCAATCCTGGGCGGTTGATGGATTTGGTTTGACATGGTCTTCGCATGTTCCGCATAGAGAAACAGCGACGTGTTGTAACCGTTTGCGCCTGTGCTACGATGAACCCGAAGCTTTCCACCCAAAGCGTCGCGGCTGACCGTGCGGACCATGTTGACGATGGTTGTCAGCACACCGATTTGTAAACGAGGGAGGAAATCGCCATGAGTCTTGAACTGGCGATGATCACGCCGCATACACCGCGCATCTGCCACCGGGATCGCATTCCCGAATTTCAAAAGCCGATGGTCGACGCCATGCTCAAGTGCGCCGACTTGATCGACGCAGTGAATCCCGATGTCGTTGTCATCATCTCGTGCCACTGGATGTCTAGCTTCATCCATTATGTCGACATTACACCGAGGCATCAAGGTATTTTGACCGCGGTCGAATGTCCGGATTTAATCACCGACGTTCCATATGATCACCCAGGTCATTCGGAACTCGGCCGCCAGCTGGTGGATGCAGGCAAGGCGGCGGGTCTGCAGGTCGTCGGTATCGACGATCCGACCTACGTCTGGGATTACGGCACGGTCGTACCTCTGCGGTACCTATTAAACCGCCGTGATATTCCAGTTGTCGATTTATCCGTCTGCTGGGCGGCATCCATCGACGAGTCCATACGCTGGGGCGAAGTCATAGGCGAAGTATTTCTGCAAAGTCCACTGCGGATCGTCTTTTTGGCAAGTGGCGCCTTGGCGCATAATCTCGGCCGCGGACCGGAATTGTGGCCAAATATCACGGAACAGGCGCTGGATCGCGAGTTTTGTCAGTACCTGGTGAAGGGCGATAAAACGTCCGCCGTTTCGATGCTGCCATCGTACGTGCGTGCGGCAGGGGTCGAGTCGGGTGGCCGTCATGTCGCCGTCTTGCTCGGTGTCCTGCGCAAACAATTTACGGGCGAGCTGCACGGCTACGGGCCGTCATCGGGATCGGGCAATCCGGTGTTGACGATTCGTTACCAGGACGCCGGTTGATGTATCGCAGCTCGCGATGGCCGAACGCTATCTAGACTACCACAACGAGGGTACAGGTGAGGGAGAAGCGATGGAAAACGTATTGCATTTTATCGATGGCAAGTTCTGTGCGTCTGAGAACGGCCGCACGTTTGACAATATCAATCCAGCAACTGGCGACAAGATTGGTGTGGTCGCTGAGGGCGGAAGAGCCGAAATTGATCGCGCTGTCGCCGCCGCGCGGCGGGCATTCAAGACATGGGGGAAGACGCCTGCCGCTGAGCGAGCTGCCATCATGCACCGTATTGCAAATTTGATTGAAGAAAATTTGGAAGAGCTTGCACTGCTCGAGACCATGGATACCGGGAAGCCGTTATCTTTGGCTAAAAGCCTCGACATTCCACGTTCAGCCTACAACTTCCGGTTCTTTGCCGACTTCGTCAAGGGTATGAGCACCGAGACATTCGAAATGGAGGGCGTGGCACTGAACTATGCCCTGCGCCGGCCGGTCGGCGTTGCAGGCTTGATCTCGCCGTGGAACCTGCCGCTGTTTCTGCTGACGTGGAAAGTGGCGCCGTGCTTGGCGGCTGGAGACACATGTGTCATCAAGCCAGCTGAACTGACGCCGATGACGGCGACCAAGCTGGCTGAAATTTGCCAAAAAGCGGGCGTGCCCGACGGCGTTGTCAACGTCGTACACGGCTTTGGCCCGGACGCGGCCGGCTCGGCGTTGACCGAGCACCCAGATGTCGATCTCATCTCTCTGACGGGCGAGACGACGACGGGTAAGGCTGTGATGAAGGCTGCCTCCTCGTCGCTCAAGCGGCTATCGTTGGAACTAGGCGGCAAGAATCCGAACATCGTGTTTGCCGATTGCGATCTCGAAGACGCCCTGACGACGACCATCCGCTCGAGCTTTGTCAATCAAGGCGAAGTCTGTCTCTGCGGATCGCGGATTTACGTGGAGCGCCCGCTTTATGACAAGTTTGTCGCGGGTCTTGTCGAGAAGACGTCGCAATTGGTCGTGGGCGATCCGCTTGATCCGAACACGAACGTCGGTGCTCTCATCTCCCAAGAACACCTGGAACGCGTCGAAGGTTTTGTGCAGCGCGCAATCGAGCAGGGGGGGCGCGTGCTCATTGGTGGCAAACGTCCAGAACATCTGACGAAGGGCGCGTTCTTTGAGCCGACCATTATTGTTGACGTCGATGCTTCCTGCGAGATCACCCGTCAGGAGGTGTTTGGCCCGGTCGTCACCATCCAGCCGTTTGACACTGAAGAAGAGGTGATTGCTGCAGCGAACGATACGAGCTATGGATTGGCGGCGACCATCTGGACATCGAACCTAAAGCGCGCTCACCGTGTTGCCGGCGAGATCGAGGCCGGAATCATCTGGGTGAACACGTGGTTCCTGCGCGATTTGCGCACTCCGTTTGGCGGCATGAAACAGAGCGGCATCGGCCGTGAGGGCGGCGTGCACAGCTTCGAGTTCTTCTCCGAGCTGAAAAACGTCTGCATCAAGCTGTGATGAGGTGATGGAGATGGCGGAATATCGAGTGCAGGATTTGGCGGCAGAACTTTCTGCGGCGGAGCGCGCATTGCGCGCGATTCCGCCGCTGACGGAGCGGTTTCCGGACATGTCGATGGAGACGGCGTACCAAGTGCAGTTGATGAACGTCGAGACTAAGCGACAAGCGGGTGACCGGATCGTCGGCCACAAAATTGGCCTTACGAGTAAGCCGATGCAGCAGATGCTTGGCGTTAGCGAGCCGGATTTTGGCCACTTATTCGCATCGATGCAGTATCAATCCGGAGATGTCGTCGACTTCCCGCTGATACAACCAAAGGTGGAACCCGAACTGGCGTTTTTACTCGCGGAAGATCTGCCCGGTCCGAACGTGGACGTCTACGCCGTCCTACGCGCGACGCGTGCGGTCGTACCGGCGATTGAAGTGATTGATAGCCGCATTGCCGATTGGCAAATCCGGCTTGCTGACACGATTGCGGACAATGCGTCCGCTGGCTGCTTCGTCCTCGGAGACGAGCCGACGCCGATAGGTCAAGCGAATCTGACGACGTGTGGTGCCGTGCTCAAAATCAACGGCGAGGTCGCGGAGACAGGCGCAGGCGCTGCGGTCATGGGCCATCCGGCGGCGGCTGTGGCGTGGCTCGCGAATAGGCTGTCTTCCCTTGGTACAACCCTGCGCGCAGGCGACATCGTGCTGTCAGGTGCTGTTAGTGCCGCGGTGCCGGTGTGCGCAGGCGATCACATTCTCCTTTCGTTCGGTCGCCTCGGCCGGGTTGAACTGACGATGGCGAAGTGATCGGCTTCTTATTTTCTATGGGGGTGACCAGGTATGCCAAAACTTGCGGCTGCCATTGTCGGATCGGGCAATATTGGTACCGACTTGATGATCAAATTACAGCGCAGCGAATGGATTGAACCGCGTTGGATGATCGGGATTGATCCGGAATCCGACGGGTTGCGCCGCGCCAAACACGCCGGTCTGGAAGTGTCAGCGGAAGGCCTGGCTGCCATCCTGAACGCGGGCATACGTCCGGACGTCGTGTTTGACGCGACAAGTGCGAAGGCGCATGTGCGCCATGCCAAGTTATTGCGAGAAGCGGGTATTCAGGCCATCGACCTGACGCCAGCCGCACGCGGACCATACGTGATCGCGGCGGTCAATCTGCAAGAGCACCTGGATTCGCCGAACGTGAACATGGTGACCTGCGGAGGCCAGGCGACCGTTCCGATTGTGCATGCGGTCAGCCGCGTCGTCGGCGTTTCGTATGCTGAAATCGTGGCGACGATTTCAAGCAAAAGCGCCGGTCCAGGGACGCGCGCCAACATCGACGAATTCACGGAGACGACCTCGCGTGCCATTGAGACGATTGGCGGGGCTCGCCGAGGCAAGGCCATCATTATTCTCAACCCGGCCGAGCCACCGATTTTAATGCGCGACACCATCTACTGTTTGATGGACGAAACGGCGGACGACGTGAAAGACAAAGTGCTTGCCTCCATCCACGAGATGGTGCAGCACGTGCAAACCTACGTGCCAGGCTATCGCCTCAACCGGGAGCCTATTTTCCGCGACAATCTGGTGAGCATTTCGATTGAAGTGGAAGGACTCGGCGATTACCTGCCGGTTTATGCGGGCAATCTCGACATCATGACAGCAGCCGCGGTCAAATTTGCCGAAGAGTATGCCAAACATCGCGCTGCGGTCAGCCAGTGAGGAGGAACAGACATGGCGTACAAATATCGGATTGAAGTGACAGACGTCACCCTCCGCGACGGGATGCATGCCGTGCGCCACCAGTTCAGCGTCGAGGATGCCCGCGCAATTGCGTCGGCGCTCGACGGCACGGGCGTTGCCCTGATTGAAGCGGCCCATGGCGACGGTTTGGGCGGAAGTTCTGTGCAGTACGGCTTTGCGAAGGAAGAGGAAGCAGATTACCTCCAGGCTGTTTGCTCGTCAGTGCAGAACGCGAAAGTCGTTGCGCTCCTGTTGCCTGGCATCGGCACCGTGGAGGACTTGAAGCACGCGGTCGAGTACGGCATTCGCGGCGTGCGGGTGGCGACGCATTCGACCGAGGCGGACATCTCGGCGCAACATATCGAAGAGGGACGCAAGTTGGGCCTGGACGTGGTTGGATTTCTCATGATGTCTCACATGACCGACGTGGATAGGCTGGTGGAGGAAGCGAGAAAAATGGCGACGTATGGGGCGCACGCTGTCTACATCGTCGACTCCGCCGGCGCCATGCTGATGGACGAAGTGCGCCGCAAGGTGTCTGCACTGCGCAGCGCACTGCCGGACGAAGTGCAAGTGGGATTCCACGCCCATAACAATCTCGGCGTCTCCGTTGCCAACTCTATCGCGGCGGTCGAGGAAGGGGCGTATCGCATCGATGCAAGCCTCGGCGGATTGGGTGCAGGTGCTGGCAACACGCCGCTCGAGGTGTTTGTCGCGGCATGCGAGAAGTGCGGTATCGATACGGGTGTTTCGCTTTATCCGGCCATGGACGCCGCGGAAGACGTTGTACGCCCGCGCATGCATCGGCCCATCATCACGGACCGCACAGCGCTCACGCTTGGTTACGCAGGGGTCTATTCGAGCTTCCTGTTGCATGCACAGCACGCGGCCAAACTATTTTCCGTCGATGTTCGCGACGTCCTGGTAGAACTCGGTAACCGACGCGTAGTGGGTGGCCAGGAAGACATGATTGTCGACGTCGCGTATGAAATTGCACATCGACAGGCATGAGCTTTGTGCGGCAAGTCCTAGGAGGATGGAACCATGAATCTACAGGCGATTGCGGACGAGTTATACCGACACCAAATATCCGCTACCGAATTAGAAAAGTTGACAGTTCGTTACGATGGGCTGTCTGTCGACGATGCATATGAAATTCAACAGATTTGCATGAGCCAATACATGAACGCTGGCCAAAAACTCGTCGGTTGGAAGATGGGATTGACGAGCAAGGCAAAGCAGCGATCGGTTGGTGTCGAAGAGCCCATTTTTGGGCATCTGCTTGATGGGATGGAGCTCTATGAACCTCACGTGTCTCTAACAGGGCTGATTCATCCGCGCGTAGAGCCGGAACTTGCGTTCATTTTCAAGCATCGTCTCGAAGGAGACAGGATTTTGCCGCGAGACGTCTGGCTTGCGACCGAATGTGTGGTTCCTGCTGTCGAAATCATCGACAGCCGTTACAAAAACTTTTCCTTCACGCTCGTCGACGTCGTGGCCGACAATGCCTCGAGCGCGAAGTTTTATCTTGCCGAACAGGCCTATGCGCCCTACCAAATTGCACTTGACCAAGTTGGTGTCGTCATGCGGCGTAACGGTGAAGTCGTGCAAACCGGTGCGGGTGCCGCAGTTCTCGGTCACCCGGTGCGATCCGTTGTGGAACAGGTACGGATGTTAAGTCGGATAGGAAAAGCCGTGGAACCTGGTATGGTCGTCTTGACAGGAGGCATTACAGAAGCGATTTACATTCACGACAGAGATCAGATCTCTGTCTCCTTTGAAGGAATGGGCGAGATCGAACTGTCTGTCGGTCAATGAATTCTCCAACTCTCGGGGGCTCATTTTGCCCCCTTACGGGTATGTGCTTTACGAAAGGGGCTTGTGACATGCCGTTAGTGCAGATGAGCATTCTGGAGGGTCGATCCGCCGACACCAAGCGAGCACTTATCCAGGAAGTGACGGACGCCGTCGTGCGTACGCTCGGCGTTCAGCCGGATGCGGTGCGTGTGTTGCTCTACGAAATGCCAAAAGCAAACTGGGCGGTTGGCGGCGTTTCAAAGGCCGATTCCTCGTCCTGAACACGGCTTCTGGAGGAGGATACAGCATGTATGATGTGCATTCGCATTGGATACCGCCGGAGGTCCTGGACTGGTTAAAGACCAATGGAGCCATCGAGGCGGTGTGGGAACAAAAAGCACCTGACAAAGAACCGTTTCTGACGGTTGGCGGCAAGTGGTCATTCGAGCTCAAACGAGCATTTTACGATCTCGATGTGTATCTTGCAGATCAGGCTGCAAGCGGTATTGAACATACACTTGTCTCACCGGTTCCGCAGTTGTTCCTCTATGAAGCGGAGCCGGACATGACGAACGAGCTTGCCGCGATCTACAACGAAGCTTTGGTACGCCTTGTGGATGCCCATCGCGATCGTCTATCGGCTTTGGCGACGCTCTCGTTAAACGATCCGGACGCAGCTTGCGACCAACTGGAACGGGCCATGGCACAAGGACTGAAAGGCGCCATAATTGGCCCGGGAGTCGGCGACGTTGCTTTGAGTGATGAGCGCTTCGCGACATTGTGGGCCACTGCCGACCGTTTAGGTGCTATCGTCTTCATTCACCCGCTGTTAAATACCGATAAGCGGATTCAAAAGCTGATGATGCCCAATCTGATTGGCGTTCCGTGGGAAACGACGATTTGTGCCCTCGATTTGATTCTAAGCGGCAATCTTGATCGATATCCGCATGCACGCATCTTGCTTGCGCATGGCGGCGGTTTTCTGCCGTATCAACTTGGGCGCCTGAACAAAGGATATGAGGTTTGGCCACAGGTGAAGGCGCGCCTGGACGACGAGCCGGCTGCCTACATACGGCGATTTTGGTATGACAGTGTGTTGTGGTCGCCTGAGGCGTTGCAACTGCTTTGCAGCACTGCGGGAAAAGAACGGGTTTTGCCCGGATCGGACTATCCATTTGATTTGAAGGCTTGGCCGCCCGTCACATCCGAAGAGGCGTCAGTCAGAGATTGGCTTGGTCTGACAAATGCATGACTTGTAAGATAGGCGACTGTCCATGTAACTGACAGTCGCCTATTTTATGACGTTGCTTGCGAGATACAGGTGAAAGCGTTGACAAACGGCGTTTGCAAGTGCAGAATCATGTTGTATACATCTTTGTCATACAATATTGAGTAGCAACTGTAGGGATGTTGAATCCTTGCAGACGGCGGAGGTCTGCGACAGGATGGTGAAACGGTGTGACAAACGGCTTGTGCTTCGATGTTGCGCATGTGGGTCACGTTGAACTACTGACTCCGAAGCCAGATGAAAGCCTCTGGTTCTTCCGTGAGATCTTAGGTATGGAGGAAGTCGCACGGCAAGGGCAATCTGTCTATTTGCGTTGCTTTGGAGACTATGAACGCTATTCGGTCAAACTGACGGAGTCTGAACGGGCGGGTGTCGGCCATACGGCACTTCGAACCGTAAGCGAGGCCGCTTTAGAACGACGTGTCCAGGCAATTACGGAGGCAGGAGTGGACGGCCGATGGCACGATGGCGATGTCGGCCATGGACGTGGATATCAATTCCAGGGGCCGGACGGCCACCTGATGGAGATCTATTATGAAACAGAATACTACCGACCACCGGAAAATCTGCGTCCAACGCTTAAGAATCAGCCGCAGAAATTTACAGCTCGCGGCGTCGGTGTCAAGACGATGGACCATGTAAACTATTTATCCTCGCATGCCGAAGCAGACGGCGATTTTGTCGAGAAGTGTCTAGGGCTGCGCTTAACGGAGCAAATTCAACTGAACAACGGGCGTCGTCCTGGCGTGTGGTACCGTTGTACCAATAAATCATACGATCTCGTCTACACCCAAGACGCCACAGGGGCACGCGGCCGCTTGCACCACATTGCCTTTCGTGTCGATACCAACGAGGCCATCTGGCGCGCGGCGGATCTCTTTGTCGACGCTGGTGTCTTTATCGAGTTCGCTCCGAGCAAGCACGCAATCAATCAGACGTACTTTGTATATGTGTATGAGCCCGGGGGGAACCGGATCGAAATCTGCTCCGGCGGTTATCTCGTACTTGCGCCTGACTGGGAGCCCATCACATGGACAGAGGAAGAGCGTGCACGTGGCCAGGCTTGGGGGAACAAGACCGTGGAAAGCTTTCATCACTATGGCACGCCTGTGGTATAACTGTGCATAAAAGCAGAAGTTGTCGGAAAGGCGGTGCCGGCTCTTGGAGATGCAGAGCCAGGGGTACACAGAAGATGAATGCTATCGAAAGTTGCGGACTGCCATTATCGACGGCACGCTCATGCCCGCGCAGCGACTGGTGGAAATGGATCTGGCACGTTGGCTTGGAGCAAGCCGGGCAACGGTGCGAACGGTGCTGGCGCGATTAGAACAAGAGGGACTGGTTGAGCGCGAGCGCTATCGCGGCGCCCGCGTGCGCCACGTGTCCCACGAAGAAGCAGTCGAGATATTGGAGGTACGCATGGCGTTGGAATGCATCATCGCCCGCTATGCGGCAGAGCGTGCAACCGATGAGGAGATTGCCAAAATGGAGGAGCTCTTGGGCTGGATGCGCGAAAAATTCGAAGAGGGAGATCTCGTTTCCTATTCCGAAGGCAATGCCAGGTTGCATCGATCAATTGCCGAGATGTCCCGCCATACCACCGCTCGCAGACTGCTCGATACGCTCAACTCACAAAACGTCCGTTACCAGTATCGAACCATTCTCGCCCCTGGCCGATCGCATCCCTCGTTCTTGGAGCACGCCGCCATTGTGCAGGCCATTGCCGGGCGGGATGCGGACGCCGCCGAGCACGCGATGCGCAAGCACCTGTCTCATGTTTGTGATACCTTGCGCAAGATGAGGTCAGGGCCCTGACCTCGAAAGTGTTCTTCGTCACAGCTTGGATTGTCTACAATATTGTCGCCAAAAGTGCATTTCGATTTCTCAGGAAGGGCGGTTTCATCCGATGTCCCAGTCCGAACACATCATCCGCTTGTTGTCGGGGGCCTACGACTTACACGTTCATGTCTGGCCAGACTTGGTGGAGCGCAGCGTCGACGACGTGACGCTGGCGCACCAATTTAGCACCGTCGGTTGGCGCGGTTTTGCACTAAAGTCGCACTATTTTCCAACGGTTGAGCGAGCCAAAGTCGTGTCCGCCGTCGTACCGGGAGTCGACGTCATCGGCACGATCGCGCTGAATCACACGGTTGGCGGTTTCAACCCGGTCGCTGTCGATATCGCCGGGCGTGCTGGTGCACGCATTGTCTGGTTGCCGACCGTCGATGCAAGCAATGAAAGCCCAGAGAAGCAAAAGGCACGCGGTGCCGCACATCTGCCGTTCTGGGCGCGCATTCAGGAAGAGGTACGGGCGCAAGGCATCCAGCCCACGTCGCTTTCCGTTCTCGATGAACGTGGACAAGTGCGCGACGATGTGAAGGCGTGCCTTGAACTCATCCGCCAATACAAAATGGTACTCGCCACTGGTCACTTGGCTCGTGATGAGATCTTCGCCGTCGTCGAAACAGCTCGCGAAATTGGCGTCGATCGCGTGATTGTCACGCATGCCTTATTCCCTTCGCAGGCGCTTTCCATCGCAGATCAGGTGCGTCTTGCTGAGATGGGAGCAGTCATCGAGCATTGCTACACGACGTTCTACACCAGCAAGTGTGACTGGAAACAGCTGTTTGATGCAATCCATGCGGTGGGTCCGGAACGTACGTTGCTATCGACAGACCTTGGGCAAAAAACGAATCCTGGCATCGTGGACGGTCTCATGGATTACGCCGCAAGACTACTCGCTGCATCTGTTCCTGAAGCGGATGTTCGCAAAATGCTCGTCGACAATCCGGCCCGCTTGATTTCATTGTAGGGCCAGAAAACTTTCCCACTTATTTTCCCGCTTTGAGTGCGTGGAAGGAGGACAATGGATATGTCACAACCCGGAACGTTATTGGTCGTCAGTGCCCATGCAGCAGATTTCGTGTGGCGGTCAGGTGGTGCCATTGCGCTGCACAGTGCACAGGGCTGGAAAGTGAGGGTGCTGTGTTTGACCTTTGGCGAGCGCGGCGAGTCGGCCCGCCTGTGGAAAGAAGGGAAGAGTCTGGAGGACATCAAATCTGTGCGCCGTTTCGAAGCGGAACAGGCTGCGGCAATCTTGGGCGCAGAAATCCGGTTCTTTGATGTGGGCGATTACCCCATCGATGTTACACCGGAACTTCGCAACGACTTGGTTCAGGAAATTCGCGAAAATCGCCCGAACATTATTCTGACACACACATTCGTCGATCCCTACAACGCCGATCACCCACGCACGGCGGAACTGGTTCGCGAAGCACGCATTCTGGCACAGGCGCACGGATATCCATCGGAGCATCCACCCATCGGTGCACCGCAATTGTACTCCTTTGAACCGCATCAACCGGAACAGTGTCAGTTTCGCGTCGATCTACTCCTCGATATCACCTCGGTCTTCGAAAAAAAGCGGCAGGCTATGGAATGCATGCAAGCGCAAGAACATCTGTGGATGTACTACACCGACGTGGCGAAACGTCGTGGCATGCAAGCGGGGCGCAATTCCGGGCAGGACATCGTGTACGCGGAGGCCTATCAACGCGTTTTCCCATCGGTCGGAGGTGCGTTTGTATGAAGCCTGTCATTGTAACGGACGTCCGACGACCGAACAAAGATCTTGTTGAACAGATTGGAAGCTATTCAGTTGCGACATTACACGAGGCCATGGGCCGGAGTGGCCTCATGTTCCCGTACATGCGTCCAATTTATCCTGGCGCAAAAGCGTTTGGCGCAGCGGTCACCGTTTTAAGCCATCCTGGCGACAACTTAATGATTCATGCGTCGCTCGACGTCTGCGAACCGGGGGACATTGTCGTCGTCACTACCACGTCACCGTCGACAGATGGCATGTTTGGCGAACTGCTCGCCACTTCGATGAAAGCGCATGGCGTCACCGGGCTCATCACGGAAGCAGGTGTGCGGGACGTGGAGGAATTGGCTGCGTTACAGTTCCCGGTGTGGTCGCGTGCGATCAGTGCACAGGGAACGGTGAAGGCGACCCCTGGTTGCGTAAACGTGCCTATCGTCTGTGCAGGAGTCACGGTGCGCCCTGGTGATATCATCGTAGCGGATGCCGACGGGGTCGTGTGCGTACCGCAGGAACGCGCGACAGAGATTGCTCTCTTGGCACAGGCACGGATTGAAAAGGAGGAAAGGACGCGCACCCGTCTGCAGAGTCGCGAATTAGGACTGGATATTTACGGACTGCGCGAAAAGCTAAAAGCGATGGGCGTGATCTGGGTCTCTCAATCCGAATGGGAGGGCTGAGCCATGCGGCTTGGTTTCATCGGTTTTGGTGAAGCGGCATCGACCATCGCGCTTGGACTAAGCGAAACAGGTCTTGCCAATATGATCGCCTATGATGCGATGCGAAGCATCGCGATGGAGGAGCGTGCACGGGCGGCTCGTGTCCAGCTTGTCGACAGTCCTAGAGACGTCTGTACACAGGCGGATGTGGTGTTGTCCATGGTAACCGCAAGCGTTGCGGCCGATGTGGCACGCACGGTCGCGCCCTACCTGAGTCCCCGACAAGTTTATGCCGATCTCAATTCCTGTTCACCAGCGGTAAAACGCGAAATCGGCAAATTAGTCAACGAAGCACAGCCGAAGGCGCTATATGCCTCAGTCGCTGTGATGTCGGCCGTTGGACCACATCGCCATCTTGTACCAATGGTCACAGACGGGCCGGGGGCAGAGGCGTTTGCGGCAGCGCTTACCCCATATGGGTGCAACATTCGGGTATTGGCCGGGGAGATTGGCTCGAGCGCGGCTTTGAAGATGTGCCGCAGTACCGTGCTCAAAGGTCTTGAGGCCCTGTTTATCGAGGCTCTTGTCGCCGCGGAGATGTACGGGGTCACCGGTGACATGTTGGCTTCCCTTGACGCATCCTTTCCACAACACGAACTTTCTTCGCTGGCATGGTATCTCGTCGAGCGCAACATGCAGCACGGTCAACGGCGGGCGCACGAGATGGATGAAGCAGCAAGGACGTTGGCAAGCGCAGGTGTCGAACCGCTTGTGGCAGAGGGCGCTGCAAAACGCTTGCACTGGTCGGCGGAGCGGCAAAAGGCGTGGCCTAAGGCATGTCATGACTCACCGCGGGATGCCATCCACCTGCTGGCAAAGGACATGTCGTGTTGATTGAGTAAGGGCAGTCTGCTTGCGGCGGGCTTGGTTGGCCGCAAGCAGGCTGTTTGATCATTTCATCCCAATTGTGCTAGGCGAACGTGGAGAGGGCGATGATGGGTTGCATTCACATGGCGAATGGTGCCAGTGCCTGCGCGCAGCACGACCGAATGCGTGTGCAGGTAGTCGCCTTCGCGCGTAACGCCGTTGAGCCAATCGCCATCGGTAATGCCAGTCGCGGCGAAAATGGCGTCATCACGTCCTGCGAGATCGTGCAATGACAAAGTTCGTGCGGGATCTTCGATGCCCAGCTGCAAGCATCGCTCGCGCTGGTTTGGTGTCTGCACAACTAGGCGGCCTTGAAAGTCGCCGCCGAGGCAACGAAGCGCAACCGCCGCAAGCACGCCCTCTGGGGCACCGCCGGAACCGATATACAGGTCCGTGCCGCCTCGCGGCAACGCCGTCGCAATGGCGCCAATCACATCGCCGCCAGCAAGCAGTTTGACGCGCACGCCAAGGCGGCGAGCCAGTTCGATATGTGCGCGATGCCGATCCCGCTCGAGTATCGCAACGGTTAGTTCTTGAAGTGGTTTTCCGAGCGCTTGTGCGGCTTGTTGCAGAGTCACGGACAAAGGGGCGTCGAGCGAAAGAAGGCCGCGAAGGCGTGGCCCGCAAGCCAGTTTTTCCATATACATATCGGGTGCAGCCAACAGTTGACCTCGCGGTGCGATGGCAGCGACCGACATGGCGTTGGGTAGGGCTTTCGCCAACATCGTGGTTCCCTCTATCGGATCGACGGCGACGTCGACGGCCGGGCCTTGTCCATTTCCCACCTCTTCGCCTTGGGCAAGCATCGGTGCTTCGTCCATTTCGCCCTCGCCGATGACCACGACGCCGCGAATATTCACCGTTTTCAACATCTCCCGGATGGCTGTGGTAGCAGCTCCGTCAGCGCCGTCGCTGTGGCCACGCCCAATCCATGCGCAGGATGCGAGCGCCGCGGCCTCCGTTACGCGAACCAACTCGAGTGCCAATTCTCTCTCCATGCTCCGATTTCCCTCCCGAACGCTATACCCCAGCGGGCTTTGACTACTCATCAGCACAAGAACAATGTTCCTAAGAAACGAGATATACTTTTGTTCTCTATTATGACATCATAATGTTGTCAAAATCAACGATACATCGTAAATATTGCGTCATAATTAAAAGTGTGTTATCTCTATAGTATCAAACCATTCATGCACTTTAGAATTCCATGCTGAACGAGATGGAGGGCAGGTCATGGGGAGAATTGACGAAGTCGCCGCACAAGAACAGAAAGCGCATCCCATTTGGGTATATGCGTTCGATCAGGCTGATCCCGGAGAGCGCGCAAGGCTGGGAGGCAAAGGTGCCAATCTCGCGCAGATGGTGCAGTGGGGACTGCCCGTTCCCCCTGGCTTTACAATCACGACCGAAGCCTGCCAGGCATTTTGGGAACAAGGCGAACGCTTGCCGGACTTTCTACTCGGCGACGTCTCCATGGCGATGCTTCGCCTCGAACGAGCGGCGGGCAAGCGGTTTGGCGATGCGTTTCAACCCCTCTTGGTCTCTGTGCGCTCAGGGGCGCCCGTGTCGATGCCAGGCATGATGGACACCATTCTCAATCTTGGCTTGAACGATTCGACCGTTCGGGCTTTGGCGCATCAATCACAAAACCCTGCGTTTGCCTACGACTCCTATCGTCGGCTCGTACAAATGTTTGCCAATGTAGTATTTCAGGTACCACTCGATCCGTTCGAACACGTGTTGCAGAGTGCGAAAGCGCGCCATGATTGCAAACGCGATCTCGATTTGTCGGCAGACGCTTGGAAGGAAGTTGTCGCCACATGCTTGCGCGTTTATGCCGATCGCGTCGGTGAACCGTTCCCGCAGGATGTGCACACGCAATTGCGACTTGCCATTGAGGCGGTGTTTCGCTCGTGGCGAAGCCAGCGTGCGATCGTATACCACAAGCTGCATGGGATTGCAGAGGATCTTGGTACCGCTGTCAACGTGCAAGCGATGGTCTTCGGCAATATGGGCGAGGACAGCGGAACAGGCGTGATCTTCACGCGCCACCCTGCCACTGGCGAACGCGCGCTATTTGGTGAATTTCTTGTCAACGCGCAAGGTGAAGAGGTTGTCGCGGGCACTCGCACACCCCAACCCATAGCGGAGTTGGCAGTGAAGATGCCCGGCGTTTACCGCGCTCTGAGCAAGGTCGCACATCAGTTGGAAACTCGGTTTCGCGACATGCAGGATGTCGAGTTCACGGTCGAGCGTGGCAGGTTATATGTGCTTCAGACGCGGAATGGCAAGCGTACGGCACAGGCGGCAGTCAAAATCGCGATCGACATGGTGCACGAAGGACTCATTCAACCGCAAGAAGCTTTACTGCGCGTCGACGCACAACATTTGCGGCAACTGCTGTACAGGCGGTTGGAATCGACCACTTCGCTGACGGTTCTGACAAAGGGCCTGCCAGCATCACCCGGAGCAGCCATTGGGCGGATCGTCTTCGATGCCGATACGGCCGTTCATTGGGCAGCGCGCGGGGAGCGGGTGATTTTGGTGAGGCCGGAGACGACGCCCGAGGACATTCATGGTGTGCTGGCAGCCGAAGGCGTCGTGACGATGCACGGTGGGATGACCAGTCATGCGGCGGTCGTCGCGCGCGGTATCGGCAAGCCCGCTGTCTGCGGCTGCGACGATTTGCGGATCGAGTTGGCACAACGAAGTGTGTGTGTCGGCGAGGCGACGCTTCAGGAAGGCGATTGGGTTTCGATCGACGGCGGCACCGGCACGGTGTTCATCGGCCAGGGGACGCTCGCCGAAGCGCAAATGGCCCAAGAACTCAACGAATTGCTCGCCATCGCCGACCAAGTTCGGCGCCTGCGCGTTCGGGCGAATGCCGATACGCCTGAAGATGCGCGGCGTGCGCGCGAATTTGGCGCGGAAGGCATCGGCCTCTGCCGGACGGAACATATGTTTTTATCACCTGCTCGGGTGCCGCTCGTCCAGCGCATGATTCTGGCAACCCAAAGTAGTGAGCGGAAGGCTGCGCTGGACGAACTGCTGCCGCTGCAAGTCGCTGATTTCACCGAGATTTTCCGCACCATGGACGGATTGCCTGTCACGATCCGCCTGCTCGATCCGCCCTTACATGAGTTTTTGCCGCGGGAAGAAGAATTGGCTACAAGGCTCGAGCAGTTGCGTACACAGGGAGCGAGCACAAATGAAATCGACAAAGTCGAACAACTGTTGCGCCAAGCGCGCTATCTGCGCGAAGCGAATCCCATGATGGGGCTGCGCGGTTCCCGCCTTGGCATCGTCTATCCCGAGATTTACGACATGCAGATGGAAGCCATCGTAACCGCTGCGGCACAAGCCATGAAAAGCGGCATCCATGTCGAATTGGAGATCATGCTTCCGCTCATCGGCTCCACTAAGGAGCTGCGCCTCTTGCGCGAACGCATGGAGCAGGTGGGGCAGGCCGTGATGGAGCAGCTTGGCGTGGCAGTCGATTTTCGGATCGGAACAATGATCGAGGTGCCGCGGGCAGCGTTAACAGCGGACGAAATTGCGGAAGATGCGTCGTTTTTCTCGTTTGGAACGAACGATTTGACACAGATGACATTCGCATTTAGTCGTGACGACGCTGAAGGCAAGTTCCTCAACGTTTATTTCGATCGCGATATCCTCTCTTCAAATCCGTTTGAAACGCTGGACACGCGCGGGGTCGGACGGTTGATACAATGGGCGGTCGAGTCGGGTAAGTCGCGCCGCCCCGATTTGAAGACGGGCGTCTGCGGTGAACACGGAGGAGACCCGGCGTCGATTGCATTCTGTGAGGAACTTGGACTCGACTATGTGAGTTGTTCGCCGTTTCGCATCCCGGTGGCACGGATTGCGGCAGCACAAGCGGCCTTGGAGCGCAAGCGGATCGGCTAACGTTTGAGGAATTTGCTTGCATCAAGACAGATAGACATGGTGTACAATGGTGGCGAAGAGGCCATCTTGGACGGCCTGGCAGATCGTGTGCCAGGCCGTACGTTGTTGGAGGAGCTGAGATACATCGAACTCACACCTCGTCAACAGCAAATCTTGCGGCTCGTGCGAACGCACCAGCCGATAACGGGCGACCAACTCGCAGAGATGCTCGGTGTCAGCCGCCCAACCTTGCGATCCGACTTGTCCTTGCTCGTCATGCTCGGGAAGCTCGACGCGAAGCCGCGCGTCGGCTACTTTCTCGGCGAAGAGAGTCCAGATGCCGAAAAACCGCCGTGGGACACCCTGCGCGTCGCAGACGTCCAGTCGTTGCCCGTCATTGTCAGGGAGACGACAACGGTGCACGACGCGGTGATTACGATGTTTTTGGAAGACGTCGGAGGGCTCATTGTGGCCGATGACGACGGTGGGCTTCAGGGTGTTGTATCGCGTAAAGACATGCTTAAGTTCACACTGGGCAATGCGAATGCCACCACACTCCCGGTTGGCATGGTGATGACGCGTTACCCGAACATAGAGACCGTGACGCCAGAAGATCGGGTGGTCGATGCCGCAAGGCGGATGATCGAATACAAGGTGGATAGTCTGCCTGTGGTACATAAACAAGATAGGGAGGATGTGCGCCCGCTCGTCGTGGGGCGTATTACGAAGACCACCTTGGCACGGTTGGTCGCAGAATGGGGGACAACATGGCGATGAGCGAGGCCCGGCGTACCGATGCGCAGACCATTTATGTGTGTTCCGATTCTCTTGGCGATACGGCGGAAGCGGTCGTTCAGGCGGCCATCCACCAATTTGATATGCGGCGCGTGCAAATTGTGCGATGTGCACAATTGCGGACGGAGGACGAAATTCGGGATGTCGTCGAAACCGCTGAACGGTCCGGCGGCTTCATCGCATATACGCTCGTTCAGCCCGAGCTCCGCGAAATGATGAAAGTGGAGAGCATTCGCCGTGGCGTTCGCGTCGTCGATATCATGGGACCGATGATGCAGGCATTTATCGATACGTTTCACGATCACCCAAAGCGCCAGCCAGGGCTCCTGCATACGCTCAACGACGAATATTTCAGGCGCGTGGATGCTATCGAATTTGCGGTGAAAGCGGATGACGGGCGCGATCCGCGAGCATTGTTAAACGCGGACATCGTTTTACTTGGCGTGTCTCGCACATCGAAGACACCTGTGAGTGTCTTTCTTGCACACAAAGGTTTGCGTGTCGCGAATTTACCCTTGGTACCGGAAGTGCGACTTCCAGACGAGTTACGGCAAATTTCTCGAGACCGCATTGTGGGTTTTACCATGCGCGTGGACAACATGATCCGCATCCGGAGTGAACGTCTGCGTCACATGGGCTTGCCCATGCACGCCCAGTATGCGGATAGGCGGCGGATCGAAGAAGAGTTGTTGTACGCGGAAACCGTCGTACGTGACCTCGGATGCCCGCTGATCGACGTTACGGATCGCGCCATTGAGGAAACGGCACAACGGGTATTGGAACTGGTGACCGTGGCACGGCTGGAACAAAGGATATGAAGGCTAGCGGTTTTTTAAGAAGGGGATGAATATGGCATTTACGTTCTCTGGCATTGATCATGTTCAGTTGGCTGCTCCAGAAGGATGCGAGCCTGAGGTACGGAGGCTCTTTGGTGACCTATTAGGATGATCGGCGATCCCCAAGCCAGAAAACCGACAAAAGCGTGGCGGTGTATGGTTTCAATGTGGTGGGCACCAGGTTCATATCGGTGTTCAAACGAACTTCCTTCCAGCTAAAAAAGCTCATCCAGCACTCCGTGTGGAACATCTGGATGAACTCAGACGATATCTAGTCCAAAAAGGTGTTCAAGTCATTGATGATGAACCGTTAGAAGGCGCAAAACGTTTTTACCTTCACGACCCATTTGGCAACCGTCTCGAATTCTTGGAATGGATCTAAATCAGGCGGCACGGTGTTTTGGGGACAATGGATGGCGGCCAATCTCACCAGTGGGATCCCTGTCGTCGTCATCTTCTTATTTTTTCAGCGGCTTATGATCGGAGGATTGGCACACGGGGCGGTCAAAGGATGATGACTCAAATGATTGTCGGTCCAATCCAGCCGTGAAGTGAGGGTGAGCAGCATGATCACGCTATCTGCATTCGCAGACGAAATTTCGCCAAACCAACATCGTACTGTTGCACGAGAACGAGAAAGGTATATACGGAGACTCTCCTGCGCGTTGCCTCGATCTTTTCACCACTTACTCATCTCCTTCTTTCCAAGCCGTATTCGATCCGGCCAATTTCGTTCAGTGCGGTGTTCAACCCTTTCAGGAAGCGCTCCCAATTTTGCAACCATATGTGGCATATGTTCATATGAAGGACGCTCTGTTTGAAGGGAAACGAGTCGTCCTTGAGCCAATAAGGAGGAACATACCCATGCGAATTGCATATTCCAATCTCGCGTGTCCCGAGTGGTCTATGGAAGATGTATTTGCGAAGGCCGTTCAATTTGGGTTCGACGGTGTTGAGATTCGCCTCTTGGATGGGGATGTCATTCCGTCCACCCTCAATACCCACATGCAGGGGCGACTTACGCGTCTCTCGAAAGAGAGTGGGGTGGAAATTGTCGGGATCGGCGCGTCCACGAAGTTTGCAACGGACGATGAAGCGGATCGGCGGCGGAACGTCGAGGAACTGCTGCGGTACATAGATCTGGCAGCTTGCCTCGAGGTTCCCATGGTACGCACATTTGGCGGAACCTTTCGTGCGGGTCATCTCTCCGCGGAACAAGCAATCGCCTATGTCGCGGATTCGTTGGCACAGGTGGCTCCACGAGCAGAGGCATTAGGTGTGGCCGTCCTGCTTGAAACGCATGACGACTTTTCCCCCTCGAGTTTGGTCCGCGATGTCGTGCTGCAGGTCGGAAGTCCGATGATCGGCGCGCTGTGGGACACACATCATCCATATCGCATGGGTGAAACCGTTGCGCAAACCTTCGAAAACCTGAAGGGGACGTTACGCCACGTACATCTAAAAGATGCCCGCAGGGTGGGTGACGCTTGGCAGTTGGTCGAGTTCAACCAAGGTGACGTGCCTGTTCGCGAGATCGTTTGCACGCTGGTCACTCATGGCTACGATGGAACCCTTTGCATTGAGTGGGAGCGAAAATGGCACCCGGAAATTGAAGCTGCCGAGACAGCCTTACCGAAACATCTTGCAATTCTACAAAACTACTTGGCCAACATGGAACAAAAGGAGAGCTGAGGGGCATGACGGCAGCCAATGGAACCCATACCGTGAAAGTCGGACTGGTGGGCCTCGGAAATATCGGAATGACACATATGTCCTACTTATCCAAGATGGATGATGTCGAAGTTGTTGGAGTATGCGACGTTGTCCGCGAACAAGCAGACGCGTTTGCCAGCCGTTATGGAACGACACCGTACTACAGCCATGTGGATCTGTTCGATCACAGCGGACTTGACGCAGTCATCATCGCCGTGCCTCATTACGCGCATGTCCCTGTCGCGATCGAGGCCTTCTCCCGCGGCATTCATGTGCTTTGCGAAAAACCGCTGGCGGTTCATGTGAACGACGCGAAAAAGATGATCGATGCTTATGCGGAGGCAAAACGCGAAAAGCCCGACCTGCAATTTGGTATCATGTTTCAGGAACGTACGTATCCGTTCTATCAAAAATTGAAAGACCTGCTCGATCACGGCGATCTCGGCCGCCTCACTCGAGTCACGTGGATCAACACGACCTGGTTCCGCACGCAAGCATACTACGACAGCGGAAGTTGGCGTGCGACGTGGGCTGGGGAAGGCGGCGGCATTCTCACCAACCAGTGCCCGCACAATCTCGACATGTACCAGTGGCTGTTTGGTCTTCCCAGCCGCATCAGTGGTTTCGCCCACATCGGCAAATACCATAAGATCGAGGTCGAGGACGAAGTGACGGCATACTTCGAGCACGATCACGGTATGGTAGGCCACTTCATCGTCACGACCGGCGAATCGCCTGGAACCAATCGCCTCGAGATCGTGGGAGAATACGGTAAGGTCGTTTACGAGGATTCCAAGCTTGTGTTTTATCGAAACCGCGAATCTATGTTCAAGTTTTCAGAGGAGTCGAAACAGGGTTTTGCTCATGTCGAGAATTGGTACACGGAGATTCCAGTCAATGTTAAAGTGCCGACTGGTCACCACGTCGTTGCGGACCGCTTCATCAAGGCCGTCCGCGGATCGTCTGAGCCGCTCATCGCCTATGGCCCGGAAGGTCTAAATGGGCTGATTCTGGCGAACGGAATTATGCTGTCTTCGTTTCAAAAGCGGATGATCGACGTGCCATTTGATGCAGATGAGTATGAATCCATACTTCAGGAACTTATCAAGCGTTCGCAATTCGTGAAGCAATGTACGGACCATGCTGTGTTGAACATGAATGATTCCTTCAACGTTTGACGACTCGTTGAATCAGAAGCACTGGAATGGACGATTGCCGCCGCCTGGGTTCAGGCGGCGGTGGTATTCTGCAATACGGAACGGCAAAAGATCGCTCTCGGACGTTATAAACATGAGAGAAACGCGATTCGCGGTCTCACGACGGCTACCGGCGTACGGACAATGGGAACCTAACGGTTCCCTCCTACATGTTTATAACGTCCGATAATATATATTATGTTAACTAATAAAATTAGAAAGAACTGCACAGACAAGATGCCGTCACATCTCGCCCGTACAGTCGCAGCCCATGGAATGCCATCCGTTGCGTTGAGAATTATTTGGCCGCCTTTGCGGCTTGAAGCGCAGCTTCGTAATTTGGATGCTGTCCGGCAGCCGGTACGTATTCGACGTATACAATCTTGTCACTCGAATCGACCACAAACACGGCACGGCTTTCGAGGCGAACTTCCTTGATGTATGTACCGTACGCACTTCCAAAGGACATGTCACGATGATCGGAAAGCGTCTGAACCCTTTCGACGCCAGCCGCACCGCACCAGCGCTTTTGGGCAAACGGCAGATCTGCGCTGATGGTCAAAACGACCACGTGTTCACCCAGGTCACTGGCAGCTTCATTAAAGCGGCGGGTTTGTGCATCGCACACACCGGTGTCCAAAGATGGCACGACGCTGATGATGCGAACCTTACCGCGCGAGTCGGCAAGTGTTACGGTAGATAGGTCATTTGCAATCACATGAAAGTCGGGTGCCGCATCTCCAACCTTCAATTCTGGACCAATCAAGGTGCACGCCTGATCGATAAACGTAAATGCGCCTGGGCGTTCAACCATGTTCCATACCACTCCTCAGCATGTGAATTGGCAAGCGTGATCATGGCACGCTTGCAATTTCATTGTAGCGGATGGTGCGCCGTTCCCCAACATGCGTTTTCCTGAATCATTCACGGTAACCGCCCTCTATCACGTATTCTCTAAGCACAACAGCATGGTTGTGTCTCGTGTCGCGAGCGGCATAGACGAGCGTAACAGAATCGGTCTGTAGCCAGTCGACGATTTGATCGACCGCTTGTCGGTGTAAAGCATCGCTGGCTAGTTCTTCCCGATACAACTTCACGAACTCCGCAAAGCGGTTGGGATCGTGTCCGAACCACGTACGCAACTGCGGTGACGGAGCGACGTCTTTGAGCCAGTGCCTGATGTGTGCATCCGCTTTGCGCACGCCACGCGGCCATAGCCGGTCAACCAAGACGCGAAGGCCGTCCGTCTCTAATGGCGGATCGTATATACGCTTACAATCGAGCTGACCGGACACTGCGACTCCTCCTTGCCTCCCGAGACGCCACCTCTCGCAGGTTATACGGAGGCGTTCGTCACTGCCGACGGGTTGAGTACCAGTTCACCTGTGCCGGTGACGGAAATTCGACTGGCTAGAATCGGATGCGTGAGCTGTTTGACGAGCTCGCTTGTCCCTTGTGATTGTCTGTATACCGCTGTCACCAAGCCATTGCTGTTTACGGCTCCATAGTATAATGTGTCTCCGACCACGCTGATCAGCGCGGCGTTTGCTTTGACAAGCTGCGCATTCATCTCAAAATCAGGCGTGTAGCTGCTTGTTGCGCTGGTTTCGGACAGTTTGAGCACATTCCATACGCCATTCTGATTCATTTCAACATATAGAATCTTGCCTGTCTCCGTCATCGCAATGTTTTTGACATAACCCGCAGGTACAGGGACAGCCTGCACATCCTCCATCGTTCCGACGTGATAAATCTGGCTTGACCCATTCGACGTAATCAGCACAAATATGTCGTTCGTCTGTGTGCTGTAGGTGACTTTCGTGATTTGCGCATCTGGAGAAAGGCCACTGAATACTGGCACACTTGCCGCAGTGATATCCGCCTGTTGGCCGTTTGAGACATAGAACGTGTTCAGTTCCAAATTGCCAGGTGACCTTTGTTCTCCCACAAACACCTCCGCGTTACCGAGCCATTCGACATATTGAACCGGATAAAGATCTGTCGCCTCGCTGATTTGTTTACCGGTTTCCAATGACACAACATGAACGACGTCCGTGCCATTGCCGGCCGTCTCGACATATGTCGCATATTGACCATTTGGCGATTGGGTTACACCTTGATACTGCTTTTTCAAGTTGGACAAGATTTGTGTCCCGCGAACTCGTACGAGTTGTTGAATCGCGCGCTCCGTGGCGACTTGTTGAGAATTCAACAGATGGTTCAAGTGATGAAAAAACACGACTTCTATGACCGTCGCCAAGCCAGCAACACCCAGAAACAAGCGACCGAGTCGGCGTCTAGACGTCATTGCGAACTGCCCCCCACTTCTGGCATCACGACGATCGACGTGGCGACGCTGCGCGCCCCGGTCAAATCAACCGGGGTGTTGACCAGCCGACCGTTGTAGACCATTGTCGTCGACGAACCACCATCGAGATCGGCCGCAATCACCGCATGATATTGCAGCATGAGTTCCGTGATATCCGCCATGGATGCCCCAAGTTGGCCGTACTGTCCGCGCCCATCGGTGACGATCAAAATCACCTTACCACTGGCTGTTTGTCCGATCGCCGTCCGTGGGTTATACCCTTGATCTGGAACCGGTACCGGCTGGCCATTTAACACCAAAACCGGGCCAAAACTGAGTGCTTCCTGAACATTCTTTTGCTGAAGTTCAGAGAGAGAATAGTCTCCCGCGATCATTTGGCCACCGCTTGTAAACGCGATCTCCGGATACTTAGCCGTCGATCCAGCACCAGTGATCACCTTTCCGTCATGCATGGTGATGCCGAGGGGGTTCGCACCTGTGCCCTGCTGATTCGTGTCTGAGAAAGCGCCGCCGTTAATGCCGGCAACCGCGCCTACATCATTGACCATCTGTTGCACCGTTTCGCCATTTTGACCAATGTATTTCGTAACAGCAACGCGAATACGCTTCGGGTTGTCCACCACCATAATGTACGCGGTGAATGTTTCTCCATGATACGTATATAGGTGAATGGCGCCATCGCCATTCGTATAGTTTCTCGTCGCGATCTCGGAAATCGGGGTCGTCTCGGACACCATCCCGTTCTTCGCTAAGGCGTGAGCCTCAATCGCGGCGTTCGACACCGTGAATAGCGACAAGGGCCGCAACAAGTAGCCATGCCGCGTTTCGTCGAACGTGTCGATCACGTAATTTCGAACAGCCGAAAACGGACCGTGAAAAATGAGCAACGACGAAGACACGAAGATATACAAGAAACATGCGACAGTAAAGGTCACCCAACGTTTTTTCGAGCGGCGTGGCTGGTTTCCTTTTCGTCGCTGCTGACCGGTCACTTCTTCTCGTCTCGTGCGATCCACCGTACTCCTCCCCGCCATTCGTGATCCCATGATATAGACGGTCCTAGACCTAGGAAAGTTCGCGTAAGACATCGATAACCAAATTCGCGCATATACCATCGATTATAAGGTATTTGACGCGGCGGTGTCCGTTTGTAGCATGCGGACAATCGTCCGTGTCGTAGTATCCATTCGCACAAACGCCCGAGCAAGGATGTCCTGCTGCTCCAAGTCTGCGTCGATCGCGAATGCCACCGCGATCGCCCGTTCCCTCATTCGCCTGCCTTCCATGTCTCTCGCCCCACCCCGGCGGATAGCAGCCTCAATCAGGTCCAATCCAAGCTCGATGTCCTGCCCGATCTGGACCAACTCTTCACGGATTGGTTCCTCGATGCGGCGTTCGAGCACATATGCCTCGATCGAGAGCAGGGTGTCCGACAGGCGATGGATGGCAAGCAACACGCCGAGCAAAGTGTGCGGATTCCATGCCGGGCCAACCGGTTCGTTCAACATTTGGCGAATTGCGACCGCCGCGTTTGTTCGCGACACCCGAACTGCGCTCCTTTGACTTTGGAACTTGCGCGGCGTAGGCTGAATGACTTGCAGCGGATCGCAAAGCGCGCTGAAAACGGCATGGAAGTATTCCCTTTGCGCTGCTACGGCGTCGGCGATGACACTGTGAATTTCCCGGTGTTGCCAGGTCGGCCAGACAAGGTATACCAGAAAGGCGAGGCAACTGCCCAACACCGTATCCAACAGGCGATCCTCCATGGTCACATAGGCAGGGGCACGCTCGAAGAACGATAGTAGAACCACCATTTCAGCTGTTAACGCACAACTGAACAATGCGTAGTTAAAGTTGACAAGCATATACATCGCTGCGCCAAAGACGACAATGAGGGCACTGCCAAAGATACCCGTCCTGTCGTGAACGCCGACCATGGGAATGGTCGCGAGCAAAATCCCGGCGACAGTGCCGATCACGCGGGCGATCCCACGTCCGAACGTCGCTGTGAAGTCGGGGCGCAAAATGATATTCGCGGTCAACGGCAACCAGTATGCGTGCTGCCAAGGCAATGTGCGCGCGGCAAGCATGCCAAGGCCAATCGCACCACTCGCCCGAAGCGCGTGTCGGAAAGTGGCGGAGTGAAACGTCAGATGGTTGGCGAACGACATCGCCGCCTTTTTGAGACGGCGGCCTATCGATTCGCGAGCTTCAGCAGGCAAATGCCAAATGGTGCGCTCGCTGAGATCGCGGTGCAACTGCCGCAGGGCCACCGCCGTCGCATGCACGTGCGCGCAGATGTCGCCCCGCATACTTTCTGCGAGATCCTCCAACTCGCTCGCCGCATGAACCAACAGATTGATTGTCGGCGATTGCGGATCACGCGGATCACGCCCTGCCGCAAACATCCACACATCGTCCCCGACTTTCTCGAGGATGGACGCCACTTGTCGCAACGCTCGACGCGCGTCAGCTGACTCCTCGCGGTGACCCGCGTAGGTTCTTCCTTTTGCCATCTCTGCGAGCGCGACCACATAAAACCGGATTTGTTCAGCTGTGTTTAGCAATCGATACAGCTTGGCCCGCGCCGGCATCCGCATATACGAATCGCGCAATGTGGCGTCCGCGTCGACGAGCGCCGTTGCGACAGCAAGGTCGGTATCGCGGGTGCGATCACGTGCATAGGTCGCAAGCCTGTGATACACCTGCGCAACTGCGTCGGCCTCAGCGCTGCGAGTCGTGCACAGGTCTACAGCCATCATGATGGATGTCTGCAGGAGGCCGCCTGCCAGCACAAGCGCAGCTCGATAAAGGGCACCACTTGGCGATTGCGGGCTTGTCGAAATCAAAATCAGGGCGTTGGTAGACAACAATCCCACTTGCCCTGCGGCGGCGCTTACGCCAATCATCATTCCCGCAATCCATCCGCTCACCATAGTCAAAAGCACGATGAGCCATATGTGTGCGCCAGCTATGGCACCAACCAAGGTCGTCACGGTCATCCACAAGGTAGCAAGCAGCATCGTGCGGGTGCGTCGGCGTGCCGTACCGGTCGTACCCGCGAAACCAGACACCAAAGCGCCGGCGGAAATGCCGACGCCTGAGAGGACGTGATGGGAAACAAGTCCGAAGATCAGTGGTAAGACCACGCCAAACGCGTTGCGGATGCCTGGCACAATACGCAAATTGCCGGGATCGTGCGCCGTCACGGCATTGATACTTCTCCACATTCTGCGCCGCAACAACAAGCTGCACCCCGCCTTTCGGCCGTTTTCCGCAACCGGCTTTGTCTAGACTATACAATACCGATTGTGCGTGGATCTATGCCGAAGTACAGGCTACGCCAGGTGACAGGCCACTTGATGGCCATCTCCAACAGGGCGCAGCGGCGGACGAACGTCGCGGCAGCGGCCAACAGCCACAGGACACCGCGTGTGAAACGGACATCCGCTTGGCAGATCGAATGGTGAAGGAATTTCGCCTGGCAACGCGCGCAATTCCCTTCGAGCGTCGACGTTGGCTGGAATCGGCAACACGGATGCAAACAGAGCCTGGGAATAAGGATGGTACGGCGCTCGAAACATCTGGTGCGCGGAGCCGACTTCGACAATTTCCCCAAGGTACATGACTGCGATATGATCCGCAATTTGACCGACCGACGGTAGGTTGTGCGAGATAAATAGGTAAGAGAGATTCCGCTTTTGTTTCAATTTGACGAACAATTCCATCATCTGTGCCTGTACGGAAACGTCCAAGGCGGACACCGGTTCATCGCAAATGAGTAGCTGTGGTTCAACGGCCAAAGCCCTTGCAATCATCACGCGCTGCTGTTGGCCTCCGGACAATTCAAACGGATAGGCCTCGGCTTGGTCGGGATTCAGTCCCACTTGTTCGAGCAACTGACGCGCTATCTCTCGCCCTTCGCGCCCATCGACGAGCCGTCTTGCAACAAGCGGATCGATCACGTTGCGGCCGACGGTCATGCGCGGATGCAACGCGGCCCCGGCATCTTGAAAGACCATCTGCATGTGTTGCCACATTTGGCGAAGCTCCCGACGCGAACGGCCGACCAGTTCCTCGCCAAATAGGCGCACACTGCCAGAATCCGGCGCTGTCAGTCCAATCGCACATCGCCCCACTGTCGACTTGCCGCTGCCACTTTCACCAACAAGGCCAAGCGACTCACCTTTGCGAATTGATAGTGAAACATCGCGCACCGCAAAGAGTTGCTTCCCACGCACGCGAAACGATTTCTCGATATGACGCAGATCAAGCAGTGGGCTCACGCTCATGTTTCGTTCTCCCCTTGAACATGATGACAAGCGACACGATGGGCCGGTCCTATTCGCCGCAACGCTGGTACATGTTCCCGGCATCGTGCCGTCGCCAGGTGACAACGTGGCGCAAACGGGCAGCTGTGGGGTGCCTCCAGAAGCGCCGGCGCGTACCCCGGGATCGGGCGCAAGGGTCGATCTGGCTGATCCGGATCGAATGATGCGGCGCGCAGACCCAGTGTATAGGGATGCATCGGATGTTGCAGAAATTCGTCGATCGCCGCCTCTTCCATCACCATGCCCGCATACATAACAACGATGCGGTCGCAGGTATGGGCCGCAACCCCTAGGTCGTGTGTGACCATCACGACCGACGTTCCGCGCTTGCGACAGATATCCGTCAACAGTGCCAGCACTTGCATCTGTACCGTCGAGTCGAGCGCCGTCGTCGGCTCGTCGGCAAAAATCACCTTTGGCTCGCTGGCAACGGCACTTGCGATCATCGCCCGCTGTCGCATCCCCCCGGAAAGCTCATGTGGGTATTGATGAAAGCGCGCCTTGGCATCGCCGATCCCGAGCTCCCGCATCAGCTCGATTGCGCGACGATGAGCCGTACGTCGCGTGCACAAACGATGACTGACCAAGGTTTCCGCAATTTGCACTCCGATCGGCAAGTAGGGATTGAAACCCTCAGCTAAGTTTTGGAACACAACGCCGATCTCGTTTCCACGTACAGAGCGTAACCGCCGATTGGGCAACTGGAGTAAATCCGTCCCCTCAAACCATGCGTGTCCCCGAGTCACCCTTCCGCCATCTCCGAGCAAACCGAGCAGGGACATTAACGTAACCGATTTACCTGATCCACTCTCGCCGATGATGCCGATCCATTCGCCAGGGCATACGGCAAAATCCACTCCGTTCACCGCGTGGATTGTCCCGTCGGCGCGCTCAAACTCGACGACCAAGCCCCGCACGTCGAGTACAGGTTGTCCGGATAAGCCGCTGTTGGCACCCGTTATCGTCTCGGCAACGAAGTCAGCCATAGAGATTCACTCCCTTGCCAGATCTTATCGGGCGACGCCTGTGCCATATTGCGAATCGCCGCGCGCGCAAAGGCTGTTGAGGATTCAAAAGCGCCTGCAATCCATCGCCGATCCACAACAGCGCGATGACCATCGAACAATACACGCCGAGCGGAAACCAAAACAGCCAGCGATAGCCGATGTACGATCCCCCACCCCCATTGAGCAAATTGAGGAGCAAATTGGTGCCTGGAGGCAATTGACCGCCGGTAAGCGGCACGTATTGTGGATCGAGGGCGATGAGCGTGGTGGACTGAAAGAGCACCGATGCGACCTGAAAAACGAAGAACACCATCATATTGGATGCGATTTGCGGTAACACGTAGCGCGTCGCAATATACCAACGCGATCCGCCAGCGAGCGTCGCGGATTCCATCAGTGTTCCGTTGCGCACGGAAAGCGCAAGCCCGCGCGCGAGGCGAGCGCATCCTGCCCAAGCGACAAGCCCTATCGACAGACCGATGTTCCAAGCGCTAAAGCCTGTGACCACCACGACAAAGAGGGCGATGATGAGCGTCGGGATCGAAAACGCAAAATCGGTGAGTCGCATGAGCACGGCGTCGACCCAGCCACCGAAGATGCCTGCGGCGATGCCTATGGTGAGGCCGATGGCGACTGAAATGGCCGCACCCGCCACGCCAATGAGCAACGTTCCGCCAAGTCCGCGCACGATCTGCGTCAACAGGTCCTGACCATATTGCCCGGTTCCGAAAGGATGTGTCCAGCTCGGACTCAGGTTCGCCTGGAAAATGTCGATGGTTGGTTGGTGTGTAACCAGTGGACCCACGATGGCGACGATCAATAGCACGATGGCATAACCCAGTCCGACAACAGGCAGTCCGTTTTGGCAAAAGCGGCGCCAAGCCAGACGTCGCCTGCGTTGACGACTTTTGACGGCGCGTTCGTGCCAATCGGAGATGACCGCAAACGACATACGAGTTCCTCCTTGACCTTGGCTCAGTCCGCGAGTGGGTTGAGCCACAAATATGCGATGTCGATCAGCAAGTTAAGTACCATGATGAACATGCCAAAAATGAACAAAGTGACTGACAGCGTCGTCCCGCTGCCAAACGCAGGGGCGCCGTAGGTCGTCACTTTGATGCCAAGCATGGTGCCGATTCCGGGGATGGCGAATGCCTGTTCCGCGATCACGGTGCAAAACAGCGTCATCGGCGTCTGCGGCCCGAAGAACGTCAACAGGCCAGTCAGCGCTGGGCGCAATGCATGGCGCACGACGACTCCCGCGGTGCCTGCGCCACGCGCGCGCGCAGCCGTGATAAAGGACCTCTGCATCACTTCTCGCATGCCCGCCTCCGTGTACTTGACCATATAACCAATATTGAAGCAGGCCACCGTCATGATGGGCAAAATCGCATCACCAAAAGTCCCCCATCCATCGGTGAGGGGAATGAGGTGCCACCCCAAGCAGAACGTAAAAATGAGAATGACGGCCATGTCAGATGGAGGTACTTGACCGAGCAGCACGGAGAAAGCCGAAACCGCTTGCCAAATCGGATTTCGTGGTTTTAAGGCCGCCAGAATACCGCACGGGATACCGATAAGAGCGGCGACAAACAGGGAGCCAAAGGTGAGAATGGTGCTGATCTCGAGCGAACGCAGCACCAGATCTCGCGTGATCTCGGGACTTGTGCCCCAATGCAAGGTACCAATTGCCACGAAGCTTGCATACACCGAATGCCAAAACGGAGTCGGTTTCGCCGCGGGCAGCCCTGGAACTGCCGAAGACGGGTTGACTGTCGCAGGGGTCAAATGGCCAAGCGCATTACCTATAATGACAAGCATGCATAGCAAAATGGGGATGACTGCGATGCGCAATCCGATCGTGCGAATGATACGCAACCGCTTTCCACGCAACGGAATCCCTCCAACCAACCTCGCATTTGGATGACACTAGCATATCACCTGTAATCCCCCAGCGAAACGATTTGGTCGGTGGATACTCGAATCTTTACGCTTCACGACAAGAGAAAGCCGCATCGACCAACCTAGGGAGTCGACGCGGCTTTCCATGTAGATCTTTTCCTACTTTCGCAAATGATATGGCACGGTCGAAACCACGACATCCTTGTGGCGTAACATCCACGCCCGAATCAAAAGCGAAGTCTGGTTGTGCAAGAGATTATGCCACCACTTTTTCGGAACAAACTGCGCGATAAGCAACTGAATGTGATCCGGCTTACCGCCTTCGTACGTTTCCAGTCGCCGAATAAACTTGGAAAGCGGATATAAAAGCGACCGATACTCACTTTTAATCGTTACCAGACGGCAGGGTGCCCCCCACGCTTCCCACTTCTGCTCCATGCGTTCAATCGACTCGTCGTCAAACCCAATATACAATGCAATGACGTCGGGCGTGCTGCTCATCGCAAACGAGATGGTATCCACAACCAAACGGTGAATGCCAGAAATCAACACCACTGAGACGATCCTGTGCTTTTCTGGGTGGACCGTCTTTAGGTCGATCCGCAATTCGTCAGCCACTTCAATATAGTGTTGGCGAATCTTCATGGCAATGAAAATGACCACTGGCAGAATGACAAGCACAATCCAAGCGCCACTTGTAAATTTGGTAACGGCAAAGACCACCGCGACCAGTCCTGTGATGAACGCCCCAAATCCGTTGATGACGGCCTTTGTTCGCCACATGCTCCCTTTTACCCGGATCCAGCGCTTAAAAAGCCCAAGCTGCGCTACGGTAAACGCCACAAACACGCCAATGGCATACAACGGGATAAGCGCGTTGGTTTGCGCATGGAATACTTCAATTAAGAGAGAGGCCAATGCCGCGAGTACAATCATGCCATTCGAGTAGCCGAGGCGGTCCCCGCGCAGGGTTAGCGCTCTGGGTAAAAAGCGGTCACTCGCGACCAATGCGGCCAACTGCGGAAAGCCGGTAAACGTCGAGTTGGCAGCCAAGATCAATACCACAAACGTGGAAATGATGATGACCTGGTACACGATGCCATGGCCAAAATAATCGCCGGCCAGTTGCGACAGCATGGTGTTATTCGGGTTCACTGAAATGCCACGCACGTAAAGGTGATATGCAAAACCCAGGAGCGTGATACCCGTGATGACGCCGAGTGCGATATAGGCCTTGATTGCCCCGTTTTTGCCGTCTCGGAAGATTGGCACGGCATTCGAGATCGTTTCGACGCCGGTGAGCGCCGAACACGCGGAACTAAAAGCTTTTAACAACAGCATCAGGGTAAGCCCTTCGGGTATAGTGCCAAACGGCGGTGTGACAGGCTGCACAAACCCGTGGTGCACTTCGTCATCAAACCCGGCACCAATTAAAAACAACATGCAACCCATAAAAACGAACGTCGGATAAGCAAATACCTTCGACGACTCCGACACGCCGCGCAAATTGACGAACAAGATGACAATCACGCACAAAATGGACAATTCGGTTTCGTGTCCGGCAAGAACCGGATACGACGAAGCCATTGTCTGCACCCCTGAGGACACAGACACCGCGACTGTCAACACGTAATCGACCATTAATGCGCTGGCGGCGACCAGCGATACCCACGGCCGCTGAAAGTTATCTTTGCTTATTGCGTATGCACCGCCGCCGTTCGGGTAGGCGATGACGCCCATGATATACGAGGTGATAAGAATCATGAGCAACAAAACCGTCGATGCAGTGATAGGAATAATCATCCATTTCACATCATTGCCAAGCGGTGCCAGTTCGGTGATGCCAGCTTCCGGACCGTACGCGACGGACGAATACAGGTCGGCCGCAAGTACCGGTAATGCAATCCACCATGTCAACTTCAGCTTAGAGCCATGCAGTTCCCGTGATCGGATAGGCTTGCCTACCACAATCCGTTTCACGTTGCCGAAGTTCAGCAAGGCAAGCGCGAGCGCGGCGATGATCACGCAAACGAGAATAGGGTGTAACCAAAATAACCCATGTGGATGAAGCATATGATTTCTCCTCGTCATGCACTTGTGCCAAACCTAGTTTGCCCAAGAAAAGCAAAACAACCCCTTTGGGCCACTCCTATGCCACTCGTATGTATGGATGCCATATGACGTGATTTATTGTAATCCTGCAACGCAAAAATTCAATTGCCAGTTCGCAAAAAACGTGAAAAAAGCGGGACAAAGCCCCACCTTTTCCGCTTACAACGCTCAGTTGGATCGCTGCAGCAGGCTTACAAGGCCGCAAGAAAAGAACAAAATGCATCATACAGGCGCTCGTTGTCCGTGCGCAGGCGGATCGCGAAACGGATATGATGGTCATTCAAGCCATGGTAATTGGCGCATGACCTGACGAACATACCGCGGGCCGCGAATGCGTTCAGCATCTTGGCGACAGGTATTTCATCGGCAAGTCGGCAAAACGCATAATTGGCACTCGGGGGATACAATTGGACGCCTTTGTGCCGCCCCCATGTCGAATGAACCCATGCTCGTTCGCGCGCGAGCCATGCGTGGGTCGCCTTGAGAAAGCTTCCATCCCGATAGGCCGCTGCAGCCGCACGCTGAGCTAATTGGTTGACGCTCCATGGATCGCGATGTTCGGCAATTTCACGGATGAGCGACGGATGCCCGGCGAGAAAACCGAAGCGCAAACCTGGTATGGCGTATATTTTCGTCGCTGATCGCACAACGAGCACGTCCTTTGTCACGACGGCCTGTGACAATACGCTGTGATTGGCTTCATCATCCCGAAAATCGAGAAATGATTCGTCCACGAGCAGCCAGGCGCGCCGCTCCGACGCAAAGCGGATGGCCATCTCCACTTGTGCTCGGGTCCACATCGCGCCCGTCGGATTGTGTGGATTGTTCAGCACAATCATGTCTCCAGGTCGCACGGCGGCCGTGTACAAGACGTCGAACCAGTTCCAGTTAGCATCTGGTGACAGATACAAGCGCTCGATGCGACAGCGCGATCGCGCCGCTGCATGAGCGTACTCCGCAAAGGCGGGTTCAAAAATCCAGACCGTTCCCGGCAACAGGTATCGAATGGCAATGTCAATGGCCTCCGCGGCGCCATTGGTACATAAGATGCTGTCGATTGGCAGGTCAAACCGTTCGCCAATAGCCTCGCGAACCGCCCGATGGCGAGCGTCAGGATAGTGGCGAATTTCTGGTAAATGATCCCAAACAGCAACTAGAGCCGCCGCGGGTGGTCCAAGCGGGTTCATATTTGCACTGAAGTCGAGAAGTTCATGCGCGGTAACGCCCACCTTTTCCGCATATTCGTATATGCGTCCACCATGCCCATGCGTCATCGCGTACTACCCCCTTCCCGTTCGTGCAATTAAAATCATCACAAGCATGGCCGTAACGAGGGCACCCGTCAACATCCAGCAAGCTGCATCCAGGATGCGCACGCTGCGCTCGATATCACGTCGCACGCACGGTCGGCGCGCCTCTCCCATCGTTGCGCGGTGTGACGGAATGCCGCCGTAGTAGTTTAAGCCGCCGAGTTGAACGCCCAATGCACCTGCCACCATGGCTTCCGGAATGCCGCTGTTGGGGCTCGGATGTTTGCGTGCGTCGCGGACGAGGGCTCGCCAAGCACCGCGAAGATCGCCTTGTGTACACGCGATCGCGCCGCTCAACAAGCTTGTCGCCACCCGAGCCGGCACGTAGTTGAGCACATCGTCGAACCTGGCGGACGCAAAACCGAACCACCGGTACCTCTCGCTCCGGTACCCGACCATCGAATCGAGCGTGTTGGCGGCACGATACAGAATGGCGAGTGTGGCGCCACCGATCAGCGTGAACAATACCGGCGATACAACCGCGTCCACCAAATTCTCGGCGACCGTTTCGACGGTGGCGCGAACGACCTCGGCTTCCGATAAATGGTCCGTGTCGCGCCCGACAATCCGCGATACAGCAGTACGTGCGCTATCGAGTCCATGCTCCACCAGTTCGCAGGATACCGCCCGCCCTGCGTCACGCAGACCCTTCCAGGCGATGGTCGTTGAGCAAATCCAGATGTTTATAGCCAGTCCCAACCACGACGAAATCTTGCTGCAAACCGTCACCACACACCACGTTGTGCCACAAGCCAGTACGGTCGTGGACAGCGTCAATGCGAAACCAACGAGCCTCTGTTGCCAAGGTGCGGCACCCACACGGTAGAAATGTTTCTCGAACCATTGGATGAAACGGCCGATCGCAACGACAGGATGCGGAATCCACTGCGGATCGCCAACCAAGCGATCGACGGCCAGCGCGGCGGCGGCGACAAAGATATGTATAAGAATGACATGCATAAGGGAGGTCATCCATTCGACGCCGTCCCATGCCGAATCCAAGCGCAAATTGTCGAGGTATCGATGTGCGCACGAACGACATCCGCAAAATGGCAAATGGCGTGCCAACGCCTTTCTCGATAGTTCGTTTCGCCAGTAACACGCTGATCGAGCCCGAAGCGAAGACGTATGGATTTTAGCCAGGCTTCGCGAAACCCATCGTTGTCAAACACGCCGTGCAAATACGTGCCGATGACGCGTCCCTCATGCCAGACAGCGCCGTCATCTCGAAGTATGTCTTCATTGCGGCGCGCAATTCGTGCAAACGGCTGAACGCCAACCAGAGGCGTGGTCTCGCCCATATGGATTTCATACCCGCTGACAGGTAGGGACGAATAGAGGGTCGTCCTGCCTGCGGCTTGATATGTTGCCTTGTTCGAGGCCATCACCGTACGCACAGGCAACAGATGCAAACCAGGCGACCAGCTTTGCTGCGACTCGACGCCAAGGGGATCCTCCACTTCGACACCAAGCATCTGATATCCGCCACAGATGCCGACAACCGCGGCACCATTCGCGAACGCGTGCCAGATTGCCTCGAAAAAGCCGCGCTCCCGCAGCCAGCGAAGGTCATCGATGGTGTTTTTCGTTCCGGGCAAGATCACGGCTTGGCAGTCAGCGGCATCTTGTGGGCGTTGACAAAACCGAATCGATACCCCGGGGGCACGATAAAGCGGATCGAAATCGTTAAAGTTTGAGATGTGCGGGACCTGTATCACGCCGAGATGGAGCACGTCATCATGCACACGATCCCCTGGTCTGTAGCGTTCACCTTCCAGACCGAGCGAGTCTTCCTCATCAATTCCGATGTCCGGGACATATGGCACCACACCAAGAACAGGAACGCCCGCGGCTTCTTCCAGCATGCGTACGCCTTGGATAAACAGACTGGCATCACCGCGAAACTTGTTGACAATGATGCCCTTGACACGAGCGCGCTCAGTTGGCGTCAGCAACGCGAGCGTGCCGATGACCGAAGCAAAGACGCCGCCGCGATCAATATCAGCCACCAAAATCACATCTGCGTCGGCCATTTCGGCAACTCGCATATTCGCAATATCATGTTCCTTCAAATTGATTTCGACCGGACTGCCAGCCCCTTCGATGACGATCACGTCAAAGTTTCGTTCCAATAGGTGATAACTCTCTTCGACCCGTGCCCAGATGGCCTGGCGCTGTTCGCGAAAGTACGACTCTGTAGTTTTTGTGCCATACACCTGACCTTGGAGGACAACTTGCGACGCATTAAATGCGGTTGGCTTCAAGAGGACCGGGTTCATGTGCTCGTTCGGCTCAATTCCACATGCCTCCGCTTGTACAGCCTGCGCTCGGCCGATCTCGGCGCCGCTTGGGGTCACCGCTGCGTTCAACGACATGTTCTGCGCCTTAAACGGCGCGACACGATAACCGGCGTCGGTAAGAATCTTGCAAAACGCTGTGCAGATGGCACTCTTCCCGACGTTTGATGATGTCCCGACCACCATGATGGCATGCGCCACAAGTCACGCCTCCTGTCATCCGTATAGGACCTGCCCTGGTATTACAATTCGTCCCAATTCAAGTTGCCCGCTTTGGTGTAGCTCGTCACGCGCTGCTCGAAGAAGTCCGTTTTCATGGAATTCATGGACGCATAACTGTCGAGCCAAGGCATTGGATGCTCTGTCACTTCTGGATATAGAATTGGGAGATTGAGCGACTGCAAACGCACGTTGGCCAAATACTTGATGTATTGATCGATCAAGACATCCGTCAAGCCTGCAATCTTGCCCCCGGTTACATACTGACCCCAGGCCACTTCGTGATCGACCGCGGTTCGCATCATCTCAAGAAACTCCTGTTCCAAGTCAGGCGTGAGCAATCCTTTATTTTCCCGGATAATCTCATGATACAAATTGCGGAAAATAGCCAGGTGTGTGAGTTCATCCCGTTGAATAAACTTGATTTCAGACACCGTTCCTAACATTTTACCCTGGCGGCCGAGCACGAAGAAAAAGCTAAACCCGGCGTAAAAGTATACGCCTTCGAGAATGTAGTTGGCCACAACGGTCTTCAACAGGTTGCGATCGCTCGGATCGGCGATGAACTGTTCGAACAAATCGGTGATGAACTGATTGCGGCGCAACAGATGATCATCTTCTCGCCACTCGTTGTAGATGGCGTCGCGCGTCGCCGCGTTGACGACGGAATCTAGAATGTAGCCATACGACTGTGAGTGCACCGCTTCCTGAAACGCGTGCACGGTAAGGCACAAGTTGACCTCGGGTGCCGTGATGTACTCGTTGATATTCGGCAGGTTGTGGGTCAACAGGCTGTCCATAAAAATGAGGAACGACAGCACTTTATTGTAGCTTCGACGCTCGTCCTCCGTCAGCGCGTCGTACTGACGTGCGTCGTCGGCCAATGCGATTTCTTCGGGGATCCAAAAGTTGTTCATCATGGCACGGTAGAGCTTGTACGCCCAGTCGTACTTGATGTTGTTCAACTCGATCATATTGGTTGTGTTGCCGCCGATGATGCGCCGCTTGCCCCAGTCGCGATCGCCCGCTGCGTTAAACAATCTGGTCCGTTCTAATTTCATGCGTTATCTCTCTCCTATCTCGAGTCATGATGCACAAGCCGCGGCCATTTGACACTGGGCCTGCTGATGGCGATCACGACGAACATGCCACGCAGTCCTCCACTTCGACCGCTTTGCTTCGCACGTAGTAAACGGTCTTAAGGCCGCGTTTCCACGCCAGCATGTACAGGTCTAAAAACGCCTTCGCGCTGATATCGGGTGTGATATACAGGTTGAATGACTGACTCTGATCGACATGCCGCTGGCGTACCGCGCACGCCTCGATGCTCCAACTCTGGTCAATGGTGTGCGCTTCTTTGTAATACCAGAATGTACGTTCGTTCAAATTCGGAGCTGTCTGCGGCACAACACCATTTTTCTTCTCCTCCAGGAAGAAGCGCGCGAACACCGGATCGATGCCGGCGGTACTGCCCGCGATAAGGCTTGTGCTGCTCGTTGGTGCAATGGCGACCAAGTACGCGTTGCGCACGCCATGGCGAGCGACCTGTTCGCGCAGGCCATCCCAATCCGGTCCCCCCGGTCTGCTCCTGTAGCCCCGCAGTTCGAAATATTTACCTGTCTCCCAATCAGATCCGTGAAAGAGGGGGTACGGCCCTTTTTCTTTCGCGAGTTCCAACGAGGCTTCAATCGCGTAGTAATTAATCCATTCAAATAGCTCGTCGACATGCCGCAAGTGTTGTTCCGACTCCCAGATGAGCCCTTGCTCGGCAAGGTATTGGTGATAGCCGCTGATACCAAGGCCAACCGCCCTGTACTTTCGGTTCGTGATCGCGGCCTGTGCGACAGGATAATGGTTGAGATCGATCACATTGTCCATCGCGCGAATCTGCCGCCGCACCGTCTCCCGAATCGATTCGCGATCTCGACAGCGCCCAAGGTTGAGCGATGACAAGTTGCACACGACAAAGTCACCAGCCTGTTGACGCACGGTGATGACATCGCCCTCCACCATCTCTTCGTACCGCTGCGATGGGCTCATGTTCTGCATAATTTCAGTGCAAAGGTTGCTGCAATAGATCATGCCAGCGTGTTTGTTTGGATTGAGTCGATTCGCCGTATCTCGGAAAAAGATGAATGGCGTGCCGGTTTCAAAGGCGGACTGCATGATCCGTTTCATGATTTCTATGGCCGGAATTTCGACTCTTGGCAAATTCGGCTCGTTGACGCAAGTTTCGTACCTGCGTTCAAATTCGTCACCCCAAGCATCCTCTAACGAAAATCCCATCACCTTGCGAACCTCGTACGGACAAAATAGGTGCCACATCCCACGCTCTTCAACCCGGCGCATAAACAGGTCCGGAATCGAGACACCTGGAAAAATGTCGTGCGCCTTCATGCGTTCATCGCCATTGTTCGTGCGCAATTGTAAGAAATCCAGGATGTCCTTGTGCCAAACGTCCAAGTAGACAGCCGCCGCTCCGCTGCGCATACCCAATTGGTTACAGCTGACCGCCGTGTTGTTAAAATTCCGGATCCATGGGACAACGCCACCACTGGCTCCGGGGTGATTGCGAATGGCCGAACCTCGTGCACGAATTTTGCCCACGTAGATGCCCATGCCACCGCCAAATTTCGAGACTCTCGCAAAAGCCTCATCCGTCGCGTAAATGCTAACGAGATCGTCTTCCGGCATGTCGATGAAACAGGAACTCAACTGGTGGAATGGTTTGCGCGCGTTGCTGAGCGTCGGTGTCGCAACCGTCGCCTCCAACGTCGACAACATGTCATAAAAGTATTTCGTCCACTTGAGCTTGTCCTGTTCCTTCATCGCCAAGTGCATGGCCACACCCATGAATACCTCTTGTGGAAGTTCCATGATGCCGCCTGCAAGGTTGCGAATGGCATAGCGATCCATAAGTTGTTTGAGACCAACATAGTTGAACAGATGATCGCGCTCTGGCTTGATATACGCCGCCAGTTCTGCAATTTCTTCCGAGCTGAAATGTTCGCGCACGTAGGTTCCGTAGCGTCCGATTTGTTCTAGGCTTTCGATCAATTCTTTAAAATCGCCGTAGCCAACATGCTCATAGTTTCGATTGCGCCCTGCTTGTTTGTAGCAGTTCAACAAAAGGAGCCGCGCGGCGACAAATTGCCATTTCGGTTCTTTCACACTTGTCTTCTCCACGGCGGCCTGAATGGCAACCTTAGCGATTTCAGACGTCGTCATGCCATCGCGTAACTGTGGATAGATGGCCTGAGCCAAACTCTCCATTTGACAACCATCGATTTGTGCACAGCCGCGCTCCAAAAACGCATGGAATTTCTTCGTATCAAAGGCCGTCTCCCTGCCGTTGTGCTTGTACACGCGATACGATGCGAGCCGTTCGGGCCACAGTGCCGTCTCCAATGTCGCTGCCACACCTGGTGCGCTTTCCATCATGATGTATCCGCTCCTCACATATTCATGAAAAAACCCTGTTCCCATAACGGAACAGGGTTCGAGATTCCAACAAACTGCGGTTTTCCATTCGGTCTACACAGACCGCCCAAAACCGAGTTTCTTGTTCGTTCATCGCCCCTTCCCAATCCCTCGTGGGAGTGATGCATAACCAACCCTGGCAGGTCTCCGGACTAAGTCTCATCTGTGCAGAAGCACCTTCCCCCGTCAAAAACGGAGTGGCTGGCAGAGTGCCGCAGCTTGCACATCGAACATCACCGTGGCGAGGACCGTTCCAGCTTTCCACTGGATTCCCTTTTCACTCGCATTGCGAGCACCAGGATTCGTCTATGTAATTGTGGTTCGCAAAATGAGATTAACACTAGATATGGTGTTTGACAAGTCTCGACAACCAAATCTGCGGTATATATATGCAAACGTACGAACAACGTCGACAAGCGCGAACGGGGTGGACTCCCGTTCGCGCCTATGTAAAACGCGACATATCGCCTTACTTCGACTTGTTCAAGACGCGGAATGTGCCTGTTGCAAATGCACACAACCTGCCATCGTCACTATAGACATGTCCTTCGACCGTCATCGTGCGCCCGCCGCGATGAACGAAAGCAGCTTTGGCACGCAGTTTCCCTGCCGAAACTGGCTCGGTAAAGTGTACGTTCAAGTTCGTTGTTACAACCGGATCCTCTGGATACTGTAAAATGACCAACAGCCCCATCAACGAATCGAGCAACGTCGCATGAACGCCCCCGTGCAAAATACCTGCCACGTTGAGATGATGGGGACGAATCTCCAGTTCTGCTTCCAACTCGGTCTCCCCAATGGCGATAACGCGAATTCCCGTGTAGTCGGAAAAGGTCCCCACCGCGCTCCGCTCCAGAACCAGAGGATCGACGCCATGCGGATTCATCGACGACCGCATCTCATCCTCCCCTTATGCATTTTGTTTACTGTCCTCGACCAGTTCGCGGCGCAAAATCTTACCTACCGCGGACTTGGGTAAGAACTCACGAAATTCGTAGGCGCGCGGCACTTTGTACGCGGCCAAATTCGCGCGACACCATGCATCCATCTCTGCAGCTGTCACCTGCTGACCTTGTTTTAGCTGGATAAACGCCTTGACCGTCTGCCCGCGGTACGAATCTGTGACGCCGACGACAGCCGCTTCGGCGACCGCTGGATGCTCATATAAAACCTCTTCGATCTCGCGTGGGTAAATGTTGTAGCCACCCGCGATGATGACATCCTTTTTGCGATCGACAATATAGAAGAAGCCGTCCTCGTCCATCTTACCGATATCTCCAGTGAACAGCCAGCCATCGCGAAGGACGGAAGCGGTTTCAGCAAGCTTTTGCCAGTAACCCTTCATCACCTGCGGACCACGCACAACCAATTCACCAATTTCCCCCACCGGTACATCATTTCCATTTTCGTCGACAATCCGGGCCTCCGTGTCAGGGAACGGAATACCGATCGAACCATTCTTTCGCTCGCCCCAGAAGTTGTTCGCATGAGTGATGGGGGAAGCTTCGGTTAATCCGTAGCCTTCAACGAGCTTTCCGCCTGTGAGACGCTCAAATTGAGCCTGTACCTCCAACGGAAGAGGCGCTGCACCGCTTACACAAACTTCGATTGACGAAAGATCATACTGCGCGACATCCGGATGATTCATGAGCGCAATGTACATGGTTGGCGTCCCTGGAAACACGGTTGGCTTAAATTCGTGAATCAAACGCAAGACGTCTTTCGCCTGGAACCTAGGCACGAGAATCAACATGCCCGCCTTGTACATGGCTTGATTCATCAAAACGGTCATCCCAAAGACGTGGAAAAAAGGCAGGGCTCCCAAGTAACGCTCTTGCCCATCCCGCAATTGATAAGACCACAACGCGCTCTGAATCGTATTGGCAACTAGGTTGAGATGGGTCAACATCGCCCCTTTGGGGACTCCTGTCGTCCCTCCTGTGTATTGAATCAGCGCAATATCTTCTGTGGCGTCGATCTCAATCTCTGGTACGTCCGAAGTCCCCTGCATGAGCAGTTCGTTCCACGCAATCACGCCCTGCTGCGCCTGTGCGCTCCCACCTATGTCCCACGCCTGCGATGTGGATTCTGCAAGAGCTGCCGTTGGCGGCAGATAGTCGCGCACCGATGCCACAATGACGTGTTCCACATCTGTCTCCCGCTGAATATGCTGCACTTTCGGCCACAACTCGTCCAGTGTGACCAACGCCTTTGCACCGCAATCCTGCAATTGGTGTTTTAGCTCTCGCTCCGTATACATCGGATTATGTTGGACGACCACCAGCCCAGCCAGCAAGGCGCCGTAATACGCGATCACAGCCTGTGGGCAATTGGGCAACATGATGGCGAGCCGTTCCCCCTTGGCTAGGGGGAACGCTCGCACAGCGTTGGCAAAACGACAGCTCGCGTCCAGCAGTTCGCGATAGCTCATCGTACGCCCGAAAAACCAGATGGCCGGGTTGTTCGGAAAACTTTGTGCAGAATGAACGAGAAACGACGCCAAATTTTCCTGAGGGTAGGCAAACGAGCTTGGGACTTCCTCCGGATAATGTGCTAACCAAGTTTTCGCCATAAGCCCACCATCCTTTCAAACGGTTCGCATCAGCACACGTATTGTTCCGCGTCGATCACCGCACGGCCAATTTCGCGTTCCAGTCCGATGATGTCGAGATCCGCACGGCGGGCGAGCCGCTTCAGAACCGACAATTGCATGCGCAACGCATCCCCTTGCTCGACGTGCGCCAAACATTCCTTCGCCAGGCGCTCAATTTCACCCAACGATTCGTATGCAAACGCCTTCGTCATCGCGATCGCGCTTGCGCACGCAGCTTCACCAACGCGCTCCACATGCTGCATGGTGCGCAGCCAAGCGCTTTCCATGGCAAACGTCAAGATCGCGATGTCTGCAAGGTTGGAAAGCACCTCTTGCTCTTCGTCAACCCGTTGTTGGAACGCTTGTGCGGCTAACCCACCCACCATGAGGAAAATCCGCTTCGCGTTGGCGATATACTGCGCTTCCTCTGCAAGCGTTCCTTCCGGTGCAGAGAGCGCTGGCGTCATCTGCATGAGCTCTGCCTGCAGGGCCTGGGCCTTTTGCAAAAGTGGCAGTTCACCTTTCATGGCGCGGCGCAGCATCGTACCAGGAATCAAGAGGCGGTTGATTTCGTTGGTTCCCTCAAAGATGCGGTTGATGCGCGAATCGCGATACATTTGTTCGACCTTGTACTCCTTGATGAAGCCGTATCCGCCATGTATCTGCAACGCTTCATCGACGACATAGTCGAGCGTCTCAGAAGCGAAGACCTTGTTAATGGAGCACTCAATCGCGTATTCTGCGATTGCCTTTGCCGACAACATACCCGAGTTTGGACCTGTCACATCGACGTCCGCCAACGCCGCATCAAGCAAACCAGCCGTACGATAAACGACGCTTTCCAGCACGAACGCACGCGTGTTCATTCGCGCAAGCTTTTGTTGAATGAGCGGGAACGACGAGATTTTACGTCCGAATTGCTGGCGTTCATTCGCATAATGAGCCGCCAATTCAATGGCGTCCTTCGATCCGCCGACGGCACCCGCGGCCAACTTGAAGCGTCCAATATTCAGGATGTTGAACGCGATTTGATGGCCTTTGCCAACCTCGTACAATAGATTTTCAACAGGTACATGCACATCTTCCAGGATCAACTGGCGGGTCGACGAGCCCTTAATACCCATTTTTTGTTCTTCCGGGCCAACGCTGACGCCAGGCATCGTCCGTTCGACGATAAAGGTGCTAAACAACTTTCCATCGACTTTTGCGTACACGACGAACACGTCCGCAAAGCCTGCATTCGTGATAAATTGCTTGGTGCCATTGAGAATGTAATGCTTCCCGTCGTCCGACAAACGCGCCGTCGTCTTCGCGCCCAGCGCATCGGAACCAGACGATGGCTCTGTCAGGCAATACGCCGCGATCCATTCACCGGTCGCAAGCTTCGGCAGGTACTTCTGCTTTTGTTGTTCGTTGCCAAAGTAGACAATCGGCAACGTGCCAATACCTGTGTGGGCACCAAGCGACAAGCCGAACGATCCCGCTTTCGACACGCGCTCGTTGATGAGCGTCGCGCTCATTTTATCGAGGCCAAGACCGCCATACGCTTCCGGGATTTCGGTCGACAACAAGCCGATTTCTCCGGCTTTGCGCAACAACTTCACGGTCAAATCGTAGTCCAGTCCTTCAATTTCTTCATGATGCGGAGAAACCTCCGTCTCGACGAAACTGCTCGTCGTTTCCGCGATCATGCGTTGCTCCTCTGTCAAAGACTCCGGTGTCACGATCGAATTCGGATCGGTTTCCTCAATGATAAAGCCGCCGCCAATCGCAAGTGTCTTGTTGGCCATCGTAAACCCTCTCCTTTATACGGTGCATAATGGAAGTTTCCACCCTGCCTTACTCGGGGTGTACCTCGAATACGCCGGCCGCGCCCATGCCGCCGCCAATACACATCGACACGACGCCATAGCCGCCACCGCGCCGGCGCAGTTCGTGAACGAGCGTCGCTGTCAGTTTCGCGCCCGTGCAGCCAAGTGGATGTCCCAGCGCGATCGCGCCGCCGTTGACATTCACTTTTGCAGGATCGATTTCAAGCGCACGCATGACTTGCACACATTGCGCAGCGAATGCCTCGTTAATTTCGAAGAGATCGACATCGGCGAGCGAGATCCCGGCAATTTTCAATGCCTTCGGTATGGCGCCCACAGGGCCAATTCCCATGACCGCTGGGTCGCAACCGGTCACCGCAAAGCTGCGGAATGTCGCGAGCGGCTTCAACCCGAGTGCCTGTGCGCGCTCGGCGCTCATGATGACAGCCGCGGCCGCGCCATCGCTCATCTGCGACGAGTTGCCCGCGGTCACACTGCCGCCGCGTGCAAAGGCCGGCCGCAACGATGCCAGGGCCTCTGGCGACGTGTCCTTGCGTACGCCCTCATCTTGTGTGACATGGACGTCGCGCGACCATGGGCGACCTGCATCGTCGATGCCATACACTTTTGTGTCGACCGGTGCGATTTCATCCTCGAACTTGCCAGCCTGCTGTGCAGCATACGCCTTTTGGTGACTCTGATAGGCAAACTCGTCTTGATCGTCGCGGCTGACCCCGAAGCGGCGAGCGACGTTTTCCGCCGTATGACCCATCGCAATGTATACGTCAGGCATCTCAGCAAGAATGCCAGGGTGCGGTGCCGGCTTGAATCCGGTCATCGGGACATGACTCATGCTCTCTACACCGCCGCCAATGGCGACTTCTGCATGGCCAAGCATGACTCTTTCTGCCGCCTGGGCAATGGCCTGCAACCCGGAAGAGCAGAAGCGATTGACGGTTACCGCAGGCACAGACTGTGGCAAACCGCTGTACAGGGAAATGATGCGCGCGACATTGAGGCCTTGCTCGCCCTCTGGCATCGCGCAGCCGATCACGACATCCTCGACCTCTGCCGGATCGAGCCCGGGCGCCCGCGACAACGCAGCCTGAATGGCCACTTTGCCTAAGTCTTCAACGCGCGTGTGCGCGAACAGACCGCGCTTCGCCTTGCCAACCGGCGTTCTCGCAACGGAAACAATCACTGCTTCCCGCATATCTGTCACTCTCCTTTTGTCATCAGTTGCGCAGCGGCTTCCCCTTCGCGAGCATGTACTGCATGCGCTCCTGGGTTTTTGGCTCACCACACAGGCTGACAAACGCTTCGCGCTCGAGATCGAGCAAATACGATTCGCTGACGAGTGAGCCTGCCGGCACGTCCCCGCCTGCCAACACATGCGCCAACTTGTTTACGATGAGCAAATCGTGATCGGACATGTAACCGCTTTGCCACATGCCACGAGCCGCCATTTGCAACACCGCTTTGCCGTCGACACCAGCCACGCGAATGCGTGCGTCGCGCGCAGGAGGCGTATAACCCAATTCCGCCATGCGGAGAACCTCTGCTTTGGCCGCGGAAATTCGCAGGTCATCGTTGACAATCACCCGATCCGTCGCACGCAGCCAACCCATAGCCAAGGCGTCGTCACCGCTGGTTGAGACTTTGGCCGTGCCAATGGTCTGGAACATCCGCGCGAGATGCGGCGCCAAATCCTCATCTGCGGCGACCGACTCGGACAGGCGAAGGGCCGTTTCTTTGCACCCACCCCCTGCTGGGATAAGGCCAACACCCACTTCGACGAGCCCGAAATATGTCTCAGCGGACGGAAGCACGCGAGACGAAGCGAGACAAACTTCGACGCCGCCGCCAAGGGTCATCCGATGCGGCGCCGCGACGACAGGAACCGCCGAATAGCGAAGCGTCAGCATCGCCTTGTGGAACATGCGCACAGACAGGTCGATTTCGTCCCAGTCGCCTTCTTGCGCGGCCATCAGCATCAACATCAAATTGGCGCCAACGCAGAAGTTGCGTCCCTCATTGGCAATCACCATGCCTCGAAAATCCCGTTCGACAATGCCGACACTTTGCTCGATCATCGCCAAAATATCCGGGCCAATCGCGTTGTTCTGCGAGTGAAACTCGAGACATGCCACACCGTCACCAAGGTCGACGAGGCTCGCGCCAGTGTTCTGCTGAATCACGCGCCCAGCCTGTTTGCACGCCGCGAGATCGATGACACCGGCAGGCACTTGTACAGGTTTCGCCGCACCGGCAACAGGCATATAGACGGTGCCTTCGCGCTCTTCGTAGAACGCCGTGTGCCCCGCGGCGATCCATGCATCGACCCAAGCAGGCAGTGTCAATCCGTCTGCCCGCATCCGTTCAGCCGCAGGGATAAGGCCGATTGCATCCCACAACTCAAACGGCCCGAGATCCCAATTGAAGCCCCAACGCATCGCGGCATCCACGTCCTGCGGCGAATCGGCAATTTCACCCATTTTCTCGGCGGAGTAGACCAACACCCGCTTGACGATATCCCACGCCAGTTGTGCGTACTTGTCTTTGCCTGCAAGTATTGCCTGGGCCTTTGCCTTACCGCCTTTGGCTGCCTTTGCCGCATCGAGCGACACCGACTTGACCTTCACCTGATCGCGATATTCCATGGTCGCCAGGTCCAGCGATAAGATGCGACTCGATCCGCCTTCTTTCACCTTCTTGTAGAAGCCTTGCCCCGACTTCTCGCCCAGCCAACCGCGCTCTACCATCGTGCGGATCGCGTCTGGTACGACAAACGCCTGTTGCTCTACCGGATCCGAGACGTGAGCGTGGACGTTGTACGCCACATGGACAAACGTGTCGATACCGACCAAATCGAGCGTCCGGAAGGTCGCGCTGCGCGGACGGCCAAGTGCTGGCCCCGTCACGGCATCCACTTCCTCGATAGAGAAGCCACCCTTTTGCATTTCTTCGAATGTTACCAGCAATCCGTATGTGCCAATCCGGTTGGCGATAAAGTTCGGCGTGTCTTTCGCGATCACGACGCCCTTGCCGAGCCGCCGGGTCGCAAAATCAGCCATAAAGTCCACGAGTTCTGGTTCCGTGTCGGCGCCCGGAATCACCTCGAGCAGCTTCATATACCGCGGTGGGTTAAAGAAGTGCGTTCCAAGGAAGCTTCGCCGGAACGCTTCACTGCGACCAGCGACCATCTCGTTGATCGAGATGCCCGACGTGTTGGAACTGACAATCGTGCCAGGTCGCCAATATTGCTCGATACGCTCAAGCAACTGCCGCTTTGGCTCAAGGCTTTCGACAATTACCTCGATGACCCAATCGACCTCCGCAATTTTGTGGAGATCATCCTCCAGGTTGCCTGGTTGAATACGTTGTGCGAACTCCGCGCGATAGAGCGGAGCCGGGCTCGCTTTATGCAATCTTGCGATGGCCTGTGTCGCCAAGCGATTGCGCACGGCTGGATGGTCGAGCGTCAAGCCGCGACGCTTCTCTTCCTCCGTGAGCGAAGTCGGAACCAAGTCCAGCAACAAACACGGAATTCCGACGTTGGCCAAGTGTGCCGCGATTGCGGCACCCATTACGCCAGAGCCGATCACGGCAGCTTTGCGAATGTGTCTCATCGAGCTCCTACCTCCTCGTCTTCCTTGTTCTGCCGGACATCCTCAGCAAATACGGATGCGGCCAGAAGTTCTGCGACGTCGCGCGCCTTCACGGTGTCATCTGTCTCGGTGAGCTTCGTCCCGTCTTCCATCATGGTCAAGCAGTACGGGCAAGCACTTCCGATGACAGTTGGATGGACCGACAGGGCCTGTTGCGTGCGAGCTAAATTGATTCGCTTGCCCTTGGTCTCCTCCATCCACATGCGGCCGCCACCGGCGCCGCAGCACATTGCATTCTCACGGTTGCGTTCCATCTCGACCAACTCGACACCGGGAATGGCTTCTAAAATCTCCCGCGGCGCATCGAACACACCATTATAGCGGCCGAGGTAGCAGGCGTCATGATAGACCACCCGCTCTTGCAAGCGATGCGTCGGACGCAACTTCCCTTGTTTGACTAATTCGGCAAGCAATTGCGTATGGTGGTAAACTTCAACTCCCTCCATCCCGAATTCGGGATACTCGTTTTTCAAAGTGTTAAATGTGTGTGGGCATGCGGTGACAATCTTGCGCACGCCATATTGTTGAAACGTCGCGATGTTTTCCATGGCAAGCTGCTGAAACAGCATTTCGTTGCCAAGGCGTCGCGGCGTATCACCCGAACCGTTTTCTTCGTCACCCAAGATGGCGAAGTTGACACCAGCTTCGTGTAACAGGCGCACAAAGGCATGCGTAACCTTGCGCACGCGGCGATCGTATGAGCCCATCGAGCCGACGAACAGAAGGTATTCAAAATCTGGATTCTCATGGACCGTCGGCACGGGAACATCGAGCCCATTCGTCCAATGGCTGCGCTCATTGCGACTCAGCCCCCAGGGATTCCCCTGACGCTCGATGTTTTGCATCGCGCGCTTTGCCTCGTTTGGCATGCTTCCTTCCATCAAAACTAGATATCGGCGCAGGTCGATAATCTTGTCGACGTGTTCGTTGTCGACTGGACATTGATCCTCGCAATTTCGGCATGTCGTGCAAGCCCAAATCTCATCTTCGGTAATGACGTCGCCAATGAGGCTCAACGCGGAAACATCTGCTTCCTGCAACGCCCAGGCTTCCTTTTGCCAGTGAAGCGTGGGCTCGATGTCGACCAAGGCATCGCTTGGGAAATCGATATCCTCGCCACCTGCAGCCATTTTGTGTGCCGAACCATCGTGCTGCGGCAGCAGATAGGCTGGCTCATACGCCTTCGTATGGGTTGCAGCGGCGCCCTTTTCAAGCAAGTGATCGCGCATCTTGACGATCAGGTGCATAGGCGACAGCGGTTTCCCTGTGTTGGATGCCGGACAGACATTGGTGCAACGCCCGCACTCGACACAGGCGAAGAAGTCGAGCATCTGCTTGCGATTGAAATCTTCAATTTGACCAACGCCAAACGACTCCGCATTTTCGTCTTCGAGATCGAGCGAACGCAGACGCCCAGGCGGATGTTTGCGTCGCAACAGGACGTTGATGGGCGCAACCATCAGGTGAAAATGCTTAGACTGCGGAACATAAATCAGGAATGTCAAAAGAATACAGAGATGCAACCACCAGAACACGTAGAAGCAAGTTTCCGCCGCCGTCGTACCGATTCCAGAAAAAGCACTCGCCAACAGCGACGAGATGGGGCCATACCAAGAAGCAGCTTCATGATGCCAGACGCGCTCAAATGATAGGTCGAGTAGAACGCAGACCATCAAACCTGCGATGAGAAGCAACACGATGCTTGGCTTAAAACCGCGCTTCAGTCGCTTCAAGCGTTCTCCGTAACGGCGATAAGCCGCATAGCCGGTTGCGATCAGGATGAGAATCGCGACACATTCCTGGCAGAACGAGAACGATTCGTAAGCGGGATACGGAATGTGTTCTCCCCTGGTGAGTCCCTTCGCGATGAGATCCAGCGCACCAAACTGAAGAATGATGAAGCCATAAAACATAACAAAGTGCATCGTTCCGCTTTTCGCGTCTTTAAACAACTTCTTTTGACCAAATACCTGCGCGACAAAGCCGCCCATACCCGAGCGCGCGTCGATGGCCACCGGTTTGCCCAGCGACAAGTATTGATAGCGTCGGTAGACAACGATGCCAAACAAGTACAATGCGTAGGCCACAACCAACGCGAAAGCGATATCATTGACAGCTATCATCATGTCCATCACATCCTTCCTCGAAAAAGCCTGTACATCCATGCCACAAAGGACTTGTCCGCAATCGCTTTCAGCGCTAAGACAAAGCACTGTTTGCGGGAATTGACATTCACGTCCGCGGCATTTACTATGAGGGTACAAAAATGAATGAGCATTCATTCATTCTTTGACAAAGATATTAGCACCGAGGTGAATGCATGACAAGTGGATTGGCAGAGAAAAAACGCGAAAAGTACGATGCCATCCTCAGTGCGGCCTTGAAAATCTTTGCCGAATACGGTTATTTTGGCTCTCAGGTTTCCAAAATCGCACGCGAGGCAGGCGTGGCTGACGGCACTATCTATTTGTACTTCAAGAGCAAAGAAGACATTCTGGTGTCGCTGTTTCGTGAAAAGCTGGGCAACCTGGTGCGAATGTTTCACGAACACATCCACGAAGACGATCGCGCCGACGACGCCATCCGTAAAATCTGCGAGCTGCACTTCACAGAACTTGAAAAGAATGTCGATCTCGCGAAGGTGACGCAGCTTGAACTGCGTCAGAGTTCCTTGGATTTGCACCGAGAAATTAGCAACGCACTCAAGCCATATATTCAATTGATTGAAGATGTCTTGGTGCGCGGGATCGAACAAGGCGTCTTTCGGCCTGATTTGGACGTCAAGCTGACACGCCTGTTGTTGTTCGGCGCGATGGACGAGGTCGTCTCATCGTGGCTGATTTCTGGCCGACGCTACTCGTTGTCAGACCAAGTCGAAAAGACGGTCGATTTCTTCTTGCGGGGCCTGCGCGCCTAGCACCTATTGCGAAAGGGGATTTCAACATGCACGTCATCGTATTGATGAAACAGACATTTGACACGGAAGAGCGAATCCGTCTGGTCGATGGCAAGATCGCTGAAGACGGTGTGAAGTGGATTATCAATCCTTACGACGAATATGCGGTGGAGGAAGCAGTCCGCCTTAAGGAACAACAGGACGCGTCCGTCACCGTCGTCAGCGTGGGCAACGACGATGTCGCGCAGGCATTGCGCACGGCACTTGCGATGGGCGCTGACGAAGCCGTGCTGATCGATGGTACCGAGCTTCAAGATGAACGCGCGATCGCGAAAGCTATCAGTGCGTATCTCGCCAAGACCCAATTCGACGTCCTGTTGGCAGGTAACTTTTCCATCGACAACGGCGCCGGCCAGGTCGCCATCCGCGTCGCGCACCAGCTCGGACTGCCGCATGTCGCTGCCATCACGCAGTTGACGATCGACGGAGGCAAAGCAACATGTGTGCGCGAGGTGGATGGCGACGTACAGACCGTAGAAGCGCAATTGCCGGCCCTCTTCACGGCACAACAAGGGCTGAACGAACCGCGCTACCCATCGCTGCCGGGTATCATGAAAGCCAAAAAGAAACCGCTCACAAACGTCACTTTGGCCGATCTCGGCCTTTCCCCGGACGACGTTGCACCGCGTGTTGCGCGTACCGATCTCTCCTTGCCCCCGAAGCGCCAGGCAGGACAACGCCTGAGTGGAGATGTCGAAGCGCAAGCCGAACAACTCGCAGACATCATTTTGCAAGCCACCGGCCAGGCCGGCGCTCGCTGAATCATCGACAGGAGGAGAACAGCCATGGGAAAAACAGTGCTTGTCATCGCAGAGCAAAAGGATCAAAAGCTACGCCAGGTATCACTTGAAGCTCTGGCGGCAGCCAGGCAACTTGCCGGCGACGGCGGCAACATCGTCTCCGTGCTGGTTGGCGGCCATGTCGATGCCGCAGCGGAGCAACTCGCGGACCATGACCAATCGCAAGTCGTGTGTGTCGCCGCAGATACACTTGCCTCGTACGACGCAGAGCGCTACTTCGCCGCGGTCCAACCTGTCGTCGACGAGGTCAAGCCGGATGTCGTGATACTTGGCCATACGGCCAGCGGCCGCGACCTCGCGCCCAAAATCGCCTGCCATCTCGATGCTGGTCAGGTTTCCGACGTCGTCGCAATCGAGGGAACTGGCGCAGAAGTTACCTTCAAGCGTCCGATCTACGCTGGCAAGGCGTTTGAAACGAAGCGTTTTCTCGCCGGGCCTTGGGTCGTGACCATCCGTCCGAACAACCTCCAGGCCGATGCCAAAACTGGTGCAGCGGCACCCATTGTCAAACGCCCATACGCCGATCCTGCCCCCATCCGCACACAGGTGGTCAACGTGCAGAGCAAGAGCGGTGACACGCGAGACCTCACGGAGGCGAAAGTGGTCGTCTCTGGTGGCCGCGGCGTGCGCAGTGCGGAAGGCTTTGCGCCGCTCGCTGAACTGGCTGAATTGCTTGACGGGGCCTTGGGTGCTTCGCGCGCTGCCTGCGATGCAGGCTACTGTGACTATAGCCTGCAAATCGGCCAGACCGGCAAGGTGGTCACGCCGGACGTGTATATCGCGTGCGGTATCAGCGGTGCCATACAGCACCTGGCCGGCATGAGCCAATCGAAGTTGATCATCGCCATCAACAAGGACGGCGAAGCGCCGATTTTCGACATCGCTGACTATGGCGTAGTCGGCGACTTGTTCGAAATCATCCCCAAACTCACGGCGAAGCTGCGGGAAAAGATCGCTGCGGTTCGCTCCTAAATAACTTCTTTTCACAGCCGCCACTGTGCCGTTGGATGACGGCACAGTGGCCTATCCTCCACCGTCGTGTGGCCGATGGTGTTTCTCACAACTCTGGCACCGACGCTCTGTTCCCCATCTCACCCGCGTGCGTTCGCATGCATACCAAAAAGGGCTATCCCAAAGTCACCCACATGACAACGGGATAGCCCTTGCTTCTGCGATTCAACATAACATGCTTGAACCTTCCTTTCCTGTCGTAGCTGGACAGGTGGCGCTAATCCGCGCGCGAGAACAGTCCCGTCTTGACATCGTCATCGCGGATGAAGGCGTCGATGACATCGGTGTCAAAGTTGATGTTGACATTGCAGACTTCCTCGTTGTGATCGCCATACACGTCTCCTGTGGCCTTGTTCGTCTTCTGATGTTGATCCCATCCCGTAATCCGGCTGTCGCCGACAAAAACACCGGCATTCTGCTGCATGCTGCTGATGTTCATTCCTTGAAAAGCGACGTGCGTTTCCATTGGAGCCGCATGGTGCTCTGCCAACACATGCACATCGCGATCGTCAATCGGCGTATCGATGGCGTCCGCGTCATTGAGCAAGGTCTTATTGTATGCGATCACGCTGTGCGATCCCAGATCGCCAAAACCCGTGTTCGATTTACTATGTGCACTCAGACCATAGACGATATTCTGGCCACCGACGTTAACGGCCGACGAACTTTGCACAGAGTCAATCTGCAATTGCACAGGCAGCCAGGTCGTTCTCGGCGTCGTCATCACAACTGCACACTCCAACTCGGTTTGACATCTTGGTCCATGATCACGCCGTCGATCAACTCCAGACCGTCGAAATTGAAATTCAATCCGGCGATGAGCGCATTTCCGGCACCAAACACGGCACCATGGCCGCTGTTCGACTTCGCATGTGCGTCCCAGCCGGTGATGTTGGTTTCGCCGATGAAGACGCCCGCATTCTGCTGCGGCGTATTCGTGTAAATGGCGCCGAATGAAATCAGTGTCGGCACGCGCCTCGACCCCTTCCCCTTATTCGTCGCCCGAAAAATCGATTTCAATTGCGTCGGTCGGCTGCTCGCGCACCTGATCCTTTTGCAGATAGACGACCAAGAGACCGCTGCGGTACAGCGCCTTGGTCGAATCGGGCAACACGCGTTCAGGCAACTCGATCTCGCGGTCGAACGCGCCATGAAAAACTTCGGACATCAATTTTTGTTCGTGCGTGCCAGAGAAGTAGTTGGGCACCGTGCCCCGTACGCGCAAAAAGCGCGATCGAACGGTTAGTGCCACGTCAGATGCCGATTTTAAGCCTGGCAGCGCAATCGCAGCGATAAGTTCCGTGCTGCGGTTGTACAAATCAATTGCCGGAAACTCGGACGCCGATCGTTCCTCTTGAAAAAAGGGCATGCTCTGCATGTTTGGCAGCGGCAAGTTCTTAAAAAAATCCTGCCCTAAAAACTTCCGCATGTCTCCTAAATCACCAAGCTGGTTGATAAAATCAAACGGATTGTTAGACTTGTTCAAGCTCGACGCCTCCGAATCGCAGCCATGGCCACAGATACCACCCTAGCGCCCCCGTAGCCAACTGGACAACCATGATGGCCGCGCATGTTCTGGCAACACCGCAAGGTCCAGCCCATCCGGATCGTTCTGGAGCGTTCGATTCCCTTGAATGGAGGAGCGCTCCCCGTACACATTGCCAAAGCCCTGATTATGCTTCGAGTGGCTCTGGAAGCCTGAGGCCCAGGTGTTGCCCATATTGAGACAGGACGCACCCGAAATCTGATGAATCTGGATGCTGCCAATAATGAATGTCGGTGACAGCGCGTTGCTCACGTGTTCCCCTCCCTGCCGAAAAATTCGAACTCACGTATCGCTCGCCGTATCTGGGGTCACATCTGTCAGCGATACGCGGAATCCCGTCCCCGTCTGCGCGATCCCGCTTGGAGAGGAAGGTTGCTTCTTCTTTCCATGCGAACTCGGACTCCCCACGCCAAAGTTGTTTCCGAAATTGAGCGTCCCACTCAGTTCGTCAATGTCGAAACTGTCCACGCGAAACAGCAATTCTTGAAGCGCAACCTGGTCGACGTGCAGATGCTGTACCGTCACCTGTACTGTATGTTTCGAATGTTCGTCCAAGGCATCACGCACGGCTTGCACAAGTTCTTCGAGCCTTGCCGCGATCTCGCGTTCGCGTCTATGCCTGCGAAAACCCAGCATTGCACTTCCTCCTACGGGCGCTTGACCTCGGTTCATATATATGTACGAGCTGCGCTTTTACGCCTGCACGCGGCGATGTGCAGTTCTGCACGTTCGCGTGCGCGCATAGAATCGGCCAGAAGATGGAGGTGGGATCGTGCCCACATGGATTCTCATAGACAGGATCGATTACCATTCAGCGCAGCAAAATGCCGGGCTATTTGTCGGCATCACGGCGCACGGAGGATTCGACGCCAATATGAAAATCGACCGCGGACGCGCCAGCGTATACGGATTTTGCAACCTCTACCCCAATGGGTACGCTGCGAATCTAAGTGGATGGGCGTGGATGGACGGAGCGATTGACGATGGCGACGTAAAACCAACCATATCTGTGCATAAGGGGTGACTGACATGCCAACATGGATCATCGGCAGGCACATCGCAACCAACGTCCCGCAGCAAAACGCTGGCGTATGGGTCGGAGCACATACGTTTGGCGGTTTTGACGCGAGCACCAAGACAAATCAGGGACAGGCCCCCATCTATGGGTTTGCCAACTGGCTCCCGGCACAGCGGACCATCAATGTCGATCAAAAAAGTGTATATAACGGAGTCATCGACGATGGTGATGAAAAAGGAGCGTTTCGCTTCGGACCCTAATCTCCCAAACGTGATTTCGGGCTTACGGCCGATCGGTGGTACACTGGAGGGGACCATGGAAGTGGAGGTATCCCTGCATGTACGAACATATGGTGTTGTTTCGATTCGCATCTGAACCGACGCAAGAACAATTGAACACGCTATACGGTATGGCTCATCGTTTTCCCGAACACATCCCGGGTATTGTGGACATCGCCATCGGCCGCGACACAACAGGGCGTAACCAAGGGTTCCAAGTGGGATTAACTGTGCGTTTCGTCGACCGCGCGGCGCTTGATGCTTACGGACCTCACCCGAAGCACCAGGAGTTAGTCCAGTATAGCCTGGAAATGGGGAGAACAGACATCATCGTCGTCGACTTTCCCATTGAAAGCTGAAGGCAGCAGCATGCCGCAGGCGGAGGATGCCATCTACCGATGCATCGCCGCCTGCTTTCGTGCACGTTTGTTTGCATACAGCCGTTCGTCTGCTTTTGCATAGCACGCCTCAAACGTCGTGCCATCTATCCCCCACTCGGCTCCGCCCACCGAGATAGCATAGAGTCCGTTGGCACGATTGGCGACCGCGCTTTGAATCTGCAACATGAACTCGTGCCAGTGCCAATTCGATTGACACAGGACGATAAACTCGTCGCCCCCCAGGCGGCCAATGAGGCCATGTGTCTCCACGCACGCCCTCATGGCGTGCACGATGTTGCGCAACACGCGATCACCGGTTGGATGGCCATACGTATCGTTGATCTCTTTAAAGTTGTCAACGTCGACCAACCCGAGGATGACATGTTGCCTGTCTTGCAGACGCGAGCGGCTATTGATAAAGTGTCCGATCCGGCTTTCGATGCCGCGCCGATTCCAAGCGCCCGTTAGCAAATCGCGTTGACTGGCATGTTCGGCGATACGTAAAGCCATGATCATGTCAAGTGCCAACGACACCTGCGCAGCACAGGCGTCGACGAGCGCATTGCTCATTTCTGCTGTAATCCGATTCGCAGGCCGTGTGCGTGCAACGATTATGGCGCCACGAACTTCTTCGCGCGAATAGATGGGCCATACACCAAGCTCCAGCAACCCGTGACCACGTACAAGCTCGACCAGTGATAGATTGGGTATGTCCTCCGCCAGAAGCCAACGCTCCGTAGGAACGTCAAGTGTAAGGCTCGTTTCGAAGAGTGATCGAAGTCCACTGACAAAGCGGGCGTCATCCTGAAACGCCCCCCATGGAGCAAAAGCCTCCGCAGGTTGCGGGACGAAGTCGGTTTCAATACCGCGCTTTCTGTAAATAAAACAGCCTGTGTCGATTTGCCCCAATGCTTGCAAGGCCTCGGCGGCAAGCCGCAACAGGTCGATCCCTCGCTGGGCTCTGCCCCACTCCCTCGTATGAGCATAAAGCCTGCGCAACAGGTTGGCTTCCATGTCTCCATCTCCCGCGATGACAAACGCCCGGTCAATGGTTCACACCACCGACTGGACGTCCTTATGCCTATGCTATGCCTACACTCAGTTGATCATATCGCTCTGCGATTTAGATAGTGGAATTCGACATGACGAAAGCCTGTTCCTGCTTGTCCTTGGACCGTTCCGAAACAGGTGCCTGTATTCATGACAAGACCTGCTTCCAAATGGCGGACGTATGCTCGCCGAAGAGGCTGAATGTCTGTCCATCCCTGCGGTAGACGAGCGTCGGATAGCCCAGTGGAGCGTACTTGTCACCGGCATCCGAAGCCAGCATGTAGTATGTCGGAAAGTTCGCTAGACGTAACTGTTGTCGTTCCGTGTGATTGATTCGAACGGCATCGGCTAATGTCGCGCCTTTCGGATACCCTACGGCAACCAAGGTCGGGGTTTGTTTGAATTGCGATATCAACTTGGTGAAAAGCTGAAGCGTTCGCTGGCAGTGAGGGCACCAGTAGGCGACAAATAGAATCGGCCCACGCGCAACGTCAAGATGTGCAGGCTTTCCGTCAGCTTGCAGAACAGGTACGTTTTCGTACAAAGAGCTTCCAACTGTCTGCGGATCGAACCGGGCATCAGGAGAGGTGACGTACTCCTGCGTCCGATTCTGAAACACAAGCGGATGAGCCTGAGCTCGCACCACCTTCGCGCCGCCTGACTGGCTTGGCTCACCTACATTCCCACAGCCAACGACCGCACCGAGCGCCAAAGCGCTGCACAGGACTGTTGTGAAACCGATCCTCCGCATGATCCGACCTCATTTCAAACAAATGTCTGTAACTTCCCCCTTACCCTAGCCGAATACCGAGACAGGTGCAACGACGCGCGGTACACAAAACGGTACGATAGGAAAGTAGGAACGACGGTCTGTCCAGGTCTACCTTCACAGTCCGCCGCGCGCCGCCGACGCCACAGCAGGGACGGTGAGCTCGCGAATGTATGCCGTCAGTCGCGCCGTGATGTCGTATTTGAGAAACGGCGTCACCAAATAAATCCCTCGATAACAACTGAGTGCACGATCCACCAACGATTTGGCAATCTCCACCCCAACCTCCTGCGCCTCTTCGGGAGCTGCCTCCCGCATACGCGACAGAATATCCGCAGGAATGGAAATCCCGGGCACCTGGTGATGAATAAATTCCGCATTACGAGCGCTGGTCAATGGCATGATACCAATCAAAATCGGGACGCCCAGATCTTGTGTAACATCCGCAATCCGCTCCATCAACGCCGGATCGTACACGGGTTGCGTCATGACGAAGTCGGCGCCCGCCTCCACCTTGCGCCGCAAACGATCGACGGCCTTCGCGAAGTTGTGGACGTGTGGGTTAAACGCGGTGCCGATGACGAACTGCGCCGGACGTTGCAGCGGTTTGCCTGAGAACCCCACGCCATCATTGAGCTTGCGCACCATTTTCGTCAAATCCATCGATGAAACGTCGTAGACGCTGGTTGCGCCGGGCAAATCGCCGTAGCGCGACGGATCGCCGGTGATCAGCAGGATGTTGCGCACGCCGAGTACATGCAGGCCCATCAAATGCGACTGCTGTCCGATGAGATTGCGATCACGGCAGGTGACGTGCACCAGTGGTTCGATACCTCGCTGTTTCAGCACACTTGCCAAAGCCATATTCGAAATGCGCACGGATCCGAGCGAATTGTCAGCCATCGTGATCATGTCCGCGCCGGCTTCGCATAGGGCCTTTGCCCCAGCCAGAAAACGTGTGGCCGATAGATGCTTTGGCGGATCGAGTTCGACAATGACCGTTGTCCTATTCCTATTCGCCAGCATGTCGACGATGGACGGCCCGAGTGGAACTTCCACAGCAACATGGTCCACCTCCGCGCGTTCATCGGCCACCACCACTTGAACGGGCAGCGGGTTTTGGTCAGGTTCTGCTGGTGTGCCTATCGCGTCCTGTGCTTGCAAAGTAAGGACCAGCTTGCGGATATGTTCGGGCGTCGTCCCACAGCAGCCACCGAGCCAACGCACCCCGAGGCGAGCGATATCTGACATGACGCGCGCAAAGTCGTCGACGTCGCCCGTATAGGCCAAGCCCTCCGATTCACTCCGATGCAAAATGCCGCCGTTGGGAACGGCTGCATAAGGTCCACCGTCAAACGCAATTTGTTCAAACGAACGGAGAATACCATACGGCCCGAGTCGACAGTTTAATCCGACGACAGACGCGCCAGCATCGCGCAATGTCGCAAATGCCTGTGTCAGCAAGACACCGTCGCGCGTGACACCGACTTCTTCAGGCGAGAGATTGGCCACAATCGGCAAATCAGGCGCGATCGAGCGCACAACCCGCAGAGCAAGTAAAAGTTCTTCAAGATCCGGGAATGTCTCAAGCACGATTCCATCGATCCCGGCCGCGATTAAGGCCTGCGCCTGTTCTTCGTACACTTGGCCGAGGCGCGAGCGCTCATCGGCCGTCAACAGGGCACCGTAGCGGGTGCCGCCGGCAGCCGGCCCCATCGTGCCGTAGACGCTTGCGCGTTGCGCCGCAGCCACACGTGCCGTGATCACAGCTTGGTGGTTGATGGCCGCAGTCTCGGCATCGAGCCCGTAACGCGCGAGATCGAGCCGATTTGCGGCAAAAGTGTTCGTCTGCACGACGGTTGCGCCAGCCTCGACATAAGCGCGGTGAACTTGCTCCACGAGCATCGGCTTCGACAAGTTCAATTCCTCTGCGCAAACGCGGATTGGCACGCCGCACTGGTGCAAATAGGTCGCCATCGCCCCGTCGAAGATCACGTAACGGCTTGCAGCCGCCGCCAACTCGCGAGGGGGGATTGACCATGTCTCCCATCCGCCTGATGGCATCCCGTTGTCTCCTTTCATCCTGCCGACGAATCGGCTTCCACATTAAAGTAGCGCGCCTCCGGATGGCTAAACACGAGCGCTGAGACAGACGCTTCTGGGTCCATCATGAAGCCGTCGGTCAAGGTCATGCCGATATCTTCCGGCTTGAGCAGCGAGAACAAAATCTGCTGCTGTTCCAGATCCGGACATGCCGGATACCCAAACGACACGCGAATGCCCTGATAGCGCGCGATAAACCGTTCACGCATCGTCATGGACAACGGATCGGGGAAACCCCACATATCGCGCAGTTGCTGGTGCAGGCGTTCGGCGAAAGCCTCCGCAAGCTCCAAGGCGATGGCCTGCAGGGCATGTGCGCGCAAGTAGCTGCCCTCCGCCTTTAAGCGCTCTGATTCGATGCGAATGGCTCCCCCTGTCGTCAACGCGAACATCGCGAGATAGTCCATGCCGCTCCCCTGCGGACGGACGAAGTCGGCCACGCACAGATACGGATCTTTAGCCTGCCGCGGAAATGCAAGGCGCGCCCGCTCCGACTTGCCATCCCGATCGAAGACGACGATTGCATCGCCATCCGCCATCACCGGCATGAACTGATAAACGGCATGTGCACGCACAAGCTGTTGCTCCTGAGCATCGCGCAAAATATCTTCCACCATTTGTAGCAGTTCGACAGCTTGCCTGTCCTTGTTCGCGATCCGCTTTTCGACATTGCCTGTTAGCCCTAGATGTTTGCCTAAGAGCATCTGTAGATTCAGGTATGGACGCAATAACTTGAGCGGATAATCGCGTAAGACGTGCCGATCTAGATCGGGTGGCACAAAAATCGGCGCATCACGGCGAATAGCGGAGCGCCTGCTCGCAGGTGCCGAAAATGAACTGCTTGCACTTATTGCCGTCGAGTCAATAAACGCCTTGCGCTCTTGGGCAACGCGAGTAATGAGCTGATCGCGTTCCGCACCTACCAACTGATTGGCGATATCAAGCCCTTCCATCGCGTCCTTCGCGTATATCACAGGACCTGCGTACTTCTCCGCGATTTTCGTCAGGGTAAACTTTTTCGTCAGCGCGGCGCCACCGACGAGCAGCGGAATGTCGATGCCGGCGTGACGAAAATCCTCCGCAGTAACGACCATCTGTTGTGCGGATTTGACAAGCAACCCAGAGAGCCCGACCATGTCCGGCTTGTGTTCGCGCACGGCCTGAATCAGCTGTTCCGGCGGGACCTTGATGCCCAAATTAATAACCTCAAAACCATTGTTGGCGAGGATGATCTCGACTAAGTTTTTGCCGATATCGTGCACGTCGCCCTTCACCGTTGCCAGCACCAGTCTCCCTTTGGCCTGGACATCCGATTTCTCCATGTGTGGCTCGAGGTACGAGACGGCGGCCTTCATCACCTCGGCACTTTGCAGCACTTCTGCCACAATCAGCTCATTATTGTTAAAGAGGCGCCCAACCTCGTTCATACCATCCATCAACGGACCATTGATGATATCGAGTGGGGCATACCGCGCAAGTGCCAAGTCGAGATCGGCAAACAAGCCGTCTTTGGAACCCTCGACAACGTAAGAAGCAATCCGCTCTTCGAGCGACAGCGACTCCTTCGCCGCCTTCGCGATCACGCGCTTCTCCCGATATTTCGCGGTGAACTCGGCAACGATCTCGTCACTCGTTGCAAACAGCAGTCTATCGCATAACTCGCGCTCATCTTCTGGAATCGAAGCGTACCGTTCCAAGCGTTCGCTGTTGACAATGGCGTATCCCAAGCCGGCGCGCGTACAGTGATATAAGAACGCGGCATTGAGCACCTCGCGTCCGGCCGGGGGCAAACCGAACGACACGTTGCTAATCCCCAAGATGGTCGGACACTCGGGCAATTGCTCCCGCAACATGCGAATCGCTTCCACTGTCTCCTGCGCCGAACCAATATACTTTTCGTCTCCCGTCCCGACCGGAAACGTCAGCGGATCGATCAAAATATCCTGCTTGCGCAGTCCATAGCGTTCCGTGAGGATCGAAACCGCCCGCTTGGCAATCTCGACTTTGCGTTCGCGCGTGACAGCCATGCCGCTTTCGTCGATCGTGCCGACGACGAGCGCCGCGCCGTAGGCGCGCGCCAACTCCGCATAGCGCGCCAATCTTGGTTCGCCGTCTTCCAAATTGGTCGAATTGATGATGGCCTTGCCCTGAATATGTTTCAAGGCGCTTTCGACGACAGCCGGATCGGTCGAATCGATCATGATAGGCACCTTCACTTTGCGCACGGCGAGGGGGATAAGCCGCAACATATCCGCCATCTCGTCGCGATCCGGATCCGCCAAACAGATATCGACCACCTGCGCGCCGGATCGCACCTGCGCGCGCGCGATCTCGGCCGCGGCGTCGTAATCGCCATCCGCGATGAGCCTGCGAAACTTGCGCGACCCAATGACGTTGGTTCGCTCCCCGACGATGACGGGTCGGGCGTCGTCTTGAAGCAGCAACGCCTCCATCCCGGCGACTGCGTGAACGTGCATAGGTACGGCTTGGCGCGGGCTAAGTCCTGACAATTGCCTGCGCAATTCCCGAATGTGATCCGGTGTCGTACCGCAACAACCACCTGCCATGTTCAACCAGCCTTCGTGGGCGAAATCGGCCATCTTCTTTGCAAACGCAAACGGCGTCTCCAAGTAGCGGCCCTCTTCGTCCGGCAGACCAGCGTTCGGATGGCAACTGACGGCGCACGCCGCGAGTCCCGCGAGCGCCCGCATGTGATCGCGCATCAACTCAGGTCCCGTTGCGCAATTCATCCCGATGGCAAACGGACGCAAGTGCTCAACCGACAAATAAAATGCCTCAATGTTCTGGCCAGCCAGCGTCGTCCCCATCGCTTCGATGGTACCGCTGACCATGACCGGAATGGCTCGCTTCAACTCGCGAGCGGCCAGTTCGATGGCACGACCAGCAGCCTTGACATTGAGCATGTCCTGCGACGTTTCGATCATCAAAAAGTCACAGCCGCCCGCCATCAATCCCAAGGCCTGTACGCGGTAACTCTCGACCAGTTCGTCGAACGTCGCACCGCCAGTCACCGAAAGACTCTTCGTCGTCGGTCCCATCGATCCGGCGACAAAGCGCGGCCAATCGGCGGTCGCCCATGCGTCCGCTGCCTCGCGTGCCAGCTGAGCGGACCTCTTGCTGATGGCATACGCTTGCTCCGCAAGCCCGTATTCGGACAACACCAGTGGTGTACTTCCGAACGAATTGGTCTCAATGACGTCTGCCCCAGCTTCCAGATACGCCAGATGAATGCCGCGAATGAGATCAGGGCGTGTGATATTTAAATATTCATTACATCCATCGTAGGCCGCGCCTCCGAAGTCGTCAGGATGCAAGTTTGCCTGTTGAATCATGGTTCCCATGGCGCCATCCAAAATGACGATTCTCTCCGCTAACACCCGTTCGATCTCGAATGTCATGTCTTCTCCACTCACATTCTCGTGCAACGATTTTCGATATTGTAGCATAACTTCAGAACTTCAGACACGAGTTTTCCAGGTAGTATCCAATGCGCGACGAGGATGCAAAGCGCACAGATTGACGTATATCCGCAGTGTGTTAGACTAAACATGAAAGAGAGCCGGAGGCGGGCACCTCCGGCTCGGGCACCGACGCCTTTGGGTGTCGTCCCTGCCCAATCCGTATATGATGGGTCAGTAACCGTCGCCCCAGAGGCCAAACCGTGGGGGCGGTTACTTGCGTTTGAGGGCAAGAACCACAGCTACGACGAGCGACAGCAACGCCACAATGAAAGACCCAAACTGGATCATCAAAGACAGCGCATTGGCGACGCTCACAACCTCACCCCCTCCCGTGAAAACGGGCAGGGAGCGAACCCCACGACAGTGCCTTCCTCCATACTACCAGCTTGTCCTCACATTTTGGAGGACGTTTGCAGTAGAGAGACGTGAATCCGAGTCATTCGTGAACCTCATAGTCCCAGATCTGTAGCGACAATCGAAGAGGGCGATCCGATTCGGACCGCCCTCTTGGGTGTGTGGACCTGTCATCAACCGTTCGACTGCCTCTTGCCATGAGGAATATTCGCCCGGTGGTACTGCTTCCACGGAACCACGGCGTCGATACGCGTACTCATCATGTGATTACGCCGCTCGACCAACGACTCAAAATGGTGATTTTGCTCCAGTGCACCGACGAAAGCAAAATGATCGTTGTGGTTTTCCGTATGCTGACCTGACATCAGTCGCCACCCCCGTTTGCAGAATCCCCCAATCCAGTAACGCCCATGCACACGGGAGACGAAAATCACCAAGTCGCAGATTTGCTGATGTGATCCGCCAACCAGGATTGCACATTGGCAATCGGCACACGCTCTTGTTCCATCGAATCGCGGTGGCGAATCGTCACAGCACCATCCGTTTCTGATTCGAAATCGTACGTAATACAGAATGGCGTGCCGATTTCATCGTGCCGGCGATATCTTTTGCCAATGGAGCCGGATTCGTCATAGTCGACGCTGTAGAGTTTGGCGAGATCGAGATACAGAGCTTCCGCCCGTTCGCCAAGTTTTTTGGACAGCGGGAAAACGGCCGCCTGATAAGGAGCCAACTTCGGATGCAGGTGTAAAACGACGCGCGAATCGTTTTCGCCGACCTCTTCCTCATCATACGCGTCTGCGAAAATCGCAAGGAACAGTCGATCCGCACCGATTGCAGGTTCAATGCAGTACGGAATGAACGGCTCCTGCCCTTCTTCCTGGACTGTCATATTCTCGCCAGAACTCGTTGCATGCGCCCGCAGGTCGTAATCCGTGCGATCCGCCACACCGAGCAGCTCGCCCCAACCGAACGGAAACTGGTACTCGATGTCCGTCGTCGCCTTACTGTAGTGCGACAACTGCTCCTGTTCGTGATCGCGAAAGCGCAAATTCTCCGCGCGCAAACCAAGCGACACAAGCCAGTCGTAACAATATTGACGCCAATATTCGAACCACTTCATATCTTCGCCCGGGGCGCAGAAGAACTCCAGTTCCATCTGCTCGAACTCGCGCGTGCGGAACGTAAAGTTGCCGGGGGTGATCTCGTTTCGAAAGCTTTTGCCAAATTGTCCAATTCCGAAGGGCAGTTTTCGCCGCATGGTTCGCTGCACGTTCTTAAAATTGACGAAAATGCCCTGCGCCGTTTCGGGGCGCAAATAGACTTCATTGGACGCGTCTTCCGTCACACCCTGATATGTCTTAAACATCATATTAAATTGACGGATGCCTGTGAAATCGTGCGCACCGCACTCGGGACACGCAATTTGATATTGTTCCACCAGCTTCTCCATCTGCGCAAACGGCAGGCCATCGACGACAACGTCCTCCCCGCGCGCAGCGGCAGCCTCTTCAATCAGCTTGTCCGCGCGAAAACGCGACTTACACTGCCGACAGTCGATCATGGGATCGTGAAAATTCTCGACATGGCCAGATGCAACCCAAACCTGCCGGTTCATGAGGATGGCCGAGTCGAGCCCGACATTGTACGGGTTGTGCTCAATAAAATGGCGCCACCACGCGCGCTTGATATTGTGTTTCATCTGTGCACCAAGTGGACCGTAGTCCCAAGTGTTCGCCAGGCCGCCATAGATCTCGGAACCTGGAAAGATAAAACCACGCCGTTTTGCCAGTGATACAAGGGCGTCCATTGTCGCTCGCATACGTTTCCTCCTGCATGTCTTCAATATGGCTATCATAGCGGAGGGGAGGATCGGAATCAATTGGGTTCCTTTTTTGGTGTACGTGCCTATCGGATGCCAAGATTGTGTATAATGAGAGTCCGACTGATCAATTTTGGTGACGCGGCTGACAGATGGGAGGCATCCAAGGGTGAAGACCGGACAACACGTAAAAATGGTATTTCTCGACATCGACGGCACTTTGTACGTCAACGGCGAAATCGTGCCACGGAGCGCCGCTGCCGTCGCCGAGTTGCTCAAAAACAATATCCCTGTCGCCGTCTGCACGGGGCGCAGCGTCATTCACGCACAGCACATCCAAGAAGCCTTACACATTCCGTACGGAATTTACTTTAATGGAGGACTTGTCAAAGCGGGCAACCGGGAATTGTTCGCGATGCCGTTTGATGTCGACGTTGTCACAGGTATCCTCAACAGGGCGCGCGAGCGCAACATATTCACCATCGTTCACACGCACGATCACGCTCTCTCCCTCGAACCGCTGCCTGATGAATTTTTGCCGGTATTGGCTTCATACGACTTTCCTCCTATTTCATACGAACCAAGCCTGGCCGATCGCGTTCAAGACATTGGGGTTTTTCAAATCAACGCATTTATGACACGTGAATGGGACGCCGTCTTTGAACAGGAATTCCCCGCTTGTTATATCTACCGTTGGCACGAGCAGGCCGTCGACTTTCAGCGCCGGAAATCCGACAAGTCGATTGGCGCCCTGCGCCTGCTTGAATACCTGGGCATCGCCCCCGAAGAAGCGGTGCATATCGGCGACGGCGGCAACGACGTCGGCATGTTCCGAACACTGGGCTACTCCTATGCGATGGGCAACGCGGCTGACGAAGTGAAAGAGGTAGCCAAGTGCGTGACCTCGAGCGCTATGGCAGGCGGGGTCGCCGACGCCTTAGCCGATCTCGGCCTCGTATAATCCCCGTGGTGCGAACAAACGTTTGCCACATTCCCCATCCTGTGATACGATGAAGGCAAATCTAGGCATGGGGAGTGTGGACGGTGAGCCAGCTGACCTCGCGACAGCGAGCAATTCTCGAATTCATCCGAAAAAATGTAAGGGAAAAAGGATATCCTCCGTCGGTTCGCGAGATTGGTGAAGCTGTCGGGCTTGCTTCCAGTTCCACCGTGCACGGTCACTTGGAGCGGCTGCAACAAAAAGGATATTTGCGTCGGGATCCGACGAAACCCCGAGCACTCGAATTGATTTCACACGACGAGCCAACGCAAAATTCAACTCAAACGATGGACGAAGCTCCCGTGCTCGCACCTATCGTCGGACATGTCACGGCTGGTTTGCCCATCACAGCCATCGAAGATGTGCAAGGATACCTTCCACTACCGCGCGATTTGGCGAAAGACGATGAGGTTTTCGTCCTGCAAATCGTCGGTGAGTCGATGATTGAGGCCGGCATCTATGACGGAGATCTGGTCATTGTCAGACGCCAAGCAAGCGCGGTAAACGGCGACATCGTCGTAGCGATGACAGAGGACGACGAGGCGACCGTGAAGCGGTTTTACAGAGAAGATGGACGGGTTCGATTGCAGCCGGAAAATAAGCACATGGCGCCATTGTACTACGATTACGTCACGATTCTCGGAAAAGTTGTGGGTGTGTTTCGATATATCCGCTGAACAAAAAACCTGTGGATGGCATACTCTTCCGTCCACAGGTTTTCGTATGATTTGAGGATTTACATCGAATCGGACGTCGAATTCGATCCACCCGCTTGAATCCAGTCCGTCTGGATCCGTTCCATGGACTTGTTGCTCGTCTCGGGCACCGCCTTTTTCATGAACACTGCCATGGCGATGCAAAACACCGCAAAGATCCAGAACGTCCACGTGCCACCGATGACCTGCAACAGGATCGGAAAGAATTGTGCGACCAAGTAGGTGGCAAACCACAGGGCAAAGGAAGCAATCGACATGGCTCTTCCGCGAATGGCAGTCGGATAAATCTCGGACAGAACAATCCAGACGCCGCCGCCCCACGACAGTTCATAGGCAATGGTATGCAGAAATGTCAACCCCAGTACCAACCAGGTCAGCATGTGCGGCAACGAGAACGCGATGCCAAGGATGACGAGGAACAGTGCCATGAACCCGCCGTTCCACACGAGTAAGCGCTTGCGGCCAACGCGATCGACAATGAGCATCAATACGATGACGAAAATCACTTTAATCGCGCCAATCCACACAGTGTCGTAAAACGACGCGTTCGTTCCGGCACCCGCTGCTTTGAAGATCATCGGCGCATAATAGCCAACGGCGTTTGTTCCTGTAAACTGCTGGAAGATAGCAAGCAGCACGCCGATAAACAAAGCCTTGCGGATCCCGGGACGGGACAATTCGCGCCACAGCGAGTCAGGCACCATCTCGATAGAGTCGCGAATCGCCTGCGCATCCACACGAGCCTGTTCTGAGCCGTTGACACGCTCGAGAATCGCCATGGCTTGTTGCTCTCGGCCGCGTGCCATGAGAAAACGGGGACTTTCCGGAACAAAGAATAAGAGCACGAAGAACAAAATCGCCGGTATTGCCCCCATGCCAAACATCCAGCGCCACCCCGTGGTTTGATTCCACGCGTCGGTGTGCGAACTGACGATGGCCGCATTGATGAAGTACACAATAAAGATACCGGACACAATGGCCAATTGGTTCGATCCGACCAAGCGCCCCCGAATTTTGGGCGGCGCAATCTCTGCGATGTACAAAGGCGACAACAGTGAGGCGAGCCCGATGCCGACGCCGCCGATAAAACGACCGATGACCAACTCTGCGACGTTTGTCGCGAGCGCCGTGAGAATGCTACAAACGATGAAAATAAGACCCGCGACAGAAAGCGCTTTCTTCCTGCCGATCCTGTCCCCCAGATAACCTGCGATGAGAACGCCGAGCATCGCACCGAGATCGATGCTGCTCGACACCAATCCGGTCATTCCTGCACCCATGTGAAATTCTGTCTTCAAAAACTCATTTGCGCCTGCGATGACACCTGTATCATAACCAAATAACAGCCCGCCAAGCGACGCGATCACGACGACGGCGACGACAAATCCGAGTTTTGCCGTGCGTACATCCGATGATGACGCTTTCGTTTGCATACGTGCGCAAGTCCCCTTTCCCGATTCTTAGAACGCCCAATCTGAGACCGTCGGCTGCTCATCTTGATGGAGTCGACTGCGGCCGTAAACGCACAGCGGAAAGCTACCCTACGTGCGACCGCATCACCTCCTCGCCGTTTCCGATGCTGGATTGACATGCAACCACTCTGCAATTGCTTCCACCACGCCGCGTTCGCGAGCGAGACGGATCACTTCCTGGACCATGCCAGGCAACCCCGGCAACGCGGCGAGATCGCATCCCCACACGTCGGAAGCTTGCAACAATGCTGTCACCGTTCCCGAGGCGTCTGCGTCTAAATCGTTGCGCCAGATTTCCGCTAGTCTGACGCGGAGCGGATCCTCGATGCCCATCTGCTCGTGTGAAGGATAGCACGCGTAGCACAACATCGCGATCGCCGCCGCCGCAAGCGGTGGGCTTGCGCCACGACACGCCGCATACTCGACGATGGTGGGGACAAGACGAATGCGCGCTTTCGCAAGTGAATTGGCCGCAATAGACGTCAACGCATGGTGCAGAAAGGGATTGCGAAAACGGTCGATCACGTCTCTCGCAAACCGCTCAAGCACTTCACTATCGCCAACCTGAGATCCGACTATCGGTACAATCTCCGACCAGATGAGCTCTTCGACGAATGCTTGGAACACCGGATGCGACATGACATCAAGGACAGTCTGTTTCTGTGCAAGCAACCCCAGGCAGGCCATTGCCGTGTGCGCACCATTGAGGACCCGTACCTTTTGCAATCGATAGTCCTCAATCCTAGGAACGAAATACACAGACAATCCAAGTTCGGCAAACGGCCAACGCGTTTGGAGATGATCGCCCCCTTCAATGGCCCACATGTGAAACGGTTCGGCGACAACCGCAAGCTGATCTGCGTAAGGAAGCTGCGGGGCTCCGTCCGCATCCGGTGCAAATGGCGTGACAATGCGATCTACCAATGTGTTGCAGAACACATTGTACGATTTCAGCCATTCGACGAACGCTTCTGGCAAGGCCCAATCCTCGCTGTGTCGGATCACGATATCGCGCAACCGTGCACCGTTGTCGTCAATCAACTCGCAGGGCAAGACGGTCATGCCCGCCTGCGGATCGCCTGCAAACGCCTGGTAGCGCTCGTACAGGTAGGCAGCAAGTTTAGCCGGATACGTCTGCTGAACCTGCCCCGCCACATACGCCTGCGGAACATATTGGATACCCAGCTCCGTCGTATTGGAAATCACGACATCGATCTCGCGTTGGCGAGCGCAGGCCAGGAAATCCGGCCATTCATTGTGCGGATCGATGGCTCGCGAAACCGACGATACAATCTCCTGGCGATCCACCGTCACCCCGTCCTCGATTCCCCGGAGGAGGACGGTATACAAACCGTCCTGCTTGCGAAAGCACTCGATATTCCGGGCACCACTGGGTCGAGGAGCCGCAATGACGATCCGGCCGCCAACGTGACCTGCCGCGTTTACGCGGTCGATCAGCCAATCCGCAAATCCGCGTAGAAACACGCCTTCACCGATTTGCAGGATGCGCTCGGGAACAGATTGTGAGATGTGGCACGATGTGTGCAGGTCCGACTGACTCGACAACAGATCCCGGGTCAAAAGCCGCATGTCTCCATCTTCTTTCTCTGCATACCTGATATCGTCATGACCAAGATCTCTCGCGTACCCACGTATGGTTGGGATCGTCGTGTGGGATCATCGTTCGATCAATCGGACCTGCCATCAGCCACAAGTAGTAGAGTTGATAGCCTCCGGCGGCACACACTGGGTGATAGCCACGAGGAATTAAAAACGCATCCCCATGCTGAACGCGAAAGGTCTCGTCCATAGCCCCATCTCCGGTGTAAATCGACTGCATGCCGAACCCGTTTTGCGGATCGCATTGATAGTAGTAAATCTCCTCCATGCAAGCCTCGACACCTGGAATGTACTCGTCGTGCTTGTGCGGCGGGTAGCTGGACCAGTTGCCGGGCGGATTGAACGTTTCGCCGACGATGATCCGGTGTACTTTCCCTTCCGCCCGTTTGACGACAATATCGTGGACATCCCGCCGAAAATTTGCCTCACCAACCGATTTGGTCTCCACATCCTCCGGCAGAACGGCGAACGGCTCGTGGGTCTCGTCGGCGACCGCTTGGCAAATGGCGACTTCCAGCACGCCTTCGCCCACGTTGGTCACGGCATAGTCGCCACCAACCGGCACGTACACTGCCGTAGCGCGCTCTGAAAAGACGTTGTGGCGAGTGTATGGACCAAAGGCTTGCCCAGCTGCCTGCACCTCACACATGCCACGCAATAGCACGAGAACCGCCTCCCGCCCCTCGAGCTTGCCGCGGTACACATCGCCTGCCTGCAACCGCAACAGGCCAAGCGAAATCCACTTGAGCCCCGCGTCGTTTTCCGCAGGTACCAAATCGACATATCCCACATTGTCATTGCCCTTCACCAAGTACATGGTTCTATGACCCCTTTCCCTTGCCTGATGCACACGTGTTACAACGTCACACCATCTTTGAAGATGGCGATCTCGCGATACCCGTTCTGTTCATTGCGAGCCAGGTCGTCTCCCGAAGCGACCCGAATGACCTGCTCATACAGTTGCAAAGCCAACTCGTCAAAGGGCACTCCGTCCATCAGGAGACCCGCATCGAAATCGATCCAACCAGGTTTCTGCCGGGCGAGATCGCTATTCGTAGCAATTTTCAAGGTTGGTACCGGTCCGCCAAGCGGCGTCCCCCGCCCTGTCGTGAACAACACCAATTGCGCCCCCGCCGCGGCCAACGCGCTCACGGACACCATGTCGTTGCCCGGTGCTTCGACGAGGTTCAGTCCAGGTTTTTGCGCGCTTTGACCGTACGCGATGACATCCACCACGCTGGCTGAACGTCCGCCTTTTTGTACACAGCCAAGCGATTTTTCTTCCAAAGTCGTGATTCCGCCATCCCGGTTTCCAGGCGATGGATTCTCGTAGATGGGTTGCCCGTGGCGTTGGTAGTAATCTTTCCAACGATTGATCAAGTCGACGATCCGCTCGAAGACCATTTGACTCTCGGCGCGTTGCATGAAAATCGTCTCCGCGCCAAACATCTCCGGCACCTCGGTCAAAAGCGCTGTGCCTGCGTGCGCAGTGATCCAATCCGCGACACGCCCCACCAGCGGATTGGCCGTCATCCCTGAAAACCCGTCCGATCCTCCGCATTTAAGTCCGATTTTGAGCTTTGCAACCGGCGTCTCCTCGCGTTTGTAACGTGAAGCGTATTGGACGAGTTCTGCGAGGAGCGACATTCCGCTCGCGAATTCGTCCGTAGTCGACTGCAACTCCAAAAACCGCAGTTTTTCTTGAGGTATATCGGAAAGTGCGGATCGAAAACTGGCAATCCTGTTATTTTCACAGCCAAGCCCCACAATGAGCACACCCGCTGCATTCGGGTGGCGAGCCAAGCCAGCAAGTAGGGACTGCGTGTAGGCTAAGTCGTCACCAAGTTGTGAACACCCATACGGGTGCGGGAAATGGTGGACACCATCGATCCCCTGCCCGCGCCAGCGCGCGTCCGCCATCGCGGCAAGCCGCTCTGCCACCTTGTTCACACAGCCGACGGTGTTGATGATCCAAATTTCATTTCGCGTTCCAACTTGCCCATCATCGCGCATATAGCCACGAAAGGACGTTGGCATCTCGGGCATTTCATGCTGATTTCTTGTGCCAAACTCCGGTTGATACACATACTCCAGCTTCCCCGCCAATGCGGTGCGCACATTGTGCACGTGCACCCATGCGCCCTGCGGAATGTCGGCCGTGGCAACGCCGATGGGAAACCCGTACTTGTACACGCGTTCACCCTGAGCGATTGCACGTACGGCGATTTTATGTCCGCGCCCGATGGGTTCCTGCACCTGGATCCCGTGGCTGTCCCAAGCTATCGTGTCACCAACGGCAAGCGGTTCGACAGCAATCGCCACATCATCATTTGGAGCAAGATGAAGCGCTTTCTTCATCACCGCCCATCGCCCCCTCTCAGTTTCCCATGCAATCTTTCAGCAACGGGACGCACAAAAGTTAAATAACTGTTAGATTAACACCCCAGCGTGACCTAACCGACTCCGGATGTCCATCCAGCAAAGGACGAAATTCTTTGTACATTTGCAGTATACGGCGCTAGAAAATGTAGTGTCAACATGTTAGTATTAACATAAACATACGAGGATGACTGATCACTGCAGGAGGTGAAGGTCACATGCCTACCATGGCAGACGTTGCGCGGAGGGCCGACGTTTCCATCATGACCGTCTCACGCGTCATCAACAACACAGGTTACGTCAAAGCCGCTACACGCCAGCGAGTCCTGCAAGCCATGCGGGAGGTCGGCTACGAACCCAAATCGGCGGCGGGTTCGCCTGCACAGACATCGACCCTTGTGCTTGTCGTTCCGGATATCACCAATCCGTTCTTCACCTTTATCGCGCGCGGCATGGAGGACGTCGCACGTAAGCATGGATTCCGGATGCTGTTGGCAAACACCGATGAAAGCCTGGAGAAAGAGCGGGAATATATGCAGATGTGTCTGGATTATCGCATTGCAGGTGTTCTCATCGTGCCCGTTGGCGATCCTTCCGTGGATAACCTGCGCCTGCTCGAACAACATCAGATTCCATTTGTTTTGATCGATCGCGATGTGGAGGGAATCGAGACCGATCTTGTCAAGGGAGACATGAGACCAACGTCGACGAAGCTGGTCGAACATCTGATCGAGCTTGGGCATCGACGCATCGCTGCGGTTGTCGGGCCTCTACACAACGCCGCGAGCCGTGAACGATTGGACGGATACAAAGATGCGCTGATCCGCCACGGCATTCCAATCCGCGAGGACATCATCTTTCAGGCCTCCATGACACGGGACATGGATGTATCGTTTATCGAGGCTTTGTTTACGGCGTCAAAGCCTCCAACGGCGATGTTCGTCTCGAACATGTTTCAATACGCCCATATCGTACGGGCCTTGCATCACTTTGGCATGCGCGTGCCAGACGACTTGAGTATCGTCAGCTTTGGCAACACGGACGATCTCGCCTCCGTCGACTCCATTCTGACAGCTGCCGTGCAGCCCACATACAATTTCGGATCACTCGGGGCACAACTGTTGCTCGAGCGAATCGACGGCGTGCGCAGGATGGCCACGCGCATTGTCCTGAACTCTGAAATCGTCTTTCGCGCATCGACCGCACCGCCCAAACCGTAACCCGAACATCCGCTGCCGAATCATCGCCAACTTCATCCTTTCTCCCGTGGCAGCGGGCGCTTGGACTTGACCGGAAACAGACATAAAAGTGGGCAAGGACGGCCGTATAATGGCTCATGTCCCTGCCCACCCAACTTTAATATAACGTGAGGTATTGTTCGCGTTCCCACTCTGTCACCTGAGTTCGGAACATGTTCCACTCGATCCGCTTTGCCTCGATGAAATGCAACAACACATGGTGACCGAGCGCCTCCACCAAAACCTCGTCGCGCATGAGCGCGTCGAGCGCATCGCTGAGATTGGCCGGCAAGCTGCGAATGCCCGCTTCCTCTTTCTCCGATTCGGTCATCATGTAGATATTGCGATTGACCGGCGGCGGCAATTCCAATTGGCGCTCGATGCCGTCCAGCCCCGCCGCAAGCAAAGATGCAATGGCCAGATACGGATTGCACGACGGATCAGGACTGCGTACTTCGACCCGCGTCGACTGTCCTCGCGCAGCCGGAACGCGGACGAGAGGCGACCGATTCTTGCCGCTCCAGGCAATATAACTTGGGGCTTCATATCCAGGTACCAGCCGCTTGTACGAATTGACCGTCGGGTTACATATCGCCGTAAATCCACGCGCGTGTTCGAGAACCCCCGCCAAAAAGAAGCGCGCGGTCTCGCTCAATCCGAGTTCATCGTCCGGATCGTAAAACGCGTTTTGATGGTCGCGGAACAGCGATAGGTGTGTATGCATGCCGGAGCCGTTGATTCCGTACAGCGGCTTCGGCATAAACGTGGCGTGCAGGCCATGTTGGCGAGCGACCGTCTTGACCACGAGTCGAAACGTCGCGATGTTGTCAGCCGCCTCGACCGCATTCGCATAACGAAAGTCAATCTCGTGTTGTCCGGGTGCGACCTCATGATGCGACGCCTCGATTTCAAAGCCCATATTTTCGAGCGTGACCACAATGTCCCGCCGACAGTTTTCGCCCAGATCAACCGGCGCCCAATCGAAATAGCCGCCTTCATCATTTAAGTCCTGCGTCGGCTTGCCCTTCTCGTCCAATTTAAACAAAAAAAACTCCGGCTCCGGCCCGACGTTGAACGCGGAGAACCCCATGTCCTGCGCCCGCGCATACACGCGTTTGAGCACCGAGCGCGGATCGCCCGGAAATGGCGTACCATCCGGCTGATAGACATCACAGATCAGGCGAGCCACCTTCCCCTGCGGCGTCTCCCACGGAAAGATGAGCCATGTCGACAAGTCCGGCGCCAGATACATATCCGACTCTTCGATGCGAACGAATCCCTGAATGGACGATCCGTCGAACATCATGCGGTTGTTGAGCGCTTTGGGTAATTGATCTACAGGGATTTCTACATTTTTGACAATACCCAAAAGATCAGTAAACTGAAGCCGCACGTACCTGACATTGTTCGCTTCCGCGTATTGCAAAATTTCCTCTTTACTGTATTCTTTGCGCATACAATCCCCCTCTCATCGTCCACCGCAGCACAAGACTCAGACTTAGCGATTGCGGTAGAACCGCGACAAATCACCTTGAAATTCGCCATATCCCTGACGGTCGATCAGTTCGCGTTCCAGCCATTTGTAGACTTCCGCGTCGGAGACATCCTGCTTGGGCATGGACTTGGATGTCTTCTGTTTGCGCTCCTGCTCCGCAAAGTTTCGCTTGACCCCAGCCATATTGTGTCCCTCGTCCAGCCACTGGCGAATGAGCATCAGGCGCTCGACATCGGCAAAAGAAAACTGGCGCTGCTTACCGGCAGTTCGGGCGGGATGGATCAGATCATGCTCCTCGTAATACCGTATCTGACGCGCACTCAACCCGGTCAATTTCTGCACGGTGCCAATCGAAAACAGCGGCAACTGTCGGCGATCTTCCAATTCCACGGCGCGCCCCCCCATCCACAACACCTGTTGCTCATCATCGTAGCACGCCGACAGGAAACCGACAATCCGTCATGTCACTTTCTTTAACGTAGATTGGGTACAATTTGATCTAACACGCGGCGCAGTGCGATCTCGACGTGCTCATACGTCAACCCGCCTTGCACATATGCGATATACGGCGGGCGCATCGGCGCATCGGCCGATAGTTCAAGTGAAGCACCTTGAATGAACGTACCTGCCGCCATCACGATCGCGTCCGCGTACCCGGCCATCGCATCCGGTTCCGGACGCACGTGTGCATCGACCGGCGCGGCGCTTTGAACAGCCCGGCAAAACGCCAACAGCGCAGCGGGATCGCCAAACTCAATCGAAAGGATTAAGTCCGTCCGTGGCGCATCATACGTGGGTGTGACGCGATATCCGAGCCCAGACAGGGCTCTTGCCAACAGCCTTGAGCCCTTCACTGCCTGCATAACGATATGCGGGGCAAGAAAGAGCGCCTGATACATCGTCAGTAAATAGGAGCCTGTCGGCCCGTACTCAGCCGCCGTGCCAGGGGCGACAAGGCGAGCGGCCACCTGCTCGATCGCATCCGCACGGCCAACGACATAGCCGCCTGTGGGCGCAATACCGGCACCAGGGTTTTTAATCAGCGATCCCATCACCAGATCGGCTCCGACGTGGCACGGCTCCTGCGCCTCGACAAACTCGCCGTAACAGTTGTCGACCCCGATGTACACCTCCGGCCGAACCGCCCGCAACCGCGCGAACGCTTCCGCCAATTCGGCAATTGCAAACGACCGCCGCAACGAATAACCGCGCGAGCGTTGAAACATCACCAACTTGGTTCGCTCATTGCAACGCTCGATCACGCCATCGATATCAATGCCCCCGTCAGGCGACAGATCGACGACCGTCACGCGCACGCCCCACTCCTGCAACGATCCAGGCGCCGACCGCAGTCCCAGCGCGCTATGCAGTGTGTCGTACGGCATGCCTGTGGCATAAATCAGCTCGTCGCCAGGTCGGAGTACGCCGTACATCGCGAGGCTGATGGCGTGCGTGCCAGATACAATCTGCGGCCGCACGAGGCCGGCCTCTGCACCGAAAACCTCTGCGAACATCGCCTCAAACTTGTCGCGCCCCACGTCAGACAAACCGTATCCGGTCGAACCAGCGAGATCGGACTGTGCGACGCGATGGCGCCAGAACGCTTCAAGTACGCGCTCTTGGTTCAAGAGGGCAATACGATCCAACTCGCGCTGCCCTGGCTCCATGTCGCGCTTGCAAACTTCAATGTATTCATGGATGTCGATTGTCATGTTCGCTCCCATCCTGCTGCATTTGTTGCCAAAGATGTGCCTGCTTGCGGCTGGTGACCGCTGTCATTTGCCATTCGCCCGACGCCGTGGTCTCTGCATGCTCAATCCGTCCGCCTCTGAGCAACGACTGCCACCGCGTGTCGTCTTCGCGCACATGAATCGTCACACGCACCTCGTCCAATTCGAGCTGCCGCTCGACCGTCTGGTAGAGCTCCTCGAGATTGCCATGCGCAGCGCTTCCATATAAGGATGCCAGTGCACCGACATCCGGCCCCGGCCGCTCGGCAACTGTGTCGATTTTATTGAAAAACGTGATGATGGGCTTGTCTAACGCGCTGAGATCGGCAAGAACCCGCCGCGTGGTCATGAGATGCGCCCCTGGGGCGTGCCCCGCGTCGACGACGATCACGATCACATCCGCATAGCGCACCTCTTCGAGCGTCGATCGAAACGCCTCGACCAGGTGATGCGGCAGATTTTCCACGAAACCTACCGTGTCGATGACGACGTACGGATGGCCCAAACGGGTAGATACCTGACGCGCGGCCGGATCGAGCGTATCAAACAGCCGATTTTCGCCACCGACGACCCCGCCGCCGCCCTTGTCGGCGACCCAGCGCCCCTGTAATGTGGTCTTGCCCGCGTTCGTGTAGCCGACCAGTGCGACCGTCGGTACATCGCGCAGCCGCTTGTCGCGCGCCGTGGCCCGCTGTCGTGCGATGGCTTCCAGCTCGCGGCGCAGCCCTGTCAGTCGCGTGCGAATACGGCGCCGATCGAGTTCCAGCTTCGTCTCACCGGGCCCGCGCGTGCCGATCCCGCCGCCAAGCCGCGACATCTCGGCACCACGCCCCGTCAACCGTGGCAACAGATAGGATAGCTGTGCCATCTCCACTTGGACGCGCCCTTCTCGCGTGATTGCACGTCGGGCAAAAATGTCGAGAATCAATTGTGTTCGGTCGATCACGCGGCAAGGCAAGTATCGTTCCAGGTTGCGCACTTGAGCAGGAGACAGTTCGCGGTCGGCGACCACCAGCGTCGCCTCGCTGCGTTCCACCAAGTCGACCAATTCCAAGACCTTGCCTTCGCCAAAAAACGTCCTTGGATCCACGGCAGGCCGCTTTTGTGTCACCACGGCGATGACCTGCGCGCCCGCGGCTTCGCACAAGCCTTCCAACTCGTCCCTCCGGTATGAAACACGTTCCTGTGACTCTCTTCCCGTTTGACACATCGCCAAAATGACTCGATCTCGCTGTTCTGTCAAACGTCACCCTCGCTTCCGCGATGAAAGAATTGGATAGCTTTGCTCATCATCGCAAATCGGGCAGCGCTGTTCAAGTTGAAATGTAGCGCGCAGCTCCAGTGGTATTTCGGCAGCCGCACGCCTCCTTCCCTGTGCCAAACCAAGTCGCCGCCCCACGTGAAAAACGCTTGCAAGCACAAACAGCGCAACACCCAAGATTACAAATGCGACCATACGTCGGAAGCCTCCTCCCGTTCAGTTGTCAAAATCCGCGCTGTCGTCATGTCTGACACGATGGTTAAGAGCGCCAGGACAATGAAGGCAAGGATGGTCCAAGCCACATTGGCATAGAGGGCGATACAAAGTGCCCCCAACAGCGCGAGCAACATTTCGACCAAGCCGAAGCGCACGACCGTATTGAACTGACCACTTTCCGCGTCCTTATACCGATCCATCACATCGTCCAACCAGTCGACGGCGCACATCATGGCCACACCCCAGAGTGCGGACCGCCAACCGAGCAGCGCCGTCGCCAGCGCGATCGCGCAACAAATCTCCACCCATGCGGGAACGCGCGTCTGCAGACGCTCCGTGGGGCGCGCAAACATGCCCGCGGCATAGCTGCCAAGAAAGCAGGCCATGGCTGCCTGCAGGTCGCAGGCCATGCCGACGCCAAAGAGCACCATACAATACGGCAAAGTCGCTCTGCCGAAGCGAGCCGCAAGCGTCCGCTTGCCTTGGCAGATGTCGTATTCGACATCCAAGGCATCGTCCATCCACTTGACCGCGGCACCGGCAAACAACAACGCCGCTCCCGCGCGTAGGAGGTCAAGCCAATCGCCAAACATATCGCTTCACCTCGTGAAAGCCCGATCCCTCTCGCGCCGAGACCGGAAGCACGCGGATGGGGCCGCAATGCTCAGTAAGCCAACGATACCCGTCTTTTGCAAGCGGCAAATCCATTTTGTTAGCCAAGATGAGATACTGGCCTTTCGTCTTGCCAATCGCGACCATCTGTTCATCGAGCGTGTGAAAAGGTCCCGTCTGCGACAATGTCAACGCCCGTCCTACGGCCGCGGCGTCGACTACGTGCAAGACTCCCTTCGCGGCAACCAGCGCGCGCAGCGTTTGCCCCATGGCCCTTCGTACCGTCTCGTCGGCATGCAAGCCTTCTGTCAACCCTGCGCTGTCCGCAATACGCACCACGTGCTCGCCCTTGCCTTTCGGGACAGACAACAACAGCGTCTGTAAGGCCCGCGTGCGATGTTCCTCCTCCGAAGACAACAGTGCGTTCGCCTCCGACATCGGCATTCGCCGGCGCTCGCGCACTCCGTCCGTGCGCTCGACAACCCACGCGAGTTCGCGCAGGCCGAGGTACCGGGCGAGGCGCAGGCAAATCGACGTTTTTCCCGCGTTCACGCGGCCGACGACCAGCATGTCACCGCTCATCGCGCACCCACCTCCGCAAAATCGACTGCCTGCAGCGCCATCAAGTCGTCCCGGCGGGGGTGTTTTTCCGTGAACAAGCGCACGGCTTGACGGCGTACCGCCTGTTCCACGAGGTTGCGCACCCACCTGGCATTGCTGAAAGGCTCGCTTCGGGCACTTGTCAACGCTTGCCGAATTTGCTGATGCAATTTGGCCTCGGCGTCGGCCGTGAGCCGATATTGCCGCTTACTCAAAGTCTGCTTCGCGATCGCAAGCAAGTCGTTCGCACCATAGTCCGGAAAGTGAATGTGAATGGGAAACCGACTCGGCAGTCCAGGATTCGTCGACAAAAACCACTTCATCTCCCGCTCATAGCCTGCGAGAATCGTGATGAACTGGTTTTTATAGTCCTCCATGCCCTTCACGATGGTTGAAAAACAATAGTCCCGGGGCAGTCCCATGCTGTGATGATCTCAATCGTGTCGTCATGTAAGATTACCCGTTCAATCAGCCGGTA
>NZ_SORF01000002.1:0-141792 GCF_004366795.1 Alicyclobacillus sacchari | reverse complement strand
CCCCCTTCACGATGGTTGAAAAACAATAGTCCCGGGGCAGTCCCATGCTGTGATGATCTCAATCGTGTCGTCATGTAAGATTACCCGTTCAATCAGCCGGTAGATCACCGCCCGGCGCTCTTTGTCTGTCAGTTCATTCAGCAGGTAGCGCTTGACATTTGCGAGGATGGTTGCTGCATTGCGCGATGTTTGCCGCATCTGCTGCAAGCGGGCAATGGCGCTGTCGATATCGGCAAGACGGTTCTCCAGGCACTGGATATCCTGTTCGAGAGGCGGCAACGCTCTGTCCAATTCCATGTCCGATATTCTCCCGCGCACCCGCAATTGAATCCAGCGACGGCGTTCCTCGTGCTTCTCGCGCAGCGACGCGGCCACCAACTCGCGTTCCCTGTAACGCGCGTCCCACTTGTCGTCATCGCCCCTTGCGGCCAAAATCTCTTGCAACACGTCGTCCGCCTCGTGCATGACCTGAATCACATAGCGCCAAACATACTGGTCGATCACGTCCTGCCGCCAGTTGCGCCCGCGGCAGCGATGCACCTCTCGTCCTGTCCCGACCTCGTAGACCTTGCGAGTTTTCCCGCTGCACACATAGTACCGATGCATGACTTCGCCGGTCGTCTTACTGCGCGATGGCGCACCCATGACCACCGCACTGCCACAGCGTCCACAGCGCACTTTGCCTTTGAGTAGACACGGCGCTTGCGGTACCGGACCGCGATGCGCGTGCAGAAGCTTGCGTAGTTTCGCCTGCATCGCCGCATACGTATCTTCATCAATAAAGGACGGAACCTCTACCACTTGCCATTCAGATGTAGGGCGCTTGACGATTTCGACCCGCCCTTTGTTTTGCTTGTACTCCGTCTTGCCGTAATAAAACCTACCCGTGTAGACCGGGTTTTTCAGGATCCGGCTGACCGTCGCCTGATACCATACCTCTCCATCCGGAGCTGGCACAGAAAGCAACGACAGCTCCCGCGCGATCGCGGATAGGCTCATGTCCACGCCATCTTTCCCGTTGAGCAGCCAATCCACCATCATCAGGTAAACAGCCTTCTCATTAGGATTCTCTCGCAAAGTGTCAGCTTCTTTATCGAATGTATAGCCGTAAATCCGCCTTAGCCCTGGGATCTTCCCGTTCTTCACCTTCTGCCGACGGCCGCGTTTGGAGTTTGCAAGAATCTTTGCTTTGTTGTACTGTGCGATGGCACCTTGCAGGTTGAACAACAACATCGACTCTGGGTTATTCGGATCGACTTCGTCCGTTTCGACGAAGTGTAGATCGTACCCGGCGCTCCACACTTTGTCGGCGACCACGAGTTGTAAGTGAAGTGCACGAGCAAACCGGTCCGGGTGCAAACAAATGAACGTACGACCGATGCCCTTGTCGACCAGCCACAAGGCGAAATTGAGCGCTGGACGATTGGGATCGTCGCCTTTGTCGCCAGCTTCGATCACGGCAATCAGTTCATCGTCCGCCACACCGAGTTGCTCTTTTGCCAACGCGGCGCACATCTCGACCTGTGACTCGAGCGAATAGCCGTCGCGCGCCTGCCCGTGCGTTGAAACGCGAGCGTAGATGATGGCCTTGATGCCCATCTGCAGCTGTTTCACGTCGTCTGCCTGAAACGGATTCGTGAAGGACTTGTCGATGCGAAGACGGATCATGGCTCGTCACCAGCCGTTTCATCACAGTTCTCGTCGCACGTGCGTGGTATGGCTTTGCCATATTTCGTATCCGCTTTTTGCGCCACGTCCGCAATGACTCCTGACAAGTCCCAGAGCACATCTGACAAGGACTTGCCATTGCCACTCCCGTGCACAATCACTTGCAAACGGTGGAGGTCCTTCCGCATACGCCTCACGCTCCTCGGTGGAGCCTATGACCGTCTGCTTTTCCAACTTTCCAATCGCCGTGTGTAAAACCGTATACTTGATACAGCGCAGATTTCGGAGGTGGCATGAACGTGCAGACGACTTTTACGCAGCGTGTAGGTATCTCCTTGCCCATCGTCCAAGCCGGTATGGCCGGTGTCACGACGCCGGAGATGGTGGCCGCCGCGGCAAACAGCGGCGCGCTTGGTACGATTGGGGGAGGGTATTTGTCGCCCAACGCCTTGCAGACGCAAATTCGACAGGTGAAATCACGCACGGACAGACCGTTCGCCGTCAACCTCTTCATTCCACAGGACAACGCGCCGCATGTCCCCGATTTGACCCCGCTTCGCGAAATCCTCAATCCAATTCGCCATCGGCTTGGCCTGGACCCGTTGCCCGAAGCTGTACCGGAACCCCCGAGTTTTGAAGAGCAGATGGAAGTGGTCTTCGACGAGGCGGTGCCCGTGTTCAGCTTTACATTCGGGATACCCACACCTGCGGTGATGGATGCGTGCAGTAAGCAGGGGATCGCGACCATCGGCACGGCCACCACGGTAGAGGAAGCTATCGAGATTGAACGCGCAGGGGCAAGCGCCGTCGTCGTGCAAGGTGCGGAAGCCGGCGGCCATCGCGGCACATTTCTCCCTTATGCCGAACAACCCTTGATCGGGACCTTCGCGTTGATTCCACAAGTGGCCGATGCGATATCGATCCCCGTCATCGCCGCAGGCGGCATCATGGACGGCCGCGGTTTGGCAGCGGCGCTCGCGCTCGGCGCGGCAGGCGTGCAGATGGGAACGGCGTTTCTCGCGTCACCAGAGAGCGGTGCCCATCCTCTGTACCAAAAGCGTGTCAAAGAAGGAGTGGAAACGGACACCCAGATGACAAGGGCATACTCCGGTAAGCCAGCGCGAGGTATCCGCACACGGTTCATGGAAGCATTATCCACCCAGAATACAACGATTGCACCCTATCCGATGCAACACTACCTGACTCAAGACATCCGCAAACGCGCCGCAGATCTCGGCATGACCGATTACATGTCAATGTGGGCAGGACAAGGGTTGCGTCTCGCGACGGATCGTTCGGTCGCAGAGATCATCGTCGACGTCATGCAAGAGGCACAACAAGTGCTTCGATCACTTTCTAACCTGTAGCCAATGGAGCCATCATGATCCGTCAAAGCAGGAACACGGCCCATACACAGCAAAACATCCCCGTCAGAGCCCAGCGCGGGGATGTTTGTCATGTTCATGTAGTGCTTCGTTTGGCAACGTTGCCCTGGCACCGTTTGCCTTACGCCGCGTGCTCGACCGGACGTTTCAGAGCCGTTACGAGCAAACCCGCGACCACGACGCCAATCAAAATAGCCAAGATGAACAGATACCAATGGCCAATCAGCGGGAAGACAAAAACACCGCCATGTGGAGCAGGATTGGTCACGTGGAACAACATGGCCAAAGCACCCGTCACAGCTGAACCGATCATGATGGACGGGATGACGCGAAGCGGATCCTTCGTGGCGAACGGAATGGCGCCTTCGGTGATGAAGCATGCGCCGAGAATGATGGCCGCTTTGCCAGCATCGCGTTCTTCCTGCGCGTATTTGTGCTTAGCGATCAACGTCGAGAGAGCCATGGCCAAAGGCGGTACCATACCGGCTCCCATCACGGCAGCCATGATCATCTGCGATTCGACCGTGTGTGTCCCAAGCAATCCTACGGCAAAGAAGTATGCCACTTTATTGAACGGACCTCCCATGTCAAACGCCATCATCAAACCGAGTAACAATCCCAGTCCGATCGATCCGCTGGCACCAATGTGCGTCAAGCCGTTGGAGATGGCGCTCATCAAGGCTGCGATGGGGTGACCTAATACGTAAATCATCAACAGGCCCACGATACCGACTGACAGCACGGGCGTGATGAGTACCGTTTTGATGCCCTCAAAAGTCCGCGGAACACGAATCCATTTGCGAATTCCAACCGTCACATAACCAGCCAAAAAGCCCGCAATGATGCCGCCAAGATAGCCCGCACTGGCGTTTGGCCCGGCGTTGTACATCAAGCCTTGTGTACCGATCCACCCGCCGACCAAACCGGATGCAAATGCGGCGCGATCGCCAATCGATTGTGCGATAAATGCGGCGAGAATGGGTACAAACAGCTTGAATGCGGAGCCGCCGCCAATGTTGTCAAACGCCACCGCCAGCGAAGCTTTGCCATTGATGTCGATGGCCGTGGACAGTGCGATGTAGATGCCGCCGGCGATGACAAGTGGCAACATACTTGATACCCCGTTCATCAAATGACGGTAAACGGCTGGGGTACCTTGATTCTTCGCCGCCTTTTGCGCGGCGATATCGTCCATATAGGCCTGTGTTGCATCGCCATAAATCGGTGCATCCAAAGCCTGGGCGAGCAGCGTTTCGGGTTCTTTAATGGCGGCCGAAACGGACGTTTGCAACATGCGTTTGCCAACAAACCTGTCCAGCTCCACCTTCTTGTCCGCCGCAATGATCACGGCATCCGCCGCCGCGATTTCAGCGGCCGTCAGCGTGTCTTCCGATCCGCTTGCGCCTTGTGTCTCCACCCGCACCTCGACGTTGTTCTTCTTACCCGCCTGCAGCAGCGCTTCCTGCGCCATGAACGTGTGCGCAATGCCTGTCGGGCAAGCGGTTATGGCGACGATTTTTGGCATGTTTAGCCCCTCCAAGCCGCGACTTCGACGTCGCGGAAGATATGATCGATCTCATCGCGCGAAGGATTGCTCGTTCCCTCGCAAGTGACCTTTGCCGTTCCCACTGCAGCCGCAAACCGAACGGCATCGCGAAGCGACGAATATTGGGATAAACCGTATAAAAGTCCAGCTACCACAGCGTCGCCCGCACCGACGGATGATACGACCCGCACGCTCGGTACACGCGCAATCCACTGTTCCTTGGCGGTCGCAGCAATCAAGCCGTCCCCGCCCATCGACACGACAACAAGTGCAATCCCGGTTCGCACCAGCTGCATCGCACCGTCCATCGCATCCTCTGGCTCAATCACCTCGTGACCTGTCAATTCCGCGAGTTCGACGAGATTCGGCTTGACCAAAAATGGCTTTGCCGTAACGCCCAAGCGCAAAGCCTCGCCACTGGCGTCAAGGACGCAGCGCACGCCGTATTCCGCGGCAAGGCGAATCGCGTCGCGATAAAAAGCCGGATCGACGGTATCTGGTACGTTCCCACACAGCGCCAACCATTTCGCATGCGGTAGATGCCGTTGCAGAGTCTCACGAAACAACTGCCACTCGCCGTCTTCGATGGCGGGGGCCGGACTGTTAAACTCAGTCAAGTGACCGTCCCTTTCGATCACTTTCACATTCATGCGCGTTTGTGCACGGATGTGCGTAAAATCTGTTGCTATCGTAGCAAGCTGCGATTCCAACCACTCCCCGCGCGCGCCACCGACGAATCCGAGGCTCATGCTCGCCTGACCTAAGGCATGTAGCGTGCGGGATACGTTAATACCCTTGCCGCCTACCTGCTGGATCGGTGCCGACACGCGATGAAGCGTTCCTGGCGCGAGCGAATCAACGTGAATGAACACGTCAATCGCTGGATTGATGGTCACGGTCAATACAGGAACATCAGGTTCCACCCGGGTGAATGTTCTGTCACTCATAGCTGTCTCCCTTATCACTCGCCGTCCTGCGCATCATAGGCGTAGATGACGTCGTTTCTCTGTAAAGCGCCAGCCAGCTCCGGATCGTCGAGGGGAGCGTCGCTGTAAAGAACATCGACGTCCTTCCATTCGCAGATTCGGACAAAGCTGACCTGACCAAACTTGCTGCGATCCGCCACCACACACACGGTCTGTGCACATGCCACCATCGCGCGCTTGGTCGCTGCCTCGAGGGTATTGGGTGTCGTAATGCCAGTCGGATCCACACCGTTCGCCCCAAGGAAGGCAATATCGACATGCACGCCAGACAGCATTTGTTCAGTGAACGGGCCGACCAGCGCGCCGGTGGTGTTGCGAAATTCGCCGCCGAGAACGACAAGGTGCACGCCAGCCTTTGCGGTCAGCTCGGAAGCAATATCGACGCTGTTGGTGATAACGGTTACACCGTCAACAGACAACTGTTTTGCGATTTGATAGGTCGTCGTGCCGCCGTCGAGCAGAACCGTCTGCCCAGGTGCAATTCGCTTTACGGCACAGCGCGCGATGCGCGCCTTTTCCTCCGCGTGCCGCACATGTTTCTCCTGCCAGGTCGGTTCGAAAGACGCGACTTCGACGGCAATCGCACCGCCATGCGTGCGACGAAGTTGCCCATGTTCCTCGAGCTCCTGCAAGTCCCGGCGAATGGTCGATTCCGACGTGGCTAACATCTGTGCCAGCATCGACACGGTAGCGCTTTTATGGGTTTGCACATACGTGGCAATTTGAGCCTTTCGCTCATCGGCGAACAAACGATTCACCCCCATTTTCAATCATAATCAATCACCAATAATGAATGTCTTTGCTCATCTTCTATTGAATGTGCTCATTATATGGTGTAGAATTCGATGGTGTCAATTGTTTGTTGAAGTTGCTGAAAACGCTTTATCCTCAAAAATCGACACATGCCGCTATCACAGCGCAATCAAGCACAGAATGACCAGATGAAACGAGGGTGACTTGCACGGTGAAAGAACAGAGTGTCATTGTACAGTTGGAGTCCGGCTTACACGCGCGCCCAGCTTCGGAGTTCGTCAGCGCGGCACAGCGCTTCTCTTCGAAAATTTCCTTACAGGTCGGGGACAAAACGGTGGATGGCAAAAGCATACTTGGGATTCTGAGCCTTGCCGTTGCGAAAGGCACACAGGTCGTCGTTCAGGCAGATGGGCAAGATGAAGAGGAGGCCGTACGCGCCTTGACCTCCATCCTAGCGTCGGCGCAATAGTTTTCTTTCGAAAGATCCGATTCAGAACCTTGTTGGACATCAATCTGAAAAAAGGGATGAAACTGCATGCTAGATTCACAACATGTACTTTTCCATGTGACAACTGACAGCCAGGAGGATACCATTCGCAAAGTGGTAGCCTTGGCAGCCGACACGGGGCGAATTAAGGATATCAGTGCCGTCGTCCAAGCCGTGTTGGATCGCGAACAAGAGGGCACAACCGGCTTTGGCAAAGGGATTGCCATTCCGCACGGCAAATCAGACCAGGTCAAAGAGCCGACATTATTATTTGCACGTTTGGCAAATCCCGTTGACTGGAACAGTCTTGATGGAAATCCAGTCGATACGTTGTTTGTCATTCTCGTACCGGCAGACGCGGCGACCGAACACCTGAAGATCTTGTCCAAGCTAGCCCGCAAGTTGATGCACGACGATTTTGTTCAACAAATCAAATCCATCGCCAGTACAGAGGCATTGGTTCAATACGTCAACGCAGAACTTCAATAAAAGCATGGTTGAAAAGACCGCCAGTGAATATGCGAATCACTCGCGGTCTTCATACCGCACATGTGTAACTACTGGAACGCGAAATTTCATCCATCGTCTTCACGATGGTTGAAAAACAATAGTCCCGGGGCAGTCCCATGCTGTGATGATCTCAATCGTGTCGTCATGTAAGATTACCCGTTCAATCAGCCGGTAGATCACCGCCCGGCGCTCTTTGTCTGTCAGTTCATTCAGCAGGTAGCGCTTGACATTTGCGAGGATGGTTGCTGCATTGCGCGATGTTTGCCGCATCTGCTGCAAGCGGGCAATGGCGCTGTCGATATCGGCAAGACGGTTCTCCAGGCACTGGATATCCTGTTCGAGAGGCGGCAACGCTCTGTCCAATTCCATGTCCGATATTCTCCCGCGCACCCGCAATTGAATCCAGCGACGGCGTTCCTCGTGCTTCTCGCGCAGCGACGCGGCCACCAACTCGCGTTCCCTGTAACGCGCGTCCCACTTGTCGTCATCGCCCCTTGCGGCCAAAATCTCTTGCAACACGTCGTCCGCCTCGTGCATGACCTGAATCACATAGCGCCAAACATACTGGTCGATCACGTCCTGCCGCCAGTTGCGCCCGCGGCAGCGATGCACCTCTCGTCCTGTCCCGACCTCGTAGACCTTGCGAGTTTTCCCGCTGCACACATAGTACCGATGCATGACTTCGCCGGTCGTCTTACTGCGCGATGGCGCACCCATGACCACCGCACTGCCACAGCGTCCACAGCGCACTTTGCCTTTGAGTAGACACGGCGCTTGCGGTACCGGACCGCGATGCGCGTGCAGAAGCTTGCGTAGTTTCGCCTGCATCGCCGCATACGTATCTTCATCAATAAAGGACGGAACCTCTACCACTTGCCATTCAGATGTAGGGCGCTTGACGATTTCGACCCGCCCTTTGTTTTGCTTGTACTCCGTCTTGCCGTAATAAAACCTACCCGTGTAGACCGGGTTTTTCAGGATCCGGCTGACCGTCGCCTGATACCATACCTCTCCATCCGGAGCTGGCACAGAAAGCAACGACAGCTCCCGCGCGATCGCGGATAGGCTCATGTCCACGCCATCTTTCCCGTTGAGCAGCCAATCCACCATCATCAGGTAAACAGCCTTCTCATTAGGATTCTCTCGCAAAGTGTCAGCTTCTTTATCGAATGTATAGCCGTAAATCCGCCTTAGCCCTGGGATCTTCCCGTTCTTCACCTTCTGCCGACGGCCGCGTTTGGAGTTTGCAAGAATCTTTGCTTTGTTGTACTGTGCGATGGCACCTTGCAGGTTGAACAACAACATCGACTCTGGGTTATTCGGATCGACTTCGTCCGTTTCGACGAAGTGTAGATCGTACCCGGCGCTCCACACTTTGTCGGCGACCACGAGTTGTAAGTGAAGTGCACGAGCAAACCGGTCCGGGTGCAAACAAATGAACGTACGACCGATGCCCTTGTCGACCAGCCACAAGGCGAAATTGAGCGCTGGACGATTGGGATCGTCGCCTTTGTCGCCAGCTTCGATCACGGCAATCAGTTCATCGTCCGCCACACCGAGTTGCTCTTTTGCCAACGCGGCGCACATCTCGACCTGTGACTCGAGCGAATAGCCGTCGCGCGCCTGCCCGTGCGTTGAAACGCGAGCGTAGATGATGGCCTTGATGCCCATCTGCAGCTGTTTCACGTCGTCTGCCTGAAACGGATTCGTGAAGGACTTGTCGATGCGAAGACGGATCATGGCTCGTCACCAGCCGTTTCATCACAGTTCTCGTCGCACGTGCGTGGTATGGCTTTGCCATATTTCGTATCCGCTTTTTGCGCCACGTCCGCAATGACTCCTGACAAGTCCCAGAGCACATCTGACAAGGACTTGCCATTGCCACTCCCGTGCACAATCACTTGCAAACGGTGGAGGTCCTTCCGCATACGCCTCACGCTCCTCGGTGGAGCCTATGACCGTCTGCTTTTCCAACTTTCCAATCGCCGTGTGTAAAACCGTATACTTGATACAGCGCAGATTTCGGAGGTGGCATGAACGTGCAGACGACTTTTACGCAGCGTGTAGGTATCTCCTTGCCCATCGTCCAAGCCGGTATGGCCGGTGTCACGACGCCGGAGATGGTGGCCGCCGCGGCAAACAGCGGCGCGCTTGGTACGATTGGGGGAGGGTATTTGTCGCCCAACGCCTTGCAGACGCAAATTCGACAGGTGAAATCACGCACGGACAGACCGTTCGCCGTCAACCTCTTCATTCCACAGGACAACGCGCCGCATGTCCCCGATTTGACCCCGCTTCGCGAAATCCTCAATCCAATTCGCCATCGGCTTGGCCTGGACCCGTTGCCCGAAGCTGTACCGGAACCCCCGAGTTTTGAAGAGCAGATGGAAGTGGTCTTCGACGAGGCGGTGCCCGTGTTCAGCTTTACATTCGGGATACCCACACCTGCGGTGATGGATGCGTGCAGTAAGCAGGGGATCGCGACCATCGGCACGGCCACCACGGTAGAGGAAGCTATCGAGATTGAACGCGCAGGGGCAAGCGCCGTCGTCGTGCAAGGTGCGGAAGCCGGCGGCCATCGCGGCACATTTCTCCCTTATGCCGAACAACCCTTGATCGGGACCTTCGCGTTGATTCCACAAGTGGCCGATGCGATATCGATCCCCGTCATCGCCGCAGGCGGCATCATGGACGGCCGCGGTTTGGCAGCGGCGCTCGCGCTCGGCGCGGCAGGCGTGCAGATGGGAACGGCGTTTCTCGCGTCACCAGAGAGCGGTGCCCATCCTCTGTACCAAAAGCGTGTCAAAGAAGGAGTGGAAACGGACACCCAGATGACAAGGGCATACTCCGGTAAGCCAGCGCGAGGTATCCGCACACGGTTCATGGAAGCATTATCCACCCAGAATACAACGATTGCACCCTATCCGATGCAACACTACCTGACTCAAGACATCCGCAAACGCGCCGCAGATCTCGGCATGACCGATTACATGTCAATGTGGGCAGGACAAGGGTTGCGTCTCGCGACGGATCGTTCGGTCGCAGAGATCATCGTCGACGTCATGCAAGAGGCACAACAAGTGCTTCGATCACTTTCTAACCTGTAGCCAATGGAGCCATCATGATCCGTCAAAGCAGGAACACGGCCCATACACAGCAAAACATCCCCGTCAGAGCCCAGCGCGGGGATGTTTGTCATGTTCATGTAGTGCTTCGTTTGGCAACGTTGCCCTGGCACCGTTTGCCTTACGCCGCGTGCTCGACCGGACGTTTCAGAGCCGTTACGAGCAAACCCGCGACCACGACGCCAATCAAAATAGCCAAGATGAACAGATACCAATGGCCAATCAGCGGGAAGACAAAAACACCGCCATGTGGAGCAGGATTGGTCACGTGGAACAACATGGCCAAAGCACCCGTCACAGCTGAACCGATCATGATGGACGGGATGACGCGAAGCGGATCCTTCGTGGCGAACGGAATGGCGCCTTCGGTGATGAAGCATGCGCCGAGAATGATGGCCGCTTTGCCAGCATCGCGTTCTTCCTGCGCGTATTTGTGCTTAGCGATCAACGTCGAGAGAGCCATGGCCAAAGGCGGTACCATACCGGCTCCCATCACGGCAGCCATGATCATCTGCGATTCGACCGTGTGTGTCCCAAGCAATCCTACGGCAAAGAAGTATGCCACTTTATTGAACGGACCTCCCATGTCAAACGCCATCATCAAACCGAGTAACAATCCCAGTCCGATCGATCCGCTGGCACCAATGTGCGTCAAGCCGTTGGAGATGGCGCTCATCAAGGCTGCGATGGGGTGACCTAATACGTAAATCATCAACAGGCCCACGATACCGACTGACAGCACGGGCGTGATGAGTACCGTTTTGATGCCCTCAAAAGTCCGCGGAACACGAATCCATTTGCGAATTCCAACCGTCACATAACCAGCCAAAAAGCCCGCAATGATGCCGCCAAGATAGCCCGCACTGGCGTTTGGCCCGGCGTTGTACATCAAGCCTTGTGTACCGATCCACCCGCCGACCAAACCGGATGCAAATGCGGCGCGATCGCCAATCGATTGTGCGATAAATGCGGCGAGAATGGGTACAAACAGCTTGAATGCGGAGCCGCCGCCAATGTTGTCAAACGCCACCGCCAGCGAAGCTTTGCCATTGATGTCGATGGCCGTGGACAGTGCGATGTAGATGCCGCCGGCGATGACAAGTGGCAACATACTTGATACCCCGTTCATCAAATGACGGTAAACGGCTGGGGTACCTTGATTCTTCGCCGCCTTTTGCGCGGCGATATCGTCCATATAGGCCTGTGTTGCATCGCCATAAATCGGTGCATCCAAAGCCTGGGCGAGCAGCGTTTCGGGTTCTTTAATGGCGGCCGAAACGGACGTTTGCAACATGCGTTTGCCAACAAACCTGTCCAGCTCCACCTTCTTGTCCGCCGCAATGATCACGGCATCCGCCGCCGCGATTTCAGCGGCCGTCAGCGTGTCTTCCGATCCGCTTGCGCCTTGTGTCTCCACCCGCACCTCGACGTTGTTCTTCTTACCCGCCTGCAGCAGCGCTTCCTGCGCCATGAACGTGTGCGCAATGCCTGTCGGGCAAGCGGTTATGGCGACGATTTTTGGCATGTTTAGCCCCTCCAAGCCGCGACTTCGACGTCGCGGAAGATATGATCGATCTCATCGCGCGAAGGATTGCTCGTTCCCTCGCAAGTGACCTTTGCCGTTCCCACTGCAGCCGCAAACCGAACGGCATCGCGAAGCGACGAATATTGGGATAAACCGTATAAAAGTCCAGCTACCACAGCGTCGCCCGCACCGACGGATGATACGACCCGCACGCTCGGTACACGCGCAATCCACTGTTCCTTGGCGGTCGCAGCAATCAAGCCGTCCCCGCCCATCGACACGACAACAAGTGCAATCCCGGTTCGCACCAGCTGCATCGCACCGTCCATCGCATCCTCTGGCTCAATCACCTCGTGACCTGTCAATTCCGCGAGTTCGACGAGATTCGGCTTGACCAAAAATGGCTTTGCCGTAACGCCCAAGCGCAAAGCCTCGCCACTGGCGTCAAGGACGCAGCGCACGCCGTATTCCGCGGCAAGGCGAATCGCGTCGCGATAAAAAGCCGGATCGACGGTATCTGGTACGTTCCCACACAGCGCCAACCATTTCGCATGCGGTAGATGCCGTTGCAGAGTCTCACGAAACAACTGCCACTCGCCGTCTTCGATGGCGGGGGCCGGACTGTTAAACTCAGTCAAGTGACCGTCCCTTTCGATCACTTTCACATTCATGCGCGTTTGTGCACGGATGTGCGTAAAATCTGTTGCTATCGTAGCAAGCTGCGATTCCAACCACTCCCCGCGCGCGCCACCGACGAATCCGAGGCTCATGCTCGCCTGACCTAAGGCATGTAGCGTGCGGGATACGTTAATACCCTTGCCGCCTACCTGCTGGATCGGTGCCGACACGCGATGAAGCGTTCCTGGCGCGAGCGAATCAACGTGAATGAACACGTCAATCGCTGGATTGATGGTCACGGTCAATACAGGAACATCAGGTTCCACCCGGGTGAATGTTCTGTCACTCATAGCTGTCTCCCTTATCACTCGCCGTCCTGCGCATCATAGGCGTAGATGACGTCGTTTCTCTGTAAAGCGCCAGCCAGCTCCGGATCGTCGAGGGGAGCGTCGCTGTAAAGAACATCGACGTCCTTCCATTCGCAGATTCGGACAAAGCTGACCTGACCAAACTTGCTGCGATCCGCCACCACACACACGGTCTGTGCACATGCCACCATCGCGCGCTTGGTCGCTGCCTCGAGGGTATTGGGTGTCGTAATGCCAGTCGGATCCACACCGTTCGCCCCAAGGAAGGCAATATCGACATGCACGCCAGACAGCATTTGTTCAGTGAACGGGCCGACCAGCGCGCCGGTGGTGTTGCGAAATTCGCCGCCGAGAACGACAAGGTGCACGCCAGCCTTTGCGGTCAGCTCGGAAGCAATATCGACGCTGTTGGTGATAACGGTTACACCGTCAACAGACAACTGTTTTGCGATTTGATAGGTCGTCGTGCCGCCGTCGAGCAGAACCGTCTGCCCAGGTGCAATTCGCTTTACGGCACAGCGCGCGATGCGCGCCTTTTCCTCCGCGTGCCGCACATGTTTCTCCTGCCAGGTCGGTTCGAAAGACGCGACTTCGACGGCAATCGCACCGCCATGCGTGCGACGAAGTTGCCCATGTTCCTCGAGCTCCTGCAAGTCCCGGCGAATGGTCGATTCCGACGTGGCTAACATCTGTGCCAGCATCGACACGGTAGCGCTTTTATGGGTTTGCACATACGTGGCAATTTGAGCCTTTCGCTCATCGGCGAACAAACGATTCACCCCCATTTTCAATCATAATCAATCACCAATAATGAATGTCTTTGCTCATCTTCTATTGAATGTGCTCATTATATGGTGTAGAATTCGATGGTGTCAATTGTTTGTTGAAGTTGCTGAAAACGCTTTATCCTCAAAAATCGACACATGCCGCTATCACAGCGCAATCAAGCACAGAATGACCAGATGAAACGAGGGTGACTTGCACGGTGAAAGAACAGAGTGTCATTGTACAGTTGGAGTCCGGCTTACACGCGCGCCCAGCTTCGGAGTTCGTCAGCGCGGCACAGCGCTTCTCTTCGAAAATTTCCTTACAGGTCGGGGACAAAACGGTGGATGGCAAAAGCATACTTGGGATTCTGAGCCTTGCCGTTGCGAAAGGCACACAGGTCGTCGTTCAGGCAGATGGGCAAGATGAAGAGGAGGCCGTACGCGCCTTGACCTCCATCCTAGCGTCGGCGCAATAGTTTTCTTTCGAAAGATCCGATTCAGAACCTTGTTGGACATCAATCTGAAAAAAGGGATGAAACTGCATGCTAGATTCACAACATGTACTTTTCCATGTGACAACTGACAGCCAGGAGGATACCATTCGCAAAGTGGTAGCCTTGGCAGCCGACACGGGGCGAATTAAGGATATCAGTGCCGTCGTCCAAGCCGTGTTGGATCGCGAACAAGAGGGCACAACCGGCTTTGGCAAAGGGATTGCCATTCCGCACGGCAAATCAGACCAGGTCAAAGAGCCGACATTATTATTTGCACGTTTGGCAAATCCCGTTGACTGGAACAGTCTTGATGGAAATCCAGTCGATACGTTGTTTGTCATTCTCGTACCGGCAGACGCGGCGACCGAACACCTGAAGATCTTGTCCAAGCTAGCCCGCAAGTTGATGCACGACGATTTTGTTCAACAAATCAAATCCATCGCCAGTACAGAGGCATTGGTTCAATACGTCAACGCAGAACTTCAATAAAAGCATGGTTGAAAAGACCGCCAGTGAATATGCGAATCACTCGCGGTCTTCATACCGCACATGTGTAACTACTGGAACGCGAAATTTCATCCATCGTCTTAACCAGACAGTCGATTGCCTCACGACCAAAATCCTTCTCCCCGCCCCGCGCCAACGAGTACGCCTCGTCGATAAACAGAACGCCACCAAGCGCCTTTTTGATCAACTCACGCGTCTTCTGTGCGGTATGACCGATGTATTCACCGACGAGGTCGGCTCGTTCGACCTCGACCAGATGTCCTTCCGACAGCAGCCCACATTCGTGAAACAAGCGCGCCAGTATGCGAGCAACGGTGGTCTTCCCTGTACCTGGGTTTCCAAAGAACACCATATGAAGCACTACCGGCTCTGCCTTCAAATGTTGCCGTATACGCATCTGTTGAATGTAAACGAAGGCGAAGATTTCACGGACCACGCGTTTGACCTCATCGAGACCGATCAATTCGTCCAACTCTGCGAGCAGTGACTGTAACCTTTCTTTCTCGATAGCCGGCTCGCGGCCGCCTTGTGGTGGAACAGGTTCCCCAGTGAGCTGTTGCAACGCTTCCGACAACGCGATTTGCCCGCGTTCATACTGTTCGATCACGCCGTGTGCCGACTTCCAATTGGGAGGCTGTGGCCGATTGCCATTTGTCAATCTCATGTAAGGACCACCTCGCATTCCGTCGTTGTGATGATTGTGGTCACCGCTTCGACAACCTATGCGCGAAGTGAAAGATGGGTGATCGCCCATACGGTAAAAGGCTCCCGAAGGCGGTTGACTGCCTGCGAGAGCCTTTTTCAAGGCGAATCGCGTTATTTCACGCCTGGTGCCGTTTCCGCATAATTGGTCGTATCCACAGGCCACCACTTGATGGCGACACTAGGATGTACGCCATCACTATGATTGTCCTGGATCAACTGCGCAGGTATCGGCGTGTTTCCAATCTCCAGCACCGTTGCGGCCGGATTGGAGGTATAAAATGTCAAGCCGCGAATCTCGTTCGTCGTCGGTACATGCCTCCCAAACACCGGATCAAGAATCGCACGAATGTGAATATAGGCTTTTCCTTGCCCATACGTAACGTCATACCAGACATACTGCTGGGTTACATTGTAGGTCAACAACCGGCTGGTACGCGTAACCAGAATTTTTCCTTCATGATATTGCGCCGCCAATAGACGCAAGGCGTCGACAGCGCTTGTCGGCAATACGCCCGGATAGTTCGTTCCCGATAGGTGCTGTGCCACAATGGAGTACTCATGCTCTCGTTCAATTTGCGCAAAGTGTGCGGGCGTCAATTGCTCGGCAAGATTGAATGGGGTCCAGTTCCACTCCGGATCGCCCTTCTTCGTATAACCTTCGTTGGTATACCGCCAAAACCCCCACACTCGCTGCCCATCTGGCAACATCAACGGGTAGATCATCGACTTCATACCAAACTCGTCACTCGACGAGTCCGGCCATACAAATCGAATGCCATATGGAATGGTCAAATCCGTATGGTAATACTTGGACCACGGATTTGCCCCTTGTTGGTACGAGTAAAACGGAGACTTACCATAGTCCCCGAAATTATCCACGTTCGATTTATTGCCGTGATCCGTCCACACGGTAATGGCATCGCCGTTTGCCTTCAACGCCTGAATGGCCTGTTTGGCCAGTTGGCGCGTGAACAAGGTCTGGTGCGGATTGACCCTGCTGAAATCGCCGTACGTGTGCATGGTATCGATCCAGCCGACGTGAATGTAATGATTGATGACACTTGCGGCATAGGGCTCGTCCGACACACCTTTGAAGTAGGACAGTTCGTCTGACATCGGCTCTTGATCGATGTCGACGTAACCTGGTTCGTTGTTTCCGTTGTACATAAAAAATGAATCCGCAAAGTCGAGACCTAGTCCCCGGCCAAGCGGCGTCATCTGCGTCGTGTTGATAAACTCATGGACCAAATTGAACTTGCGCAACGTTTCGCTGTCCGCATCCGAGGAGATGGCCAACATTGCCTCGTATGGATACGGGAATTTGCGCATGCCGTATACCTTAGGCGCGAGGTGTGTGTTGTATAGGACAGGCTGCTTAACGGACGAAGCCGCCGCAGCTCCATCTTGCTGCGAAGCGGCGGTCGAATTCGTTTCATCGCCAGTGGCAGTCGTACTGTTTGCAACATCTGACACCGTGCTGACCTTTGGCTGAACGTCAGCCTCCCCAGCGCGATCCGCCGAATCCGACGCACAGCCCGTGACGGCAAACAGCATACCAAGACTCAAGGCAGCCACCGTCCACTTCGTCTGCTGCATAAGACTCCCCCCAGTAAATCTCCCAAAATAAAGGCCACCCGTTTGGGCAGCGCCTGTCTGGTTATCTACTGGGTAAACTAAAATATCTGCTTCAAATTCATTTCAAGAACCTGGTTATGTGACGATTTGCTAACACCGATTCGGCTGTCCCGCAACCAAAGTTGGTTCTTGTGGTCTGTGTCCGCACCTTTGGACATACCTTATCTATGCAATCTTGAGCGATTGAAGGGATAGCCATGCCAAAACAGTCGTTTCTTCAAGGCGCCGTCGTGATGGCCGCAGCAGGCGTTGCAACCAAGGCGATGGCAATGACCATTCAGATTGTGATCGCCCGCCAGTTAGGGGCTCAAGGTTTTGGGCTGTTTCAGACGATTAACCCGCTGTTCTTTTTTCTTTTAACGATCTCAACGTTCGCCCTCCCGCCCGCTCTCTCGAAGGTGATCGCAGAGAACCTGGCGCTCGGCCGTTATGGGAAAGCCCGAAAAGCGTGGCGAATCGCGAACGCCACAGTGCTCATCCTATCGACCGGCGTTTGCATTGCCGCCTTGGCGATCGCGCCCGACATCGGGCGCCACTGGCTCGATGCGCGCGCAATCCCGGCGTTCATTGGCGCAATGTTTCGGATCCCGGTCGTTTGTTTATCTTCCGTGATGGCTGGGTATTACATGGGGATTCAAAATCAGACCCCGCCAGCTGCCGCATGGGTCGTCGAAACGGCCGTTCGCACCGCCGCGACGATCCCGCTCGTCATTTGGTTGAATCATTACGGAATTGCCTATGGGGCGCTGGCGATCATGATTGGGGCAGGTCTTGGCGAAACGGCCGGTTACCTGTTCATGCTCTGGAAATACATACGCCGCGATCGACATGCACTCTCTCCCGAGGGTATGGCGCGGCAATCGGCAAGCGCGGCACAGGCAGGCGGCGTCGTCCGCGATCTCGCTGCAGTTGCAGCGCCGACAACCATGACGAATGTCATTGGAATTGTCGCATTCGCAGCAGAGCCGGCCGTCATGTACGCCGCTTTTGCCGCCTCTGGCATCGCCAAAACCTCCGCGACGACCTTGTACGGAGCCTTCGCAATGGCGATGGAACTCTTGTTCTTGCCGACTGTGCTCTCGTCCGCCATTTCGTCCGTTGTCATACCCGCCGTGTCCGAAGCCGCCGCATTGCGGGATGGACGCTTGGTGACGCGCCGCCTCAACCAAGCCGTGCAAGCCACGGCGTTCATCGCATTTCCAGCGATGATGTTCTTCATGCTCGCCGGGCACGACGCTGCACTCACGATTTATCGCGATCGGCTCGCTGGTGAGCTTCTCGCATATGTAGCACCGACTTGTGCGTTCTTGTACGTGCTCGACCCGCTCTCAGCGGTTCTGCAAGGGCTGAACAAAGCTGTCGTCTCGACCTTCATCTCTGTAGTTACAAGTGCAATCCGGATCGCCGGCATCTACTACTTTGTCGCCATTGCACACGATGGCATTTATGGTGTGGCGACCGCCGTGGCGATCAGCGGGATCGTCAGCTGCATGCTCAGCATCCTGTGCGTACGCCGCTACGTGGCATTGTGGATCAACTTTACGAACATCGGGAAAATGCTGATTGCTGCAGCCGCGGCGTCCATTCCGATCCACGAAGTGCAGCACGCGTTTCGATTGGCCACGCCGTGGTTGCAGGTCGTTTGCTCCGGGATTATCGGTATCCTCGTATACTTAATCGTCGCGGTATACTTGCGGATCGCACGCCCGGAGCAATTGGTGAAGATCCCGTTTATCGGGCCTTTGCTGGCACATGCCATGGGGCGCATGCCTTTCCTCACCTGAATCCCATCTGGGCAGTCATTCGCCGTAGCCGTTGGGGTTCTGCTTCTGCCACTTCCATGTGTCGGCACACATGTCGTCCAGTGTCTTCGTGGCGCGCCAACCGAGTACCTGCTGCGCCTTGCTTGGATCCGCAAAACTGCGCGCCGCGTCGCCCGGCCGGCGAGGACCGATGTGATAAGGAATGCGTACGCCGGAAGCCTGCTCAAACGCGTGAACAACTTCAAGAACGCTTGAGCCCTTTCCGGTGCCGAGATTGAACGCCTCCGCACCGGTGTGGTTCAGCACCCAAGACAAGGCTTTTACGTGACCCTCTGCCAAGTCCATCACATGGATGTAATCGCGAATGCCGGTCCCATCCGGCGTGTCGTAATCGCCGCCATGGACGGTCAATTCTGCGCGTTTGCCCACAGCTACCTGCGCGACATACGGCACCAGATTGTTCGGAATTCCTTGTGGATCCTCCCCGATCCGGCCGCTCCCATGTGCACCCACGGGGTTGAAATACCGGAGCAGCGCGGCACCAAATTGATCGTCCGCCACAGCTATATCACGCAATATTTGTTCGATCATCGCCTTCGTCTGCCCGTACGGATTGACTGGCGCAATTGGCATATCCTCGCGCAGCGGAACTTGTTCTTGCGCACCATATACAGTCGCCGACGAACTGAAGACAATCTTGTTCACGTGGTGCTTTTTCATCGACTTGCACAGATTGATGGTGCTGACGAGGTTGTTTTCATAGTAGCGCAGCGGCTGTGCAACCGATTCGCCAACTGCCTTGAGTCCTGCAAAATGAATGACCGCTTCCATGTTTTCCTCGGCGAAGACGGCATCCAAAGCCTTCGCATCAAGCATGTCCACACTATGTATCGAAAACGTCTTACCGGTAATCTCCTGCACGCGCGAAAGTGCCTCGGGCTTGCTGTTGGCAAAATTGTCGATCGCGACGATATCGAACCCTGCCTCCAACAGCGAAACGCATGTATGCGATCCGATATATCCAGCTGCTCCAGTTACCAGTATCAAACATGCCACCTCCAAAATGTCCATCATGACCACTATACCGAATTCTCTGCGGAACATCACCATCGCGGCGCGGCCGACCCCAAAGTTCACGGAAACGACGCAGAGGAAAATGATCCTCACATTCCCTCTCATTCTACCATTTATATATCCCATGAAAGTTATACGCATGCTATGATCGTAAAGGAAATCGGATCTTAGAATCCCAACATGAATGCTAGAGATCCGTAGAAGGAATGGGATGGATGATTGGGTTTCCATTTGGCATCCATCGATACCAGCCAAGGATTAAGGGAGGCACTTTGCATGAAACTTAAAGCCGTATCCGCATCCATTGTCGCCGCATGTGCAGCTCTGTCGCTGGGAACTTCCGTGGCTATGGCAAGCACGTCCGCGGGGGGTGGAAGCACTTCCACCGCTAGTGCGCAAAACATCACACAACCCGCTGTGCAAGTTCTGCATAGTGCTTATATCATTCGACAGCCAAAGCTCTATTCTGGCCGCATTCAGCTGGAACCTGTAGGCACTGAATTGAAACTTTTGACTGGCGGCAATCGCTATTGGTATCACGTACAGGCGCCCGATGGCAAAACAGGATATATCACCACGACGTCCTACTACACAAAATCCGTAAACCAAGTGATTTTCACTCTGCCACCTGGCGTGACGCTCGACCCCTCGATCACGCCGATTGCGCCCGTCACCGCCTCAAACTCCGCGAAATTTGCTGCTATTCTGCAAGTTGCACAAAGCAAGTTAGGCACACCATACAGGCTGGATCACAACGAAGATCGCGGGCAATATGGATTTGACTGCTCAAACTTCGCAGAGTATGTGTACCATCACGCCCTCGGCTATTCGTTTACGACATCATCTATCAAGCAGTATCAGTCCGTTGGCACACCAGTTCCGATTTCTGACATGCAGCCAGGCGACCTGTTGTGCTTTAACGATGGTGGGCACGTCGGCATTTACATTGGCAACGGCCAAATGATTCAATGTGGTGGCGGGCTTGCGAAAGTTGGCTATCTCAGCGTGGCCCCCGGATCGTATTGGTACAACCATTTGTCGGCCGTCAAACGAATGTTTTAAGGTTCCTTCATATCCGGAAAACGGCGGGGCTGTACGAAACCCCGCCGTTATGTGAAGTCCCGCCGTTCTGATTTATTTCACACGCCCGCGCTTGCGTTTAAGGATTTCGGGAACGCCACCCAGATCCTGACTGGGCCACCTGACGACCAGATCGCGCATACCATTTTTCCAGCGGAATGGAATCAAAGGCCACAAGTATGGCTTCCCGAACGACTTCGTGAACAGAAGCAGCCCTAACCACGTAGCGGTACCAATGATAAATCCGCCCCAATTGAGTGCCGCCGTCCACAACATGATCCACAGCCTTGACAACTGGTTGGCTGACGCCAGTTCAAACGACGTTGTCGCATACTGCGAGATCATGACAAAACCCATATACACCAAGACTTCCGGTTGCAATAGATGGATCGTGGTTGCAAATTGCCCAAACAACAACGCCGATACGATACCAATAGCCGATGACATGGTCACTGGTGTATTCAGGACGGCAAAGCGTAAAACGTCTAAAGCGAATTCTGCGAGTAACAACTCCGCCCATAGTGGCATTGGATCGTTTCGAGTCGCCATAAAGAACAGTGCCCAATGCGGCAACACACCTGGATGCTGGTTTGCCAGCAAAAACGCACCTGGCAAAAAAATACTCATAAAGACAGCAATCGCGATGACCCAACGCAAATAGGTACCTACGAGCGGGAAAGAATGATATTCCTGAGGGTGCTGAATGTGTTGAAAGAACGTCGTAGGCGCGATGATGACTTCCGCGGTCGCGTCGACCACAATGCACACTTGCCCCTCAAGGAGTGCGGTCGCTGCGACGTCTGGACGCTCCGTGTAGCGAACAATCGGATACGGGTTCCATTTGACCTTGCCAATCAAATCGACCAACTGCTGCTCTCCCATCATCATGCCGCCCGTCTTGACGCCACGGATGAGCTCGCGTATGGAGGCCACCGTATCTTCGTCCGCAACATCCTTGATATACATTAAACTGACGTCCGTCTGTCCCCTGTCACCCACTTGATATAGCTCATTGCGCAGCCTTGGATCGCGCAAACGACGTCGGATGAGCGTCGTGTTCATAAGCATCGTTTCCGTGAATCCGTCGTGGTTTCCGCGCACGACGCGCTCGATCATCGGCGGCGCAATTCCGCGCATCGGATAGACGCGGGTATCGATGTTCAACACCTTGTCGTAACCATCAATAAAGGTGACGAGGGGACCGGATAGAATGAATCGCACCGCGTCCGACATCTGGTCAATCACCTGAACCTGCACGAAATCGATGTGCGTATTCAAGTAAAAAACCAGGTCTTCGATGGTGTAATCCTCGCCCTGGTGCTGTCGTTCAAACTCTTCGACGCATTTATGAAAACTGTCAAGGATCAGGACCACGTTCATCGTCAGGAAAAATCCGTTTGTCACATACGACATCATGTTCAGCTTGCCGTAACGGAAGGGCTTTGCCATAATGTCCCATGTTGTACCGATACCAAGCAACTGATTCACATAATTGACGTTATCCTGCAGATTTCGGCTGACTGGTTGCGTCGGAGCCGGTTCGACATACTGCTGCATATCACATATTCCTCCAAATGGCGTTCTCAAGTCTTATCCATGCCATTTCGAAGGACATTTTATGTATGTGATCCAGGGCGCCTGGCTCAGCGACCAGGCGTCCCCGCCCTAGCCTGTATCTGTTCTTGTTCCGGAACGATGATAAAAAACGCTAGGAGCACGAATACCACGCCCCACGCAACCCACTCTCTTGTCGCATTCTCTTGTTCCTTCCGCGTCGCGCGCGCCATGATATCGAGGTTGGCCAAGGTCAGAAGGATTAAAAATACGAAGACTCCATGCCTCGCGGATTCTTCTGCGCGTATCCAGGATTGCTGCGTTTGCGGTGGTTGAACCACAATGTTCCCTCCAAACACTGCGACATAGCGGATTATATGCACGCAATTCCCACTGCGGTATACACAAATAGCCACACCCAACAACCGTCCATGCCACATCATGTGCAGGTATTGTCCAATATGAACCCAGACCGGACATGTAAAAACCTCCCTCGTTGCTTGTTTGTACAAGAACGGGGAGGTCCATCATCATCTGAAGCTGGCTTGATGCTTACGCACTAGAACCGACAGGCGGCACTCGCTTCTCCTAGATCGTTGCTCAATTCAGATGTGTCTTTATTCTCCTCGGAAGACAGGCTCTCTTTTCTCAACAAAAGCTTGAACCCCTTCCTGAACATCTTTGGTACCAAAGCATTGCTTAATGAAAGCGTACTCTTGTTTTAGGATGGTCGTCAGATCCGCATCTTGGCTGGCAACCAGCAATCTTTTCGAAAGCGTCATCGCAATCGGCGGTCCGGACGCCAGTTCCCCAGCAAATTTCATAACCTGATCGTAAAACTCTGCATCGGGAAACATCCTGTTCACCAATCCAGTTCGCTCTGCTTCCTCAGGGTAGATGTCCCGCCCCGTTAAGATCCATTCGGCAGCCTTTGCTTGTCCGACCAACCGCGGTAGAAAATAAGTCATTCCCGCGTCAGGGCTAAGACCACGCCGGATATACCCCGTTGTTACCTTTGCACTCGCTGACATGAACCGTATGTCACAAGCGAGTGATAGCGCCAGTCCTGCACCGGCTGCAATCCCGTTGATCGCGGCGATGACGGGTTTATCACAGTGCGCGATCGCCAACGCTTGACGACCCACCCAGCCCAATTCATCCAATTGATTGTACCGGGAAGTAGCGGATGAATGGGTCTGTGAAAAATCCACAAGGTCAAGACCAGCGCAAAAGCCGCGTCCACTGCCCGTAATGACGGCGACACGGACTTGATCGTCAACGGACGCCTCCTCCAATGCCTGGATCAACTCGGAACTCAATTGATCATTGATGGCATTTAGACGCTCAGGCCTGTTGAGCGTCAGTGTACGAACGCCATCCTGCGTTTCGACGATAAGCGGATTCACTTGCATCCCTCCTTGATTCCAGCTTAGCAAAACAAAAAACCCCTTGTTCGACAAGAGGTTTTCCCGAATTCCATATGATGGGCGTTGACGGGCTCGAACCGCCGACCCTCTGCTTGTAAGGCAGATGCTCTCCCAACTGAGCTAAACGCCCGTTGTGGAGCTCCCAACCAGGCTTGAACTGGTGACCTCATCCTTACCATGGATGCGCTCTGCCAACTGAGCTATGGGAGCAATACATAAAAATGGCTCCCCGAGTAGGATTCGAACCTACGACCCTCCGGTTAACAGCCGGATGCTCTACCGCTGAGCTATCGAGGAACATTTGGTGGAGGTAGACGGATTCGAACCGACGACCCCCTGCTTGCAAGGCAGGTGCTCTCCCAGCTGAGCTATACCCCCAAATGAAACTTGGCAGGGGCGGCAGGATTCGAACCCACGACATGCGGTTTTGGAGACCGCCGTTCTACCAGCTGAACTACGCCCCTATGAATTGGTGGAGGGAGAAGGATTCGAACCTTCGAAGCATTCCGCAACGGATTTACAGTCCGCCCCATTTGGCCACTTTGGTATCCCTCCAAAACTGGAGCCAGCGACAGGAATCGAACCCGCGACCTACTGATTACAAGTCAGTTGCTCTACCTACTGAGCTACGCTGGCACCGTGGCGACAGGTATTAAATTAACACACGAAGGTCTCCTTTGTCAACTATCCCGTCGACAAAGAATTCACGTTCGTGCCGCATGAGGCATCAAGCATGTCCCGCATCACCATCGCCAGTATTTTCTGATTGCGTCAAGGTAACTTGGCGCATCGGAATGAACGTCGAGATGGCATGTTTGTAAATCATCTGCTGCTTGCCGTCCGCCTCCACAACAATGGTAAAATTGTCGAATGCGCGCACAACGCCACGGATTTGAAAGCCGTTGACGAGATACACAATGACCGGAATGCGGTCTTTGCGAACCTGATTCAAAAATGTATCTTGAATATTCAGCGGGGTTTTGGACATTGTTCGTTCACACTCCATTCTGCAGGTCTATTATGTATTCGGGGGAGATTGTGAATTCTCCTTCAAAAACTCGTCGATCGTGTTCCACAAACGCGCTTCTTCCCCGGACGCAAAGTCGCCAGATGCCGTCTTTTCGAACCAAACCACGCGCGGATCGCGCCGAAACCAAGACAACTGCCGCTTGACAAAGCGCCTGGTATTGCGCTGAATCGTCGCAATCGTCTCCTCTTCCCCAACCTCCCCAGCCAGCATGGCAACCACTTCTTTGTAACCAATGGCCTGCAGCGATGTGGCATGCGGTAAGACGCCTGCCGCCAACATGCGCCGCACCTCGCTCGGAAGGCCGGCTTTCCACATCTGCAACACGCGCTGATCGACACGGCGGTATAACGCCTCTCGCTCCATGGTGAGGCCAATGATGAGCGTGTGATAACGTCCACTGCGGACGGACCAGTCATAACGTGCAGACATCGGAGCAGCGGCCGCATCGGCCACCTCAAGAGCCCGAATGACGCGTTTGACATCGTTCGGATGCAACTGCTGCGCCCGCTCCGGGTCGCGCTCGCGCAGTGCTTCATACAGAGCGAACGCGCCGTGCTCGGCGAGATATCGCTGCCAATGCGTACGGCTCTCAGCCGTCTCCGGGGCCTTGATAAAATCGAGATCGTCTGTGAGCGCGCGAATATACAGGCCGGTTCCGCCGCAGACGACGGGCAAATGGCCACGTCCTGCAATGTCTACGATAACTGCATCGGCAGCATGTTTCCAGCGCGCAGCCGTATAGGTGTCCGCAGGGTCCACAACGTCAATCAGATGGTGTTCAACACCCTCCATCTCCTCCTTGGTCAACTTTGCTGTGCCTATATCCATGCCGCGGTACACCTGCATCGAGTCGGCCGAGACCACCTCGCCGCCATACCGTTTGGCCACTACAACCGCAAGCTCGCTCTTGCCAATTGCCGTAGGCCCGACAATGCAAACGATGGAAATCGACTTCATATGTACTTCCTCCACACGCCATATGCGAACGGGCTGCGCGGTCGATCCGGCGTCAGCCCAAACTGCTCAAACACGCCGGACTGCGGACGTTCCTTGACGACCACCGCGCGTCGGGCGACGCGACGAGCCTCGGCGATGACCCCAGCGCGCAAGGGCTGTGGCGAAGCCGCCTGACGAAGCGGCGCGATCGATGGGGAATCCTCGGCTGGTTGGCGAAACATCGGATCGAAATACAGCACATCGACGCTGTCATCGGGCTGTTCTTGAAGCCAGGCGAGATGATCGCACTCCAGCACCTCGATGCGCCGGAGCAAATCGGCTGCGTCGGAGTATTCCTTACATCCAAAGCGCTGGACGGCGCGCATAAGCCTTGCCACAAGTGCGGATCGCTCAATGCCAATGACCTGCCCCGTCATTCCAACCGCATCGGCGAATACGACGGCATCGCTGGCAAGTCCCAACGTCCCGTCGACGATCACGTCGCCAGACCGCACGTCAGCCACACGCAACAAGCGATCTGGTTCACCACGCCGATGGATCCGATCCAGCCGCTGTGCCGCCATGCTCGGGTGAAAGAACAGCGGATGGTCAGAGCCGCGCATGTGGATGCGCGCAGGATCCGCCACCGCAACCACGCACGTGAAGCGTTCGAGCAACTGGTAGAGGCTGCTGTCGCCACGCTGCATAAACGGCACCCCAAAAAGGTGGGCAAGCTCCCTGGCCCTGTCCAGCTGCCAAGGAACTGGATTGCGAGGCGTGGTCACGACAGTCTGCGAAAGCAACTCGACCTCCCACATGGCCATCAGACAATCCTCCGAAATGCGCGCTCCAATTCGCCGTTGGTCATGCGCACAAAGATGGGACGACCATGCGGGCAGTGAAACGGATCTTGGCATTTGACCAACGATCTGCAGAGAGCTTCCATTTCAGGGGGCGACAGCGTCCAATTCGCCTTCACGGCCGCTTTGCACGCGCGCGTCGCGACACAAAGGCGCATCTGTTCGATCACGCTGTCTCCTTTGAGCGCTTGCAGGTCGTCGAAGACGTCGACCGCCAAGCGCTCGACGTCGAGCCCTTGCCATATGTCCGGCACCGCCCGAATCACAATCTGCTGAGCGCCAAATGGCTCATATGTCAACCCCATGTCAGCCAGTTCTTGCTGTACCGCCATGGCACGCGCAAATGCAACGGGCGACAGAGTTAATTCAAGGGGTGCCAACAAGGGCATCGCAAAGACGCCCCGCTCGCGCAACTTGCGCGAAAAGTCCTCGTACAGCACGCGTTCGTGGGCGGCGTGCTGATCGATGATATAGAGCGATTCGCCGTCATCTGCAAGAATGTACATCCCTAGAGCCTGGCCAATGGGGCGTAACGACCAGTCTGCTGGCCACCCGTCGCGATCGGTCGGCTCCACATCCCCTGATGACACATGGTGTGCCGGAGTGGCGGACTCGTCGGCAAACTGCGCCTTCGTTGGCTCTGGGCGACCGCTGCTCCTCGCGGGCTCGCCCGTGCGGTACATCTCCGTCAAGCCCTCGCGAACCGCCTTGTCGGCAGGCGCAGGCATGGGCGACGTGTTTGCCGGTGTCACTTGTCCGTCCCTTGCGCCCCGCCAGTCTAAAGCAAGAGGCTGCACCGTGGTCGCGTGCGGCTGGCGCGTACGAACCGGTGTCGCGGCGAGCAGGGTACCATCCAGTGCCGCAGCCACGGCCTGACTGACCAAACGCGCCACATCCTGCTCTTCGCTAAAGCGCACTTCTGCTTTGTGGGGGTGGACATTGACGTCGACCAGGCTCGGATCCATCTCGACATACAGCGCATACATCGGATGTTTCCCCACCATAAGACGATTTTGATAGCCTTGTATGACGGCCTGATGAATCCCTGGATGGCGGATGGGGCGGCCATTGACGAAGAGATGCGCGTATCCCCGGGAGGATCGGGCTTGAGTCGGCCGACCAATCAATCCATGGACGCGATAATCGTTCGATGCCGCGGAAAGTTCGAGCAACTGCTTCGCCTCGCCGACTCCGTACAAAGCGGCAAGCACCGTCCGCACATCCCCATTGCCAGGCGTCTGGAACAACACATGATGCTCCGTCTGGCAGGAAAACGCGACATCCGGTCGAGACAACGCCGCCTGCTGCACCACTTCCACGGATCTAGCCTGTTCCGTTTGCACGGTGCGCAAGTACTTCAATCTGGCCGGTGTGTTGTAGAACAAATCGCGCACTTCAATCCGCGTTCCCACCGGTGCCCCGACCGTTTCCAGCGGCCCCATCTCGCCACCGTCGACGGCGACACGTACAGCCGTCTCGGCGCCAACCGCGCGCGTCGTCAAGCGCACACGCGCCACCGCCGCGATCGAAGCCAACGCCTCGCCGCGAAATCCGAGTGTGCGGATGCGGACGAGATCCCGCGGCTCGTAGACTTTGCTTGTCGCGTGCCGGCGAAACGCGAGGGCGGCATCCTGTTCGTCCATACCTTGACCGTCGTCGATCACGACGATTTCCGCAATTCCACCTTCGCGAAGATGCACCTGAATCGCTCGCGCCCTGGCGTCGAGGCTGTTTTCAATCAATTCCTTGACACATGAAGCGGGGCGCACGACCACCTCGCCAGCCGCAATTTGATTGGCGAGCGCCGCAGACATCAGTTGGATGTGTCCCACTTGATGAGTTCCCTCGCTTTCTCAATCGCCTGGTAGAGCTGGTTCATCGCATCAAGCGGCGTCATCCGCATCACATCTTGACCTGCCAGCCATTCGGCAAACGCACGGTACGGACCTGCGAACAAAGCGAGATCGGAACCACCGCCGCCTCGCCCCGGCTCACCCTCATGTATCCACTCACACGGGGCGGTTGCAGCCGTTTCCCGCGTCTGGTGGTCCATCTCGACTTGCCAGTTCTCACGTGCAAGCAGCAATTCCTGCGCTCTTTCGATGACGTGGCTGGGCAAGCCGGCCAGTCGCGCCACTTGAATGCCATAGCTGCGATCCGACGGGCGTAGTATTACCGTGTGCAAGAAGCGAATGTCACCGCCCGTCTCCTCGACCGCCAGCGATTGGTTACGAACACAGGCAAATTGTTCGGAAAACCGAATCAGTTCGTGATAATGCGTGGCAAACATCGTCAATGGACGATCTGAACGGGTCGCGAGATCCTCAAGCACGGCCTCGGCAATCGACAGGCCATCGTAGGTCGACGTACCGCGGCCGATCTCATCGAGGAGAACGAGACTACGTCCCGTGGCAAGGCGGAGAATCTCGGCAAGCTCCGTCATTTCGACCATAAAAGTGCTTTGTCCGCGGCCGAGATCGTCGGATGCACCGATACGCGTGAACAGCTTGTCGACAATGCCAATTCGGGCTCGCGATGCAGGCACAAAACCGCCCATTTGTGCGATCACGCAAATGACCGCCGTTTGCCGCATATATGTGCTCTTACCGCCCATATTCGGTCCCGTCAGCAAGATGATGTTTTCCTCGGGCGTCAAGAGCGTATCATTAGGCACAAAATCCGCGCCAACGTGAGCCTCGACGACAGGATGTCGTCCCGCCTCAATGTCGAGACCGACAGCGTCGTCCATCGCAGGGCGCACGTAGCGGCGCTTGCTTGCGATATGCGCGAGACCGACCAACACGTCGATCTGCGCAATGGCGTCGGCCCACTGCTGAATCCCTGTACCAGCGGCGAGGACGCGATCGCTAAACGACCGAAACAACCCTTCCTCGAAGGCAACTGCCCGCTCCTCTGCAGAGACGATTTCCGCCTCGCGCTCCTTGAGTGCCGGCAAGACAAAGCGCTCGGCGGCGGCCAACGTCTGCCGACGCTCATACTCGGCTGGCACACTGGCCAAATTCGCTTTCGACACCTCGATGTAATAGCCAAACACCTTGTTATAGCCGACCTTCAACGACTTGATGCCGGTGCGTTCGCGCTCCGCCTGTTCGAGATCGCGCAGCCATGCGCGACCCGACGACTGCAGGGAACGGAGCCTGTCGAGCTCAGGATGAACGCCATCGCGAAACATGCCACCGTCCCGAATCGATGCGGGCGGATCGTCCACCAACTGGGCAAACGCATCCTCGTAGAGTGGAGCCAGATCAGGTAGAGCGTCGACAAGTCTCACGAGTAAGGCCGGCATATCCTGTGTCCGGACGATGTCCACAACTTGGCGCGCAGCTCGGAGCGACTGGGCGAGCGCGAGCAAATCGCGCGCATTGGCACTGCCAAACGAAAAGCGGGCCAACAGCCGCGCCATGTCGTGGACACCGCGCAACGCCTCGCGCGCCTCCTCACGCAGAATCAGGTCCTGATAGAAATAGTCGACCGCGTCGTGACGAGCCTCGATGTCCATCCGCTTGCAGAGTGGCCGTTCCAACCACGATTTTAACAGGCGACTGCCTGCCGCTGTGGCCGTCTCATCGAGCAAGTCGAGAAGCGATCCTTTGCGGGCGCGATCGCGCGCAGTGGCCGTCAACTCGAGATGAAGAATCGAGGCCTGTGTCAGCAGCATGTGATTCGGTTCAAACAAAGGTCTTGGCGCCTGCAGGTGGGCGAGCTGCGTCTTCTGCGTCTCCTCGATATAGGCTAGGGCCATGTCACAGGCGTTGCGCGCCAGAGACGTGGCGCCGATGCCTAATAGCTCCGGCTGCGAGACAGCGTATTGCCGCTCAAGATACCCTGTAGCCCCGGGCCTGCGACGCGTCACCACCACCTGCTCTTCCGCGACATAACGGGCGAGCGGCTCAGGCAGATCCACATCTTTCGCGACAAGCAGTTCGATGGGCGCGAGGCGTCGCAACTGCTCCACACACTCGCCACAACTGGCTTCGCCAAAGAGAACCTCACCGGTGCCGACATCGACGAGCCCAAGCCCGACCATGTCGTCCCGCGCCACGAAGGACGCCAGAAAGCGGTTTGCTTGCTCATTGGATAACGCTGTCCCAGGCGTGACAACGCGAACGATCTCTCGCTGCACCAGGCCCTTGGCCGTCTTCGGATCCTCGACCTGCTCGCAGATGGCCACACGAAACCCTTGTTCGATGAGGCGATCCAGATAAGACTCCAACGCATGGTACGGAACGCCACACATCGGAATCCGCCCCGCTTCCCCCGCGTCACGTCCCGTGAGTGTGATGTCAAGCGCTCGGCTGGCGACAACGGCGTCTTCGAAAAACAGTTCGTAAAAGTCGCCAAGTCGAAACATCAGCAACGTGTCCTCGAGCGTTGCCTTGATCTCCTGGTATTGACGCATCATCGGCGTCAGGCTCATCTAGCTTCCCCCCGTGGACGACTCCGCACCTGCCAACATCAATGCACACCGCACGATCCGCCGCACCCCCCACTACAGCCGCCGGACCCGCACTGGCGCGGTCCGCGTTCAACCGGGAGTTGCTCTCGCAAGCGCGCCAACAGAATCAGTGTGACTTCCTGCAGCAAAGCGTTGAGCTCGTCTTGAGCCGCCTTGTACTGAAGTGCGACTGGGATTTCCGCCAGCCTGTCCCACAGCGCGTCCGTTTCCGCCTGGATGCGCTGATACTTCTCGTGTTTCTCCCCAAGCCGCTCTTGAAGCGTCAGCAGGGCGTTTGTCTTGCGTTTCAAGTCGCCGAACAGCTTTTGCGCTTCGTCATGGCGCTCCATTTTCGCGCGCGCTTGCCAGAACCGACGAGCTTCCTCCGAATCGGCAATCGCAGTTGCAATCTCATCGGCTTTCGCAAGCATCAGCGCGCGGCTCGCCTTGGTTTCCACAACGCTCACGATACCACCTCTTCTGCTTGTACCAACCTACCCTTGAGCAAAAACGTCTGTGGTTCCGTGATCTCCACCTGCACGTGTTGACCGCGCAGCGACAAGTCGCCAGGAAACAGCACCAAGCGGTTGCCGCGCGTACGCCCCGACAACACATCGGGATTGGTGCGGCTCTCACCTTCGACCAACACGTCGACCACTTGTCCTCGCAGCGCTTGATTGTGGCGCAAGCTAATTTCGTACTGAACTTCGTTTAAGCGCCGCAACCGCTCCTTTTTGTCAGCCTCAGTGGCGTTGTCCGGAAAGTTGGCAGCCGGCGTATTCTCGCGTGGCGAATAGATGAATGTAAACGCGTTGTCGAACTCGACCTCGCGCACCAAAGCCAAGGTGTCTTGAAAATGCGCTTCCGTTTCCCCAGGGAAACCGACGATAATGTCGGTCGTCAAGACCACGTTCGGGATCTTGGCGCGAATCTTATCGACAAGCTTGAGGTAGTACTCGCGCGTGTGCGACCGATTCATGCGGCGCAGAATGTCGTTATTTCCAGACTGCACCGGCAGATGAATGTGTTCCACAACGTGCTCTGACGCGGCAATCGCGTCGATCAATTCGTCGGTAAAGTTCCATGGATTCGAGGTGGTGAACCGTATGCGGTCAATCCCCGGAATCTCGTTGACCCGCCGCAGCAGGTGTGCGAAATTGACCGTTCCCAGATCGACGCCGTAATCGTTGACATTTTGCCCGAGCAGCGTGATCTCACGAAAGCCTTCTGCAACCAATTGCTCGACTTCGGCGACGATGTCCTCTGGTAAGCGGCTGCGTTCGACGCCGCGGGTATAGGGGACTATGCAATACGTGCAAAACTTGTTGCATCCATACTGAATGTTCACCCAGGCGCGAATGCTGTCCTTGCGCAACTTTGGCCAATCTTCGACAGTTTCCGGCGCCTTGTCCCATACCTCCATCACCGTCTCCGTCGACGCCTTCGCAGCGTGCAATAATGCGGGCAAGCGGTGAATGTTGTGCGTGCCAAAAACGAGATCGACCCAAGGGAATTTTTCGCGGACCATCTTCTGCACGCCCGCCTCCTGTGCCATGCAGCCACAAAGGCCAAACAAAAGCTCAGGGTTGCGGTTTTTCAAAGGGCGTAAGCGGCCAATTTCGCCGAACACCTTGTCCTCTGCGTTTTCCCGCACAGCACAGGTATTAAACAAGATAAAGTCGGCGTCCGCCTCGGTTGACGCCGCTTCATACCCCATCGCTGTCAAAAGCCCAGCCATGACCTCTGTGTCGTGCTCGTTCATCTGACAGCCGTAGGTCAGAATCTGAAATCGGTACGGTGAACCGTCAGCTTTGCTGCCCACACGGTACTTCTTTGTCAGTTCCTCTATGTCATACGACACGCGCTGGGCCTGGTTGGGCCTATGCGTCTTTCCAAACGTCAGGCCAAGCCCCTGTTCCAAGCGTCCTTCGCGCGCCAATTTAATTAAGTTTTCCACCGTTCAACACTCCGTCCGAAGTATATTCGGTTGTCATTGCACATCTATCCCTACATGATACCATAAGCAGTAAGGGTCTCACACGGTATTTGGAGGAATTGCGATGTCGGACAAGCTGAATATCCCAACATTCGAAGTGTATACCTCGTATCAGGAGGAGCGGTTTGACGGCGCGATCGTCGCACCGGATAAGTTGTCGTACGCGAGCGATTTTCCGGACATCGACAAAATCATGCTGGCCCATCAAGCCATTCTGTTGTACGACAACAAATGGTATTACATACCGTTTCACCAAATCCGCTCAATCACAAAAGGCAAACGTCGCTTCGCCTTGCCGTGGCCGCTCGTTTGAGCGGTTGTTCGATCAGCGGTGGCGAGCCAGGTAGCGCAATCGGTCGATCACGCCCGTCAGTGAAGCAGCCCGAATCTGCGGTTCGTCAAACTTCATAGGTTTTGCATTTGCCTCAAAAAACCACGGTTTACCTGCGGGATCGATGCCGATATCCATCGACATTTCGCCGAGCCGACCACCGTATTCGGCGTCGATCGCCTGCGCGGCTCGCAGAACAAAGGTCTCCAAATCGGCTTCAACCTGCACAGCGTCGCCGCCAAACGCTTGCCTCAGCACGGTTTTGGCGTTGGCAATCGAACCGCCGTTGGGCACGTGTGTCGTAATCCTGCCTTTACCACTCACGCGCACACCGTAGCCAACGACGCGCCAAGTGTCTCTGGCTTTTTGCAGAAGTACGCGAAAGTCACAGGGCTTTTGGTCCACTTCAAGCAACCGGATCGCTTCCTGCAGGACATACTGGCCCCGCACCTTTTCACGTTGGACGAGCCGCCAAAGTTCGTCTTCTCCTGCCGCAGCAAAATGCGACGTCCTTCCGTCTTTTAGCACCGCGATGGTGTACCCGGCAGGCGCTTTGTCGATGCGCATCATCCCATGCCCGACGCTGCCGCCGGCGGGTTTCAAGTACACCGCTTGATGGCTCTTCAACATGGTCACGAGTGCGTCCCGCGTCAGCCTCCCGCGCGTATCGGGAAGATTTCCGTCCAGGCCATGCCGACGGATCATGTCATAGATATGCGACTTGTGAAAGTAGGACGGATTGTACATGGGGATGGCCAATTCGGCGAGCGTCTGCCGCGCCCGTACCGTGCTCGCCCGCCCCTCCAAAGCGCGTGTGGGAATGCGATTGTAAACGGCTTGTGGACGCGGAACCGGCAAGGGGAGCCACCGTCGATAGCCGAGCCGCACATACCCCTGCCAGAAGGCTTGCGACGTGACACCAGTAGTCGGTATGACGTACACAAAGACCCCTGCCTGGCGCCCCGCATCGATCACGTCGCGAAAATTGAGCCGCGCCCCGGTAAACCCATCTTTACCCTCGCCGGCCAGAATCGCATAAACTTCTCCCACGATTTGAATGTCCTTGCCACTCGCCGCAAGTTTAGTTGGCGCCCGATAGACGATGCCTTCCGGCAGAGTCTGCAGGATTGGCCATCTGCCGTCGACATGCGCGAACTTGGCAGACGCCGGCCACGCCCCTTTGAATGGCGGGCGCCTGTTGCCCACGTACACAGCCGGCGTCACGGCGCCATGTTGACGAAACCAAATCAGTTCCGCATTCGTTTCTCTACTCACGGCTTGAACCTCATTTCCCTGCATTGGTGTCTAGCCGAAACTCGCTCACCGGGCCCTGCGCAATCGACGTTTCGCTGGTGTCGTGCGCACCAAAGGCACCTCCCACTCCCGCCTGACATCGCGCGTTTCGTCCCAGGTCTGCCCCGCTTCGATCATCGCGAACAGCGGCTCCACATACTCCCTGTACTGCGCGTAGGCGCTGTGCATCCGCAACGCTTCGATATTGCGCAGGATGAGCGGGCGTAACGCTTGCAATTGTCCATTGTAGAAAGCCGCCTGCGTCTGCGGAGAATACAGATCGAACAATGGGAGATCACGGTAGTGCAACGCGACCATATGCGCAAGGTGGTACGCGGCCACCGTCGCCGTTTGACTGCACACAAAACTGGCCGGCGTCCTGTACTCAAAGCCTCCGTAATCCTTGCGCCGCACGTCGCCGAGAAATCCGTATTTGGGACGCCGCCATCCTGCCCGCGTACGATCCTCGACCGCCATCAGCGGCAGTCCAACATAGTGATCGAGTGCCTTTACGAGCCGGCTCGAGAGTGGCACGCCGGAAAAGTGGATGTGGCCTCCCGTGCAATACGGGCGAAACGGCATGCTGCCGGCGCGCCATTCTACGTTGGCGCGATTGATTTTCTCACTCGCCTCCCGCATCGTCGCTCGCAAATTCAAGATCAGACCATTCGGATGCGCGTCTGGCGCGGGGCGCAATTCCATCAGCGGCAACCGTCTGCCGTCGAAATTGACACTTCTGTCGTCACACCCGATCCGCCCACGACGTGGGAAATAGTTACTTGCCAGCACCATCTTGCCTTGGGCGTTGCGGAGCATCACTTCGACGTCCGTACCCAGCAAAACGTTTGTCGGACCGCCTCGGCGCGCCTGATCTTCGCGCTCGACAAAGCGCGTCACGGCATCGCGGTACAACTCGAGTACACGGCCTTCTAGGATGGGTGTCGCACTGACGTCAAGCACTTGCAGCAACCCTTTATCCGAAACACCGATGCTGACCAGGCCAAAGTCAAGGCCGAGCGCGTGCATCGTCCGCGTTGCCAAGTAGGTAGCGCGCCTAGTCTGATTGTCCGCATCGAGCGAAATTTCTTCAAAGGACGCATGAATGCGAGAGATACGCGTCTGCGTCCAGTTGACGCCGGAATCCGAGCGGAAACAGCCGAGCGGCTCGAAGTCAAAAAGCGGGATGCGATACTGTCGGCCAAACGAGGCCGGCATACCTTCGCGATTGGTGCGCGCCGCAACACGCACACCAACGCGCCGCAAAAACTTGGCCATCTGCGCTCGCGATGCGACACGCGAGATTGCGTCCTTGCTGTTCAAAACGGTGCCTTGTACGGGATCGCTCTCTTCGACGGCTCCCCAGCGCAGAAGTACATCTCGATCTGTCACGCGATTACTCGCTACGTACCGGGTGAGATGCGGCACCTGAGCAATCAAACGCCTGGCAGAGGGTTGATTGTTGTGGAGCAGGTAGTACGCCATGGTCTACTCCCCCCTTGTGCGCGGGCAACCGTTTCACGACGGCTGCTGCGCCAGATAGATCGCGTAGCCAATGGGACGTCGAAACGATAGATCGACCAAATCCTGTCTCCCCTTTTCCGACCGCGGCGCCTTTCGAGGTTTGGAATTGACTTCGATAATCCAGGCTTTACCCTGCTGATCAATGCCAAGGTCGATGCCGAGTTCGCCGAATGTACGGCCCGAGCCTGCTTCCACCGCTGCGACAACCTCTTTTGCCAGGCGTCGAATCTGCGCCTTTGCCCGCCTGCGATCCGTCGCATTGGGTAGACATTCGGAAAACGCCGCGTCAACCGTCATCGCATCGCCGCCAGTGGTCAGGTTCGACGTAAAATCGCCCGATCTCGCTACGCGTGCAAACATCTTGGTGCGCTTCCACTCGCCGGTTTCATCCCGTTGCATGAGAATCCGGATGTCGACAGGACGACCCTTGTATGTGGCGAGCGCCAGGCCCTGCTGCCAAATATACGGTCTTCGCCGCAAACGCGTGCGAAACGCCTCGAGGACCTCGGCTGCCGAGGCGCCTTTTCCACGCACCACCGAACGTGCACTTTGCTTTAACTCGTACGTAACACTGCCGTCGCGCGCCTTGACGAACCGCGCGATACCAAGCCCGAGGCTCCCGTGCAGCGGTTTTAAAAAGGTGACCGAGTGGCGGTTGACAAACGAGATCGCCTCACGCAGCGCGCGATGGCGAATGGTCTCAGGCACGTGGCTGGAGACCCCGGAAGACTGCAACCACTCGTAAACCTCCCATTTATCAAAAAAACCATCGTTGAAAAACTTGTTACCATATCGCTTGGATAGTGCGGCCCGCTTCTCCTGTAACTTCGGATCGCGTTCGATTTTGCGGGACACGAGTTGGTCGTAAATCACGTCGGGTAGTGGGAAGGGTCGGCGGACCCACTTGCCATCGACGAGCGTATAACCGGTCACGTTCCCCTTTTGCAACTCGATGTCTGTGAGGTGAAACAGAAAGCAGCGCGCCCCTTGCTCCTCGGCGATCTCGACCATTTTCCGCAGTCCCTCCAACTGGCCGCTTGGTCGCAGCGTTTGCTTTGCCTTGTCCCAGCGCGGATTGGCGAGAATCCCAATGAGTGGACCAAGCCGTATTTGGCTGTCCGAAACTGTGGCGTAAAAGGTCCACCCATCGGCCGCCAGGCGAAGACGGCGGGCAGCCGCTTTACTGACCGAGATTGTACCGACAGGGACATGGGCGTCAGGCACCAAGCGCACGGGTAACCTGCGCTCTCCGTACGCACACTCAACCTGTGTACGGTGGCATCCGAACGAAGGATGTGTCCGAATCACGGCCTCCGAACTATCAAACGTTTGAATTTGCACCTGCGCTCGTTTGCCATTCATCGCTCACGACTCCCTTCCCGCGCTTTGCCCGCGACGCCGTACGGCTGTAATAACATATTCAAGGAGCGATGCGAGTGACAGACGGTGCAAGTCAGCGTCAAGCAAGCGCAACATACGCCTTCCTGGCGTCGGGTTGACTTCGAACACGTAGATGTCCCCCTGCTCGGTCACGGCGAGATCGATCCCGACCTCTGCGAACGCGCCATGGCGCGCGCCCAATCTCTGGGCAAGCCGTTCTGTCACCTCGTCCATCGTGCGCAAAATCGCATCGCTGCGCTTTGCTCCCACGGCGAGTTCGATGAACTCTTTCGCGGAAACCGCCTGCCCACCTGTGTGAATGTTGGTGGTCACCGCATCGCGCCTGCCCATGCGCCCGACGCGTGCGACGATGACAGGATCCTCGCTGTCACAGACCAACCAGCGAAAGTCGAACGGCGAACCGTCCTTGCGCGGTAATTTCACGGCGTCTTGAACAATGGCGCGGTGCAAGCCGATTTCCTGCCAGAAGGCGAGGCACGCCGCCTCATTGCGAAACGAGCGCGTCACCGTCTCCGTTTCTGGGCGAAAGTCAGTACTCACTTGATCCAGCGTGCGGGCAACAAGGCGGCGTTCCCATGTCGCGACGACATCACGTCCTCGGCGCTCCAAGTGATAGATGGAAACCCCTCGCGATCCGCCGGGCGGTTTCAGGTACACGTCGGGTCGTGACTGCAATGCTGCGTACAACTGCTTTCCGCTCGTGCATAGAGAAGTTCGCGGTACATGACAACGCAAGAATGGATCGCGACTCAACCATCTGTACAAACTCCATTTGTTCCCACTTTGCCGCGGCAGCGTGTGCAGCAATCCGAGTTTTCGCAGCTCGGTGAGCTCGCGCAAAGCCGACGCAGGCTTGTGCGTAAACACACCCGATCTGCGCAGCACGATGTCTGGGAAGACACCCGATACACGCGCCCAACTTCCTGATTGATAGCGAAAGCTACGGCCAAGAGCGAGATCGCCTGGGGTAAGGACGATTACCGTGACGCCGTAATCGTCACCATATGTAGTAAGTTCCTCGAACATCTTCGTCTGTTCACCGAACAACCGGTCTTTCGCAATGGGGCCATCGACGTACAAAGCCAGGACGACACGCTTCTTGACCCCCATTCGTTTCACCCCCAGTTGCTCGAGACGGAAGAAAGGGGCGACACGTCGCCCCACTTCTTTGCAAAACGCACGGCTTCAGTCTTCGATCTCGACTTCTTCCAGTACGCTTTCTTCCTCAAAGAAATCCACGTCTTTTTTCTCGGCCAAATCGGCTGTGATGACGCACAACTTCGTCTGGCCGATAATTTCAACACCTAGCTCCTTTTCAACGCGAACCAACACTTCCGACCCATTCCCGGTCAAGGTTGCATCCAGGCAATTGGGGCTTTGCACGACATGCACGCGCACTTCCCGCGAATCTCGCACACATTCGTCGTCGACGTCGCGCAAAGCAATTTGTTCGACATAGGTAACCGTCTCTTTCGCGATCGCGGTGTCAGAATTGTTGTTGTACGAGTACCATACGTTGATATCAAAGCGGCCTCGAACTTCAACATAGTCGCCAACCAACTCGGCTTCGTACACGTGGTTCATCACCCAGCAACCGCCAATTGTGCTGGGCCGGTGCGTCGGGCGTACGGTGTACGTCGTCTGCGCATATTTATTGCCCCGGCCACAGACCGCGTTCGCCATGATTTCACGGTAGCTGAGGTCCTTACTTGAGAGCACCATGCGGCAACCTCCTCTGTGCGTCCCCGGGCGACGTCGGTCGCTTGCGCCCGAGGCTGATGGTCTATCGGTATGCGAGGCGGAAAGCTGTGGTGAACGCCGTGCCGTTCTCCGATGGAAGGTGCTTTCGCCCATCCGCAACCACAGCACATCGTATGCGCTTGCCCAAGGAGGTGCGCATGGTCGGTATTGCTGCGTTATAAATTGGGCCATTGCCTAACGATGTCCCACAGCCATATCGTCGCGATGAACGACAAAAAGCCGTTCCAACCATGGAACAGCTTCTTTGCCCGAGTATTCCTTTTTCGCGTGAGCTTCAGGGCGGTAATTGTCGCTGCAAAAACGCCTCAAAATTGCCAAACAGTATGGCGCCGCCAAGTTCGCGCCCATATCTGTCGAGCACTCGCTGTGCAAAGGGTGCATAATCCCGGCTGGCCGTCAAGCCAACGATGTCATTTGATGTGCCATCGAAGTCGGAACCGAATCCAACATGGTGCTGGCCGCCCATCTCCAAGATGTGATCCAAATGGCGAAATACATCGTCGATCCGCACTTGTCCTTCCGCGACAAAACGCGCCTCGAAAGTCAGCCCAATCCAGCCTTGGCGGCGAATGATTTCACGAATGGTGTCGTCGGTCAGATTGCGGCGATGAGGATGCACAGCGCGAGCGTTCGCATGCGAGGCCATCACCGGACCGTCCGTCAAGCGCAGCACATCGCGCACACCCGCATCGTGCAAATGGGCGAGATCGATCCACACCGAGAGATGCTGCATCTCTCGCAAAACATCGCGGCCCGCACGCGTCAGGCCGCCGCCGCGCAGCTCGCCGCACCCGTCGGCCAGTTCATTGGCATCGTTCCACGTCAAGCCGACGCCGCGAACGCCCAAGTGATGGAGTATGCGCAGGACTTCGACGCTGCCGCGCAAGCATCCAGCCCCTTCGAGCGACAATAGTGCGGCCAACTGCTGTTGCTGGCGCGCCATACGCAAGTCCTCACGCGTTCGTACGGCTCGGATGCTGGCCAACGACGCGATTTGTTCGTAAAACGCATCGATTTCCCGCAGCACCGCATACAACTGGGCAGCAGGGTCCCATTTGGGCTCGACAAACAGCGCGAACACCTGAGTCGCGACGCCGCCTTGTTGAAGGGATGAATAATTGGCTGCAAGCTCTGGATGATCGCTGTGGAATCGAATGTCGGGATCGAGCAATTTCATCAAGACGTCGACGTGCGCGTCGGCGACAGGTATTCGATTCAACGCGTATGTCCCCTCTCTTTGCTCAGCTTCTGCTATCTCGGCTCGACCAACAACCGGATGGCCGTGCGATCCTCACCGTCGATCTGGATGTCTGTAAAAGCCGGTATACAAATCAAATCGACGCCGCTTGGCGCGACAAAACCGCGTGCGATAGCGACGGCTTTCACCGCTTGATTCAATGCACCCGCTCCGATAGCCTGGATTTCAGCCGCGCCTTGCTCGCGCAACACCCCTGCCAAAGCCCCCGCAACGGAATTCGGATTGGACTTTGCCGAGACTTTTAATACATCCACGATGAAATGACCTCCTCTATCCCCCGTCGGCAGTAGGACACTATACGATATTCGGCACTCCCCGCTTTATGCCAACGGGCAGTGGAACCCACCTTCGGAATGACGAAGAAGTCACTTACACCAACTCGCGGTAGATGGGTGTGATGGAAGTCGCTCGGCCATTGCTGTCCAGTTCAATGGACACCGCGCAAAATTGACGCGGTCCATCCGCCACTTCAAACCGATTGGGCAAATGCGTGCGCATGCGCTCTATCACCGGCTCCCTGCGCATCCCCAGAATCCCGTCGCGCGGGCCCACCATACCAACATCCGTGATATATGCCGTCCCGCCCGGAAGCACCCTGGCATCAGCAGTAGGCACATGCGTATGCGTTCCGATCACGGCCGACACGCGTCCCGCGAACGCCCAGCCGATTGCCAATTTTTCCGAAGTTGTCTCCGCGTGCACATCAACAATGACATGGCGGATCTGTGGATGCCTGGCAAGAACCTCATCCAGTGCGGCGAATGGACAGTTCAACTGGCTTAAAAATGTGCGCCCCATCACATTGACAATTAACACGTCAACCTGGTTGACTCGACAGATGGTGTATCCTCTTCCCGGCGTACCCTCCGGATAGTTTAACGGACGCACAATCCGCCTATCATCGTCGATAAACTCAAAAATTTGTCGCTGATCCCAAGTGTGATTTCCCATCGTGATAATTTCAATACCCGCGTCATACAACTCTTCTGCTGACTTTCGGGACAGTCCCTTTCCCCGCGTCGCGTTTTCCGCATTGGCGACGACGAGGTCAGGCCGCAAGTCTTTGAGGAGTTGTGTCAGAATCTCCTGAGCACAGCGTCGCCCGGGTTCACCAACAATATCACCTAGAAATAGAATATTCATTGTACATTCCTTTCTATCATGTCAGACCTCGTGCCAATCTCTTATGTAAAAAAATAGAGTAGCCGACGGCTACCCTATTTTGCGTATTCAACGGCTCTAGTTTCTCGAATGACAGTCACCTTAATCTGACCAGGATAATCGAGTTCATTCTCGATCTTCTTCGAAATTTCTTTGGCCACAAGGGCGGACTCTGCATCGTCGACCAATTCTGGTTTCACGATGATACGAATCTCGCGTCCGGCCTGGATGGCATAGCTCTTCTCCACCCCGGCGAACGATTCTGCAATATGCTCAAGTTTCTCCAGGCGCTTCATGTAAATCTCCAACGTCTCACGGCGCGCCCCCGGACGAGCGGCTGAAATGGCATCCGCAGCCGCAACGATGACCGAAATCGGCGACGAAAACTCCACATCGCCATGGTGTGCCGCAATACAGTTGATTACTATCGGATGCTCCTTATATCGGCGCGCCAAGTCAACACCGATTTCCACATGGGAACCTTCCACTTCATGAGTCACAGCCTTGCCGATATCGTGCAGCAAACCGCCACGCCGGGCTAGCGCAACGTCCAGCCCAAGTTCTGCAGCCATCATGCCAGCCAAATGTGCTACCTCTATGGAATGCTTCAACACATTCTGACCATAGCTGGTGCGGAAACGTAGCCGACCCAGAAGTTTCACTAAATCCGGATGCAAACCATGCACATTTGTATCGAACGTTGCCTGCTCGCCCTGTTCACGAATCAGTTCGTCAACATCGCGCCGAGCCCGTTCAACCATTTCCTCGATGCGAGCAGGATGAATACGCCCATCGGCGACCAAACGCTCCAAAGCTACTTTTGCGATTTCGCGGCGAATTGGATCAAACCCGGAAAGGATGACCGCTTCCGGCGTATCGTCGATAATGAGATCGATACCCGTCAGGGTCTCAAGTGTACGAATGTTCCGACCTTCCCGTCCGATGATACGACCCTTCATTTCGTCATTGGGCAACGTCACGACAGATACCGTGATTTCAGACGCATGATCCGCGGCACAACGTTGCACTGCATTCGCGACGATATCGCGAGCACGCCTATCCGCTTCACGCTTTGCTTCCTGCTCAATCTGTTTGACCAACATCGCAGCATCGTGACGCGTTTCACGTTCAACCTGCTCGAGAATCAACTGTCGTGCACTTTCTCTGGTCAACCCAGAGACGCGTTCCAGTTCACGAACCTGTTCTTGACGTAACGCTTCAATCTCATCACGCAACGCTTGTACAGACTGTTCCGCACGACGCAATTCTTCTGCTTTCTGCTCCTGCAATTCCAACTTCCGATCCAACGACTCCTCCTTTTGGAGGATCCGCCGTTCCATTCGTTGAATTTCATTGCGCCGTTCGCGAAGCTCCTTCTCCGCCTCCAAGCGGATGCGGTGCGTCTCTTCTTTCGCTTCCAAAACCGCTTCTTTTCGGCGAGCTTCCACATCGCGTTGAGCCGATTCTATAATCTGCAATGCACGTGCTTCAGCTGTACCGATTTTCGACTCAGCCATCATCCGCCGAGCGAAATACCCCATCGCAAGTCCAATCGCTAAACAAACAACAATCACTACTATAAACAGCCAAACGGGAACGCCCAAGGCTATGCCTCCCTGCTCCGGTCGACGATCAACCGTTCGCGTCAACAATGACGTGTTCGAGCTAGAGGCCGTACATGATACGCACTTTCATTGTACGTGTTCTGCCAGAACGGTGTCAAGAAAAGGGCGTTGACGGACCTTCGTCCATATGCTCCACGGCTTCCACCGTTTTACGGGCGATATCCATGGTAAATCCCTTCTGTTGCAAATGCGAAATCAAACGCAGCTTGTCGTTCCGATCTTTCATTTCACCTCGGCGCCGTACATATTTCAACGCACATTGGAGAGCAGCTTCCAGTTGCGATTCTTCGGATATGGTCTTCGCGATGGCGGTTCGAGCAATCTCTGGAGCCACTCCACGTTGCCGTAACCGCATCCAAATTTGCCGCTGCCCTACTTTGTTTCTTGCCGCCTCGACGAACATCACGGCATACGCTTCATCGTCGACGATCCCTTTATCATAAAGCCTCTGCATCACACGCTCAACCGCATCTTCTGGGCACCCGCGACGCAAGAGATACTGTTGCACGTGTTGGGCCGTTTTGACGCGCCCGGTCAAATACGACAGGGCTTTTTGCTCGACCTCCGCGTCTGTTGCACGCATCCTCAACTCCGCGTAGAGTTCGAAGTCGACAGACATACCTAATTTCAGACCGAGTTCGACCCAATCAGCCACAGCGATGACGAGTGAGGCAGCCTGCTGAAAATGCACGCGAACCAGTCTGGCAGATGTTCCGCCAGCTGGTTCACGACCAACAATACTATCAAATATAACTTCCTTAGAGCGTATCGAACTCAAATTCATCTTCGCCTACATCCTCTGCATCCGCTTCGAGCGATTGGATGGGCTTAGCACCCGTGACATGAAAATACTCGCGGACAGCCGTTTCGATCTGCTCTGCGATCTCTGGATGTTCTTTCAGGAACTGCTTCGCGTTTTCGCGTCCCTGGCCGAGTCTTTCTTCGTTATACGAATACCAGGCCCCGCTTTTTTGGATGATGTCGATTTCTGTCGCGATGTCGATTAAACTCCCTTCCCGGGAAATGCCCTCACCGAACATGATATCGACGTCGGCCTGACGAAACGGAGGTGCGACTTTGTTCTTCACGACCTTGATGCGGGTGCGCGAGCCGACGACGTCGTTACCCTGCTTAATGGCTTCAGCGCGGCGAACCTCCAGGCGCACTGAGGCGTAGAACTTCAATGCGCGCCCACCCGTCGTGGTCTCAGGATTGCCAAACATGACACCGACTTTTTCGCGAATCTGGTTAATGAAGATGGCGATGGTCTTCGATTTGCTGATGGCTCCCGCGAGTTTGCGCAGAGCCTGGGACATCAAACGGGCCTGCAAGCCAACGTGTGAGTCTCCCATATCGCCCTCCAATTCATTTTTCGGAACCAAGGCTGCTACAGAGTCGACGACGATGACATCGACGGCACCACTGCGGACAAGCGCTTCCGCAATTTCGAGCGCCTGCTCTCCCGTATCTGGTTGTGAGATGAGCAATTCGTCGATATTCACACCGAGCTTCTGCGCATAGACCGGATCAAGCGCGTGTTCGGCATCGATAAACGCAGCTTGTCCACCGAGCTTTTGAACTTCGGCAACCGTGTGCAGTGCTACGGTTGTCTTACCCGATGACTCAGGCCCGTAAATTTCAATAATCCTTCCGCGTGGCAAACCGCCAACACCAAGCGCGATGTCTAGGGCGATGGACCCTGTTGGAACCGTCTCTACGTTCATCGAAGCAGACGCCTCGCCCAACCTCATGATGGATCCCTTGCCAAACTGTTTCTCGATTTGTTTGAGGGCCATTTCCAGAGCTGCCCGTTTATCTCCCATCTCACACCATCCTCAAAGCCGGTAACCGGCGGTCAATATCAAACTAGTTCGCGATCCCTCGCGCCTTTCCTTTGACATTATTGTATCAGTGACTGATAGAAATGCAAACACTTGTTCGCTATCAAAGAAAAATATTTTCTTGCGATACATGGTATACGCACGAGATCGTCTCATCAAAAAAGCCGCCGAGCCGCCCATTCAAGGGCTGCCCGACGGCCGCCATTCACCGCGATCAGCGTCGGCTTGCACGCGGCTTGGCCGGCTCCAAATTGACGCGCGTACCATTGATCCGGCTCTGACGCAACGCCTCGTAAACAAATGGAGCACTGTCCTGCTCGACTTCAATAAACGTGAACTTCTCGAACATGTCGATCCGCCCAACGGCCTCCCCGGGTACACCAGCCTCTTCCGAGATCGCACGGACGAAATCGGCAGGGCTCATCCGCGCTGTCCGCCCAATGTTGACGAAGAAACGCACCATGCCCGGACGAGCACCCGTATCTCCAAAATCGTAATCGTCGCCTTCTGCACGCGTTCCGTCGCCAGAACTGAGCAACTTCAACAAGGCCGACGCAATGTCGATGGGATCGTGCTCGTCCACCAATCCTCCGAGAATCGCCCGGTACTGGCCGAGACCGCCTTCACGCAGGACGTCCAATACGCGATTGCGCCACATCTCCGCCTGCCGCTCGGCGACATCTTCGAGAGACGGAACCTCACGTACATCCATCGCTACCTTTGTCTCGCGCTCGATCTGTTTCAACAGCTTATACTCGCGCGGCGTCACCAGAGTGATGGCCAAACCGTGCTTGCCGGCCCGACCCGTGCGGCCGATACGGTGTACATATGACTCCGGATCCTGTGGAATATCATAATTGACCACGTGTGTGACATCGTCGACATCGAGACCGCGCGCCGCCACGTCCGTCGCGACAAGCAACTCGATCTCATTACGTCGGAATCTGCGCATGACGCGATCGCGCTGGGCCTGGCTCAGATCGCCGTGCAAGCCATCCGCCATATAGCCGCGCGCCAGCAAGGCTTCGACGAGATCGTCGACGCCACGCTTGGTACGGCAGAAAATGATACCAAGCTGAATCTCTTCGCTGTCTACAATCCTGCACAGGCTCTCTAATTTGTTGCGATCCAGCACTTTGTAGCAAATCTGGTCGATCCGCGGAACCGTCACTTCGCCGCGGTTGACCGTCACATGGCGCGGATCGCGCATGTATCGCCCGGATAGCCGTTTGACCTCGCTCGGAAACGTCGCAGAAAACAACAAAGTTTGCCGTTCTTCTGGCGTCTCCCGCAAAATCGCCTCGATGTCGTCAATAAAGCCCATATCCAACATCTCATCCGCTTCGTCGAGCACGACCATACGCACTTGGCCAAGCTGCAACGTGCCGCGGCGAATATGGTCGAGTACACGTCCCGGCGTACCGATGACAATGTGTACGCCTTGTTTAAGCGCCCGAATCTGGTGGCCAATCGATTGCCCACCGTATATCGGGACTGAGCGCACACGCTTGTACTTCGCAATCTTCCGGATCTCCCCAGCCACTTGAATCGCAAGCTCGCGCGTCGGGGTGAGTACAATCGCTTGAACATGCGGATCGGGTGTCACCATTTCGACGAGCGGAATCCCAAACGCGGCAGTCTTACCAGTACCGGTCTGGGCCTGTCCGATCACGTCGACACCTTCCATAACGATGGGGATGCAGGCCGCCTGAATCGGCGACGGCGCTTCGAACCCCATATCGTGAATCGCCTGCAGCACGCGGCGATGTAAACCAAACTCTTCAAACAAAGACATGCTCTCAACCTTTCTTCGACAAATCTCTACAAATACTCGTCCATCAACTGCAGCAGGCGCCAACATGCCTGCTTGCAGCTTCGCAACCGAATTTGGGCCCGTGAACCCCGCAATTGCAATCGATAGACTCGCGTCTGGCGAGCGTCCGCAACGGCGACGTACACGAGTCCGACGGGCTTCTCTTGGGTACCGCCGCCCGGTCCGGCAATGCCCGTAATACCGACGCCAAAGTCAGTCGCCAGCGCGCGCCGGACCCCTTCAGCCATCGCCTTGGCTGTCTCCTCAGACACCGCCCCGCACTCGGCCAACGTCTTCGAGCTGACGCCGAGCAAGTACTCTTTCACCTGGTTGGCATACGCGACAACACCGCCGACAAACGCCTGTGAACTGCCAGGGATATCCGTGAGCATTTCTGCCAACATACCGCCCGTACAACTTTCCGCGACGCCGAGCGTCCGCCCTTGTCTGCGCAATCGCTCGATCACGACGGACGGCAGCGAGTCGTCACCCTCGCCGTAAATAAACGGTTGGAAGCGGCTGCGGATCTCAGCTTCCACCGGTTCGATCAGCTTGCGCGCGGCTTCCTCCGTATCTGCCGTCGCGGTGATTCGCAACAGCATCTCACCTTCCCCGGCATACGGTGCAACCGTTGGATTATCTCCAGAGGTAAGATCGACGATCTGTTCGTCGACATCAGACTCGCCAATGCCGCAAAAGTGCAAAATTCGGGAAACCAATTTGCGCTCGCCGCCAAACAGCCGGACGAGGCGGGGAATCACATCATCCCGCAGCATGGGACGCATCTCGAGAGGTGGGCCCGGCAGGAGGAAAAAGTGCACACCGCGATCGAAAACATACTGACCAGGCGCCGTTCCATTCGGATTCGGAAGCCATTCGCCACCTTCGATACACAGCGCCTGTTTGCGATTCTGTTCCGGCATCGGTCGTTGTCTGCGTGCAAAATACTGCACGATTTCCGCCAGTGCCTCGTCTGACATCACCAGATTGCGCTGGAGAAAGCGCGCGAGCGCCTCTTTGGTCAAATCGTCGCCTGTCGGTCCAAGTCCGCCTGTGGCAATAACAACGTTCGAGCGCTGAGCCGCCGTCGCAAATGCGTTGACAATGCGCGCTTCGTTGTCTCCTACTGCACCGTGATGGTACACGTACAGTCCGTGTTTGGCAAGCTCCTGCGAAATGAACTGCGCATGTGCGTTATGAATTTGACCAAGGAGAATTTCCGTTCCTACCGCCAGCAACTCGGCCCGGCAGTCATTCGCCATGTACACCATCCCCATATCTGTAACGACGGTATGCACAAACGATTGGTTCACTCGATCACGATGCGCGCGGCGTCTGGATCATCTGTTTGTTTTTCAAAAAATAATCGAGGCCCGACAATACGGTCATCGCCACCATGATGTACAACATGATATCCGCAGCGGGTACATGAACAGCGGAAAACGGAAAGTTGTTGACCATGAGTAATACCATGCCGATCATCTGCGTGACGGTCTTCCACTTGGCGAATTGGCTTGCAGCGATGACGACGCCCTCTGCCGCGGCGATCAACCGAAGGCCGGTCACAGCAAATTCGCGACTAATAATGACAATAGCGACCCATGCGGGCAAGCGTTGCATCTGTACCAAACTGATCAGCACAGCCGAGACAAGCAGCTTATCGGCAAGCGGATCGAGAAACTTGCCAAAATTCGTGACGATTTGCTGTTTACGCGCAACGTACCCGTCCAGTCCATCCGTTGCTGCCGCCACGATAAAGATGAACGCCGCAATAACCTCTCCACCCGTGGTCGTCTGTCCATTGAGCGTGAAAGAACCAAAATTGTAGTGAACCAGCAAAATCACACAAACGACAGGAACCAGAAAAATCCTGGCCAATGTAATTCGATTCGCCAGATTCAAATGCCCACGCTCCTCTGCTCCCGCGTCGGTCCACCCTGCCGGCGGCAAATCCACGGCGCGTCAGCGATAATTCGTAAACTGCAGAGGAATATCCAAATCGGCCTCGCGAAGCATTTGGATGACCGCCTGCAAATCGTCTCGGCTCTTGCCGGAGACCCGCACCTGATCCCCTTGAATCTGTGCCTGTACCTTGATCTTCGAATCCTTGATCAGCTTGGTCATGCGCTTTGCTGCATCCGCGTCGATGCCTTGTGCGAGCGTAATCACCTGCCTGACCGTTCCGCCTGCAGCCGGTTCGATCTTGCCCGGTTTCAACGCCTTCAAAGACACATTCCGCTTCACCAATTTGGTCTGCAACACATCATATACTTGCGAGAGTTTGTACTCGTCGTCCGAAATTAGGGTCAACTGCCCATCTTCCAGGCGAATCTCACTCTTACTTCCTTTAAAATCAAACCGGGTCTCAATTTCGCGGCGCGCTTGGTCGACAGCATTGGTGACCTCTTGCATATCGACCTTCGACACAATGTCGAAAGAAGCTTCTTTTGCCATGGTACCGCTCCTTCCTAAAATGTTACGTCAACCTTGTCGTTGCAACACAATGACCGGAGCCCATTGAATGTTCGGCAGCGCAACTGGGTGCCCATTTACAGACAGTTGCACGCCCTGCACGTGCCCCAGATGGATCGTCACATTCTGGTTCGCGGAGAACGTCTTGGATTGCCCGGCGTTCAATAGGTCATTCGGATCGACAGCGGCTCCGTCCGCGGTTGCACTCATCCATAGTTGCCCTGATACGACCTGGACATCCACCTGCATGTGCGTCACATTCAAAACCTTGTATGTATAAGCGCCATTCGCGTACGGCTCGGCGACGATCTGTATCGCAGGCGCTGGCTTGACAGGTTTGGGCGCCGTCGCGCTGCCCGTACCGTTCGCCGTATTGCCGGTGACGCTGCTGGGCTTTTGGTGATGCGGAGTTGACTGTGGCTGGCTCACAGCCGTTTTCACCGGTTCCTTCGTCGTGCCTTTGGCCCCGCGATGGTCGTGGATTAACACGTACGCGCCGCCGATCACGACAAACGCCGCGACGATAAGCGCGCCTTGTCCAATCCAAGCACCGGAACGACGACTGCGCTCGCGCTGCGGCTGGCTCAGAGATCGATCCACCTTAGAGCGGTTGCGTTGAAACTCGTTGAGCGAACGCGGCTCGACCATTTTCGCGGCCGGTTTACGCTCCGTTTCTACCGCGCCCGCTGCACGCTTCTCCGGATCAGACGGAGACTGCTCTGCACGCCCTGCCGATTCGTTAGCCGATCCGCTCTCACGGCCGTCCACATACGTCTGTAGCAGCTCGACACCATCGAGCCCCAGTACTTCCGCATACGTCCGAACAAACCCGCGCGCGTACACCCGACCAGGCAAGACGCTCCAATCCCCGTCTTCAAGCGCCTCGACGTATCGCTTTCGGATTTTCGTCCGCTCTTCGATATCATCCAGCGTCAACCCAAGAGATTCTCTTTTCGAACGCAGAATCTGGCCAAGTTCCTGCACGGGTCGTCCTCCCTTGTCCATTCACTTCACTGATTTGTCCAGGTTGACGGATCATCTTCTACGATATCATATCGCAATTCCTCTTGAGGCTCCCGCCGCAGTTCGATGATCAAGTCGAATAAATCCCAAGTATATCGCGATCGTTTCACAAATACGTCGGGATGTTCAATGACGATGGGCGCTTTCATGCGAAGAATTTCATCCACACATTGCAAATGATCTTCGCCGCCGCGTAAAACCGATACAGCACCATCAATAATATACACGAATTGGTCGGATAAAAACTCGTTGGATGGGAGCTCGCGCATGATGGTCTGCTTGAGAAGTGTCGAAGAAACAAACAACCAACGCTTGTTTGCATAGACACTCGCCGCAACGACAGCTTCCGTCTTTCCGACGCGCGGCTGCCCGCGTACCCCAATCACCTGCTTGCCAGGTCGCTTTAACAATTCACCCAAAAAGTCAACCAACACACCAAGCTCATCGCGGACAAAACGATAGGTTCTCTTTTCTGTATCGCTGCGCTCGATGAAACGCCCATGGCGCAAGGCCAACCTATCCCGTAGTGTCGGCTCGCGCAACGCGGTTACCTCAATATCCTCCATCGAATGAAGCATCGTGGTCAACACATCGAGGATATCGGGACGATCTACGCGGATTAAAAATCCCCGCCCCAACTCCGAGACACCCGATAATTGTACGATGTTCACGCCGAGCATGCCAAGCAGGGACGAGATGTCGCCAAGGAGCCCTGGGCGATCCCGTTTAATCTGATACTGAAAATAATACTCTGCCACCCATTTCGGCTCCTTTCAGCCTTGCCGCACGCCTTATGACAATCCGAACTCGCTCGCCAACTGCGCCCGCGTCGCATTGGGCAATGCGGCGAACTGCGCTTGCCACGAACTTGCCGATTGTTCTGCAACCACTTCAAATTTCGCCCATGCCACAACAACCGAGGCAGGCACCACAGCCGTATTGAGCGAGACGGAACTGAGATCTAGCACGGACTGCTGCCCAGCTCGCCACGATTTTGACTGCAATTGCGCCAGTGCATCCCGCACTCGCGAAGATGCCAAGTGGCCAGGACCGATGACAGGAGACGCGCCCGTAAAAGAATCGGCAAACGAGTACACAGTCCCCGTTTGTGCCGATATCGCGGCGAGTTGAGCCGCACTCGGCTGCGTCCCAACCACCGCCGAGGAAACGGTTGGATAGAGAATCGGCAGACCCGGGCCATTGAGCGAAACCAGCGGAATCACGTTTGCTGCCGGATCGCTTTGATAAAGACCAGCGAAAAATGCTTTTTGTTCATCGCTTGGCGCGGACGAAGGCAAGTACCCGATTTTCGGCTGCACAGCATAACCGTATGTCGACGTCGACTTGGCAACGAGATCGTTGATATCGATGCCAATCAAATAGCCGACGGCATAAGCAATGGTATCCGGATCCATCGCCAGCGTACTCAGATTGGTCAATTGCGGCCAAACCGTCGGCCAATCGCTGACGACAACAAACCGAACATCTGGATGATTGTGCGCAAGCTCCGCGACAGACTGAACGATTGAACTGGCAGCGTGGACTGCAATCACGACACCATTCACGCCTTGATTGGCCAGGATATGGTCTACCTGTACCAGCATCTGAGCAGCAGTCGTGTGCACGACTTCGGTCGACAGCGTGCCGCTTCCGGCGACTGCAGCAGTATTTGGGCCAAACGGCGGGTTGTCCACGTCGACGACAATCGCGGCCGATTTCTGAACTTGCGGTTGCATGGCGCTCAAATCTGGTGCACCACAACCCGCGAGCGCGAAAGTTAAACAGAGCAATGAACCCACATACAGCCGTTTCAAACCGGTTGTCAACTCCTCAGCAAATCCCCGGCCGGCACAAACAGCGACCCGGCCTCATAGACACCATTCTACCTGTTTCAATCAACCCTTGCCTTTACGTTTGCCGTCTTACATAATGTGTATGAAAGGATGAATCCCATTGGCCTCTATGCATGGAGAACATCTATCGGTTGCAAAAGTATTGTACCAGTTAGAGTTTTACTTGGATCAGCTCAACACGACGTTCGACATCTACCATCTCTATTCGGAAGCATACCGAGAACAACGTGGTAGCTTGTACGACGAACGGTGGTTGTACTACCTGGATGACAACCCCCAAGTGCAAAACTGTTTAGACGAGTCCTTTACACTGCAGACCATCGTGGAGACACTTCTGCGCACCGGCCATGAACCGCTGGTTCGCGCTCTGATGCGCGCTTTTCGACGCGAGCGAATTTCCATAACCCAGCGGTTTATGTATGGTGCAACACCGAGGCGACGCCCGTAACAGGCGCCGCCTTGGTCACATGAATTTAGTTTTCCGGTTTCAACTCAAGCCAGGCCTCGTTTACAGAACTTTCATCGCGCTGCGTTGAAGCCGCGAGCGCGGAGGCGAGATCGCCGCTCATCGTTGCAGTGGACAGCGAATCATACGCCTCTTTTCCTAAACCGGCAGTGCCAACGAGAGTCCCATCCTCTGTGAACGTGATTTCCGCTTCGCTGATTGGCTCAGAGAGCGAATACACGTCGCGAAAAAACGCATCGACCAGCGATCGCATCGACATGTCCGCTGTATTGGCGGAGGGAATGGCTCCGTTTTGCCCACTCACGTCGACCATCGCCGACACGACAAAACGATTATCCCCCAAGCCGTCAGGAAGTATCGCCATGTCATAGAGACCGCTGACATTTGCCAAGGCCGACGTAACCGTACTCACCATCGCGTCTGTCGGTGCTGGATCCGCGGTCGTTCTCCCCATTGTCACAGCACTGACAGGTGACGTTTCGCTCGTTCTTGGTAACAGCCGATCCTGCAGCAGCACATAGCCCGCCACAAACGCGACGGCAAGAGCCGCCGCGCCCAACCACACGCTTTTACCTGCCATTTCGAGTCCTCTCCTCGTCCCATCGGAACTGCTATCACTACATATATGGACGCGAAAGGACAAGTATGCTGCCAGGCTCAGCCTTCCTGTGGACGTGTGAACGAAGCTTTGGCCTGCAGCCATTGTTCTTTGGAGATCAAGACTTCACGCGGTTTGCTGCCTTCAAACGGGCCTACGATCCCGCTTTGCTCCATTTGATCGACAATTCTTGCGGCTCTTGAGTAACCAATTCGGAACCGCCGCTGCAGCATCGACACCGATGCCTGGCCCATGTCGACAACGAGATCGACAGCATCCATGAACAGGCTGTCCAGCTCAGGGCCGTCCTCTGCGGGCTCGGCTTCCTCCGCTCCAGTATTTAAGTCGACCGTATAAACGGCCTGCTGCTGGTTCTTCACGTATTCCACCAACCGTTCAATCTCCAGTTCTGAAACGAAAGCGCCTTGCACACGGGTCGCTTTGGCTGCACCTACCGGAAGATATAACATGTCACCTCTACCCAACAGCTTTTCGGCGCCGCCACCATCGAGAATGGTCCGCGAATCGGCCATCGATGACACCGCAAACGCGATTCGACTAGGGATATTCGCTTTAATCAAACCTGTGATAACGTCCACAGACGGCCGCTGTGTCGCTACAATCAGGTGAATTCCGGCTGCACGAGCCATTTGCGCAATCCGGCAGATGGCGTCCTCGACATCGCCCGGCGCCACCATCATGAGGTCCGCAAGCTCGTCGACAATCACGACAATGTACGGCAGAGGTTCAAGCCCCTCTTCGCGCAGCAGCTGGTTGTACCGTTCGATATCGCGGGCTCCCCGCTCTGCCATCAACTGATAGCGATTCTCCATCTCCTGTACGACTTTTTTCAGAGCAAAGGCAGCTTTCCGGGGGTCGATCACGACAGGAGCCAGAAGGTGCGGAATCCCATTGTATCCGCTAAGCTCCACCATCTTCGGATCGATCATCAACAGCTTGACTTCGTGCGGTTTTGCCCGCATCAATAGCGACGCAATCATACCGTTGATACAGACACTCTTACCCGAACCAGTTGCCCCTGCAACCAAGAGGTGCGGCATCTTTTGCAGGTCGCCGACAATCGGTGCACCCGTGATATCCCTGCCCAAAGCAAGCGCGAGTTTGGCTGATGACTTTTGGAATTCCGGCGACTGCAAAACCTCGCGCAAGGAAACGATAGCGACTTCATCATTCGGCACTTCAATCCCAATGACTGACTTGCCCGGAACGGGCGCTTCCATCCGAATGTCACGGGCTGCAAGCGCCAGCGCGATATCGTCGGTCAGACCGACAATGCGCGAGACCTTGACCCCCGCAGCAGGCTGCAATTCATATCGCGTTACCGTAGGTCCGCGATTAATTTCGACAACGGTCGCCTGCACGCCAAACGACTGCAGAGTTGCCTGCAACTTCTGCGCATTCTCATGCGCACTAGCCGAAGAAAATCCCGAAGATGTGGCTGTCGGCATGTCAAAAAGGGTGAGCGGCGGCAATTGATAGTTGTCGTCGTGCACCATCGGACCGACTTCGTACTCAGGCATCGCGGAATGTTCCCGAGCCGGCGGCGAAATCGGCTTTTTAGGGCTGCTTACTGCGTCCGGGAAACGCACAACCAAGCCCTTGTCTGCAGTTTCCACCAGCGCATCCTGACCGTCGTCGAGTGCCTCCTGCTGTGCCGTGGCCATGACGTCCATCGCGTGCTGCCTGGCTCGCGCGGCAAAGTCATGGATGATGGGCGGAGGAACGTCGCCTCCCGCCGCGTCGGCGGCAGTTGCAACAGGCTCCGTCGCCCCCGCATGGTTTTCATAGACCTCGCCATCGATCACGATGGTTGGCCGTCGACGGCGACGCGGAGTCTCCTCCTCAATTTCTGGCTGATCATTCTTCTCCGCCTGAAAAACTGCCCCGGTTTGACGCTTGACGGTCTGCCATAGGCCGTCAAGGGCCCGTTCGGTATAGCGCGACCCTTTTCCTATAGCGCTCACCAGGGAGATTTGTAATACGAGTGCAATTCCTATCAAGCCGCCGGCGACAATGACAAGCCGGGGACCAATTTCATACGTTTGCGGCGAGTTAAACAATATGTGCAGAAGATAAAAGATTGTAAATCCGACCAACCCCCCGCCTGCGCTCGGCGGCGTACCGGTCGGTGCAAAGATGTAATTGCGCAACTCCTGCAGGGCCGTCCACTCGCTCTCCAGAAAATGGTTCTGGAGTCCCTGGTCGGCGAGATTCGAGTAAAAGTTCATTTCGATGAGCGCCAAAATACATAACAATAAAATAAGCAGACCAAGATGGCGACTATCCCACACAAAACGCGACCGACGAACCATCATATAAATGGCCGCATAGCCAACGAGGATAGGGATGAAAAAATACCAACTGCCAGCCAAATAAATGCTGACCGCAGCCAAGAATTGACCAACGTAGCCCAGACGCCCAAGCGCCAAGGCGCACCCCGTCAGCATAGCAAGACCGGTGACCTCGTACTTGAGGACGTTTTTCTGTTGTTGTTTGCGTGCCACGAATCCCACCAGCCCTTTCCTCAGACTGAAGATTCGTGGCTGCCGCGGCTTTTTCCTGCCTGTTCAGCCGGAAAAGGGCATACCTGGTTGCCATTCCGGTCGCAAATAATCTCTTGCGTAGGGGCTGATCAATCGCTCGATCACGGCCTTCCCATTCGGCTGGCGGGCTATGACAAGTCGCGCGTGCCCAATGACGGCCTCCTCATACGACACGCGCGGCGGATCGCCAAAACCAGCAAACACTTCAGCATCCGACAGTGTCGTCCAATGCATTATTGCACCACCCCCGTGACGGCTGAAGTCGCTTCGCGTTCCTGTATGAGTTCGCGCAGCTTGCGCATCGCCTGCCCTAGACCGCCCACCTCGTCACAAAGTCCATATTTGACCGCGTCGCGCCCAATCACCGTCGTGCCAATGTCCTTCGCCATTTCACCCGTGTTTAACATCAGCGAACGAAAGACGTCCTCCGTGATTCGCGAATGTTCGACGACGAAACGAGTGACGCGATCCTGCATCTTTTCGAGGTACTCAAACGACTGCTGTACCCCTATCACCAATCCGTTGAGACGCACTGGGTGAATGGTCATGCTTGCAGATTCGGCAATAAACGTGTAGTTCGCGCTCACCGCGATCGGAACACCTATCGAGTGGCCGCCTCCGAGCACAATCGAAACCGACGGTTTGCTGAGCGAAGCCACGAGTTCTGCAATCGCGAGACCTGCTTCAACATCGCCGCCCACCGTGTTTAAGATAAGAAGCAAGCCGTGGATTTTATCGCTTTCTTCAACCGCAACAAGCTGTGGAATGACGTGTTCGTACTTGGTCGTCTTATTTTGTGGAGGTAAAGCCATGTGGCCTTCAATCTGGCCGATGATCGTCAAACAAAAGATATTGCTGTCTGGTGCCGTTGCCGGATTCGCCACGCCCAAGGCCGCAATGTTTTCACTCTGCGCGCTTTGTGCTTCTTCCTCCGCCTCCTGCAAAAGTGGTTCTGTCCGTACAAGGGGGCGTCCGCCCGTGCCCATGATTGCATCGTAAGCAGATTTGCCATTGAGATTCATCGCACCCTACTCCTCTCTACCCGATGTAGTATCGACCCGCGCACAGAAACCGATACGCACGGCACAAAACGCAAAACGGCCACCCATCTGAGTGGGCAGCCGTTTACGTCCATATCAAGTTGAAATTAAGCCTCCATGATGATGGGCAGGATCATCGGACGGCGTCGCGTTTGTTCAAACAGATATCGGCCTAGCGCGTCACGAACCGCGGTCTTCAACGAGGACCATTCGCTCACATTGTCGGAGACGAGCTTGGCAAGCGTGGTTTCGACCAATTTGTTCGCTTCATCGAGCAATGCCTCTGACTCCCGAACATAGACGAATCCGCGCGAAATGATGTCTGGTCCCGACAGAATGTGCCCGGTTGCCTTAGATAACGTCACCACAACAACCAGAATCCCATCTTGGGACAGCAGCTTGCGATCACGCAGGACGATGTTCCCGACATCGCCGACACCAAGCCCGTCGATCATCACCGTACCGGCGGGCACCTTACCGCCGAGCCGCGCACGTCCATCCTCAAATTCCACGACATCGCCCAACTCTGTAATGAAGATATGATCTGGGTCAACCCCGAGCTGAACGGCGAGATCGGCATGCGTGCGCTGCATCCGGAATTCACCGTGTACTGGCAAGAAGTACTTGGGGCGCACCAGTTGCAACATCCACTTCAACTCTTCCTGGCTGCCGTGGCCCGATGCGTGCACGCCGCGGTAAATGACGTTAGCCCCGGCACGGAATAACTGATCGATGGTGCGTGCCACATACTTTTCGTTACCCGGAATCGGCGAGCTTGCCAAGACAACCGTATCACCCGGTACGATCTCGATCTTCCGATGTGCCGCACGCGCCATTCGCGTCAAAGCCGACATGGGCTCCCCCTGGCTGCCTGTCGAAAGAATGACAAGCTTGGCTGGATCCACTTTGTTGACATCGTCAGCGTCGATCAGCGTTTCCGGCATGGCCTCCAAGTACCCGAGTTGAAGGGAGGTCTGGATGTTATTGACCATACTGCGCCCGACAACGGCCACACGGCGACCATATTTCTCTGCTGCCCGAATCATGAGTTGCAGGCGGTGAATGTTCGATGCAAACGTCGACATGATGACACGCCCCGGAGCCTGGGCGATAATTTCGTCGATTTTCACGCCGACACTGAGTTCGGATGGCGTATACCCAGGTCTCTCGGCATTGGTACTATCCCCGACCAAGGCAAGCACGCCCTTGGCACCCCAGGCCGCAAGTTTGTGCACGTCCGCCTGACGGCCGTCGACCGGCGTTTGATCAAATTTAAAATCCCCGGTATGAATGACAATGCCCTCCGGGGTTTCAATGGCAAAACCGACCGTATCCGGAATGCTGTGATTGACATAAAAAGCCGAGATCGAAAAATCGCCAATTTGAATACTCGAGTTGCCGTCGATGACGACCAACTTCGCGGAATCATTCAACCCGTGCTCGCGAAGTTTGTGTTCAACGAGCCCCAGCGTAAGCCGCGTGCTGTAGACCGGTACATTGATTTCGCGCAACACATACGGCAGACCGCCGATGTGATCTTCATGGCCGTGCGTCAGAAAAATACCGCGAATTTTATCGCGATTTTCTACCAAAAACGTAATGTCCGGAATGACGATATCGATGCCGAGCATATCTTCGTCTGGAAACTTCAATCCCGCATCGACAATAATCATATCGTTTCCGTACCAATATAGGGTCATGTTCTTCCCGATTTCCCCAACTCCACCCAACGGGACAATCGAGAGTCTTGATCTGTTCTTAGCCATTTGGCACCTCCATCACAAAACTTTCCAATTCAAGCGACAAGCACACACCGCGAACAAAGCAAACCGCTCACCAGCTCGTCCCTGCAATGTAGGCAGAATCCGTCTAGGAAAGCGCTTCGTCCACACGCCGTGCCATATTGTGCCTAGTCGAATGCGCACAGACCGAGCCGATCCGTTCCCTCAGCCGTCGCGCAATTCGTTTCGCTTCGTTCATCTTGTGTCCGTCCGCACGGATTTGCCGCCCATGACAAATCGCCGAACACCAAGTCGAGAAGGCCGCACATGTCACTATCGCATTCATTATACCTGGGGAACGCAAGCCGAACAACCCACACGGCCCTTTGCCCGCTAAGATGGCAACAGGCGGCCCGGGATATTCCCGGAGCCGCCTGTTGAGGATCAGCGAAGTCGATATAAACGAGGTCCATTTAGATGATGCCAAGGCCATTGAGCAGTGTGACCAGGTGTTCCCGCAGCGCCGCAGAAGCTGGCAGCAATGGTGCGCGGACAGAACCGACCTCCAAGCCTATGATGGAAAGCGCCTCTTTCACTGGAGCCGGACTCGCGGTGGCAAACATCGCCTCAAAAATGGGCAACAGACGGCCACTCCAGTACGCGGCCTCATCAGTCTGGCCTTGCCAGAATAAATCCATCATGGTACGGATCTGTTTGCCAACCACGTGGCTGGCAACACTGACAACACCCGCTGCGCCAACACTCAGCATGGGCAAGGTAAACTTATCGTCACCGCTGTAAAGCAGAAAATCGTCAGGTTTTTCCGCTGCAATATGCAGGATTTGCGTAAAATCGCCGCTTGCCTCTTTCAGCGCAACAATGTTCGGAATTTCTGCCAACTGCAGCGCTGTCTCAGCCTGAATATTGACACCTGTTCGGCCTGGGACATTGTAAATCATCACAGGCAAGGTGGTTGTTTCGGCAATTGTGGCAAAGTGCGCATATAACCCGTCTTGCGAAGGGCGATTGTAATACGGTGCTACCAACAGCACAGCCTGAACGCCAAGGCGTGCGGCCTCGAGTGTCAACTCGACGGAATCCTTTGTCGAATTCGTACCCGTGCCAGCAATCACAGGAATGCGGCCATCCACCGCACGCAAGGTTGCATCAAATACGCGCAACTTCTCGGCATGGGACAGGGTTGGTGACTCACCGGTCGTCCCTACCGCCACAATCGCCGTCGTGCCCGTTTCGATCAGATGATCGACCAACGGCTTGAGCGCTCCTTCATTCACGGCGCCAGATGTATCAAACGGCGTCACCATTGCCGTAATCAAGCTACCAAAATCCATATCGCTCTCTCCTGTTCGGTTATACCTCCGCCAGCTGGAAAGCCCGATGCAAGGCCCGCACCGCGTCAGCCATTTGCGACCCGTCCACAAGTACCCAGATTGTCGTATGTGAATCCGCAGACTGCAGAATGTCAATTCCAGAACTCGCCAAAGCGTCGACAATACGTGCCATAATGCCGGGCACCCCCATCATACCAGCCCCGACTGCGGACACCTTGGCACACCCCCGGCGCACCTGCGATCGATAACCCAACTGCGACAGGTAGTGTACGGCTGTATCGGCAAGTCCATCCGGAACGGTGAACGCCACCTCCGTCGGGGTGACCGAGATAAAGTCGAGCGAAATTTGGTGTTCGGCCATCAATTGAAAGATAGACGAACTCCCAATCCCCTCGCCGCGAACGACGATTTGCGAGACGTTTGGCGTATGGGCGATGCCTGTCACCGACTGATCGAACACACTGGAATGCTCCAAGCGGCGCGCCGCCTGCGTCACCAGTGTCCCCAAATCGTCCGACATCGTATTGCGCACGCGAATCGGTACATTGCCTTGCATCGCTAATTCGACAGCCCGTGGGTGGATCACCTTCGCCCCTTGGTAAGCCATATTGCAAATTTCGGTGTACGTCACTTGTTCCAATTGGCGGGCGTCGTCCACGATCCGCGGATCGGCCGTCATGATGCCGGATACGTCGGTGAAAATGTCGACCACTTCCGCGTGTAGTGCGACACCGAGCGCCGTTGCGGTCGTATCGCTGCCACCGCGCCCAAGTGTCGTCACATCCCCATCTTCATTCGCACCTTGAAATCCCGCAACGACTGCGATCTCGCCGTCTGCCAGCACCTCGTGCAATGCATCGGTACGGACATCGAGAATCCGCGCATTGCCAAAGTCGGATGAAGTGAGGATCCCCGCTTGCGCACCGGTCATCGCGTGCACCTTGTGGCCACGCGCGCGAAGTTCCTGCGCGAAAACGACGGCAGAAATGATCTCGCCACACGCCATCAGCATGTCGCGTTCGCGCAATTCGACAGGGGCGGCGTTCGCCTCCGAACTTTCCAGGAGGCTGAGCAGCGAATCGGTCGCATACGGATCGCCCCGCCTTCCCATTGCGGAGACAACCACGACGACGGCGTATCCGTCGGCTTTCGCCCGCTCGATATGACGGTATGCGGCGCGGCGCGACTCAGGCGTCGCAACCGATGTACCGCCGAATTTCTGTACGACAATCTTCACGGCGTTTCGACTCCCCCATTCGGGCATTGACACGAACTCAATTGGCCCGAGCAATCAACGCTTCTGCAATCTGAACGGCGTTCCACGCCGCTCCTTTTAGTAGATTGTCAGCGACGACAAAGAAAAGCAGTGTATTTGGATCAGCCAAGTCCTGACGAATGCGACCGACATACGTCTCGCCGGTATCCTCTGCCATGCGCGGATGGGGATAGGCATATTGCCCCGGATCATCGACGACAATGAGGTTTTCCGCCTTTCGCATTCGCTCCCGGGCCTCTTCAGGCGTTACCGGTTGTGCGAAGCGAACCGCGACAGACTCCGCATGGCCGTACAGCACCGGCACGCGCACCGCCGTCGGACTCACGCGCAGGTTGGGCAATTCGAGAATCTTGCGCGACTCGTTGACCAGCTTCATTTCCTCTTTGGTATATCCATTGTCGAGAAAGATATCGCACTGCGGAAGCACGTTAAACGCCATGGGATAGTGCGCATCCTGTTTTACGACCGGAAAAACGGTCTGCTTACTGGTATCTCCCGCCCGGAAGGCATCGACTTCTTCCATCAATGCATCGATGGCGGATTGCCCCATCCCGCTGACGGCCTGGTACGTGGAAATTACAACGTGGTCCAGTCCGAATTCCCGCAGGCTATGGAGTGCAACCATCAACTGAATCGTCGAACAATTGGGGTTGGCGATAATACCTTTGTGCGCATCCAACGCGTGTGCGTTGACTTCCGGCACGACAAGCGGAACGTCCTCATGCATGCGAAATGCCGAACTGTTGTCGACAACGGTAGCTCCCCGCTTGACAGCTTCCGGCGCATATTGTTCGCTCGCCGCTGCACCGGCACTGAACAACGCAATATCGACATCTGCAAACGAGTCTGGCGTCACCGCTTCGACCTCGATGTCCTGGCCGCGAAAGGTCAGGCGCTGGCCGGCCGAGCGCGGCGAAGCGAGCAATTTGATATCCTCAACCGGAACATGGCGCCGTTCCAACGTCGACAACATGCGACGTCCAACAGCGCCGGTTGCCCCAAGGACCGCAAAGCGATATCGTTCCTTCTTCTTCATGACACAGCCCCTTTTCTCGTAATAGCTTTCCGGAGCGATTCAACTCAAGGCCACTTGAATGAGCGAAAAGGGGCGATCTCCATTACGACGGACGAGCTTCGCGCCACCGCTCAATCAGTACAGGTTGCAATTGACGGCCGTCGAGTGCGGCCGCGATAGCATCCGGAATCAACGTCATTAACGACACAAGTGAATTCATTTTAACATGTGGCGCATCCTGACCAAACGGAACAAAATAGATGTTTTTCGCATTCATCAACCGAGCTATATTGTACATGCTTAGACCCAGTCCGTCATTCGTAGAAATTGCGATCACGACCGGTCGGCCATTGCGCAGTGTCGCCTTGGCCGCCATCAGTACCGGAGAGTCCGTATTCGCCTGTGCAAAACGACTCAGCGTGCTCGCGGTGCACGGGGCAATCAGCATCGCGTCGAGCGTCTTCGCGGGGCCTAGCGGTTCGGCCTGCGGAATGCTGACAATGGCCTCATTTCCCGCCGCATCTTCGATCTTCTTCGCCCATTCGCCAGCTTCGCCAAAGCGGGTGCTGGTTTCCAACACATTGTGGGAAAACACAGGAATGACGTTTGCACCCAAATCGACCAGACGCTTGACCTCCGGGAAAATCTCTTCATACGTGCAATGACTGCCGGTGACCCCAAATCCGATGGTCTTGCCCTTTAGGTCCACAGTTCTTCCCCCTCGTAATCGTTGTCGTCACTGTCTGCGAGAATCCGAGAAATCGACGCCGCAATGATGCGACCTGCGGTCTTCGGCGCGACCAACCCGGGCAGGCTCGGTGCCAACAGCGCCTTCATGCCGCGGCGCTCCGCGTACCGGAAATCAGTTCCACCTGGCTTCGAAGCAATATCGATAATCACCGCATCGCGCCGCATGTATTTCAACACCGCGGCAGGTAGCACCATCGCGGGAATCGTGTTGAACACGATGTCCGCGTCGTGCACGGCGTGATCGATATGCTTAAGCGGCACCGGAATCAGCGAGCGCTCGTGAATGCGCGCAAGTTCGTGTTGATGCTGTGCGCAAACGTGGACGATCGCGCCCATCGCATGCAACTTGTGCGCAAGCGTTTGACCACAGCGGCCGAATCCGAGCACAACCGTCTTCGCGCCGTGCAGCGTGATGTCTGTCTCCTGCATAGCGATGGCGATAGCCCCTTCGGCCGTCGGGATCGAATTGAGAATCGCAACCTCGTCGAGCTCCATCAACTTGACCAGTTGCAGCGAATAACGTTCACACCATTCGCCGAGCACGCGCCTAGCGATGCCCGTGAAGACATACGTGCCAGGGCGCATCGCCTGAAAGTGTGCCTCGGTTAACAGGACGGGTTCTGGCGCGAATTTGGTGTCGACACGCCCGTCGTTCTCCATGCCGGCCACCGGTAGTACGAGTGCGTCGGCGTTTGCAAACACACTCTCCGACAATTCACTGACCGTCGTATCGGCGAACGTCCGCTGCAGGTCCGCAAAGCCAACGAGCGTGGCACTTGCGTCGTTGTCCGTCACTTGCGTAATCACCTCGAGTTGCCGGGCGTCGCCGCCGACAAAGACGAGATGTTTCCCTGTGAGCATCTGGCCTTCACCCCTCCACACACGTGCCATAGCTTATGTGCCATCGCCCAGGAGGGTGAAACGCTCACTGACGAAAAACGCCGCCCGCCGGGTGGTTCCCAGCAGGCGGCGCCAGTAGAGCCGCATTGGTGTCAGTTTGTCTAGCGCGTCCCCGTCGAGCCAAAGCCGCCTTCGCCTCGCTCGGTCACCGCCAAAGAGTCGACGCGCCGCCAATTGACGACGTAGATAGGTGTCACGACCAACTGTGCGATACGATCCCCTGGTTCGATGACGATTGGGTTCGTGCCATGATGGCTCAACAACACCTGAATTTCTCCCGTGTAGTCGCTGTCGATCACGCCGACGCCGTTGGTCAAGGCGATCCCATGTTTCGCCGCCCATCCGCTGCGCGCGTAGACCAGAGCAACGACGTCTTGACGCGGCAAGCCAATCGCGATCCCGGTCGGAATGCGAAGATGCGAACCTGGTCGAAATTCGATAGGCGCGTCCAAGCACGCTCGCAAATCCATGCCAGCCGCCCCGGCGGACGCGTAGCGAGGCATATATTCGTCGCGAAAGAGCGGTGAGACCACTTGAATGTCCACATCCAGCCGATTCATCACGACGACGCACACACCTTCACAGATCCCTCGAGATCGATCCCAGCCAAGGGCCCGACAGCGGCGATCGCAAAGCCTGAACTCAGCACCTGCTGTGCCACCGTCTGAATGGCTTCCGGCGTCACCGCTTCGATCCCGGCAATGGTCTCCTCGATGGGCACGTCGCGGCCCAGGAGCAACTCATTTTTGGCAATCCGGCTCATGCGGCTGCCCGAGCTCTCCAACCCGAGCATCAAGGCACCTTTTACCTGCCGCTTCGCCTTCTCAAGTTCTGTGCTCGCCAGTTTCGACTGCCACATATCGTCACACACCGACTGGACGAGTTGCAAAACCTGTTCTGCCGTCTCCGGCGATGTACCCACGTACACGCCAAACATCCCGGCATCCTGATACCCCGTATGAAACGAGTACACCGAGTACGCCATGCCACGCTCTTCGCGTATCTCTTGAAACAGTCTGGAAGATTGCGTGCCACCTAACATGTTGTTAAGCAAAAGAAGCGGATACAGTTCATCCCGTCCCGCCGGATAGCCCGGGGAAGCCAAGCAAATGTGAACCTGCTCAATGTCCTTTTCACGGACCGTGACACCCTTGCGAAACGGCGGCACCAAGAGTTGGGATCGATCCGCCGTGGCCGTTGCCATGCCGCCAAACAACCGTTCCACTTCGCGCACAACCGTCGCTTCATCGACGTGCCCGGCAACCGCCACGACCATGTTTGCGGGCTGATAGTGGCGGTGTACATAACTCAGCAAATCCTCACGGGTGAACCGCTGCAGGTTTTCCTCGCGACCAAGGATGGTGTAACCAAGTGGATGGTCGCCATAGACACCGTCTGCAATCAGATCCATCACGAGCTCATCCGGGGTATCCTCGTACATGTGGATCTCTTCAATGACAACGCGCTTTTCCTTTTCGATCTCGACTGGTGCAAACGTCGATCCGAGCAGCATATCTGCCAAGGTGTCAAGGGCTGTCGCGAAGTGTTCGTCGAGAACCCGCGCGTAAAAGCAAGTGTACTCTTTCGCCGTAAACGCATTGACTTGGCCGCCGAGATCGTCAAACAAGTGCGCCAGTTCCTTGGCGCTGTACCGACTGGTACCTTTGAAAAACATGTGTTCGAGAAAGTGGCTGATGCCGTTCTCCGAAGGCGCCTCATACCGCGAGCCAGTCCGTACCCAAATGCCGAAACTGACTGAGCGAATGGACGATATTTCTTCGCCGACAATGCGTAACCCATTGTCGAGCTGTACTCGATATGTCAAAGAAAAGGCCTCCTCGTCCTACCCGAGCCTACATGCACAGTAGCCCCAATATATCAAACCGTTGGGACAGGGCTCAAGATGGAAGGTGGCATCATAGCCGGACGTTCGTCAACAACGTCTTCCACCGTCTTCGTGTGAAAACCGGCCACGGACAACATGTGTAATATCTGCGGCAAGGCTTCCACCGTGCTCGCAGTGGGATGCATCAGGATCAAGGCACCAGGGGCCATTCCCCGCTTCACGCGATCGACGATCATGTGCGCTGGCGGCCGCCGCCAGTCGACCGTGTCAGCCGTCCACAGGATCGTGTACATCCCCCGTTCGTGGGCCATATTGACCAGCCGATCGTCGTACGACCCGGCAGGGGGCGCAATCAACCGCGGCCGCTTGCCGATGATCTTCGCCATCACGTCGTTGGTTCCGTCCACCTGGCGCGCCAAGGCTGCTGTGGAGAGCTTGCGAAAGTCAGGATGACCACTGCCATGAGAACCGATGGCGTGACCGTCTGCCGCGATCTTTCTCAGTAAGTCGGGATGTGCCAAGGCCCATTTGCCGTCGATAAAAAATGTTGCTTTCACGTTTGCACGTTTGAAAGCAGAAAGCATGGCAGGCACATACTCCTCGCCCCACGATACATTGACCATGAGCGCAACCGATTTTTCTGTGTCCGGGCCACGATAAATGGGATCCGCAGGCAACATCGCCAGCCGCACGCGCGGAGGTACGATCCGCCATACGAGATGGCGCTTACCGTCCGTCGCCATGCGGGTCGCCCGCTCGCTTTCTGCCACGTCCAGCCGCCATCCGCACAAACCAGGAATGGCGTGCCAGACCCGGTCGGTACGGGCATCGACCGGCGGCACGCCCATGTCGCGATTGTCATCCTGCAGTTGTTCGCTTAAGGATTTGGTCGGCAAAGTCTGCCGCTGAACATATGTCTTGCCGTCGTCATGCCGATGCGTCGCATGGACGAGCCCTGCGGATCCACATAGCACGGCACAGGCACTCGCCGCCCAAATCAAAACTCGCTTCATACACACCCCTCCACTGTCATAAACAGGGATAGGATGCCTCAAATTGCACGGCAAGACTCGCAAAACAAATCACGTACGTTCAGACGGACTTGCTACGGCACCGCCTTGCTGAGCTTTCAGGACCTCTTTACGCGACAGATTGATACGACCCTGGTTGTCGATCTCGGTGACCTTGACGGTGATGGGATCGCCGACCTGACAGACATCTTCCACTTTCGCAACACGATTGACGTCGAGCTGCGAAATGTGGACCAGCCCCTCTTTGCCAGGAAGGATCTCAACGAACGCTCCATATTTCTCCACACGCGTCACCTTGCCGACGTACGTCGCACCGACTTCAACCTCGCGCACGATGTTCTGAATCATGTCCCGAGCCTTGTCGGCCTGACCGCCGTCCATGCTGTGAATGAACACGCGTCCATCCTGTTCAATGTCGATTTTGACCCCAGTCTCCTCGATGATCTTGTTGATCACGCGTCCACCAGGTCCAATCACGTCGCGAATCTTGTCAGGATTGATGCGAACAGTGATGACGCGTGGTGCAAACTTAGAAAGATCCGATCGCGGCGCCGAGATCGCCTGCATCATCTTGCCAAGAATGAACATGCGCCCTTCATGTGCCTGCTGCAGCGCGCGCTCGAGAATCGTGCGATCAATGCCGCTAATCTTGATGTCCATCTGAAGCGCCGTGACGCCCTTAGCCGTCCCCGCCACCTTGAAATCCATATCGCCCAAGTGGTCCTCAATGCCTTGAATGTCGGTCAAAATGGCCACTTGGTCGCCCTCTTTGACGAGCCCCATCGCAATACCCGCGACCGGTGCCTTAATGGGAACGCCGGCATCCATTAACGCCATTGTGCTGCCACAGATACTGGCCTGGGACGTGGATCCGTTGGACTCCAAAATTTCCGACACCACGCGGATGGCGTACGGAAACTCCTCTGGAGATGGAATCACCGGGTCAAGTGCCCGTTCGCCGAGTGCGCCGTGGCCAATGTCGCGGCGACTTGGTGCGCGCAACGGCTTCGCCTCGCCAACGCTGAACGGCGGGAAATTGTAGTGGTGCATGTAACGATTTGACTTCTCTACCTCGAGCCCGTCGAGCATTTGCTCGTCACCCATGGCGCCAAGGGTACAGACCGACAACGCCTGTGTCTGTCCACGCGTGAAGAGCGCCGATCCATGTGTTCGGGGCAACAGTCCGACTTCGCAACTGATAGGCCGAATTTCATCCAACTTGCGCCCATCCGGTCGAATCCCTTCCTGCAAGATGGCACGCCGAACCTCTTCTTTAAGAATATCGTGCATGATCTCGGCGATCTCGGCATCGCGCTCAGGAAAGGCTTCGGCAAAGTGCGCTTGCACCTCGTCGTTGAGATTGGATAATGCCTCTTCGCGCGCGAGCTTGTCCGGATTGCGCACCGCGACATTGACGCGCTCGGTCGCGTACTGGCGCACCGCTTCGCTTAGCTCTCGATCGACCTGATGGAGTTGCACCTCACGCTTAACGACGCCGACCTTGTCAGCAAACGCAAGGATTTCATCGCAGATCTGACCAATGACCTTGTGGCCGAACAATACAGCTTCGAGCACCGTGTCCTCGGGAACCTCATTGGCTCCTGCTTCCACCATGACAATGGCGTCTTTCGTGCCAGCGAGCACCAGATGCAACTCGCTCTTCTCCGCCTGCGCAACAGTCGGGTTGATGACGAACTCGCCGTCCACCAAACCGACGATCACACCCCCAATCGGGCCGTTAAACGGAATGTCGGAAATGGTTAAGGAAGCGGACGTGCCGATCATCGCCGCAATTTCCGGTGCGCAATCTTGATCGACGGACATCACGATGTCGACGACCTGCACATCGTTGCGGAACCCATCGGGAAACAGCGGGCGGATGGGCCGGTCAATCAAGCGCGACGCCAAAATAGCTTTTTCACTTGGCCGACCTTCGCGTTTGATAAACCCGCCAGGAATTTTGCCTACCGCATAGAGCCGTTCTTCGTAGTTGACGGTAAGCGGGAAAAAGTCGAGATCCTTGGGCTCTTTCGATGCCGTCACCGTCGCCAGAACGACCGTTTCGCCGTACTGCACATTCACGGCGGCCGTCGCCTGTTTGGCCAGCTTGCCCGTTTCCAAGATAAAGCGGCGGCCACCAACTTCAAATTCATGACGAACCACCATGGTTCATATACCTCCTATACCGCCGAGGTTGTTCAATCGGGTATGTATGAGCATCACCGCAGCGAGAACTTCATCTCCCATGCAAAAGAAGCGGGCCGAAGCCCGCCTCTCCTTTACCTGCGCAATCCAAGCGACTGAATCAGTTCGCGATACCGGTTGATATCCTTCTTACGGAGATAGTTCAACAGGTTGCGACGCCGACCAATCATCTTGTACAGCCCACGGCGCGAATGATGATCCTTCTTGTGTGTACGGAAGTGCTCCGTGAGATAATTGATGCGCTCTGTCAGAATCGCAATCTGCACTTCCGGAGATCCCGTATCCGTTTCATGCACTTTGTACTTTTCAACGATCTGCTTTTTTGCTTCTGCATCCAACATGGTGTTATCCTCCTAATCCTATCATCCCTGCAACGAAGAACAGGTCGGAGGGATCCTCCTGATCCGCGATGCAGTTCATCGTGTATGACACACAAAGCATAGCATAGCACAAAATCAACCTATCGGCCAGAGTTGATTCATGCAATACCGAGGCGGCCGTCGTCGCCACTCGCCTGCGCGTACCTACGACAGCCCAAGCAATTCGCGAGCCACGTCACAATCGCGTTCAATCTGCGCCTTCAACTCGTCCAATCCGGCAAATTTCCGTTCATCGCGAATTCGGCGCAGGAATGATACTCGACATTCTCTCCCGTATAAATCGCCGCTAAACCCTAAGAGATGAACTTCGACTCGAAAGGTCGTTCCCTCAACTGTAGGGCGAAATCCCGCATTCAAGACACCGAACCAATGCGACTCCGACGATGTCTCATCAAGCAACGCAACGGCCACCGCATACACGCCGGATGCAGGCATCACGTACTGATCAATGCCACCAAGATTTGCGGTAGGAAAGCCAATCAGTCGTCCGCGCTTATCCCCGTGCACCACGGTTCCGGTTAAGGCATATGGCCGACCGAGCAGCGCCTCCGCAGCCTCGACACGCCCCGCCGCCAAATGAGCCCGAATCTGTGAGCTGCCAACCTTGTGCGCGCCCTCTTCAACGGGTGGGACAACGGTCACGCCGATGCCCAAACGTTGAGCAAGTTCGCGCAACACCTCAATCGTGCCGCTGCCGCCACGGCCAAAGCGAAAGTCGTCGCCGACCACGACATGACGAACAGCGAGCGATGGCAGGTACGTTTCGACAAATGCATCGGGTGTCAGGGATTGAAACTCACGATTAAACTGCGCGGCATAATATGCACCTACGCCCAACTCCGCCAACAGGCGCACTTTTTCCGCGCGAGGCGTGAGTGTTCGCAGGTACTCCGGGTTTCCCGTCAATGCGTATGTCGGGTGTGGTTCGAAACTTAGCACAGCGAGCCGCTCGCCCAGACGCGCCTCCCTGCGCGCAGCGTCGAGGATAGCCTGATGCCCAATATGTACGCCATCGAACTTGCCGATGGCAAGAACCTGTGGGACTTCACTTGCAGGGGGCACCCCGTGGACCTCGTGAAACAGCATCTTATCCCCTCTTCCAAAACACCTTCTTCGGACGGATCAGCGTCGGTTCAATGGATTGCACCTCACCGACGGCCGCGATTGCACCAGCATGCACAATCATCACAACCTGCCCTGTCTCAACGCCCAGCAGGTTGTCCGCACAGCGAACGGTCTGCCCGTTGGCCAATCGCGACAGAACGCCTGCCGGTGGGTGCCAGATGGGGTACCCATTTAGATACAGCAACGGATCGCGCAAACATGTCTCAGGATGCTCGCTGGCAAGCCATGCCTCCAAAGCGACTGCATCGGCAAGGCGCGCCGATCCAATCGCCGTTCGCCGCAAGCTTGCCATGTGTGCGGGAACGCCGAGCCGTTCCCCGAGATCGCGGCACAGTGCGCGTACATAAGTGCCTTTGGAGCAGGTGACCGAAAATGAAGCCGAACAGCATTCTCCCTCGTTGCGAAAATCGGCAAGTTCAAACTGCGAAATGCGAATTTCACGCTCGGGCAACACCATCGTCTCGCCTTTGCGCGCCAATTCGTAAGCACGGACACCGTCGATGTGAACAGCCGAATAGGCTGGCACCGTCTGCATAGTCGAACCGATGAACGCTTCTGCCGCTCCGCGGACATCCGCAAATGTCAAATGCGCAGCGGAATCCTGGCGCGTCACAGTTCCCGTCGCATCGTCCGTGTCCGTTCCAATACCAAACACGACCGTCCCTGTGTACGACTTATCGACACCCGTAAAATACTCCAAGAGTCGCGTGGCAGCACCCACACAGATGATGAGCAAACCGCTGGCGCCGGGATCGAGCGTACCGGCATGCCCGACTTTGCGCGTACCGAGCTTGCGACGCACCTTGCCGACCACATCGTGCGAAGTGGGGCCAACTGGCTTGTCGACGAGCAACACGCCGCTTGCATCACCGTTCATGCTTACACTTCCTTCAAAGCCATCTGCACAGCTCTCTCAATGTGCGCCTTCGCCTCTGTGAGCGGACCGCTGAGATTACATCCAGCCGCCCGCGCATGACCGCCGCCGCCGAACTGCTGTGCAATTTTGGCGACATCGACAAGGCGCTTGGAACGCAGACTGGCCTTTACCGTGCCGTCAGGCCTTTCGCGCAACAACACACCCACCTCGACGGTCTCGACCGATCGCGCAAATCCGACCAAGCCTTCGACGTCATCCTCATTGGCGTGCGCGTCGGCCAGCATCTCCTGACTCACCATGATAAACGCGTAACGACCGTCATCCGCAATCACCATATCCCGCAAGGCGGTTTGCAGTAACCGCATCTGCTCCAACGTTCGTGCCTCCAACGCAGGTTCCGCGATATCGTAGGGCTGAACGCCGCTCGCGAGCAGTTCGGCGGCAATTTCGTGAACCTCTCGCGTTGTGTTTGGGTAACTGAAGCCGCCCGTGTCCGTGAGGATCCCCGTGTACAAACACTTGGCGAGATCGATCGCGAGCGGTATGCCAAGCGCGCGTGCGATATGATAGATCACTTCACAAGTGGCAGCCGCGTCCGAGTCGACGCACGCCACCGCACCGTAGCGTGGGTTGGTTTGATGGTGATCGATGTTCAGCACACACGCATCCGGCGCCATCGCGGACGCAACCGAGGCAAAGCGCAATTGGTCGGCACAGTCCACGGCGATCACGCGGGAAAAAGGTCCTGCCGACAGTTCAGAAAGCTGGCGAATCCGGTCAAACATCGGCAAAAAACGAAAACGCGCAGGGACAACCTCTCCCACGACAAACGTCCAACGCTTTCCCAAGGCCTGCAGAATATGCGCCATGGCCAAGGCACTTCCGAGTGCATCGCCATCTGGCCGTTCGTGCGTGACGATGAGCCAATCATCGCCGACGACTACAGCCTCGGCGACCTGGTACACGGCCGCCTTCTGTCGAGGTACAGGTTGCCACTGCTCCATGCCTCGTCCTCCCCATGTCCAATCCTTACTCGCCCGTCAAATCCCCAGCCTCATCGTCGTGATGAATCGTCTTCAAAACCCGTTCAATCCGATCGCTGTACTCCCCAGACTCATCCAGGCGGAACAGAAGCTCCGGTGCTACGCGCATATGGAGCCTGCGTGCAATCTCGCCGCGAATGAAACCAGCCGCCCTCGAGAGAGCTGCGAGCGTGCCGTCCTTCTCCTCCTGTGAACCCAGCACGCTGACAAAGACCTTTGCGTGCTGCAGGTCGCCTGACACCTCGACGTACGTGATGGTCGCAAAGCCAACACGCGGGTCCTTGACACTCGTTCGCACAATATCGGCCAATTCCTTCTTCATCTGCTCCGCGACTTTTTGTACCCGAATTCGAGACACGCGGGATACACCTCCACCGGCTGCGATCGCGCCCGAGGGTCAATGCTCAGGCACGTTTGACGGCCTCCATCGTAAATGCCTCGATGACGTCGCCGACTTTGATATCGTTGAATTTCTCCAAAGTAATACCGCATTCGAAGCCTGTTGCGACCTCGCGCGCATCGTCTTTGAATCGTTTCAACGAATCCAGTTTGCCCTCATACACGACAATTCCATCGCGCACCAGGCGCGCCTCTGCATCGCGGGTCATTTTCCCATCCGTCACATAGCAACCGGCGACCGTGCCGACCTTCGAGATGTTAAACGTCTCACGAACCTGTGCATGACCAAGCACGACTTCCTTGAACTCGGGCGCCAACATACCCTTCATGGCCGATTCCAGCTCGGACATCACGTCGTAAATCACGCGATAAAGCCGGATGTCAACCTTTTCCTGTTCAGCAATCCGCTTGGTATTCGCATCCGGGCGGACATGAAAACCGATGATGATGGCATTCGAAGCAGAAGCCAAAGCGACGTCGGATTCGGTAATGGCACCAGCTCCCTTGTGAATCACACGCACCCGCACGCCAGAAACGTCAATTTTCTCAATCGACTGCACCAAAGCTTCGACCGAACCCTGGACATCGGCCTTCACGATCACGTTCAACTCGGCCACATTGCCCTCTTGAATCTGGCGATACAAATCGTCGAGCGTTACGCGAGCCGTATTTTGCATCTGCTCTTGCTTTTCCCGGCTCGTGCGCTTTTCAACCAGATTGCGCGCACCCCGCTCGTCGTCGTAGACGACAAACTGGTCTCCGGCTGACGGAACACCGTTGAGCCCCTGAATCTCTACAGGAGTCGAGGGTCCAGCTACCTTCAAGCGTCGGCCCGTATCGTTGACCATCGCCCGTACGCGTCCATAAGTCGTACCGGCCACGACAATGTCGCCGACCTTCAGCGTGCCGTTTTGCACAAGCACTGTTGCCACCGGACCGCGACCGCGATCGAGTTTCGCTTCGATGACCGTCCCGCGCGGCCGGCCTTCCGGATTGGCCTTGAGCTCTTGCACATCCGCGACGAGCAGGACCATCTCGAGAAGCTCTTCCAGACCTTCTCGCTTCAATGCGGAGATCGGCGCAAAAATCGTGTCCCCGCCCCATTCTTCCGGTACAAGGCCGTATTGTGTCAGCTCTTGTTTCACGCGATCCGGATTTGCGTCCGGCTTATCGATCTTGTTCACCGCAACCACAATCGGCACATTGGCCGCCTTCGCGTGGTTGATAGCCTCGACCGTCTGCGGCATGACACCATCATCTGCCGCGACGACGAGAATGGTAATGTCGGTCACCTGTGCTCCGCGCGCGCGCATCGTGGTAAACGCCTCGTGTCCAGGCGTGTCGAGGAACGTGATTTGACGGTCTGCTATTTCGACCTGGTAAGCGCCAATATGCTGGGTGATGCCGCCAGACTCCGTGGCTGTCACCTTGCTTTCGCGAATGGCATCAAGCAGGGTCGTCTTGCCGTGATCGACGTGTCCCATGATGGTGACCACGGGTGGCCGCGGAACGAGCGACGCTGGATCGTCCTCTTCGACCAGCATGTCCAAGGCCTCTTCGTCAACCGGTTCGACCACGTGCAGCGTCACACCAAAATCGGAGGCGATAAGTTCCATCGTGTCCGTATCGATCTCCTGATTGATGGTCGCCATCACGCCGAGCAGAAGCAGCCTTTTGATCAGCTCTGCCGGCTCGCGTTGCAGGAGTTTCGCGAAGTCGCCGACACTCATGGCACCTTCGACCGTCACCTCGGTCGGCAACGGCTTCGCCTGCCCCTTGCCATTGGTACGGCGCTTGGAACGCTGCAGTTTGGTCTCATTAAATTCCTCGTGTCGTGCGAATCCTTGGCGGTCTTTCTTATCCTTATCTTTGCGCAAGCTGCCTGGAGCAGTCGGCTTGGCTTGAGCCGGAGCGATTGCAGCAGCTGCTGGCCGCCCACCGCCCGGTCGACCACCGCCTTGACCGCCGAAACGACCACCCTGACCGCCTGCCGACCGAGCTTGGCCCTGACCGCCTGCCGACCGAGCTTGGCCCTGGCCGCCGAAACGTCCGTTGTCACGGCCGCCGCGGTTGCCAAATCCGCCTTGACCCTGGCCTTGGCCACCGAAACGACCACCGTCGCGATTGCCATCGCGATTCCCATAATGACGTCCATCACGGCTGCCCTGACCACTCATACCCGGACGGCCGCCGGCTGCCCCATCGCCTTGGCGAGGACCGCGATTGCCAAAGTTACCACCATGCGGTCGGTTTCGATTGTCGCGATTGTCGTTGCGGAAACCAGCGCGATCGTCCCGTTGACCGCCGCGGTTCTCCGCGCGGCTCTCGCCTCGGCCGTCACCGCGATTCTCCGTGCGGCCGTCATCGCGGCCTTCGACGCGGCGGTCATCGCGCCGCCCCAGATTGCGAGCATCGTCTCGGCGCACTCCGTCACCGTCACGGCGGTTAGCCGACATACGATTGACGTCAGCGGATCGCTCTGATCGCAATTCCGTCCTTTGGGCCTCCGCCTCCGGCTGATCCTCACGCCGCTTCTGCTGCCGCTCGCGAATCTCCTTCTCGGCCTCCTGAGCCCGACGCTCTGCCGCTCGCTTTTTCACGTCGGCAAAAAAGGTCTCGACCTTACGAATCATGTCGTCGTCCATGACGCTCATATGGTTCGCCACAGGCACATCGAGGCGGCCTAGAATGGTCAATATCTCTTTGCTCGACATATTCATTTTCTTTGCGTACTCATACACTCGAATTTTCGTCAAACGCTCCACCTCCGAGGGTTTCCCCAATCCGCGACCGCAGCTTGATCGCAAAGCCATCCTCGACAATTGCGATGGCTGCAGCTTCTCTACGCCCAATCGCCTTTCCCAACTCCGCCTTGCCGCCAAATTCAACAATCGGCACGTGATAGTACGCCGTCTTGTCAAACATCTTTTTGCGCCCGTTCAAGCCGGCATCCACAGCTACAATCACCAGTTTTGCCTGTCCGCCCGAAATCGCCGCAAGAATCCGATCCTGACCGTCGACGGCCGCTCGCGCGCGCCGTGCGATGCCTAGAAGTGAAAACACAGCCGCCGCATCAGGCACCGTCCGCGACCTCCCGCATCTTATCCGCCAAGGTCTGATACACCTCGTCCGGGATGCTCGTCTTCAACACCCGTTCTAACGAACGCCTTTTTTGAGCCGTTTGTAAACAACTTGGATGCGGGCAGAGATAGGCACCGCGCCCGTTCTGTTTGCCGGTCGGATCGACGCGCACGTCACCTTCAGGCGTATGGACCACGCGTACAAGTTCACGCTTCGGTTTCATCTCCTGGCAACCGACACATTTGCGCAGAGGCACCTTCCGCACTTTGTTCATGCCATGCTCCCCCCTGCCCCGTACCGCTTAAGGTTCGTTCAGCCAATCGTCAGCAAGCGTGCCGACGGCATTGTCGTCACTTTCTGCGTCCTCATCTAAATTCGTAAACAAGTCGTCTCCCGACACTTGCGACTCGCTCTTAATGTCGATCTTCCACCCGGTCAAACGCGCGGCCAACCGTGCATTCTGTCCTTCTTTGCCGATTGCAAGCGACAGTTGGTAATCAGGGACGATGGTTCGCGCCACCTTCTCGCCCTCCAGGATTTGCACGTCGACAACTTTCGCAGGTGACAGGGCATTGGCCACAAATGTCGCCGGATCCTCGCTCCACTCGACGATATCGATTTTCTCGCCGTTCAGTTCATTGACGACCGACTGCACACGACCGCCGCGCGTACCGACGCAAGCGCCAATCGGATCGACCTCTGGGTTGCGCGAATGCACAGCTATCTTCGAGCGATACCCGGCCTCGCGCGAAACAGCCTTGATTTCGACGACACCATCATATATCTCGGGCACTTCCAGTTCGAAAAGCCGTTTCAACAGCCCCGGGTGACTTCTCGACACGACAATTTGCGGCCCTTTCGTCGTCCGCTCGACGCGAGCGATAAACACTTTGACCCGATCACCCAAGTGCAACTTATCGGTCGGCATCTGCTCCGATTGCGGCATGACGGCTTCCGTATCACCAAGGTCGATATATGCGACACGGGGCTCGATGCGGCTGACAATGCCGCTTACGACTTCTTCTTCGCGATCGACGAACTTCCCATAGATGACTGAACGTTCCGCCTCGCGAATTCGTTGCGTTACCACTTGCTTGGCCGTCTGTGCCGCGATCCGCCCAAAATCGCGCGGAGTCACCTCGATCTCGACGACATCGCCCAATTGGTAGCTCGGATTGATATCTCTCGCAGCATCGAGCGAAATCTCCGTCCGTGTATCCTCCGGCTCCTCGACCACCGTCTTGCGTGCGAACACGCGAACCTCGCCCGTATCTCGGTGAATGTCGACCCGGACGTTGCCCGCAGAATTAAAATTGCGTTTATAACCAGAAATAAGTGCCGCTTCGATGGCTTCTAAGAGAACATCTTTATCAATACCCTTCTCGCGGGCGAGCTGCTCCAGCGCGTCCAGAAAATCCACGTTCATAGAAGGGAACCTCCCCCTTGCATTAATCTCTCACCCACACCGGCCAGGGCTTCCCTTATCCCGGCGATCGCGTTCATAATTCGACGGCCAGACGCGCCAATGCCACCTTGGCGAACGGGATGGTGACCTTTTGACTTCTTGTTTTCACCCGCACGTCGAGGACCAATTGCTCACCGTCGTATGAAAGGAGCGTACCTTCGAACGACTTGGATCCGTCGATGGGCTCGTAGAGCGAAATATAAACATGTTCACCGATTGCCCGCTCAAAGTCCGCCGGTTTTTTTAAGGGGCGCTCGGCGCCAGGCGACGATACCTCGAGAAAGTACGATTCCGGAATCGGATCGACGATGTCCAACTGCTCCGACAGTTGTTCACTGACCCGACTGCAGTCGTCGATATCGACGCCGCCGGGCTTGTCAATAAACACCCGCAGATACCAGTTGGCACCTTCCTTTTTAAATTCCACGTCGACCAATTCAACTTGCTCTTTCTCCACAATCGGCAGCACCAAACGCTCGACTATGTCTGTCACACGCTCTTTCGCCACGTGCCATCCTCCCCAAGCTCGGGCTCGGTCATCTTGCCATCGCCACGCGTACGCCAAAAAGTGCCTAGCATAAATCAAAGAGTGGGAAATAGCCCCACTCTTGTCCGTACACGGTATACGAAGCCTAACGCATGCATTATACCACCTATGGAAGCTCCCTGCAAACGCCGCCAACGGTCAACTGCGTTGTAATCGCGGGGTCTTCGTGCTATCGTGTTTAGCGCAAAGTCAGTGCAAGGAGGACACCATGCAAACCGATGTTACTCGGATGCGGAACGTAGCGATTGTCGCACACGTCGACCACGGCAAGACAAGCCTAGTCGACCAACTGCTCAAACAGTCAGGACTCTTCCGCGATAATGAGCAGATTCACGAGCGGGCGCTCGACTCCAACGACCTCGAACGCGAACGCGGCATTACGATTCTCGCCAAAACCACATCCATACCTTATAAAGATTACCGCATCAACCTCGTCGATACGCCTGGCCACGCAGACTTTAGCGGAGAAGTCGAGCGTATTGTAAAAATGGTTGACGGCGTGTTGCTTGTCGTCGATGCGTTTGAAGGCGTGATGCCACAAACGCGATTCGTATTGGAAAAGGCTCTTTCTGCCGGGCTTGTGCCAGTAGTCGTGGTCAACAAGATGGATCGCCCGAACGCCCGCCCGGCCGAGGTCATCGATGAAGTTCTAGATCTGTTCATCGATCTCGGCGCCAACGAAGATCAGCTTGAGTTTCCCGTCGTCTATACGTCCGCCATCCTGGGTACGGCAACGGACGATCCCGGTGTACCAGGAACCACGATGGAACCTTTATTCCAAGCCATCATCGAACACATTCCTGCCCCTGCGGTCGACGTCGCAGGACCCTTGCAATGGCAGGTGACCATGCTCGACTATAACGAGTATCTGGGCCGAATTGGCATTGGCCGGATCGCGCGCGGCGTCCTGCGGCAAGGCGAAACCGTGGCTCTCATCCAGCGCGATGGCACCATGGTCCAAAAGCGCATCCAAAAGTTGTTTGCCCATCAAGGCTTGCGCCGGATCGAAGTGAACGAAGCCTTTGCGGGCGACATCGTAGCGGTTGCCGGCATTCCCGAGATTATGGTTGGAGAGACTGTCGCCGATCCTGCGAATCCTGATCCGTTGCCGCTCTTGCGGATCGACGAACCGACCTTGGAGATGACGTTTCGCGTAAATGACAGCCCATTTGCAGGCCGTGAAGGTACACACGTCACCTCGCGCAAGCTGCGCGAGCGACTGTTCCAAGAACTTGAGTCCGACGTCAGCCTGCGCGTCCAGGAAACGGATGACGCCGACGTGTTTCTCGTAGCGAGCCGCGGCGAACTGCACCTGTCGATTCTGATTGAAACCATGCGCCGCGAAGGCTATGAACTGGCTGTCTCGAAACCGCATGTCATCGTCAAAGAAATCGACGGCCAGAAGATGGAGCCTATCGAAGAATTTGTCGCAGATGTACCATCGGATGCCGTTGGGTCGGTTATTGAGTCGCTTGGCCTTCGCAAAGGCGAAATGGTCAGCCTGGAACCGACAGGTCAAGGTGATATGACACGCCTGGTTTTTCACGTCCCGACGCGTGGACTGATTGGTTTTCGCACCGAATTTCTCACCATGACCAAGGGTTATGGAACCATGCACCACCGTTTCCACGAATACGGCCCTTGGCGCGGTTCGATCACGACGCGCAGGCAAGGTGTGCTGGTCTCCATGGACACAGGAGAAGCGACCGCATACGCGCTGGGTAACCTGGAAGACCGCGGCGTCATGTTTATCACGCCTGGAACGCCCGTGTACGAAGGCATGATTGTCGGCGAACACACGCGCGAAAACGATCTGACCGTCAACGTGACCAAAGCAAAGCACCAAACTAACATCCGTTCGGCGACCAAAGACGAGACGGTCCGTCTGAAAGCCGCCCGTACCATGTCTTTGGAAGAGTCCATCACCTACATCGAGGACGACGAGTTGTGCGAGGTCACGCCGCAGGCAATCCGATTGCGTAAGCAAATCTTGAACAAGAGTGAGCGTGAAAAGGCGCAGCGCCGCACACGCCAAGAAGCATGATCAAATGCATGAAAACGGCGGGAGAGTTCTCCCGCCGCCGACTTTTCGATGGGAGCGTCGACGTCCTTGAAGCCCATCATTCGCCTGTCAATTTGCAACATGCTGTTCTATCTTTGCTCACAATTTTCGAACCTGTTTATTAACATTTACATTTACCAGGGCTTTTCTTCACTGCGCGCAACGGCGTTATACAACGTAGTCATGTATGTATTTTGGATAGGGGCATTTGTCGTCGGGGGGCGTATCAGTAAATCATCCACCAAGCGCAACATCATGCTTGGGGCGCTCTGGGGCATCGGCGCGATCGCGCTGCTTATGGCAATACCGCACGGCATCTTGCTGCTCGATCTTGTCGTCGCGGCGATGATGGGAATTGCCTCCGGTTTCTATTATATGGGCTACAATTTGCTCTTGTTTCAATTCTCCAATGCTGGTCAGCGCGGTCAGACGATGGCCCGCTTCAACTTGGCGACCAGTTGTATCGCAGCAGCCATGCCGACGCTTTCCGCGACGGTCATTCACGCCTTTGGGTATACGGCGATGTTCACCGTGGTCATGGCGATGTTTGCGGCCATCTTCGGTCTGGCATGGCCGTTCCCGCGCCTATCCTTTACGCGCTCGACTGAGGTCCATGCCGCAAGAGTCCCATCCCGCCGGCGACTGTTGGGTTTCGGTCTTGGAACATTTGCCATTGCCGTACTCACGTGCAGCCTGTACACGTATTTCGTCAACTTCGCGGCTGGCGTACTCACCTACTCCTACGGCAGCGGGATCTTGGGAGCCGGTTGGTTGAATACCTTGTACGCACTGCTTTCTTTGATCGTCAATTTGGTTATCGGCTATGGAATTCGCGCCAAATCGGATGCGGTTCGCCAAAATTTCGCTTGGCTGGGCGGCGTTGCGGCAACGGTTGGCAGCGCGTTGCTATTCGTGCATGGATCGCACCTGCTGATCGCCTTTAACGTCGTCGTGAGCCTAGCCAATCCTCTCTTTTTCAGCCAGGTAAACGCGCAACAATTCGATGCAGTGGGTCAACTGTTCGACAATGTCGCAACCGGCTTCATTGTCCGCGAATCGCTCTATTCTGCGGCCCGCATCGGATTATTTTTATACGTCTCCATCTTCGGACTGGCGGCGGGCAGTCCGGCGTACTTCGTGTGCATTTCCGTCCTGTGTTTGGCTCCCCTCGCCACGGTCGCGTGGAATCTGCGGGCGGTGCGCATGCCAAGTATTTTACTGCGTTGAAAAACAGGGCGCCCACAGTGGACGCCCTGTTTTTCAACGCGATTATCCTGGATTTCGAAACACCGGATAAACACCCAAGGAAATGACCTCTGTCCCATGCGTCGCCAGATCCTGCACGACGCTCTGTAAAGATGACCAACCCTCATCTTGTAATCCCGCTACCGAGACATCCAAATAATACACGTAGTGACCAAGCTTGTCGCCTACTGGCCGCGATTCGAGGCGGGTGAGATTCAAGTTAGCACCCGCAAACGACTGCAGGGCACTCACCAGCCCCCCAGGTCGGTGCGGCACCCCGCGCAGGCACAGGGACGCAGTCTCATCTGTGAAAACGAGATCGGCAGGTTGTGACAACCGCGCTTCCCGCGGGCCAATCACGGCAAATCGAGTGACATTTCCCTGGTGATCCTCAAGGGGCACAGGATCATATGCGAGACCATACACTTCGGCCGCACGACGGCTACCGATGGCTATCATTGACTTGGACGTCTGTGCGGCAACTTGTCTCACCGCTTCCGCTGTGCTCGATACGGTTGTCGGCAAGGCGTTTGGGTACCGCTCCTTCAGCGTGTGCGCACACTGAGCCAATGCCTGTGGATGCGAGAGAACGGTTGTAACCTGGTGCGGATCGGCCCCTTGTCGAAAGACGGCAAATTGATGGATTGGCTGCGTAACCGCGGCCAGGATCCCCCAAACGGAAGGCGACGGCGATGGCTCTGCGCTGCACGCGCGCATCACCTCATCCCACACCTGCCACACCGATCCTTGAATGCTGTTTTCAATCGGCACACACGCAAATGCTTCCCCAGGCGGCGATGCAAAGCAAGCAGCTAGCACATCCGTAAATGTGGGCAGCGGAAGTAGCTCCACAGGTTGGGGCAGCAACTGTTTCGCCGCAAGTGCGGATGCTTCATGGCTATGCGTCCCCTCAGGGCCGAGGTAATAAAGTCGCATCTTGAACCTCCCGTCCGCCTGCAGGAGGCGGATTAAGCCTGTGTAGTCGGCTGAAAAAGCTCTAACTGTTCGCCGTTTGGACCCGTGAAGAAAATATATCGGGCCTGATTGCGCAACGTGGTGATTTCCGGATCGGTAAACGTGACGCCAAGCGCACGCAAGCGCTCGGCCTCCGCCTCAATATCATCCACCGTGAACGCCAAATGGTGCACCTGACCTTCACTCGCCACAGCCGAGGGATAGCCTTCGATCAATTCTAATTCGGCTGTTTGTCCAGAAAACGCCAGGAATGCCAAACGCATACCAGGCTGATTGTGTTCGAGGATCCCGTTCAGCTCCATTCCGAGAATACGCGTGTAGAAGTCGATGGATTCCTCCAAATTGTTGACCATGACACCCGTGTGTTCCAGCTTCCGAATCGCCATACATGCGCCTCCTAAAACAACGAAAGTTGATTGGTTTCGGGCAAACCTTCGAGACATCCGAGTTCCGTAAGCAGGTCAATAACCGTCTTCGAGGCGCGGGCGCGAGTCTGCAAATCTTCGAGCGAGAGAAACTCACCTTGCTGAGCCGCTTCGTACAAGTTTCGGGCAGCAGTCTCGCCCACTCCGGAAATGGCAACGAACGGCGGAATGAGCGCTTGCTCGCGTTCGTCGATCAAAAAGCGCGTTGCATCCGAATGGTACAAGTGGACCGGAAGGAACCGGTAGCCACGCGCAACCATCTCCAACGCCACTTCCAAGACCGTCACGAAACTCTTCTCCTTGGGCAGGGCCGCATTGCCCTTGTTCTCGATCTCGTCGATCTTCGCCAAAATGGCGTCCCGTCCTTTGGTCATGAGCGCAATGTCGAAGTCATCTGCGCGGACGGTAAAATAGGTCGCGTAGAAGGCGAGCGGGTAATGCACCTTAAACCATGCAATCCGCACAGCCATCAGCACATACGCCGCGGCGTGTGCCTTCGGGAACATATATTTGATCTTTTTGCCAGACTCAATATACCAATCTGGCACCCCATGCTCACGCATGTATACCTCGTCGTCCGGTTTGACCCCCTTGCCTTTGCGGATCCCCTCCATGATTTTAAATGCCCGAGCAGGCTCGAGTCCCTTCTGAATTAAATAAATCATGATGTCGTCGCGGGCGCAAATGACTTCAGAAAGGGTCGCGATCCCTTCTCGGATTAACGCCTGCGCGTTATTCAGCCAGACGTCCGTGCCATGCGACAGGCCAGAGATGCGCACCAGCTCAGAAAACGTCGTCGGCCTCGTATCTTCAAGCATTTGACGAACAAAGCGCGTACCAAACTCTGGAATTGCGTACGTCCCCGTAACAGATTTGATCTCTTCCGGCTTGACACCCAAGGGCTCTGTGCCGCGGAACAGTGCGAGTACGTCCGGATCGTCCAGTGGGATTGTCTTCGGGTCGACGCCCGTTAAATCCTGCAGCATACGGATCACAGTGGGGTCGTCATGCCCGAGAATGTCCAGTTTCAGCAGGCAGTTTTCAAGTCCCGAGTGATAATCGAAATGCGTCGTGAACGTTTCCGCACTACGGTCGTCCGCCGGATACTGAATCGGCGTGAAGTCGTAAATCTCGACGTAATTGGGAACGACCACCTGGCCGCCAGGATGCTGACCGGTCGTACGCTTGACACCCGTACACCCCTGCACCAGCCGTTCGATCTCGGCATTGCGCAGGACAAGTCCCTTTTCCTCGGCGTATTTGCGGACATATCCATATGCGGTTTTCTCCGCCACCACCGAAATGGTACCCGCGCGAAACACGTGATCCTTGCCGAACAACTCTTCCGTATACCGATGCGCTCGCGGCTGATACTCGCCCGAGAAATTGAGATCGATATCGGGCACTTTGTCCCCATCGAAGCCTAAAAACGTCTCAAACGGGATGTCTTGCCCATCCTTGCGCAAGGATGTGCCACAATGCGGGCAAGCCTTTTCCGGCAAGTCGAAGCCAGATCCATATTCACCTTGTAGGAAGAACTCGCTGTATTTGCAGTTCGGACAGACGTAGTGCGGCGGCAACGGATTGACCTCGGTGATGTCTGTCATCGTCGCAACCAGCGATGAACCGACCGATCCGCGGCTGCCGACCAAATACCCGTCTGATAGCGACTTGGTCACGAGCTTGTGCGCAATCAGATAGATCACAGAAAAGCCATTCGAGATGATCGAGTGAAGCTCCTTTTCAAGTCGCTTCTCGACGATATCGGGCAGTGGAGTGCCGTAGATTTCCGTGGCCTTGCGGTATGACAGCGACCGAATCTCCTCTTCTGCGCCCTCGATCACGGGTGTATGAAGGTCGTCGGGAATCGGCTTGACATCCTCACAAAGTTGCGCGACATCTTGCGGATGATGGATCACGACGGACCGAGCATCATCACCGAGAAACGAGAATTCCGCCAACATTTCCTCAGTGGTACGAAAATACAGCGGAGGCTGTTTGGTATCCAACTTCTGAGACTGTAAAAAGATTTCGCGATAGACGTGATCGTGCTCGTCGAGAAAATGCACGTCCCCAGTTGCGACAACCGGCTTGTTTAGGCGCTTTCCCATGTCGACAATCTGGCGCAATATCTCGCGAACATGTTCGAACGACGGCAGCAGCTCATCGCGAATCAATGGCTCATAGTGGCTTGGCGGTTGGATTTCCAGATAATCATAGAACTCACATACCGCCTCAATTTCATCGATCGATTTACCGCGAATAAACGATTCGATGAGCTCCCCTTGGCGACAGGCCGTACCGATGAGCAGTCCCTCGCGAAATTGCGCGAGCACACTTTTCGGCAAGCGTGGTACGCGATGCAGATATTCCGTGTTGGCCATGGATACAAGGCGGTAAAGGTTGCGCAAGCCGTCGCGGTTGCGCACTAAAATGGTCGCGTGAAACGGCCTTACGCGCGCGATATCGACCTGACCCCGCAACTGATTTAAATGCGAGACATCGACAAGTCCGCGTTCCTTGCAATCCTTCAACATGTGCAGGAACACTTTCGCCGTCGCTTCAGAGTCGGCCAATGCACGGTGGTGATTGACCAATTCGACCGCGAACTTTTGCGTCAACGTCTTTAGCTTGTAATTTTTCTCACCCGGATACAAGGCGCGAGCCAAAGCGAGGGTGTCAATGACCGGTTCCTCCCAGGCAGGCATTCCTAGCCTGTCGGCGCACTGGTTTAAAAAACCAACATCAAATTCGGCATTATGCGCTACTAAAATGGCCCCTTGGACAAACTCGCGGAACGCGGGCAACACGTCCTCTAACTTAGGCTGACCTTTGACCATGTCATTCGATATACCGGTCAGCTCCGTGATCTTCGGTGAGATTGGGCGTTCCGGATCGATGAGCGAGGCGTACGTGTCGACGATCTCACCGCCCTGCACCTTCACTGCCGCGATTTCAATCAGCGTGTCCTCCCGCGCATTCAAACCTGTCGTTTCCGTATCAAATATCACAAATGTTGTCTCGTCCGTGAACGGCTGTTCGCGCTCGCGGTAGACCACTAATCCACCATCGTCTACGACGTACGCTTCAACCCCAAGCAAGAGCCGTATTCCTTGCTTCTTAGCCGCTCCATAAGCTTCCGGAAAAGATTGCACACCGCCGTGATCGGTAATCGCAATCGCCGGATGTCCCCATTGCGCCGCACGCCGCACGAGATCCGCGGCACTTGCAACGCCGTCTTGAGCGGACATGACCGTGTGCGCATGCAGTTCGATCCGCTTTTCCTCCGCCTCGTCACGCCGCACAGGAGCCGGTTCCGGGCGCATCGCCTGCGCCATAAAGACGATTTCTTTCGCATACGTGTCAAACTGAACTTGTCCTTGCAATCTTACCCAGACGCCGTCCCCGAACGTTTCAAGCGCCGCCAAGTCGCGCTCGTGCTGAACAAACATTTTGGCTGAAATGGAGTCTGTGAAATCGGTAATGTTGAACTGGATAAGCGTTCTGCCGCTTGCAAGCGTACGTCGTTCGTGGCGAAACACCCGACCGACAATGGACGCCCTGCGCATTTCATCGACAATTTCGCGAATCGCAATGGGCTCAGGCTCTGCATAGATCTGGCCGACCACCAACGGCTCGACGCTATCCACACCCGTATCGCGGCCCGCTTTATGGGTCGGGCGCTCATCCGCCTCTTTCGCTCGGATGCGAGTTTCCTCTTCCGCAAGCAACTGCTGAACCCGTTCTTCCTCTTCCGCTTGCAAGCGGGATCGTAACTTTTCAAGCTCCTCTTCACGCTCGCGACTCACATGCAGCGCAAACGAGAGTGAAAGTCCAAACGCCTCCTGGGATTCCCGCGCTAACCAGTCGCTCACGCCCTTCTGGTTAAGCTTGTCCACGACAGGCTGAGCCGCAAAGCACAATTGGACATAACCATGTCCGTTCTGGATCTGCGGAAGCACCTGCGCTTGAGCCAATAACTTTCCTGCAATCGGTTCAACGCGACTATACCCGTCGCACAAAATTTTCGTCAGCATGGCAAGTTCACTGACCGACAGCGAATGCTCGACAGCGTCGGTACGCCACTGGCAAGTGCAAGACTCGCCAAAATGCTCACGGCAAATCTCGCGCAAATCGCAAAGATCGAGATAATACTGCGAGAGTTCGGACGCTAAGCGACTTTCATCATCCCCACCCAAGGAACTTGACCGCAGTGGGTTTGCGACTTCGATCCGGACTCTTCGACCTGCCACGTCGACCAGAACACGGTTCACCCGTCCCAGTGCACGTTCTGATGGCAAATGATCTAACACAGCAGACATCGTAACAGGCCCTCCTGCGTACCTCTGCAACTTTAGAAATACAAAACAGGGGCGAACACTCGTCCCTGTTTTGCGATTTCAGAAACGGAACCCCTCAAAACAGATGGGTCACGTCACGGTATGTGATCACGACAGCAAACAGCATCACCAACGCAAAACCCACGAAATGCACAAAGCCCTCTTTTTCGGGGTCGACACGCCTCCCCCGAACTAACTCAATCACCATAAACAGCAATCGCCCACCGTCAAGCGCCGGGATCGGAAGCAGGTTAAACAGCCCTAGTCCAAGACTCAATGCCCCTGCCACGGCAACGACGTTCCAAAAGCCGAACCGCAATTGCTGCGTGATCACATGCGCGATCCCAACCGGACCGGACAATGTTTGGAACTGATGATGTACGAACAGACCGACATAACCATGTACCGTGAGCGCAATATCCCGACCCAAGGCCGAGAAACCGGCAGGCACCGTGTGCACAGGATTATGCGACACCTGCGCGTCAATTCCAATCATCGGCATGCCATTGACGAGTTTCGGTGTCAGCGTCACATCCTGCGCAACCCCATTGCGCACAGCGACGACGTGAAGCGGTTGCGGTTGTCCGCCGCGGTAACCATTGCGTCCCACGACCTCCACCAGCTCGCCCCAAGAGCGGATAGTTTGATTATCCACCTGGGCAATCCGGTCGCCGACTCTTAACCCAGCCATCTGTGCCGGCATATGTGATTCGACCGTCCCGATTGTCGTCGTCGGTACACCCGTGTACGTGTTGACGGCAGAAAACAGAAAACCAGCCAAAAGCAAATTCATCACAGGCCCAGCGAGTATGATCGCGGCCCGCTGCCACAATGGCTTCCCTACAACCTGTTCATGTTTTTCGACAATCGGCACGGACGAACGTGCATTCAACATCACGCGCGCATACGGGCGAACGGGATACGTGCGCACCCCCTGCGCCATCTGAATGGTCATTTCAAGAGCATCCGTTAAATCGGCTCGGCGTACCGTTCCCACCTCTGCATCGGGCAAATCCTTAACATCGCCAAGCGCAACAATTTCGCCAAGCTCATTGACACGAAAGGCAACAGGCTGACCTACAGGAAACCAGGCTTCCTGTGGCGCCTCCCCGGCCATTTGCACGAAACCGCCAAGCGGAAACAGGCGAACGGAGTATTCTGTGCCACCACGCTTGAACTTGCACAACTTTGGACCGAAGCCGATAGCGAATACCGGAACCGCCACACCGCACTTCTTCGCTACGTAAAAGTGTCCAAACTCGTGCAATGTGATGCAGACGGCAAAGACCAGGACGATGGCAATAGCCGCCTCCAGGTAGAATTCGAGGTGCGCTACAATTGGCAATCCGTCATCAACCCTTCGTTAATAAGAGTCGCGCTCGTTCCCGTGCCAGCCCATCCATATGCAACACGTCATCAATGGACGAAGGCGATCCCGAATGCAAGTCGTCGAGTACCTCCGAGACGAGCGATGTGATACGCGAATACGAAATCTGATTTCGCAAAAACGCGTCCACAGCCACCTCGTTCGCGGCGTTCAAGACACACGGCGCATATCCGCCAGCACGCCCCGCATCCATTGCCAACCGAAGAGCTGGAAACTTCTCCACATCCGGTTCTTCGAACGTCAAACCGCCAACTGTGGCAAGACTAAGCCTTGGCCAAGGGAGACTAACGCGTTCCGGATAGGTCACGGCATATTGGATTGGCAATCGCATGTCGTGCGTGGCAAGCTGAGCCATCAACGAACCATCTTCGTACTCGACAAGTGAATGCACGATGCTCTCCGGGTGTACAAGCACAGCTATCTTATCATATGGCGCGTCAAACAAATGATGCGCTTCAATGACTTCCAGCCCTTTGTTCATCATGGTCGCACTATCGACTGTAATCTTTTTGCCCATATTCCAGTTGGGATGTTTCAGCGCGTCGGCGACCGTAACGGATGCCAAGTCTTCCCGACGCCATGTCCGAAATGGCCCGCCAGAAGCTGTTAAAATCCAACGTCGAACTTCCGAAGGTCTCCCACTTTGCATACATTGGTGCAAGGCACAGTGTTCACTGTCGACCGGCACGATCTCAGCATTTGCCGCAGCGGCTTCGCGCATGATGAACGTCCCAGCGGCCACAAGGCACTCCTTGTTTGCAAGAGCTAGACGAGCCCCCCGGCGCACGGCAGCCAGAGCCGGCAAAATTCCGCGAGCCCCCATGACTGCATTGACCACGACTGGAGCGGGTAGACTTGCGCATGCGATCAGCCCCTCGTCGCCCACCAGTACCTCAGGTGCGTCGCTCCGGTCCAAGAGGGAAAGCAGTCTCGCTCGACTTTCCTCGTCCGCAACCGCAACAATCTGTGGATGAAAACGGCAGATTTGCTCTGCCAACAATTCCACGTTGCGCCCCGCGGCGAGTCCGGCCACCTGATATGTATCCCCTAATGCGGCAAGCACTTCTAGGGTACGGGTTCCGATTGCCCCAGTGCTGCCTAGAATCGTTACATATGTCATATCTCATCAACCTCCGCATGCCCAACCGGGTCAGACGCCGAACCATCCATGCAGTCCAATCTCAATCATCCACAGTGCAAACGGGGCTGCGAACAGCAAGCTATCGATCCGATCCAGCAATCCGCCATGACCCGGTAACAACTTCCCCGAATCTTTAACGCCGGCGGATCGCTTATACGCACTCTCGATTAAATCCCCGAGTTGGCCAGTCACAGAAATCAGAGCCCCAAGCAGCGGATACGCGCCGGCATGCACCGGATGAGCAATCCATCCGAATAGACAAGCTCCGAAAGCGGCTCCAACAATGCCACCGATCATCCCGCTGATGGTCTTTCCAGGACTGATGGCGGGCAACAATTTTGGCCCGCCCAAAAACCTGCCCACAAAATACGCGGCCGTATCCGACATCCAAATCGAAATGAGGAATAGCCACAGCCAAAACCAACCAACCGGGAGATCGCGCAGCCCAATGAGCGCAAAGCCACCCGCCCCGATGTACAAGGCTCCAAACACCAACATGGAAAACGGTTTGAGATCGGCAGGGCTTCTTGTAAAAACCGGAACCGCGAAGACAATCGCAACAATGAGATATAGAAGAAACGGGTGATACAGCGCGTGCGGAAACCATTCCACCAATGTGACGAGAAGTGCTCCAAACACAGTCGGAGGTCCGTACCATCGACGCCCAAACATAACGGAAAACTCGACGACGCCGGCCACGGTGCACATCCACACCAGCCAGCGCCAGCCGATTGTGCCGCCAAAGAGCAACACGAATAACACGACCAAACCTGCGATCACAGCTGTGATAACCCGCTGCTTCAACATAAGCGGACACCTACTCGATGGCGCCAAAACGGCGTTTGCGCTTTCCATAATCGGAAATTGCTTGGAACAGATCATCTCGTGTGAAATCAGGCCACAGTACCTCTGTGAACCACAATTCTGCGTACGCCGCTTGCCAAAGCAAGAAGTTGCTCAGACGGATTTCACCGCTTGTTCGAATAATCAGGTCGAGAGGAGGTAAGCCTGCGGTATCGAGATAGCGATCGAACTTCGCTTCCGTCAGGTCACCCACCGTCGCACGCCCCTCGGCAACTTCCTTCGCGTACCGTTCAATGGCCGACATCAGTTCCGTTCGCCCGCCATAATTCAGCGCAAAGTTCACCGTCATTCCGGTGTTGTGCTCGGTTCGCTGGACTGCTGTGCGAACCGTTTCCTGCGTGTAAGGAGGTAGCCGTGAGGTATCTCCCAAGAATCGAATCTTGACACCTCGTTTGATTAACTCGTCAATCTCATTTCGAAAAAATTGTTCCGGCAGGCGCATCAAGTATTCCACTTCAGCAACCGGCCTCTTCCAGTTTTCGGTTGAGAATGCATATAACGTAACACATTCGATCCCAAAATCGTCACACGCTCGTATGGCCTCACGCATCGCCAGCATGCCCGCATGGTGTCCAGCCATACGGGGCAATCCTCGCTTTTTAGCCCAACGGCCATTCCCGTCCATGATAATGCCGATGTGCCTAGGTTTGACCTGGAGCGCCGGATGCTCGACTGTGGTTGCACTGGTTCTCTGACCGCGCCCGAAACTTTTAAACAAGTCTGGCATCCCCCTCGGTAGCGTCGGACTTTAGACCTGCGTCACGTCCTTCTCCTTATCTTCCAACAGACTGTCGACCTGTGCAATACACTTATCCGTAATTTGTTGAATCTTGTCCATCAGACGGCGAACCTCGTCTTCCGATACCTCTCCGCCCTTCTCCAGTTTCTTCAATTCATCGTTACCATCGCGCCGAACGTTGCGGATGGCTACGCGCGCTTCCTCTGCCAACTTGCGCACCTGTTTCACCAGTTCTTGGCGACGCTCCTCTGTGAGTGCAGGTACTGTCAATCGAATGACGGCACCATCGTTGGCAGGGTTCAAACCCAAGTCGGATTTCTGAATGGCCTTTTCGATCTCGCCAAGCATCGACTTTTCCCAAGGAGAGATGACGAGCAGTCTTGGTTCTGGCGTGGTCACGCTTGCCACTTGATTGACAGGCATTTGGGAACCGTAGTAATCCACTAAGACCTTATCCAACATGGCTGGCGTAGCTCGACCTGCACGTACCGAAGCAAATTCACGACGCAGATTTTGCACCGCTTTATCCATGCGCTCCTGCACATTCGAAATCAATTGTTCACGCATTTGTGTCACCCTTTCCGACTATCGTGCCGATCTTCTCTCCCAGCACGGCTCGGCGAATATTGCCTTCCTCATTCAATGCAAAAACCAGTAACGGAATGTCATTATCCATACACAACGAAGCGGCGGTCGAATCCATCACGCCTAATCCTTCATTCAAGACCTGCATGAAGTCGAGTTCCGAGTACTTGGTTGCTGTTGGGTCTTTCTGCGGATCGGCCGTGTAGACGCCGTCAACACCATTCTTCGCCATCAGGATGACCTCGGCTTCGATCTCGGCAGCGCGCAACGCAGCCGTCGTGTCTGTAGAGAAAAACGGATTGCCAGTACCCCCGGCGAAAATCACCACGCGACCCTTTTCCAGATGACGAATCGCCCGCCTGCGAATATAGGGTTCCGCGACTTCTGACATATGAATCGAACTCTGAACGCGTGTGGCCACTCCCATTTTTTCAAGCGCATCCTGTAGGGCCAACGCATTCATAACCGTCGCCAACATTCCCATATAATCGGCCGTGGCACGATCCATGCCCATCTGGCTGCCAACCGCCCCCCGCCAGATGTTACCCGCCCCTACAACAACGGCGATTTGCACGTTCAGTTGCGCAACCTCAGTGATCTGACGCGCAATGTTGCGAATCACAGCCGGATCGATACCAAAACCGTTGTCGCCAGCCAGCGCCTCACCACTAATCTTCAGCACGATACGCCGATACTTCGGTGTCGTCACGCGCGCCCCTCCATTGTCTTCTATGATATTGCGTTCAGACGGAACACGAGGGAACACAAATGTGTCCCCTCGCCTCCCATCATTCATTGACGAACTTGCGCCATGACCTCTTCTACGAAGTTCGACTCCTGCTTCTCAATGCCTTCTCCAACAACAAACCGAGCAAAGCGCCGAATCGAGATGTTTTCGCCAATGGTTGCAATTTTCTCCTTCAGAAGCGTCTCGATCGACTTGTCAGGATCCTTCACGAACATTTGTTCCATCAGGCAATTCTCTTTAAAGAATTTATCGATACGCCCATCCACAATCTTGTCTACGATATTCTCTGGGCGCCCCTCGTTTAGAGTCTGTGCCCGCAGAATCTCACGTTCCTTTTCCACGACTTCGGCCGGCACTTCCTCACGCCGGACATACAGCGGGTTTGCTGCCGCAATATGCATAGCGATGTCTTTTACAAACGTGCGGAAGTCGTCGTTCTTCGCCACGAAATCAGTTTCACAGTTTACCTCGACCAGCACACCGATTCGGCCACCACCATGGATGTAGGACTCGACGAGCCCTTCAGCAGCAACTCGTCCCGCCTTCTTCGCAGCAGAAGCCAGGCCGCGTTCGCGGAGAACTTCCATTGCCCGTTCCATGTTGCCGTCTGCCTCGGTCAACGCCTTCTTGCAGTCCATCATGCCTGCGCCAGTCTTCTCACGAAGTTCTTTTACCATAGCTGCTGTGATTTCTGCCATATCTGCAATTTCCCCCTAAGATTCACCAGGATCATCACCAAACGAGTAACGTGCGATCACACGATGTGAAGATGAAATGCCGACACAAAAAAGGTGACGAGAGCGCCATGCACCCGCCACCTTTCGCGTTGCATCACGCGGTGGTTTCTTCCCCTTGCGTACCTTCCAGCACCGCATCGGCCATCTTTCCGGTCAACAGGCGAACAGCGCGAATCGCGTCGTCATTTCCAGGAATGACATAATCGATTTCGTCCGGATCGCAGTTGGTATCGACAATGGCCACAATTGGAATGCCTAATTTATGAGCCTCAGCAACCGCAATGCGTTCCTTGCGAGGATCGATCACGAACATGGCCCCTGGCATCTTCGTCATTCCCTTGATCCCGCCAAGGAACTTCTCGAGGCGCTCCGCTTCTTTTCTCAAAAGAATAACTTCCTTCTTAGGAAGCACATCAAACGTGCCGTCTTGCTCCATCCGCTCCAGCTCTTGCAACCTGCGGATGCGCTTTTGAATCGTGTTGAAGTTTGTGAGCGTTCCACCCAGCCAACGCTGATTCACATAAAACATGTTGCAACGCTCTGCTTCTTCCTTCACGGCTTCTTGCGCTTGCTTCTTCGTGCCGACGAAAAGAATGGTTTCGCCTGCGGCAGCAAGCTCGCGCACGAAGTTGTACGCCTCTTCGACTTTCCGAACCGTCTTTTGCAGGTCAATGATGTAAATGCCATTGCGTTCAGTAAAAATGTAACGCGCCATCTTTGGATTCCAACGACGCGTTTGGTGGCCAAAATGAACACCGGCCTCCAGCAACTGTTTCATTGAAATAATCGCCAAGCTGACTTCCTCCTTTATGTTTGGCCGCCGAACAACTCATTCACACAGCCAACCCTCAACAACTTGGGCACCTGACCATGTGTCCTCGTTCGTGTGTACTCCACGTAAGTGGGCCATTGCACTGCTGAATAATATAGCACAGTTCCGCAAAATTCGGCAACCGGCCTTCAAGGCTAATCTTTTCGCCGTGCCGGATCGCCGGCCAATAAGGATTCGACCACATGAATCTGCTCATCTGTGACCCCGAGCGCCGCGCGGATCTGTCCATGCGAGGCTCCCGTATTTAACATGTCCAAAATGGAAAAGTACACCTCTTCAGAGGTCGCGCCCGCGGCAATGCGCAAATGCTTGGTCTCATCACGGGTTTCCTGCACCATAGTCACCGCTTCACTGGCCGCTCTTGCAGGCAGATCATCACAAGTTAGGCCAGCAACCGATTGAACCGGTGTCATTGCCCCCAAAATCCGCTCCAACCGCTCAATCCTTTTAGCCAGTTCCTTATGTTTCTCGTCGAATTCGGTGTACAGATCGCGCAGGACAGCGATGGCTTCCGCCGCGCCGTCGGCTTCCGCGGAAGCAGAGGACGAACTCGTGCTTGGGCGCTGGCGCGACGTCCCAACGGCAATGCCGTTGGCACTGGTCATGCCTTCACGAAGCCACTGAAGAAAACCGCGCACGCCCCGATATTTGCGCCAACCACCTGTAACAACATACAGAATGGCAACCAGTATGACACAGACAATGGCAAGTACAACCGTCTCGATCAGATGGACGCCTCCTTCCGATTGCGATTCACAAGTCGGCTACAAGTGACGTTCATCACCCCGCGCAGTCCGAATGAAATACCGCCGGGACGGCAATTCAAACCATACCGTACGGCCGACGTGCCCTCCGACGTCGGTGCCGATTACGGGGATTTGCAGGCGCTCCAAATGCATGGACACGGCACGGACGTTGCGCTCACCGATTCGTAAGCCCTCCATTTGCAACGCCTGAAACATTTGCGAACCGCCAGCATACTTCGCCCGCAGATGCGCATGGCTGGCTCCTTGCTGTAGAAGCGTTTCATAGAGCCAGGCGATCCCAGTGTCAGCATATTTTTGCGGGTGAGGCGGTTGCACATGCGGACTCTCTGGCAACATAATGTGTACCATCCCGGCCAACAGACGCGTTTCGTCATAGATCACTAGCCCGACACACGATCCGAGGCCTGCAGTCATCAACGTCCCGGAACCAGTTAAAATAGCTCCTTCCGCAATCCCGATGCGAATTTGTTCCTTCTCGTCAACCATGCCGTATTTTCCCTCGCAGAATATCGAGTAATACCTCTGTTCCGTCAAGATCCGGCAAGAGAAAGAAATACGCATCGATGTTGTTGCCGTCGTGGACCAGAGACGTGCTGATGAGAATCGCCTGATTCTCCTCGTCGCCGCTCATCATGAGACCAATATCCAAAAGAGATGCCGCCATGTCGATCGCGACCGCGGGTACCGATTGGTTCAGTGACATGCCACACAAATCCGAGATGGCCGCGACATAAGCACCCGACAGAATATTTCCCACTTCTGCAATCGCCGATTGTTCTAATTCCATATATTCCGAAACATGACTTGGAGCCGGCAACAGCCGCTCCAACAGCCTATCTACACTCGGCAGTGACATCAATACAAACATGTTGCCGGAGATCGTTCCGAAAATCCGAATGAACACCGCCGCAACAATCGTTTCTCCGCCTCCAACAACCTCGACAATTTCGGAAAACGGACAAAGCCGAGCATCCGTTACGGACATCTTGACTCTTCCGCTCAACAGTGTCGACAAGGCGGTCGCCGCATGCCCCGCACCGATGTTCCCGAATTCTCGCAAAGCATCCAGCGTCACGGGATCGACATGCAACCGTTTCATCCGCGAACCCGCTTTTCCACTTCTTTAAGTTGGTCAACCTCGACGTCGGACAAAATTCGGTTGACGTTGAGCAAGACGAGAAGCCTTTCACCTAATTGAGCGACGCCATGCAAATACACTGCGCGCAATCCTCCGACAACTTCAGGGGGCGTTGAAACCTGAGATTCCTCTACGGTAACGACGTCTTCAACACTGTCGACAATCATGCCGACCAACATCGTATCGACCTCAACGATGACAATCCGCATCGCTTCTGAATCCAACCGTTCTGCGGCCGACAAACCCACCCGCTCGCGCAGATCGATGACCGGAGTGACCGTGCCGCGCAGATTGACGACCCCTTTGATAAACGGAAGCGTCCTCGGAACGGGTGTGATGTCCATCATTCGTTCGACAGAGACAACTTGCATGACAGGAGCTCCATATAGCTCCTTCCCCATTTTCATCACAACATACTGCTGTGCCATGGTTTATCAACTCTCCCTTTGACCGTATCAAAACAGTTGGCGAACATCGATGATGAGTGCCACGCGACCATCCCCGAGAATGGTCGCACCGGAAAACATCTCGACTTGTTCCAAATACCGCCCCAGAGGTTTGTTTACAATTTCTAGTTCATCAACAATATCATCGACTATCAAAACAAGCCGACGTTTTCCTTCTTTGCAAATGACCGCATTCCACGGATACTCCCCGCGGCATGGAGTGTCGAAGAACCGGTCGCCGAGATCGACAATCGGCACCACGCCATCGCGGTAGCGGTAAACCGGTTGTTCCTGTATCGAATCGATGTCTCCGGCAGCCAAACGTGCCACCTCTTCCACACTTCCAGTCGGAATTGCATAGACATAGTTGCCAAGTCGAACGAGCATCGCCGGCAAAATGGCGAGTGTCAAGGGTAACTCGATCACGAACGTCGTTCCTTGTCCCGGAACAGATTCGACTCGTATATCGCCGCCAAGTGACTCCACCTTGCCACGCACCGCGTCAAGTCCAACGCCTCGCCCCGAAATATCAGACACTTTCTCTGCCGTGCTGAAACCAGACGCAAACAGCAAGTCATACACTTGAGCGTCTGTCCAATTGGATGCCGTGCGCTCGTCCACCAATCCTTTACGAACAGCCGAACCAAGAACGCGATCGCGATCAATTCCCGCCCCATCGTCAGCCACTTCCAAGTAGACATGACCACCACTTGCATAAGCGGACAACCGAATCGTGCCTTTACGTGGTTTGCCCTTCTGTTCACGCATTTCCGGAGGCTCAAGCCCGTGGTCAGCAGCATTGCGCAACAGATGTACCAATGCTTCGCCCATTTCGTCCATGACCGTGCGGTCCATTTCTGTCTCCAGCCCGGTCATGACAAACTCAAATTCCCGACCTAAGGTCTTTTGCAAATCGCGCATCATACGAGGAAAACGCTGAAACAGCGACTCCACTGGCATCATGCGCATTTGCATCACGCCATCCTGCAGCGAAGTGGTCAAACGGGCAATTTGCTCCGTCACTTCGCGCAGTGCGTGATCGCCACCATGTTGAGCCAACAATTCCAAGCGCGTCTTTGCGATGACCAACTCACTTAACACGTTCATAAACTCGTCGATCCGCGATACGGCTACGCGCAAGGTTTGATCTCGAACCTTGCCGCCCGGGGCAGGCGCAGCCGTGCGAACGGCATGGGCTTCCTCGGCCGGCGTTGGAGTCGCGACCGCTGCAGCCGTTTCTACTCGCGCTTGTTGAACATCGGGCGCATTGGTTGACGTCAGCAGGCTGTCCAGTCGAACGATATTGACCGCTGCGATTTCTGAGATCTCCTGAATGGCTGTCAGCAGGGCATTGCTGTCCTCATCGGGAACGATTACGGCGACATACGCGGTTGGCGCATCGGCATCTGCTTCAAGTGCTTGCACATCCGGAAAGACAGCGGCGCACTCCCCGAACGACTCGACAGTGCGCTCCACCATCAGTAAACGCACAGCTTTCATGGTGCACTGGGGTGCAAAGGCGATTTCCACAACGACAGGTTCACGGCCCGATTGCACGAGTTCTATCACTCGATCGCGAAAAGCCTTTGGTGGCCCAGCCTCCGCAGCGCTTCCCCCGCCTCCAGCTTCATGCCCTGAGATAACGGCTGCGAGGCGCTCTAGGATCGGTCCGTGATCGATCCCTGCCTCAGAACCGCTGTCACGAATCTGGTCGAGATTGGCCGTCAAGGCATCAATGGCTGCAAGCAGCGTATCGACAACCGTCGGTTGAAACTCCGACGGATGGTTACGTATGTAGCCCAGCGCATCTTCCATGTGGTGTGTCAAGTCGGCCATAGCCGTAAACCCCATGGTCGCGCTCATTCCTTTAAGGGTATGTGCCGCCCGGAACATCGCGGCCAGTGTGTCATCGTGCGCGCCATCGCGCTCTAAGGCGAGGCAAAGATCGTCGAGTGTTGCAAGATTGTCTTCTGACTCTGCTAAAAACGAATCGAGATATTGACTGATGTCCACCCTCGTTCCTCCCTGTTCAACCACCGTTCGCAAGATGGAATTGCTCGATTAAGCACCCCGGAATTTCGGGCAGCGGGAGACGAACAGCTGCTCCACCGGACTCCCAGGCCGCACGCGGCATTCCGTAAATCGTTGCAGTCTCAGGCCCTTCCGCTATCGTGAAGCCACCACGCTCGCGAATCGCCTTGAGCCCCACAGCGCCGTCTCGCCCCATACCTGTTAAGATGACGCCAAACAGCCTGATCTTGTTGGAAAGTGCTGCAGCCGATACGAACATCACATCGACCGACGGGTGATACAGATGCCCCCCAACTTCCTTCTGCACGGACATCTGCAGCACGGTCCCCGATTCGACGATCCGCATCTGACAGCCACCTGGAGCCACATATGCCGCTCCCGCCTCGATTCGAACTCCATCGGCACCTTCTGCGACACGCCATGCGCAAAGATCATTTAGCCTCTTCGCAAGGTTGTATGTAAAGCCGGCAGGCATATGCTGCACGACACAGCACGCCGCGCCGGGAATGGCAGGAAGACGTGAGAACAACTCGGTGAGTGCTTTCGGCCCGCCCGTCGAGGCGCCAATCAGAATGAGTGAAGACACCTGGTTAGCCACCGTGGTCACCGGCGCGAAACGGCCACATCCGGCGAACAGAAAGTAGACGCTCGAAAAATCCCTTAGCCGTCGAACTCTGAGGTACATCCCCTGGCCAAACTTGCAAATACCTTTCCGCAACCTGCCGATAACATAGAGCTGCCCGACTGTTTGCGCTGTGGATCATGAGCGGCACCTGACGCATGACCGCCTGCACGACAGCGGGATCATCCATCACATAGCCCAAACTGGACACCTCAATCGCAAGGAATTGCCCCGCTGCCAGTTGGAGTCGTTTGGCCGTCTCGCGGCCTTCCTCCAGCGAGTGAACGCGATTGATCACCACTTTTGGCGAGACTGCAACACCGGCAGCTGCCAGCCATTTGAGCAACGAATAGCTGTCCGTTAAGGACGTCGGTTCGGGCGTTACAAGCAGCACGAAGTCATCACATGCAGCGGCCACTCTGCGGATCATCGAATCCGCCCCCGCAGCACAGTCAAACAAAATGACATCATACATACTGGACAATTTTTGCAAATCGCGCATCAAGCGGTCGGCTTCGGGATGTTGGACGATCGACTCGGTAAATAGACCGCTCCCTCCTGACACGAATGACAAACCGTGCGGAGAATGTTCGACGATGTCCTCCAGACTGCGATCCTCAAGGAGATCGAGAAGACTGTGGGACGGCGCAATATTGAGCAACACTTCGACATTCGCAAACCCGACGTCCGCGTCGATCACAACGACACGAAGGCCGCGCTGAACCAAGGCGAGTCCAAAATTGACACAAAAGTTGGACTTGCCGACACCTCCCTTGCCGCTTGCCACAGCGATGACGTGGGCTGACGGCGAGCTGGGACGTGGAGGCGGTGAAATTTGCCCCATTTGTGCCGCCGCGGATTCGGGTGAAACGCGCCATAATTCCATTTGCTTACGCAAGCGCGAAGCTTGGTCAGCCATCTCACTCACCTCCCTGCCAACGCGCAAGCAGTTGCTCGATGGAGACAATATCGATATCATCCGGAACATTTTGCCCTGTTGTCACGTAGGCAACAGGCGCCCCGAGCATTGCGACCAGACTTGGGATGACGCCAACAGACTGCGTCTCATCCAATTTTGTAAACACCAGCTTATTCACAGCCAGCGGCTTGCACAATTCCGCAATCCGTCGACAATCCGATGCCTTACTCGTCAGCGAGAGGACGAGCATCGCCTCGTCGGGCTCCATTGTTCGCAGCAGTCGCTGCGTCGATTCGATGGTGCCTTGCTTGCGAAAGTTCCGCCCAGCGGTATCGATCAGGATTAAATCACACGCTGCCAATTCAGCCAAAGCAGCCGGCAACTCGTCCTCACCATCGGCGACGGCAAGGGGTACGTTGAGAATTTCGGCATAGGTTTGCAACTGTTGAACGGCGGCGATGCGAAACGTATCTGTCGTTAAAAGTCCCACTCGACGTTGACCAGCCAGTACATGCAGGGCTGCGATTTTCGCTATGGTCGTCGTCTTACCAACACCGGTTGGACCTATAAAGGCCACTGTCCGACTCTCCTTGCGGATCGGACAAGGTTGAGACAGATTCGCAAGTTCTGAGATAATCGCGCTGGCGAGCAAAGGCACTGCTTCCGCGAAGGAGTCGGCGTCGGGATGCGCTTTGCGCATCGCCTGCACCCAACGCTCTGCCTGTGTGCGTTCTATTCCCTCTTGTTCCAAATAAGACTGCAACGATGCCTCAAGCGTTCTCTCCCTCGCACCAGTTGCCATGGATTCCTGCTCGCGGCGTTCGGCAAGCAACCCCTTCAAAGTTGCAAGCTCTTGAAGCACCATGGATAGATCCGGGGAGGTTTGGACATCTCTCAACTCACGCTTAGTTCCCACACCTTGGTACGCTGCAACTGCCTGTCGCATACTCACGGCAAATGCCGTGGAATCCGGCGATCGCAACTCTGATGTTCCATCCCCTGACTCCTCAGCCAAATCGCCAGTCGAAGGGCTACGCCTTTCTGCAGCGACCTGTTGCGCGAGCGGAACGTCAGATCCCGCCGCGGCGGTGACCTCAATACGAGTCTGCCAACGCAACCCCAGCCACTTGCGAACTCGAATTTTCTTCGTACTCAAAATAACAGCGTCTTTACCCAATTCTTTACGAATCGACACAACAGCTTCTGGCATATCCTTCACCACATAGCGTCGGACGATCATGTCAGATTCACCACGCCCCCACTTTGTATCTGAACGCTCGGATCGAGTTCACTGAAAGACAAGACAGGTAAATCCGGAATGTATCGACTGATCCAGCGACGAATCGGCAAGCGTAGGCGCGGATGCACGACAAGAATCGGCGACTTTCCCATCGTCTGCAATCGTGTCATCTCTTCTTGCAGTTTGCGGAACACCATTTGCGAACGCGTCGGTTCCATGCCGACGAACGCACCCCCACCGTGATCGACAAGAGCCTGCTGAATTTCGCCTTCTACTTCCGCCCCGAACGTCAGAACAGTCAATGGCTCATTTGGCGCGGTGAACTGATGACATATCTGACGTCCAAGCGCTTGGCGTACGCGCTCGGTCAAGGTATCAATATCTTGCGTCTGCCGCCCGGCGTCGGCCAGCGTTTCGAGTATCGTGACGAGATCGCGAATGGATACTCCTTCTTCCAGAAGATTGCTTAAGACGTTTTGAATCTGCCCAAGCGACAACGTGCCCGGATAAACATCTTCGACAACCGCCGCGTTATTTGTTTTGAGATGGTCCAACAACGCCTTCGTTTCCTGCCTGCCGAGAAGTTCATGCGCATGCTTGCGCAAAATCTCAGTCAGATGTGTCGCGATGACGGACGGTGCGTCAACCACGGTATAGCCACTGGCTTCTGCTTGAATCTTCATTTGACTGTTGACCCACAGCGCAGGTAAACCGAAGGTTGGATCCTTCGTCGGGATTCCCTGAACGTTGGGATTGTCCAACCCAGGACTCAATGCCAGCCAGTGTCCGATTAAGATTTCGCCTTCTGCAACCTGAACACCTTTTAATTTCACGATGTATTGTGTCGGTTTTAGTTGAACATTGTCGCGCATACGGACCATGGGTAAAACCAGACCCAACTCGATTGCCAACTGGCGTCGTATCATGACGACGCGCTCCATCAAATCGCCGCCCTGTTTGGCGTCGACGAGCGGAATGATGCCGTATCCAAACTCAAATTCGACAGGCTCGACGGTAAGCAGTTGATACACGTTTTCCGGCTTCTTCGTCTCAGCCCGCTCCGCACGCGCTTTGGCCTCTTTCTCTTTCGCTTCCACGCGCCGACGATTCGTCTGTAAGCGCCGAGCCATCAGTGTGGCACCACCAGAAATCAGAAGTACCGGTAAAATCCCGATTGGGGTCACAATGCCGAGCAGCAAAATTGCAGCCGAAACAATGTACAGCGCCCGTGAATATCCAAAAACTTGGCGGACGACATCATCGCCCATGTTGCCGTCGGAGACTGCACGCGACACCATCAGACCTGTCGCAGTCGACAAAAGCAGCGCGGGTATCTGGCTTACCAAACCGTCGCCCACCGAGAGCATCGTGTAGGTGTGCAAGGCACTCGTAAACGGCTCGTGCTTCATCGCTACGGCAATGATGAACCCGGCCACGATGTTAATTGCAACAATGAGTATCGAAGCGATTGCATCACCCTTTACAAATTTTGATGCACCGTCCATGGCGCCATAAAAATCGGCTTCACGCTCGATATTTTGACGCCGCTGTCTCGCCTCTTGCTCGTTGATCAAGCCTGCATTCAGATCAGCGTCGATCGCGATTTGCTTACCCGGCATCGCATCCAGCGTGAAACGCGCCGCGACTTCCGCCACGCGCTCCGCCCCACGGGTAATGACGATAAATTGCACGATGATAATGATAAGGAACACGATAAACCCGACAATCGGATTCTGGCCGATGACAAAGTTTCCAAAGGTGTTGATGACACTTCCCGCGTCGCCTTGACCGAGAATCAACCTGGTCGTCGAAATGTTTAACGACAACCTATAAAGCGTCGTGATCAATAACATCGAAGGAAATACAGAAAACTCAAGAGGCTCCTTGGCGCTCATTGCGACAAGCAGAATGGTCATGGAAAGAAAAATGTTTAAGATAATCAACACATCGAGCAACGGTTTCGGAATCGGAATGACAATCATCACAATCATGAAGAGTACGAAGATCATCACAATGAGATCGGTCCGCTTTACCCATTTGCCCATCGTCATCACCTCCGTCGTCCTGCGCGCATTCTGTACACGTACGCAAGCACTTCTGCAACCGCTTGATACAATTCGGCAGGCACCTGTTCGCCAATGTCGACCATTCGATACAATGACTGTGCCAGCGGCTTATTTTCGACCATGGGTACACCCGATTCCGCAGCTATGATCTTCATTCGCTGTGCCAACGAATCTGCTCCCTTCGCGACCACTTCCGGAGCGGTCATCGTGGTGCCGTCATACCGCAGCGCGATCGCAAAGTGTGTGGGATTGGTGACGACGACATCGGCTTTCGGAACCGCCTGCATCATGCGGCGCATCGCCATTTGCCTCGCCCGTTTGCGTATTGTCGATTTGATTTGGGGGTTGCCTTCTGCATCTTTCCATTCATCTTTGACTTCTTGTTTGGTCATCCGCAAACTTTTCTCAAACGCGTAACGCTGGTACATGAAGTCCAGTGCAGCCAAAAGGACCATCGCAATCGTCATGCGAATCCCAAGTTGAAAGACAAGAGATCCGACCACGCCTGGAACCGACGTCACGTCAGTGTCACCATAGCCGCGAATCTCCGCAGCCATGCGGGAAACGGACGAATAGCTCAGCACCCCAACGATCGCGAGCTTAGCCAACGATTTCCCAAGTTCAAACAGTGAAGAAGAACTAAACAACCGCTGTAACCCAGTCGTTGGGACAATCCGCGAAAAGTCAGGAACAAGTTGCCTCATGGTAAACATGGGACGCACCTGCATAACAGCAACGGCCACTCCAATGATGAGGCCCGTACCGACAATTGGAGCCAGGGCCTTCAAAGCACTCATCATCTGCATGACCAAAAGTTGCGCGACCGTATTGGTCGTCCACACATTCGGAGGCGGTGTCGAAAAATCGAGTTGAAAGATATTCTCCCATTGTCCCCACACCATCGGTCCAACAACGCGCAATGCGATTAAGAGCGCAGCAAGCGCGATAGCAGACGTCAATTCCGGGCTCCTTGCAACTCGCCCTTCCTTGCGCGCATCTTCCCGCCGTCTGGGCGTGGCGCGCTCGGTGCGCTCCCCGGCAAACCGCTGCAATTGCATGTGGCGCACCGTTATCCCCCCAAAACCCGCATAAACGATTGCATCTCACGGAACAATAGCATAAAAACCTGATTGAACAGGTATACTGTTCCAGGCATAACCACGGCGAACATCGCCAATCCAGCGAACAACTTGACCGGCAGACCAACGACGAACACGTTCATTTGGGGAACCGCTCGCGACAAAAACGCGAAGGTTACATCACTTAAAAAAAGAGCCGCCAGTACCGGCAAGGCTATCTCGACGCCAAGCGCCATGACCAAGCCCATGAGCTGCAGCAGCATACCTGGCCAATTTCCCGGCAGGTGAGCGTGATCGACCGGGATCGTCGCGAATGACTGCAGAATGGTGAGCATCATGCCGTCCAGCCCACCCATGCCAACGAAATATAATGTGAACAGCAGGTTGTACAAATTTCCAATAAGCCCAGCCTGCACTCCGCTGCCAGGGGCAAGCAGAGAAGCCATCGAAAATCCGATTTGCATGTCGATCAATTGACCGGCAATGGAAATCGCAGAAAAAATCCAGGTCGCCAAAAAACCAAGCAGGAGACCGACAAACGCCTCCAATGTGCCATCGAGAACAAAGGCACCGGGATTTTGCATAACGTCAGGTACATTGCCCGGTACATTCGGCACCGCCACGTAGGACAAGCTGAACGCCAGACCAATTTTTGCCCATGTGGGCCACGCTCGAATGGACGTCAGCGGAGATGCGGCAATGAACGCCACCGTCCGCAAGGAAATGAGAACGAACAAGTCAAAGTGCTGAAGAATCACGTTCATCTCGTCACATCACGTAACTCATGAGGTTCCCTAAGATCGAGTTCGCAAAATCGAGCAAATTTTGTAGCATCCAGGGCCCGAACACCAACAACGCTACGATCACGGCAGCAATTTTTGGCACAAACGCGAGTGTTTGCTCCTGAATTTGTGTGGTCGCCTGAAAGATGCTGACCAACAGCCCGACTGCGAGGCCCAGCAGTAAAACGGGCGCTGTCAGTTTGACGACAAGCCACATAACTTGTGCACCCAGTCCAATGACATAGGTATCCGTCATCTGCGTTCCTCCTCTACGTCGCGTATCCGGCCAGCAGCGATTTCACAACTAAGTACCACCCATCGACCATGACGAACAACAATATCTTGAACGGCAAGGAAATCACGACAGGTGGCAGCATCATCATACCCATCGACATCAGGGTCGTGGCGACAACCAAATCAATCACGAGAAACGGAAGGTAAATCATGAAACCGATCTGAAAAGCTGTCTTCAATTCGCTGATGGTGTATGCAGGCACCAATGCGGTCAAAGGAATCTGCTCTGGATGTTTTTCCATCGCCGGGGTCAGTGTTTCATGGCGGTAGGAAAGGAATAAATCCAAATCCGTCGTCCTCGTTTGCTTGGCCATGAATACCTTAAACGGATCCTCTGCCCGCTGGATTGCCACCGTCTGCGATATCGTTCCCTTTAGATATGGCTGCAAAGCCTGCTGGTTGGCCTGCTGCAACGTGGGTTGCATCACGAACAGCGTGATAAACAGTGCGAGCCCCACCAACACTTGATTGGGAGGCGATGTCTGCAGCGACAACGCATTCCGGATGAACGACAACACCACGATCACGCGCGTAAAACAGGTCATAAGAATGAGCCCGGCCGGAGCCAATGTCAACACCGTCAGCAACAGAATGATTTTGACGGTGTTTGCCACGGAGGGAGGACTGTTATCCCCCAGGTTTAAGCTAACTCCCGGTATGGGCGTGCTGGCGCTCCCTGCCGCCGTCTGCACGGCTGCATGAACATCGGGCGCAACCACAAAGAAGCCCAGGCAAGCGACGAAAAGCGCGATCGCCGTCCCGACATGTATTCCCGAAAGAACGACGAAACGTTTATTCTTGCTTTCAGCTATCACGGTTCGTCATTCCTCCGCGAATCCCGGCGCAGTTCTGCCAGAACCTGTTGTAGTGTGGTGCCGAACGAGCCCCCAGCACCGGCGTCAGAAGCTACTGTGTATGAGTCTGTCACATCCGCAAGCAACTGAACGTTCTCACCTACGCCAAGCAAATACAGCTTCTTGCCAACCTCCACCACCTGAACCGAGCGATTTGGAGCAAGTTGTCTCGCTGCTATCACTTGAATGGAACCACGTTGGACGACGCCAACCCGTCGCCCAAGAAAGCGAAACAACAGCACAAGCAACAGCAAAACGACGATGAATGCAATGATCAACTTCACATACGCACCGGCCCCCGACGCAGGGACAGCCGAATTGCTCGCTGCCAACACCTGCGGTGCGGGCATTGCCCATAACAAGAGGAGCAAGCCCACCCCGCGCATAGCCATTCTCCGTGTCGCAGGCATGCGTTATCGCAACGCCTTCTGCACGGCTTCAACGACGCGATCGGCCTGGAACGGCTTCACAATAAAATCCTTGGCTCCTGCCTGAATGGCGTCGATCACCATCGCCTGCTGTCCCATTGCCGAACAGACGATCACGCGAGCGTTTGGATCGATGGCCCGAATTCTCTTTAACGCCTCAATACCGTCCACTTCAGGCATCGTGATATCCATCGTCACAAGATCCGGTTTCAATTCCTGGTATTTCTCCACAGCTTGCAACCCATCAGCCGCCTCGCCGACCACCTCAAAACCGTTCTTCGTAAGAATGTCTTTGATCATCATTCGCATAAATGCCGCATCGTCAACAACCAAGATCTTTGCCATCTTCCCTTACCTCCGGAATGTAGAATGCGGGGTTACGACTGCGTGATACGTTGGTCGGCCTGGACAATATCCGTGACCCGCACACCAAAGTTTTCGTCGATCACGACAACTTCCCCAATTGCAATCTTTTTGTTGTTTACATAGATATCGACCGGCTCACCAGCCAACTTGTCCAGTTCCAGAATGGAACCTGGAGCTAACTCCAAAATCTCGCGTATCATCTTCTTCGCACGCCCGAGTTCCACCGTGACACTCAACGGGACGTCGTACAAGAGAGACAAATTGCGAGGTGGGAATGTGCGTTCATCCGCGTCCGCGCCAAAGTCAACAAATTGGGGACGGTGCACATCCACTCGTTGCAGCGGTTCGGCGGCAGCAGCCACTTCCGCCATGGCGACAGGAGGATACTCGCTCATGCGCCTTGCGGTCGAATCAAGACTACCCAAGGTTTGAGGTGCTGCTTTCGTGCCGGCAGTTTCATCTGCACCTGAGGCTGGCACGTCAGCCGATTTCGCTACAGGCGTAGACGCAGTCTCCTCGCCACCGCCAAGCCCCATCGTACGAACGATTTCTTGGGCAAACTCGATGGGCATCAGCTGCATGATGTGAGAGTCGATTAGGTCATCCACACGCAACTGAAATTCGACATTAACAAGAGCCCCACCTTCACCAAACGCCTGCTGCCCTTCACTTGATGCTAGGTCGACAACACGTACTGTCGGCGGAGAAATATTGATATACCGGCCGAACATCTGGCTCATCGACGTCGCGGCGCCACCCATCATCTGGTTCATTGCCTCGCCCACAGCGCTCAGATGTAGCTCATTGAGTTCCCCAGACGTATTGGTACCATCCCCGCCAAGCATCAGGTCGGCGATCCGCTTCGCGTCGTCGATCTCGATGGCGAGCGCATTCGAGCCCCGCAAGCCTTCGGTAAAATCCACTTGAACGAGAACATAAGGCGTGGGAAAACGAGCTTCCACGTCGTCTTGCCGGATGAGAGAAACGCGCGGTGTCGTGATATCTACACGGTGTTGCAGCAGCGTCGAAAGGGACGTCGCAGCCGACCCGAAGCTTATATTTCCGATTTCACCTAAGATATCTGCTTCTTCCGAATTGAGTTCAAGATGGTCACTCTGTGCTGAGCTTGCGGTCTCACCGCTGACCCGATTCGCATTCAGAAGCGCATCGATCTCGTCCTGTGATAACTTCATCTGATCATTCACGATCGATGTCCGCCCCCCATTCGCGTACGATTTTCACAGCATACATGCGATTCTTTTTGCCTATACTCGCCCAAAATGCCGGAGCGCCATCCACATAGACGAGGGCTGGATCGCGTATCGACTGCCGAAGTACAATCGTGTCGCCTACGGCCAAATCGAGGACTTCGCTCATCTTCAACGTCGTATCGCCCATTTGAACACGAACGTCGACCGGAACGCCAAGGACCCGCGCCTGAATCCGTGCGTCTGCGCCTCGCGATCCTTGTGCATGTCTACCTGGATCCATGTAATATCGGTTGCTAAGCATCGGTATCACAGGTTCGATCGTAGCGTGTGGAATGCATAGATTGACGAGGCCAGACGTATCCCCCACGCGCACACTCATCGTCACGACCAAGACCGTCTCGTTCGGTGTGGTCAACTGCAAAAATTGCGGATTGCTCTCGAACGACAGAAACGCCGGTTCGAGTGACGCCACGCCGCTCCAGGCGTCCGCCAGAATGGACGACATCGGCTCGAATAAACGGCGCAGCAGCGTGACTTCGATGTCCGTCAATTCCCTCTCGCGATAAGGTCCAACGCTGTCGCCGCCCATATATTTATCGAGCATGGCAAACACGACCTGCGGATTCATTTCCAGGACGATCCTGCCTTCGAGAGGGGACATCTCAAACAACTGCAAAACCGTTAAGACCGGGATCGACCGAATGAACTCTTCATATGGCACTTGATCAACCGATTCCACCTGAATCTGCGGAACAGATCGCAACTGACCGGACAGATGTGTCGTCAACAACCGGCAGAAATGCTCGTGCATTCTCCTGAGCACGCGCAAATGGTCCTTGGAGAAGCGCATCGCCCGGCGAAAATCGTACGACCGAACGCGAACCGACTCCTGCTCGTTACGCATGGCCGCGGTGTCGATTTCGCCACTCTTAATGGCCGACAAAAGCGCGTCGATTTCGGATTGTGACAGGACCTCCGACACGATTACACCTCCTTTCGCTATTGAACGAGAATTTGCGACAAATATGCCGCTGTCACCCTACCTGACGGGAGCAGCTTGTTGACATCGCGGACGATCGTGCTCTTTAACTGATTCAATCCGGCATCGCTTCGCAACTCATCCGAACTGAATTGACGCATGATCTCGTTGACCTGATCAGAAACTTGCGGTTGCATTAAGTTCAATTCCTTAGCAGTGGATTGATCTGCCGCCTGCAGCGTCAGGGTAAACTGAATGATTCCGGACGCGTCCAAATTCGTTGTCATCTGTGGCAAGGTTACCTGCAGTGCCGCCATCTGTTTGGCAGACATGCTGACAGGTGCATTGCTCGCATGATGATGCTTTTTCATATAGAGCAGCACACCGACGGCAATGCCAGCAAGTACGACAATGCCTATCACAATCCACATCATGGTTCGTATTGCCTGTTTCATGGGCGATCCTCCTGTTGCACGACCGCCCGCGTCAAGCCGATTTGTCGGTAGATGTCGATTAACTTTGACGTGATGACCCCTGGATCCTCCACGACCACGTATTTGTGTCCATTTGCCATCGTGATCACCGAATCTGGCGTCGCTTCGATCGTCTCCACGAGCAAAGGATTCAACCACAATTCGGAGCCATTGAGACGCGTCACCCTAATCATCGGCCCATTCTCCTTGACGCGCAGCACGAAACTGCGCGCCATTTCAAAATCGCGGGGCAAGTGCTAATTACGAATTTTTCATATTGACCAAGGCCTGCAAAATCGCATTGTCAGTGCCAATCATGTGTGTATTGGCCACGTATGCGTTTTGCGCGACAATCATTTCGGCAAACTGTTGCGACAGGTCGACATTTGACTGCTCCAACTCACCAGCCGCGAGCGTACCGTATGTGCCTTGGCCAGGCGTCCAATAGGTGGCACTGCCGGCCGGTGCACTCTGCGCGTCAAACAAGTTGTCTCCCGTTTTGACCAAGCCAGCTGGATTTGGCACCTGTGCCAACGCAAGATAACCAAGCGTCTGCGTCGTCGTGTTGCCTGAGCTGTTCGTTACACTCGCCGTGATGGAACCATCGCTGCCAATCGTAACGTTCGAGACTTGGCTGCCACTCCCTGCGAGTGTTAGCACATTCATCTTCGTAGTCGGAGCAGTTGTGCTTGAGGCAGTGGGTGCCGAAGAATATCCCAGCGCGATCGTTCCATCGGGCAAAACCAAATTGCCTGCGCTGTCGATCGAAAAATCACCAGCTCGGGTTAAATAATCGTGGGTGCCATCGGTCACGACAAAGAACCCATTCCCTTGAATCGCCACATTGGTTGCAACGCCCGTCGTTGAGTCTGCGCCTTGCGACATATCCATCTGTGTCGCCGCAACCTTCACACCAAGGCCAACCTGCTCAGGATTGACACCGCCGGCAGTTGTCGAACCTGCGTTTCCACCAGCCATGGTTTGGCTCAGCACGTCGCTAAATTCCGCACTGTTCGACTTATACCCCACCGTATCGACGTTGGCGATGTTGTTACCGACAACGTCCAAGTCCGTCTGAAATGCTTGCATACCGGAAATAGCAGAGTTCATAGAACGCAGCACTACAATTCCTCCTTCGTTTCGCGCCGCCCTGCCGGATCAGTCGATCTCCGGCAAGCAAGTCCCCGCACTAACGGTCCAACTTGTCCAAAAAAACGACGCTGTCGATTTGTGTGACAATAGATTGTTCACGGTTGTCCAACGCAGTGACCACAGTTCGCGATGGCAAGTTGACGACAAATCCAGCTCTGCCCGCAACGAGGTACGCATTCTTGGCACCGCGCGCTTCAGCCTGTTGCGCCGCCTTCTCCATGAGATCAAAATCCTGTTTCGAAATGACAATGCCGCGTTCAGACAATCGTTGTTGCGCGTGTTGGCTGAGCTTCCAGGAAGGCCCTGCTGCAGCTTGAAACAACGCGTCGCGAAACGAATTCCCTGAAACCGGCGACTGTCTGTTATGAGACATCGGTGTAGACGGTGACGAATCCGCCGCACCGGCAGAAATTCTACGTTGCCAATCGCCGTTCCAGCCGGAGACAGCGGTCACGACATCTGCACCACCTGCGTGATCGGATAGGATGTCCCGTTGACAACGACCTCTGGACTGCCCTGGGACATCGAGATCGCAGAAACGGTTCCTTGTATCTGTTGCCCGGAGTTATCGGTTATCGCTACCTGGGTGCCTAGTAACTGATGCGCGAACAGCAGGTTGGTTTCACTGGTCAGCGACTGTATCGCCGACAGTACTTGTGAATCGGTCTGGGCGATGTTCGTCATTTGTTCCAATGCGCTAAACTGTGCAAGCTGTGCGATCATCTGCGTGTTGTCCTGAGGGGCGAGCGGATCCTGGTTTTGCAACTGCGTAACCAATAGCTGAAGAAACGAGTTCTCATTGAGTTGACCACTCGGGTTCACGGTGTTTGCGCTCGCACTGTTGTTGCTGCTGACAGTTGCCGAACCCGCCACGCTTGTATTGGGGGATGACGTATTCACAACAGTGGTCATGATTTCACCTCCATGTCACACGTACAAATTGAGTAAACGAGCATCTAAGTCAGTTATCGCCGCCGAAACAGACTGTTTCCTAGCGACGCTTTGGGCAGATGGAACGCTGTTTGCCTGCATCCGCGACTCGCCGTTTGATCGATCACCGCGATCGCGCTGTCCATCCGAAGCCATGGATAATGACATGCTGCTTACGTTCAATCCCGCTGCCTGCATACTCTGCTGCATATCATTCAATTGACCCTGTAACCAAGCGAATGCGGCCTGTTCCGAAGCTACCACCTGCACGTCCATTCCATTTCCCGACTGTGTCACGATAATCTGCAGTTCACCCAAGCCATGAGGCTGCACTTGAATGTGTAGCAGCGCATTCCCCTGCTCGGCGTGAGCCGCCACCATCGTGCCCAGTGTTGTAACTGCCCCTGATGCACGAGCATCGATGACGGATCCGAAGGCGGTGTGCGCTGGTGTGTGCGGATCGACCGTTTGATTCGAAGTGTGCGCCGCATCCCATTGGGCTGAGACTTGTCCGATATTCGCTGTCGATGCGAGCACCGGTGTTCCCTCGTGATTTGCACGCAACTTGTGTGCGTTGGCCTGACTCATCTGGCCAGCCATCATCGTGCCTAACTGCTTTTCACGCGAAGCGCTCACACCAGCTTTCTGATCCATCCCATCTACAAGTCGAGACCCAAGTGCCTGTGCAAGCGGCGCCCCAACATGATTCATATTGCTTGCCGACGCGGCAGAATGACGCAACACATCCGACAACGCCTTCGTTTCACTGCGGTCACGCTCGTCATGGATGTGCGATCTCGTTTCTGTCTGAGCAGTCGCCCGTGCCGTCTCCGCGATCTCGCCACCGTCCCCAAGAGTTGCGGCAACGCTGGTTCCTGAGCTGAGCACCTCACGCTTGCTTGTAGCCAAACGGCTTGAAAGAAGTGCTTGGTTGCTCACAGCGTTCACCTGAGACACAGATGTGCTCAAGGTTTCCGTCGCACTTGCCGCCATGTTCTGCCCAGCGTGATGATCAACTCTTGTTGGCGGCATGTTCGGAAACCGCTTGGCGGCTCTCATCCCTGCTTCGTCGACAGACAATGTACTCCCTGTGGCTTTGGCTGCCTGCGCCGCCAACAAGTCCACAGACATGTGATTCGCTTCTTTCGCACCTGGCTTGGAAGCGGGTGATCCAACGCTTCCTGGAAGTTGAACAGGCAGACCAGGCAACGGCCCTTGTAAACTACCGAGCATTGCCGCGAAGAGATCGGCTTCTGTACCACTCGCCTTCGACCTGTTTTCGCCCTGTGTAGCGTCTGTCGGGCCACTTGACCCCTGCGCCCCAACTGCGCGAATCCCCACATTTTCACCTCCCTTCACAGTGACATGGCAAACCGTTTGCTCACGGCAGCGAACTGCTGTTGTTGTTCACAATCCCCGGCGCATTTGTGCCGTTTCCCATGCCGTTTGCGCTGGAGTTGGATGTCGCTGATGATTGCTGGCGCTCATCGATTGCAGCTTGCTGAAGTATCGAGCTCGCTGTCGTCGTCGGTAGCGCCTGCAAAATTGGCCCTGAGACGTCCGGCGTCATTTCGGCCACCGCCCACGCAGCCTTCACGGGCGGCATTTTCTCAAGCACGAGCGCAGCGGCAGAAGGATCCATTTGCGCTAACACTTTCGCCTCGTCCGAGCCCTGCTGTACATCGGATACCTGAACCGCCAGTTGTGATTTCAAAGACTTGACCTGTGCTCCTAGCGCCGAATTCTCTGCCTTGGCCTTCTGCCACTCTTGCGTCAATTGTGCAACCTGATTTTGCAGCGACAGAATCTGTGCCCGTTCAGCGACAATCGTACTGTGGAGTGTGGCAGTGACACTCTGATTTGCAGCCGCGGGTTTTGCGTGCACTCCGAATACGGACGATACCTTCTTCCAAACCGGCACACCCAAAACCTCTAGCGCACCGACCAAGACGGCAAGTGCAACCATGACAGGAATCACGATGACAAGTACAATCCAACCAACTTTATGTCCTTTTTTCTCTTCCGTCTGCTCCGGAACGCGATCAGCAGTCGAAGCTGCTTTCTGCTTTATCGCCATGTGTCGTCGGCCGCCTTTCGGTAACGCTGCAATGCGAGCTCATCCATGTCTACTTGCTCCCGCTTTTCGACATCGACTCGATGCTCCCAATCCGCTGCATCGGACAATTGCACCCACGTTTGCGTGGCCGTGTAGCGATCATGGAGGTATTGGCGCTGCTGCTCCATGTCCTTCACTGCCTGCCGCCATTCCCTCTCTGCGGCCGTCAGGCGCATCTGCAACCACTGTCCGTGTGCGTCGAACAATTCCCACTCCCGATAATCTCCTGATCTGAATATCGACGCACACTGTTGCCGCCGTACATCCTCCATCGTTTCCGCGATCTCATACCAAGTGTTGCGTACACGCACCTCAGCATCTGCGGCCTGCTTGTACTCCCGCTCAGCCGCTTGTTCCAGGCCTGCCATCAATTTTCGATAACGGTGTGCAAATCGACGGAAATCGCTCATGATACACCTCCGGCAAGGGCGGCAAGCCGCGCCATCGTATCGGCAAACGGCGTGTGATCATCCGCTTCTTGTTGGAGCAATGCCCGAATCGCAGCCATTTTTTCGATCGCGATATCGACGTCAGCATCTGTCCCATTACGATAAGCACCGATGCGAAGCAGGTCCTCAACCTCCTGGTGTTTACTCAGCCAGCTCCGTACCATCCGCGCTTGCTGTTGATGTTCCGAACTCGCCACCGTCGAAAACAAACGCGAAATGCTAGATAAGATATCAATGGCTGGATAGTGCCCCGCGTTAGCCATCTTCCGGGACAGCACGACATGTCCGTCAAGAATACCGCGGACCGCATCGGCAATTGGATCATTCATATCGTCACCCTCGACGAGCACGGTATAAAACGCGGTGATGGTACCTGACTCGCCTGGCCCGGTTCTTTCCAGGAGTTGCGGCAGCAGCGCAAATACAGAGGGCGTATACCCGCGCGAAGACGGCGGTTCTCCTGCAGCCAATCCCACTTCCCGCTGTGCCATGGCGAAACGAGTGACCGAGTCCATCATGAATGCAACACGTTTTCCTGCATCGCGAAAATGCTCGGCAATCGCCGTCGCCACAAAAGCCGCCTTCATCCGGATAAACGCAGGTTGGTCCGAGGTGGCGACGACCACCACGCTGCGCTCAAGACCTGCTTCTCCCAGATCCCGCTCGATAAATTCACGGACCTCACGCCCCCGTTCACCAACCAGCGCGATCACGTTCACATCCGCATCGCTTCCGCGCGCGATCATCGATAAGAGCGTGCTCTTGCCCACGCCGCTTCCGGCAAACACGCCAACACGTTGCCCTTCCCCCAAGGTCAGAAGCGCGTCGATGGCTCGAACCCCTGTTGCAAGTACACGTTCGATCCGACGTCGGCGAAGCGGATGCACCGGCCGTCCCAGCACCTGTCGATACGTGACCTTGCCAACAATCGCACCGCGGCCGTCGTCCGGTTCCCCAAGGCCGTTTAACACGCGCCCCAACAGACCTTCCCCACAGGCAACCGCGAGCTGACGCTGCAAAAACGTAACAGGCGCTCCCGGGGCAATGTTGACTAGTTCAGATAACGGCACCAGGAGCAATCGGTCATCGCGAAATCCGGTTACTTCTGCCAGGCAGGGCCGCGCCCCCCCGTGGACAATGCACAAATCGCCTAGCGATGCCCGTGGCCCTGTGGCCTCAAGGGCCGTACCCACCAATTTCGTCACGCTGCCCTCGATCCGCAACAACCGCCTAGGGCTGAGTTCATCCGTGACAGTCTCAAGCAGACTCCACATCGCCGGCATCTCCTTCCTCTGCCAGCCTTGTGAGCCAGTCCGTGAGCTCCGCGAGACGCACCTGCATCCTTCCGTCAATGTGCACAGAATCCGCCCAAATCTCGCAATCACCCGGGTTCATCGACGGATCCGGGATCACCTGAACAGCCCACTGGCCCATGCCGCGTAGCGACCATGTCGGTTTGGTATCACAAGCCGCCTGATAGTCGTCCGGATGCACACGGACACAGACAGAGGCAGCCTGAATCACCTGTTGCAGCATGTCCTCGATCAGTTGATCGATGGCGACAGACGCCAGCGCGAGTTCCCGGCCAAGAAGCGTCCTTGCAACCGCGATCGCAAATTGGCTGAGCGCAGTTTTTTGTGCCATTATGCGTCTGTTCCAATCCGCCTGCATGTCGCTCGCCAAGGCGTCGAGCTTGTCATACTCAGTTTGCTTCCACGAAGCGAATTCCCGCGCCGCAGCCGCGAGTCCCTGTTGCATGCCCTCGTCATAGGCCAGGCGCCGGACTTGTTCCGCAATGGAATCCGCCTCTTCGCGAGCGCGCGCAACCACTTCTTGCGCCTCTGCCACCGCTCGTTGCAAAATGATGGTTCGTTCCCGCTCTGCTTGTTCGATCGCCATCTGACGAAGGCGCCCAACTGCATCCTCGACCAAAGCAGACTCTTGTTGCTGAACTTCGGTCCCCTCAATGGATGGGGACGAAACAGCAACCTCGGGAATGGCAACGCAATCGATATGTGGAATCACTTGCTCGCGCTTCACGACGTTAGACAATGATATCGTCCCCCCCGCCACGCGAGACGACAATTTCGCCGATATCCTCCAGGTGCCGAATCACGCCAACGATGCGTTGCTGGGCATCCTCGACATCGCGCAAGCGAACGGGCCCCATATATTCCATGTCCTCTTGAAACTGCTCCGCCATGCGTTTGGACATGTTGTTGAACAGAACTTCCTTGACGTCTTCACGCGCAACCTTCAAGGCCAATTGCAGATCGCGCGCATCGACCTCGCGAATAACCCGCTGAATGGCTTTGGAATCGAGGAAGATGATATCCTCAAACACAAACATGCGCTTCTTGATCTCGTCGACCAAATCGGGATCGCGAGTGGCGAGTTGCTCGAGAATACTTTTCTCTGTGCTTCGATCAACGCCATTTAATATGTTGACAACGGCCTCAATCCCACCCGTGTGAGAATTGTCAACCGCCGTCATCGTCGAGAGCTTCGATTCGAGGATTTCCTCGACCTCGGCAATGACGTCGGGGGACGTCCCTTTCATGGTTGCAATCCGCCTTGCGACATCCGCCTGCAGTTCCGGAGGCAATTCAGAAATAATCATCGCAGCTTGACTGGGCTCGAGATACGACAACACCAAAGCCACCGTTTGCGGATGTTCATCCTGCAAAAACCCTAACACCTGATTCGGATCCGCCTTGCGCGCAAAATGAAACGGACGAACCTGCAAGGCAGATGTTAAACGCGCAAGTACATCCTGTGCTGATTGCGGACCCAAAGCGCGCTCCAAAACCTCGCGGGCATAATCGATCCCACCCGTTTGAATGTATTCCTTTGCCATCGCAAGATCTCGAAACTCTTCCAAAATGGTTTCTCTCTGTTCCATTCCAACTTTGTTTACGTTGGCAATTTCAAACGTCAACTGGTCTACTTCATCTTGAGATAGACGTTTAAAAATCTCAGCTGCGACATCTTGACCCAGCGCGATGAGAAGAACAGCTGCCTTTTGCTTGCCGGACAAAGACGATCGGCGTTGCATCTCATCGCCTCCTTGCTACATTCACGAATTTGTCACTCCGATAACCATGAACGCAGTAGACTTGTAAAATCGTCCGGCCGTTGCTTTGCAAGGTTCACCAGTTGTGAACGAAGCACTTCTTCTTCCGTTAGTGGTAGTTCTTCCAACTCGTTCTCGAATACATCCGATAAAACCGTAGGTATCTGCAATTCCTTAGCCCGTGTTTGGCGGCGTCGATACCAAACGACGGCCCCGCCAATCACAAGCAAAAGCAACGCGCCGAGAGCATAGACGAAGCGGTGCGAGCCCGGTGTCACCAAAGTGGTCGGCTGTTGCATGGAGGTGAACGGAACCGCGGAGACACTGACCTGATTTTTCCCCTGCGTCTGCGTTCCTCCAATAACCCCCGCCACGAAATTCTTGATCTGAGCCTGCACGGCTGGCGTAATGCTCTTGTCATTGCTGTTCAGCAAGACGCCGACCGAATAACCCTGAACTTGCATCGGATCGGACGTGGTCTGCTGATTTTGATAGCTAAACGCGTAATTAGTTGTCGTGTTAGAGGACGTCGAATTTGAACCTCCGCTGCCACCGGCAGCATACGTGGAGTTCAGGTTCGGATTCGTGCCCGCCTGCCCTGCGGCACCGCCTGGGCCCGTCCCGTTTGTGGTCTGCGACTTATCGATCTGGGTGCTCGTCACAAAACCGTTGGTTGAACCCGGAGCATTGTACAAAACATGAGACGTGGTCTGCGTTTGATTGAACGTCACGTTCGCATGCACGACAACGACAGCGTTTTGTGCGCCAACAATCTGCTGAAGACCCGAAACCAGTTTCTGTTGCAGATCGTTCTCCAGTTTCTCACGCATCGCTAACTCCGACGAAGCTCCTGTGACCGTCGATCCGGTGGAGGGCGTGTCACTGGACAATGTATCGCCGTACTGATCCACCACCGTGACATTGCCGACACTCAACCCTTGTACTGAATGCGCCACAAGTTCTTGAATACCAGCAACTTGCGCCGGCGACAACTGCACACCAGTTCCCAGCGTTACAAATACCGACGCTTTCGCATCCGAGGTTGGCTGAGTCACGAAAAGTTGCTGCTGAGGCATGACAATGTGAACCTGTGCCGATTCCACACCATTCATGCTGGAAATCGTCGCATTCAAGCTCTGTTGCAGTGCGTCGAGCACCTGGATATTGAATTGATCCTGTGTAAGACCAAACGACGTACTCACGCTCGAGTAACCAACATAACCCGATTGCGGCAAACCCGCCATCGATAGTTGTATACGAGCTTCGTCCGCCTCGCGGGCGGGAACCAAAACCGCGGTGCCCTGAATTTGATTCGGAATCTTTAAGGTATCGAGTTCCTGCTGCACCTGGCCAAGCGACTTATCATCGAGGCCCTCCATAATGGTCACATAATGTGGGCGCGAAGCGACGAACACAATCGTCGCGAGTGCCGCCAACGCAGCGACAAACGCGATTATGGCATTGCGTCGGGCAAAGGGAGACAGAGCTGTCCATCTCCCTTTTACATGGGTCCACATCCCCCGCAGGGTTTCATTCAACGCATCTCACCCTATTTCAATCATCGCAATGACAACGATTAAATTTGCATATTCATCATGGTCGAGTACGCTTGCTGTACGCGTGTAGCAACTTGCGACATCATATCAACGGCCAACGTCGCTTGCGATTCAGCAATCATCAATTGCGCAGTTGAAACGGGTCCACCAGCCGCATATGTCACCGCCATTTGATCAGCAGACTGACTTAGAGAGTTCACCTGATCGATCGCATGCGCCAAGAACTCCCCGAAACTAGTCCCCCCGCTACTTCCTGCTCCTCCTACCGGAGTCGTACCCGCGGCGCCGGTCGCTGTAACCGCGTTTGCAACATTCGACACAACTGCAGGAATCATAGCCAACGCCTCATTCCGATTTATTTACCAATGCTCAGTGCACTGATGTCCATTTGTTTTGCGGCATCAAATGCTGTCGCATTCGCCTCATAGGCACGCGAAGCCTGAACAAGATCAACCATTTGTGTCGCAATATCGACGTTGGGCATCTTCACGTATCCATTCACGGCATCCGGGCTGGATGGATCGTATACCAACTGGAATGGACTGGAATCTTGGGTGATGGAGGAGACTTCTACACCGTCGCCACCGTACGCCATGGCCTGACCGAGCGTGGTTTGAAAACTCATTGGCTGTTCAACCGCTTGGAAGTTTACGATTTCCGAGCGATAAGGCCCTCCTTGGGGCGTACGCGTCGTGTTCGCATTCGCAATGTTGTTGGCAATCACGTTCATCCAAAGTTGATTGGCCGCAAGGCCGCTGGCACTAATATTCATGCTGGAATTCTCAAACACTCAGCTCAACTCCCCGTGATTGCAGTCCGCATCCGTGTTAGACGGTCCGAAACGTCCTGAACCAACGTATCGTACCGCACCTGATTTTCCGCGAGCAACGTCATCTCTTGAGTAATGTCGACATTATTACCGTTGTTTTCGACAGTTGTCGAATTATCGGTGTAAACAATCGGACTGACGTTTGGCAACGTATTGACATTGACAGAATTCCCGCCTGAACTGACAGGAATATGGTATTGACCCATCTGAGCCTGTCCGGTACCATCCAATGCACTTTGCAAATAGGACTCAAACGCCACATCCTGGCGCTTATAACCCGGTGTTTCGGCATTTGCAATGTTGTTTGCGTATACAGATTGGCGCAGAGTTGCAGCATCAATGGAACTCTGCAGTAGCTGAAAAACGTTCATTGGACTCGCCTCGATGCAAATTGTGACTAGTTTCGATACGAAACTACAAATTCGGCACACCTCAGTCGAATCCTGCCGAGTAGAGCGAAGAACAAAAAAAACTATTTCTTATCGTTCATCCCCATACAAAAATGGGTGAAACCGAAAATCGGTTTCACCCAACACTTCGATATGGAAGCAAGCAATCTGAAACTTTACAAGATAAATTGACTCAAGTCACGATTCACAACAATACCCCCAAGTTTTTCATCAACGTACTGTCGGGTGATTTGAATCGACGGTAGGTTGACATCCGGAGCCTCAAATGAGAGATCTTCCAGGACCTTCTCGACAAGTGTGTGCAATCGCCTTGCACCAATGTTCTCCGTTTCCTGATTCACCTGCTGCGCCATTTCGGCAATTCGTTCGATCGCATCATCGCTAAATTCCACGCGAATCCCCTCAGTCTCCAGCAAAGCCGTATACTGCTTGAGTAAAGAATGTTCGGGTTCGCGAAGGATACGCATAAAATCTTCCTTTGTCAGCGGCTCCAGCTCCACTCGGATTGGAAAACGCCCCTGTAACTCCGGAATAAGATCCGAGGGTTTTGCGACATGAAACGCACCGGCACCTATGAACAGCATGTAATCCGTCTTGACCGCTCCGTACTTCGTCGAAACGGTGGATCCTTCTACGATGGGCAAGATATCCCGTTGCACACCTTCGCGTGACACGTCTGGGCCGCGTTGCTCCCGTCCAGCGATTTTATCCATTTCATCGATGAAGATAATGCCATGGTTTTCGGCCCGATAAATCGCCTCGGCCGTGACGGCATCCATATCGATCAGTTTTTGGGCTTCCTCCTGGGTGAGGACCTTACGGGCTTCCCGAACGGTCATCTTTCGCTTGCGTGTCGACTTGGGCAGCAGATTCCCCAGCATTTCTTGCAGATTGCCGATGCTCTCAGGACCAACGCCCGGCATGAACCCCAAAGATGGTGCCGACTGTTCTTCGACATCAATTTCGACGTATTTATCCTCAAGTTCCCCAAGCAGCAATTTATGCTTCGTGCGCCGCCGCTCCTCCCGGACACTGTCGGAACTTGGTTCAGCAGTACGATCGCCGTTCTGGGTGCCGCCAAATAACATTTCGAACGGATTTTTCACCCGCGATCGCGCACTCGGATCCGGTACAAGCGCCTCAACGATGCGGTCATTCGCGCGCGCTTCCGCCTCGTCCTTAACTTTTTCTGCATGCTCGGTCTTCACCATCCGCACAGCCGTCTCGACGAGATCACGTACCATGGCTTCAACATCGCGGCCCACATAACCGACTTCCGTGAATTTGGTGGCCTCCACCTTGATGAAGGGGGCACCCACCAACTTACTAAGACGTCTTGCAATTTCGGTCTTACCTACACCGGTAGGCCCAATCATGAGAATGTTCTTGGGCGTTACTTCCGCTTGCAACTCTGGGCTCAGTTTCGCTCTGCGCGATCGGTTGCGAAGAGCGACAGCCACCGCCCGCTTAGCAGCGCGTTGCCCGACGATATAGCGGTCGAGATGTTCCACTATTTGACGTGGCGTCAATTCGCGTTCCATCACCATTCGAATCCCTCCTCGTCACTCGACGACTTCCAACACGATGTGATCGTTCGTAAAAACACAAATTTCGGATGCGATCTCCAAAGACTTGCGGGCGATCTCCGCTGGCGTCAAATCTGTATTGCGCGCCAAAGCGCGCCCGGCCGACAATGCAAAAGCTCCACCAGAGCCGATCGCGCAAATGCCGTCGTCGGGTTGAATGACCTCGCCTCCGCCGGAGACGATTAAAAGATCTGTGCGATTCATTACAAGGAGCATCGCCTCAAGTTTCTGCAAAACTTTGTCTGACCGCCATTCCTTCGCCAATTCAACGGCCGATCTCTGTAGATTTCCTTGAAACTCCTCGAGCCGCTTCTCAAATTTCTCAAACAAAGTAAACGCATCGGCAACCGAACCGGCAAACCCAGCCACTACCTGGTCCTTATAAAGACGCCGAACCTTGCGGGCTCCTTGTTTCATAATCATGCTATTACCCAAAGTCACCTGGCCATCGCCGGCCATCGCACCTTTACCATCTTTCAATATGGCGAAAATGGTTGTCGCATGCATCGACATATCCATCCCATTCGCTCCTATCGTCCTATTTTCGTTCCGCCCGCGGATGCGCATCGAGATACACTTTCGTCAAACGCTCGCGACTCGTGTGTGTGTAAATCTGCGTACTCGACAGGCTGGCATGCCCCAACAGCTCCTGAACGCTGCGCAAGTCGGCCCCCCCGTCTAGGAGGTGCGTCGCAAAGGAATGGCGCAGCCCATGCACGTGGATGTGTCGCAACCCAGGCACTTCGCGAATTCTTCGATCCAGTATACGCCGGACACTGCGATCCGATAGACGCGTGCCACGCTGGTTCACAAATAAAGCTGGGCATGTGGCGATTGCGCCGCGCGCCTCCAGGTACCGATAGAGAGCTGCGATCGCCTTGCCACCTAGCAACACATAACGTTCCTTGCCGCCCTTGCCCATGATATATACATAACCATCGTTCAGTGAAAGATCGCCGACATCAATGTTCGTACATTCACTTACGCGAACACCTGATGCATAGATGCATTCCAGGAGAGCGCGATCGCGCAACGATGCGAAATCAGATCCATCAATATGGTCAAGGAGTTGCGCAACTTCTTCTTGATACAAGTACTTCGGAACGGGCTTGTCGCGTTTGGGTAATGTGAGCAAACGAACTATCTCGCGATCGATCACGCCCTCTCGCTCAAGGAACGCAAAAAAAGAGCGATAGCAGGACAATTGGCGGGAGACGCTTGCTTTCGATTTGCCTCCCGCCAGTTCATCCGCAATAAACGAACGCATCTCTCTCGCAGAAAGGCCCGCAACATCCGTTATCGCCCGTTTTGCAAGCCACGTCTGCAATCGGTTCAGGTCGCGCCCATAGGCATGCAAGGTATTCGCGCTCCACTTTGCCTTTGACTCGTCGAGAAAGCGCCCAATCCAGTCTTCGAGAAGCATGGTTCAGCTCACCTGCATGCCCGCGATGCATCTGGACAGATCCGCCAGCGCACGTTGTGCATATGCTTCGTTTCGCTGCCGCTTATCCTTGATGTGCTCGGGCAACGGCGGAAATAATCCGAACGTGGCATTCATAGGCTGAAAGTTGTCGGCGGACGTGTGCGTGATATAGTGGGCAAGACTTCCTATTGACGTGGTATGGGGCATAGTCACAGGTTCCATGTTCGCAGCAATTCGCCCAGCATTGATTCCGGCAACCAAACCTGACGCTGCCGATTCGACATAGCCCTCAACGCCCGTGATTTGTCCCGCGAACAACAACTCGCGGCGAGCTTTCGTTTGATATGTAGGCAGCAACGTACGAGGACTATTGATGTAGGTGTTTCGGTGCATGACACCGTAACGAACGATTTCGGCATGTTCGAGACCCGGAATCAGGCCAAACACTCGCTTTTGTTCACCCCACTTGAGGTGTGTCTGAAACCCGACGATATTGAATAATGTTGCGGCTCCATTATCCTGGCGCAATTGCACAACAGCGTAGGGCCGCTTCCCTGTCCGTGGATCGCGAAGCCCAACTGGCTTCATCGGACCAAACAATAATGTCTGGCGGCCGCGGGCAGCCATCGCCTCAATCGGCATGCAACCCTCGAAGTACTTTTCTTCTTCAAAGTCTTTCAACTCGGCGCGTTCCGCGTGAATCAACTCTTCATAGAAGCGATTGAACTGCTCCTCGTCCATGGGACAATTCAAATACGCAGCCTCGCCTTTGTCGTAGCGGGATTGCAGAAACACCTTGTCCATATCGACAGACTCCTTGGTCACAATGGGCGCCGCCGCGTCAAAGAAATACAGATAGTCGTGACCGATGAAACGACGAATGCTCTCCGACAATGCCGGTGACGTTAGAGGACCAGTGGCAACAACACAGATTCCTTCAGAAGGAATTTCTAAGATCTCTTCACGGCGCACTTCAATGTTCGGATGGCTGCTTACGAGTTCGGTAACACGAGCGGAAAAACGTTCACGGTCGACTGCCAATGCGCCGCCGGCCGGAACTTGATGCTCATCGGCAGCCTTCATAATGACAGAATCTAAACGGCGCATCTCTTCTTTCAACAATCCGACTGCATTTGTGATACTTGCCGCACGAAACGAGTTTGTACAGACCAATTCCGCAAACTGTTCAGTGTGATGAGCCGGTGTTTGCCGCACCGGGCGCATCTCGTACAAAACCACCTGCGCACCGCGCTGGGCCGCCTGCCAAGCTGCCTCTGCCCCAGCCAACCCAGCGCCAACCACTGTAACATTGTTCATCCTGAGCACTTCCTTAAGAGGTGAGTCTTTTATGAAGATTTGCGCGAACCACTCTCTGCAAACGCAGGAGCGTGCGGATGAGCTTTTTCGTTACTACAAACGACGGTGACCTTGCCCTTGGATTGCCTTTCTACCATCGGATGGCCACACGTCGGGCACGATTGCCCAGTTGGGCGCTGCCAGAGTACGTAATCACAATCAGGATAGCCACTGCACCCGTAAAACACCTTTCTTGTCTTGCCGCGCCGCTCGAGTAGAGGCTTCCCGCACTTAGGACAATTGACACCGGCTTCCTTCACAATAGGTTTCGTATTGCGGCACTCTGGAAAGCCTGGGCAGGCAAGGAACTTGCCATAACGTCCGGTTTTATAGACCATCATCCGCCCGCACTTCTCGCAAGGCACATCGGAGACCTCGTCCTTGAGCTCGACATGTTCGAGCGAGGATTCCGCTTCATCCAGATTTTTTTGGAAGTCATGATAAAAGTGGTCAATTAACTCCACCCAATTCGCTTCCCCGTCTTCAACCGCATCAAGCTCTTGTTCCATGTTGGCAGTGAAATCGACGTCGATCAATTGGTTGAAGTTTTCCTTCAGCAAATTCACGACAATTTCGCCCAATTCCGTTGGCAAGAACCGCTTTTGTTCCAGCACGACGTAACCGCGCTTGAGAATGGTATCAATCGTGGGAGCATACGTACTCGGTCTGCCGATTCCCAGTTCCTCCATCGCCTTGACAAGACTTGACTCCGAATAACGCGGCGGCGGCTGTGTGAAATGTTGTTCTGGACGCACATCGGCGACGGCAAGTGCATTGCCCTCCTCGACAGGCGGCAACAACTTGCTGTTTTCATCGCCTTCCGCATCGTCATTCCCCTCAATATATACTGCCATGAAACCAGGAAAACGCACGACGGAACCTGTGGCCCGAAACCACGCACCGTTGATTTCGGAGTCGACCGTCGTCGTATCAAGAATTGCAGACGCCATCTGACTGGCGATAAAGCGCTCCCATATTAATTTGTAAAGCCGATACTGGTCTCGCGAGAGATGGTCCTTCAACTTCTCGGGATGGCGAAGCACGGAGGTCGGTCGAATACCCTCGTGTGCGTCCTGTGCATCTTCATTTTTTGTGTATTGGCGCGGCTTCTCTGGTACGTAATCACTTCCGAACTCCGCTTGAATGAACGATCTCGCCTCTTCTTGCGCGGAAGCGGCGATACGCGTTGAGTCAGTACGCATATACGTAATGAGACCTACCGTTCCCTCGCCGGGAATATCGAGACCCTCATATAGCTGCTGCGCAACCGACATGGTCTTATATGCTCGAAACCCCAATTTCCGGGCTGCCTCCTGCTGCAAGCTACTCGTCGTAAAAGGTGCAGCCGGATTGCGGCGACGTTCAGACTTTTTGACCCGACGAACGATCAACGGCTGGTTTTCAACGCGGCGCAGCAATTCCTTTACCGCATCCTCGTTGGGCAGATTCGTTTTTTCTTGATCATAGCCATAGAACCTCGAAATCAATTTTTTGGAACCCACATTCGCAACGGCGTCGACTGTCCAATACTCCTCCGGCTGAAACTTCCGAATTTCATTTTCACGATCGACAATCAGCCTGACAGCAACTGACTGTACCCGGCCTGCAGACAGACCCTTTTTCACTTTGCGCCATAGTAATGGGCTTAGTCGATATCCAACGAGACGGTCCAAGATGCGGCGCGTCTGCTGAGCATTCACCAGATCCATGTTGATTTTACGAGGATGTTTGAATGCTTGTTGCACTGCATCCTTGGTGATTTCGTGAAACACGACTCGGCAATCCTCGTCAGGATTTAAGTCAAGAATGTGTTGAAGATGCCACGCGATGGCTTCCCCTTCGCGGTCAGGGTCGGCCGCCAGAAATACTTTTTTAACCTTCTTGCTCGCATTGCGAAGCGTTTTAATCACATCGCCTTTGCCACGAATCGTAATATATTTGGGTTCAAACCCATGGTCCACATCAACGCCCAATTGTGATTTGGGCAAATCCCGTACATGTCCCATGGAGGCTTTTACCGTATATCGACTCCCTAAATATTTACCAATCGTCTTTGCCTTGGCTGGCGACTCGACGATAACCAAATAATCCGCCACAGCATATCCTCCTGTTCGTCGTACGCCTTGGCAGTGCCGTTCCTCAGTTCAACCCATATTATCACCGGAACAAAAATCTTTGCAAACAAGGCCACCTTTATATTGAGCGATTTACAATCGCATTTCCATCGTGAATCGTGTCGAATTTCTTCTATTATTTATGATGCGAGAGCTGCGTCACAAACATCCGAATGCAAAGTTGTACAGCTGAGCGATTGATGTTAACGTGTACCATATGCGCTGTATCATCCGTGTTGGATGCATAAGCGAAAGGTGGTCAACAGCGATGAAAATCGGCACCCATCACGGGAAATTTCATGCAGACGAAGTGTTCGCGGTAGCAATTCTACGTCAACTGTATCCGGATGCAAAGGTGTTGCGTTCGCGTTCTCCACAGGTGCTCGCTGAGTGTGACATTGTGGTCGACGTAAACGGTTCCCCGTATGACCATCACACCGTCGACAAAATCTATCGAGCAAACGGTCTTCCGTTTGCGTCTGCAGGCCTGATTTGGAGAGATTTTGGAGCTGAGTTCATATCGCGCTTTGGTGTGAAAGATGAGGGCAGCCGTAACATCGTGCATACACACATTGACGAGAAACTCATTCAAGCGATTGACGCGATCGACAACGGTGTCGACTTGGACAGAGATACCCGCATTAAGGGTATTTCGGAATTGGTGGGATCCTTCAATCCTCCGTGGAACGCGGCCGACGATGAAAATGAGGCATTTGAACGAGCTGTGCGTTTTGCCTCTGTCATTCTTGACAATTATGTACGACACGAAATCAGCCGAATCGATGCGGTGGATATTGTAAAAACAGCTTTTCAGACTCGAACTGAGCCGTCTCTCATGGTACTGCCAAGGTTTTGCCCATGGACAGAGACGTTGATGGAATTGGATACGCAGGCAAGCGTGTTGTACGTGGTTTTTCCAGATAAAACCGGACAATATCGCCTTCAGGTCGTGCCAAAAGGCCCTCGCAGCTTCGAGGCGAGAAAGCCCCTTCCTTCCGCATGGGCAGGCAAAGAGGGACCTGCCCTCGCCAAGGTGTGTGGTACTGCAGATGCCACGTTCTGCCATCCGGCCCGATTCATCGCAGGCGCCCACACTATGGAGGGCATACTCCATATGGCAAAACAAGCAATCGCATTGCCAACGGAGACTGATCACTCGAAAGAAACTCAAAAAGAATAGGGCGGAACAACTTGTGTTCCACCCTTTACGCTCCTATTTCGCGAAAACCAAATTGCCAATCTGGCACACGATAGGTTGTTGACGCACCCAACTGCCCGCTGGCGTTTCGGACGGGTTATAAAAAACCAGTGCGCCAGGTACGATATCCTGCCCTTTTTGGAGAACGTCTTGTGCTGCTGTGATGCTGGAGCTGTTCGGTGCGGAGTAAATGTAGCCGTTCGCAACGCTCGTAAACTGGTAATGTCCGTCACTCACCTGGAATACGACCTGCTGAACCGTGTTCCCGTACCCACCCGCTGCAATACGATGCATAATGACATCGCCAACCGCAATTTGTGCCTGCAGGGATTCCCCGCCTGCTTCGGCATTGATCACGTGTTCGAGCCAATATAAGTTGCTTGACGTATCGGATGTGGGTGCGGCAACATGGGCACTCACCGCCTGCTTCGATTGAGCACTATCACTTGCCGTCGGAGTGGTTTGAGTGGATGTAATCGGAATGCGAATCGTCGAACCAATTTGCAGGTTCTGCGGATTGACTTGTGGATTGGCAGCCAGCATGGCACCAAGCGCAACCCCATAGCGGCGCCCCACCGTAAACAGGGTATCGCCAGGCTTAACGACATATACTGTAGGACCCGGCACTTGAACGGTAGCCCCTATCTGAAGATTCGTCGGGTCGATGCCAGGATTCGCTGCTTCAACGCTCTGCACAGAAACCCCAGCGCTATGGGCAATCTTCCAAAGCGATTGCCCTGGTGCCACCTTAACCGTCGCCGCCAAAGCCGTCGAAACCCCGAGTCCACTGGTCAGACACATCGTCGCTGCTGCAATCAACCAATGTTTCTTACGCAATATGCCCAAATCCTCTCGTTCTGCCTCCGGGGTTAGTTGTCGGGTTCGGGTGACGAGACACCCGTCGCAGCACAGCGATTCACCCCAAGGTTCTGAAACCAAGAGATCCCCCGTACACCAGATGAAATGGTGATTCGGCTAAGTATTTGACGACGAGAGTATAACAGCTAGAACATACCTCACGTAAGATAAAAAGTATGACATCTCATGATATATATGGTGACTCAATGACTGTTAGGTGCGGATTTGCGGATCGCTAATCGTCACCAACGTTCCATAATCAGTTAACTGCCATAACCGTTTCGCGTCGGGGACGGCCAATTCGACACACCCCGCGCTTTGAGGGATACCGTAGCGAGATCGAGGCAGACCATGCAAGGCCTCTCCCCTGTAGAAAAAGCTTACATATGGTACGTGATCAACATGATATGGTTTGCCGCTTGGTCCTACACCGTCCATAGTTTGCTCGCGGTTACGCAGGTAGATCACGTGTGTGCCGACGTGAGTCGGAGCGGCATCGACGCCGGTGCTACACGGTGCAGAGAAGACCCAAGCTCCGTTTTCCCATACGCGAACCGTCTGTGGGATCGACTGGTTGACGTACACGTACCGATACGGATGTGTACTGGCCATGGCACATGCGGCATAGAGTGAGATAGCCCGAAACACGGCCGGACCCGCATATCCATCGGTTGGCATGCCATGTTCGGCTTCAAACGTCATCACTGCTCCCCGAGTCAATTCGGTATATCGGCAGGGATCCCATAGAGCCCGCAAAGTATCTGGAACGTTGGGATACTTCCAAGTAAATTCGCCGATATCCGGCGATCCCCAGCCTATACGATACAGCCCATCTGTCGGCACCGTACGCTGAAACGTCAGTGGCAAATACCCTAGCTCGGCCAACTTCTCATGTAGCCAATACACGCGAGGATCGGTATCGCCAGTTGTCAAGACGGGCGGATTGGCTGAAACCTGTTCCGTTTGATCAACATTTGCGGCAAATGCGCAATGTGAGGGCCCAAGCACAACGAAACCACAAGTGAAACCCGCAGTACACAACTGTGCGCATCTCCGCACCAAGATTCGTATGCTGTCGCGACTAAACACCCAAATCACCCCCATGTGGCTAGGGTGATATGCAGACCCGCAACTTAGACAAGGAATACTTTTACATACGTTCTGTGTCCATTCACCTCACAACATGACCTGATAACGCCCGTCTGGAAGTTTTTCAATCAAATGTGAGATCTCTAGTTCCAACAACGTTGCATAGATGTTTCCGGGAGGTACCGACAGTGATAGAGCGAGTTCTCCCGCACGAAGCGGCCCGTCCTCGGCTAGCTTGTGGTACACTGTCGCCAAATGCTCAGGTACTTGTTTTTGTACCACTTTTGACGCGCCTTCGATGTCAAAGCGCTCTTGGATGAACGCAGCTGGGTCGAGTAACGGTATGGCCCCGTCGAACAGCAATTGGTTCGATCCACGGCTGGCTTGCGATGTGATGGGCCCGGGCACGACATAGACGTCACGACCGATTTCGAGTGCCGCGGCTGCCGTCCCGAGCGCACCGCTGCGCTCACCGGCCTGAACGACGACCGTTGCATCGGATATACCTGCAATGATACGGTTTCGTTCTGGAAAATGATGCTTACGCGCTGCGGAACCCGGGGCATATTCGCTGAGAATTAATCCCTGCTCACCGATCTCTGCATAGAGTCCCGCGTGGGCTGGCGGATAACACACATCGACTCCACAGCCAAGGATGGCAATTGTCGGTCCCCCAGCTGCAAGGGCCGCCTGATGCCCAAACGCATCGACACCCAACGCCAGTCCGGAGACGACAATGCCTCCCGCTTCCGCCACAGTCGCTGCGATCCACTTGGCCGCGGCCGCACCATATCCCGTGGCACGACGAGTACCTACCACGGCAACGGCAAATGGAGAACGTAACACATCAAGGTTGCCACGGGCAAACAACACCTCGGGTGGATCAAATAACGCCTCCAAGTTTTCCGGATACGTCGGATCGCCTCGCACGACACAAAGGATATTCTGTGCGTTTAAACGAGCCTCTAACTCACTGATCTTGGGAGAGGATTCCCGCCATGCAGCCATGCGACGGACGGTTTGCGCATGCAATCGAACTGATGCCATCCAGTCCGACTCAGCAGCATTCGAAAATGTAACAGATGTGCCAAACACTTGTAGAAATCTCCTGAATGTCGCAGGTGCCAATCCCGGGCAAAGCGCCCAAAAAAGCCGCAGTTCCCGCTCAGTCATGAAATGCCCACCTTCCGCCATCGACATAACCACATTGTGCAAATGAGGACGTGGTTCGTCGATTGCGGATCGCAAAAAAGCCATCCAGGACATGTCGCCCGGATGGCCTTTTTGGTTCGTTAATTCGTTTTGCAGACTTCCAACAGACCGCGTTCTTCCAGCAGCGTGTACAACGTTGATCCCATCTCCGACGGCGTTGGTGCAACGCGAATTCCACATTCCTTCATCTTTTGGATCTTGGATTCCGCTGTACCCGATCCGCCCGAGACAATAGCACCAGCGTGTCCCATGCGGCGTCCGGGAGGCGCCGTCGCACCTGCAATGAAACCAACCACAGGCTTCTTCATGTTCTGACGTATCCACTCCGCAGCTTCTTCTTCAGCCGTACCACCGATCTCGCCAATCATGATTACCGCTTCGGTGTTCGGATCGTCATTAAACATCTTCAGCACATCGACAAAATTGGTTCCGTTCACCGGATCGCCACCGATACCCACTGCCGTAGACTGGCCGAGGCCGCGAACCGTCAATTGGTATACAGCTTCGTAGGTCAAGGTACCAGAGCGGGAAACGACACCGACCTTACCCGGCGTATGAATGTACCCTGGCATGATGCCAATCTTACATTCGCCAGGCGTAATCACACCCGGACAGTTCGGCCCGACGAGGCGCGTGTGTTTTCCTTCCATAAACCGCTTGACCTTCACCATATCCAACACCGGGATGCCTTCGGTGATACAGATGACAAGGTCTAATTCGGCAGCGACAGCTTCCATGATCGCATCCGCTGCAAACGCAGGCGGTACGTAAATAACGGACGCATTCGCGCCAGTTTCCCGGACTGCTTCTTCAACTGTATTGAAAACCGGCAGACCTTCTACCGTGGTACCGCCCTTACCAGGTGTCGTTCCACCGACGACTTGCGTTCCGTAAGCCAACGCCTGTTGTGTGTGGAACAAGCCTGCCGATCCGGTAATACCCTGCGTAATGACACGCGTATCTTTATTCACCAAGATGCTCATGATGGAATTCCTCCTTACACAAGCGCGACGATCTTCTGTGCCGCATCGGCCAGCGAATCGGCCGCCACGATGGAAAGACCTGATTCGTTGAGAATCGCCTTGCCCTGTTCAACGTTCGTACCTTCCAATCGCACGACCAGTGGTTTGTCCAATCCAACCTGCTTGGCTGCTGCGACCACACCATTTGCAATCACGTCGCACTTCATGATACCGCCGAAGATGTTGACGAGAATTCCTTGTACTTTCGGATCGGACAAGATGATTTTAAACGCCGCCGTCACTTTTTCCTCGCTCGCGCCGCCGCCAACATCCAGGAAGTTGGCCGGTGCCCCGCCATAGTACTTGATGGTGTCCATCGTCGCCATCGCAAGGCCAGCGCCATTGACCATACAACCGATGTTTCCGTCAAGCGCAATGTAGCTCAGTCCGAACTTGGAAGCCTCAATTTCCTTCGGATCTTCCTCGTCCTCATCGCGCAACGACACAATGTCAGGATGACGATACAACGCGTTATCGTCGAAGTTCAGCTTCGCGTCCAACGCGAGAATGTCGCCCTCACCCGTCAGCACAAGCGGGTTGATCTCTGCCACCGAGCAATCCTTGGCTACAAATGCGTTATAGAGGCCCATCATAAATTGAACCGCCTTGCGGACAGCCGTTGGCGGCAATTCGAGCTTATACGCCAAGTTGTTAGCTTGAAACGCGTTTAACCCTGTCGCCGGATCGACGGTTTCACGGAAGATCTTCTCTGGGTGCTGTGCTGCAACCTCTTCGATCTCGACCCCGCCCTCTTGGGAGGCCATCATCACGATTCGCCCTTGTGCGCGATCCAGGACAAGACCTATGTAGTACTCCTTCCGGATATCGGTCAACTGCTCAATTAAGAGGCGCTTGACAACCTTGCCCTCCGGGCCGGTTTGGTGTGTAACCAGTGTTTTTCCGAGCAATTCGCGTGCGTTCGCTTCGACTTCTTCGAGCGACTTCGATACTTTGACGCCGCCTGCCTTACCACGGCCGCCCGCGTGAATCTGAGCCTTTACAACGGCCTTGCCGCCGAGCTCTTTTGCCGCAGCAACCGCTTCCTCAACGGTAAAGGCAACTTTGCCTTGCGGAACCTTCACGCCAAACTCGGCCAGCACGGCCTTCGCCTGATACTCGTGGATGTTCACGATGCCAGTCCTCCTTTGTCCACCCGTACCGAAACGGTACCATAAAAACCGGACGAACGTCGTCTAGACGTCCGTCTTGTTTTCTCTATCAGAATAGAACTTCTAGGAGCGTTTGACAACGTCTCGTCCGGTTCAACCCATGTAAACGCATTCAATCGAGTCTTGACAAAATTGACCTTGCTTCTATAGCCACGGATGGAGGAGACAGCATAGGTATGCGAACGCAAATGTGCCGACAAGCAAACCAAGAACTTTCATCGCCGTTCGCTCCTTCAGTACATAAAGCGTCAGCCCCAAAGCGAGACCAATCGTATTCGTAAACAGGCTGACGACGAGAGCCCCGGCTCTCCACCCGACAGGACACAACCCCACGATAGCAAAAGCCACAGCCACTACGGCAAGGGCGTAACAGGTGAACCGCAAAAGCCACAGGCCGGTGAAACCTTCGTATGGCTGGCGGCGATACTTTCGATCGCGGCGACGCTGGTAGGCTCGTAAGTCAATCACCTGCCCCCGCTTGCCATGGGAGTTGGATTTGTCCATACGTTTTCGTGGGCTTTCCATGTCGGCTCCCTCCTGAAACTCGTCTCCTACTGAGACGATGCGAACGAGATTCTTCCCTACATTATGGCTTACACCCCGGCAAATTGCTATATCTAGTCCATGCTCAGGCTCGTGTGTGCAAGCCGTTACAAGAGGTGATTTCGATATGTTGGGTCGCGCCGTCAGCGCTGTTCACAACGGCATTCAACCCGAACTTGTATATGTGGAGGCCGATGTCGGACCTGGATTTCCTCGCTTTTCTATTGTAGGACTGCCCGATTCCGCCGTAAGTGAGGCACGACTTCGGATTCGTGCGGCATTTCACAATTGCTCCCTGCCGTTTCCCAAAGGGCGTATCACCGTTAACTTGCAACCGGCGTCACTCCGCAAACAGGGGTCTGGACTTGATCTCGCAATCGCGATCGCTATCCTGCGGGCCCAAGGTGTCCTTGCGGAAGAGGGCAACACGGCTTTTCTTGCGGAACTGGGACTCGATGGCGCACTCGTCCCGACCGAGTCGACGGTTGGTCTGGCTTTGCGGCTTGCCGAAGCGGGCGTACAAGATCTGTACGTCGCGTCCGGTCCGCTTATTCCAGAGCCACTTACTCGTCTTGTGCATGTCGCAGGGTTCAGCTCCCTGACACAAGTCGTCTCTCACCTTACGGCTCGACGGCAACTTGGTGTTGCCAGGCTGGAATCTCCACGAAATGTAACCTCCTGTACGTCGGACGCAACACGTCCGCTGGACATACTTGACACCCTGCCCAATCGTGCCTTTGAAAAACGACTTCTCGCCATCAGCGCAGCAGGCAGACATCCACTTTTGCTCATCGGTCCTCCTGGTGTCGGGAAAACAACGCTAGCCCGACTCCTTGTCGATCTCTTGCCGGATTTATCCGAAGCTGATGCATTGCACTCCTATGCGTTCCACGAGTTGGTCAATCCCAGCGCTCGTTTCCATGTACGACCGCCCCTGCGAGAGCCCCATCACACGCTTACGCCTGCAGGACTGATTGGGGGCGGATCTCCACCTCGCCCAGGGGAAGTTACACTTGCTGACAAAGGCGTTCTCCTGTTCGATGAATGGCTTGAATTTCCAAAGGCGACCCTCAATGCTCTTCGGGAACCGCTGACCAGCGGGGTGATACACATTTCGCGAAACGGACGCACAGCGAGCCTACCTGCACGCTTCTTGCTCGTCGGAACCGCCAATCCGTGTCCCTGCGGATGGAGAGGCTATAGGGAGTGTCGCTGCCTCGAAAGCGACATTCGGCGTTATTGGAGTCGCTGCCCAGGGCCAATCGTGGACCGCATTGACTTGATTTACTATATGAACCGCGTTGCAGATGGTACAAATCAACCGTCCTACAGCCGTGATCCGTCAACATCGGAGTTACGGGAAGCGGTGCGCTACGCGCGTACAGTGATTGAACACGTCGACGGATTAGACCCCATGAAGCAGTTTCAAGCTCGCGCTGTCACAGCATTGACACACCTGTGTGACAAACTCAATGTCACAGAGCGCGCGATTGTACAAACGGCAAAGCTGGCGCGAACCATTGCTGCACTTGCGAAAAGAGATGACATTCGGGTGGAAGATGTCGAGGAAGCTTTTGCTCTTCGCTCTTCAGCGAGGCGTTAACTACCGAACCACGCGGATAGAAAGAAGTTGCGTATGGAATATTAAGGGGGAGTGACTTCGCGGGAGGGAGACACGTTTGCGGTTTACACGACAAAAATGGTTATTAGCTGGTATCACGCTGGCCTCAATGGGAAGTTGCCTTTCTGTCCCCCAGACTACAGATGCCCAAACGAGACCAACAAATGAAAAGGTACTGTATCTAACGTTTGATGATGGCCCAAGTGAGCGATATACGCCGAAGTTGCTTGACGTGCTTCGTGAGACCAATACGCCAGCTACATTTTTTGTCCTAGGGCATCGGTGTGAACAGTTCCCTACCATTGTCCGCCGTATGCAGCAGGAAGGACATGAACTAGGGAACCATGGGTTTACGCATCAAGATCCCGCGAAACAGGCCATCACGACAATGACACGCGACATCGAACTGACGGATTCGGCCATCATTCGTGCCTGCGGAAAAAGACCAGTTTATTATCGACCGCCTTATGGTTCCATCAAGCCAGACGAGATTGCCTATGTCCATCGTCTCGGTCATCCGATCGCGCTATGGACGGTCGATTCGGAAGACTGGAAAGCCAAGTCTTCCCGCAGTATTGTCGAACGCGTCGAACGGGAAGCCCACCCTGGCTCTATCATCCTATTCCACGATGGCATCAGTACGAGTCGCTATACGGTCGACGCCATCCCGACGATTATCAAGGATTACAAAGCAAAAGGATATACGTTTCGTACGCTTCCAGTGTAGATCGGCCTACATTGGGTAGATCCGCACATGCTGGAAATCGACCACGTACTTTTGGCGTATACTAAGGCCTACCACATCGAGACAGACGCTTTGTACAGCACCACAGTCATAGCGCGCCGCATAACCTTCAGCTTGGCGAACAAGACGAGCCAATTGTGCATCGCCCAGCGCTTCCAGCGGCGCTCCAAAATCGTTGGACTGTCGCGTCTTCACCTCGACAAACACCAGCGCCGTTTCTGTTTTCGCCACGATATCGATCTCGCCGTACCGTGAACGGACATTTCGCTCTACCACGTTCCACCCCAAACAGCGAGTCAGATAGCTGCAAACAAAGAGCTCGCCGAAGCGGCCGACGGCGATGGAATCATGGCTGTTTTTTCCCTCGATAGACATATGCCAAAACCTCGGCAACCGCCCGATACAACTCGGGAGGAATGACGTGATCGACCTCAAGCTGAATCAAGGTGTCAACAAGCGCCTCGTTTTCTATAATCGGAACCGTATGGGATGCGGCGGTCTCAATGATGGCGTTTGCCACTTCGCCCGCACCCTTGGCGACCACTCGGGGCGCACCCTCGCGTTGACGGTCATAGCGCAGCGCCACTGCTCGCTTATGCACCACGTCAGAATACCTCCTCACTTGTGCCCAAAGACCATCCTGCAAGTTCCCAGCCATGACGTGTCAATGGCTCTTGTAGGGCCTCTCTCCCACCGGCCAGATGTTTGTGAATGGAGAGATCGTCACTCATAAAATGAACATACATTTGAGGTCGCTGTGCCGTGATGAGACAAGTAACAGGTGATCCATCGACTTCGAGATTGATCTCAATGCGATGAACCAACTTGCCTGCATTGCCAATTCTCGTGCGTCGCTCAGCCTCCCATTTGACAGCTCGATAAGGGGGCCTTTCTTGATCGGGCAAAAAAAACAGACCGGCACCATAGCGTTCATATGGGTTGTCAATCACAGCGGCAGTAAGCCTATCTTGAAGTGTCCAACGTTCAATCTGGCGTCGATCAGCGGTACTATGCGCCTGTGCGAAAATCTCATTCCCTACAGAAGCAAAGTGTAATAAAGGGGGATCTGTTTGCATCCGCAAAGAAACAAGTTTGCTTGACGCAACAGGTTCCGATGCCTCGGTGAGGATACTCCATAACCCCTGAATAACCCGCTCAAAATTGCCTGGCTGTTCGCTCTCGGAAGCCTCGTCCGCTGTACCCGGCATTCGAACGGCATGTTCGTTTTGCGCAATGGCTGGCTCATTCACCACTGGCAAGGTCTGTTGTTGCTTTAAAGGGCTGTTTGCAGCGGCGGCAGCGGACGTAAACATGTGCTGAACGAGCAATACTTTCCAAGCCCATTCCGCCTTCAGCCATAGAGGATTTTGCAATAGTTGATAAGGAACATGCTGTTCTAACGAAAACAACGCGTCGTCGAGTCGAGCCAGTTCAGCTTCCGTTAACGCGTTTGCAGGCGCGTGTGCAGGCGCTTGGGCAATCCTCTCATCCGTTCGATCCACCGGCAACCTTGGCGTAGGACGAACTTGTTGCGTCGGTTCGAGCGCTCGGTCCACCCTTCCCGAAGAACCGATCGGGGGATTATCCACTTTCCACCATCCTCCTATCGCCTATGCAATCCCGTACTGGTCCAAACGACAAGCGGTGGTAAGGAGTGGGTCCATGTTCACGCAGCGCAATCAGATGTGATTTGGTTGCGTACCCAACGTGACTATCGAATCCATATTGTGGGTAATCGCGGTGTAATCGCATCATCCACTGATCGCGATACACTTTTGCCACGATGGATGCCGCCGCAATCGAGAGAGAACGCATGTCCCCACCGATGACCGGCAGACAGGCGACAGAAGTAGATGCCGGAACATTGCCGTCGACAAGAGCCAGCTCAACTGGGATATCCAACCTTTCGAGAGCTCGACCCATAGCCAGCTGGGTTGCCCGAAGGATATTGAGTTCATCAATTTCTCGTGAATTGGCCTCGCCAATCCCGATTGACACTGCTCGAAAGCGGATCATGTTGGCCAATTCGTGCCGACGCTTTGCTGTGAGCTTCTTAGAATCCGTGACACACATCAAATCTAAAGACGCATCCTCTGTGCGCGGGAGGATGACCGCAGCAGCCACGACAGGTCCGGCGAGACACCCTCTCCCCACCTCGTCGACGCCGGCCATGGTCAATCCCCCCGCCATCGCCGAGTCAAAACGCGCACGGCCGTACCAGGCCTGCCGAGCCCCCAGCATATAACCGCCTCCTCACCATCCAGTCTACGGCCAGACTCGTCCAAACGCCAGACAAACTTAGGAGAGGTTATTCCCTGGATCGCTACTCGTTTCACTCAGATGCGATGCGGGCCATTCAAAGGTCATTGGGCCAAGTACACCATCCTGCACTTCTTTGATCACCATCTTTGCCACCCGCTCTTCATCGACGACGCCTCCACGGCCCAACAAGCCGCGCTTGCGTCCGATCTCCTCCACCACGTCCGCGATCTGTGGCCAGACGGTTGGCAAATCCGTCCACCGGACGGCAGGGACATGCGATAGACCGTATCGCTTTTGTAGAAGGTCTGGATAATGCTGGCCAGCAAAACACAAGAAGAAAGCCAATCCCTCTTCCATATCATAAATTTGGTCCTTAACCGCCCCACTGATCGCCAAGCGCAAACCCTGTTCAGCCGTGTCAATTTTCGGCCAAAGCACGCCGGGTGTATCGAGCAACTCAATGTCCCCCATACGAACCCATTGTTCTGTGCGGGTGACGCCAGGCTTATTCCCCGTCTTTGCGACAGAGCGTTTGGCAAATTGGTTGATAAACGACGACTTTCCAACGTTTGGAATACCAACCACCATGGCACGAACCACCGCCCGCTGCAGACCTTTTTCCAATGCCCGTTGAATTTTTGCCGCAGCAAGCTTCCGCAAACCATCACGAACTTGAGAAAAACCGTTGCCATTGGTCGTATTCACGGATACAGCCATCATGTTGTCAGATGCGAATGCATCCAACCAAGAGCGGGTTATGAGTGGGTCAGCAAGGTCTTCACGCGTCATGACCACGAGCCGTGGTTTCTTGGCCGACAACTCTTGCAACACGGGATTGCGACTTGAAAGCGGAAGACGAGCATCCACCAGCTCTATGACAACATCCACCTGGCGAACTCGTTCCTCCATCATCCGCCTGGCCTTTGCCATATGACCGGGGTACCATTGTACGGGCACGCATCTTTCCTCCTATGTATTAATCGATTGGGCTTTCTAATCAGCATACCCACCAGCCCAAGACCACACAAAAAGGGCGCAGAGGCAAACCCTCCGCGCCCAGTTGCTTACCGCCGAACTTCTTTGATGCGCGCCGCCTTTCCGGACAAACCGCGCAAATAATGCAACTTTGCGCGTCGAACTTTACCTTGGCGAACGACTTCAATCTTTTCGATCTTCGGCGAGTGCAGTGGGAATGTACGCTCCACACCAACACCGTACGAAATCTTACGAACGGTGTACGTGGCGCTGATCCCGCTACCACGGCGACGAATGACGACGCCTTCGAATACCTGAATACGCTCACGTTGACCCTCTCGAACCTTCACGTGAACGCGCACCGTATCGCCAGGGCGAAATTCCGGAATATCAGAGCGAATCTGGTCTTCCACCACTGAACGTAGCAAGTTCATGGCCAGACCTCCTTCCCACAAGTGTTCATGTCCATACGCTCGACAGAGGACCACTGTAATTACCCGCGCTATTATACCGTACATTTCACGACGAAGCCAACTGTTCGCCGAAATTTTTGGGTGAAATCCAGGGAGTCACAATACACAGATAACACCGATAGGCTTCGCGGCTTTGCCTATTGCTATCCATGCCTGCGATGTACCAACAGGCGTACCTTTCGCGATCGGCCCCCAATAGGATTCATATGCTGATCTTACAACGCGCAAGGTACTTCTCATGAAAGCCAGGTTACTACAGCGGATGATCACTCCGTTCACGCAACTCCTCAACAAAGGTGAATTCGCACAGATGCGTGGAGATTGGCGGTAAATAGCGTCTCAATCGGAGCTAGGAGCGCGCTGACGTACATAGGTGCATACAAAGTCTGCAAACCGACGTGCGAGATCGCGCAACGCGGACCGATCCGCGACCAGGTAGGTGTGCGTCACGGGTAAGGGCACGTCCATCATCGGAACCTCCTGAATCGTCCCGCGTAAGAGTTCAAGCCGAATGGCGCTCAAGGGTAGAAATGAAACACCCAACCGCCTTGCAACCCAATGCAATGTCACATGAACCTGACTGACACGCATAGTTCTGAAGCGGTACTTCGTACGGAGGTACCATAGTAGCTCGTCCCAATACTCAGGATGATTGTGTGTGAGTACAGGATATCGGCTCAAGAGTTCCGCCGGGTCTGGGGGAGGACTCTCCAAGTCATCTGGTTCTGCGGGTGCCACCAGAACTACCGGATCGGATGCGAGTGGATCACATGCGACCCGTGGATGCTGCACGTACATGCGACTGAGCCCAAAGTCGCAGTCCCCCTGCAGAACATGGTTCAGGATGTCTCGAGATTCAATAATCTGAAACGAAAATTCGACATCTGGATGCTCTTTGGTGAATCGGTGTACGCAGTCCGGTAGAAATGTCGTAGCGATGAGCGGCGAGACGGCTACGGTCAGCGTGTGCTGGTAGCCTTGCTGCCAGCGCGCTAGATCTTCCTTGCCCTGTAAACTAGTCTCGACGAGTTGCTCGGCGTACGGTAAAAATCGCCTACCTGCCGCGTTTAGGTGAACGTTGCGTCCTCGTCGTTCGAATAGTGTGACTCCAAGGTGTTTCTCCAACTTGCTGATATGTTGGCTTACTGTGGGCTGCGCAAGATGAAGACGGTCTGCCGTTTCTCGAAAATTTGTCGTCTTGGCAGCGACAGTGAATGTTTGTACCCATTCGAGGAACACGCAATCCCCTCATTCCGCTTAACTGATTACATTTCTCAATCAATCATCATGCATAAACCCATTATACATAATCAGTTATCTCGAGTACCCTGAAGGTGAGAACATGGTCACAGCATCGAAGAATCCATCGAGGGGGCAATTGAAATGAATGATCAAGCGGGACTGGAAGGGGTCGTGGCAACTCGAACTCGCCTCAGCTTAGTGGACGGTGAACGCGGGCAGCTCGTCTACCGTGTCAACGCCGGGTTAGTTTTGACCCAGATCGCCGACTTAAATTTGACCCACCTAGCAGCTTGAATCAGGACGTCGTCTTGTCAGTCGGCGCCGT
>NZ_SORF01000001.1 GCF_004366795.1 Alicyclobacillus sacchari | reverse complement strand
TCCACAGTCCACTTACGTCCTGGCATGAGTCAAACACCTCTCTACGTCTATTTTACCTCACGTCATCTGTCTGGGTTGACTCTGGGGCCAGTATAGGGGCACGCGTAGAACGAGTCGACCGATTCTTGTTGTCAAGGCATGAGGAATCGTACCGTTGCGATAGCCCCTCCGCTCATCTGAACGCTCATACGGCTTCGCTTTCAACTGCTCGGTCACCTGCGCCTGCAAGACTTGATTGAGCACCTGCTCGACGAGCTTCGCCACACCACCATCCTGCAAAAACAGACCTTTCAAAAATTCATCATCCACGTTAATCTGATATTGAGCCATATTCGTTCCCTCCTGGTGAGTGGTTTCTCTCAATCTCACATTCTACCAGAGAGGACGGAGATGGCTCATCTTTTATACCTCAAATGTGCCATCCCTTTTTACACAGCATACTGGACTCAACTGTTTTTTATGCCATGAAGACTTTCCGTATAAGCTAGCCAACCTCGCCGCCCTACGCCTATAATTATAGGTAGAACTTGCATTTTGACAGAGGATGAGGAGAAATGAAATGGCAAATGATACAGTGAATGAAGTAATCAAACCGCAATTACATCCCGTCGTGGAAACGATGATACAATTGGCTCCTGTGCTCGCGGAGGTCTTTCCGGACGATGTGACCATCGGTGTGTCCGATTTGACGACGCTCTGGTTGTCCGTTCCAGGCAAGACATTTTCGTTGGGTTTGCAACCAGGTTATCGTTTGACGCCGGGTGATGGCATGTACGAGGTGGTGGACCAAGGCAGACCGACACGCACGTTTGTACCCGAGTCGGTATTCGGCGTACCGATGATGGCTAACTCCATTCCACTTTGTGACGAGCAAGGGAATATTGTAGGTGCGATGGGCGTTGGCATCAGCATGCAACGCTACAACCATCTGTTTGAGGTCGCGTCGGCGCTTTCCAGCGCTGTGGAACAAATTAGCGCGACGGTCGAGGAAGTGGCTGGTTCCATCAACGTACTGGCTGACAACATGTCTGACATCTCACATCAATCGGACGAAGTTCTGAAGAGTATGAGAGATATCCGCAAAATTTCCGATCGCGTCAAGGACATTTCGAATAACAGTCGTATCCTGGGCTTGAATGCATCGATCGAAGCATCGCGCTCGAACCAGATAGGCAAGGGTTTTGCTGTCATTGCACGGGAAGTTCGCAAACTGGCAGACGATGCCAAGCGGCAAACCGAAATCATTAGTGGCACGGTGGATGAAGTGGAGCGTTTGTTAAACCGCTTGGCCGAGTCTATCGTCGCTGTGAATCGCGAAACGGAAAGCCAATCCGCTGCGACGCAGGAGTTGGCGTCCACCATTCAGGAAGTGAGCCAGTCTGCGGTGGCCTTGGCGAAGTATGCAGAGAGCATTGTGTCTGGGGATGGGAGCCAAAACGAATAACGAACTTTGGCAGCGAGCGGAACCCATTCATGCAACTCCTTCGGTTTCGATCGCCGCTGATATCTTGACTGTGGGAGTCTTGATGGCTGTCCTGTCGATTTGAGCTATGAAGCACAACGATATTATGACTGAAAGAAGGTTTGTCTTATGCACGAGGAATTGCGGATTGCAACAGAACCCGTGGTGGTCCAGGCTATTATCAATGGTAAGCAGGTAGCTGCGGAGAAGCGTTATGCGCGTGAAAATCCAGCCAACCCAGAAGAAATTGTCGGGTATGGTCCGGTGAATACACGCGAAGATGCTGTACAGGCCATTGACGCGGCCGCGGTTGCATTTCCAGCCTGGGCACAAACACCGCTGCGCGAGCGGATCGAATACATGCGTCGCGCGATCGCGCGATTCCGGGAGGCGGCTCCCGAGTTGGTGCCGTTGTTGTCGCGCGAACACGGAAAGCCTGTCTACGACGCGCAAGGCGAGATATTTGTGAGCCTGGCATGGATGGAATACGCCTGTGACATTGCGGAAGAGGTTCTGGCGGAAAAGGTGGAACAACACGAGAACGGCAAAACCATCATTACGCGCGACCCAATGGGTGTCGTTGCGGCAATTACGCCGTGGAACTATCCGCTTGCGCTGTCAACCATCAAGATTGCACCGGCCTTAATTGCAGGAAACACGATGGTGCTCAAACCGAGCCCGTTTGCGCCGCTTGCCGTGAGCAAGGTGGTCGAATGGATGGCCGGCGAACTTCCTGCCGGCGTCTTGAATATGGTTCACGGCGATGCGGATGTTGGCGTCGAGTTGACCACGAATCCTAAGGTTGCGAAGATTGCGTTCACTGGCGGGACGAAGACCGCAACACACATTATGAAATCTGCTTCCGATACGATCAAAAACATGACGCTTGAACTCGGGGGGAACGATGCGGCGCTCGTGCTATCCGATTTTGATGTCAACGACGAGCGGGCGATGCGGCGGCTCGTCATCTCCAACTTCTTGACGACCGGACAAATTTGCATGATTGCCAAGCGCGTCTATGTTCATCGTTCGATTTACACTGCATTTGTCGAGAAGTACATTGAAGCCGCAAACAAGTGGATTCGCGTCGGCGACGCCTTTCATCCTGATGTCACGGTTGGACCGATCAACAATTTGCCGCAAGTGCGTCACGTCGAGCGGTTGATCGAAGACGCCAAGAGCCGTGGAGCGCAGGTGATTCCACTTGGCCGCATTCTCGACGAGAATGTTTTCGCAAAAGGATATTTCATGCAACCAACCTTGGTCTTGGGGGCTGGGTATGACGATCCGATTGTCGTCGAGGAACAGTTCGGACCTACGGTTCCGGTCTTGCCGTATGACGATGAAGAACAGGGGATTCAACTGGTGAATAACAGCATTTACGGTTTGACCAGTTCTGTATGGGGCGAAGAGGAACATGCACTCCGTGTTGCACGCCGAATCGAGGCGGGAACCACGATGATCAATACTGCGGCGATACAGGGTCTCGACATTCGTTACCCATTTGGCGGTTTCAAGCAGTCCGGCATTGGACGTGAGTACGGTGTAGAAGGTTTGCTAGGTTACACGGAATTGCACGTCATCAACATACCCAAAGTCGGTGAACTTCCCAACATTCCGGAGTGAAGGTAAAGCGGTCGTGGCGAACACAGGGCCACGACCGTGTAGTCTCCTCAAACCTCAACAATGACATCATGAGTCCATTTGCGCGAGGTGAATAGATTCGGTCACTTTTCTTGCTTCTATAATTACCTCATCGATATGGGCATGCATGTTCTGGACGTTCTCATGTTGACGCTCGACCGACGCGAAAAGTTGCTCTAACACTCGATTTGCCTCTTCGATGACCCCTACGGTATGTGCGCTCATGTTTTGAATCGTTTCGTGAAACGAGACGATGCGTTCAATATAGGATACGAGTTGTACAATTGTTTCGGACACCTGGCTTGCATGGTCCCGAATACACAGTGCGAGATGGCTGATTTCATGGGCGATGACAGCAAAGCCACGGCCGTGATTGCCGGCTCGCGCGGCTTCAATCTGTGCGTTGATCGTTAACAGCTGGCTTTGCCCCGCGAACTGCGAGATGATATCGGCAATGCCCTCAATGGCATCGATTCGAGAAGCCAACGATTGGATGTATTCGGTCTGCTGTTCGGCAGCGCGGGTGAATTCCTCTAGCACTAACGAGACATGTTTGTCTAAGACGGTTTGGGCACGAGTTGTCGTCTCCGTCATCTGTAGCGATTCTATATGACTTGCCTCGGCTGCGGTTATCGTCTGATACACGAGTGACTGGATGCGTTCTACCATATCTTTCGCCTGCCAAAGTGCTTGTTTTCTCATTTGCTCCGCTTGGTCCTGAGCGTTGCGAGACACTGTAAGTAAATCGCGAATTGTCAGGATGCCGTAATATCTGCCTTTACACGTTACAACAACGGGATCGTAGAATGTTTCGACTGGTCGCGACAGTGCTGAATCGACCACGTCAGCGGCCGGAGTGTGAACAGAAACTACCAAAGGCTGGGTGTCCATCAATAGGGAGACCGGGCGTCCCAGATACAGATCAGCGCCGAAACGCTGACCAATCTGTTCGAAAAACCGTCGATTTACAATCGTCCCCACAACGTTTTCCTCAGGTGTGCATACGACGATGGCTTCTGATCCTGTTTGTTCGAACAACTGACGAACATAGAGGCCTGTCGCGACTTCGGGCACATGAGGAGCGTGTTGCACGTACTCCCAAAACGAGCTGGATGGGGCCATCCCTTTCGTATCCAGAATCAATTCGCATCCTCCTTCGCGCCTTGTGCAAGGCACGGTCGGCCAAACCAAAACCCTTGGCCAACTTCTACACCACATGCTTTGGCAGCCATCAATTCTTTGTCCGTTTCGATTCCCTCGGCGATCACGATTCCCGAAAAGGCGGATGCAATCTCACAGGTGGCTTGCACAACACGGCGTTTCAAAGGATGTTCATCTAAGTTGTCAATCATTTGTTTGTCGATTTTCACAAAATCCGGCTTGATCTGAATCAGCGTGAGCAGACCTGAGTACCCTGCACCGAAGTCATCAATGGCGATTTGATAGCCCTGTTCGCGATAGTGACATAGCAAGCGGGTAAATTGTGCGTAGTCCTCGATGGCTTGCCGCTCTGTCACTTCAAAGACGACTTGGCTGGGTGTAAGGCCCGCGGATTCGAGCACTTTTCGTGTCTCTCCCACGCGAAACGAAGGATCGAGCAGAATGTGAGGTGACACATTGATAAACAACTTTTGCCCGAGGGTGAGGCGTGCACGTCGAATACCAGCATTTCGACAAAGTCTTTCCACTTGCAAGAGACATCCTGCTTGTTCAGCTGCCGCAAACAGCGCCAGTGGTGACTCGTAAGGCGTGCCCAGAGGACCCCGTGACAAGTTCTCAAAACCTAGAACCTCGTATGAACGGAGATCGACAATGGGCTGATAATAACTACGTATGCACGATTCATCTAGAGACTGAAGCAAGGAATCCATGGAAGCGCTAAAGGCTGGTGTGCTCACCTTTACTTCATTGGTGTCTTGTGTCATTTGTGGATGACAGATGTTGGCTGTCTTCAATGGATGGAGGGTTGGCATGTTCGATGAGAATCCTCCCTATAGGGTGTCATGATTAGCATACTGGACGCACTGTGGCAAAGGGTGAATGCCACGTAATGGTTTGTTGAAACTTGGAACAAACAGGTGGATCCTGTTGGTTCATGGAGGCCTTGTCCTGAGAAATTTGTCATGTGCGAACTTCTCAGCTACCTGTCCGTCATGTTTTGGTGTCAAGGCGCATACAAGGAGAGTGCCCGGCCATCTTGATGGACCAACCGTTCATGCTGCTGTTCTTGTTTCGGATGAAGAATAGGGTTGCGCAACGAGGAGGAGATCGAGCTTGTCAAAACGTGTGCTCATCTTGACCGGTGATGCGGTTGAGGCTTTGGAAGTCTATTATCCGTACTATCGTCTTTTGGAAGGGGGCGTGGAAGCGGTCATTGCGGCGCCGACGAAAAAGACGCTGCACACGGTCGTCCACGATTTTACGGATTGGGAGACGTACACCGAGAAACCGGGCTACCTGCTGGAGGCAGACATTGCATTTGCAGACGTCCAGCCGGAGTCATTTGACGGCATCATCATTCCCGGCGGCCGGGCGCCCGAGTACATTCGCCTCAATGAACACGTGCCACGCATTCTCCAGCACTTCATAACCACCAACAAGCCAATTGGCGCCATTTGTCACGCGGCACAGGTGCTTGAAGTTGTACGCGATCAACTGAAAGGACGCACCTTAACGGCTTACATTGCGTGCAAACCGTCTGTTGAAGGCATGGGGGCCAATTACGCACCGGAGACATTGTTTGTTGACGGCAACCTAGTTTCAGGACACGCATGGCCTGACTTGCCAGGGTTTATGCGAGAATTTATGAAACTGTTACAGGCATAACAAGCTTGAAAAAACATCAAGGAGCGCAAGTGTGTGCGCTCCTTGATGTTTTTTGGCCGTTCTTCACGTCATTAAGACGGAATAGAACGACCTGACCCTGGGGCAACCGGGTTATCGATCCGGCGTTGTTTATCCGGATGATGGAAGAAGAGGACAGCCAGCACCGATGTTGCTGCCAGCGCCGCCATCAGCCAGAAGGCGCTGTTGAAGCTGCCTGTTGCATTGACGATCGCGCCGGTGATCACGGGGGCGAGGAAACCTGCAATCGCGAAGAAGGTATCCATGACGCCCAGGGCCGTTCCTGTGCGATCTCGCATCATGTCGACGTTGATCGCGTAGAACGTCGAGTTGGAACTCATGCCGAAGCCAACAGCCAGCGTGATAAAGATAATCGCGATCGTAAAGTTATGTGTGAAGGTGAGCGGTATGACGCAGAGGGCGGACAACAGTTGCGATATCCAGATTGGGTACGATCGCGCGAGCCGTAGGCTGCCCGTGCGCTTCAAAATACCATCCGATAAATACCCAACCAGCCATAGCAATACGGTTGCCAATGCCCATGGCAGCACCGAGAATAGGCCCACCGACTTCAAATTGAGATGGTATTGCTTCTCAAAGTACGACGGAAGCCATGTCATAAAGAAAAAGAGATAATAGCCAAAGACAAAGAATGACCAGTTATTTGCCATCAGCGTGCGGTTCGCGAGCAAATACTTCCACAACGATCCGGACGGCAGGCGATGGGCTTGCGCCCTGCGCATGTCAGCAGGTTGAACGCTGCGGTCGATTGTGTCTGTGCCGCGAATATGCCGTAACTCGGCATCATTGACGCGCTTGCTGTGCTCCGGAAAATCGCGGAACAGAAAATACCACACCGGCACCCAAATGAGGCCGATGATCCCCAGGATGATGAACATCCCGCGCCACGATGTGCCCAGGATCAGCGCGGTTGCAATCGGCCCTCCAATGGCAAGCGCCAGCGGAACGGCGACCAAGGAATTCGACAAGGCGATTGCACGTTCACGACTGGACAACCAGTCGCCTACCGCACGGTTGACCGCCGGGAAGTTCGGCCCTTCTGCGACGCCAAGCAGGATGCGCATCAAGAAGATCATGGCGAAGCCGACAGCCGCACCAGTCAAGCCAATGGATAAGGTCCACAGGAGCGAGGCCCAGAACAGAGCCCGCCGGGCACCGACGTGATCGACCCAAATGCCACCGAAGAAGGTTGTGATCATGTAGCCGACGCCGAACGCACCAAGAATGAGGCCAGTTTGATCCGCATTCAGATGAAGCACTTTGGAAATGTCGGAGATGGCATAGGAGATGGCGGATCGATCGATGTAGTTGACGACGGTGATGAAAAAGAGTAGTGCGATGATAACCCAGCGAAACCGAGATCGCATCGCGTGTTTCCCTCCTTTTGTTGTTTTGTGCATCGAAGTAGTTTAGGAAATCGGTTTCATTGTACGTCCAGGACAGGCCTGGAGACAAGTCTTCGTTACAGCATGTCCGCGAGTGCTGTTTCAAGGTCAGGAAATTGGAACGAAAATCCGACCGATTCAGCCTTGGTGGGCAGCACGCGCTGGCCAGTCAACACCAATTCGGCCCTTTGGCCAAGCGCCAAACGGATGACTGGTGCAGGGACCGAAAACCAGTGCGGGCGGTGCAGTTGCCGCGCGATCGCGCGGGTGAAGTCGCGCATTTGTACCGGATGCGGGGCCGTCGCGTTCAGAGGGCCCGCGATGCGCTGGTCGAGCAAGCAGAATTCGATGAGTGTACTCACGTCCGCCACATGGATCCAAGATATCCACTGTACTCCGCTGCCAATGGTACCGCCCAAGCCAAGGCGAAAGAGCGGCAGCAACGACGCAAGAGCCCCGCCGTCCTGGCCGAGTACCATGCCCAAACGGACGCCGACAACGCGCGTGTACGCACTGGCAGATTGCGCGGCCGCTTCCCAGGCAATGCATACACGGGCCAGGAAGTCATCTCCTGGCGCATCGTCTTCCGTGAAGGTTGCGGTTGGTGAGGTACCGTAGTAGCCAACGGCGGAAGCTTGAACATACGCCTTTGGCGGGCGCGGCATCTGCGAGATAGCCGTTACGATGGCCTGGGCAGTCGTCACGCGCGATGCGAGTATCTCCTCGCGGTCATGTGCGGACCAGCGTCCACGGTTGAGAGAGGCGCCCGCGAGGTTGACGATGGCGTACGCTTGGTCATTGTCTAAGGTCGTGTTGAATTTGCGTATAGGCACGGCTGTGCAAGCGTGGAGTAGACGTTCGACTGTATACGGCCGGCGTACGACGGTCACTTGATGCCCTGCGAGCCCTAGGTGTTTGCATAAATGACTGCCAATAAAGCCCGATCCGCCGATGACGACGATGCGCACGTGGCATTCCTCCGAGAAATATGGATTGGGCTTATCATAGCAGAATATGAAACTTCGTTTTGGTGAGGAGATCCTGTCAGGATGGATGGGTTTGTTGAATTTGCAACAATGAAAGGCACTCGAATGCTGCCCAGATAGTTGATACCTGTGAGATGTCACGCAAACGCACGTCAAGAAGTTGTTCAATCTGTTTAATGCGGTAAAGCAAGGTGTTTCGGTGGATGTATAAGGCCTTGGCAGTTTCGGTTGCATTTTGGTTGGTGGTCAAATACATGCGCATGCGCTATCATCGGCAACTGATGAACGCCATTCTCAATGGGCAGGCTCAAATTGCGAAGGCTGTGAATGCGACTGTCATTGATCTCGATCATGCCCCGGAAGGCTATCGCGACTTCGACAAAGGCGTGGCACGCAAGTTCGTCCTCGATCCACATGGTATTGTCCGCAAACATCATCCAGAGCGAACATTGTAGTTCCCGCCCCCTCGTGATTTTGCTATACCTAGTCCTGCAGGGGTATAGTCATGGAGGTAGTTCTTCGCGAGGTGGGGCACATCATGACTCAACCAATCAAGGTAGCACACGCATTCAGCAACTTGGTTCGGGAAGTCCGTAAACAACACGTTGGCAAAGGTCCAGAGCACATTACCACACGCTTCGTCGGTCCCTGGGCGATTTGTGAGCTCAGAGGCAATCTCACAAGCGTCGAGAAGTTCGCGGTCAAGTCGGAAGAGGGACGTCGCCTTGTACGCGAATTGCGAACGACGTTTATCAAGGAAATTTACAAGGACGAAAAAGTAAAATCGCACGTTGAGCAGTTGGTTGGGGCGTCACTGGTCACCCTGTTCTGTGACTTTGATGTCGATCTCGACATGGCTGTAACGGTCTACGTCTTTGATCGTGCACTTGGACTCGACTCGTCGTCCTGGCTGTGATAAATTGTTTCTATCAACAACATGTCCATGTGGATTGGCCTAAAAGTACCACCTGTGCTTTTTGCTACTCCACCGAAATTCAAGCCTGTTTTGGCGTGGATTTTGGTGGAGTTTTTATTTTGTTGCAGAAGTCTCTGTTTTGATGTTGGAGGGGTCACCGTGGCGCAATCGTTGGATACAGGTGTCTGCACCGTCGAGATTGACGGACGCGTTATCGAAGCGAAGAGTAACAACACGATTTTGCAAGCGATGATAGAAGCTGGTATCGAGCATCCACATATTTGTTATCACGAGCAGCTTGGACCAATCCAAACGTGTGACACGTGTATGGTGGATGTCGACGGCGAATTGGTGAGGGCCTGTGCTACCGCGATCAGGGCGGGCATGCGCGTATCAACATCGAGCGCATTAGCCAGATCAGCGCGCACAGAGGCGATGGATCGGATCCTAGAGAATCACATGCTGTACTGTACAGTTTGCGATAACAACAACGGGAATTGTGTATTGCATAACACGGCGGAGTTGATGCGCATAGAGCATCAGGCTTATCCGTACCGACCAAAGGGGTATGAGAAAGACCTATCCAATCCGTTTTATCGTTACGATCCAGATCAATGCATCCTATGCGGCCGTTGTGTGGAGGCGTGCCAAAACTTGCAGGTCAACGAGACGCTGTCCATCGACTGGGAGCGGGAGATGCCGCGCGTCATCTGGGATGAGGATGTGCCCATCGATCAATCTTCCTGTGTATCGTGCGGTCATTGTGTAACCGTATGTCCGACAAACGCTCTGATGGAACAAACGATGCTCGGGGAAGCCGGCTACTTGTCAGGCATCCCGGATTCCATTTTGTCGCCCATGATCGATCTGATTAAAGCGGTTGAACCGGGCTATGGCGGCATTTTTGCGATCTCAGAAATGGAATCTGCCATGCGTGAACAGCGGATCCGCAAGACAAAGACCGTTTGCACGTTCTGTGGGGTTGGCTGCTCCTTTGACGTTTGGACCAAGGGGCGCGACATCCTGAAAGTGGAGCCGAGCATGGATGCTCCTGTTAATGGTATATCCACGTGTGTCAAAGGCAAATTTGGTTGGGACTTTGTCAACAGTACGGAACGCCTTACAAAGCCCCTCATTCGACAGGGCGACAGCTTCCGCGAGGCTACTTGGGACGAGGCCTTGGATCTGATAGCGGGCAAGTTTCGGGAGATTCGCAATGAATCCGGCTCCGATGCACTTGGTTTTATTTCGTCTTCCAAGGTCACCAATGAGGAAAATTACTTGATGCAGAAACTTGCGCGCGCCGTGATCGGCACAAACAATATCGACAACTGTTCGCGCTATTGCCAGTCACCGGCCACTGATGGGCTCCTGCGCACCGTAGGCCTGGCGGGAGATTCGGGGACGATTGCCGATATTGCAAGAGCAGGTCTTGTCATCATCGTCGGCGCCAATCCGGCAGAGGCACATCCCGTGCTGGCGACCAGAGTCAAACGAGCACACAAGTTGCATGGGCAAAAGTTGATGGTAGTAGATTTGCGTCGCCACGAGATGGCGGATCGCGCTGATTTATTCGTTCGTCCTAACCCCGGTACGGATCACGTCTGGTTGTCGGCCATCACACGCTACATCATCGACCAGGGATGGCACGACGATGTGTTCATCCGCGATCGTGTCGACGGCTTCGAGGCGTATGTGGAATCTCTTCGACCTTACACGTTGGAATACGCGGAACAGGTCACAGGGATTTCAGCGACGACCTTGGTTCGTATGGCTGAAATGATTCGTGAGGCGGACGGTGTCGCCATTCTGTGGGCAATGGGCGTCACACAACAGCGCGGGGGTAGCGAAACAAGCGCGGCGATCAGTGACCTCCTTCTCGTAACCGGGAACTATGGCCGCCCTGGGGCAGGGGCCTTCCCCTTACGCGGTCATAACAACGTGCAAGGTGCATGCGATTTTGGGACATTGCCGAATTGGTTGCCCGGATATCAACTGGTCAGTGACGCGGGTGCCCGCCAACGGTTGGGCGCTGTATGGGGAGTGGAATTGCCGGAACGACCTGGCATGGATAATCAGGCTATGCTCGATGCGATTGTGCGTGGTGAATTGCGTGGCCTGTACCTGATGGGCGAGGAGATGGCGTGGGTTGATGCAAACGCAAACCACGTGCATGCGGCGCTGAGTCAGCTCGAATTCTTTGTCGTGCAGGATATCTTTTTATCAAAGACGGCGCAATTCGCCGATGTCGTTTTGCCTGCAAGCCCCAGCTTGGAAAAAGAGGGAACCTTTACAAACACGGAGCGGCGTGTTCAAAGGCTCTATCAAGTGCTTCCACCTTTGGGCGATGCAAAACCAGACTGGAAAATTATTATGGAAATCGCGAATCGGCTCGGCGCTGACTGGAAATATGCACATCCATCCGACATCATGGCGGAGGCGGCGTCAATCGCGCCACTTTTCGCTGGAATTCAATACGACCGTCTGGAGGGTTATCGCAGCCAAATCTGGCCGGTGGCCGCAGACGGCACGAGTACGCCTTTGTTGTACAAAGATCGATTTGCCCATGCAAACGGTAGGGCGAAGTTGGCGCGCGCCAACTGGATTGCCCCGGAACAGCCGGATACCATGTACGATTTACATTTGAACAATGGGCGCTTGCTAGAACATTTTCACGAGGGGAACATGACCAATCAATCAGCAGGTCTCACGCACAAGGTGCCTGACACGTTTGTCGAGATCTCACCGGAATTGGCTGCTGAACGAAGCATTGAGGATGGAGCTTTGGTGCGCTTGATATCGCCGCATGGTCAGGTTGAGGTGCGGGTCATGGTGACGGATCGCGTGCATGGCAAAGAGATCTATCTGCCGATGAATACGGTGAGCGAACAGTCGGCGGTAAACTTGTTGACCGGTCCTGTGGTCGACTTGCGTACCCATACGCCTGCGTACAAGGAGACCTATGTGCGCTTGGAAGTTATACACCGGCGTGGCCGGCGGCCGCTGGACAAGCCACGTCCGCGTTACGGAAGGCGCCACCCGCAACAGGGTGTGGAGGTTTGGCGCAAGTGGAAGCGGCCGGGATACGTATCGGTGGAGCGACTGGCAAAGGAGAGAATGCAACATGGCACAACCGATTCGAGCCATTGAGCGCCCAACTATGAGTGAAGAAAAGAATGTGGAGGAAGCACTGCACCAATTGCAGACCGAAGTTGCCCGCCATGGGCAGGCGTTGGCGGCGGCGCTGACCGTACTCGAAGATATGCAACGAAGCGGACTTATGGATTTGGCACATGGCATGCTCGGTGCCAAACAACAAATTGCGGAGATTGTTCTCGAGCAAGTGATGAAGCCTGGTGTTCTCGGCGCCGTCCAAAATGCGATGGCGTTCATGGAACTGGCAGGCGGGCTCGATCCGCACGCGGTACGTACGTTGACGCACGCATTGGCAGCAGGCGTTGAGGAAGGACAGCGACGCATCGCCAGCGGCCGGAAGGTGGGCTTTCTGACATTGGCGCGCGTTCTGTCCCAGCCTGACGTCAATCGAGCTGTTGCATTTTTGGTAGGGCTACTTGAAGGGATTGGACGCGAGCTTAACACAGAAGGGCAGTGAGGAAGATTTCGGCGTCGAACTGATGTACGATACACACATGGGGTGGTATGCTAGTCGCCGATTGATGACATGCCGCGTTCCCTACAATTTGGTCTGCTTTGGAGGAAAGGGTATGATTCAGGAAGTCGCTGATCTGTATCAATTGTTCGTCAGTGTGCATGCGACGGTCGATAAGATGCTGGAAGGCTTATCCGATGACGATTGGGTAAAGAAACCGCAGCCGAACTTTAACAATATCGCCTCGATCGTCGAGCATGTCGCGCTGGTCGAGCGCCGTTTCTTTGCGCAAGTCAAAGGAGAACTCAGTCAGCTCGATGCAGGGGAACCATTTCGGGCGGAGTCATGGGATGTTGCGAAAATCAAGGAACTTTGGGTCAGCAACCTGGAGTTTGCCAAGAGTGCACTCGAGCCACTGTCGGAGTCCGATCTCGCCGAATTCGGTGCAAAACTCGGTGTCGGCGAGGTGAACAAGCGGCAGCTCATTGCTTATGCGATTGCCCATACAGCCCATCATCGGGGGCAGATCCCGCTGGTGAAAAAACTCCTGGGGCTATGACGTGCGTGCTGCGGCCGGGGCAGTCCGGCCGCTTCGTGTATATATACAATTCTATGTATGGTTATTTCACGAAAGTTCAGACGAAATTCTTGTTTTGGCGAAAATGCAGTACGATCTTTACAAAACTATTCACGAAAGTTTACAATGAGATAGGTTTATCTGAACTATCCGCGTCTTCCGATGAAACTTGCGGATTTTGCGGAAGTTAGTTGTAAATATAGCTTACAGATGAGATGACGATTTCTGGGAGGTACAAATGGTGCAGAGAAAAAAACGGGTTCTGACGTCTGCAGCAGCGGCTGCTGCTATTGTTCTAGGTATAGCGGGATGTGGGACGACAAGCGCTTCCAACGCATCCGGCACATCATCGAATCAAAACACAACGAACACGGCGACGACTGGGGCAGCGAGCACGGCGGCGGGTGGCGTGATCGAGTTTGCGTTGCCAGCTGGTACAAACTTAACGTGGTTTTTGCCAATCTTTGATGCGGCCAACGACTCACTTTACAATTCCCAGTTGGTCGATCAGCTCTATATTCCGATGCTTCAGTTAAACAATGATTATTCCGTCAACTGGAACAATTCGATAGCTCAGAAGATCACGTACAACAAACAAGGAACGGTGTACCACATCTTCATCAATCCAAAGTGGAAATGGTCGAATGGGCAACCTGTTACGTCGAAGGACGTTCTCTTTACGTGGAACGTCATCAAGGCTGCCTCCGCGAAAAATGCCCCTGCTCCTTGGCCGTTTGTTGGTGTAGGTACAGGTGATATCCCGGATGGCATCCAGAGTGTTGAGGCGACGGGTAAGTATGAGGTTACGATCACGCTGAAGCAGCCGGCCAACCAGCAATGGTTTGAATACAATGGCATTATGCAGTTAACACCGCTCCCAGCTTCCTATATGGATGTCAAGAGCAACATTCAGGATGAAATTAAGTATTTGGGTGCGAACGCAACCAACTTGATGTTCGATAAGGTTGTTGACGGCCCATTTAAGCCAGTAAGCGCGAAGTCGAGCCAGGATTGGGTGATTGCGCCGAATCCAAGCTATGCTGGCCACAAGAGCACAGTCAGCAAGATTGTCTTCCAGTATGAAGGATCGAGTGCTGCTGAATTTGCAGCTTTGCGCAGTGGCCAGATCAACGTTGGCTATCTGGATCAATCGCAGTTGGGATCCGAGTCTGCCCTGACTTCTCTTGGCGACAGCATCACGCCGGAATACCCGTTTGGCATTTTCTGGACGGAGATGAATATGTATTCGGGTGCACCGCACGCGAGTGTCTTTGACCAACTCTATGTGCGTCAGGCTTTGCAAATGAGCATCGACAATAACACGATTGCGAAGAGCATCTACAAGGGATTTGCAGAACCGCTGTCGGGTCCGATTCCGGGGACGCCGAGAACGCAGTTCTATGATCCTGCGGAAAACAATCTGTACCCGTACAACCCAACCAAGGCGAAGCAATTACTTGAATCGCACGGCTGGAAACTTGTCAACGGCGTGATGACCAAGGGCAATCAGAAGTTGAACCTGACGCTGATGTATGTGACAGGCAATCAGTCTTCTCTCGACGCAGCCGAGTTGATGCAACAGGATTGGGGTCAAATCGGCGTCAAAGTATCTCTCAAGGGCGAAGAGTTCTCGACGTTCTTGACGAAGACGAGCAATCCTAAGGACTATACTTGGGATTTGGCGACGGGTTCCGGTTGGGTATACAACGGACCGGGCTTCTACCCATCTGGCGAGGGCCTGTTCAACACGGGTGCGCCATCTGGTACGGGCTTTAGTGATAAAGAGGAAGACGCTTTGATCAATGCGACGCACGTGCCGTATTCGACACAGCAGCAAACCATGCAACACTTCTACCAGTACGAAATGTACACGGCGAAGCAGCTGCCATTCCTCTGGGGTGTCAACGTTGCAACGTTGGCTGTCGTAGCACCGAATGTACACAACGTTTTGCCGTACTACAACGGTGCAACTGGCGTTCCGGAAATGCAATATTGGACAGTCTCGAAATAAGTCGTTGTGCCGCCTTCATCACGGCGCTATTGATCACGAACATGCTTGGCCCGCCATCACGGCGGGCTTTTTGTTTTGCATCACCAATTTTGCATTGTGATCGTAACAGTGTTATGTTACGATAGTTGTGCAGGAGATGGTGGATGTGGAACAGGAGTTGATTTCAAAAAAAGAGCTGCTCGATGTAACGGGGATTTCATACGGTCAATTGTACCGGTGGAAGCGAAAGGACTTGATTCCGGAAGAATGGTTTATTCGCAAATCGACGTTTACAGGCCAGGAGACTTTCTTCCCGCGGGAAAAGATACTCACCCGGATCGAGCAAATTAAACAATTGAAGGACGATTTGTCGCTTGATGAGCTGGCTCGCAGATTTTCTCCGGATCCGGCTGAAATCGCATTGAGCGGTGAAGAGATGGTGCGCAAGGGGATCGTTTCAGAACAGTCGTGGCGCGTCTACCAACTTGAGCATCCCAATGTGGCCGTTTGTTCATTTCAGGAGACGGTGTTCGCAAGTGTTGTCCATCGGGCGCTTGCAAGCGGTGATGTGGGGCTTGACGAAGCGCGAAGTGCTTTGCGTGCATTGGAACAGAGCATAACAGTGTTTTCTGACCTTCGTGTGCGGATCGTCTGTGTTCGTAAACTCGGCGTATCCGTGTGGGTGGTTCAAGCGGCGGACGGGCAGCTAGTCGTGGATCCGGATGCCAAGCTGGTGTTTGAAGCGGATGTGAGCGAGTGCATCGAGGAGTTAAAGCTGAAGTTGATGTAGGGGGACTCGATATGCAGACGGAGATGGGCCATGATCTCCATTTGTCCGGTCACGGTTCGTCCACTGGCGGTTTCTATCGAAATGTGCATTTGGAAGGTCTAAGCACCATTGACGGCGATGTGGTGTGCGAGCAATGTACGGCGCATGGTGTGGCGCGAATGCACGGCAACCTCCGAGCCGACATGACTGCGTTTCACGGGAAAGCAGACGTTTTGGGGGATATGGTGACTGGTTCGGCCGAAATCCATGGAACCATCCGTGTGAGCGGCGTCTGTGACGTGGCGAAGATCCTTCGCATACATGGGACGTCGCGGTTGCAAGGCGGCGTTCGAGCCGATGTTCTCAATATACACGGGCGTACACACGTTGGGGCAGAATGTGTTGCCCGCGAGGTTGAGTTGCACGGAATTGCCCAATTCGCACAAGACATTCGAGCAGAACGAATGGATTGCAGTGGCGTTCTGCATTTGGGCGGCCCGTGTGAAGCTGAGAGCTTTTCATGCAAAGGACAGGTGCACAGTTCAGGACTCATCAATGCGGAAAGAGTTCACATTCGTCTACATGCCAAATCAGAGGTACAGGAGATTGGCTGTACGGAGTTGCGTGTCGAGCGCGGGCGAGGATGGTTTGCTCGTCGACACAAGTTGGTGGTCGATATCATCGAAGGCGACCATATTTATGTGGAGAATGTAGTTGCCAAACGTATACGTGGAAACCGCATTACACTAGGAAATGGCGTGTACGCTGAACGTGTTGAATATCGGGAAGAGTTGAATCGGCACCATGGCGCGAAGGTTAAGGAGGCTGTGCAAGTTTAACAGTTGAGCGATGCGGCCGTGAGATCAGTACGGGATGTGAATGCGATGAACGATGAAAGGGCGAGAAGTTGGCGAGTGATGGGTAGTTCCATGACGTCGGGAGGAATCTTTGGCCATGTCAACGTGATGGGGGAAGCCGTGACGACGGGGCCTATGGAGTGCCAATCGTTGCGCGTTATGGGGGTGTTTCAAACGCACGCCGACGTCCAGGTTGGATTTGCCAATATCATGGGGCAGATGGACGTCGAAGGGCAAATGCGCGGCAATCGCGTTCGTGTTATGGGGGAATTGACCGTACGCGGCGACTGTGAGGTGGAGCAGTTCGTCTCACGTGGCACGTTTGTCATCGATGGTTTATTGAATGCGGGAAACATTGATGTGCGTCTTTACGGGCCTTGTCGTGTTCGCGAGATTGGCTGTGGCACGTTGCGCGTAGAGCAAAAGAAGCCGTTTTTCGGACGCGCCGGACGCGCGGAACACGTGTTGACGGCGGACGTGATCGAAGGAGACGATGTGGTTTTGGCATATACAAGGGCGCGCATCGTGCGCGGAGATAAAATTCGCATCGGTCCCGCGTGCGACATCGACATCGTCGAGTATCGAACGGATTGTACGTGTCATCCTCGATCTCGGGTGGCATCCTGCGAGCAACGAGGTTTGTAGGTTCTCCGTGCAGGGCTTCAATGTGAAAGGAGTGTATCGATGAACAGTGAGCGATCTCGCTTAGGCCTTGTGATCGCGGGGCTTTTGCTCGGCATTTTTGTTTCGGCAATGGACAATACGATTGTCGCCACGGCCACGGGAAACATCGTCGCACACCTAGGTGGCTTGGACAAAATCGTATGGATCACAGCGGCGTACATGTTGACCGAGATGTCGGGGATGCCGATTTTCGGGAAGTTGTCCGACATGTACGGGCGTAAACGATTTTTTGCGTTTGGGCTGATTGCGTTTCTGATCGGTTCCATTCTCTGCGGTACCGCACAGAACATGGACCAACTGGCTCTGTACCGCGCCATCCAAGGGGTTGGCGGAGGCGCCTTGATGCCGATCGCGTTTACGATCATTTTCGATATCGTCCCGCCTGAGCAATCCGGCAAGTTTTCTGGCATGTTCGGAGCGGTATTCGGGATCGCCAGCATTTTTGGACCGTTGCTTGGCGCGTACATCACGGAGCACATGAGCTGGCGGTGGGTCTTTTATATCAACGTGCCGATTGGGATTGTCGCGTTTTTACTGGTCACCTTGGGTTATCACGAATCCAGGCGTCACGGTAAGCAGGTGATCGACTGGGTGGGCATCGTCACGCTCGTGCCGGCGGTCGCATCCTTCATGTTTGCGCTCGAGTTTGGTGGAGCACAGTATCCCTGGAATTCTCCTGAAATTATTGGCGGTTTTGTCGTCGCGGCGGTTCTGTTTGCTGTCTTTCTTGGCAATGAGCGGCGTGCTCGCGAGCCGGTTGTCTCCTTTCATATGTTTCGCAAGCGGGCCTTTGCCAGCAGCAACATTGTGGGTATTTTGAGTGGCAGCGCATACATCGTGGCGGTTGTGTATGTTCCAATATACATCCAGGGTGTTCGTGGTGGCTCCGCCATGACGGCTGGGCTGGAGTTACTGCCGATGATGCTTGGTTCGTCCGTCACAGCACCAGTGGCTGGACAGCTGGCGAATCGGATGACCTATCGCAGTGTGCTGTGGCCGTTCTGTGTATTGTTCTTTGCGGGGATTTATCTGCTCAGCCGCTTGGCTGGCACAACACCGACCTGGCAACTGCTGTTGGTGATGTTGATGGTCGGTTTTGGTATCGGGCCTTTCTTCTCCGTGATTGGCATGGCGGCGATGGGGGACTTCGATGATCGAAACCGCGGCGCCGCGAGTTCGACGAATGCCTTCGTGCGCGAACTCGGGATGGCTGTTGGCATCGTCATCTATGGCGTGGTACAAAAGCATGCCTTTGAGTCCGATGTCGCTGTTGCGTTTCGCAATCTTGGCGCCTATGCGGATCGATTGCGAGGGATGGATCCGCGCGCGATTCTCACACCGACAACAAGAAGCCAGATTCCGGTGCCTATCGTGGAGAAACTGTCGCATGCGATGAACGCATCTATTCATACCACGTTTGTTTGGGATCTCATACCCGCTGGTGTGACGATGCTCGCTATCCTGTGGATGGGGAAGGCCCGCTTTCAAGGAAAAAGTGCCACCGTTCCCGCCTCGGATGTGAAGCTTGGCGAGCTCGAACCCAATGGTTGATGGTCGTCCCTAGTACAGATGTGGTGTCTAAACTGATATACTCTACGTTAGTGCTTACTACATAACGTGGAGGAGTATAGGGTTATGGCAAAGATGCTCGTTTTCGGTCATAAAAATCCGGATACCGACGCGATTACGTCGGCAATCGTCTATGCACATTTGAAGGCACAATTGGGTGAAGATGTCGAGGCGGTTCGTCTTGGCAACCCGAATCCGGAGACCCAGTTCGTGTTGGATCACTTCGGCGTCGCTGCACCGCGTTTCGTCGAGACCGTCGCCAACGAAGTCAAGCAGGTGATCTTGGTCGATCACAACGAGCGTCAACAGAGCGCTGCAGACATCGAGCAGGTGGAAGTCGCCGAAGTGATTGACCATCACCGTATCGCCAACTTCGAGACGGCAAATCCACTATACTATCGAGCGGAGCCGGTTGGTTGCACGGCGACCATCTTGAACAAGCTGTACAAAGAGCATGGCGTAGATGTACCGAAGGCGATAGCTGGTCTTATGCTTTCCGCCATCATCTCCGACACGTTGTTGCTCAAGTCGCCGACCTGCACAGAGCAAGACGTCGCTGCGGCGCGCGAGTTGGCTGAAAAAGCGGGTGTCAACCTGGAGGAGTATGGCCTGCAGATGCTCAAAGCGGGCGCAGACCTCAGTCAAAAGACGATCGCCGAATTGATCTCTCTCGATGCGAAAGAGTTCCAGATGGGCAGTCACAAGGTCGAGATCGCACAAGTCAACGCGGTCGATGTCAATGACGTCCTTTCGCGCAAAGAAGAGTTGGAAGCTGCCTTGGAGCGGGTGATTGCGGAGAAAGGGCTCGACTTGTTCTTCTTTGTCGTCACCGACATCCTGAATAACGACTCTGTCGGTATCGCTCTTGGCAAGGCGGCCAATGCGGTCGAGCAGGCGTATGGCGTAACGTTGGAACATCATCAGGCTCTGTTGCAGGGCGTCGTTTCGCGTAAGAAGCAAATCGTACCGGTGCTGACCGACGTCCTTGCTAAGTGATGGCATGAAGAGCTTGGCAATTGCATAGATCAAGCGTGAGGATGCGTTTGTGAGGTTCAAAGTGGAAACCTGCCGTACCCGTTTCTTTGGGTACGGCTTTTTTGTTGAGGTGACAAGATGACGGCTGTTTTACACGTGTTGAGTGATAGAACTCGCAATGGGGCGCTGCCTCTAGTTGAGGCACTAGCCGAGGCGGCAGCCGGTGGTGCGGATGTCCTGCAGGTGCGGGACAAAAAGGTGCCCGCATCCGTGACGTACGACTTGGTTGGCGAGCTTCGTGCATCCTTAGCCGTTCGCGCATGCCACCCGCAATTGTTTGTGAACGACCGTGTCGATATCGCGATCGCGGCCGATCTCGATGGTGTTCATCTGGCTGCCAAGTCACTGCCTGTTGACACGGTGCATGCTCTGCGCAAACGGCTCGACCTAACCTTTGCCGTTGGCTGCTCTGTGCATGCGTCGGATGAGGCCGTGGCGGCGGAACGCGCGGGAGCTGATTACGTCACGTTTGGCCATGTTTTCCCTAGTGCTTCGCACCCGGGATTGCCGCCGCAAGGATTGCGAGCGCTGGAGCGAGTGGTCGAGGCTGTTTCGATACCTGTCATCGCCATCGGCGGCATCGATGAGCGCAATGTTCGTGAGGTGTTGGCGACCGGATGCAGCGGGATCGCCGTGATTGGGGCGGTATTAGCTGCCGATCGCCCGCGTGACGCCGCCTCCAGGCTGAAGGATGCGATGGCGAGCGCGAACGTGAATCCGAAAGTTCCTTTCTCGACGGCGACAACCAGAAAGGGGAATCGAGGATGAAGTCGATCTACGACGTGGTTGTTGTGGGAGGCGGTGCCATTGGCATGGCGAGCGCGTGGCGCCTTGCAGCGCGCGGCATGAAAGTGCTGGTCATCGATAAAGGGCGCTTGGGGGCAGAGGCGTCCAGTGCCGCGGCGGGGATGCTTGGTGCACAACTCGAAACCCATCAGGCAGGGCCGTTCTATGATCTCTGTCGCGAGAGTCGCGCCTTGTACCCTGCCTATGTGGCGGAGTTGCTGGAGTACACAGGTATCGACGCACAACTCGTACACAACGGGATTCTGCAATTGGCATACACAGAAGCGGACGCAACTCTGCTTCTGAAGCGAGCAAATTGGCAGCGGCAAGCGGGCGATTCGGCTGTGTGGATGGATGCATCGGAGATTCGGGCAGCAGAGCCGGCCATTCGCCCAGTGCATGGGGGATTGTTCTTGCCGAATGACGGCAATGTCAGCGCGCCGCGCCTAGCGAAGGCGTTGGCCCGGGCGGTTGGCATGAGTTGTGATGTGCGCGAAGGATCGCCCGTGTTTGCCATTGAAAAGCAGACAGGCGGGACGTTCGAAGTGGTGACCGCGAATGAGCGATTCCCAGCAGACAAGGTGTTGATTTCTGCTGGTACATGGGCTTCATCCTTGTTGCGGCCATGGGGCTGCGCCCTTGAAATTCAACCTGTAAAAGGGCAGATGTTGTCGATCCGGCCGCCCTTCGGGACGACCCTGCGGCGCACGGTATACGCAGGCGGTACGTACTTGGTGCCGAAACGAGACGGCACGGTTGTTGTCGGTGCCACGGAGGAGCGTGAGGCGGGGTTCAGCCGCGAGGTAACCATCGGGGCCATCTCGGCGTTGAGCGAGGCCTTGCGCGAGATTGCACCGGGCCTTAGCCAGGCGGAATTTCTGCAAAGTTGGACGGGATTGCGCCCTGGGTCCCCGAATGGCGAGCCTCGCATTGGCGAACTGCCAGGTCTGCCCGGACTGATGATTGCCGTCGGCCATTTTCGCAATGGCATCTTGCTCTCGGCGATTACGGCAGAGATGGTTGCCGCCGCTGCGACAGGTGAGGTCTGGCCTGAACGATGGCGGCCGTTTCATCCTGCGCAGACCGTCAAGGTAGGGAGGTGATCGGCGTGCAGGTTACAGTCAATGGAAAGTCAATGGACGTGCCGGATGGATTAACGGTAGAGGGTCTCCTGGTGCAATTCAATCTGGTGGAGGAACGCGTGGCTGTCGAACATAATCAGCGTGTGCTCGATCGCGGAGCGTTCGCCGAAACGGTGCTCGCATCTGGCGATGTGATCGAAGTCGTGCGCTTTGTCGGTGGGGGCTGAGCAAGAACCTCGCGTGGTGAACATAACTCAAGGAGGTATATCGACGATGGAGCAGCTTACAATTGCGGGGAAGTCGTTTCGCTCACGATTGATGGTGGGTACAGGGAAGTATGCGTCGCTCGCACAGATGCGCGAGGCGCTCGCGGCGTCCAATGCGGAAATTGTTACCGTCGCGGTGCGGCGGGTCAACTTGGATGCCCGTGAGGAGTCCATACTGTCTTATATTGATTTGAATCAGTACACCTTACTTCCCAACACGGCGGGCTGCCACACGGCGGAAGAGGCGATTCGCACGGCCCGTTTGGCACGGGCTGCGGGATTGTCGAATTGGGTGAAGCTCGAAGTGATCCCGAATGACGGCACGCTTTTGCCTGATCCCATTGCAACCGTGGAGGCGGCAGAGCAACTGGTAAAGGAAGGATTCGTCGTCCTGCCGTACACGACGGACGATCACACGGTGGCTCGCCGCCTACTCGATGTCGGCTGTGCAACCATTATGCCATTTGCATCCGCCATCGGCACGGGCCAGGGCTTGGAGAGCCTGGATCGCATTGCGCGAATTGTGGATGTGGTCGCCGGGCGCGTCCCGGTCGTTGTCGACGCAGGGATCGGTGCCCCGTCGGATGCTGCCCTTGCCATGGAAACAGGCGCGGACGCGGTACTGGTGAATACGGCCATTGCCAAGGCCAAGGATCCAATCGCGATGGCACGGGCTATGGCTATGGCTGTTGAGGCTGGCTGGTTGGGGCGGCAGGCCGGCAGAATTCCGCGTTCGGCCGTGGCGTCGCCTAGCAGCCCGGAAATCGGACGTATTGGGTCCGAGGCGGCAGCACACCCATGAAAGTGAAAGGAAGCATGAAGATTCGCTAGGTCGATAAAGGAGTCACAAGTATGAACGACGAACGGTATTCGCGGCAAATTCGCTTTCGCCCCATTGGCAGGTCAGGTCAGGAGCGCCTGCGCGCCGCACGCATCGCGATTGTCGGTATGGGGGCGCTTGGTTCGGTCTCAGCACCCCAACTGGTGCGCGCCGGTGTCGGCTATGTACGCGTCATCGACCGCGATGTCATCGAGCCGTCGAACTTGCAACGGCAATCGCTGTACACCGAGGCTGACGCTAGGGTGGGGCGCCCGAAGGCCATTGCCGCGGCGGACGCCCTGCGCGCGGCAAACAGCGATATCACTGTAGAGCCGGTTGTGGATGACGTCCATGCGGGAAACGCAGAATCGCTATTGGCCGATGTCGACGTAATTGTGGATGGATCGGACAATTTTCAGGTTCGTTATGTGGTCAACGACGTTGCCGTGAAATGCGGCGTGCCATGGGCGTATGGCGGCGCCGTTAGTTCGCATGGTACGGCAGCGTTTTTTCGGCCTGGGCAAACGCCTTGTTTTGTTTGCCTACTCGGTCCCGATGGCGGGGGTGGACACGATACCTGTGAAACGGTCGGCGTCATTGCGCCCGTGGTGTCGATGGTTGCATCCTATCAGGTTGCTGAGACCATCAAATATTTGACCGGAAATCTGGACGCGCTCAGCGATGCCATCTTCCAAGTCGATGTTTGGCAAAATGAGTTTCATCAAACAGCCCTGGGCGAACCGAATCCACAGTGCCCCTCTTGTGGAAAGCACGAGTTTCCAGCCTTGACAGGCGCCAGAGGTGCATTGACTGTTTCGTTATGCGGCAGACAGACCATTCAGGTGCGTCCGATGAACACTCGTCCGTTGTCACTAGAGCGGCTTGCAGAACGCTTGCGCCCGTTCGGAGAGGTGCGTGTAAACGAGTATCTGCTTCGCTGGCAACACGGCGAGATTGCGTTCAGCGTATTTCCGGATGGCCGCGCCCTGGTTCATGGAACGGACGATCCGGTTCGGGCCCGCAGCTTGTATGCACAGTACATAGGCATGTAAAGAAGGACGAACGATAGTTCCTGGTTCCAGGAGAACTCAATGCTCAAATCGGCAAGGTAAGCTGCCTACTCTGCGGCTGAGAGGCCATGTTGACCGATTGCGGGCGCCGTGCAGGTTGGGTGTTCATGCCCAAGCGGCGCACCATGGCGGCAGCCTTCTCGGTCAACTGGCGTCGATACCACGAGGGCGCGTAGGGGGTTTTGTACAATTGTTCGTACCTCTCCAGCAGATGCGGGTACTCGTGCCGGATGGCCGCCAAAAACCAGGGCTTGACTTCCGGTGTAAGCCGTAGTGTGGAGGGCATGACAAACTGTGCCCCGTGCGCGGCCGCTTCTTCGATCACGCTGTACATCTGGGCCTCATCGTCGTTGATATATGGCAGGATGGGTGCAAGGAACACGCCGACAGGCAAGCCCTGTTCCGCGAGCGTGCGCAAAGTGGCAAGCCGCGTTTTGGGAGCGGGTGTAGCGGGTTCAAATGCTCTCCAAATGCGTCCGTCCAGGGTATGAATGCTCAATTGAATGGACTCCAACCGCATTCGCCGCAAAACGTCCACATCTCGTAAAACCAATGGCGATCTCGTCGTGATGGTCGTCCGAATTTGGTAATGCGCAAGAATGTCGAGGCATCTCCTCGTGATCTTCCGCTTCGCCTCAATGGATTGATATGGGTCTGTCGCAGTGCCGATCGCCAGTATGCCGAACGACTGAGACAAGCGTTCGCGGTTGCCGCCGCAGGCCCGCAGTTTGGCTTCTAGCTGCCGCTCCAAGGCCTCAGGCGCTTCTGCTTTGACCATGATACGTTTGCGAAATGAGTCATCTGCCGCGAAACCGAGAAATGCATGGGTCGAACGCGCGTAGCAAAACGCGCAACCGTGCGCGCAGCCCCGGTAAGGATTGAGCGACCAAGAGAACGGCATGCTCTGCGTGTGCACTTGGTTAGCCGCCAATTTGACAGGTATGTCGTGGTATTGTGGGACATCCAACACGACGTACCCCCCTTTCACCCAATGTTCGAACATATGTTCTGTTGTGAGTTTATCACACGTGTGGTGAGTGTCAATCTACCGTTATTCAATCCAAATTACCCCAGTGTGCAAACTTAACATGTGTATGCTAGTGTATATACAGCAAGAGAAAGAAGTCGGCATTCGATGCGAAGGATGAGGAGGCTGCAGCGTTGCAGATCGACTTTCATACAGAGCAACTCATTCGCTTGGCGTTGGCCGAAGACATCGGCCGCGGGGACTGCACCACGGTGTATACGGTTGACCCGGCGTTACAGGCACGTGCTGTCGTGTGGGTGAAAGAGCCCAGTCGAATTGCGGGATTGCCGCTCGTCGAACGCATATTTCACATGGTGGATCCAAACTTGCAGTTCACGTATTTGGCGCGCGATGGCGATGACGTGCCGGATCGGCAGGTGGTTGGCGCGATATTTGGCACGGCATCTTCGATTTTGACCGCGGAGCGGACAGCGTTGAACTTCTTGGCGCGGCTGACGGGTATAGCGACGAAGACGCGCGATGCCGCAAAACTGATTGCCGGAACCAAAGCGCGCCTGCTCGACACGCGAAAGACCACGCCTGGCTGGCGGAGTATCGAAAAGTACGCCGTCGTGACGGGCGGTGGCTGCAATCACCGCCATGGCCTCGACGATATGGTTCTGATCAAAGACAACCACATCGCGATGGCTGGGGGCGTTCGCGTGGCAATTGAGCGGGCGCGGGCGAACGCTGGCGTCGCCCAGAAAATCGAGGTCGAGGTCGATACCTTGGAACAGTTGGAAGAGGCTCTGGCAGCTGGCCCTGACATGATTCTCTTGGACAACATGTCAACGGCCGAAATCGTGCAAGCAGTCGCAATATGTGAAGGTCGAGTGGTGCTTGAGGCATCTGGAAACATGACGTTGGCGCGTCTTCCTGAAGTCGCGGCGACAGGAGTCGACTACATCTCGATGGGAGCTCTGACACATGCTGCCCGAAGTGTCGACGTCGGCCTCGACATCGAGCCATGGCTGGCGGAACAAACGGGGGATGCGCGATGAAACAGGACACGGCCGACATCGTCATCGTTGGTGCAGGACTTGCCGGCATGGCGGCGGCATTGGCAGCCGCAAAACACAGCGATGTCGCCGTGTTGAGCAAGACGGCCATCGCGGGCACCAATTCTTACTTCGCCCAAGGCGGAATTGCCGCGAGTGTCGATCCAGCGGATGAAGCTATTTGGCATATGGAAGATACGCTGGCTGCCGGTGCAGGGCTATGCGATCCGGCTGCCGTGCGGACGTTGACCGAATTGGCGCCAAACACCATCCACTGGCTGATTGGGGCGGGGGTTCGGTTCGATCGCGACAGCACCGGCCAGTTGCGCCTGGGGCTGGAAGGTGGGCATGGCCACTCGCGGATCGTCCACGCGGACGGCGATGCGACCGGGCGTGTGATCGTACAGTCGCTCGCCAGCGTCTTGGCCGAGAAGGGAAATGTGCGGATCATCACGGGGAGCTTTGTGGAGACCGTGGTGAAAGATGTGAGCGGCAGAGCCATTGGCGTGATCGCGAAATGCGGCGCTGAGGAGACGTTTTGGCGGGCGCGCAAGGCTGTTGTCCTGGCGACTGGGGGAGCCGGACGGCTGTACCCGCATACATCCAATCCGCCTGGGGCGATCGGGGAAGGTCTGGCGTTGGCGTATCATGCGGGGGCGGCTTTAGGCAATCTCGAATTTGTGCAATTTCATCCGACTGTGCTCCACGTTGAACGCGGCGAGACGTTGCTCATTTCCGAAGCTGTGCGCGGTGCCGGCGGGCAACTTGTCGACGCGCGCGGCGAACCGTTGTTCGCAAACCCGCGCGACAACCTGCGCACTCGTGATGTCGTGGCGCGTGAAATGTTTCGCGCCCAGCGCGATCGCGGCCCTGTCTTCCTCGATGTGACGGGCGTTTCTCATTTTCACGAACGGTTTCCGAACATCGCCCGCCGGTTGCATGACGTCGGGATTGATCCGATCTCGTCGCCGATTCCCGTCACGCCGGCAGCCCATTTCATGATGGGCGGCGTGTTAGCTCGGATGGACGGCACGACTTCGATTCCCGGCCTCTTTGTTCTCGGCGAGGCGGCTTGTACTGGCGTTCATGGCGCCAATCGCTTGGCCAGCAATTCGCTCCTGGAATGCGTCGTGATGGCCACATTGTTCGCCGAGGCCATGCGTGACACGCCACGTGCGCCGAGGTTGCCCGAGGTCGATGTCGAATCGCGGATTTGGGCCGTCGAATCAGAGGCGGTGTTGTCGCAGGTGCAAGCGATCATGTGGAATCATGTCGGGATCGAGCGAACGGGTGAGGGTTTGGCATCGGCGCAGCGCAAACTTCGGGAGTTGTCTGAGCAGTGGCCGGAATCGGCGATCGCGTGTGTGGGGTGGCTCGTTGCACAACTAGCGCTGGTCCGCGAGGAGAGCCGCGGCGCCCATTTCCGGTGCGATTATCCAGAGATGCGATCCGCATTTGCACACAGCAGTGTCATTTCCAAGGCGACACATACATCCATCGGTCGAGGGGAGACAGTATACGGATGGCGATGACAATCGAACAAGGAACGTTGCTTGAGCAAATTCGCGTTTGGAAGGAGAAGCGCAACGCGCTTATCCTCGCACACAACTACGAGTTGCCAGAAGTACAGGACGTTGCTGACATACTTGGGGACTCGCTTGCCCTTGCTCGTGCCGCCGCGCAGACGGCGGCCGACGTCATCGTCCTGTGTGGCGTTCATTTCATGGCGGAAACGGCGGCCATCTTGAATCCAGAGAAGACGGTGCTGCTCCCGGATGCAGAGGCAGGATGCTCGTTAGCCGATTCGATCACGGCGGATCAACTGCGGGCCTGGAAACAAGAGCATCCTGGAGCCGTCGTTGTGTCCTATGTGAATACGTCTGCCGAAGTGAAGGCGGAGAGCGATTATTGCTGTACATCGGCGAATGCAGTCGAGGTCGTCAACAGCATTCCTGCTGATAAGGAGGTGCTGTTCTGTCCCGACATGTTTCTCGGTTCGTATGTGAAACGCATGACAGGTCGTGAAAACATGCACATTTGGCTCGGTGAGTGCCACGTGCATGCAGGCATCGCTCCGGCGGATATCAGCGACACCTTGTCGGCGCATCCGCAGGCAGAACTTCTCATTCACCCGGAGTGCGGTTGTTCGACGTCCAATATGTATCTGCTTGCCGAGGGGCAATTGCCAGCGGATCGCACGCACGTGCTGTCGACCAGCGGTATGTTGCAGCGAGCACGAACGTCGTCACAAGAAGAGTTCATCGTTGCCACAGAAGTAGGCATCTTACATCAAATGGAACGGCAAAATCCGCATAAGCGCTTTATTCCAGCCAACCGCAAGGCGATTTGTCCCTTCATGAAGATGATTACGTTGGAAAAGGTGCTTGCTTCTTTAGTTGAGATGCGCACGGTCATTGCTGTGCCCGCGGAGACTGCAAAACGCGCACGTATCGCGTTGGAACGCATGGTCGAAATCGGTTAAGGTGACAAGGGGACATTCGTTACAGGATAAACCCTATATCGGGCACACCCGGATACCGACGGCGGAGTACGGGTGTGCCCTTATCCTGTTATGTGAAATTGAATCGTTTTTTGTATTTTCTTTATACTCTATCACGTGTATGATGGTGGCAGAATCGCCAAGAACAAACCTGCTGTAGCGATATCCAGATGGAGGCGGCCATGGTAGCATCGATACATATGAATCAGTTGGGTTATCGCCCACAGGATCGAAAGCGCTTTTATGTAAGCGGTTATACCGGTGGTTTTGTTGTTTGTCATGAGGATGGTAGCAAGGTGTCAAGCGGTCAGTTGCAGGCAATGGCGGACGAACATGCGGTCGGGGGGCGCGTGTCTGTGGGCGACTTTAGCGACGTCACAGTAGCTGGCCGGTATACGCTCACCGTTCCCGAGCTTGGACAGTCGGTTTCTTTTCGTGTCGATCCCAATGTATATGACCACCTTCATATTGGCTTACAGAAGTTTTTCTACTTCCAACGCTGCGGGGTTGATCTGCCTCCGCAGTGGGCGGGCGCGTGGGCACATGCCGCGTGCCATACGGACAAGGCGCATGTCTATGGGGAGCCATCCCGCGAGATCGCCTGTCATGGTGGGTGGCATGATGCAGGCGACTACGGCAAATATGTCGTCCCGGCAGCGAAAGCGATTGCGGACTTATTGCTCGCTTTTGAATTCTATTCGGAAGCGTTCACCAAAGAAGTTGGCATTCCCGAATCGGGATTGGCTCTGCCTGATGTTCTTTCCGAGGTTCGGTTCGAACTGGAATGGATGTTGCGCATGCAGGATCCATATACCGGGGGTGTCTATCATAAGGTGACGACCTACCGATTTCCGTCGCTTGCGACCATGCCTGAGGACGATTACGGCGAATTGGTCCTTTCGCCAATCTCGTACGCGGCGACAGCGACGTTTGCAGCAGCCTTGGCTCACGCCGCACGCATTTATCAAGCGTTCGATCCAGTTTTTGCGATCACGTGTTTGCAGGCCGCCGAGCGGGCTTATGAATGGTGTAAGGCGCATCCAGCGACGCCGTTTCGCAATCCGAATGGGGTGTTTACGGGCGAGTATGGCGACGGGACATTGACGGACGAGATGTATTGGGCAGCCGCTTCGCTTTTCCAGGCGACGGGAGAACAGCGTTATCACGAGGCGTGTTTGCGCGTGATCAAAGCAGCAGAGATTTCGCTCGTTTCACTTGGGTGGGCCGATGTCGGCGGGTATGGAACCATTTCATATCTTCGAGCGGATCGCACGTCTACCGATGAAGATGTTTGCGGAGAGTTGCGAAAAGTGTGGTTGGCGGAAGCGGATCGTCTCGTCACACTGGCAAACCGTACTGCTTTTGGCGTTCCACTCGCCACAGAGGATTATATCTGGGGAAGCAACATGGTTCTGTTTAACCGGGGTATGCATCTGTTAATCGCAGCGACACTTGCAGCATCGGACTCATATGTCGATACGGCCTTACAGACCGTTCATTATGCACTCGGAGGCAACGCCTTAAATCAGTCCTACATCACAGGTTATGGATTGCGTCCGCTGCTTCACCCCCATCACCGCCCATCTGTGGCCGATCGTGTACAGGATCCCGTGCCAGGCATGTTGGCTGGCGGCCCCAATCGCAACTTGCAAGACGCTGCAGCCCGTGAGCGCCTGCAAAATCGGCCGGCAGCCCAATGCTTTCTCGATCACGAGGACAGTTATTCGACCAATGAGGTGGCTGTCTACTGGAACTCGCCAGCGGTATTCGTGGTATCGCATTTTGTGTGTCGATAGATTGCGGCATGTTAAGGTTCTTTTCGGTGTCAGAAACTTGAGTTTTTGTGTTCTATTTTGCCTTGGTTTGTGACTTTCAGCAAACCAAGACAAGATGAGCAAAAAAAAGGGCAATCATTGCCGGAATAGACTATTGATTTCGTCTCGTGTCAATTTTATGTTTGAAGCATCAACGAATTTGTTAGCGGTGGCCACAAATCGATTTGGGTTGCCGGATGTCAACCGTCAGGGTTTCCCTTAATTTCACCCGTTAAGGGGGTGATGTCAAAAGGTACGAATGGGTCACTTGCACGATCCGTGCAACGTATGGTCCAACGGTTGGAATCGTGGGGGTCTTGTAAGCGCTATCTTCCCTATTGAGACAAATTGTTGAGGGGTGAATGGTTTGGCAAAGTTGTGCTTTAAATTCAAACTACCGCTTGCTGTGATGGCTATGGGTGGAACGGCTATGGCCGGTCTCTTGGGCGCCAGTGCACCGATTGCGTCTGCTGCTGCTTCGAATGGTACTGTGACGACGACGGCTCCGTCGACACCGGCCATTTCTTCGCTGGATCCTTCACAATGGGGGCCGCAAATTCTGGTCGACCAAGGCACCATTTTCGAGGGACTCTTCGGTTACAACCAACAAAACCAAGTAGTTCCGAAGATTGCATCGGGCTATTCCGTATCGAAGGATGGGCTGACATGGACCATCTATTTGCGCCACGATGCGAAATGGTCGAATGGCGATCCGGTCACCGCGCAAGATTTCTATTTTGCCTGGATGCGTCAGCTCAATCCGGCAAACTCGCAGGCACAGCTGTGGGCAAGCGTGTTGAACAACGTCAAAAATGCCTACCAGTACCACTCTGGTGCGGTACCAGCAAGCCAAGTCGGCCTTAAAGTCGTCAACGACTACGAGTTGCAAATCACCACCAACACACCGCACGCCATCTTGGGCGAATTGGCTGTATCCGCCTCGATGCCTTTGGATCCCAAGGTTGTCAACGCGCATCCGACGGATTGGTACATGCCGCAGTATTTCGTGGGGGACGGCCCATTTGTAGTCAAGTCGTTTGTACCAAACGGCACGCTGACGCTCGTTCGCAACCCGAACTACGTAGGTCATCCAGGCCAAGTGAATGAAGGCAACGCGAAGGTTATCAACATCGTGCCTGGCACCACCGTCGCCGTTGAAGATTTCATGGCAGGCAAGCTGGATGTCGCGATGGTTGGGTCGACTTCCGACTTGCAATACATCAAAACGCACAATCTCAGCAAGGAGTTGCATGAGGCGCCAGACTACAGCATCGAGTACCTGCAGTGGGATAACTCGGCTGTCGCTTCGCCATATGACAAGCAACTCGTGCGGCAGGCCATCGCGGAAGCCATTGAGCGCCAACCCATCGTACAGTCGGTTCTCAGTGGTATGGGCGGCGTGACGACGACCTTCGCGACACCGGGCTGGCCGGCGGCCAAGTACGAAAAGGGGCTTCCAGAAAACGTAGCACAGGCACGTAAGTTGCTTGCCAAAGCCGGTTATCCGAACGGCAAAGGTTTGCCGACCATGTACATCTACGCTCCCGTTCCTGCACTCAATGAGCGCGGTGTACCCGTTGCGGAAGCGGTTTCTGAAGAATTGCAACAAAACCTCGGAATTCAAACGAAGATCATCCAGTTGAACCAGACGGATTACAGCTTCTTGACTTACGGCGGTCCGATGAAAAATGTACAACCTGGTTTCAACGTTGCTTCAAGTGGTACCAACTGGAGTGAGCCGGGACAATTGGATATGGGCGGATCGCAGGGCGTTTACTTCCCTGGTGATTATGGCTGGAGTGCCGCGCAGACGGCGTATGTGCTCCCGTGGTATAACAACCCGTACGATCCAGCATCAGTGAAGAAATATGGCGATCCGACGAATCCGAATGTCGGCGTCAAGTGGAGTGATTGGACGGCTCTCAATCAGGCGGTCCAAAAAGACATTCCAATCATCACGAAGTGGGTCAAGGAACAGCCGAAACAGTGGCAAGCCATTCTTAATCCGCCGGGAAGTGAGTCGTTGCCACAACAGTGGAATGCCATCGTCAACCAATGGAAGACGGCGAAGACAGCGGCTGCGAAACACGCTGCATTCCAATTGGCCTTCCAGTTCGTCGCACCGGCAGCGACCACGGCGTCGACGGGCAGCGTAAATACGGGGGCGCTTGACATCCAGGCGTACTGGGATACGCATGAAACCACTCAGGTGAAGAACTGGAGAATGTGGCAGGCTTACATGCAGAACAGCATGACGACACAACAAGCAGCGCCATGGGCTGGCCAGTTGATGACGAGCTTGATGCAGGCCGGGTATACCATTCCGTTGTTCTACAACGAGACCTACTACCTGGAACGCTCGAATGTCACCGGTACGCAACCAAATCCGTGGTCCTGGGGCAATTTCTATCAGTTCCAGTACCTCTCGGTGAAATAAGCGAGAAGCTGGCAAACAGTACAACTTGCACCTGCAGGCACCTATGGGTGCCTGCAGGGGTAAAGGAGGTTGAGTTTCGAGCATGTTTTTCCTTAGGTTTCTCGCGAAGCGGATCGTTGCCATAATCATTACGTTGGCTGCCGTCATCGCCATTTCGTACATCATGATGTACGCGTCACCGGGCGGCTTCATGAGTACAACGCAGATTGCCACGGCACTGGCGCCACTGGCTGCACAGGATCCAGTTGCTTACCAAAAGGTGATGGAGCAATTCCAACAGCGCTATGGGTTGAACCTACCACTGTGGCATCAGGTGCTTCTGTATATCTGGCACTCGTTTACGTTCAACTTCGGCAATTCTATGGAAAACCCAAGCATTACAATCATGTCACAGCTTAAGAGTGCACTGCCAATCAGCGTAATTTTGGCGTTTGCGTCCGTGGTTGTGTCGGTTGTTGTCGGCATCCCGATGGGCATTATTGCCGCTCTTAAGCGTAACACGTGGATCGATTACACGGTGACGACACTGTCGATGTTTGGGCAGGCGATCCCGTCGTTCGTCCTCGCCGTCATTTTCGTTCTTATCTTTGGTGTCGTGTGGCAGAACGTGCTTCCGGTTACAGGTTGGGGGACCTTTTCCGAAGCCATTTTGCCGGTCATCTCGCTCGCCGCTGGGAATATCGGCGTGGTCGCCCGTTATATGCGCGGCAGTTTAATTGAAACGATGCGGCAAGACTTTATCCGCACCGCCAAGAGCAAAGGTGTGAAATATTGGCCACTCGTCTTCAAACATGGTGTAAAAAATTCGTTGACCGCACTCATTACTGTCATCGGGCCGCAGTTTGCCTTTACCGTTGTCGGTACGGTTTGGGTGGAAAATATTTTTGCGATTCCGGGGCTTGGCAAAGTCATCAACACTGCATTCACGAATTTTGATTTTCCGTTAGCCATCACTGCCGTCTTCATTCTTGGCGCGACGATCATGGTGACCAATTTAGTGGTGGACTTGATTTATGCGTGGGTCGATCCGCGCGTCAAGTTGCAATGATTCAAAATGATATGACCCGTTTGCGAAGCGGGATACAGGAGATAGGAGGGGAACCCTTTGGCCATAGCAGTTTCGCAAGCAGGACCTGTTGCGGCGCCTAAGCGACACTCCCAGTTCTACTTGGGGTGGAAGCGGTTTAGCAAGAACTATTTCGCGGTTGCAGGTCTCGTCTGGGTAGCGATTTTTTTCATCGTCGGCATTATCGGTCCGTGGATTGCGCCGTACAGTTACAAAGATGCCGATTTCCTCGCCATGCATACGGGACCATCTTGGAAGCACTTATTCGGCACCGATACGGTCGGGTATGACGTGTTTAGCCAGATTTTGTTCAGCATTCGCTACGCTTTGGAAATCGCGCTTGGTGCAACCTGTGTCAGTTTCGTGATCGGCGTGATTCTTGGTCTTTGGGCAGGCCTTGCCGGTGGCATCGCGGACGTCATCATCATGCGCGGCGTCGATTTCATGTTTGCGCTGCCGTCATTCTTCTTTGCGCTGATCCTGGTCGTCTTGCTGGGCAAAGGTCTTGGGCCGATGATGTTAGCCATTGGTGTCCCTGGCTGGGCTGGGTACGCTCGATTGATACGGTCGCTGGTCTTGAGCATGCGCAACGGTGAGATGGTCGAGGCTGCGCGTGCTCTTGGCGCGTCGCAATCGCACATCGCATTCAAGTATATGTTTCCAAATGTCGTGGGCAGTATGGTCGTCTCGCTAGCTTTCGGCATTCCGTATGATCTGACTGCGCAAGCCGGTCTGAGCATCGTTGGCATGGGTTTGAATCCGCCGATGCCATCTTTCGGTAACATGCTTGCAGCCGCTGGTGAAAACATTCTTGGTTTCCCGTGGCTGCTCTATTTCCCAGCAGGCATATTCGCGATTACGCTTTTGTCTTTTTTGTTCGTCGCGGATGGCCTGCAGGAAGCGTTCAGCCCGAAAGGAGGTATGTGAGATGGCAGAGGCATTATTGGCGATTGACGATTTACGCGTGCAGTTCGATCGCGGCGAAGACGAAGTGTTCGCCGTCAACGGCGTCAGCTTTTCCATCGCCGAAGGCGAAGCCCTTGGCATTGTTGGCGAAAGTGGATCTGGCAAGTCGGTGACCTTGATGTCCGCTCTCGGCCTCATTCGGGAAAACGGTAAGATCAAGTCGGGAACGGCAAAATTTCAAGGGCACGACCTTCTCAAGATGCGCCCGCGGCAGTTGGAGGATATTCGCGGTCGCGACATCGGCGTCGTTTTCCAGGATCCGATGACGAGTTTAAACCCAGTCATGCGTATTGGCGATCAAATCATGGAATCGATGCTGACGCACCAATATGCTGGGCGCCGCGAAGCGTTTGAACGTACATTACAACTTTTACATGAAATGGGCATACCTGAGCCCAAGGCGCGTTTTCGCAATTATCCGCACGAGTTTTCGGGTGGTATGCGTCAGCGCATCATGATCGCCATCGCACTCGCTTGCGAGCCGCAACTGCTGATTGCGGACGAGCCGACGACGGCGCTCGATGTGACGGTTCAGATGCAGATTCTTGCACTGTTGCAAGAACAACGGCAAAAAAAACGGATGAGTATTGCGATCATTACACACGATTTCGGTGTCGCGACCAATTTTTGCGATCGGATCATCGTATTGTACGCTGGACAGATTATGGAGATGGCTGATACTCGTCAGTTTCTGCGGCAACCTGCCCATCCGTACACGGTTGGCTTGAAAAACTCGATTATCGAAATTGGCCAGCGCGATCGCCAATTGTCACCGATTCCTGGCATGGCACCAACGCTCACCGAACCGCCCAAGAGCTGTTCCTTCGCATCGCGTTGCCCGTTTGCCACAGAGCGATGCAGGTCTGAGTTACCAGCACTTCGCGAAATCAGCCCCAATCACCATGTCGCATGCCATCGTGCGGAGGAGGTCCTCGCTCATGCCATCTAGTCCATTGCTGCAAGTAGAGGAAGTATCCAAGCGGTTCCGCGTGCAAGGTCGAGACCTGCATGCGGTAGAAAAAGTATCGTTCCAACTGGACGCGGGCAAGACGATGGGACTCGTCGGAGAAAGTGGCTCAGGCAAATCGACGCTAGGGCGGTTGGTGCTTCGCCTGCTTGATGCAAATGAGGGTCGCATCCTTTTCGATGGCAAGGATATCACCAGTTTGTCGCCGAAACAGATGCGACCACTGCGCCGCGACATGCAGATTATCTTTCAAGATCCTCAGGCCAGCATGAGTCCGCGGATGACGATAGGTGCGGCAATCGAAGACGCCATGGCGATTCACAATATCGGTACCAAGGCGGAACGGCAAAAGCGCGTCGACGAGCTTCTCGAGCGCGTCGGGCTGCCAACGGTGGTGAAATACGCGTTCCCCCACGAATTGTCCGGCGGCCAGTTGCAACGCGTCGGGATCGCCCGCGCCCTGTCGTTGAATCCCAAGCTGGTGATTTGTGACGAGCCGATTTCAGCCTTGGACGTTTCGATCCAGGTGCAGGTCATTCAATTGTTGCAAGAACTGCAAAAGGACTTCAATCTGACGTATATTTTCATTTCGCACAATCTGGCGGTCGTCGAATATTTGAGTGACCAAGTGGCCGTGTTGTATCTCGGCGAAGTGGTGGAACAGGGGCCGGCTGAAGAGTTGTTTGCCAACCCGACGCATCCTTATACGCAGGTGTTGTTGCAGTCGATTCTGAAGATGCCGGACGACACGGAAAAACGTCAGGCGTTGACATCGATTCAGGGCGAAATACCCTCGCCATTTAATCCGCCAAGTGGATGCACATTTCATCCGCGCTGCCCGTTTGCGACCGATGTGTGTCGAGAAAAAAAGCCGGAGCGAAAAGTGGTGGGGAATCAACACTCGGTGACTTGCCATTTGGCGAACTGATAAAGCACAGACAAAGCCCGGCGATGAAAGTGAGCCGGGTTTTCCCATGTACGCATTCTATCGACTTTGTTCTTGCAACCAAGTTGGCCAATCGATTTCGTCCAACGATGATACATGGTTGCAATGGTCGGGAAACGGAAGCTGGCGAGTGACGTCGTTTGGGATACACAGGACATGCATGCCGGCACGCACAGCCGCCAGCGCACCGTTTGGAGAATCCTCAATGGCAACAGCCTCATCTGGCCTTAGCCCCAGGCAGGCAAGCGTGAGCTCGTACAGTGCAGGATCTGGTTTCACACGTTTGACATCATCTGCGGTTCGAATGCAATCGAAGGCATCTGCGATGCCAAGACGTTCGAGATATGGATCGATCCACACCCGATGTGAACTCGTTGCAAGGCCGATGCGAAGGCCTTGTTTACGGGCCGTTTGGATGGTCTTTTTCACTCCAGGCCGCAAGTCCCTGTCACGCATAAGCTCACCGTGGCGGCGCTGAATAAACTGCTCGATCTCGCTTCTGGTGATGGGGGCCTTTGTAGCCGCCATTAGGTGCGCAACCGGGTCGAATGCGTCGTGACTTGTTCCGATGCATTGTGCGTACAAAGAAAGCGGAAGTTCCACCCGATGTTGCTGGTAAAGATCGCAAAAGGCGGCGTACCAGGCAGATTCGGTGTCGATCAAGGTCCCATCGAAGTCAAACACGATGCCTCGGATCATGGACATTGGCTCCTTTAAATTGAGGGCTTGGGGCAATTGTCAACGATGATGTATCCCTTCTACGAACGTAGCACGCCGTGCCGGGAGAAGCAATGTCTTTGGATGATGGCACTATCGTTAACCATATGAAACATGCACGCTTTGAGAGGGTGGTCACATGCAGTACCGTCAAATCGGAAGTAGTGGACTGCGAGTCAGCGAGGTTGGTCTTGGTAGTTGGTTGACCTATGGAAATGCTACGGAGCGCGAAACGGCTGTTGCCTGTATCGATCGCGCCTATGAACTCGGTATCAACTTTTTTGATACGGCAAACGCGTACAACCGTGGTCAAGCCGAGTTGGTCGTGGGTGAAGCGTTGCGCAAATATCCGAGGACATCGTACGTTTTGGCGACGAAAGTCTACTTCCCCATGGGAGATGGACCTAACGATCGCGGTCTATCGCGCAAACACATCGTCGAACAGTGCGAAGCAAGTTTACGACGCTTAGGTGTCGATTATATCGATTTGTATCAATGCCACCGCTTCGATTCGACTGTGTCTTTGGAAGAGACATTGTATGCCTTGGACGATCTCGTTCGTGCAGGCAAGATTTTGTATGCAGGTGTCAGTGAATGGTCTGCTGCTCAGATTACACAGGCTGTCGCAATTTCGGATAAGCGTAATCTACGCCCAATCATCTCAAACCAGCCGATTTATAACATGCTGGTACGCTATATCGAAAAAGAAGTCATGCCGACTTCTGAACAACTTGGGGTTGGGCAGGTTGTGTTTTCACCATTGGCACAGGGCATCCTTACAGGAAAATATCGTCCTGGCGCACAAGTTCCTCGCGACAGCCGAGCTGCGAATGATGATACAAACTTTTGGATTCGCAGTTATCTGCGTGACGATGTGTTGACTTGTGTGGTGAAACTGGAGGACATTGCAAAGTCGATAGGGGCTTCCTTGTCACAGTTGGCCATCGCCTGGACATTGCGCCAGCCAAACGTGGCATCGGCTATCATCGGCGCCAGCCGTATCGCGCAGGTGGATGAGAACGTGCGGGCGGTGGATTTGGAACTGACGCCAGACATTCTGCGCGCAGTTGATGATGTTCTTCACGAAATCGATGGCTTCGTGCCGATTTGGTAAAACTCGATTCCATAAACAGGCGCCGCCAGCCTGGGCGAGCGCCTGTGTTTAGTGGCTATAGCCTGACTTCGGCCTTCTGGCGATTCGCAAACAGCGCGTACAGGACGAAGGCAATCACAAAGCTCACATAGTACGAAATGTCACCAATTTGTGGATAGTGTTTTGCAAAATATCCGGTGTATATGACCTGGTTGAAAAATGGAATGGAACAGGCAAAGCCAATCAGAAATGCCCAGAACCCGGTGCGTAGAGGCCGATGTTTATCGTAGAAGTCATCCACAACGTCCCGGTGCCGGCGAATGAGTAAGTAATCGCAGATGACAACGGCTGCCCAGGGACTGATCCAATAAGCGAGCACGAATAAAAAGTTGCTGTAATTCTGGTAGTAGCCGGACTGACCGCCTATGTAGGACAGAATGCCTCCAAGGATGCCGACCAACAGTGCGGCAACCCAACGTTTCGGGGCGATGGCACGAACGATGCCGACGTCGATGGAAAGCAGCGAGATCGATCCCGAGTAGATATTGATGACGTTGGCGGTGATGGTTCCGAGAATGATCGCAAGCATGGTGACAATGGCAAGGGGATGCGGAAGTATGCCAGACACCAAATCGGTGGGCTTGCTAACAGACGTGAATGTGGACAAACCCGTACCGAGCAATTCCAACCAAACAGCCGGAATGACATTGCCCCAAAAAGCGGCGGAAAACGCCTTCGACGACCTCGTATCACGAGGGAAGTAGCGGCTGTAGTCTGAACTGTAGGTCATCCACCCCATCATGTACGAGAGTGAAATGGCAATGGACAAAATCATCGAACCGGAAGTGCCGGAGAAAGCTGAGGCGTGCGGATTTTCCGCGATGTTGAAACGGATGTGCGGAAACGCGTACATGCTGACCAAGATAAAGATGACCAGCAGAATGAGCACGGCTACGCGTTCGACCCAGTGAATCATGTTATGGCCGTAAATGCTGATGATGGCTTGTAAGATGATCATGATGATCAAGTTTGGCAGAAAGCCGATGGGTAGCAGCCACTGCAGGGCGTAGACGCCGAGGACAGTGTTCACCGTGTACCAACCGATCCCGCAGAGGAAGTTGAGTATACCAGGTAAAAAATTCCCGAAGTAACCGAACGCAGCTCGCGACTGAATCAATTGCGGCAATCCCCAACGATAGCCAAACGTCGTGAGAAAACCAATGGCGAGTGCCCCCACGACAGTGCCTATGACAATCGCAATTGCCGCCTGCCAGAACGACAGTCCAAATACGCCGACAGCTAAGACGCCAGTCGTCAGTGTGGCAAATTCCAAATTGGCGCTGAACCAGAGCGTGAACACGCTACTGATCCGCCCGTGACGCTCCGATTCAGGAATCGGATCAATCCCGTGTGGCTCGACATGCAGCACCTCCGAGCCGTACGTGTCCGATGCATTCGCATACGACATATCGAAATGCCCCCTCAACGATTCCGCCGTCATTCCATCTTGTTCATCAAGTGGACGCTGTTACTATGACAATGCTTGTACAAGTCGTCAATATTCGACGACAATAAATCTGACATGAAGGTCGAATTTTGTCTTCGTCGACGTATGTTTTCCGGTTGTCTCGAGCCTTATGTAGATATGTAGGGAAGGTGGCATTTGTAGGTGGATCGTACGCGATGTTAGGATGGGTTGGACAAGGTCTTTCTCCATGGAGGTGGCTGCATGTTTGACGTTTTGCTTTCGGATGTTCGCGTCATGGGGCGCGAAGGGCTTTTTGATATCGGCGTTCGCGATGGACATATTCGGGAAATTGCACTTGCGGGTACGCTGGCGCACAGCGGCAAGGTGCTTTCGGGAAGTGGACTGCTTGCGATGCCGCCTTTTGTCGAGCCGCACATCCATTTGGATTCGGTGTTGACTGCTGGGCAACCGCGCTGGAATGAAAGCGGAACCCTCTTTGAAGGCATTCAGCGATGGAGTGAGCGTAAACCCTATCTGACACGGGAGGATGTACTGGCTCGAGTCGACGAAGCTTTGCGCTGGATGATGGCACAAGGTACGCTGCACATTCGTACCCACGTCGACGTCACCGATCCGAACCTGACCGCATTGCAGGCATTACTCGAGTTGCGTGAAAAAGTTCGCGGCGTGATCGACATCCAAATCGTCGCGTTTCCGCAGGAGGGCATCTACTCGTATCAGAATGGCCGCGGGCTCGAACTGTTGGAGGAGGCGCTGCGCCTTGGCGCCGACGTGGTCGGTGCGATACCGCACTACGAATACACGCGCGAGTATGGCGTGCGCTCGATTGACGCATGTTTCGATCTCGCTGAAAAGTACGATCGTTTGGTGGATGTCCACTGTGACGAGATCGACGATGAACAGTCGCGCTTTGTCGAGGTGGTTGCGACGCGAGCCCTGGAGCGAAGCATGGGGCAGCGTGTTACGGCGAGCCATACGACGGCGATGGGCAGCTATAACGATGCATATGCTTACAAGCTGTTCGGGTTGTTGCGCAAGGCCAATATCCATTTCATTGCAAATCCGTTGATCAACATTACGTTGCAGGGGCGGTTTGACAGCTATCCGAAGCGGCGTGGCTTGACACGCTTGAAAGAACTATGGCAGGCGGGGATCAATGTCTGCCTCGGCCATGACGACATCATGGATCCGTGGTACTCGTTTGGTACGGGCAGTATGCTTCAAGTCGCGCAGATGGCGATGCACGTTGGACAGATGACAGGGCGTCAAGAAGCGATGGTTTGTGTGGACATGGTGACAGAGCGATCCGCCAAGACTTTGCAGATTGAGGATCGGTATGGTATCGAGGTCGGGAAGCCTGCGTCGTTGTTGCTCGTCGATGCGGATGACAAGTGGGATCTTCTGCGGCGCATGCCGCCCGCCCAGATGGTCATGAGTCGCGGGGTGGTCGTCGCCACAACGGAACCCAGCAAGCGGCAAGTGTATTGGACTTCTCGCGAAGGCATGCTTGGGGATGGTGGACGCGAGGTCGATTTCCGCGTGCGAACCGGATCGCCAGTGTCGGTATCAGAACCCAGAGCCTGATGTTCGCAAGGGAAACGAAATGAAACCCGATAACCGAGTTAGCTGGAGGTGTGGCTTCCGGCAAACTCGGTTTTTTATACGGAGTTGCCACCTACTCACTCCTCCTTCTATGTGAATACAATTTACGTCATCATCGGAGAATCCGTCGGTTTACACATCATATTTTTCATATGTGTAAGATAATATTACACAAGTCATTGACGCCATTCCACCTTCCCGTGTACGGTTATGAAAAAATTCAGGATAAGGAGTGGAGACGGAGATGAACACACGGCTTGGGCCAAAATGGCGTTGGATTCTATTCACATGCTTGGGCATCCTGCTGTTCCCGAGCACCAGTTTTGCCGCCACCACGTCGCCCATCAACTCGGGTGACACGGCTTGGATTCTCGCATCTTCCGCACTCGTATTGCTCATGACACCCGGCTTGGCATTTTTCTACGGCGGCCTCGTTCGCACCAAAAACGTGATCACGACGATGCTGCAGGTCGTATCCGTTATGCTTGTGGTATCCCTGCAATGGGTCATCGTCGGATACAGTCTGGCGTTTGGACCTGACGTTCATCATATTATTGGCAACCTGAGTTGGTTTATGATGCGAGGTGTCGGCGCCGCTCCAGACTCCGACTATGCTGGCACCATCCCGAATATGGTCTTCAGCATTTTCCAGATGATGTTCGCCATCATTACACCGGCGCTTATTGTCGGCGGCTTGGCAGAGCGTGTTAAGTTTGCATCGTTTGTCGTCTTCATCGTCCTCTGGGCAACCATCATTTATGATCCGCTTGCGCACTGGGTGTGGGGCGCAGGTGGCTGGTTGCACGCGCTTGGCGTACTGGATTTTGCAGGAGGGACTGTCGTCCACATCTCGTCGGGTGTTGCTGGTCTGGTGGCAGCTTTGTACCTCGGCCGTCGCGCAGAACATGGATCCGGTGAGATTAAAGCACACAATGTGCCGTTCGTCCTGCTTGGTACTGCACTTCTATGGTTCGGGTGGTTCGGCTTCAACGCAGGTAGTGCACTTGCCGCCAACTATCTTTCGGCCGAGGCGTTTCTCGCCACCAATACCGCAACCGCTGCGGCCGCAGTCGGTTGGATGATTGCCGAGAAACTGCGCACCGGTCACGTTACACTCGTCGGCGCCTGCGCTGGTGCGGTGGCAGGATTGGTCGCGGTGACGCCGGCAGCCGGATTCGTATCGGCAGGCTGGTCGATTGTGCTCGGACTTCTCGGTGGCGCGATTTGTTATCTCGCCTCGACGTTCATGAAGTCGAAATTGGGCTACGACGATGCGCTGGACGCGTTTGGCGGCCACGGTATCGGCGGTACGTGGGGGGCTCTGGCAACCGGGCTGTTCGCGTCGACCGCCATCAACTCCGCGGGTGCCAATGGGTTGATCCATGGCAATGCGCATCAGGTGCTGCTGCAGTTGACGGGAATCGTTGCGACCTGGCTGTTCTCCGGTATTGGCACGTTCATTCTGCTTTGGGTGGTCGACAAACTCATGGGCATTCGGGTGACCAAGGAAGAGGAGATCATGGGTCTGGATCTCGCTCTACACCACGAGTCGGCATACCCGGAGACTTTGACCGCGAGCGAACTGCCGAAATATTTCGGAGCCTCTGGCCAAACGTTCGGGCATGATTCGTAACGGTGCCGGGCGTTGACCGCTGACCGCTCATCCCAAGAGATACTGCTCGTGTTCCCACCTGTGAATCGTTCTGCTGTACGCCTCCCATTCGGCGGCTTTCGCACCGACGTAATGGGTGAGCGCGTGTTCTCCGAGGCAAGCGCGGATGGTTTCGTCTTCTTCCAGGAACGTTAGCGCATCATCCAGATGGACTGGAAGGCGGGGGATGGAGCGCAAAAAACGTTCTTCCTCCGTCATGGCCGTTGCCGACTCGAACAGCGCGGGGGGCGCGTTCAGCCGGCGGCGGACGCCGTCCGTTCCCGCCGCAAGAGCTGCGGCAAATGCCAGGTAGGGATTGCAACTCGGATCAGGGGAACGCAGTTCAATAGACACGGCGCCGTTGGCGTCCATCGCGGCACGCACGAACGGCATTGGATGTCGCGTCGACCAAAAGGCGTATACCGGTGCTTCGGATCCCGGTCTTAGTCGCTTGTAGCTGTTGACCAGGGGATTGGCGATCGCGGTGAGTGCTGCGGCGTGATCAAGCAGTCCTGCGATAAAACGGCGACCGCAACCGACGTTTCCGTCGCGCAGCACATCTTGAAAATCATCCATATCGGCCCGTTTTGCTTGAAAGCGCAGGTGGAGACCAGAACCGGCAAAACCGGCAAAGGGCTTTGGCATCCAGGACACGTACAGGCCGTGTTCCTGTGCGACGGTGCGCATCGCGATTTTGGCTGTGACCAGTGCGTCTGCCGCCTGCACGATCGGCAGTGGCGCGATGTCGATTTCGTGTTGGCATGGCGCGGTTTCATGGTGCGTGCCGAAGAGCGGGATGCCGAGCTTCGCCAGTGCGTCCGCCATATCCAGGCGACAGTGAGCAGCAGCTTGCTGCTGATCGTTGCCGAAGTAGCCAGCGTGATCGACCACGGCGAGAGCGGGTTGGCCGTCGTTGCCGAGCGGGAACAGGAAAAACTCTAATTCGGTCGCGATTGTCAAAGCGTCCAAACCGCACACTTGCGCGTCGGCGACGGCGCGTTTCAGGATGGCTCGCGGATCACCTGCAAAAGCAGAGCCGTCAGGCAGTTTGATGTCGCAAATCATCCGAGCCAGCGGGCGGCTGGCGTCGTCCAGCCAAGGCAGCAGGACCCAAGTACTTGTGTCTGGGCACAGGTACATATCAGATTCCTCGACGCGGGCAAAGCCGTGAATCGACGATCCGTCAAACAGCACGCCTTCCGCACACGCTTGGGCAAGCCCGGTGACGGGCAGTTCGACCGTTTTAACCGTACCGAACAAATCCGTGAATTGAAGGCGGACAAAGCGGATATCTGCCGCTTGTGCCAGGGAAATCAGGTTGTCCGCAGTTGTCTGGCCTTTCATCTGCGATTCCTCCGTGCCGGGCCTTTTGGCCGTTCCATTTGGTTCATCATAATGCAATGTTCCATGTTTGCACAGATGTGGCCGTATGCCAAGCGTTTTCAGGAGGTCTAGCCGTGAAGCTGCCGGTGATTGTCAAAGCTCCAGATTTGAATATCGAGCGTGCCGCCCATATTGCCGCCGCGTGGTCGGACGCGGTTCTACAAGACACCGAATCGCCGTTCGATCACGCTCCCTTCTCGCGATGGCTGCACGCCTACCAACAGCAGCGCGAGCAACTACTGGCGTTTGGCTGGCAGACATTTGTACCTGATTCGATTCGGCGCGGGCTCACGTACATTCGGCTCGGCTCGGCAGCGCGCGGCGAGGACTTGCCGCACAGCGACCTCGACTTCGCCATTGTCAGCGACGGGACCGTTTCCTTCGCACAGGCGGTCGATCCGCTGCAGCAGTTCGTCCGCACGATGACAGCCCTCGGCTTCCAGCCGTGCCGGGGCAACGTCATGGGCCCGAATCCGCGGTGGTTTGGCACGCCCGCCGATTGGTACAGCCGGATCGAACAGTATTGCGCCTTTCCTGATTGGAAGAGCGCGCGCTACCTGTTCATGGCGATGGACGCGACGCCGCTGTCCCCTTGTGAACCGTGGCAGGGCATCGCTGTCACCGTGCGGTCCCGCCTCGCCGCGTCGCCCTTTTTCCTCTGGCAGATGGCGCACTTGGGCATCCGGCGCACGGTTGGCCTCCATCCGTTCGGGCGCGTCAAGTGGCAGGCCGCGGCGGAAGGCGAATTCTTTGACGTCAAAGAGCAGTTGCTGGCGCCCATCGTCTATGCCATTCGACTGCTTGCCATCGCTGGGGATGTGCAAGCGATGGCAACCGTAGCTCGCCTCGAGGGGCTTACACAGATGAAGATGCTGGATCCGGTGTTTGCTGCGGCGGTCAGCGATGCGTTGTGGTTCGGTTGGCGGCTGCGCGCTCGATTGCACGCCCAGGCTGCCAGGTCGGGCACAAACGCAGAACGTATGGAGAAAGGACGAATGCCACAAGCGTGGCGGGATTGCCTGCAAGTTCATTTGCGTACCGCGAAACGACTGGAACAGTTGGTTTGCCGGCGTTTCCGAAAGCCGAGGGGGTCGCGATGAAATGGTTTTTCACCGCGCGCAAGGAGGAGTCGGACCAACTTATACTTGGCCTGGTTGATCCAGCGGCCCGCGTGTGGGAGCGGCCTCTGGCTGCCGCCGATTACTTCGTTGTCGATCTCGAGACGACAGGCTTCTCGGCAGAGGCGGATCGCATCTTGTCGGTGGCGGCCGCGTGTATGACCGGGCGCCAGGAGTTGAGCGAGATGTACTACGAACTCGTCCGGCATGACGATCTCGCCGGCGTTTCGGACACCGTCTGGCGTTTGACAGGCTTGACGCCGGAAGCGTTGGAAGCCGGCAAAGAGCTCGAGCGCGTCCTTCGCCAGGTCCTCGGGATGGCAGTTGGCCGCGTGTGGATTGCCCACCACGCGCGGCACGAGCTGTCGTTTTTGCAGCGCCAAGCGCGGCTGCTTTGGCGTCTCAAACTCCGCCCCATCGCCATCGACACGGCGGTCGTGGCACAGGCGTTGGCTCGCATTTCACGAACGCCGACACTGGAGGAAGTCTGTGCGTGGCTTGGCGTCGAGGTGAAACATCGCCATCAGGCAGACGCCGACGTGCGCATGACCGCCGAAGTTTGGCGCCGGGAGATGGAGATGTGCGAAAAGCTGGGCTTGCGCACGGTCGTCGACGTGATCGACTGGGCCAGCGCGCGGGCGATGGGTTGAAAGGGGAAGGAGCGGCATGACGCACATGATGGCGAGCCACTGTATTCATGAGTTGACGGCTGCCTGCTGTTCCTTTACGATCTGCGCAGCGGCGAGCGCAGGTGACAGCACGCATCGTCCGCGCAGACCACAGCACGCATACCTGTGTAAGCGCGTTGAAGGTCTTATATGGCAGCCTTCAGCCGGCAGTGAGCATCCAGGATGTGAGATTGGGCTGGATTTCTCGTATGAATGACGTTTGATTGAAATGGAGTGGATAGCCAGTTGCTACTTCGATCCTATGGATTTTCCCACCACATGTACTCCAGTTTCGGTTCTGGATTGGGACACGAATTTGCCCGAGGCGTTGTGCATGGGCTGGGGTGGGGCATCGGTTATTCCATCGCTCGGCACATCCCGTTTTTTCTTATATTGTTGATCCTGATTGTCGTTGGCTTTTGGTGGATGGCGCGCCGCCGCTGACAGGCGGCGGCGCAATGTTTTACAGGGACTTGTCGTCAATACTGTGCAACCAGCTGGCAATGTCGCCAATCATGGATTCAATACAGTTTTCGTCGAACGGTGAACGCAAGTTGGCGGCTTGCACCAGTTCGACGAAAGATCGACTGCCGCCCAACTGACATAGGCGCAGATAGTCTTTCCATGCCTGCTCTTTGTCGGACTGAATTTTGGTCCAGAACTGCAGTGCGCAGACTTGTGCCAGGCCGTAATCGATGTAGTAGAACGGATAATTGAAAATGTGAAGTTGCTGGTGCCAGAAACCGCCGCGATCGAGATACTTGTTTTCCTCATACGTGCGGCTTGGGAAGTACGTGCGCTCCAATTCTCGCCAGAACGACTTGCGCTCTTCCGGTGTCACCGACGGGTTTTCGTAGACGAAGTGCTGAAATTCGTCGACGACTGCAAAGTACGGAATCGTCATCACCGAAGTGCTTAGGTGATAGAACTTAAATTTTTCTGTATCTTCTTCGAAGAACAGGTTCATCCAATCCCACGTAAAGAATTCCATGCTCATCGAGTGGATTTCAGCCGCCTCCGATGTCGGGAAGTAGTACTCCGGACAAGGGAGATTGCGCGATTCATACGCTTGGAACGCATGGCCTGCTTCATGCGTAAGTACAGTGACATCGTGAGCCGTGCCGTTGAAGTTGGCGAAGATAAATGGAGCCTTGGCGGACGGAATGATGGTGCAGTACCCCCCGACTCGCTTGCCGTCGCGGCTCAGCAAATCGAGCAGTTCGTTGTTTACCATGAAATTGAAAAACGCGTCTGTCTCGGGCGACAGTTCGCGGTACATGCGTTTCCCGTTTTCGACAATCCAGTCGGGATCGCCTTTTGGCTCTGGATTGCCCGTTGGGAAGTGAAGCGCGAGATCGTAATACTGCAGTTTGTCGAGACCGAGGCGCTGCCGCTGGCGATCGCGCAGTGATTCCGCGAGTGGGACAATATGCTGTTTAATCTGGTCGCGAAACTTCTTGGTTTCCGCTGGACCATAGTCCGTACGATTCATGCGGTCGTAACCCATTTGAACATAATTGTCATAGCCCAGCTTCTGAGCCATGCGCGTCCGCAATTTCACCATGTCGTCATAGAGCTTATCAAACTCTGCCTCATGTTCCGCAAAGAAAGCGTAACGCGCCTCATTGGCAGCCCTTCGCACATTGCGATCCCGCGCATTCAAATAGCGGCCCAGCTGGCTGAGGGTCAACTCCTTCCCTTCAAATGGAATCTTCGCGCTGGCGATCAGCGCGTTGTATTCCGTCACGAGCCGGTTTGTCCCCTGCATATCTGTCACGATCGCATCGCCAAAGGAGCGTTTTTGGACTTCGGCAAGCTTAAACAGTTGGGTCCCTAGGTGCTTCTCCAATTCCAGGCGAAATGGTGAAGCCAGCAATGCTTCACGAAACTTGGTTTCGATGGCTTCCATCTCCGGTGATACCGTGTCAAAGTATTCTTTTTCAGCCTTATAGAATGCGTCACGCGTATCAATGGAGTTGCGAATCGATGCAATTTCGGCCATAGACATAAAGTGATTGCGAAGATCGTTCATGGCGGCAATCTGCTCGAGCTGTTCATCGGCTGTTGCAGCGCTCGACAACGCAGCAATGTGCTTTGTCATTTGCGAAGTGATGTCGCTCATGTTTGGGCGTTCGTACGTCATTTCAGAAAATTTCATAGAGTCCCCTCCCGTTTCACGATTCCGCGAGATCGCGATGATCAACCTCAGCCAATTATACCAGTGTGGAGAAATTCAGTGTGTCGAAATGCGCACGGGCATGCTACACTGGTTCCACATATCGCCGTAGAGATTGCAAGGAGATGGGTATGAAAGCGCTGTCGGATTTGTCCTTTCGCATGGAAAGATGTGCAATCTACTTATTAAATGTAACCATTTACACGGATGTTCGCAGAGCGTTGGAGGCTGTGCCAAACGACGCGCTCGTTTGTGTGAACGAGATGGTGCAAGCTCGCTATGGAGGGTTACTGCGCGGCAGGAAGACCGTTTGCATTCGGGCTGCGAAACCGAGATCGTTTGCGCCGTTCATACGTCATCTGCAGAATGGAAAACCCGTTTTCGTCGCCCTCGACACCGATCAAGCAACGTTTCAAGCGGTTGCGAGTTATGCATTTCGGCGGGGAATTCCGATTGTTCCGGTGTATGGACATACGCAGCGCACCAGCATGGGCGACGCTCTACCATTGACCGATGGGCGCAAAACGCTGGATGAGTTACAGCGCTTTTTGCTTATGAGTTATCTTGGCAGACAAGATGATTCGCAGGTCAATCTGTTCGACGAGTTGGTGCGATCCGCCAAGTACTATGGGGAGAACAGGGTCATTTGCAAGGACATCGGCGGCAAGGCAACGTATCGCGAGATCCTGTTGAACTCCTACGTGCTAGGGACGATGTTTCGCCGAATGTTCGCAGGCACGGAGCGAGTCGGTCTGCTCTTACCCAATTCCATTGGCCAAGTGGTCGTCCTGTTCGCGCTGTTCTACGCTGGGATCACACCGGTGATGCTCAATTACTCTAGCGGCATTCAAACGATTTTGGATGCGTGTGAGACGGCCGCCTTGCGCACAGTCCTGACATCGCGCGAATTTATTCAAAAAGGCCAGTTGCAAGACGTCGAAGCGGCGCTGAGTGTCCGTTTTTCCGTTCGCGAAATGGAGGACGTGCGCAAGAATATTTCCATGTTTGAGAAAGTGCAAGGTTTGCTTGCGTTCAAGCGGCGGGCACGCGCGAAACATGGATTGCGTGAGATGGTATTGTTTACATCGGGCAGCGAGTACAAACCGCGAGGTGTGGTGCTGTCGCACGATAACATCTACGCGAATGTCCAACAAACGAGATCGGTCATCGACTTTGGGACACAGGATAGAATGCTGAACGCCATGCCGATGTTTCATTCCTTCGGGCTGACGGCCGGGGCTTTGTTGCCGCTTTTGGCCGGTATTCAGACTTACCTGTACCCATCGCCCTTGCACTACAAGCGAATTCCCGAGTTAGCCGGAGAGGAACAATCCACCATTCTTTTTGGCACGTCTTCCTTTTTGGAGAAGTATGGACAGAACGCTACGTCTGAGCAGTTTGCGTCGTTGCGCTATGCTGTGGTGGGGGCTGAGCGGCTGAAGCCCGAAGTCGAACGCGCGTGGCTAAAGAAGTTCGGATTACAGATCATGCAGGGATATGGTGCGACTGAGACGTCACCCATTCTTTGCTTGGACACACCCATCAACCATCGCCAGGGAACGGTTGGGCGACTCTTGCCAGGGATTGCTTACCGCCTCCATGCTGTGGAAGGAATCCCTGAGGGCGGCGTATTGCACGTACAGGGCCCGAACGTGATGAAAGGCTACTTATTGCACGGCCAGGGCTACGTGGAGCAGAGCGGTTGGTATGACACAGGCGATGTTGTGACGATCGACGAAGACGGGTTTGTTACCATCATCGGTCGCCTGAAGCGCTTTGCGAAAATCGCAGGTGAAATGGTGTCGCTTAATCTTGTCGAACAGTTGGCGGCCCGTGCCTATGACAGTCCTGATTTTGCTGCCATCACGGTACCTGACGAGGTGCGGGGAGAACGGATTTTGCTCGTCACCACCGTTGCCGGATTGACCTTGGCGCCGATGCGGAAGGTCGTAGACGAATCAGGATACTCTCGCATGCACGTCCCAAGCGAATTGCGCACCATCGAGGAATTTCCGTTGCTCGGAAGCGGGAAAACGGATTATGTGTCGCTGCGCAGCTTGATCCTGGCGGATGGCAAGTGACAACGAGCATCGGGCCCGGAACACGGGCCCGATGCTCGTATGTTACGCCGCGCGCTGGACAGCTTGCTGTTTATGGCGGCGCCACTGCGTACGCCTGCCGACGGTGTACGTTAGGAGCGGTATTTTCCCAAGAATGTACGAAATGAGCATGGACGAAAAGTAGACAAACAAAATGGACACAGGCAACAAGGCGTAGTGAAGCCACGTTGGAATACCCACGCCGTCGATGTGGTTGACCGTGAGTTCCATGAGGTACAGGGGAAACGGTTGAGCCAAGTAGATGCCAAACGAAGTGTTTCCCGCAACCTGAATGAATTTGCTGAACGGCCGCCATCCGGGGCGATCCATGCGCTTGGCCCAAGATAGGCCTGCATACCAATAGACCATGGTTACCAGAAGGCTGTACGGAACCATAATCGGTTGTAGAACAAGTTCTGCCGAACCTTCACTTTCGCCGACGACCAAGCGTTCCAAAAAGTAATAACTCCAAACAAGACAAACGCCAACGCCCAAGGAGATGAAAAGCGCACGGCGATGCTGGCAGACAAACGCTGCCACGCGGTCATAGTGGCAAGCCAAAATGCCGCCCGCAACGAACCAGAATTGATACATGACGATGTTGCGATCGCGATATTCGTACAAGTCATAGAGTACCTTTGGCAGGTGGGCCACGTTGACAGTTCCAAGTGCGTATTTATTTATCCACATCAAACAGATTTGCAAGACAAAGCTTGCGACAAGAATATGAATGTGATACTTCTCCCATGTTCTCAGCATGAACAAAAGAAGGGGGAATACGATATAGAGTTGCATGGATACGACAAGGAAATAGAGAAAGTACATGTTTCCGGTTAGTACATTGTGCACGATGGCGGGCCAAAGGATTGACCAAGACCAATTGAAACCGGGTGTTAACCATCCGACGAAAGCGATATACGCAAGTGTCCATATGATATAGGGAATGGTGATAAGCAAAAAACGCTTTCGCCAAAACACCAGTGGATGGAATGGGTTGCGATAATACGTGATGAACAATACCAGGCCGGTGACGAACATAAACGTCTCGCGCGTGTAGTGCATGCTGGTAATGAGCGCGCCCAGTGTCAGGAAGCCGGGAGTCATATTGTTGTTAAGAACATTAAAAAACGATGTCGTATGCACGGATAACACGCCTAGGATGACAAATGCGCGCATGAGGTCAATCTCATGCAAATACCGCCGCGCCAAGCACAGTCCCCCTTTTTTCTCGCATTTCGTTGCTTGTATCATACGAACATTATGTTGAAATCGAATTGAAAAGCCAAACCCATCTTGTTGACAGGCGGTTTATTACAATATTCAAATAGACAAATGCGTGGTAAGCTTCCGGTAAGCAGCCGTAGTACGGGGGTGTAAGCGTTTGCAAAGTGGATCTAGGGTTCGTCGTATCACCGCGATCGCATTAGGGATACTCATGCTCATGTCTCCAGCACCGCTTGCCTTTGCCGCCATCAACTCGCCGCTTCCCGTCAATTGGACCGTGCAGGCAGGCGTGCAAGCGGCCGACGGGGTCTTTGCCGCCGCCTTTTTACCGAATAGCATCACCATCGACGCCGGAGACAGCGTGTCCTTTTCAGGTGTCGGCCAATCCATTTACCTACCTCCAGTCGGCAAGCTTATGCCCCCACCGTGGACGAGCTCGTTGCATGCCTTTGGCGGCGATGTATACGATGGTTCGCACGCGGTGGCATCCGGGGTACTGACGACCGTTCCGTATCGCTTGACGTTCGTGAAACCGGGGACGTATGTCTACTTTGATCCGGTGCACCCGGGGATGGAAGGGGTCGTGATCGTCCAAGCGGCCGGATCGCCGTATCCCTTTGATGCATCTTCGTACAACTCTGTGGCGGCGCATGAGGCGGAAGTGGATTTGGCTGCAGGGGAACAGGCGTTGGCAAAGGTTCGGGCCAAGGTGATGGACAACGCGAACGGCACGCGAACGTACATTGAGGACGTCGATCTGCCTGATGCTGACGGTGTGCAAACGGCACTCGAGCCGCTCGCTGGAAGCGCCATCCACGGAAGTGTCACACTGACGCCACAGCCAAATGCGAACGATCCAAACGGGACGTATGCCATCTTGGTCCAGCTTGCGGGGGGGCGTGCTGGAGACCGATACGTAGGCGAGTTGCGCTACGCAGGTGTGGCAGGTCCGTCGGTGCCGGGAGTATCCACGTTATGGGCCACCGCGGATGCGCAGGGGCGGGCTGTATTCCAGGGAACGGTTCGATCCGCTGGTGTTCCGCAGGGCGTTTGGGAGTTTGTCGTGTTGAACGCAGAACGACAATCGGTGGCGGCATGTTCCGTGACCGCGCCTGCTTACGCGTATGCGGGATATGTGCCTGCATCCTTGACCATTCATGTTGGCGATTCGGTTGCCTGGAGGGAAGTTGGTGTACATGGTGTACATGCGGTCACATATGAGGCGACGAACACACCGGATGCCGTTTCGAGCCTCATGGTTCCGACGGCGAGCGGCAGCCATTCGTTCGACGGCATAGGGAATGTCAGCTCAAACGTCTTGACGAGTGGTAGCAGCTATTCGCTCACATTTGACGAAGCTGGGGTCTATCGATTCGCAAGCCCGATTGACGATGTTTACCACGCCGTCATGATCGTGAACGTATTGCCGTCAGCAAACCGTATATCCGTGGTTGCGGGCGCTCTGTCGACCACGATGCCGGCACAAAGAATCGGCAAGGCTGTCTTTGTTCCTTTACAAAGCGCGATCGTCTGGATGAATGCCATTGGAGTCTCAAGTCGTATACATGGTTTGAACGTCGTGATTCATGCACCTGCGGTTGCCACCGTCTCGCAACAGGTTCCAATCGAGGGCATGGTCCATTTTGCAGTGAACGGAACGATCATCGGAAATGCTTTAACAGAAACCGCAATCGATCCCGATACGGGGTGCAAAGCCCTATATGTCTGCGTGAACGACTTCGTGAATCTCCTCAACGAAATCGGCGTGCACACGTCGTTCGACGGCTCGATCTGGAGTGCCCCACCTGCATCGACACAGCCAACAACTTGATGATCGAATGATAATCCATGCCTCTTGTGTGCATTCTCATAACAGCGATTGTCTGCACAGGTTGCATCTTGCGGTTGGATGATGACAGGTGGCAAGCGAAATCGCCGTTAGCAAATGGTACAATATTGGTGACGGAAATGGGGGAATGTCCATGGGACGGCAAATGGGTCCAACTGCAGTCCGTTCGGCGTTTGTACGCGGACTCATGTATGGCGTTGCCGTGGCCTTTGTGTTTTTTGCCGCCGCGCTAGGGGTTGGGATCAGTCAGGGGAAAGTCGTGCCGACGTTGTCCCTGATTGGCACCTCGATCGTACTGGAAGCGCAGCCGGCTGCAGCAGCCAGTATACCGTTGGGTTTTCAACCGTTCACGGGTGCCGTGATTTCCATTCTTGCCAACCTCATCTCATTGCCGATTATGATGTTTGCCTTCGGCGAGATCGTGCACAGGTGGAAGTGGGCGCGCAAGCGATTACAGAAGGCCGAGCGTCTATCCCAGAAGTACGGTCGCTATGGTGTCTGGATTCTCATTCCTCTGTGTCCCATCTTAGGGGCATACGTGTGTATGGCGATTGGCTATTTACTGAGATGGAACACGGCCTTGGTGGTAACCAGCATCCTCATTGGCATGATAAGCTCCACATTTATCATCGCCTATGGAGGATGGGCCATTGTTGGTCTGTTTCGATAAGCGTCAAGGCTCCGCTGCTCGATCGGCCGCATATTTGTATAGTACATCACATACAAGACAGCGTGGGCCTTTCTTGTTTTATTTTGCGTTTCGGATTCGTGGATGACATACAAGAGTGGTCGATGATTCGAAATCTGCCAAACTCGATTGTTCAGGTACACGAAAAATTTAGCTGTACGATTGCAGGCGCACCTCAAAATTTGGTACGCTTCAAGTTGAGAAATTTTATGATTTGTCATTTTTCCTTCGACCAACTTTGCATTGGGGGGTGGAGCCTCGAAGACCGGATCGCCGCGTGCACAGGAAGGCCCATTGCGGCTTGTTGTCTGTTGTACACTCTGGTGCAATCGAGGTGTTGATTACGTTACTGGATTCGATTCAAGACCCAAAAGATTTGAAGCAACTGACGGAGTCGCAACTAGTGACACTGGCTCAGGAAATCCGTGATTTCCTGGTGTCGTCCATCTCGAGGACGGGCGGCCACTTCGGCGCGAATATGGGCGTGGTTGAATTGACCTTGGCTCTGCACCGAGTGTTCGACAGCCCTCGCGATAAGATTTTGTGGGACGTCGGCCATCAGGGATACGTGCACAAAATCTTGACCGGCCGCAAAGATATGTTTCCGACCTTGCGCAAGCTGGGCGGTCTTGCTGGCTTTTTGAAGCGGAGTGAGAGTCCGCACGATGCTTTCGGTGCAGGCCACTCCAGCACCAGCATCTCGGCGGCCGTAGGCATGGCCGTTGCCCGCGATCTTCGCCGGGAAAATCATCACGTGATTGCCGTGATCGGCGATGGTGCACTTACGGGCGGTATGGCCCTGGAGGCGATGAATCATGCGGGCGATCTCGGGCTCGACTTGATTGTCGTCCTCAATGACAACGAGATGTCCATTTCGAATAATGTTGGGGCGGTTTCCAAGTACCTGACGCGCTTGCGTACGGATCCGAGTTATGCCAAAGCTAAGGCGGATATTGACCACATTCTCCGCCAGTTGAGCGGTGTTGGGGCGAAAGTGACGAAGGTCCTGGATAGAGCCAAGGACGCTGCACGCCACATGCTGTTGCCGATCACGCCTTTTGAAGGGTTCGGCTTTAAGTATATCGGACCCATCGACGGACACGACTTGCCTCAATTAATTTCTGTTTTTGAGCGCGCGAAGGACATTCGCGGCCCTGTCCTCATTCATACGCTTACACAAAAAGGCAAGGGGTATCCACAGGCGGAGAGTTCGGAAGACAAATGGCATGCGTGGCCGAGCGCTGTGAAGGGCAACCAGCCTCCGTCGTATACGAATGTGTTCGCCGCGACGGTCGCGGAGATGGCCCGGCGGGACGAGCGCATTGTCGTCGTGACTCCGGCGATGCTCTCGGGCAGTGGATTGACAAAATTCCAGAAGGAGTTCCCGACGCGTACGTTTGACGTGGGCATAGCCGAACAACATGCCGGTACGTTTTGCGCAGGTTTGGCGGCTGCCGGCAAGCGTCCGATCTTTGCGGTGTACTCCACCTTCCTGCAGCGCGCGTACGATCAAACCATCCACGATATCTGCATACAAAACTTGCCTGTTCTGCTTGCGGTCGATCGCGCGGGCATTGTCGGTCCCGACGGCGAGACGCATCAGGGTGTATTCGATGTCGCATATCTGCGCGCGGTGCCGAACATGGCGGTGATGATGCCAAAGGATGAAAACGAGCTCCGGCATATGCTCTATACAGCCAGCCAGCACGATGGACCTGCAGCCGTTCGCTATCCGCGCGCGGATGGATTGGGCGTAGCGCTTGACGAGCCGCTTCAGGCCTTGCCTTGGGGGAAGTCGGAAGTACTTCGCGAGGGCGCGGATTTGACCATCATTGCACTCGGTTCGATGGTTAATCCGGCGATGAAGGCCGCCCAGACGCTTGCCGCTGATTATCAAATCGAATCGACGGTCGTCAACCTCCGGTTTGTCAAACCTCTCGATGAGGAACTGATTGTGCAGCTGGGCAAGACGGGAAGGCCAATCTTAACGGTCGAGGAAGCGGCCTTGGCGGGTGGCGCCGGCTCGGCGGTGGCCGAATTATTGCTCGATCACGGGCTTGTCCTCCCCATACGTCGCAAAGGTGTGCCCGATACCTTCGTGGAGCACGGTGGGCGCGACGAAGTGTTGCACAGGTTGGGACTGGATGCCGAGGGTATTGTGCAGGATGCATTGCAGCTTTTAGGTCATAAAGGGAAGTCGACGCATATATTGGACAAAGTAGGGACGTAAGCACGGCTGCGCCCCTGTTGGCGACAGAAAGAAGGAGACGGAACATGGCGAAGGTGGTTGGAGATCTGCGGCAGCGCCGCAAGGTCGAGCACGTCGCTGCGGTGCGCGCGCTCGGCGATCACCCGGCGAGCACCAACTGGTTCGAGGACGTATCTCTCGTTCCGTGCTGTGCACCGGAGCTGGCGGTGGACGAGATATCCATCGCGACCGAAGTGTGCGGTGTGACGCTTCCGTCTCCCATTGTCATCAATGCAATGACTGGCGGTGCAGACGAGGTCTATGCCATTAACCGCAGCCTCGCCGCGGCTGCGCGTCGGCATGGGCTGGCTATCGCCTTGGGCTCTGGCACTGCGGGTGTGCGTTCGCCCGAAGTTGCGTACACGTACAGCGTTGTGCGCGAGATGCATCCGGATGGTGTCGTGATCGCGAACGTCGGCATGGGCACGGATGCGGAAACCGCGAAAGCGGCTATCGACATCGTCGGTGCACAGCTTTTGCAGGTGCATTGGAATGTCGCTCAGGAGATGTTCATGGCTGAGGGAGACCGCGACTTTCGCGGTGCGCTCGCCAAGCTCGAGGACGTGGTGCAGCGCGTAGGCGTGCCGGTGATTGCGAAGGAAGTCGGTCAGGGGATTGCGGCCGAGCAAGCTGTTCAGTTTGTGGAGTGCGGCGTGCGAGGGATTGATGTCGGCGGCCGCGGCGGAACGAATTTTATCGCGGTCGAGGCTTGGCGCCGCGGCCTGCAACTCGCCGAGTCTTGGCAAAACTGGGGGCTATCCACGGCTGCCTCGCTTGCAGAAGTGATCGACGCTGTGGGCAATCGCGCGGACATCTTTGCTTCAGGTGGGATGCGTACGGCTGACGAAATCGTCAAAGCGATGGCGATGGGGGCCAAGGCGGTAGGGATCGCCGGTCCGCTTGTGCGTCTGCTGGGGCAGCCAGATGGTGAGGCGGCACTGGATCGCTATTTGGAAGAGTTGCATGCCGAGCTGCGTACATTGCTCGTCTTGACTGGGTGCCGAACCTGGGCGGACTTGAGGAAGAAGCCAGTTGTCGTCATGGGAAGACTGCGCGAATGGCTCCTGGCGCGGGGCAGGAACTTTTACTTGGAGAGCTTGCAGCGGGGCGGCGGGATACGTGGCGCAGGCGAGGTGTAGTTTCCGGGAATTTGCTTCTGACCCCGGATGTGGGATATTGTTCCCTCAGACCGATTGATTTCTATCTTCTCATTCGTCGAAGCGGATTGACTAGGAGGGGATTGGGATGGCAAGACAGTCATTGTCGGCGACGGTCGATATGGTCAAGTACCTTGCGAAGAACAAGGTCAAGGGCGTCAAACGTTACCCGATGGTGTTGATGCTGGAGCCGACAGAACTTTGCAACCTGACGTGCACGGGTTGCGGGAAAATCAGGCAAAGTGAAGAGGTGCTGAAACTCCGCTTGACGGCGGAGGACTGCTTCAAGGCGATCGAGGAGTGCGGCGCACCCGCGGTTTCGATAGCCGGCGGTGAACCGCTTGTTCACCCGGAGATTGTCGATATCGTGAACGGCATGCTGGCGCGCAGAAAACTCGTCATGCTCTGCACAAACGGCATTTTGCTGCACCGCGTCCTCGACAAGCTGAAGCCGCATCCGAACTTCACGTTCGTGTTTCACTTGGATGGCAAACGCGAGCACCATGACCGTATGGTCGAGAGGGCGGGCGTGTTTGATATCGTGATCAAAGGCATCAAAGCGGCCAAGGAGCGAGGGTTCCGCGTTGCGACCAATACGACCTTGTACAAGGGAGCAAGCGCCAAGGATACCGCAGAATTGCTCCAAGAGCTGATGGATCTTGGCGTCGACAATTGCATTGTGTCGCCTGCGTTCACCTATGAAGAGGTGGATTCCGCACACAGTGACATCTTCCTTCACCGCAAAGAGGTCAATCAACTAGTTTCGGAAATCCTCGAACACGCTGGCGACAAAATCCGCTTCTACGACACGCCCGTTTACTTTGACTTCCTGACAGGTAAAAAAGATTTGCGTTGCACGCCGTGGGCGATGCCGAACCGCAACCCAAAAGGCTGGAAAGGCCCCTGCTATCTATTGACGGACGATCACTATGATTCGTTCCAAGAGATGATGGAAAAGACGAATTGGGATGAGTTTGGGTATGGCGAAAACCCGCGTTGCGCGAGTTGCATGATGCACAGCGGTTACGAGATGTCTGCGGTCAAGGCCGTGTCGCCGGCGGATACGTGGAAGCTCGTGCGTTGGTTCTTCGCATCGTAATCAAAGATGGTTGCAAGACTCGTTTTGACCGCGCTGACGTTTGAGGCAAATGCCCTTCGTTCTTTGCGATCCGCCCCGGAATGGGGCGTGATCGCAACCGGAGTGGGACCGGCGCGCGGCCGTGCGACGGCAGAGCGGACATTTGCGGTATCTCGCCCATCGTTGGTGCTCGGGGTGGGCGTGTGCGGGGCGCTTTGTGCAGATGTGCGGCGCGGCGAAATTGCGTTACCACAAACGGCGGTTTCCGATGCTGGCAGCGTCGAACCGATTGCGCCTTTGCCGGAACCTTTGATGGGCGCAGTGCTGGAGGCCGCACGCAAAACTGGGGTAGGCGTGCAGGCTGACCACGGCATCGCTTCGGTCGAACGCGTCGCTGCATCGCCTGCGGACAAGCGCGAACTAGCACTCCGTGCGGGAACTCGTTGGGTGGATCAGGAGACGTTTGCCTGGGCACAGGCGGCGCGATTGCAGGGAATTCCGTTTTACGCCATTCGCGTCGTGCTCGACACTGCGTTCGACCAACTGCCGTCCTGGCGCCCTGGGACGTGGGGCCATGCCTTGCGCTTGCCGTTTCATGCCCTGCGCGCGCGTCGGATTTTGCAGCAGATTGGGAGGGAACTGGCGTGCTTGCGCTGGTGACAGGAGGCACTGGGTTCGTCGGCTACCATGTCGTCGCGGCTTTGCGCGATCAAGGGCATCAGGTGCGGGCACTCGTGCGCGATCCGATGCGGGCGCAAGCACTCTTGGCGCTCGGCGCAGACGTTTGCGTTGGCGATCTCGCGACTGGCGCGGGGATCGAGGCGGCGGTTCGCGGCTGTGATGCTGTCTTTCATGTGGCTGCGCACTACTCGCTCGACCGCCGGGACGATGCGCTGATGTACGCGGCGAACGTCGAAGGAACGCGTCGGCTCATTGAGGCGGTGCGCCACGCGGGTGGACCGCGGCTTGTCTACACCAGTTCGACGGCGGCAGTGAAGCTGCGGCACGACGGGAAGCCGGCGACAGAAGCGGATGGCTTCAACGACCCGGATAAGGTCTATAGCACGTACAAAAAAACGAAAGTCTTGGCCGAGCGCCTTGCCATAGATGCAGCGAAAGCTGGTATGGACATCGTGATCGTCAATCCGTCGACACCCGTCGGACCCTATGACGTCAAGCCGACGCCGACGGGGCGAATTGTCCTTAATACGATGCTCGGACGGATGCCTGCATACGTGGAAACCGGGCTCAATTTGGTTGCGGTAGAGGATGTCGCGCTCGGGCATCTCCTTGCCTACGCGCGCGGACGGCGCGGGGAGCGCTATATTCTCGGCAATCGCAACATGCACTTTGGCGATCTCGTTGGCACGGTGGCGCGGCTGGCCGGGAGGCGTCCACCGCGGACGAAGATTCCGTTCTGGGTCGCCATGTCGGTGGCCATTGTGGACGATTACCTGCTGTCGCGGTTGTTGCATCACACGCCGCGGGCACCGGTGGATGGGGTCAAACTGGCGCGCGAACCGATGTATTTTGACGCAACGAAAGCGGTACAGGAGCTTGGCATGCCGCAGTCGTCCGTTGAAGATGCCTTGCTTCGAGCGATCACATGGTTTCGCGAAGCAGGTATGGCACCCGTATCGAAATGACAGAACTGACGTGTAAGGGGGTTATCGGGATGACCAAGCAACTAGCGGAAGTTCCAGCTTATATGCAGACGCTCGACAACGGTGTCGAGTATCTGTTGAGCCGCCAGCACGAAGAAGGATACTGGTGGGGACCTCTGCTCAGCAACGTAACCATGGAGGCAGAATACGTGCTTCTATGTCACTGTCTGGGCAAGGTGGACAACGAGCGTCTGGAGAAGATTAAGACATATCTTTTGCACGAGCAGCGAGCGGATGGCACATGGGCGCAATATCCGGGTGGTCCGCAAGACCTCGACACGACTATCGAGGCCTACGTTGCTCTGAAATACATCGGTTTAGCCCCTGACGATGAACGCATGCGCAAGGCGTCGACATTTATTCAAAGTCAGGGTGGGGTTGAATCAGCACGCGTATTTACGCGCTTGTGGTTGGCCTTGGTGGGCGAGTATCCGTGGAACAAATTGCCGGTTGTCCCACCCGAGATCATGTTCTTGGGCAAAAATATGCCGCTCAATATTTACGACTTCGGTTCGTGGGCGCGGCCGACGATCGTCGCACTCACGATCGTGATGAGCCGCCGTGCGGTGTTCCCGTTGCCAGCGCATGCCAAAGTGCCCGAGTTGTTTAAGACCAACGTGCCTCCGCGTCGGCGTGCGGCCAAGGGTGGCAATTCAGGCCTCTTTTTAGCCATCGACAAGTTGTTGCAAGGTTATCAGAATGGGTCGTTCCACCCGTTCCGCAAGGCCGCCGAGCAACGCGCGATCGATTGGTTGATTGAACATCAGGCAGGCGATGGTAGTTGGGGTGGCATTCAACCGCCCTGGTTTTACGCGTTGCTTGCGCTTAAAGTCATGAATATGACCAACCATCCCGCGTTTATCAAAGGATGGGAGGGACTCGACCTGTATGGCATCGACTTGGAATACGGTGGCTGGATGTTCCAAGCGTCCATTTCGCCTGTGTGGGATACCGGCCTCTCGATTCTCGCACTGCGTGCAGCCGGTTTGGCGCCAGACGAGCCTAATCTGATCAAGGCGGGACAATGGCTTCTGGACCATCGCATCACCACGAAGGGCGACTGGGCTGTGCGGCGGTCAAACGCCAAGCCGGGTGGATGGGCATTCCAGTTTCACAATCCACATTATCCCGATGTCGACGATACGGCGGTTGTCGTTTGGGCACTCAATAGCCTGAAATTGCCGAACGAGGCAGAGCGGCGCGATGCGATGACGGCAGGCTTCCGTTGGCTCACGGCGATGCAAAGTTCGAACGGCGGTTGGGGCGCTTACGACGTCGATAACAACAAGGAACTTCCGAATCGCATTCCATTCTGCGACTTCGGTGAGGTGATCGATCCGCCTTCCGAAGACGTTACCGCACACGTCTTGGAATGCTTCGGCAGTTTTGGCTATGACGAGGCGTGGAAGGTGGTTACGCGGGCGGTAAACTACCTGAAGCGCGAACAAAAGCCCGATGGTTCGTGGTATGGGCGCTGGGGTGTTAACTACATCTATGGCATTGGTGCTGTGGTGCCAGCCTTAAAATCGGTCGGTGTCGATATGAAGGAGCCATTTGTGCAGAAGGCGCTCGACTGGCTTGTCGCACACCAGAACGAAGACGGCGGCTGGGGTGAGGATTGCCGATCTTATGTGGACGAGCGCTTTGCCGGAGTAGGGCCAAGCACACCTTCACAGACTGCTTGGGCGCTCCTTGCTTTGATAGCCGGTGGGCGCGTACAATCTGATGCGGTTTCGCGCGGTGTCGCCTACCTCGTGCGAACCCAGCGGCCGGATGGCGGTTGGGATGAGCCGTATTACACTGGAACAGGGTTCCCTGGAGATTTTTACCTTGGTTACACGCTCTATCGACACATCTTTCCGGTCATGGTACTAGGTAGGTACAAAGACGCGCTGGGCCGGTTGACGAGGTAATGGCGATGCAGTCGGTACCTGTCGGTTTGCGAGCCGATTTCGAGATGTGTGCGCGCTTGACGGCCAGCCATTACGAGAACTTTTCCGTCGTCTCGCTCTTCGTCCCGCGCGGGCTTCGTCCGCACTTTTGTTCTATTTATGCATTTTGTCGCGGCGTGGACGATCTCGGTGACGAGTTGGAAGGAGATCGACTGGCGGCTCTCGACGCGTACGAGGAAGAACTGCGGCGAGCGTACGGCGGTACGCCGCAGACGCCAGTATTTCGGGCCTTGCAACACACGATTGAAGTGTGCGGGCTGCCCATCGAGCCATTTCTGCGCCTGATTGAAGCCAACCGGCGGGATCAACGCCAAGCAACCTATGAGACGTGGGACGACCTGCGGGATTATTGCCGCTACTCGGCGGATCCCGTGGGCCGTCTCGTGCTCGGCGTCTTTGGCTGCTGCGACGAGGAGCGTGCGACATTGTCCGATTATACGTGCACAGCCTTGCAAGTGGCGAACCACCTTCAAGATATTCACCGCGACCTCCAAAACGGGAGAATTTACTTGCCCAAGGCCGATTTGGAGTCATTCGGAGCGTCTTTGGAAGATATCCGCGCGGCTCGCATGACGGACGGTGTGCGTGCTTGCATCAAGTATGAGGTGGAGCGAACGGCAGACTGGTTCAGGCAGGGTGCTCGCCTCGAGGCGCTGGTGCCGCGGCGACTCGCGATGCAGCTACGACTCTATCGGCTTGGCGGTGAAGCTGTTCTCGCGGCGTTGCATCGCCAAAACTACGATCCGTTTGTGCGCCGACCCGTGATCACAAGCGGTCAGAAGCTGCACATCGCCATGCGTACTTTGATCGGGGTCGGGCAACGAGGAGTGGCTCCCGGATGAACATGGAGCAGGCATATCAACACTGTACGAAGCTGACGCGCCAGGCTGGAAGTTCATTCTATTATGGGATGCGTTTCTTGCCGGCGCACAAGCGCCTCGCGATGTACGCCATTTATGCCTGGAGCCGCATTTGCGACGATGCCGTCGACGATTACGAAGGAGACGAGGCCGAGGAGCATCTCGCAAGGGCGGAGCGCATGGCTGAGCAAGCCTTTGCCGATCATTACGCTGCGTCCGGCGATCCAATCGTCATGGCATTGGGAGATACCGTGCGGCGGTTTCAATTGCCTATTGAACCGTTTCGCGACATGGTCAAGGGCATGCGCATTGACATGCACGCAGTTCGGCTGCAAACGATGGAGGAGCTTGAACAGTATTGCGACTACGTCGCGGGCACGGTCGGCATCATGTCTGTGCACATTTTCGGTTATCGCGATCCCAGTGCTTTATCCTTGGCGCGGGACATGGGGCGCGCTTTGCAGTTGACCAACATTCTCCGCGATCTCGACGAAGACATGAAGCGCGATCGCGTGTACTTGCCAACAGAAGAGCTTGCCAAACACGGCTACACGATGGACGACTTAAGGCGAAAGCGCGTCACGCCTGGCTTTTTGGCGTTGATGCACGAGCAGGCCGAGCGGGCAAAGATGTACTACGAGAAAGCCAAAGGGTTGTTTCCATTGGTTGAAGAGGACAGCCTTCGCTGTTTGCGCATGCTGTTTCTCATGTATCGTGAATTATTGACGAAGATAGAAGAGAGTCGATTTCAGGTGTTTGATGGCCGAATCGCGTTATCCAGCTCACGTAAATTGCGCTTGGTGTGGGGTGTGTTATGGAACGCGTCAGCGACAGTATAATCATCATCGGCGCGGGATGGGCAGGGATCGCGGCCGCCGAGGCCCTACTATCACAAGGTATCGAGCCGAAGCGCATCTTACTGCTGGAACGCACGCCCTACCCAGGAGGGCGCGCGTTTTCCTTTGTTGATCGCGAAACTGGTCTCGCATTGGACAATGGACAGCACGTGCTCTTAGGCTGTTGTGATCGGTTTGCGAGTTTATTACAGAGTCTCCATGTGCGAAGCGGGTATCGGCTTCAGCCTTTGCTCGACATCCCTGTCTACCACGGCGGAAAGATGTATCGAATCGCCAGCAGGCGTCTGGCAGGGCCGTTGCATTTGTTGCCGGCGTTGTTGACGTATGGGCACCTCTCGGCGAGCGAGCGCATGTCGGCCATTGCTGGTGCGCTCGCCTTTGTGCGACCGCAGGCGGAAAAACTCGATGCCGTAAGCTTTGCCAGCTGGCTTCAGACCTCCGGGCAGGCCGATACAACCGTACGCTTGTTATGGGATTTGGTTGGTACGGCAATTTTAAATGGCCATGCCGACCAAATTAGTGCAGGGTTGGCCGCCCAATCGTTTCACATGGGTTTTATGCGGGGCTGGCAGCCGGCACGGCTGGGGCTGTTCACACGCCCCCTTGGCGATCTCGCTCGCGACGCCGTCCAACATCTGGCTGCGCGAGGCGTCAACATACGCTACTCGTCTTATGTTGAACAATTGCACTTGGAAGCGAACAAGGTGTCTGGCGTCCATCTGCGCGATGGCTCACTCATCGCGGCAGAACAGGTGATTTCTGCTGTTCCGCACGACGCGTTGCTTCGCATGCTTCCGGAAGGCTGGGCAGATCAAGAGCCCTTTCAAGGCATTGCGAAATTGCGATGGAGTCCTATCCTGAACGTGTTTCTTAACTATGACCGCGTGGTCTTGAACGAGGATGTCTTCGCGGCGACCGATTTTGATGGCATGTTCGTGTTTAACCGTGGCCGGTTGTTGCCGGAGTCCGAGCAAGCTGGCCGTTGGCTATCTGTTTCCATCTCGGCTGCGGATCGATTCCGCGATTGGACGCATGAGCAAATCATCAGCGGCGTACACGCTGCCCTTTGTAAAGCGTGCCCAGAGGTGCGCAACGCGAAACTTCTCACTGGCAAAGTGGTTTGGCAGCCGAAAGCGACGTTTCTCGCGGAGCCAGGTACGTGGCATCTGCGCCCATACCCAAGGACGCCGATTGCAGGCTTGCTGTTGGCAGGCGATTGGACGCGTACCGACTGGCCGGCCTGTCTTGAAGGAGCCGTGCGCAGCGGCGAAGCTGCGGCTGCAGCGTTGTTGCGGCGATGACCATAAGCCTTCTTGGCCTGACCTTTTCGATACGGTTTCAAGGTTTGCGATGCATACTAAAGGCATCAAAGCTGACTTGACGACGAAAGGTGTGAACAGGAATGGGCTATTATCGTTCGAGACAAGGCAACGGTTTCTTTCGCGAGTCTGCTGGCGCATGGAAGTGGGTCGCAACCGTGGTCGTCTCGGCGCTTGTCGGCGCAGGTGCGACGCTTGCGATCACGCCGGTGGTGCGAAACTCCCAAACATCCTTGGCGTCGGGACCTACATTGCCGACGTCGACCACGTCAGCGACCAAGCCGATGTCAGTGAACGTCAATATAAATGACGATATTACACAGGTCGTGAAAAAGGTCGAACCTGATGTCGTTGCAGTCGTCAATTACACGACGACCAGCGACTTCTTTACACAGCAATCGCAGACCCAGGAATCGGATATCGGGTCGGGCGTCTACTTCTATCGGAACGGCGACAATGCTTACATTGTGACGAACAACCACGTGGTTCAGGGCGGATCGAAAGTCGAAATCGTCCTCAATACAAACAAGCAGGTACGGGCTACAGTGGTAGGCACGGACCCGTACACGGATCTCGCGGTGTTGAAAGTACCGGCATCGACATTTCCAGGCATCCAGCCTGCGCAATTTGCCAATTCGGACGACATTCAAGTCGGTGAACCCGCGATTGCAATCGGGACGCCGATGGGACTGGATTTTGCAGACACGGTGACGTCCGGAATCGTGAGCGGCGACCAGCGCATGATGCCGGTCGAGGAACCGACTTCGGATACGACACTCGATTACCAATCTGTCATTCAGACGGACGCGGCCATCAATCCGGGCAACAGTGGTGGGCCGCTGCTGAATGCTGCAGGACAAGTCATTGGCATCAACAGCAGTAAGATTGTCGAGCAGGATTTCGAGGGCATGGGGTTTGCGATTCCATCCAACGAAGTGCTCAATGTTGCGGATCAAATCATCCGCACAGGTCACGCCCTGCATCCGGCGCTCGGCATTGAGGGCATTGACTTGTCCAGTATACCGTCCGGATACTTGCCGGGGAACATTCCGGTCAATTATGGTGTGTATGTTGAAAGTGTCGATTCGGCCAACGCGAAGAGTGCCGGTTTGCGAACGGGTGATGTCATCATCTCCATCGACGGTAAGACCATTCAATCCATTGCGGATCTGCGGACGGAATTGTTTACGCTGAAACCTGGTGAAACGGTGCCGGTCGTCGTATACCGTGGGATTCAGAAGAAGACGTTGCATGTCAAAATCGGTTCGGAGGAATCGCCAAACACGACGGCGTCGGGCGCTTCCAGCCAAAATCAATCGGCCGGAAGTTCCGGGCAGAACCCGTTTTCGTCGGGCGGTGGCAGTGTGATGCCAGACCCATTTAACTCGACGAGCCCGTTTGGGTACTAATAATAACTAGGGAGATTTCCTGCACGAAACAAACATGAATGGTATCAGGGTTGTTCTTGGGCATGTGCGTCCAGAACAACCCTTCTTGTTATGTCTTATGGATAAAATAATGGCCGTATTGGAATGTTATTCTGCGGATGGAGGAAGGCGAATGGACGGACGAGTGTTGATTCGTAAACGCAAAAGGCGCTCTGCCGAACAAGAGCATGGTCCTGACCGCAGGGAAACAGGGTTTGAAACGTCTGCATCGGCGGGAGTGCAGGGCGGACAGCCAACTTCATCGACTTGGCAGAGCCCAGTTTCGGATCACTTGGACGAGAACTTGACCATCATGCTAAAGGCTTTCTCCGAATGCGCAGATTTGCAGGTTCGTCCCTTGCGCGTGGGGCATGCAAGGGACGCTTGTATTCTGTATCTCACAGGGATGGTTAGCGCAACTGACCTAAGTGAGGAAGCACTTCGTCCGCTCATGTATGATTTTGCACCCGTTGATGGGCATGTGAATAACTGGTTAGCGTCTGACAGGATACGTAATGAAGGTATTGTGTTGGCGCAGGTTGGTCGGGCGGACACGTTTTGTCAGGTCATTGACGAGATTGTTGGCGGGCGGGCTGTCTTATTCGTCGACGGACTGCCCCAGGCGTTCTTGCTATCCACTTCTGGGCAGGAACGACGCGGTATCTCAGAACCGGAAACGGAATCGGTAGTCCGCGGCCCGCGCGAAGGGTTTACGGAAGATCTGGAAGCCAATATGGCATTGCTTCGGCATAAGATCCGGACGCCACAACTCAAGGCGTCTTCCTTTACATTGGGCCAGTACACCAAGACGCAAGTCTTGCTCGTGTACATTGAAGATTTAGCTGATCCAAAGGTGATCACGGAAGCAAAACGGCGCATTGGAAGTATCGAAATAGATGGCGTGCTGGAGAGTGGTTACATCGAGGAGCTCATCGAAGACCAACCGATGTCGCCATTTCCACAGTTTCAATATTCCGAGAGACCGGACACCATTGCTGCACAATTGTTGGAAGGGCGCTTTGCCATCCTGACTGAGGGTACGCCATTTGTTCTCGTTGCCCCCGTTACGTGGTGGCAATTTGTGCAGGCGAGCGAAGATTACTATGAACGGTTTTTTCTTGTCTACCTTGTACGTGTCCTTCGGTATATTTCACTATTTTTGGCTCTTTTCCTGCCAGCCATGTACATCGCCGTGACAACATATCACCAGGACATGTTGCCGACAAGTCTGGTCATGAGTGTTGCCGCGGCGCGCGAGAGCATTCCGTTTCCAGCCATTATTGAGGCGTTGATTATGGAGCTCACATTTGAAGCGCTGCGAGAGGCCGGTATTCGGTTACCGAAGGCGGTGGGACAAGCGGTCAGTATCCTCGGTGCTTTGGTCATTGGGCAAGCTGCGGTCGAAGCGGGTATTGTATCGGCGCCGATGGTCATTATTGTCGCGATCACCGGTATCGCTTCGTTTACGCTGCCGCGTTACAATGCCGCGATCGCTATCCGCTTGCTTCGTTTTCCAATGATGCTCCTGGCGGCGGTGCTCGGCATGTTCGGCATTGTCATCGGCGTCATGTGGATTACGATTCACCTTTGCAAGCTCCGTTCCTTTGGCGTTCCTTACCTGTCGGGACTTGCTCCGTACAAGCGCAAGGAAGTCAAAGATCTCTTCTTCAGACCTCCGTGGTGGAAAATGGTATTCCGCCCATCATCCGTCGCACATCACAATCGCAAGCGCATGGGAGAACGGCAGATGCCTACGCCGGATAAGGCATCCGGTTCGCGAGGGGGAGCCAGATGAAGGTCAGGGTATTGACGACCATCATCAGTGCGTTACTGCTGGTGCCATTGACCAATGGCTGCTGGGACAGACGTGAAATCAATGACATTGCATTTGTCACAGCAACGGCTGCTGATTTGACGCAGGACAAGAAGTATCGTGTCACGGTGCAAATTCCATTACCAGGTAAGATCTCTGATGTTGGGCAGAAGGGGGGTGGCGGCGGATCGAGTGGGAATAAGGCTTACTTTCTCGATTCGGCGACCGGAGACACCTTCCGAGCAGCGAATATGCAACAGCAGAATGCCATGTCGAGACAATTATACTTTTCACACATGCGCGTATTCCTCTTCGGCGAAGATCTGGCTAAACAAAACATCGAGTCTCCCATCGACGTCATGAGTCGCATTCCACAAAACCGTATGACGACGTATCTTCTTGTCAGTTCGGGCCCTGCGGCAGATTTGTTGAATGCAGAAGCGACGATGGAAAAAACGCCCGCTGAGTTTTTGCGTGAATTGGCCAATGAGTCGATGACCCATCCGCGAACGGTAAAACGTGTGACAGAAGCATTGCTGGCTGAAGGGCAGGATCCCATCATGCCAGTGGTTTCATGGACGATGACCAAACCGGGGGAAGCGGGTGAGGAACAATCCAACGTAAAGCTGGCAGGTGTGGCCATATTCCAGAAGCAAAAGATGGTCGCCATGCTGTCGGGGCGTGCAGCTGACGGTGTGTTATGGGCGATGGGCGAATATCGACGCCCGATGATCACAATACGCGCCACAAATGGTAGCGGATTTGTGTCGGTCATGGTGACTGGCTATCATGTGCGAACGACGGTCAAGTCAATGCCGGACGGTCGCATGGTTTGCGAGATCAAAGCGCGTGTGACTGGGGAGTTAAGCGAAAATACGTCAAATCTGACGTATGAGCGTAGTCAGAACCTACCGAGCCTCGAGCGGCAGGCAAGTCAGGCAGTCATCGACGATATGCGTTTAGGGGTTGCACAACTCCAACGATACCATGCGGATCCCATCGGTATCTGTAACCGAGTATACCGGAACTATCCACGGTATTGGCATCGCGTAAGGCAGAATTGGCGCGACGACTTTTATCCGAACATCCCAGTTCACATTGATGCGCAAGTGGAAATTCGAAATAGCGGGAATGCGACTTCCCCCGTCGGCGTTCCAGAGGAGGAATTACAGTCGTGATCTTATTGATGACACAGGCTGTGGGTTTGGTAACGGGTTTAGTACTGCTGCAGTGGCGCGAATGGAAAGAGAGCAATCGAGTCACGCGCGTGATATACAGTGTTTGTCTGCTGTCGGCAGCAGGCATGTGGGTGCTCTCCAACACCCTGATGTTCACACACACGACGTTTGCGTGGCTCCCCAAATTCTCATTTGCGGGGTGAATGTTTTGGAAATTACGTCGTCTCGCCAAATCGTAATTATCGGGCTCTGTTACGTGTTTTCGGCTACACTTGTCACCTGGCCTGGACAAATTCTACGTTTAGCTCGTCAAGATGCATGGATAGGGGTTCCAGTGTGTGCGCTTGTCATGCTTGCAATACTCTGGCTTGTCAATCGCACGTTACATGCTCATCCAGGCAAAGACTTATTGACACTTTTTGTCGAAAGGTATGGCTGGTTTGGAAAGTGTTTAGTTGCAGGATATGTGCTGGTGTTATCGCTCGATATGGCAAAGGATATGCGGCTTGGAACTGATTTTGTCAACGTCGTATTTTTGCCTAGAACGCCAGCCATCCTGATTGCGGTGCTCATCGTAGCTACATGCGTGTTCATGGTGCGAGGTGGCATTGAAATCGTCGGGCGCATGGCGGAATTGTACATACCTCTGTTTATTGTCGTTGCTCTGTGTGCTGGCCTACTTTTAATTCCAGACTTGAGTTGGCAGTACTTGCAGCCGTTTTTCGAAAAGGGCGTGATTCGTCCGATGATTGGCATTTGGTATGCGTTGGATCCCATCGGCAATATTATGATTTTGCCTCTCATGTTTTCAAATCGGCATTACACTTTTCGGCAGTCTTGCATCGCCTTATTGGTTTCCTGTGGGTTTCTTGAGTTTGTCCTGATCATCTGCCAGTTAAATCTCAGCAGCACATTGGCCGGCCATTTCATGTACCCAGCGTACGAAGCGGTGCGAGAGATTCGGCTCACCGACTTTCTCGATCGCTTTGATCTCCCGATTGTCGGGCTGTGGTTGCCGACTATTGTGATTAAAATTGGCATCAATCTATATGTCATCTGTTCTGCCTTACAGCGTATTTGGCCAGCTGCAGATGCACGAACGATCGTGCCAGCCGTTGGGGCATGGATTCTGGTGTTTGGGTTCTGGGCGTTTCACACCTCTGTGGAAGTCATCAGCGTCAATGACGTCTGGCCGTCGATGGTCATTCTTTGGTGGATCGTGATTCCCGTGCTCGCTTGCACAGGTTTGTTGCTGATGGCGCGTATGCAACGGTCACGGTCGATGCACGCGTCATAGGGCGTCAGCCCAGCCGACGCCCTGCTGTTCAGTACATCATGCGATCATCATAGTAGTACTTGAACTCCAGTAGATTGTTGGATGGATCGCGCAGGAAAAACATTTCGTGTTCCTCAATCATGCCTTGGAAACGCTTGGATAAATCCTGGAAGAACGGAAGTTCGCGCTGTTTTGCCAGTTTGTACAGATTGTCAAATTGCCGCTTGTCCCTAAAGGTGATACCAAAATGACGTGGATACATGTTTACGTCGCGATCGAAATGGTCCGAGAGGTGGCAAACCACCTGATCACCAAAAAAATCAAGAGTGATGCGATCCGCATAGCGGCGTGCGAGCTTACACCCGAGCTTGGTGACGTAGAAGTCGTACGTTTCATCGAGATCGCGAGCGGGGATGGCAAGGTGAAAGACGTTGTTGGGATCGCGCATGTAAAGTCCTCCTCAATGGCATGAATTCAGTTTTCAAACAACATGAAGGTGTCGGATCGCAGTCCAAGCCGCAAGGTCTCGAGTGGAATAATATCCGCAAAGGGAACATTTGCGAGATTGACATTGCTCCCAACTTTCTCGATAAAGTGCGTCTGCAGTGACTTGTTGGGTGCTTCAAATACAAGTTTGTCGATCTCGATGTTGGCATCGAGAATTTCTTCAATGAGACCAAAGCGCAACTCGCCATTTTCGCGGCAAATGCCACTGGTACCGGACTCGCGGGCTTCGGTGATGACGTACCTGGCGCCTGCTGCGAAATCCTCTTGAATGTACTGAATCCAGCGGTTGGGCGGAAGCATCAGTGATTGGTTGACATCTTTGTAGCCCACTTCACTCAGGACTTGGAAGCGTTCCGAGAAGTGCGTAATCCAAGCGCATTTCTCTGCATTGGTCATAGGCACGGTACCGTTGGAAATTTCCACGTAGTTGCATTCGTGGCGTTTACAGAACTCCTCATAGGCTTCAAGTTGATTCTGCACATAAAATTTTTCGAATAACGTTCCGCCAAAAAAGTAATCGATGCCCAATCTGCGTAAACATGCGATCTTTTCGACGAGCCGCGGTGTGACAAGCGACGTTCCCCATCCGAATTTGACGAGATCGACCAAATCTGAGGCACTTTCCATGACATCTTCAAAGTGGCGGAGCGGCACACCGTTGTCGATCACGATGGTCAACCCGCTCAGTCGGGGTTTCACGGCGCGGGAAGGCAGCCGCAAGCCGACTTCTAACGTACCTGACATCAGGGTTCACACTCCTGAGATTCTCATGTTATTTGGGTGAATTCAGTCTTGCACAGCATAACTGGCTTGCATTGAAAACGTGTTGAAGTTTCAGGCTCCTGACAGCGGTGTGAACTGGTGCATAGCACCTACACTCATGATGAGCAACATTGTATCTCAAAAAAAGGTCAAAATGAAACGGCATTCACTGGTGGGCATCGGTTTATCGTAGCAAAAAAAAAAGAAAGCAAATGTCATCGATTTTTGCGGCAGGATTTTTGAATAACTTGTCGAATTAGGCTAGAAACGCAGTTTTGTTGTTGGAATTGCGCCGGTGACGGCCGTCATAGAATTCTATCACCATGTTGGCAGTGAGGAGCGAATATGCAGAATAAGTCAAAATGGATGTTGGGTGTCTCTGCAATTGTTGCGTTGTCGTTTGCGTTGTTTCCGAGGGCTGCATATGCGAATTCACTGGCTGAAGATCAGCAAAAGCTGTCGCAGTTGCAAAGTGAAAAGAGCAGCGTGGAACAACAGGTTCAGTCGGACGCAGTCAAGGAATTAGCCCTTAAAAATGCCATCGCCACCTTTGATAATTCGATACATACCGTAGAATTGCAGATTGAGACGAATCATGCGCGCATGGCATCGTTGCGGGCGCAGGAGCATCAACTGGGTATTCAGTTGGCGCAGAATCAACAAGAGCTGGAAACGGATCAAAATGAGCTCGCCCAGATCGTCCGCAGTGAATACGAGGATGGCAATGTTTCATACTTAGAGGTTCTATTTAATGCCACGAGTTTTACGGACTTTCTCTCTCGCCTCTATGATTTATCTGTCGTATCGAAGACCCAGAATCAAGTTGTGCAGTCTGTAAAGACCCTTCAGCAAGCCATCGTTCAGAAACAAGACGAAGTCAAAGCCTCAGAAAATCAAGTTGCGCAGGTTGAGGCTCAGTTACAGGCCTTGCAGGCGACAGACGAGGCTCTCAAAGGTGAGAAGCAGCGCAATTTAGCCGTCGTTGAGGCTGACATCCAAAGTGGGAAGAAACAGCAGGGGCTTCTCGAGAGTCAAATTCAGTTGACCCAGTCGGATATTCAGGCAATTCAGGCTGCAACGCAGGCTGCTGAGCAGCAGGAGAGCAACCCTCAATATGTTCAGCAGCAACAGGCAGCATTGGTACCAGCGGATCCGAACTCCATTATTGGCTATGCGGAGCAGTTTCTCGGTACGCCGTATGTGTGGGGAGGGACATCGCCCAGCGGATTCGACTGCTCAGGATTTACACAATACGTGTTTGCTCATTTTGGCGTCTATATCAGCCGCACTTCGGAAGAACAATTTGCGGCCGGTGTGCCTGTGAGTCAAAACGATCTGCAGCCGGGTGATTTGGTCTTCTTTAGCACGTATGCGCCAGGAGCGTCTCACGTCGGTATTTATATTGGCAATGGGCTGATGATTGACTCTCAGGACATGGGCGTGTCCATCGACAGCGTGTTCAATTCCTACTGGGGACCCAAGTACATCGGAGCTCGTCGTTACATCACGCATTGATTTTTCGCGATACCATGCAAAACAAGGTGTGCCGCTTGGGGCGCACCTTGTTTTGCATAATAGGCGATGCTGTGACGAGGCGGGCTCTTCGTATGGGGTCACAGGCCCCGGCGGAGTTCGCGCAGCGTGTAGAATGTGTCGCGCCACATCAGACCGCCTCGGCGAACGGCCAGAACTGCGGATCGGATAAACGCATAGCTGTAAAGAAGCATTCCGACAGGCAAAATGAGAAACTGGTGCTTCGGCAGCTTTAAAAAGGCCGCATGCAATTCGTACAGGATGCACATGAGGAGCAACGCATAGCCATACAACAGACGGTACCAACCAGGTCCTACAACCGCCCCGACAAACGGCACGCTGTATAACGCCATCATCAAGACCATGCTCAGACAGAGCAACAGCGCCGAATAGCGAAAGGCTGGAAGCGGCGCTTTTTCCATTCCCACTATCATCGACGATAAATCTGGGTACCATTCAATCTCAATACATTGTTGCGCGACGACAAACCGTTGCCGGAAGCCGTGTTGTTTGATTTGCTTGCCGAGATACAAATCGTCGTCAGGGCGCAACGCAATTGCCTGGTGCGTGCCACTCTCCTCATATGCGCGGCGTGCAACCAGGTTGAATGCTCCAATTCCCGCATGCGCCCGTGCGCGCCTGCGATACGCGCTCTGTGGGCGCTTGAAGAGAACGTAGTTGAAGATGTACATGGCGGTCAGCATGCGCAGCCAGTAGCCCGTAGCAATCAAGCGCGGGGCGACGGTCAAATGCTGAAGCTTGTGCGTATGTACATACTGCATGGCGCGTTCGATGGCATCTGGATAGAAATACACATCTGCATCCGCGAACAAGAGCCAATCGCCACTGGCCTGTCTCGATCCGACATATAGCGCATGGTTCTTGCCGAGCCACCCGCGCGGCAGTTCCATAATGTGGACAGGCACTACGTTTTCCGCCAGCGCGGCCTGGTGATCAATTTCTGCTCCTGTCCCGTCGCTGGATCGATCATCGACCAAAATGATCTCCATATTCGGATAGGTCTGTGCCGTCAGCGATTCGACCGTTTGCCGAATTCGCTCGGCTTCATCCCGAGCCGCCACGATCACGCTGACTTTGCCAAGGTCGTGCTTCGCCGTCCAACGCTCTTCGTCAGTACCCCGCACTTGTTTGAGGCGCGGCGTGCGGACCAAGTCAGGTATGGTACGCAAGAAGATAAAGGTCCAAACGGCTGCCACCACGGCGGGAATCACAGCGTGCCAGTGCAGTGTCTGGAGGATGGATAGCCAGGTCTGTGCATAATCTGAAAACATAGACCAGTCCCCTTCATTCCCCGTCTGTCTGTTTTCATTTATGGTAATCTAGTCGTTAGGCGTCGACAAGAAAGTGGGATGTGTTGCTCTGTCAGTCTTATTATATGTCCAAGTGCACCTCTGTTGCTCGGCTTTGCTGTCCATAGTTGCGCGAGATGATACATTATTCAGCGTTGGGGTTGTGCAATGAGAAAATGGAAGGATAAACAAGAACAGCTGACGGACGAAGAGAAGCGGCGCCGGCGCCGCGCGTTTCGAACGAACGTGGTCTACGGGATCGTGTTTTTGTCATTCACATCGCTCGTGCTACGTGCAGGGTACGTACAAGTCGCGAAAGGACAATCGTTCCGCCAGGCGGAATTGACGACACAAATGGCGAGAATCCCCATATTGCCACAGCGCGGCTGGATCTACGATGCCAATGGGCAGGTGCTCGCATGGGACAAACCCACGATGAGCATCGTGCTCAATCGCTATTCCACCGTCAGTGACGCGACGTACCATCAGGTGGCGCGCGTGTTGGCACCTGTGTTACAAACGACGGCGGCGAACCTGTATCAAACGATGAACAGCGACACGGGTACGATTCAGGTGACGCTCGCGAACAACGTGACCGACGCGCAGGTTGCGTTTGTCGTGGAGCACCAGTCGCAGCTTCCTGGCGTACAGGTCATTCAGGAATATCAGCGGCAGTACCCGAATGGCGATCTCGCTGGTCAGGTTCTCGGCTATGTAGGTGCGATCACGGCGGAAAACGTGAATCAGTACAAAGGATATCTATATAGCCAAAAGGTCGGCGAAACAGGTATCGAGCAGGAGTATGAATCGATTTTACAGGGCAAGCCTGGCTACGAATTGGTTGCTATCAACAGCGCTGGAAATGCCATTGGCAGCGTCGGGGAAATTGCACCACAAGACGGCGACAACATTCAATTGACCCTTGATGGCCATGAACAAGCAGAAGCGCAAATGATCATGCAAAACATGATCAATAGCAACAGCAATAAGAACAATGTCGAGAATGCGGCCGCCGTGATGCTGAATGTGAAAACGGGCGGCGTGATTGCGATGGTCAGCTATCCGTACCTGGACCCGAATTGGTATACGACCGGTACGCTTGGTCAACATGCGAATTACTTGAGCACCTCCGGCGCTCAGATGAACAATGCTATCGGGATGTACAATTATCCGGGATCGACGGTGAAGCCGGCCAATCTCATCACAGCCCTGAAGGCTGGCGTGGTCAAGCCGAATACCATCATCGAAGACGATGGCTATATCTACATTGGTACGTCCCGGAAAAATGAAGACGAAGGTTTTGCTTTTGGCGGTGTCAATCCGATTGAGGCCATCACCGTATCCAGTGACGTGTTCTTTTATCAAGTGGGTCTATGGCTGGGTCAATGGTTTGGCAGCAGCACGTCGAGCGGCGGCGGCTATCCTCCGACTGCTGGCAGCTTCCAAAACTATCTCAACACCGACTTCGCAAAAGGTATCAATCAACTGTTTCAGGGTGAGGTCGACTTTGGGCTCGGCTATCCGACAGGCGTAGACTTGCCATATGAAGCAGCTGGACGGTTCTATGTCGAGGACTATACACAGGGAAATAGTCAAGTGCCGTACAACCTGAAGGCAAGTGAGGCTTCGGTGGCGAAGACCGGGAAGTATGTCAACTACGGATCGCCAGCCAGCTTGGCAGACGCCGCCATCGGCCAGTCGCAGCAGTTCACGCCCATGCAGCTTGCGGAGTACGCGATGACGTTGGCGGATCAGGGGCTGCGCTTGAAGCCGCATTTGCTCGAAAACGTCTTTACGGAAAACGGCACGCCGAGTTCTGGGGCGAAGCCATTGCAGTCGGTAAAACCGCAAGTTCAGGGGAAAGTGCAGGCGGCCAGTTGGCAGTGGAACTTGGTTAAGCAGGGCATGTATGGTGTGACGTCCAACCCAAGTGGAACAGCGTATTCTGCATTTGCTGGTGCACCATACCAGGTGGCCGGAAAGACGGGCACGGCGCAGATTTATCTGGGCGGTAAGCCGACCGACAACTCGGTGTTTATATGCTATGCGCCACTCGATGATCCGCAAGTCGCCATTGCCGTGATGGCTCCAGGCGGTGGTTATGGCGCTCAGTTTTCAGCCGTCATCGCTCGGCAGATGCTCGATGCTTACTTCAATGAACACCACGAACCGTTCATGCCAAAGAGCGGCTGGACGAGTACGGCGATCCCAGCAAATTGGAAATCTTCGTCGGCTTACACGTTGCCGGAGCAGAGTCACTGATCAAGGGAACAAGATCAATACGGAGTGATGTGAGGATGGGAAAGCGAATCGATTTGCGGAGCGACACGGTGACACAGCCTACCGAGCAGATGCGCCGGCTCATGGCCAAGGCCGAGGTGGGCGATGACGTATACGGAGAAGACCCGACGGTTCGCAGGCTGGAAGAATTGGCCGCAGACATATTCGGAAAGGAAGCGGCCCTGTTTGTCACAAGTGGCACACAAGGCAACCAGGTCGCCATTGCCGCATGGGCGGAACGCGGTGATGAGGTCATTGTCGAGGCCGAATCGCACGTATTTTACTATGAGGTCGCAGGGATCAGCGTGATCGCAGGGGCGCAGGCACGGCCCATCGCCGGACGCATGGGGGCCATGGATCCGGAGGAGGTGCGCAGGGCCATCCGTCCCCGCGACATTCATCAACCTAGGACAGGACTCATCTGCGTCGAGAACACGCATAATCGGGCAGGAGGCACGGTGTTGCCAATCGAGATTCTGCAGGCGACGGCGAGCGTTGCGCGCGAGGCAGGGGTGCCGCTGCATATGGATGGTGCGCGTATCTGGAACGCGGTTGTCGCGTCCGGAATTGATGAACGAACGTGGGCCAGCCACGTCGATTCGTTGCAGTTCTGTTTGTCCAAAGGGTTGGGCGCACCTGTTGGGTCGGTTGTGGTCGGTTCGTGGAGCATGATCGATCGCGCTCGGGTCTGGCGAAAGCGCCTTGGCGGTGGGTTGCGGCAGGCGGGTGTATTGGCTGCACCTTGCATCTGGGCTTTGACGAATATGGTGGAACGCCTGGCGGAAGATCATGCGAATGCGAAGTTGTTGGCGGAGCGACTCGCCAATATGCAAGGGATCGCGGTCAAGTTGGATACAGTTCAAACGAATATTGTCCTTGCTGAGCTCACCGATGCGCACACGACGGCCGATGCGTTCATTGCGGAGCTCGCCAAAAACGGCGTGTTGGCTACCGCTTTCGGCCCTCGCACCGTACGCTTTGTGACGCACAAAGACGTCAGTCAAGCCGAGGTCGAGACGGCGGTCGACAGAATCCACGAGACAATCAAGGAGTTTGGCGCAGCCTGACGGCAGCAACTGCTGCTTTTGGCCGGTGCTACACAACAAACCCACGGCGATTCGCCGTGGGTTTTGCATTCCATATTGTTCTAGAGCGAATTCGTTTTAGCGGCCGATCAATTTTCGTATCGTTTGGACACCCTAGCCTTGAGAGCATGGAAACGAGGAGGCATCTTGGGTGAACGCGAAGCGATTGCTTTTAATCCAAGTCATCATCATCGTGGTCGTCGTCGCCGCTGGTTTCGTCGGGTACTACTTTTATCACCAATCCACCCAGTACCTGCGCACCGACGATGCCCAAGTAACGGGCCAACAGATCGTCATTGCGGCGCCAGCCAGCGGTCAGTTGTCGTCGTGGAATGGTACAGAAGGCACACAGTTTGCCACGGGCGACGTGATCGGAACGATTTCGGTGCCATCTGGTACGCGTACCGCGACAGTGAACATCACGGCGCCACAGACGTCGACCATTGTGCAGAACTCGGCGGTGGATCGGGAGTTTGTCGCGGCGGGCACGCCGCTTGCTTACGCGTACAATCTGAACAACCTGTGGGTCACCGCTAACATCAAGGAGACACAGATCAATGATGTCCACGTGGGGCAGGCGGTCGATGTGTATGTCGACGCTTATCCGGGAACATCGTTCTCTGGTGTGGTCCAGCAAATCGGTTTAGCTACCGCTTCGACGTTTTCGCTGCTCCCGCAGACGAACACAAACGCAAATTTCACCAAGGTGACACAGGTCATTCCGGTGACGATCCGCTTGCAGACGTACACTGGGCAGTTGGCGCCAGGCATGAGTGCGACCGTGCGCATTCATAAGTGAGGAGGGGCAGCCGTGAGTGTGGAGAACGACGCCCCAAAGCAGGTCGCCGCACCGAAGGCCCCAGGGCCAGGCGGCCCGACAGGCGAGCCGATTGCACACAAAGCCCCGATTCTCATTTCGTTGATTTTGGGGGCGTTTGCCGCAATCCTTAACCAAACTTTGCTAAACGTCGCAGTGCCTAAACTCATGACAGAGTTCAACGTCTCGGCGAGCACCATTCAATGGCTGTCGACAGGCTACATGTTGACCAATGGTATCGTCATTCCCCTGACCGCGTTTCTGATTGGCACCTTCACGACGAGGCAGCTGTTTCTCGGGGCCATGTTCTGCTTTGGCATCGGCACGCTCTTTTGTGCTGCGGCCCCGGATTTTCCGGTCATGCTGATTGGCCGTATCGTTCAGGCAGCGGGTGCCGGTATCATGATGCCGTTGATGATGACGGTGATTTTGAACCTGTATCCACCGGAAACACGAGGCAAGGCGATGGGCACGATCGGGATCGCCATGTTTTTTGCCCCGGCCGTCGGTCCCACGTTGTCCGGGTGGATCATTCAACAATTTTCCTGGCGCGTTCTGTTCTACATTGTGATTCCGGTCGCCGTGATCGACATCATCGTGGCGTCTATTTTTCTCAAGAACGTGACCGAGCGAACGTTTCCAAAGTTCGAAGGCGTCAGTTTCGTCGCGTCGACAATCGGACTTGGGGCTCTGCTCTACGGCTTTAGCGAAGCGGGGAACAAAGGGTGGCACGCAGGCGAGGTGCTTGGCAGCATCGCCGTCGGGGTCGTATTTCTGATTGTCTTCGTGGCCCGGGAGTTGACATCGGATCATCCGCTTCTTAACCTTCGCGTCTTTCGCTACCCTGGCTTTTCGATCGCGGCAGGTGTCAGCTGCGTGGTCAACATGGCGATGTTTGGCGGCGCGCTGCTCACGCCGATGTACGTGCAAAACATTCGTGGCTACTCGGCGCTCGATTCGGGCCTGATCCTGCTGCCCGGAGCCATCCTTATGGGCGTGATGTCGCCTATATCGGGTGCCCTCCTCGACAAAATTGGCATTCGGCCACTAGCGATCATCGGCCTTATCATCACGGTGATCACGACGTGGGACTTAGGGCACTTGACGTCGGATACGCCGCTGCGCCACATTATGTGGGTTTACACCATTCGCATGTTTGGCATGGGATTTATCATGATGACCATCATGACATCCGGTCTCAATCATTTGCCGCGGCAGTTCAACAGCCACGGCACCGCAGCGGCGAATACCGTGCGAACCATCGCCGGGTCACTCGGCACATCACTCCTGATTACCGTGATGACGGATCGTTCGAACATGCATTATAACCAATTGGTCAACAGTGTTCTCACCACGAATCCGCAGCTGTCGGCGACCATGTCCGAGTTGACAGCCATGTTGGCACGCATGATGTCGCAGCCTTTGGCGGTCGCGCACGAGATTGTGACGTATCTTATGTATGGACAAGCACAGATCGTTGCGTCTGTTCAAGGTGTCGACGACGCCTATTTGGTCGCAGCCGGCATTTCGCTCTTTGCGCTGATCTTGTCGCTCTTTTTACGCAATGCCAAGCGGCTGGCTCCAGCGACCCAACAGGGCCAGCCGGCGGATGATGGGGAGCAGCGGGCTCTTGCGAACAGCCGTACGCGTCGCGCGGTCGTGGTGCGGCGCACGCTCACGCCGCGCCCCGAATAGCGCAATATCCAGCCATCATGTGCACATGAAGGGGCGTCGCACCGACCTCGATGGGCGGTCAGACGCCCCTTGTTTGCGTTGTCAGATGGCAATGGGTCAGGCGAGATCGATCACGTAAGCCCAACAGCGCCAGTTTCGGATGCCATCGAGTCAAGAGGTGTGAACAGCCAGCCAGACCTGTACATACGATGTCGGGACGATCAACGTGAAAGCGAGTCGGGCAAGGACCGTAGCATGGACACAAAGCGGTTGCCGCCGTCTTCCATATCGGCCGCAAGCGCCAGGCGCAACGCCTTGGCGGTCGCAGGCGAGGAGCCGCCTGTGGAAATGGCCACTTGTACAGAGCCGCAGGCGACGACACTCGGCAAGAAAAAGTCACTTTCCGCTTGGCTGTCTGCCATGTTGCAAAGGATGCCCTGTTTCCGGGCGTCGCGTCCTATCGCAGCATTCACGTCGCGGCTGTCCGTTGCCGCGATGACCAGTTTGCTGTCGGTCACGTGCGATGGATCATAGCGGGCGGGGATATACGCAATGTCGCCGCATTCATGCATGGCTGCCAGTTCGGGACACAGTTCTGGACTTACGACCACGACGTGCGCACCGCAGCTCAGGAGCGTCGTCGCCCGCCGCAGCGCGATCTGTCCGCCGCCCACCACGAGGCATTTGGCCTGCGTAACTTTCAGCCACACTGGATATAGCACAACCATCTCTCCTTTGCCGATCCGCTCCGATTTCACGTTGACTTTCTCGTTATACAAGTTTACAGTTACACTAGGATTAATTCCAGATATGTTTATCGGAATATGAGGTGAAAGGCGCATGTCCACGACCGAGAAGGAACTTGGTTGGATTGAACGGCTTGCTGATGAATTTGAAGAAGCGAGTCCAGAGAAAATCATAGAAGAGGCGCTCAAGCGTGTGCCCAATCTCACGTTTGCGTGCTCGTTTGGTGCGGAGGATATGGTCCTTCTGGATATGCTGATGAACATCGATCCAGAGGCGAACGTGTTCTACCTCGATACGAACGTGCTCTTCCAAGAGACATATGACCTGCGCGATCGCGCCATTGAAAAGTACGGAATCCCCAATCTGCGGCAAGTATTGCCGGCGCTCACACTGGAACAACAGGAGGAACAGTACGGGGAAGCCCTTTGGGGGCGCGATCCGAACCAGTGCTGCAACATTCGCAAGGTGCAGCCCTTGACCAATGTGTTGAAAGAGTACGACGGCTGGATTACCGGCATTCGCCGCGAGCAAGCGCCGACACGCGCGAACGCCAAGGTGTTCGAGTGGGACGGCAAATTCAATCTGATTAAGGTCAACCCACTTGTTCGTTGGACAGAAGGGCAGGTTTGGCGCTACATCAAGCAACATGAGGTACCATACAATCCGTTGCACGATCAAAACTATCCAAGCATCGGTTGCCTCCACTGCACGCGTCCGGTTAAGCCAGGAGAAGATCCGCGCAGCGGCCGTTGGGCAGGCTTCAACAAGACCGAGTGCGGTTTGCATCCGAGCGCGTGATACCCGAGTTGAGTCGAAAGTGAGGCGAGGTCGCAGCGTGGAGCAGGAACGGAAGCTTTCAAAAATTGAGCATATCAAACGCGATAGTCGTTTTTTGCGCGGTTCCATCCAAGAAGCGCTGGAGGACGGCTCCAGCCACTTCAGCGAAGAGAATATCCAGGTATTGAAATTCCATGGTACCTATCAGCAAGATGACCGCGACTTGCGCAAGCAATTGACCAAAGAGGGCAAAGAGCGTCATTACACGATGATGATCCGCGCTCGGATCCCGGGCGGTGTCCTGAACGCAGATCAATATCTGCAATTTGACAGGCTCTCTGACGAGTATGGCAACGGCACGATGCGCATTACCACGCGGCAGACGTTCCAGTTGCATGGCGTGCTCAAGGGGAACCTGAAAGCCACGATTCGCGCCATTAACGATGTGCTGATCACAACGCTTGGCGGGTGCGGTGACCAGGTTCGCAACACGGTTGGATGTGCCTTCCCTCACGAAGGGCCATTTTACGATGCTGTGCGTCGAGATATCCTGGCGTTGGTCGATTCGGTATCGGCCAAGACCAATGCCTATCACGAAATTTGGCTCGATGGTGAACGGGTCGATCCCGAAGTCGATCGCGAGCGCGAGACCCTTTACGGCGAAACGTATTTGCCGCGTAAGTTCAAGATTGCCTTTGCGTATGAAGGCGATAACTGCGCCGATATTTACTCCAATGATATCGGCCTCATCGCACATCGAAATGGCGATCAAGTTGCCGGCTATACGCTTGTCATCGGTGGGGGCATGGGTCGCACCGCAAGCGACAAGCAAACGGCGCCGCATTTGGCAAAACCGTTTTGTTTTGTGACACCGGATAAGCTTATCGATGTGTGCCGCACTGTGATTTCCATTCAACGCGATTTTGGCAATCGTGAAAATCGGAAATTTGCGCGAATGAAGTACCTTGTACTGGAACGTGGCATTCCTTGGTTCCGCGGGGAGGCGGAAAAGCGGCTTGGCTATCCCCTTGACGAACCACGTGAACTCGTGTGGCACTCGGCGGACGATCACCTGGGCGAGATGGTACAAGGTGATAAGGTGCACCTGGGATTGTTCATCGAAAATGGCCGCATTGCTGACAAGCCCGGCATGGCGCTCAAATCTGTCTTGCGGGAGATTATGATGGCGTACCGGCCCGGTGTCCGCTTGACGACGCAGCAAAACTTGATATTGACGGACCTCACGCGTGAACAGGCGACTGAAGTTACTGCGAAACTTGAGGAAGCGGGCGTGAAGTTGGCTTCGTCGTATACGCCTGTGAAGGTGCGTTCGATGGCCTGCCCGGCGTTGCCGACTTGCGGTTTGGCCATTGCAGAGTCGGAACGTGTGTTGCCTGGCGTCATCGCTGACTTCGAAAAGGCATTGCAGGAGCTTGGATTGCAGGATGAGCCCATCACGGTGCGCATGACAGGTTGCGCGAACGGCTGTGCGCGGCCATATATTGCGGAAATTGGGTTTGTCGGCCGCGTGATCGGCAAGTATGACATTTTGCTTGGTGCCAACCTCGTCGGGACGCGCACGAACCGCGTGTTCCGCGAAATGGTGCCGCTTGCCGAACTTGTGCCGACACTGTATCCACTGCTCCAGGCGTACCGCGATGAGCGCAAGCCGGCCGAAACATTTGGCGATTATTGTGAACGTGTCGGAATTGAGCAATTGCAGGATCGGTTTGTCCCTGTTTCATAACATGTCGTGAGCGGAGGTGCGCGGTGATGGCAGCGGGGAAAGTTGCGCTGGTCGGTGCCGGGCCAGGTCATCCGGGGCTCCTTACGGAGCGCGGCAGGCAGGTGCTCGGTGAGGCGGACGCCATTGTTTTTGACCGGCTCGTCTCGCCGCGCATTCTGGCCTATGCCCGGCCTGATGCGGCATTGATGTATGCGGGCAAGGAAGCAAAATGCCACACATTGCCTCAACAGGAGATTGAAGATCTGCTGATTCAGCTCGCAGAACGCGGGCTGTTTGTCGTTCGGCTCAAGGGCGGCGATCCTTTTGTCTTCGGCCGCGGTGCGGAAGAAGCGATGCGGCTCGAGGAGCGAGGCATCGCTTGGGAAGTCGTCCCCGGCATTTCATCCGCTGTGGCTGTGCCGGCCTTTGCGGGCATTCCGGTGACGTTACGCAATGCGGCACCCGGATTTGCCGTCGTCACAGGCCACCGTGCCGACGGTACGTTCGGAGATGTCCGCGGCGCCGCGAATGTACATGGTACTTTGGTCATTCTGATGGGGGTCGGTCAGCTCGCGGCGCTGACGGATGAGATCATCGCTGTGGGCCGTTCGCCCAATACGCCGGCAGCTGCGATTGAATGGGGGACGCGATCGCGCCAGCGTTCGGTGACGGGGACTTTGGCTAGCCTCCCTGCGCTTGCGCGCCGGGTGGCGCTTTCGTCGCCAGCCGTGATCGTCGTTGGTGATGTGGTGCAGTCACAGGAGCGACTGCACTGGTTCGAGCGTCTGCCGCGTTTTGGCCAGCGCATCCTTGTCGTTGCGGGTACGAATGCGGAAGCCCTGGCGGTCGCCGAACAACTCGAAAGCGAAGGCGCGGAGACGTGCGTGACTACGCTTGAGCAACGCTGGCGTCCAGAACGAGAACAAGTGGAAGCAGTCGCTGTGGCCGCCGCGAATGGGAGTGCGGTCGGGATTCTCTTTCGAACGTCACTCGTTGTGAGTGCCTTTTGGCAGGCGCTTCAAGCATCGCAAACCGATTTTCGCCGTCTTTCACGTGTGCGTTTTGCCGCGCTCGATGAAGCGGTGGCGGCACAGCTGCGACGTTGCGGGATCGAGCCGGACTTCACAAGTTTGGGCGAAATTGCGCGTGCGAACGTCGATGCCTGGTGGGTGGAAGACCTGCCTTATTCGTCTGTGCGTGCGGAACTCCGTGCGGCTGTGGAGGCCTTTGGCGGACCAGTCAGGACGTTTGTCGGGTTGAAGGAGCCCTTTTTTGATGGAAGTATGGAACCTTCGACGCTTCGTCACACGTGGACCGATGTGCTTGCTGGCTGGGTACGCGAAGGGCATCCCGACGCCGTCCATATCGTGGGCGATCCCAACGCGCTTGCACCGCTCTACACGGACTTGCTTGGAGATGTCCCTGTCATGACACGTACGCTACAGGTGAATGCTCGCCCCGGCAATCGTTTGCCTTACGCCTTGGCGTCAGAGTGGAGGTAAGACCGGTGAATCGCGGTGTGCTGTTTATCGGGCACGGAACGCGGCGGCGCCATGGCATGATCGAGTGGCTCACGTTTGTACGACACGTGGCGGCGTGCCTGCGGCCGGCTGGAAGCTCGCTGCTGACTTGCGCGTTTGTCGAGATCGAACCGCCGGCCATCGAGGATGCCCTGCGTCAACTCGTGGCCGCAGGGGCGGATGAGGTGGTCGCGGTGCCGCTTCTCCTCTTTGCCGCGGGCCATATGCACACAGACATTCCACGGGCGTTTGCTGCAGCAGAGAATGATTTGCATGGTGTGCCTGTCCGCTTGTTGGAGCCGTTTGGTGAGGAGCCTGAGTTTGTCGATGTCGCATCGTTGCGCATTCGGCAAACCTTGGCCACATGGCATATACCGCCCTGTAACTCCGCCATTGTACTCATTGGGCGTGGTAATCGCGAGTTCAAGGCGCAACAGGCCTTTGCGCAGGTTGTGAGGAACGTGGCACAACGGTTTCCACGGCGGCGGATCGAAACGGCTTATCTCGCGGGTACCGGGCGGTCACTCGAACAGGCGCTGGACGAAATGTGGACGCAGGGTGTGCGGACTGTGGCTGTCGTGCCGTTCCTCTGGTTTTCCGGGTGGCTCACAGATACGTTGCCGACGCGGGTTGAAACGTGGGCTCACGCACATCCGGGCGTCGACATTCGCATCGGCAGCCATCTCGGCGGCCATTCGCTGTTGGTCAAGGCTGTGGCAAGGCGGGTACAAGCCTATATGCAGGCAAAAGCAACGCCGATCCGCTGAGTGGGATCGGCGTTTTGATATGCCTTAGGGATTCGATGGTTGATGTGCTTACCACCAATACCCTGGATAGCCGTACCCATACCCATAATACGGGCGGGCCAGCGCACCAAGTGTAAGTCCGGTTAAGGCGCCAAAGGCGAAATAGCTCGCAGGCGCATAGACGTGATCCACGGTATCGCCGGACGGCGTTTCGCTCAGGGTGATGAATGACGCTTCTTTGTCGGACGACGCTGGCGTTGCGTGGATCAGGTAAATGCCGTGATCGTAAACGCTGTGTAAAATGCCAGGGTATGATCGACCATTGATGTGATGGGCGATGACGTGACGGCCCACGAGGCGCCGCGCAACAGGGTACAACGGATGTGCCATGCTGCATTCCCCTCCTTTCGCTTCAGCGTATGCCTCTCGGCAAATGGCCGAAGCGTACACGTGCCCGGGGATTGGGCATAGGGCCCTCGTCAGGCAAAGACGATGGTCTTGTTGCCGTGCACAATGACTTTGTCTTCGAGATGCCACTTGACGGCGCGGCTGAGCACTGCGCGCTCCACTTGGCGCCCTGCAATGCGCAGGTCGGAAGCGTCAAAGCGATGATCTACGCGCGTCACATCCTGCTCAATGATGGGGCCTTCGTCCAATTCTTCGGTCACGTAGTGCGCCGTTGCGCCAATCAGTTTGACACCGCGATCATACGCGCGTTGGTATGGATTGCGACCAATAAACGCTGGCAAGAACGAGTGGTGGATATTGATGATCCGCTGCGGAAACCGTTCGAGAAACGATGGACTCAAGATTTGCATGTAGCGTGCCAGTACGATGACGTCAATGTCGTCGGCGAGCAATTCCAATTGCCGCTGTTCCGCGTGTGCCTTGGTCTCGGCCGTCACCGGGATGTGGTGGAAGGGGATGCCGAGGCTTTCGACGAGCGGGCGGGCATCCGGATGATTGCTGACGACCATCCTGACGTCGGCGTCGAGCAAACCGTCTTGCCAGTCCCACAGCAGTTCCTGCAAGCAGTGAAGTTCCCGTGAAACAAAGATCGCCATGCGCTTTTTGGCACGCGCCGGGGCATAGCGCCAACGCATTCCGTAGTCGTTCGCCAGTTGCGCGAAGCCTTCGCAGAGCCTGTCCTCCTTTCCGGCAAGGTCATCCAGCTCGAACTCGATCCGCATGAAAAAGTCGCCGCCCTGCGGTTCGGTTGAATACTGGGCGGATTCTGCAATATTCGCACCATGCGCGGAGAGAAACTGGCCTATGGCTGCGACGATGCCCAGTCTGTCCGGGCATGAAATCAAGAGCCTGCCCCGATTGTCCCTTGCTGCCATTATGACAACTCTCCAATCCCCAATTCTTCTTTCTGTGCTTTCGTCAGAACAATCATTTTGGCGTTCGAAGACGCCTTTTCCTCGCCGTCTTCTCCCGTGATTCTCGCCTCGACCAGCAATAGCCGCGACGATACCTTCGTCGGGTGAGCTTCGATCCGGACGCGTTCACCTACGCGGATAGGTTTCTTAAATGAAATATTCAGTTGTGCGGTCACAGTTACGAGGCCGAGGTTGAGTGGCACGTATGCCGAGGCCTCGTCGAGCAATGAGCTCGTGATGCCGCCGTGCTGTACGTTGGGCCATCCCATGTGATGCCGTTCCGTTTGAAAATAGCCGACGACCCCGTCGCCGTCCCTTTCAAAATGAATGTGCAGGCCGTGCGGATTGTTCTCACCGCACACGAAACAGTAGTCGAACCCCATCCAGACACCTCCCATCGCCCCGAATCTGGCACAGGGCGCAGTCAAGCCGTTTCTATTATGAATGTCATGAGGGGAGGAGGGCAACGCCTCCGTTTTTTTCGGCGTGAAACTTGTCCCATCATGCTGCAGAGAAAGGGCGGTATTTGTAGTAAGATGAGGATGCGTAAGTGATTTCGCGAGGAGTGTGCCGAATGGACAATGAATCGGTCCCAGGAGATCAAAAAAGGTCAGGACAGTGGCTCGTATCCTTCAGTCTGCGGACGAAGATCATCCTCATTGTGGTGTTGAGCCTGCTCGTCAGTGCGCCCATCGCCAATTATCTCAATCGGTTGGTGCGCCGCGCCCTTCCAAACACGCATTACGGGGTCTATATCAACACCGCCATCAGTATTATCGTATCGGCCCTGATTATCACGTGGCTCGTGCAAATACTTGCAATCCGCCCTTTGCACGGGGTGATGGATGTGTTGCGGGATATTGCGGCGGGCAATTTGACCGCGCGCTCCAGCCATCGATCCCGAGATGAAATCGGCCAGCTCGCACATGAAATGAATGCGATGGCAGAAAACCTGAATCGCTTGGTGAGCGAGGTCGGCAGTGCCGCCGAGCAACTTGCTGCGGCTGCCGAGGAACTAGCAGCCAGCGCTGAACAGACAGGCAAGGCGTCGGAACAAATCGCCGTGACGGTGCAAGAAGTATCGGCGGGCGTCGGGCGCCAGGAGGAACGAATCGAGAGCAGCACTGATGTCTTCACCGCCATTGCGGGGGGCATTGCGGACATTGCCAATCGGTTCCGCGCCGTTTCGCAGTCGGTTGCGGCGGCCACCGACTTGGCTACAGCGGGCGGTTCATCGGTTCGCAAGGCGATGGAGCAGATGGCTTCGATACAGCAGTCGGTTGCGTCGTTGGCTGACGTCGTGCAAGGGCTCGGCGAACGCTCTGCCGAGATTGGCGCCATTGTCGACGTGATGACGCGCATCGCGCGGCAAACCCACCTACTTTCGCTCAACGCCGCGATCGAGGCGGCCAGGGCAGGCGAGAGCGGACGCGGCTTTGCGGTCGTTGCCGATGAGGTGCGCAAATTGGCGGAGCAGTCGGCGGATCAGGCGACGCAAATTGCGGGCTTGATCGAGTCCATTCAGTCTGAGACCAACGTGGTCGTTGCGTCAATGGCGGCTTCCACCGAGGAAGTGGCGGCAGGCATGGATATTGTGCGCAGCACCGAAAGGTCGTTTGCCGACATTGAGGCGTCCGTGCACAATGTAACGGATCATATCAGCGAGGTATCCGGTTTTATGGACCGGATTTCGAGTGGTACTCAGCAGCTGCAGGACGGTATCAAAGAGCTAACGCGCGTCTCCAGCATGACCAACGCCGGGATGCAGACGGTGGCCGCCTCGACCGAGGAACAACTCGCTTCCATGGAGGAGATCACGGCTTCCAGTACGACATTGACGCAAATGGCGGAGCGGTTGCAGTCGCTTGTCGGCACATTTCGCTACACGTCAGTCGATACAGACAGGTGAGGGACATAGAAGCAAAGGGGATTCTGCAGGATGAACCAAGACGTATACACTCGGTTGGCAAATTGTAAGTTGTTTATTTTCGATCTCGATGGCACCGTGTACGCGGAGACCGAGCATTTCGAGCATTATCTGCAACAGTTGGCGACCTTTGTCGGCGAAGAGCAGCGTGCGGCGTTCCTACGCGAGGCGCGGGCGGGCATCGCGGAGGATGATGGTGCGTTTTATGGGCGTGCGTTTACACGGGCGACGGGCGAACCAGTCGCCCTGGAGGATGAACCGAGCGAACAACACCTGCATGTCGACGATCCCTGGGGCGTCCTGCAGGCGGTGGCCGCTCGGCATGGCGTCTCTGTGACGGATCGAGATAAGGCGTTTTTGCGGACGCGCGACTTTATGGCAGGCGCGTTTGCGATGATGCCGCTCGCTGGTTTGCGGGACGCGATGGTGGCCTTGCGCAGAGAGGGCCGACACGTCGTGATGGCAACCAACAGTCCGGAACCGGACAGTCGCGCGATTTTGCGCAAACTGGAGCTTGAAGACGTCTTGGAGGACTACGTGTTTCAGGCGCGCAAGCCGTATCGGACAGCCGAACACTTCACGCGCTGGCTCACGGCATACGACATTCCTCCTGCCCAGGCGGTCAGCGTTGGCGATCACTATCGCAACGAAATGCGCCCTGCGATCAAGCTTGGTATGAACACCATTTACATTGATCGCTACATAGGTCAGCCTCGCTCTGACGTCACTCTGCAGCTTCGGCATCCGGGAGAACTCGCTGATGTGTTGCGCCGTTGCGTGTCTGGCGCAAAATAGGTTCTTCGCAATGTATTGAGGAGGCAGATGGCATGGAATATCGCGAATTTGGCAAGACAGGCATGAAGGTCAGCGCTTTGGGTTTTGGCGGATCGGAAATCCGCGGCGTCGACGTTGGGACCGTCGATCGGTTGCTTGGCAGTGCGCTTGATGCGGGTCTGAACGTCATCGACACGGCAGCGTGCTATGGCGACAGTGAAGAGTTGATTGGCAAGGCGGTGTCGCATCGTCGCTCAGATTACTTTGTATTCAGCAAGTGCGGGCATGCGTCGGGCTTGTCTACACCCGATTGGGATCCACGCACCGTTCGCGATAGCATCGACCGCAGCCTGAAGCGGCTGAAGACGGATTATGTCGATTTGATGCAACTCCACAGTTGTGGCGTCGACGTGCTCCAAGAGGGCAGCGTAATTGAGGAATTGCAAAAGGCAAAGCAGGCGGGGAAGATTCGTTTCTTGGGGTACAGTGGGGATCGAGAGGCGGCTCGTTCCGCGGTAGAGTTGGGTGTCTTTGATAGTCTGCAGACGTCCATCAATGTCGCGGACCAAAGCGTCCTCGATGAGGTTTTACCACTGGCTGTGGCGCGCGGTATGGGCGTGATCGCCAAACGGCCAATCGCGAATGTCGCGTGGCAGTATCAGACGATGCCGGAAGTCGACTACTACGTCGAGTACTGGCGGAGGTTTACGAAGTTACAATTTCCGTTCACCAAGTTGCCCGTTTCGGAGGCGGTCGGGGTTGCACTTCGTTTCACCCTGTCGACCCCCGGGGTATCTACGGCGATTGTCGGCACGCAAAATCCGGGGCGGTGGCAACAGAACGCGGCTTATGTCGATGCGGGATCGTTGCCGACCAGTGAGTACGAAGCCATCCGCGACGCATGGCGACGAGCCGCCGAGCCGGGCTGGATGGGGCAAACCTGATGCTATAGAAAGGGTTCACAAACGCGAAAGAGCGGGGCACGCGCCCCGCTCTTTCTTTCCACACTGTACCTTTTATCTCTCATCCCGAATTTTAACATGAACATACAAAAACGTCCATAGGGGATTTTGTATGTTTTGTGACGGGATGTTTAGAACGATGTTTTCTGCCAGATAAGGACACCGTTCTGGCCGCCGAAACCGAAAGACGAACTCAGTGCCGTTGCAATGTCGGCTGCGCGGCTCTCGTTGGCAACGACGTCGCGGGGCGCGACATCTTCCTTGTCATCGCAGTTGAGCGTCGGCGGGAGCATGCCGGTCTCTAAGGCCTGAATACACGCGATACTTTCGATCGCGCCAGCCGTGCCAAGCATGTGCCCAACCGCACCCTTGATGGAGCTCACCGGAATGGCGTCGATGTGATCTCCGAACATGTCGCGCAAGGCGGTGGATTCAGCGAGATCGCCAGCGGGTGTTGCCGTCGCGTGAGCGTTGATATAGTCAATGTCATCTGGTTTGAGCCCCGCGCTTTTAAGCGCGCGCTCCATGGCCAACTTCGCGCCGCGGCCAGTCGGATCGGGTGAGGTTTCATGATAGGCGTCGTTTGACGAGCCATAACCGGTTAACTCTGCGTAAATATGAGCCCCGCGAGCCTGTGCGCTCTCCAGCGTCTCAAGCACTAGCATCGCCGCACCTTCGCCCATCACCATACCCGTTCGCGCCTTGTCAAACGGACGCGACCAGGCGGCAAATGACGCCGGTCCTTCTGTCGCAAGCGCCCCGGCCGCTCGCAGTCCCGCTAAAATGGCCGGACTGAACAGACATTCGGCGCCACCTGCCAGCACCATGTCGACCTCGCCTAAACGCAACCAATAGCTAGCCTCGCCAATGGCGTTGGCCGACGATGCACAGGCGGTCGAATAGGTCATCACCGGGCCGCGAATTCCATAGCGCATGGCGATGCTGGCCGCCGCAGCGTTCGGTATGGATTTGGGCACAAGGCGTGGACCGACGCGTGACGATCTCCCGGATGACAAACGTGCGGCACCGTCTTCCAAAGTCTGAACGCCACCGAATGCGCAGCCAACGGATATGCCGATGCGATCCATGGCATACGATCCGAAATCGCCGCTCTCGCCAAAACCTGCGTCACGGATAGCTTCCATGGCGGCAACAAGCCCCATTTGCGTGAATCTGTCACTGTTTTGAACCTGCTTTTTATCAAGGTACAGCGCTGGATCGAAATCGTGCGCTGCGGCGACGACGGGGGCCCAGCCGCGAAGATATTCGTCTTCCGTTTGCCGCACGGCCGATTTGCCACCTACAATGCCATCCCAGAACGTGGTTACCCCGACCCCGAATGGCGTAACGGCACCCATTCCGGTGACGACGATGCGCGTCTTTTCCGCCATGTATGTTCTCCTCTCGTGCTGGATCGCAAATGCGCCCAACTTGCCGGTGAATTTATGACTTGGTCATAGAACTGATTCTATGATACCACGTCGTTGGACTTGCTGCGATGACAATCAGGTGCTAAAGCCTGTTGGAGTTTGCTATGATGAACGAAGTTAGGCCCTAGCGCGGCTACAGGAGGCACTGAGAATGGGACAAGCGTCAGGCAATCGTTATCAGAATCAAGTCGTCTGCGTCACGGGAAGTTCGCGCGGGATTGGCCGCAGGCTTGCTGTGCGCTTTGCGGAGGAGGGCGCAGACGTCGTCATCAACTATTTTCGAAACGGGGATCAAGCCCGCGAGGTGGCAGCTGAAGTCGAGGCATTGGGGCGCAAGGCCTTGCTGGTTCGCGCCAATATGGCGCAGGAGGAAAAGATCGTCGCCATGTTTGAACAGATTCGCGAGGTTTTTGGGCGGATCGACGTCTTCGTCCATAACGCGGCTTCCGGGCGCAACCGCTTCGCCATGGAGGTTGACACCAAGGGCTGGGATTGGACGATGCAGGTCAACACGCGGGCATTTCTCATCGGAGCGCAGCAGGCCGCGAATTTGATGCCGGAAACAGGTGGTGCGATGCTGGCCTTGTCGTCCTTTGGGGCGGATCGCGTATTTCCGTATTACGTGTCTGTGGGATCGAGCAAAGCGGCTCTGGAGTCCATTGTCCGTTATTTCGCCATCGAATTGGCGCCAAGGCGGATCAATGTGAACGCCATCTCGGCGGGGGCGGTGTTGACGGATGCGCTCGGTCATTTTCCGGAGATGGACAAGACGTTGGCCGCAGTGGAAGAGAAGATGCCGTATCACCGCATGGTGACGCCGGACGACATCGCGAATCTGGCCTTATTCCTCTGTTCGTCAGAAGCTGAGATGATTCGCGGGCAGACCATTCGCATCGACGGTGGCATCACCCTGCCAATACCCTGAGCGGCCATTTGTGAGTTCTGGCGAAGGAGAGGTTAAGGTGGAAGGCTTTCGGTTTCACTACGACATTCGCGTGCGCTGGCCAGAGGTCGATGGCCAGTTAATCGTCTACAACGCAAACTATCTCATGTATCTCGATCTCGCGTTTCAAGAGTTCTTTCGGCATGAACTCAAGCTATACGGCGAGGTGCCCACGACCGTGCTCGCCAAAACGACATTGCAGTATCACAAGTCGGCGCGGTTTGAGGACGATTTGTCGATTTGGGTGCGGACAAATCGCATCGGCAACACGAGTATCGTGCTCGATTTTGCGATCACGAGGCAGGATGAACTGATTTTTGAAGCGCAATCCATCTACGTCCACGTCGATGGCGCCGGGACTCCGAGCCCAGTGCCGGATGATTGGCGAGCGGCGTTGACAGGCTACGAACAGGGGGAAGCGGTGTGAATCGATTCGACGGGCGCGTCGCCATTGTAACAGGTGGAGCGGGAGGCATCGGCGGCGCGAGTGCGCGGCTATTCGCCGAACAAGGGGCCAGGGTCGTCGTTGCGGATATCGACGCTGAGGCTGGTGAGCGCGTGGCCGCTGAGATTCGTGAAGCGGGCGGCGAAGCATCGTTTCACCGCGTCGACGTGACCGCTTACGAGAGCGTCGAGGACCTCGTGCAATTTGCCGTGGAGACCTTTGGCCAGGTCGATATCATGTTTAACAACGCCGGTGTGTTTGGGGACGGATCGCAAAACGTGATCGACATGCCAATAGAAACCTATCATCGAACCATTGCCATCAATCAGCACGGCGTTTACTACGGGATCCGGGCGGCAGCGGCACAGATGCGCGAGCGCGGCGGAGTCATCATCAACACGGCATCGATTTACGCCTATATTGCGGATAAGAACCAGTTTCCGTATCACGCGAGCAAGGCGGCGGTTGTCGGCATGACGAAGGCGGCTGCTTTAGAGCTTGCGCGCTACAACATCAGGGTCGTGGCCATTGCGCCAGGGATGATCGACACGGGGCTGGTCGATGCTTGGCGGGCCGACGAGCGCGTGTGGAACACGATCCAAAAGGCGCATATGCGGCGGCAAATGGGCACGCCGGAGCAGGTCGCGCAAGTCGTGGCGTTTCTCGCCAGCGACGAGGCGTCTTTTCTCAATGGACACGCCTACTTTGTCGACGACGGCGCTGCGTCGTTCAAGCGATAGGCGTGAGGGCGGGCGATGGAGCCCGCCTGAAGTTTTGCGCATGAGAAAAAGGTGTCACACCGCATGTCTCCACTCTCGTCGTCACATCAGTAATTCAGTTCCACCTTGCAGATGCGCGTGCGAAACGACTTGTACCAACGTTGCTTCGCTTCATGTTTCGCTGCTTGGTGAAATGAGTCCGCACTCCAAATGCGGATGGCGTCGATGGACTCCCAGTACGAGACGACGATCCCGATGTCGGATTCAGCCATTTCGATTCCCAGAAAACCGGGGTGTGTTTTGGCCTTTGCAACGAGGTGCTGACACATCTCGCGGTAGCCGTCGAGATCGTCACCGGGCACAACGGTTAAGATGACAGCGTAGTGGGGAAGGGGTGCGCCAATGGTCTCTGAGTTGGTCATATCCATTCCTCCGTGGCCTTATTGTGGTCACGGAGGGTAATGTGTATCCGGCGTTGACGCACCCATCGACGTTCTCGACGTGCCGAACATGGAAAAAGGGCCGCTGCCCGTCATTTCGCAGCGTGCCCTGAAGTAAAGTTTCAAGCCTTCTGATCTTGTCAAACGCCTACAAACGCCTTTTTACGAGTGCCATGTAAGACGTCAGCGATCAGGTTCACTTCTTCTACCATCAGCCCAAACTCCTGATAATCAATCGTTTGTGCCGCATCAGACATCGCTTGATCTGGCGTCGGGTGAATTTCCACGATCACGCCGTCGGCTCCTGCCGCTACGCCGGCGCGTGCCATCGGTCGAACAAAGGCTCGTTTGCCGACGCCGTGCGACGGATCGACAATGACAGGCAAGTGCGACAGGCTTTTGATCACTGGCACGGCGTTCAAATCGAGCGTGTTGCGCGTCGCCGTTTCAAACGTGCGGATACCGCGCTCACAGAGAATGACGTTCGGATTGCCTTGTGCCAGAATGTACTCTGCGGCCATCAGCCACTCCTCAATGGTTCCGGATAGACCGCGCTTGAGAAGCACAGGTTTCATCGACTGACCCGCTTCTCGCAACAAAGGATAGTTCTGCATGTTGCGTGCACCAATTTGGAGAATGTCGACGTACTCTGCCACGAGCTCGACCTTATTGGGTTCCATGACTTCCGAGACGATGGCGAGCCCTGTGATGTCCCGTGCCATGGCCATCATCTTGAGTCCTTCTTCGCCGTGGCCTTGGAAGGAATAGGGGCTTGACCGCGGTTTGAACGCTCCGCCGCGCAAGACGTGGCCCCCCAAGCGCTTGACAGCTTTCGCGATGTCGATGATATTCTCCACCGACTCGACAGAGCACGGTCCCGCCATGACAACTGGTTGCGAGCCGCCAATGAGGATGTCGCGTACCTGAATGACGGTGTCTTCCTGTTGAAACTCGCGACTTGCGAGCGGGTACGGGCGCGCAACGGGGACGACTTCCACGACTTCGGGCAGCTGTGACAGGCGATTTGCCAGGTCGGCGTCGTTTCCAGGGATCATGACCCGGTTTGCGCCCGCAGGGTAGGCGGTCACGCCGAGTTCGGCCAAGAATTGCGCCAACTGTTGCTGGTTGAGCTTTGGGTTCAGCATGACAATCATCCGCGATTTCTCCTTTCACGCGCCGCTTTCGCCTTGTCCAGCACGTCGCGCGCAATCACCATCTTCTGAATTTCTGATGTTCCTTCCTCAAACCGTTGCATTCGCGCGTCGCGATACAAGCGTTCGATCTCGCTGGATTGAAAGTAACCTGGCCCACCGTGGATTTGCAGGGCCTTATCGGTGACCCGCTGCAACATCTCCGTCGCGAACATCTTCGCCATGCTCGCGTCAACTGTAATCGAATGTCCCTCGTCCAACTTGCGCGCAGCATGCAACACGAGCTGACGCGCGGCTGCAATGTCAGTCGCCATCTCGGCAAGCCACATCTGAATCACTTGCCGTTTGGCGAGTGGTTGCCCAAATGTCACGCGGGTGAGCGCGTGTTCGGTCGCAAGATCCAAGCTGCGCTGTGCCGCACCCACACATGTCATACCGATCGCGGTGCGCGAGGGATCCAGAAAGCCGCGAAAAGCAACTTCCAGACCATCCCCCTCTTCGCCCAAACGATTGGCGACAGGCACGCGACAATTGCTAAGGCGCAAGTGACCGTGCTGTGTACCGGTGACGCCCATGGCCGGAGCCATATATTCAATCTGAAGTCCCATCGCATCCCTTGGTACCATGAGTGCCAAGGTGCCTTCACCGCCGCTCGTCCCCTCGAGTCGGCAGAACAGCAGGAAGTAATCCGCGACATCACTGAAGATAATCATCCATTTTTCGCCATTTACGACATATTCATCGCCTTCACGACGAGCGGTAGTCTTGATATCCGCGCCGGATCCTGAATTCGGTTCCGTTAAGGTGAACGTCGCCCGCAGCTGACCCGCGATAAACGGTTTGACAAAGCGTTCCATTTGTCCGAGCGACGCTTTGCTGGCCAAGGAGCGCCACAAGCTGTTCATGACGTGGACGATGACGCGCATCGAACCATGCATCGCAGCAAATCGTTCGAGCAGGCGCAGGTATTCAACAAATGTCAAACCGAAGCCGCCGAAATCGCGCGGGGCCGCGAGGCGCAGGTAACCGCGGTCGTTCAGTTCCTGCCATACCGCTTGTGGCACAGCGCCCGTTGTTTCAATCTGTTGCGCCCACGCGGCAGCAGGGCCTGCGACATAAGCGTCGACGTCCGCCATCCACTCGGCAAATGTTCGCGTCTGCATCGTTCATCCCCCTTCTTCGCTTTAGGCTTGGGCTCGTTCCTGCTGCAGTTTGTTTGCGATATCGTTGCGCAGGACGTACTTTTGAATCTTGCCGCTTGCGGTACGCGGCATCTCGTCGATGATCTCCACGCGCTCCGGCCAATAGATCTTTGCCATGCCGCGCTCACCTAGAAAGTCGGTGATGTGCGAGAGGTCGATGGCGGTGTGCCCTGGCTGCAGCACGACGTATGCGCATGCCCGTTCGCCCAACCGTTCGTCAGGCATTGCCACGACCGCGGCGTCCGCGATGGCGGGATGCTGATAAAGCAAGTCCTCAATCTCGACCACCGGGATCTTCTCACCGCCGCGGTTGACGACGTCCTTTTTGCGGCCGGTGATCTTCAAATAACCGTCCTCGTCGATCACGGCGAGATCACCAGTGTCAAAAAATCCATCGTTCGTGAATCCTGCTTCGTACCACTCATGATGGTGCAAGTAGGTGGCGAACATCGCTGGCGTCTTGATTTGATAGTTTCCTTCTCGCCCCGGTGGCAAAACATGACCTTCGTCGTCGACGACGCGGATCTGCATGCCGTCGATGGCACGGCCGTCCGTGCCCCAAAGTTTTTCTGGCGGATCGTTGGGACGACCGACGGTGACCAGGCAGGCTTCCGTGGATCCCCAAGCGCCGACGATGGAGCAGGCCAATTTTTCGCGGGCTTCTTGAGCCAATTGGCGAGGGATAGCTGCGCCCGTTGCAATAAAGAGACGCAGTCCCTTCGGCGGTTGCTCGCTGCGCGTCATGTCGGATAAGAAAGGCATGGCGGCCTGCACGAATGTCGCGCCATGGATCTCGATGGCGGCACGGGCCGTGTCGACATCCCAAACCGCTTGGTAAATCCCCGTGCCGCCGATGTAGAAGGAAACGAGCATTCCATAGAGAAATCCTGTTTGGTGAGCAAGCGGGGATGGCACCCAGATGCGGTCGTTCGCCGTCAGCCCCAATGTCGTCGTGTGTGCGAGCAAAGCGTTTGACAGGCTCTGATGCGTGTGCAGGACGCCCTTGGGCTCGCCGGTTGTCCCGGACGTGTAGAGCAGTTGCGAGTAGGACGTCGCTGTCGCGCGCCGGCGTGCCACATCCGCCAGCATGTCGTCGGGCATCTCGCCTTGCCAAACGATGCCGCCGAGGTCGGTTGCGGCGGGATCGTACTGCAAATGGTCGATCACAATAACGTGTTCAAGCGCGGGGAGTTCTGGCCGGATTCTATCGACAAGCTGGGCGTACGTGAATCGGCGAAACTCGTCCGGCACAATCAGCAAACGGCTCCCGGACGACTGCATGATGAACGTCACTTCCCGTTCCCGCAATGAAGGCAGCAGGGGGCAGGGAACGGCACCAAGTTTCCAGAGGCCGAGGGTGATGACAATAAACGGCCAGCCGCTTGGCAACTGGTAGGCGACGGCGTCGCCCGGTTGGACGCCGCGTTGTAAAAGGCCGATGGCAGCGCGAGTGGATAGTTCATCCACTTGCGCATACGTCAGCTGAATGGGAGATGAGGCAGCGAGATCGATAACAGCCAATTGATTCGGGCTCTGCGCCCGGAACATGTCAAATTTGTCGAGAAACAGCGGAGCGCTCACAGTGGCGCCGCCCCTTTCATTCCGAAATTCGTACCTGGTTATAAAACATTCTAGCACGCTTGTCGACGAATTCAATACCAGGTGCTAATATCAGATTATAAAAACGGCTTGGGAATATGCGCGAGGATGTTGCCTCGCAAGCCAGTGGTGAAGAGGTGTTGAATGTGGCACCGCAAAACGTATTGCGCCAGTTCCAGGCCTTAAGCCAACCCGGGCGAATTGGCTCGCTCGCTCTGCCTCATCGCATTTTGATGGGTTCCATGCACATGGGGCTGGAGCGCAACCCGGAATATATGGATCGGCTTTGTACATTTTATCGCGATCGCGCAGAGGGCATGGCTGCGCTGATCATCACGGGCGGCGCCGTGGTGCTGCCGGAGGGCGGCGGCGAGATGTACGTGCTCACGAATCCTGGGCACATCGAGATGCTCGCGAAGTTGCCGGAAGCCGTCCATGCTGGCGGAGGTCGCATTGCCTTGCAGTTGTTTCACGCGGGTCGATATGCGTTTTCGGAAGAGATCGGCACGCAGCCGGTGGCGCCGAGCGCGATACCATCGCGGCTGACGCGCGAGACGCCGCGCGCGATGACGGCGGAAGACATCGCGCGCACCATTGAGGGCTTCGCCAATGCTGCGATCACGGCGAAGCGGCTCGGCTTTGACGCCGTGGAAATCATGGGGTCGGAAGGCTATCTCCTCAACCAGTTCTTGTCGCCGCTCACCAATGTGCGCGACGACGAGTATGGTGGCGATTTTGAGCGCCGCATGCGCATGCCGCTGGAAGTGGTAAAGGCGGTGCGTGCGGCCGTCGGCGCCGAATACCCCATGATCTACCGGATGTCGGGCGCTGATCTGATGCCGGACAGCACGACCGACGAGGAGACCATTCGCTTCGCGCAGGCTTTGGTGAAAACTGGCGTCGATGCGCTGAACATCGGGATTGGCTGGCACGAGTCGCGCGTGCCGACGGTGCAACAGGTCGTTCCGCGCGGAGGCTTTGCGGCCGTCGCCGGCCGCATCCGTCAGCATGTGACGGTGCCGATACTGGGCGCCAACCGTTTGAACGTGCCCGAGTTGGCAGACCAGTTGGTGGCCGACGGTTATCTCGACTTCATCGCGCCCGCGCGTCCTTGGTTGGCCGATCCGGATTTTGCACGGAAAATACTTAAAGGGGATCGGCAAGGGCTCAACGTTTGCATCGCCTGTAACCAGTCGTGTTTGGATCACACGCTCGTCAAGCCGTATCAGCCAGTGAGTTGCTTGGTCAATCCGCGCGCTGGACAAGAGTCGGAATGGCCGCTCGTCAAGGCGGGCGTGCGCCGACGTGTTGCTGTGGTCGGCGGCGGTCCGGCCGGTTTGGCTGCCGCTGTGGCGGCGGCGATGCGCGGGCACGAGGTGACACTGTACGAGCGCGATCGCGAATTGGGCGGGCAATTCCGCATGGCTGCCCGCATTCCTGGGAAAGCGGAGTTTTACGAGACCATCCGTTATTACGAAGAGATGCTTGAACGGCTTGCTGTGACTGTTACAATGCAGACAGAGCCCACGGTGGACGAACTGGCTTCGTTCGAGGATGTGATTGTCGCTGTCGGTGTCGAGCCGAAAAGACCTAGCCTTCCTGGCGAAGACCTGCCGCATGTGGTGACGTATGCGCAGATCTTGAATGGACAAGTGCAGGTTGGACGAAACATCGTGATTGTCGGAGCCGGGGGAATTGGTTGTGACGTCGCGACATATCTCGCCGAGCATCGGCATGCCTCGCCTGAGGCGGCGTCGTTTTTCCGGGCGCAACGGCTGGTGGAGCCTGCTTCGCTCGCTCGCAACATCACGGTGCTGGCGCGCAGCGAACGCTATGGACACGGCATCGGTCGCAGCACCCGCTGGGTTGTCAAGCAGGAGCTGCAACGCCTTGGTGTCGATGTGCTGACCGGGGCCTCAGTGCGCGACATTCGCCCGGATACCGTCGTGATCGATCACGATGGGCAGGAAAAGGTCGTGGCCGCGGATCAGGTCGTGTTGTGCACTGGGCAGGAGTCAGCGCGCGTCGACTGGCTGGACGAGTTGGCCGCAAAGGCACGTGTCCACGTCGTCGGCGGTGCGCGCGAGAGCCGCGGCATCAACGCCGCGCGAGCCATTCGCGAGGCGTTTGCGGCGGCGTATCGAATCGAGTAAAGAGGCGCTTGGACATAGCGGCGTTCTGTTGGTCGCAAGGAGGCATGACTGAATGTTGTTGGCAGGGAAAAAGGCGTTTGTAACCGGCAGCAGTCGCGGCATCGGACGCGCTGTTGCCATCGCGATGGCACGCGAGGGCGCAGATGTCGTCATCCACTATCGGCGCGAGCCGGAACAGGCGGAGGCGACGGCGGCTGCTGTGCGCGAACTGGGGCGTGAGGCCTTGGTCGTCAAAGCGGAGATGGAGAGCCAGGAGGAATTGAACGCTGCGTTTGACGAGATTGAACGAGTCTTCGGAGGCCTTGATATCTTTGTCGCAAATGCTGCGGCCAGTGCATTCAAGCCCATCGATAGTCTGAAAGACTACCATATCGATCGCACGTATCGCGTGAATATCCACAGTTTCGTCTTCGCCGCACAGCGCTGTGTACCGCTGATGGAAAACCGCGGTGGCGGGCGAATCATCACGATGTCGAGCATGGGCAGCACATACACGTTGCCGCGCTACGCGACGCTTGGGTCCGCGAAAGCGGCACTCGAAGCGATGACGCGTTATCTCGCGTCGGAAGTGGGCGACAAGGGAATCACGGTCAATTCCATCAATCCAGGTGTCGTCGACACCGAATCGGCCCGCTATTACGGTGGAGACAACTATGATGCGTATCGACAGGACGTCATTGCGCATACGCCGCTAGGCCGCTTGGCGACTCCTGAAGATGTCGCAGACACAGCTGTCTTTCTGGCGAGTGATCTGTCCCGATTTATCACAGGTCAGGTGATTCGCGTCGATGGCGGTTTAACGCTTTTGACAGGCGGATTTGAGAGCTTTTAAGAGATGCAACGGGGTTTTCAAGCCGTGTATCAGGTTTGTGGCAGCAACATCAAGCCAATAGAAAAGGAGAAGACAGATGGCAGAGGCATTGAATAAGCAACAGATCGAAGAACGCGTGCGCAAAGTGGTGGTGAACCAATTGCAGGTGGACGCGGACCAAGTCAAGCCGGACAGTCTGTTTGTCGATGATCTTGGTGCCGATTCGCTCGATCTGACGGAACTCGCGGTCGCCTTTGAGGACGAGTTCGACATCGAGATTCCAGAGGCCGATTTTGGTCAACTTTCGACGGTTGAAGGTGTCGTTCAATACATCAGCGGGCGCTTAGCACACTGACAAAGACAAAGGGCGGCCAATGGCTGCCCTTTTCCCCTGCTAGGGCGGATCGCGCGAATCGACAGCACGATTTGACATCCGAATGAATTGTGTCGCACCAACCATGTACATGAGGAGGTACTCGGATGTTTGATTTTGAGGGCAGGACCCTGACACGTGAGCGCGCTCAATTATATATCGACAAAGGCTACTGGACAGAAGAGTCGTTTGTCGACGTGTTCTACAACGACGTCAAGCAATATCCGAACTTTGTCCATCGAGATGAAGAACGGGAAGCGAGCTATGAGCAACTTTGGAACGAGATCGAAGCGGTTGCGGCAACTCTGTACGAAATGGGGGTCCGCAAGGGCGATACCGTGGCCTTGCAGTTGCCAAATGCGCTCGATTACGTGGTCGGTGTATTTGCAGCAGCGCGGATTGGTGCCATTGGCGTGTCCCTTCAAATTGATCTAGGGCGGCAGGCGCTGTTGACGAGTCTCCAAACATCGCGCGCAAAAGTCTGGATCATTGCGGACTACTTCCGCGGCCAGCCTCTTTACGATATGGCGGTTTCACTGAAGGCTGAATTGCCGGATCTCAAGGAGATTGTCCTGCAGGGCGATCCGCAACGGGCTCCGGAAGGGGCCCTGACGTTTGCGAGCCTCCGCGATTCCGGCAAGAAGTTGGGAGACACGGAACTCGCCGCAAACCGCCCGGGGGCGCTCGACGCCTTCCTCATGGTGTTTACGTCCGGTACGACAGGTTCTCCCAAGGGCGTCGTCCACTATCACGCCAACTACCTATGGGCCGCGCGCGCCTACGCGAAGAATTTTGGGTACGAACCTGGAGAAGGTGTGCTCTGTCTCGCGCCCATCTGCCATCAGACAGGCATGCTTGCCGGTGTGATGATGACCGTCGCCAAGGGTGGACGGATCATGTTGCTCGAGCGTTTCTCGGCGGCGCGCGTCTTGAAGTGGATCGAGGAATATCGACCGACCTACCTGGTGGGCGCGCCACCGCACGTCATTCACGTGGCGAATGCGCCCAACCTGAAAGCGACCGATACGTCGAGTGTCAAGTTGTTCATCTACGCGGGTGCGCCTGTGCCGAGCGCTGTGCTCGTGCAACTCCAGGCCGACAGTGGTATCAAGGTCGGCTGTATGTTTGGCTGGTCGGAAGGATTCTTGGCGACGGCAACGCGCCCTGACGATCCGCTTGAGGCTCTGTCGTCGACTGTCGGTTTTGCCATTCCTGGTACAGAGGTGCGTCTGGTCGATGAGGATGGCCATGACGTGAAGCCGGGCGAACCTGGGGAGATGTGGTCGCGAGGCCCGAACTTTAGTGCGGGCTATTACCAAAATCCGACGGCGGCGCACAAGCAATGGGACGCCGATGGCTGGTTCCACTCAGGGGACGTCCTGCGCCAAGACGAGAACGGGCGCTACGTGTTCATCGCCCGTGCGGACGACATCATTAACCGAGGCGGCACCAAGATCGACCCGAAGACTGTCGAGGACGCTATTTCCAAGCATCCGTCTGTGGAAAACGTCGCCGTGGTCGGGGCTCCAGACGCAACGCTGGGCCAGCACACAGTTGCCTGCGTGATCTTGCGCGAAGGGCACGCGGCGTTGTCATTGAAAGAACTACGGGAATTTCTCGCTGAGCAAGGACTTGCGAAGTTCCAATTTCCGGATCGGCTCGAATTGATGACGGAGTTTCCGCAGACACACTCTGGAAAAATCAAAAAGAAAGATTTGCGTGAGCGTTTCCGCCTTGAAGCGGAAGGTCAGGCAAACGGCCGCTAGGAGGACTTGTCATGAGCATTCTTAACCCTTCCATGCCCGACGCGATTCGCCCACAGTTGCCGCACTATGACGAAGCGCTGGTGCAGAGGGCAAACGAGATTCGCAACCGCGTCATTCAGTTCCGCCAGGAGGAGGCGGCAGAATGGGGCGCGCAGATCGAACGCGACGAAAAGATCCCCGCTGCGCTGTGGGCGCGGGTGCGCGAATTAGGCTTTCACAAGTTGACACAGCCGACTTGGGTTGGCGGTGAAGGTCTGCCACTTGGCCTGTACTTTCCGATTCTCGAAGAAATTGCCCACTGCCACGGTTCGATTCGCATGGTGTTCCACGCGTATAACAGCATCTGGCGAACCGTCGGTCAAGGCACGCGCGAACAACAGGAGTACTGGCTGAAGAAGTTGGTCGACGAAGGTGCGCTTGTCGCCTTCGCGCTGACGGAACCGGACAATGGCACCGGGATCGATCTGCGGACCACAGCGACCTACGAGAATGGCAAATTCATTCTCAACGGGCGTAAACATCTCATCACGTTTGCGGAGGAAGCCGCTGTTCTCGCCGTGATCGCCAAGATGGAAGGCGGGGCCGGCCGTGGCGGATTGACCGCATTCCTTGTACCGCAGGGCCGCAAAGGCATGAAGTTAATCCCGATGCCGCACATGATGGGCGACAAAGGCTGCTCGCACGCCGTGATCGAGTTCGACAACTGCGAGGTCGGCGAAGACGAGATTCTTGGCGAGATTGGCGAAGGGTTTGGCGTGGCGGTGCGCGGTTTTCTCGATCAGAGCCGGGGATGCATTGCGCAAAGTGCAGTCGGCTTGGCACAGGAATCGCTGGACAGGACACTCGATTTCGTGCGGCAGCGGACGACGTTCGGCAAGGCACTGGCAAGCCGGCAGGCCGTGCAGATGCGTTTGGCTGAAATGCAGATTGCCGTCCAGGCGGCGCGCCTGTTGTGTCTTGACGTCGCTTATAAGTACGATCTCGGCCAGGACATTGCGCTGGAAGCCTCGATTGCGAAAGCGAATGCGATTCGCATGGTCGGCGATGTCACGGACGGCGCACTGAGCTTATTTGGAGGGATCGGCTACGCGGTGACCAGCCCGGTGGAGCGGCTGTACCGCGATGCGCGGTCGCTCTGGTTTGAGGAAGGTACCATCGAAATGCAGAAGATGACCATTGCCGAGGCGCTTTTGACCAACGCACGCCGTCGTGAGCGCGAAGCAAAGCGGGCGGAATGAGATGCGGGCGTTGCAATTCGCGCCGGATCGCGGCATAGGCGTGGTCGAACTACCTGTACCAGTGCCGGCGGCAGATGAGGTGTTGTTGCAGGTCGATGCCTGTGGTGTGTGTGGCAGCGACCGGCAAATTGTACGCGGTGAGACGCCGCCGTTTGGCACGCAGTTTCCTCTCGTTTTGGGGCATGAAATTGCCGGTACCATCGTATCTGTCGGCGACGACGCAGCCGGCTGGAACGTGGGCGATCCGGTAATCGTACACCCGTTTCGCCCGTGTGGAACGTGTGCGGTGTGCCGCAGGGGGGAGTCGAACCTTTGTGCACAACAGGGGTGCATTGGCTTCACGCGCCAGGGTGGGTTTGCGGAGTATGTGGCTGTACCACACGACCAACTCGTCCGTCGCCCAGTCGATCTCGATCCGGCAGCAGCAGCCATCCTGGTCGATGCCTACGCGACTCCACAGCGAGCCCTCGTGGCGGCAGGAGCGGACGTGGCATCGACGGCCCTGGTCATCGGTACGGGAGGATTGGGCCTGGCTGCCATTCAGTTGCTCAAGGCCAGTCAGGTTGACCGCGTCGCGAGTGCAAGCCGGCGCGAGGCCGGGCTCGCGGCGGCGCATGCCGCAGGTGCAGATGTCGCCGCTCTGCTTGCAGACGCGCGTGGTGCCGCCCGTACCATCCGGCGTTTTGCTGGTGCGGGTGGGGTCGATCTCGTGCTCGACACGATTGGCGATGGGCAATCGCTCGCCTTCGCTCTCGATGCGCTGCGCCCGGGCGGTACCGTCGTGATCGTAGGGATGCCCGCGGGCGACGTGGCCCTGCCGATGGCGAGGCTGGTGCGCCGTGGCGTTCATTGTATCGGCAGTTACGGTTCGCAATTGGCCGACGTCACGGCGGTCGTCAACCTTGCGGCAGACGAGCGGATCGACCCGGCGGCCCTGCTCGGGCGAAGCGTTGCCCTACAGGATGCGCCATTGGCGTTGGCGACGCAAAGCGGTGGGCGCGACGTCGTCCTGCCGCAGAGGTGAGCCCCGGTGCGGGACGGAGGCGATGGCATGCACGACGAAGAACGCATTGCAATGCTTCGCAAGGCGTGTGAGATGTTGTATCACGACGTGCGCTTGCCGTTGTACGAGCGTTCGCATGTTTGGCCAGAACATTTTGCACAGAATCTGGAACACGCAGCAAATGGGGAGGACAAGTTGCGGCAATGGCTCGTCGAGTTGTTGCGCGTCGAGGCGGACGAACCGATTGTACTCCATGGTGTGAGAAACGCGTTGTTCCACGTATTTGACGCGTTTAAGCCCCATCTGTCTGCAGCCCACAGACATGACTGGCTGGATCTGATTTTGCGCGATCCGGCAAAGGCCCGATCGCGCATGCACCAACTGTTGCTTGCCCATCCAGATACAATGCTGGCCAGTTCGTATTACTGGCGCGCGGACCGCTGGCGGATCGCTTGGTTTTGGCATGAGAATGCATGGTGGCAGTTTCGTGTACGCGATATCGGTGGGAACGGTTTGACGCTGGCGTGGGAGATACGTCCGCGCGCGGAAGTAATGGCGCGGATGCGTCAGACGAACAGTGGCTACGACGTCGAGTGGATGCACGCAGAACGGCTGGCGGTGCGCTTTGACAATGGTGAGTACATCGCGTATCGTTGGCTGGCGGAAAGTCACTAGGGAAGCATCGGTACGGAGGAGGCGGCAGCGTGGAACGCGAGCCGAATATCCAGAAAGCGCGGCGCTGGCTCTATGCTTTAGGCGGCTTGGGCGCTGTGATTGTCATCTTTAGTGTTGTGGTCAACCACATTGATTCGGGCATTTCCATTGTCGGTTATGTCGTGGGCTTTGTCTGTCTGTTGTTGGCGGCAATGGCGGCGTTTGCGAAACAGGACGGGAAGCCTGACCGCGGGAACGGCAGCGATAAACGGCGGCGCTGAGCGAATGAATCGCCAATAAATCGATCTCATAGAACTCGTGAGCGCGTAACATCCTAGCGGGTGAACATCACCTGGATGGAGGGATGAACGCGATGGCAAAGCCGGACAACCGCGCGGACAACGTCGAGCATTTGCAACAAGCATTAAACCACACGATGGAAAATATCCGAGAAGCAGGGACATTTTTGGCTGCGCATGCGGACGATATGAACCCGAAGGACGTAGCGGCGCTCGAACAAAAAAATGAAAGGCGCCGCCAGGCCATTTCGGGCTTTCGCGAAGAAATCAAGGACGAAGCGGCGCACCAGCGCAAACAGCATTAAGTTGTTATGGAAACACAAACAGCCATTTCGCACGCGTGCGAGATGGCTGTTTGTGTGTGATATTGCAACGGTATTCAATACGCTTTGGCAAACCAAACCGCATATGTTGCTGGCTTGCCGCACGTGACGCAGCGCTCTGGTCGCGCCGGTGGATCAAATGGGATGTTTCGACTCGTAGCCGAGCACGCATCCTTTACGGCGCGTTCGCAAGCTTCGGCACCACACCAACCGGCGAGAACCAGGCCGCGCTCGTTTTGGATGTAGTTGACTAGGGCAGCGAGATCGTCAGCGACATACGAGTGCTCCTGCATCCGTTCTTTTGCCGCTTTGAACATGTCGGATTGAATGGTCGCCAATAGTTGCGTCACCGTCTCAGTCACTTGCGCCAATGGTACGGACAGCTTCTCGCCCGTGTCGCGACGAACGAGAACGGCGTGGCCACTTTCCAAGTCGCGCGGTCCGATTTCGATGCGGATGGGAATGCCGCGCATCTCGTATTCGTTGAACTTCCAGCCTGGGCTAACGTCGTCGCGGGCGTCCATCTTTACGCGAACACTTGCACTTTGCAGCGATGTGACCACTTGCTCGGCAGCTGGAACGACCATTTCTCGCGCTTTGGCTGGCCCGATAGGAATCACGACGACTTGGGTTGGTGCGACTTTCGGTGGAATGATTAAACCTCTGTCGTCGCCGTGCACCATGACGATGGCACCAAGCAAGCGCGTTGTGATGCCCCATGACGTCGTGTACACATATTTGCGCTGATTGTCCTTGTCCAAGTACTGAATTTCGAATCCTTTTGCGAAGTTTTGCCCAAGATAGTGCGATGTCGCCGTCTGCAGGGCTTTGCCATCCTTCATGAGAGATTCGAGCGAATATGTGTCAACGGCTCCAGCAAATTTTTCGCTCGGCGTTTTTTGGCCGCGAATCACTGGAATGGCTAAATATGACTCGACGAAATTGGCGTAAATCTCGAGCATTTGCATGGTTTCTGCGCGCGCTTCTTGTTCGGTCGCGTGGGCCGTGTGACCCTCTTGCCAAAGAAACTCGCTTGTCCGCAAAAACGGCAAGGTGCGTTTTTCCCAGCGTACCACGTTCGCCCATTGGTTCAAGAGTACAGGCAAATCGCGATACGATTGAATCCACTGAGCATACATATGTCCGAACATCGTCTCCGACGTCGGTCGCACGGCGAGGCGCTCTTCGAGGATGTCGCCGCCCGCTTCGGTGACCCAAGGCAGTTCCGGGTTGAAGCCTTCTACGTGCTCTTTTTCCTTTTCGAAAAAACTCTCTGGAATAAAGAGTGGGAAGTAGGCGTTGCGGTGGCCAGTGCGTTTGAATTCCCGATCCAACTCCTGTTGGCAACGCTCCCATATTTCATAAGCATCTGGCTTGAAGACGATGCAACCGCGCACAGGCGCATAGTCCATCCAGTCGGCTTTTTGAATCACGTCCAAATACCAACGGGAAAAGTCCTCGGATTGCGGGGTGATTTCTTTTACAAATGATTTGTTTTCCTTTGCCATGACGGCCCTCCTACGCACGTTCCTGCTTGCCATCTTACGGAATGCAACAATCCGCGTCAATTACAGCATACTTTGAATCAGAACGGATCGGGGGTAGCGCTTGTGGACAACTTGACACACGCTTGTCTCGGGCTCGGTGTATATGGCACATACATCGCCGCGACAGGCCACCCAATAGGCGGTGCCGTTGCTTCGGCAGCATGTGCGGCTGCAGTGATTGGTGCGGAAGCCCCGGATGTCGACATCCTCGCACGGCTTTTTGGCGATTCAGTAACCTATTTATACCAACACCGGCAATGGTCGCACAGTCTGCCATTTTGGTTTGCTTATAGCTTCATCATCGGTGGTGCTTTAAGTTTTTGGGCAGGGGGACACACGCTCCTGTTGGTCACCCTTGCGTTCGCCGGTGTTCTTACACATATCGCCTCAGACATGCTGACGACGTATGGCACCAAAGCACTGTGGCCGATCACCGGCAAACGTTTTCGCGGCGACAGTCTTTTCGTCGGCGAACCTATCTTTGTCGTGCTTGCGCTCATCGGTATCGTGCTGTATCGACGAGGTCTGCCCTTGCCAGGCTTTGTTTTTCCACTGGACGCGATCGCGCTCTTCTATACATTGTGGCGCGTTCTTTTGCACCAGTATTTGCTCCGTCGACTGCGCCTGGAACTGCCTCGCCTCGTCGGGCAAACGGCAGCAGATACATGCAGAATACGCGTGACGCCGATGCTCTTGCCGATCCCGCAGGCACACAAGTACGTGATTGTGAACCACCATCGGTACTGGTTCGGATCGTTTACCTTGGGCGGGCGACCCGTGCCAGAGGCGGAGGTTGAGAGCGATACGGCCCCGGCCGTGGCCTTCGCCTTGCAGAACAGCCGAGTCGGGCGAGCCATGGCGTGGTTTACACCGATGTTGGTGGCGAGACTCGAACAAGAAGGACAATTGACCATCGTTCGCTTAGCCGACGCGGGCGTTCGCTATTTTGACACGCTTCTGTTCAGTGCGGCCATTGATCTGGCAGCTACCGAAGATGGTTCGTATGTACTCGTCCATGAAGGGCTGCGGGCACAAAGTATGCATGTCCGCCGTTCCATTCTCGGCGGGTGGAAGAGATTGGGCCGGCGCATGCGGTTGACCATAGCGAGCCCTAAGGGCTATCGGTCCGGGCGTTGAGCGTTCCTGTCCGATTCCGCCCCGTCCGCATCTGTATCAGGATCCGATTGGTATTGTTGTTCCCGTTCGCGCAGATAGGCTGCGAGCACCTCGAGTAGTACGGCGGGATTGTCCAAGGCGTCCGCTTCCGCGAGGCGCTTTGCCATTTCCGCATAAGAGGCGGACATATCGAGGCTGACGTCAGCATCTGCAGTTGCTTGAGCATTGGGTAAGGCATCCGAATCGAGAAATGAATCGATGGGCACCCCGTAGGTCCGCGCCAGTTTGGCGACGACCAGAAACGACGGATTGGGACGGGTTCCGTTTTCAATAGCGCTCAAGTGGCTGATGGAGATACCGGCTGCGTCGGCGACTTCAGCCAACGTGAGTCCGCGCTCTTCCCGCAGTTGGCGCAAACGCCGTCCTAATTGCATGGCGCAGCTCCCTTCCAGATGTTCTGTCTACAAATGTAGAATGAATGCATCTGAGAATCAATCCACAAATGTATAATCAATCGTGCAATGGTGTGATATACAGTGCAATCGGGGTGCCTGCGGCAAACTGTCGGCGGCGCCAATACTGGTACCAGGGACTCGTCTTCTCGCCTGTGTACACAAGGTGCGGAAACGGGAGTTTTGCGTATGCGCGGGCAGCTCGTTGATTGGCGACTGGAATGGCCGCGATCAGCCAATCGGCACGAAACCCATGTTTGGCCGCGTTCCAGGCGTGCTGCTTAAGGGTTTGATTGAGACCAGTGCCGCGGGCGGATGGTGCTAGATACGTGCCAATTTCCATGGCATGCCCGAGTTCCGGATGTTCGGAAAATGCCGTTGTGAGTGCCGCATAGCCCATGGGATGTGCGCCTGGTTGCCGGATCGCGACTTCGACCTGGCCGTCGCCAAGCCATGCCGCCGCCGACCAGATTTCTATCATTTGTGCAAATGCCTCTTGCTTTCGCAGCTCGACAGGCCAGCCGGCTTCTTTCGAATATGTGCGATAGAGGCGCCACAGTGATTTCCAGTCGTCCAACTGGAATAGCGTGCGAGGGTTGTCCCATCGATTTGGCATCGTTGTCCCTTCCGCCGAGCCAGATGCATTGTGTTGGTGTTCTACAATTGAAAAAATCAACCTACCGAAATTGGGTTTGGTTTGATATGATTTTCTCAATCGTAGAACTGTCATGGAGTGGTTCGGTTGGGTGAACTTGCTCAGCGGTTAAGATATTATCGCAAATTGCGCGGCATGTCAGTCCGCGAATTGGCGGAGAAAGCGGGCGTGAGTGTCAGTTACATTTACGCCATCGAGTCGGGGGTTCGCGGGAGCAATGTTGTGAAACTGGGGCAGATCGCCGAAGCGCTCGGAGTTCAGTTGAGCGAATTATGGGGCGATGCGCCGGAACGACCATGGTGAAACAGCCGTGGGAGGTCATTACAGAGGCACGGCGCGCTCAGGGACTGACGCAAATGCAAGTCTGCACAGGCATCTGTTCACAAACTGTGTATTCGTTGTTCGAGCAAGGGGTATGGATACCCGATGACGCCGAGGTTGAACAAATCTGTACGCGGGTTGGATGGCAGGACGCTCTAGGGCTTACGAAGTTGTGTGCGCTTCACAGGGAGCGGCTGCAACAGAAAGTCGCACTTTGGCGAGCATTTGTGCACCAGGATACACATGGTGTGGGCGGTTTGCTGGCACAATTGACCGACGATGCCCTTTTCATCGACATCCTGTGTTATCGGACGTGGCTTTTCACCGCTTCACCGGACGTCGGTCTTACGTTCACAGAGCCGCCCGCTGTAAGTGGCTTGGCGGAATTGCGTAGCCATGTCGTTGCACAGCGGGATTACCTGCCAAAGAGCATGTTGGGGCGCGGAGATACTCGGTTGCTTGTGGTGCTCGCGATGGTGGAAGCAGATTTGGCTGTGTCGTGCGGGCGGCACGCTGCCGCTGCATATTGGCGAGATCGCGCTTGCGAATTGAAGTTGCAGGTGCCGCGGTACTGGGTGTAAGGTAGTGCGATGAACAGATGCGGCTGTGGCATGGGAGGCGATCACGTGGAGACGGATGCACAGCGTGGATACCAGGACGCAATACGGCATGTGGAACGAGCACTTGAGCATCGCAAGCATCATCTGCAGGAGCAAATTCTGGACGCGTTTCCCGGTGGGGAGGAAGAACGAAAGGCGCGTCTCGACGAACTTGCGCATATGCAGCAAGTCATTCGCTCCTTGCATCGCTGAGTGTAACATGGCATCTTGAGCGGTTGTCTGGTACACTACTTTCGTACGTCAAAGTAGTAAAGGATGAATGGCAATGGCGCTCGAGAGGCTGGATACGCACGACGTTCGCCAATTGTTTCAGGCCATTCTGGCCTTGCAAAACGAACAGGAATGCTTTCAGTTTTTTGAGGATTTGTGTACAGTCGGGGAAATACAGTCGTTAGCACAGCGCTTGGCTGTCGCGCGTATGTTGCGCAATGGTTCGACGTATCATGCCATCGAAGTGGAGACTGGGGCAAGTACGGCGACCATCAGCCGCGTAAAGCGTTGCTTGCACTACGGAGCCGATGGTTATCGACTGATCCTTGACCGACTTGCGGAAAACCCGACAGAGACTTGAAGTGTAGAGAGGCCAAAGCTATAACGGGGTCTGAATCCGTTCACCATAGGACTGCGGCAGGGCGTTCCGCTTTGGAATGCACAATGTCGCAGTTTGTTCATTTGACATTCTCCAACGTTCTTTGTAATCTCATATGGTGCGGATGAATTGTCTGTGTTATGCGGATAATTTAAACAACAGAAACAATTCACCGATTGCCATGGCACTTGGTGATTGAGCAGAGACAGATCGATTTTTACGAAGGAAAAAGGTGACGATAGCTGTGAAGCTGTTAGAACAAGTTCAGGAACTCGGGCAACTGCTCCATCGATCCCACGAGCAGGTGGAATTTCACGAAGTCGCAGAATTTTTAAGTAAAGTCATGCACAGTAACGTGTATATTGTCGGGCGCAAAGGGAAGATCCTCGGTTACGGTGTCGCGGAACACGCACTGACGGAAGAATGGCTGAACATTATGACCAAAGATCAGCGCTTCCCGGGCGATTTTAACAAGCATCTCTTGCGCATCGAACAGTCTGTTGCCAATCTGTCCGATGAACAGAAACAGCCATTTTACGTTTTTTCGCCGGAAGAGAATGAATCGTTCCGCAGCAAGTACATTGCCATCACGCCGGTCATTGGTGCGCGTGAGCGCCAGGGGACGCTCGTATTTGCGCGATCAGAACAACCGTTTGACGAGAATGACGTCATCTTGGCTGAGTACAGTGCGACCATCGTCGCGCTTGAAATTGTCCACTCGCGTCAACAGCAAAAGGAAGAAGAAGGGAGACAGCGGGCGTTGGCGCACTTGGCCGTCGAATCGCTCAGTTTTTCGGAACTTCAGGCTGCCAAGTATTTACTTGACGCTGTTCGCAACTCTCCGGACGGCATTGTGGTCAGCAGTCAGATTGCCGATGAGCATGGTGTGACGAGATCCGTCATCGTCAACAGCATTCGCAAGTTGGAAAGCGCAGGGACGATTGAGAGCCGCTCACTTGGCATGAAGGGCACGCATTTGCGCATCTTGAACCAGTTTGTCGAAGATGAAATCAATCGCCAGTTTGAACGTTGACGGCAAGTTTTAGCATCTCGTACGACAAAAAGGCCACCCTTGAATCGGGTGGCCTTTGCCGTGTCGACGATACATTAAGCCTGACCCATCGCTTGGGGCAGGTGTGTGTAGTAGTAACACAAGGTGCGCAATCCTTTGTCAAAGTTATCGAGTGAAAAGTGTTCGTTTGGTGCGTGGAAGTTCTCATCGCCAAGGCTGAAGCCCATCATCACGACAGGGATATTGAGCACGTTGGCGAACGTCTCAACCACGGGAATGGATCCGCCCATGCGCGTGAACACGGCTGGTGTGCCATATGCGTGGGCATATGCCTCAGAAGCCAGTTGGATGGCTGGGTGGTCATATGGTGCGAGATACGGCTTGCCACCGTCCTGGCGAACCAACGTCACCTGTGCACCCGTGGGCGTATGCGTCGCCAGGTGGTTTTCAATCAGGTCGAGAATTTCCCCCGGATCTTGGTTTGGCACCAACCTGCATGTGATCTTCGCGTGTGCTTCACAAGGAATCACGGTTTTTGTGCCTTCACCTTGGAAGCCGCCGTATATGCCGTTGATTTCGAGTGTTGGACGCGCCCAAAGCCGCTCCAAGGTCGTGTAGCCGGGTTCGCCGTGCAACTGAGTAAGACCAAGAGACGCTCGATAGGATTCGTCGTCATGACCCAACTTTGCGTACTGTTCTTTCTCGTCTTGTGCGAGGGGAGTCACCTTGTCGTAAAAGCCTGCGACTGCCACCGATCCGTCTGGATTGTGGAGACTGTTGAGCACTTCCACCAAGGCGTGAATCGCATTGGGAACGGCACCGCCATAGAGGCCGGAGTGGAGGTCGCTTGCCGCTGTTCTGACGTCGATTTGACAAGCGGTCAGGCCGCGCAGTCCATAGACGACGGCTGGCTGAGTCGGCGAGATCATCGTCGTGTCGGAGATGAGAATGAGGTCTGCAGCAAAGTGTTCGCGCTCTTTCTCCATAAAGGAGTGCAGATGTGCGGATCCAATCTCTTCCTCGCCCTCAATGCAGAATTTGATATTGACCGGGAGTTTTCCCGACACGGCGAGCAAGGCACCCAAAGCATGGATGTGCATGAGTGTCGGTCCCTTGTCATCACTGGCACCGCGCGCAAAGATCTGGTTGCCTTGGATGGTTGGCTCAAACGGCGGCGTCTTCCACAACGAGACAGGATCAACGGGTTGCACGTCATAGTGACCATAAACCAATACGGTTGGCGCATGTTCTGCGTGCAGCCAGTCCGCATAAACGACTGGATGGCCGCCCGTTTCCATCAGGGTGGCGTGCTCGAAACCGGCATCGGACAGCTTCTGTTGAATCCAGACCGCCGCATGGCGAACGTCCGCCTTATGCTCGCTCAGCGCGCTGATACTTGGAATCGACAACAAGTCGACAAGTTCGTCCAAGTGGCGCGAGCGGTTGGTGGACAAATACGATTCGATAGCGTCCATTGGATCCACACTCCTCTCTGCCTGTCACTTCGTCGCTGACAGGTGTTTCATATAGGAGCATATCGTAAAAAGGCCCCACGGAAAATGGCGTCCATCCTGGGTATGTGGCACGATGCGAAAATCCCACTTTACACACGGGATTACAGAGTTTTTTGCAAACTTATAGCGATGTATACTCGTAAGAGACGCACAGGCAAAGGGAGCGAGAGGGGAAGAGAAACGGGATGAACACCCAGGACATTGCCAGCCATTTGCTGCAAAACAGTTGCCGTATGTTTAAAGGGCGTACCTGTCATCCAGAGCCGGAGGCCATCCGAGAAATCGTCCTCTTGACCAGGTCATCCTTGTTGCCAAATTACTTTGAGGTTGAGGCGGATCGCCGCCTTACAGATAAAATTGAACGCTTGCGTTCCGTACTTGCGGAGCAGATTCATCGCGCATCTTATCAATCTTGTCTCGCAAGCGGCGGTACGGAGGACACCCGCAGGGACGCTTGGGCCAAAGCGGATGCGTTTATCGAACATCTGCCAACTCTGCAGGACTTTGTGTATGAAGACGTCGTCGAAACGCTCAATGGAGATCCGGCAGCGTCCGGTCACGACGAGGTCATTTTGACATACCCGGGCATTCTTGCGCTCCTGATTTATCGCGCTGCAAATCTGCTGCATCGCTTTGGGGTACCGTTGCTTCCACGGATGATGACCGAATACGGGCACCGTTTGACTGGGGTAGATCTGCACCCAGGTGCGACCATTGGCCGCGGCATTATGATCGATCACGCAACTGGCATTGTTGTTGGCGAAACAGCGGTCGTCGGAAACCACGTGAAGATTTACCAAGGTGTGACGCTCGGTGCATTGTACTTCCCGAAGGACGAGGGCGGTGAATTGGTTCGCCATATTAAGCGTCACCCGACCGTTGAGGATTACGTCGTGCTATACGCGAACTCCACCGTACTGGGTGGTGACACGGTTATCGGCCATCACAGCGTAATTGGGAGTAACGCGTGGGTGACGCAGTCGGTGATGCCATACAGCAAGGTCGTGTATGAAACGGAAAGCGTCGTCCGGCCGCGCGGTGTAAAGTCGTGACTCTTGGTTGACATGACATGCTGACCAGCCTCGCTTACGGGCGAGGCTGGTCAGCATGTATTATTGTTTTGTTCATGACCTCGCTCTGTGTAGACGTTCTATCTTGTAATTGATTATGACCCCTACGGCAGCACGGCTGCTCACAATGTCTTCATAATCACATTGTTCTCCACTTTATTTCGTCATCTCCGGTTCTAAAACACCACACGTTCACAAATAATCCAACGATTCGGAATGCATTCTCATTTTCCGATCTATCGATTGCAGATTGGGTGGAAAGCGTCAGGGTGCAAGCGGGCGTTTGAGAATTCGACGATACCGTTGGTCCCTCCTAATACCGTCGGCTGTGGCCAGAGAGGTTGAACAGTTTGTTCTGGAGTATAATTGTTAAATAATATAACATATCATCTCGTTAATTCTCCAGTTTGGCCTGATATGAGCTAAGATGAAGGTTGTATTATATAACATAAATATCATCGCGATTCAGATGTTCCTAAAAAATTGATTATACATGTTAGTTTATATAACAATTTTGATTGCCAATGTGCGGTTTGGAATGTTAGGTTGAGTTTGCAAACAGTTCAGATGGTTTGGGAGGGGTTTCGATGTCTCATCCGCAGCCAGAACAAGGGCACTTGAGGCCCAAGCGTACATTCAATCGTTGGGTACAAAATCCCGTGCTGGAGGACTATGCCCTCCGCTATGCACCGAAGTCATTCCGTCGTTGGGGTGAATGGACCGTGATGAATTCAGCTCTTGGCGGGATCGCTTATATGGCTGATTTCGCCATTGGTGGTTCTGTAGTGCTAACGTACGGTTTTGCGAACGCCATGACCGCCATTCTAGTGGTGGCGGCTATGATTTTCCTTACTGGTATTCCCATCGCATACTACTCGGCCAAGCACAATATTGATATGGATTTGTTGACGCGCGGAGCAGGCTTCGGCTATTACGGTTCCACCCTGGCCTCACTGGTCTATGCGTCGTTTACATTCATCTATTTTTCACTTGAAGGTTCTGTTATGGCGCAGGCGTTGCAAGAGTTCTTCCACATTCCTCTGGCTATCGGATACCTTATCTGTTCCTTGGTTGTCATCCCACTTGTCATGTTTGGCATGACGGCTTTGTCCAAGCTGCAGATGATCACCCAACCTGTTTGGCTCGTGCTGATGCTCGGCCCGTTCGTCGCGATCGCGCTTCAGGATCCGTCCGTGTTTTCGCACTGGATGCAATTTGGTGGAGCCTCGGCTTCCGGCAGCCACTTTACCCCTTTGGAGTTCGGTCTAGCTGCCGGTGTAACGTTGTCCTTAATCGTGCAAATTGGAGAGCAGGTGGATTATCTGCGCTTCATGCCAAACCTCACTTCCCAAAATCGCAACAAATGGTGGTTAGCCGTCATGTTTGCAGGCCCGGGTTGGGTCATCTTAGGTGCCATCAAACAACTGGGAGGCTCCCTTTTAGCTTCGTGGATTGACCCGGCTATGGGAAGCAAAGCGGCTGACGAGCCAATCAGAATGTACACGCAAGCCTTTCATACAGTGATAGGCAACGGTTATGCAGCGCTTGCATTAGCCACATTCTTCGTACTGCTATCACAGATCAAAATCAACGTGACAAATGCGTATTCAGGATCACTATCATGGTCTAACTTCTTTTCGCGTATCTTCCACTCGCATCCGGGCCGCATCGTCTGGCTTTTCCTGAACGTGGGGATTTCGCTTGGTCTGATGGAAGCAGGCGTGTTTGGGTTCTTGAACACAGTGCTCGGGTTTTACTCGAATCTTGCGGTCGCCTGGATCGGGGCGGTGGTTTCCGATCTCGTCATCAACAAAGGTCTTTTGAAAATCAGCCCCTCTTATATCGAATTTAAGCGCGGACACTTATACAACTTTAACCCAGTTGGATTTGGATCCATGATCATTGCGGCAAGCGTGTCTATTGCGGCCTTCTTTGGGGCGTTTGGATTGATACTCCAGGCATACTCGCCGTTCTTATCTTTCGTGTTGGCCTTCGTACTCGCTCCCGTAATTGCCCTTGTGACGCGGGGCAAATACTACATTGCGCGGGAGAATGCCTTCGAACATTCGGATAGGCATCACGAGACCCACAAACATTCGGACTCACCTGATGAGTTGACTTGTGCATCGTGCGGATTTGTGTATGAAAAGGTCGATGTGTTGTACTGTCCTTTTCACAAAGCGCCTATCTGTTCGCTCTGCTGCAGCTTGGAGAGTGCGTGTCACGACCTGTGTAAAACGTCTGTGTCTGCACATTGACCGACACCATGTAGCGATGGATTGCCCGTTTGGCCATGGAAATATCTCCGCCGTTGTGCTACATTTGTATTAACCCTTTACCCCTGATTTGGGCCACCTGCGTTTAGGTGTGCCTCTTTTTTTATATTTGTGGATGGTGCGATGGGAGGAAGCGAGGGTGCCACTAGCTGACTTGGGTGCTGTCGAGCTGTATTACGAAGTGCATGGAGAAGGCCAGCCACTTATTTTGATTATGGGTCTTGGCGGAAACGCCGACTGGTGGGGGAGTGGCTTTGTTCGGCGGCTTGCCGCTAAGCGTCAGCTCATCGTCTTCGACAATCGCGGTGCCGCGAGGACGGTGTTGCGTGGGGACAAGCCGTTTACGCTGGTCGATATGGCGGAGGACGTCGTCGGTCTTATGAAACACTTGGGTCTCGCGATGGCTGACGTGTTTGGCGTTTCGATGGGTGGTATGGTTGCCCAGGAGGTTGCCCTGCACCACCCTGGGCACGTGCGAAAGTTGATTCTTGGGTGTACGACGTGTGGAGGAAAGGAGCAGACGCCCCCGACAGCGGAGGCCGCCGCCATGCTGGTGGGACAGCCGGGCGATGCGGGGCAAGAGCTGCAAAATCAGATTCGACTTCTCTTTCCAGACGCATTTATTGCCGAGAATCTGCCGTTGCTCGAAAACAGCTTCCGCGCACTGATGCGCCATCCGATGCCGCGGGAGAACTACTTTCGACAACTCCATGCCATACAGACGTGGCCGGGGACGTATGACAGGCTGCCAGCCATCACGCATGAGACGCTCGTGCTGCATGGTACGGACGACATGTTGATCCCTGTGGAAAATGGCCGTACACTGCACCGCAGGCTTCCTAACTCGATCCTGCGCGAGTATCCTGGCACCGGACATGGCTTCACACTGCAAGCTGCAAGCGACGTACTGGCCGACGTCGAATCGTTTCTCGAAGCATGAACAAGGACGTTGCCCGACTCGAATCGGATGGCGATCGTGGACAAGGACACTTCGTGTACATCGTCGAGTGCGGCGATGGAACTCTCTATACCGGCTATGCGACCGACGTGTTGCGGCGGATCGCAATGCACAACAAAGGCCGCGGCGCGAAGTACACACGCGGGCGCGGCCCTGTTCGTCTGCTTTACGTCGAATCACATGCCGACAAATGTGCGGCTTTACGGCGCGAACGAGCCATCAAGCGGCTGCCGCGCGCCCGAAAGCTCGCGTTGGTGAGAACATACCAGGGGCTCTGGGGCACGTTCTAGTGCCCATCAGCGCCCCACGGCAAGCGTCAATGTTCTTCCATTCACATCCCATTCCTTCTCGAGATCCGCGTCCACAAGCGGTGTGTACGCCCATTCACGGATCAGCACCGTCGACTCGATCCGCTCGCGATTGCGCTCGATCACCCCGAGCAATTCTGGGTCCCCGGCGGCGTAAAAACGCACTTTGTGCGTCACGCCGTAGTCGACTTCTTTGCGCATCATCTGCATTTTCGAGATGATCTCGCGGACGTAGCCCTCTTCAATGAGCTCTGGTGTCAATTCCGTGACAAGTCCCACGAAACCGCGATGGTCGACGCTGACGAGGCCTTCGAAGTTTGCGCGGTAGCGGATTTCACCGTGTTCTGTCGTCAGCGTTTCGCCTTCGAGTTCGACAGCACCATGCTCGCGAAACGCCTCAATCTGTTCTGCCGTGGCTGCTTTTGCCGCCTGGTTAAGCTGCTGCGTCTTCTTGCCAAAGCTTTTTCCGACCGCAGCCAACTGCAGATACAACTCCGGCTTCGCGATGTCGTCGAGATCGACAAACCGCACGTCTTTGACGTTCAACTCGTCTTTCAAGATTTCGGTAAACCTGCCAAGAACGGCCTCTTCCGCTTTCGGTACATACATGGCCGACAAGGGTTGGCGCGTCTTGATCTTGCTTTCGTTGCGAAGATGACGCCCTGCTTCGACCACGCGGAGGACGGTTGCCATTTCGCGGATCAGTCCTTCGTCGACCAGTCCTGGATTGGCAGCCGGGAAGTCGCACAGATGCACGCTCTCGGGCACGTCCGTTGAAGCGCCGTTTAAGCGTACGATGTTTTGGTAGATGTCTTCCGCCAAGAACGGTGTCACAGGTGCCGCCAGCATCGCTGTCGTCGAAAGTGCCTCGTACAGTGTCAGATATGCCGATACCTTGTCGTCCTCCATGCCTGACGCCCAAAACCGATCCCGGTTGCGCCGCACGTACCACGTCGAAAGCTCATCGACAAACGCTTGCAAAGCGCGTGCTGCCGTCGTCGCATCATAGCGCTCGTATGCCGCGTCGACAGTCGCGATCGTCTGGTGCAGGCGCGCCAGCAGCCAGCGGTCCATGAGCGGCCGCATTGCCACCGGAATTTCCTTCGCCGTGCGCGGATCGAACCCGTCGATGCCGGCATATAGCGCGTAGAACTGGTGAATGTTTTGCAACAAATCGATGAACTTCGCTTTGCTCTCGGCCACTGCGCGGTGGTAGAACAACTGCGAATTCCACGGCTGTGTGTTCGCGACAAAATAGAAGCGCAGCGCGTCGGCTCCATGCATGTCGAACGCCTCGAATGGATCGATCACGTTGCCTTTCGACTTCGACATCTTTTTGCCGTGTTCATCGAGCACGTGGCCAAGCACCAACACGTTCTTGTAGGGCGCCTTGCCTGTGACGGCCGTCGAGATCGCAAGCAGGCTGTAAAACCATCCCCGCGTTTGGTCGATGGCCTCGCAGACAAAGTCGGCGGGGTACAGTTTTTCAAATAGCTCCTGATTCTCGAAGGGATAGTGCAATTGGGCAAACGGCATGGATCCCGAATCGAACCAGACGTCGATCACTTCGGGGACCCGAGCCATGGTTCCGTCGCCACACGAACAAGGCCATGTCAGATCGTCGATGTACGGCTTGTGCAATTCCTGCGGCAGGCGGCCAGCTTTGTCTTCAAGTTCCGCTTTCGAGCCAATGCATTCGAGCTGCCCGCATACGTCACAGCGCCAGATTGGCAAAGGGGTTCCCCAGTAGCGGCTGCGTGACAAGTTCCAGTCAATCACGTTTTCCAGGAAGTTGCCCATGCGCCCCTCGCGCACGTGCGGGGGAATCCAGTTGACCGACTGCGAGTTGCGCATCAAGTCGTCTTTGAACTCGGTCGTGCGAATGAACCACGAGTCAATGGCATAGTAGATGAGCGGCGTGTCACAGCGCCAGCAGTGCGGGTATGAGTGTTCGTGCTTGTGCTTGTCATATAGCAGACCGCGGTGCGCAAGGGACTTGACGAGATCGACATTCAAGTCCTCATCTTTGACGAAACGGCCCACATAGTCCGGAACATCAGGCGTGTAGCAACCGGTCTCATCGACAAAGTTGATGAAGACGAGGCCAGCGCGCTGGCAGGCTTTGTAGTCGTCTTCGCCGTGCGCAGGTGCCATGTGAACAATGCCCGTCCCACTGTCGTCCGTGACGTGATCGGAGGCAATGACAATGTGCTTCTTGCCATCTTGGACGACGTATGGAAACACCGGCTCGTATGCGGTGCCGACCAATTCCCGCCCCGTCTTTTTCGCGATCACGCTGTCACCTGCGGCGAGGAAGCGCTCTTGCAAACCTTCCGCGACCCAGATGTTTTCATTCAGATCTGCCTTGTGAATCAGCACGTACGTAAGGTCGTCGTGGACGGCGAGTGCGACGTTGCTCGGCAAGGTCCACGGCGTCGTCGTCCAAGCGAGAATGTACGTTGGACGGCCGTCCACGTCGCCGTCTTTGACGCGGAACTTCGCGGTGACGGAGAGGTCCTTGACGTCCGCATAGCCTTGTGCGACCTCGTGGCTCGAGAGTGTGGTCTCGCAATGCGGGCAGTACGGGCTGACGCGGTGCCCCTGCACCAACAACCCTTTGTCGAAAATGGTTTTAAGCAAGTGCCATACGGATTCGATATAGTCGTCGGTCAGCGTCATGTATGGGTGATCGAGATCGGTCCAATAGCCCAGGCGCTCCGTCAATTGCCGCCAGGTCTGTTCGTACTTGAAGACGCTCTCGCGGCATGCTTGCACGAACTTCTCGACGCCAAACTCCTGAATTTGCTTTTTACCGCTGATCTGAAATTTCTTCTCGATCTCGATTTCGACGGGCAGCCCGTGCGTGTCCCAGCCCGCTTTGCGCATCACGTGATAGCCCTTCATCGTCCGATAGCGGGGGTATAGATCCTTGAATACGCGCGTCAACACATGGCCGGGGTGAGGCAGGCCGTTTGCCGTCGGCGGGCCTTCGTAGAACACCCATTCTGGGCGCCCATCGCGGTTCTGCTCGCTCGCGTGAAAAACGTCGCGATCGCGCCAGAACGACAGTACGCGTTCCTCACGCGCTTTTGCCGGCTCTTTGGCATCGACTTTGCGGATCGACATGTCTGACTCCACTCCTTCTTTGTCCATCAAAAAACACCCGTCCGCGAAGGGACGAGTGTTTGCTCGCTGTACCACCCAACTTAGCGATTCGGCTTGCCATATGCCGATCGCTCCATCTGTCGAAGGTGGCCGCGGTACGACGCGCATGGCGCGACAGAGGACCACCATTCGGCCCTTGATAACGGGAGGGAACCGATTCTGCTTACTTTGCCGGGCGATAGTCCGCCAGGCGTGTTCAGCAGATGCCTTGGAGGGGATATTCGCGGCGGATTCGTGCACGGGCTCACACCACTTCCCGATTCGCTTGGGCACGCTCGCGGCCGCTACTCGGCCTCGTCATGGGCGGTAGCAGTTTTTGTTATTGACGTATAGTATACTGACTGACATCGCTTATTGTAAATTTGTTTGCACAAATGTCCAGCGGCGGCTTTCCGATGGTTGGATATGCATCGTGACGCGTATTGTGAGAGGCGCTACAATGAACTGGGAGGGGAGGCACCTCATGCCGACGTTCACGAGTGCAGCGTGTTCTGAAATCGGGCGGTTCCATCGCGAGGAATTATGTTCGGGAGAATTTATTCGCATTGCCCGCGCGTATCAGTGCGGGGGACCAAGGTTTCAACTGACGGTCGACGATGTGATGACCGGACTGGACCGCATTGTGCCTGTAGCGAACGGGAGTGCAGAGCAGACACAGGCAGAGCTAGGCGATGGCGTCACCGTCGTGATCGACGAGGTGTGTTTGCAATTGCTTGAGGGCGTACTTGTCGACTTTGGAGAGAATGGCTTCATGTTTGCGGAGGCACCGCCATCGGCGTGTTAACGCTCGACATAGAACGGACAGGCGGACAAGCATATAGAAATGAGGCGTATGGAAGTGGCCAAGGCAGTTGTCATTTTAAGCGGTGGACTGGACAGCACCACCTGCATGGGGATCGCACAGCACGCCGGGTACGAGTTGTTTCCCATCACGTTTGATTACGGACAGCGCCATCGGATAGAGCTTGAGTGTGCCAAAAAGGTGGCGGCGCATTATGGAGTTCGCGATCATCGTATCGTCTCCCTCGACTTCCTGAGGCAAATCGGTGGCAGCGCTCTGACCGACGACGCCATCGAGGTGCCGGTGTCTGGCCTGTCGCGGGATATTCCTGTGACGTACGTGCCTGGACGCAATCTTTTGTTTTTGTCGATCGCGGCCTCATATGCGGAAGTCATCGAGGCAACAGCGATTTACATTGGCGTGAATGCGCTGGATTACAGCGGATATCCGGATTGTCGGCCGGAGTTCATTGAAGGTGTCCAGCACGTGTTGCGCATTGGTACCAAGGCAGGCGTGGAAGGCCGTTCGATGCAAATCGAGACGCCTTTGCTCCATTGGTCGAAAGCCGAAATCATTCGCAATGGTCTGGACTTGAACGTCCCGTATGAACTTACGACGTCTTGTTATCAAGGCGGTGAGGAGGCTTGCGGCGAGTGTGACAGCTGTCGATTGCGGCTGAAGGGATTTGCGGAGGCCGGAGCACGCGATCCAATTCCATATCGGGTGTCGGCAAGCTGATATGTGCGCAAGGCAGCGCGTCGAACGAAAACATGGCGGCTGGTTCAAGCTTGAAAGGCTTGAATCAGCCGCCATGTTTTTTCCAACTGTTTGCGTTTTTCAGCATCAGCCGTTACAAGTTGCTGCAAAAAAGGCATCGCGTCCGGGTGCATGCGCACAAAAAGGATGAGCCTTGCCTCTTCAAGGGTCAAGGCAAGTTGCGTGACCCCCTGTGCGTCGGAGGAGGCCTCCTTGACGCTTTGCAGACTTTGCAGATTTTGCGGGCTTTGCACGCTAACCGAACTGGTCTGTTCGCTCCCCATCACGGGAGCACGCGGCGTCACGGTGGTTGTCGGTCCTGCGGTCAGTTGCTCTGCGGTGTCTGGTTTTAGCGTCGTGATCGGTACTTCCAAGGCCTTTGCGAGTGCAAGCAACGTGGCATCGTCTGGTTGTCGCCGATTCGTTTCGTACATCGCGACAGCGCTCGTCGAGATGTTGGCTCGTTCCGCCAGCCTGGCTTGGGTCAATCCACGCTGTTTGCGCAATTGGGCGAGCCGTTCACCCAGTGTGCCAACGGGTGTTTCATCTTTCATGTCGAGTTGTTTCCTCCTCCAGTTCCGTATTGACCATGTGGTAGGCTGTCGCAGTCAATCGCTGCAACATGGCCTCGCGCGCGGGCGCGGGGATTTCCGCATCGATCATCGCGCCTGTCATACAACGCAACCACGCCTGTGCATGGCGCGTCGTGATCGGAAACGGCAGGTGGCGGGCGCGCAGCATGGGTTGTCCGCGGCGTTCCGTGTAGAGGCGGGGGCCACCGAACAGTTGTGTCATAAACCAAAATTGGCGTTCTTTCACTTCATCGAAGGTCGGCGGGAACAATGGGCGCAGCAGTGGGTCGGCAGCTACTTTGTCGTAGAATGACTCCACGAGTCTGCGCATGGTGGTCTCGCCGCCAATGGCTTCATAAACGGTCATGGCACTCATTTGTCCACGTCCTTTCCACGATGACAGTATAACTAAACAGGCATATCAAGTCTTGTACGATCTCGTCACACACCCAACTGGTGAACAGGATTGGATTTGGACGATGCATCCAACAAGAATTATAATGCTATGGGGAGGGAGTTCGGTGAATCCGTATGACCATGCGCACGCGCTGGCTAAGGCGATTCGCGAGTGGGAGCCCTTTTTGCGAGCACGCGAGGCCGTACGCGCCTTAGATCAGGATCCGTCGGCGAAAGACATGTTGATCGATTACCTTCGACGGCGAATGAGGATGGAAGCCAAACAACTCCGTGGGGATCGGTTGACGGAAGAAGAAGTATCCACGATGCAAAAGCTTGCGGAAGTCGTACAGTTGAACGTGAACGTCAACAAGTATTTGCAGGCGGATCGAGAACTGCAGACGCTACTGATGGATGTTCACGCCATTCTGGCCAAGACATTGGCTGACGTGCAAGTTGTTTCTGCGGCAGAGATGTTTGAAGAAATGGGGCGCAACGAATGAAGATTACATATCATGGACAATCCTGTTTTATCGTCGAGAGCGGGGAACATCGACTGATTATTGATCCGTTTCTCAGCGGCAACGAAAAGGCCGTTATCAAGCCCGAAGACGTCAAGGTCTCGTACGTTGTGTTGACGCATGGCCATGCCGATCACGTCCTTGATGCAGAAGCCATTGCCCGCAACAACGATGCGACGATCATCGCAGCAAATGAACTGGCGGTTTACTATGCTCGCAAAGGGTTGCAGATTCATCCGCTCGGCATCGGAGGGAAGGCGGATTTCCCGTTTGGCCGCGTCAAAGTCACCTTGGCATTCCATGGCTCTGGTGTTGAGACGGACCAAGGCCTTGTCTATGTCGGGCCGCCCGTCGGCTATTTGTTGACCATCGAAGGAAAGACGATTTATCACGCTGGCGATACGGGCTTGTTTGGCGATATGAAGATTCTCGGCGAATTGAACCAGATCGATCTCGCCCTGCTCCCGATTGGCGACAACTTTACCATGGGACCTGAGGATGCCTTGATTGCAAGCGAGTGGTTGCACGCAAAAACGGTGATACCGATGCACTATAATACGTTCCCGCTTATTGCCCAAGATGGGGCGCAGTTTGTGAAAGACCTCAAGGCGCGCGGCATTCAGGGCGTCGAGTTGAACATTGGGGAAACGTACGTGCTGTAACCGTGCGAAGTGATACTGAAAAAGCGGGCCGCGCTTGCGGCCCGCCGCTGCTTCTTAGTGAGCCTTGTCGGCCATTTTGACCATGACGCTGGCAATCGCGTTGCGTTCTTGCTCGTTTGCGCTGTCCCACATTTCTTTGAGCAAACGTTGCTCGTCGTTTTTCGGATCGACTTTATCCGCCAAGAATTCACCCATCTTTTTCGCCACGTTCGAGATCTGTTCGTCACTGAATCCCATCGCTTGGGCCTTGTCGACGTGTTCCCCCAAAAACTCCCGCCACTTGTCGAAGCTGTCGAGTACGCTCATGCGTTCTCCTCCTCCACATAAGTGATTTCGGACTCAATGTTCCCCATGCGGCGACGGGTCATACTTCTTCGAAAGCATACATATACGTGGACAAGGTGGAAAAAAGGAGTTGGTTGTGGTGCGAAGGAAGGTTGGGGTTCCACGCCAAATTCGGCGCCAGTCCATCATGTACACGTGCGCCGCAATAGCGCTTGGCGCTTACGGTATCCCACGGCTGCCGCGGATGTCGCATGGCATTGCGGGTACATTTACGGCAGCGTGGATGTTGGTGTTAGCCTTGTCTATCTGCGCCAATCTGTATTTCGTTTTCGGAGCCGATAAGGAGCGTAAACGGCTTCTTGAAGAGCAGGAGTACCGAGCGGAAGCAGAAGCGCCGGTTTCCCAAGCGCGCGTACGTGCGCGTGGGTGAGGTCGCTCTGGGTTCCTTTCATCGCTAGGGTCTGCGCCTATTCGCGTTTGCTTGTCCAAGCGACCAGGCCAATGGCCAAAGCGAAACAGGTCAAGATTGCAACAATCGGGTCCAGATTTCCATTCATGACTTCCATTTGTTAGACTCCTCTTCATGTAGGTTGTCTGTCTGCAGCGACGTGCCGTGAGCCCGCTTATCATGAGTGGCCCGGCCGTCGCGTTCAATCATCCGGCCGCGGACGACGACATTCTCACCAAATCGATTGCGTAAAGTATCGGTGACCTCTGTCAACCTTTGAAGGCGCAACCGCTTCTCAAAGGCGGCCTGACTGCGCGGATTATCGAACAACCCAAGTTGCCATGTGGTGTCGATCTCCGCTGCGTCGATCAAGTCGCTGACGCTGATGCCGAGCAGGCGGATAGGCTTTTGTACGGGCCAATTCGCATTGAGTAAGGCTGTGGCGTCGCGGTAGATGTCATCTGTCAAATTCGAGGCCAGCGCTCGCTTGGCTTGCCGCGAGATGGTCTGCATGGACTTGTCGCGGACGATTAGCGTAACGACACGGCCAGCCTTGCCGTGCTTGCGCAACCGTCTGCCCACTTGATCCGCTAATTGCAGGAGTGTGCGTCGGATCAAATCCCGATCTGTGGTATCGAGGGGCAATGTGACAGAATGGCTTACACTTTTGGGATCTGGACGGCCGCTGACGACAGGGCGTTCATCCAAGCCATTTGCATACTGGCGAAGCACGGCGCCGCGACTGCCGCAGAGCCGCTTAAGAAGTTCAATAGGAGCAACGGCGAGATCGCCAATCGTACGAATGCCGGCTTTGTGCAGGGCCAACGCGGTGCGATGTCCTACACCGTGCATCTCCGAGACGGGTAGCGGCCAAAGCAGAGTTTGATAATTTGTCTTGTCAATGCGCGTAATTGCCATGGGTTTGCGCAGATCACTGCCCATTTTCGCAAAAAACTTGTTGGTCGCAACGCCGATGGAGCAGGGAAGCTGCAATTCAGCGCGAAGCATACATTGAATCCTACGGGCAATCTCGATGTCGTCGCCAAACTGCGAACTGCCGGTCACGTCCGCATAGCATTCGTCGATGCTGACGATCTCGACAGCAGGCGTAAAACGGCGTACCGTGTCAAATACTTGGCGTGCGAATGATCTGTAGAGTGGGAAGTCTGGGCGAATGACGAGCAGCTCGGGGCATGCCCGCAAGGCTTCGGCGACCGTCATCGTCGTCCGTACGCCGCGCGCTCGCGCCTCGTAGCTTGCTGTGACGACGATGCCATGGCGCGTTTCTGGATTGCCGGCCACGGCAATCGGTTTGCCAGCGTAGCGGTGTGGTGACTGGGCAACATGGCACGAAGCGTAAAACGCGTTCATGTCGATGTGGAGAATTTGTCGCTCCCGGTCCATCTTGACCCACCTCTCACACTTAGTGTAGCGAACTGCGTCCAAAAAGGGAATGCAGTGGGAGGCCAATGGTTGCCCTGGTGTACTCAAACGGCAGGAGGCAATACACGTGAAAGAACAGCGGTTGTTGCGTATACGAGAACTGGTGAGCCAACAGGAAATCGAAACGCAGGAAGAACTGGTTCATGCACTCGAGGCAGCTGGTTTTCAGGTGACTCAGGCGACTATCTCTCGCGATATTAAGGAACTACAGTTGATTAAAATTGTCGGATCGAACGGAAAATACAAATACGCCATACCGACGGCAACGAATACGGTTTCGCTTGACGCTTTGCGCAGGCGTCTGGCTGATGTATTTATCTCCCAGGCACGTGCCAACAATCTGATTATCATCAAGGTGGCACCGGGAAACGCGCATGCAATCGGGGCCTTGATGGACGCGCTGAACCCGCCTGGCCTTTTAGGTACTATTTGCGGCGACGATACCATGTTGCTTGTGTGCCAGGACGAGCAAAGTGCCGTCGACTTGTTAAACGAGGTGTTGAACGTCGGCTGAGTCAGCTGGTGATTCTCAAAACAGCAACTGAAATTTCACTTTTTCCGAGTTATACTATAAGAGTTGAATCTATTTTGTAGTGCTAGGTGTTCTGCTGTCGATCAAGCACCTTAGCTCAATTCGAACAAGGAGCAAATGCCATGCCATTGTACAATTCGATTCTCGAGCTCGTCGGCCATACGCCCACAGTTCGTCTTAACCGACTTCCAGACCCGAATGGTGCACAAGTCTATGTGAAATTGGAAGGGAAAAATCCGGCTGGCAGCGTGAAGGACAGGCCAGCCCTGAACATGATTTTGCAAGCTGAGAAGGAAGGCAAGCTGATTCCAGGAAAGAGCACCGTGATCGAAGCGACATCGGGAAACACTGGTATTGGTTTGGCGATGGTGTGTGCCGCCCGGGGGTATCGTTGTATCATCACGATGCCGGAAAACGCGACCGAAGAACGCGTCAAGCTGCTCAAAGCCTACGGAGCAGAAGTTCATCTCACACCAGAGGCCCAGCGGATGACAGGGGCGATTAAGGAGGCCGAAGAGTTGGCGGCAAGCATTCCGCACAGCTTTATCGCGCAACAGTTCGATAATCCGGCGAACCCAGACGCCCATCGTGGCACGACGGCGGTTGAAATTTATGAGGACTTTGAGGGTAAGCTCGATGCTTTTGTTCTCACTGCTGGCACGGGTGGCACTGTCACTGGTACGGGTGAAGAACTGAAGAAAAGGATTCCTGGACTCAAAATCTATGTCGTCGAGCCGAAAGGATCGCCGGTCTTGTCGGGTGGGCAACCTGGACCTCATAAAATCCCAGGGACAGGCCCAGGCTTTGTGCCGAGCATCTTGAATCGCAAAGCTTTCGATGAGATTCTGCTCATCGAGGACAAAGACGCACAAAATACAGCGCGGCGCTTAGCTGCAGAGGAAGGTATTTTACTTGGTGCATCGGGGGCAGCTTCCGTTTTCCACGGCTTGCAGGTGGCCAGTAAACTGCCCAAGGATGCACGAGTCCTGTGTTTGGCGCCGGACACTGGCGAGCGCTATCTTTCGTCCGATCTGTATCAAATGTAAGTCGTCTTTTTTGGCTGTCGGGATCGACACCATGACACAAAGGAAATGTGTTTTTTGCAAAAGATAGGTCTCAGGACTCATGTGCAAGGCTTGGAACCTCAGTATACTTCATAGTGTGGTGTAGACGAACTGTTCTACACTGTACCTAAACCCGAGTGTCCTGCGTATGCAGGAAGGCCCATCAGCTTAATGCTGAGGGTCTTTTTTTTTTTTAGTACCTATTTCCTCAATTATGTGAATCAAGTCATGTGTTGCTGGATTACGTGGTGGTCTCCGCGAATCATCGTTTGAGGACTGATAGTACGACTTTTTGAATGCGTTTACAAAACAGCCAGTTGAGGATATAATGCGCAAGAGAAAGTTTGTTTGGTGTAAGAGCAAACAAACCTGCTGGGGAGTGTACGGAATGCGAATGGGTACTGTCATGCGCAACGTCAATCGTGCCAATGTATTGAGGGAGGTGAGATTGAATCAACCCATTTCAAGAGCTGATATCGCGAAGCGATTAGAACTCAGCCGTTCGGTTGTATCAGACATTGTTGACTCTTTACTTGTGGAAGGTTTCGTACGCGAGGTGGGAACTGGAAGCTCAACATCCAGAGGAGGACGCCCTTCTGTTCGATTGGAGTTTGTTCCAACCGCCCGGTATTCATTTGGAATGGACATTGGCGGAACCAAGACGATGTTTTTGCTCACCGATCTCGCCGGAACTGTGATTGCACAGCGGAAAATTGCATCACGCCGAGAAGGTGTTGATACAGTTGAGCATTTGCGTACGGAAGCGCAAAGGTTTCTCCAGGAGTCTGGCGTTCCAATGGACAAAATGGTTGGTTCCGGGGTTGGCGCACCGGGTCTTATCAACTATATGGACGGCACGGTCTTAGCTGCCCCAGGCTTAGATTGGGTGAATGTCAATCTCAAAGAGGCTTTTCACTCGTACTTGCCGGAGCCTATCATTGTCGACAATGACGTGAATATGGCGTTAATAGGGGAAAAGTGGGTTGGTGCTGGCCGTGACGATGACGACGTCATCTTTGTAGCCATTGGCACTGGAATCGGTGCAGCACTTATGATCCAAGGGCAGATTCATCGTGGCGCGGCCGGGTATGCAGGTGAGGTCGGATACGTCCCTATCGATCCGTTTACCAATGCTCAAAGTGACGTGACCCGATTCGGTGCCCTTGAGAATGTCGCATCAGGCACTGGTATTCGATTGGAAGTGCAATCGAATATGAATAAATTTGGTCATTCGAGTCTTCAAGGTAGGGAAATCCGTGCCGAGGATGTCTTCGAAGCCGCACGTCAAGGCGATGAACTTGGGCAATATGTCGTGAACAAGACGGTCAAGTACCTGGCTTTTGCTTTAGCTCATATGATTGCCTTAGTAAACCCTGCAAAGATCATTTTGGGGGGAGGTGTCATGCGAGTTGGAAATACACTCGTACAGTGCATTGATCAACGTTTGAAACAAATCATGCCGATTCAAGCAGATCTAACATTGGCGCAGCTAGGCGAATTAGCAGGTGCCTATGGAGCGGCGGCGAGTCCGATTTTTGAGATGTACCGGATGTAAAACGAACTCATAGTCGTGAGGTGAACATGTCGTGGAGCTTCGAGAAGGACAACGCTTGGAGCGTGGAATCGGGCTTTTCCAAGCTACAGCCACCAATATGTCACAGATGATGGGAGCTGGTCCATTTATCACGGTACCCATCATTTTGTCGGCAATGGGAGGCCCGCAAGCGATTTTTGGATGGATGATTGGCGCTGTTTTGGCGGCTCTTGACGGATTGGTATGGAGTGAGTTGGGCGCTGCTATGCCGGGTGAAGGCGGGACTTACGTATATTTGAGAGAGGCGTTTCAATATAGAACAGGCAAGCTTATGCCATTTCTTTTCGTCTGGTCAACACTGATTGTCACACCACTCATTATGTCCACTGGTGCCATCGGGCTGACACAATATTTGGCGTATTTCTTTCCGCATATGACGGGGCTGGAATCAAAGTTAGTTGCCGTTCTTGTCACCATCATCACGATGGTTCTGTTGTGGCGAAGGATTACATCCGTTGGAAAATTGACAACCGTATTATGGATAGGTGCTATCTTGACGGTTGTTATGGTGATCGTGGCAGCCTCGATACATTTTAACGCACATCTGGCTTTCACGTTTCCACCTAACGCATTCGCGCCTTCAAAGTTTTTGCTTGGTCTCGGTGGTGGAATGCTGATTTCCATTTACGATTACATGGGGTACTATACCGCCTCGTATCTTGGGGATGAGATTTCAAATCCTGGGAAAACCATTCCACGCTCCATTCTATTGTCCATTCTGTTCGTCGCCATGATATATCTCTGCATGAATATTGGGATGATTGGGAATATCCCATGGCAGTTGGCGATGAAGAGTACGGATATTGGCACACAACTGGTTCAAGACGTTTGGGGACGTCCTGGTGCGGTCATCATTACGCTATTGATTATTTGGACTTGCTTTGCATCCGTGTATACGGGCCTGCTTGGCGCTTCTAGACTTCCCTACAACGCGGCCCGTGATGGACTGTTTTTCAGATCCTTTTCGAAGTTGCATCCCAAGCTCAATTTCCCTTATGTAGGCCTTCTTGTCATGGGGATAATTATGGCAATTTGTTGTTTTTTCAACCTCACAGACATTATCAATGCACTCATGGCGATGGCGATTGTCATTCAATTCATGGGTCAGATCGTTGCCTTAACAATTCTTAGAAAGCGTCAACCGAATCTCAAACGACCATTCCGTCAGTGGTTCTATCCGATTCCTAGTATTCTAGCGTTCATCGGCTGGGCTTACGTGTTTTGTTCCTCGGGTTGGGCAGCTATTCGGTTGGCTGTTGTATGGACGGCGCTTGGGATTATCGCCTTCTTGGCATGGGCATACCGGAAGAAAGAGTGGCCATTTGGACAAAAAGTGATTCAAGAAGCTTATACAGAGGCATGCATTGACTCTGCTGAGGCGCTCTCGATGGACTAGAGAGCAATAGGCTATGGCGATTTGATATAAAGGGCGGTGGAGAGGACATGAACATTCGCGTGTTTCGCACACCTTCCGATGCGGGCATCTATGCCGCTTCGATGGTAGAAAGAGTTATTACCTCATCGGAGCGCCCCGTCATTGGTCTGGCAACAGGAGAAACGGTCTTGCCGGTCTATGATGCGTTGGTGAATCTCGTTCGTTGCGGTCTGGATGTTTCCCATGTAACGACGTTGAATTTGGACGAGTACGTTGGTCTTTCACCCAATCATCCGCAAAGCTATCATTGGTTTATGCGTGAGCATTTGTTTTCGCGAATAGGGACTCCCATGCAAGCGACGCATCTACCTAACGGAGTCGCGCCGGACCTTGAGGCCGAATGTGAACGATACAACGATTTGATTCGGAATCATCCGATTGATATTCAACTGCTCGGGATCGGCGTAAACGGACACATTGGATTTAATGAACCGTCTCATACGTTAATCACGGGTACGCACGTGGTGAATTTAACACCTGAAACGATAAACATGAATGCGAGATTCTTTTCGAGAAAGGATGATGTTCCTCGCCAGGCGATTACCATGGGCATACAATCAATATTGCAGGCTAAGCAGATTATGCTCTTGGCATTTGGAGAGCACAAGGCTGATATTATCTACGAGGCGTTAAAAGATGGAATTCGTACCGATGTTCCAGCGAGTATGTTGCAACTTCACAAGGATGTTACCGTTATCCTAGATAGTCACAGCGCAGCGCGTCTCGGTCTGTAAGCTGCAATGGTAACAGCACAGGTGTACGTAGCAAGTTAAATGCACCGCCGTGAAGGAGAGGTTGGCTGGTTCAGTCAAGGTATAGACCCAAAATCACGGATCCTTGGATCGGCGGGGAATATCTAACTCGTCATGTGGGTTGATATGGAGAACTTGCGGACATCCCATTCCTACAGCTATGTTAATCTGGCCAAGGAATCACTTTCGATTAACAGGGGCATGTCCGTTTCTCCGTGTCAAGCCATTTACTGCGAGAAGACCCTTGGTCACGGTCACCTCGCCGAACCTGTTTTGGAGTGTATGATCTTTGTGGTATCCAATGAGACCTGAGACACAACACGGAAACTGGGCTTATCAGCAATTTGCTCTTTTGGATGTCTCAAGTTCAACATATACATGAGCGCTATCAGTAATATCACAAGCGATGCAAACATTGGCATATGGATCCAATACAGGGATGCATAGTGATGGGTCACATGATTGAGCAGGAACGTGAAGGGTAAAGATTCGAAGATATATGCCAATATAACAGTTACCCTGAGGATATGGAGCGTAAGTCCATCATGGTTGCTATTGAGGGTCAAGCAACAAAGTAATGCCACCAAAGCCGGAAATGTAAATACCATGTGCGGCTGCTCGACAAGAGGCGAGATCACAATCGGCATCATACTCGTCATGCCCATACGCAGAATCCACTTGTCGGCGGTAGATCGTAGAACTGAGACAGCAATCATGAAACACACAACGACCACGTAGGCAGAAAAGATGATCGTTTCAGTTGGGCGCATCGGATGATTGGAGTGCAGTGCAAACATTTGCAGGACACCGAGCAACGATTGGTTGTAAGGAGCTGGGCCATTTCTCATGCTTTGCTGCCCGAACTGTAAAAAATGGATTATGTACTGAACGGTTGTAGATAGTCCAGTCAACGGAAAGGAAAAAACGGTGAAACCAGCTACAAAGAGAATGGTATACTTCATGGTCGTCCATTTTTTTTGCAAAGCGAGTAACACGAAGACGAATAACGGCGTGACCTTAATCAGAACGGCTAAGGCCAAAGGGACCGCTGCCATGGCTTCGTTGTTTTTTCTGTACATGAAAAAAAACGATAATGAGAAACAAGCGAAGAGTATGCTATTTACATTTCCTACACCTATGTCCATTTGAAAGGGGGTAAGTGTCAAGGCAGCCGATAGAAGAAGGATTAAATGAATTCGACGAATTCGTCCCCACACCGTGCGGACAAGCCAATATACGCCCAAAATGCATGAAATAAGGGAGGCTGTTTGCCATAAGACAACTGAAGTCCAAAATGGAATGACAGCTAACCAACAAAACAACAGGGCAAATTGAGGTGGATAAACGTATTGGTTGTTCGGATTATTCGGAAAGCCTTGCTGATGCAGAAAACGCAGTTGATTGTGTTGATTATACAAAAAACCCCAGCTTGTGTGATGGTATAGGACTTGCTGGAATGCGTAATAAAAATATCCGTAATCATAGCCTATATACTTCATATGATACAGGCCTATCCATTCATCGGTTGCGGTGGATATTACGTACAAAAATAAGGCGAGGATTCCAATGCCCCAAAGTGCATCTTTGTGAAATGCGAAATGATATTTCATGTGTCTACAACCCCTCGTTCGCGTGAACCGTGCTTTCAGCAACCGCTCGCGTAAATCCTTCGATACATTACCATGCCTTGCTTGAACGCATCTTTGAAGGTTGCTTCCTTTACCATGACGGTGAGAACACGGGGTCGAACGTGACAAGAGTACTAGAGAGGGGCATGTAAGCTGCTGCTACCTTTTGCATGGTACTTGTCAAGACGGTGAAGGTTTACCGCGAATCCGTTCGTGTACATATGCCTATCCGTCAATCACATGTGGGAACACGCTCTGAGTCGAAAGCCAATCGAAGGTGGAAAAGTGCATACGAGTTGCTCGGGCTTAGCGAGACTCGGGAGGTATCGTCAACCCGACCGAACGATGCGAAGGTGAGATACGGGTGTGCGCGCATGGAGCCAAAACCGTTGGCGCAGCCAAAACGCTATCATCCCCCATAACACAAAAATGACAAAGGCCGTTCCAACAAGAATTCACGCATGCTGGAACGGCCTTAAACGAAATAGTTTCGTCGATAGTGGTACAGCTTAGGTGTGCAACCGGGGTCTATTCATTTGACAGTTTAGCAAGCAACGCGCTTGTGGCTTTCTCCAGGATTCGCGACGCAGCTCGAATATCAGCAACCTTTTGCTCTTCTTCTTGCGTCATATCCGTCAATACAGAAAGCATAGTTGAAGCGTCTTTGTCAGATGCAGCCTTTCGAAGACCTTTAAGGCCGGCATCTACCGCGTATTGATTGACGAGGGCATCTTCCAGGTAGGAAATGACGTTGGTCGATTGCGGTTCTTGCGCTGTCAGCAAGTCTGTTTGCGATTCTGAAACAGCCTCTTGCAGTGCTGCAATGTATGCATTCACAGCGGTTTGCAGTTGAGTTTGCGCCGCCCCGTCGCTTTGTGTTGCCGTCTGATATGCGCTCAGCGTTTGTTGCAAGGCCAAGGCGATATCGTCTGGTGATGTAGGTGCCGGGGCGCTGTCGTTGTCTTGATTTGGATGTGGGACTTTTTTCGGTTCAATATGCTGATAGGGAGCGATAGCCTGTTCAAACTCTGTGATGATGTGGTTGATACTCGACTTGTTGGACTTGTTTGACGAGGGGCGTGATGGCATGGTCGCGTTTCCGGTTCCGTTGTCTATGGCGTTATTGAACGCAGTAAGCAGCGGAACCGGGTTCGATGCAGCGTGAACGCTTGGTCCATGGGCTGTGACGACGAGCGCCGCAGCGGCCGAAAACAGTGCGACAAACAGGCCTCTTGCCACAGGATTCACCTCATTTGCGTGCTACCCATATCATTCGCCAAGATGAGGGTCATCTGTGGGGGTACTTTTCCTGCTGGCAATCCTATTTTACGATCACGCCTTGCGTTGCACCGCCAACTGCCGCAAGCGCTGTGCGGCGTAAGCGAACGTGGCTGTACCGGCTATGATCAGCAAATGCTGGATCAAGTGCGAGACTCGTCCATCGTCGTTGATCAATCCAGGTAGGAACACGAGCGCTACCACCGTTGCCGATAGATACAGCATGACAACGTACATCACAGGGTTTTGCTTCACGATATCACCTCGCCATCGCGATCTTCCGGCTGTGCAAATGCAGAATCTTGTGCGCGTCGAGTCCACCATGCGGCCTGAAAGCCTGCCAAAGCGCCAGCGAGTGCGAAGAGCCCATGCACAAGGGCATGGTGTAGGATGTTGAACTCCGACCAAGCGCTCACGCCTGGCCATTCACCGATGCCGATGGCGACCATCGCCAATACCAATGGAAGCGGGATTTGTGCCACGAATCTTACACTCCTTGTCCAACTTGCAAAATTCATCGCTATCAAGAAGTTTGGACAGGTTGTTCGGCAATTAAACCTATCGCACAACATGACACATATAGATCATTAGGGATTGTTCTGCCGAAAACGGCCAATCACTTCGGTCGTATCGAGAATGGTGATGAACGCATTTGGATCGATAGACTGTACCAGATCTCGGAGGTCGGACATCTCCAGATGTGTCATCGCACACAAAAGCACACCGCGTTCACGCTGCGTGTACGCTCCGTACGCGCGCATGATGGTGCTGCCGCGAACGAGTTTGTGGCCAATTTCGCTGCTGACTTCTGTCGGCTTTTCGGTGACGATGAGCGCGGTCTTGCGCTGTTGGAAATGCATCAGGCCGCTGACCACGCGGGATGCCGCATACATGCTGACCAAGGTATACAGCCCTGCCGGCACGCCGAACACGAACATCGAAAGGATGACGATCACGGCGTTCATCACAAATCCGATGGATCCCACACTGCGGCCCGTCAGCCGGTTGATGACGAGGCTCAGGATATCCGTGCCTCCCATCGAGCCGCCCACGCGAATCACAAGGCCCGACGACAAACCGCTTAAGACGCCGCCGTACAAACCCATCAGAAGTGGATCTTTTGGTGTCTGAAAGTGAATGTGAACGGCGTCGGCGATGATCGAGAATCCTAGGATGGCGATGCCGGTCTGCAAAATAAACCGTCTGCCGAGATACTTATAGCCAATGAGAAACAGCGGAATATTGAAGACAAAGAATAGTGTGCCGACGCCAAGTATGTGTACGTAATGGTGAATGATCTGGGCGACGCCAGTGACGCCCCCGGCCAAAATACGGGCAGGTGTCAAAAAGTTGTTGACGGAGATGGCGCCAATCAAATCGCAAAACAGAATGACGGCAATCCGCCATGTCCAGTCCAGTACTGGGTGCCCCGTCCCTTTCATGCCTACCACGCGCCGCATGCCGTCGTACATGTTCATGTGTCCACGTCTCCTGTTCCTGAATTCACCTCACATTGTACACTGTGTGCGGCGTGATCGATTCCAACTTCTTCGGTAATATGGAGGATAGATATCGGCGGACTTGCAGTCCGGCCTCGGGCGAGGGAAGACACGTGGTTACCAAGCACCAACAAATTCTCGACTACATACGGTCGTTGCCGCTTGGCACGCAAATTTCTGTTCGAAAAATTGCCCGAGTCCTGCATGTCTCCGAAGGTACGGCTTACCGAGCGATTAAAGATGCTGAGCGAGAAGGTTTCGTGTCGACGTTGGACCGAATTGGAACGGTTCGCGTGGAACGCAAGGAAAAGGCGCAGATCGAGCGCCTGACGTTCGCCGAAGTGGTGCGCATTGTCGAGGGTACGGTGCTAGGTGGGCGGGAAGGATTGCACAAGTCCCTCGGCCGACTGGTCATCGGTGCGATGAAAACCGAGTCCATCAGTCGCTATTTAAACCCGGGCAGCCTGATGATCGTCGGCAACCGCGAGCAGGTGCAGCGCATGTCGCTCAAGAGTGGCGCGGCAGTTCTTATTACAGGCGGCTTCACGGCATCGCCAATGGTCGAGCGGCTCGCAAACGAGTATCAGTTGCCCCTGATTTCGTGTTCGTATGACACGTTCACGACGGCTGCCCTGATCAATCGAGCGTTGTACGATCAAATGATTAAAAAAGACATTCTTTACGTCGAGGACGTCGTGCAAGAACAGTCGCTTGCGACGCTGACACCGACGCATTCGGTGCGCGATTACTACCACTTGGTTGAGGCGACGGGGCATTCGCGCGTGCCAGTGGTGGATCGCAATGGAAGGCTGGTGGGCATCATCAGTCCTCGCGACGTCGCGGAAGCCGATTCATCTGCGTCCATCGCGCGTTTTATGACGCGCCATCCGGTTACGGTGACCCCGAAGACGACCATTGCTTCGGCATCTCACCGCATGGCGTTTGAGGGCATCGAGATGATGCCGGTCGTGCGTGATCGCCATCTGGTTGGCGTTCTGACGCGGCAAGACGTGATTCGGGCCTTACAGATTATGAGTCGGCAGCCACAGGTGGCGGAGACGGTGGAAGATGTGGTGGTACGCGACTTTGCGGCCGTGCAGGCGAGTGAGGGACAGGTGTTGCTGCGTGGGCAGGTGACACCGCAGATGACGACGAGCGGGGGGACACTGGCGAGCGGCCCACTTACCACCATCATCCAAGAGGCGGCGCGCGTCTGTCTGCGGCGCGTGCGCCACGCCGACATGGTGGTCGAAAACATGACGCTGTATATGCTTCGACCGATACCCGTCGACAGTACGATCGACGCCCGCGCACAAATCCTTGATTATGGCAGGCGCTACGCAAAAGTGGAAGTCGTGATCGAGGACGAGGCGGATGCGTTCGCCAAGGCCCTGCTGACAGCACAATGGATCGAGAGGTGAATCGCGTTGGCTGATTTCGTCCACCTGCATGTGCATAGTGCCTATACGTTTCGTGAGAGTTTGCTGCGCATCGAGGACCTCATCGAGGCGGCTGCCGCTTACGAGATGCCGGCGATCGCGCTGACGGACACAAACGGTATGTATGGCGCCGTCTCGTTCTATCGCCAGGCGAAGGCGCATGGCATCGCACCAGTGCTCGGGTGTCAACTGCAAATCGACTTGCGGATGCAAGCGGTGGAGGCTTCCGCAGCGTGGACCCGGATGGAGTGGCGGCGAGAACTGGAGACGATTGTGCTGCTGGCGCGGGGGCTTCCAGGCTATCGTGCCTTGACGCGGCTCGTCACCTTGGCCAGGGAGCATGGGCCTGTACCGTTTATCCGCATCGACGATCTATCCGCGCATGCCACAGATCTCATCTGTCTTATCGGCGGGGGCGAATCCCGCTTGTTGGCGCAATTTGCGGCAGGCGATGCGCAAGCGGCCGAGGCGTCTTTGCAGACCCTCTTGAACGCATGTCCGGCGGGACAAGTGTACATCGATGTACAAGACCATCAACGGTCGGTCGAACGCCAGGGATTGCCCAGCTTGTTGCGCGTGGCACGGCTTTGGGACGTACCCTTGGTCGCGACCAACGACGCCCGCTATCGTTTTCCAGAGGACGCCGCCTTGCATCGCGCCTACGCAGCCCTCGATCACCCGGATGCCGAAGACGTCTGGCCGAACGACCGTTTCGCCTTGGTCAGCGCCGACGAAATGCGCCGGCGGTTTACGAATTTGCCCGAAGCCGTTCAAAACACAGTGATCATTGCGGAAGAGTGCAAGTTGCACCTGCCTTTGCATCAGGTGCAGATGCCGCACTATCAGACCAAAGACGGGCGTCCGAGCGATGTCGTTTTGCGGGAAGCGGCACACGCTGGCGCCAAATCGCGCTACGGTGACGTGAAAGGCGAGATCGCAGAACGCCTGCAGTACGAGCTGGACGTGATCTGCGATATGGGGTATGCGGACTACTTCTTGGTTGTTGCGGATTTCATTCGCTACGCTCATCAGCGCGGGATTTCGACAGGTCCTGGCCGAGGCTCCGCCGCCGGTAGTATCGTCGCCTATGCCTTGCGCATCACGGACGTCGATCCGATGGCCAATCACTTGCTTTTTGAGCGGTTTTTGAACCCTGAGCGCGTGTCGCTTCCGGACATCGATACGGATTTTGAATTCGAGCGGCGAGGCGAGGTCATCGCATACGTCGTCGAGAAATACGGGCGCGATCGCGTCGCCCAAATCGGTACATTCGGTACGCTCGCCGCACGCGCAGCGTTGCGCGACGCAGGTCGCATGTTGGGTGCAGATCCGCGCCTTGTGGACCAGTTGAGCAAACTCGTGCCAGCACAGCCAGGGGTGACACTCTCGGCGGTGCGCGCACAGGTTTCCGCGTTTGAGCGGATCGTCGGCGAATCAGAGGCTGCCTTGCGCGTGTACGAGGCGGCGGTGCGGCTCGAGGGACTGCCTCATCACACTTCGATTCACGCGGCAGGCGTCGTCATTGCCCCAGGGCCGCTTGTCGACTGGGTGCCGCTCGATCCGGGCAGCGACGGAACGCCTGTGACGCAGTATGCGATGGACGACGTCGAGGCTCTGGGGCTTGTGAAAATGGACTTTCTCGGGCTCCGAACGCTCACGCTCGTCGACGCCTGTATCCGTTCTGTGCGTGAACGCACGGGGGTGACCATCGACTGGCGGCAGATATCGACAAATGATCCTGCGACGTACGAGATGCTCACGCGCGCGGAAACAAATGGCGTGTTCCAATTAGAGTCCCCAGGTATGCGCCGGGTTCTCAAGCAGTTGCGGCCGACGACGCTCGATGATATCGTCGCGGTGATCTCGCTGAACCGGCCAGGTCCGATGGAGAATATCCCGGCTTTTTGCGACGCCAAGCATGGGCGTGTCGCGGTAAGCTATCCGCACCCGGATCTGGAACCCATTTTGAAGGATACGTACGGCGTGATCGTCTATCAGGAGCAAATCATGCAGATTGCCAGTTCGATGGCTGGTTTTTCGCTGGGCCAGGCCGATCTTTTACGGCGGGCTGTATCGAAGAAAAAGCGGGAAATCCTCGACGAGGAACGATCTCGCTTTGTCGATGGATGCTTGCGCAACGGCTACGATGAGGCAACGGCCAACGAGGTATATGACATCATCGTCCGCTTTGCCGATTACGGGTTCAATCGCTCGCATGCCGCAGCCTATGCGGTGCTGGCGTACCGCACAGCGTACTTGCGGGCGCATTATCTGCCTGAGTTTCTGGCTGCCTTGATGACGATGGCCATGGGAGCGCCGGATAAGATTCGCAGCTATGAGCAGGATGCGCGCAGACACAGGATTTCTGTCTTGCCGCCGTCGGTCGTGTACAGTGAACGCGGCTATGCGGTTGCCACCGATGCCGCCATTCGCACAGGCCTTTTAGCCATTCGCAACGTCGGAGAGGCGGCGGTCGAGCACATTCTCACGTTGCGCCGCGAGCGTCCGTTTGCTTCACTAGTCGACTTCCTGCAACGCATACAATCGCGCTTGCTCAATCGCAAGGCGTTAGACAGCCTGCTCTTGGCTGGGGCGTTTGATGATTTCTTTCCAGAAGCCTCTGCTCCATCGGCGAAACAGCAGATGTTCGAAGAAGCGTGGAAACGCGCCGAAGAAGCCAAGCAATTTGAAGGGCTGGCATTGGGTTTTGGAATCAGCGCTGACGATTCGTCCGCACCGACATCCGTATCTGGCGACGGAACGGAAGTTTTGTATATTCGTTATGCGGGGAGTAAGGGTGGATCGATCCTGCGGTCAGTTCAGGCGGCCTTGGCGGGATACCGAGGTACGACGCCTGTGGCGCTGTATGACGCCACAGCCAGGCGGACTCGTCTGCTTGGTGAGCGCTGGCGTGTTGCCGTGACACCTGAACTTGTGGCACTGCTCGAAGAGGTCGTCGGCATTGGCAATGTGCGGGTGCGTGAGGCACCGAAGAAATCGCAATGAGGGGCATACGCGAACCCCAATCGTCGTAGGGTAGAAACGAGCCGTGCTTGCCCTCTTGTCGAAGTGTGCTATGGTAGAGACGAGGGATGGGTTCAGTCCATTCTGTCTCAACGTGATATAATGCTTGCAAGAATTCTCATTTTGCGTGCTAGGAGCGAAGAACGAATGTGGACGGTCATCTACATCGCACCGACAGCCCGCCAGGCTGACCAGATTCGGAATAAGTTGACGGAAGAAGGCTTCCTAGTCAAAGTGAGGCAAGCGCGAGGCGCGAAAGAGCAGTTCGAAATCTTGATACCCGAGAGTGAATTGGATGAGGGGCAGGAAATCCTGAAGGAGATTCTGCACTCTTCTTTGTGATTGAACCACTGCAAAACGAGGTGGAGTCGTGTTAAAGGACCTGTTTTACAGGCGGCGTCAATATGCCACCCTGGGGACGGCTGCCGAACCGAAACCAGTTCAGAAGCCGCCTGAAGTCGTCGAGCGCGACGTGCCCAAAGGGCTTGTGCAAAAGTGCGAGGCATGCGGCAATCTGCTGATGGCCAAGGAATTGCAGAAGCACGTATACACCTGTCCAGAGTGCAATTTTCATTTTCGCGTCGACGCGCGCACACGCGTCGAATTGACGCTGGACGCCGGTACATTTGTCGAGATCGGCGCAGGGATTACGTCGACCAATCCGCTTGGCTTCCCAGAATACGAGACCAAGTTGGCGAAGGCACAAAGTGCGACCGGAATGGCGGAAGGCGCGCTGGCGGGAAAAGGCGAGATCGACGGCATGCCGGTCGTGATGGCCGTGATGGATCCCGGCTTTATGATGGGGAGTATGGGATCGGCCGTTGGTGAAAAACTGACGCGTGCCATGGAACGGGCTTGTGTCGAACGTAAACCGCTGATTTTGTTCACAGCTTCAGGCGGGGCGCGTATGCAGGAGGCCATTTTGTCTTTGATGCAGATGGCGAAGACCAGCGTGGCGTTGCGCCGCATGCATGAGTGCGGTGTGTTGTTTGTCTCCGTCATCACGCATCCGACGACAGGCGGCGTCAGCGCCAGCTTCGCGAGTCTTGGCGATATCATCATCGCCGAGCCTGGGGCCATGTTCGGGTTTGCCGGACGTCGTGTCGTAGAGCAGACCATGCGGCAAAAACTCCCGGATGACTTCCAGACCGCCGAATTCAATCTGAAGCACGGCATGGTTGACAAGGTCGTGCACCGCAAGCAAATGCGCGATGCGTTGGCGGCCATCGTCCGCATCCATACAGCTCGGGGGTGGGCCGATGCCGACTGAACTCGACTTTGAAAAACCGATCGCCGAACTTCAAAATAAAATCGCAGAGTTGAAGTCGTTCATGGAGAAGAACGGCCTTGATCTGCAAGGCGAGCTCAGGAAGTTGGAGGAACGGCTCGAAGAGTTGACGGAGACGACCTACGCCAATTTGACCGCATGGCAGCGCGTGCAATTGGCGAGGCAGATCGGTCGGCCCACGACGCTCGACTATATCAAAGGGATGTGTGACGAGTTCCTTGAGTTGCACGGCGACAGGCATTTCGCAGACGATCCGACCATCGTTGGCGGTATTGGGCTTGTTGCAGGGCATCCCGTCACTGTGATTGGGCATCAGAAGGGCCGCGATACGAAGGAAAACATTCGCCGCAATTTTGGTATGGCTAATCCAGAAGGCTATCGCAAGGCGCTGCGCCTAATGCGTCAGGCTGAGAAGTTTGGCCGCCCTGTGGTGTTTTTCATCGACACTCCGGGTGCATATGCGGGCATGTCGGCAGAAGAACGCGGACAAAGTGTCGCCATTGCAGAGAATTTGCTGGAGATGGCGGGACTACGGACGCCGACCGTCTCCATCGTCACCGGGGAAGGCGGCAGCGGGGGTGCACTGGGGCTGGGTATCACAGACCGCATTTTTATGCTTGACTATGCCTGGTATTCGGTGATTGCGCCAGAGTCTGCGGCTGCGATCCTGTGGAAGGACAGTAAGCTCGGTCCCAAGGCTGCCGAAGTCATGCGGCTGACGGCCGCCGATTTGCTTGATCTCGGGATTGTCGATGGCGTGATCGCCGAACCGCGGGGTGGTGCCCAAAAAGACCCCAAGGCCATGGTGCAAATGGTTCGCGACAAGGTCGTGGAAACTTTACGTGAACTTTCGCAGATTTCTATTGATGAACTTCTGGCCGCGCGATACCATAAGTATCGGGATATGGGAGAATACATCGAACGGCAGTGAAGCGGTGTCCGGCATCCAGCTGGACATTCCGCTTCTTCCTTTGTTGTCACCTCCGCATTCGGCCGTCCTGACAGGGGGACTTGGGTCTTGTCTGTGGTCGAGGCGGACAACCTTGCTGCAAAGAGAGGGTTTCACATGCGAAAAACCAAGATTGTTGCAACGATTGGTCCTGCGAGCGAATCGCCCGAAACGTTGGCGAAGTTGATCGAGGCTGGTCTGGATGTCGCTCGCTTGAACTTCTCTCACGGTACATACGATGAACACGCAGAACGAATTCGTCGCATTCGCGAAGCGTCTGCAAAGGTCGGAAAACATGTCGGCATTATGTTGGATATCAAAGGTCCCAAAATCCGGACAGGCAAGATTCAAGGTGGACAGGTTGAGCTGGCTGATGGCGACGAGATCGTATTGACGATTGATCCCGTCGAAATTGGCACGAAGGAACGTGTTTGGATTTCATACGAAGGCCTTGTGGACGATGTATATCCGGGCGCACCAATCCGTATCGACGATGGCCTCATCGGCCTTGAAGTCACGGCTGTCAAAGGCCATGACATTCACTGCCGGGTGACAAACGGCGGCACGCTAAAGGATAACAAAGGCATCAACGTACCGGGTGTCACCTTGCGTATCCCCGGCGTCACGGAGAAAGACAAGGCGGATATCGTTTTCGGCATTCAGCAAGGCGTCGATATGATCGCCGCATCGTTTGTACGCAAGGCGGCCGACGTCCTGGAAGTGCGCAGAATCCTCGAGCAACATCATTACCAGGCAGACATCATCTCCAAGATCGAGACACAGGAAGGCATGGATCGGCTTGAGGAAATCGCCCAAGTCAGCGATGGCATGATGGTTGCCCGCGGCGATCTCGGCGTGGAAATTCCGACCGAAGAAGTACCACTTGCGCAAAAACGTATCATCTCGCTGTGCAACAAGTATGGAAAACCGGTGATTACGGCTACCCAGATGCTCGATTCCATGCAACGCAATCCGCGCCCGACGCGGGCCGAAGCGAGTGACGTTGCCAACGCCATTTTTGATGGCACAGACGCGGTGATGCTCAGTGGTGAAACGGCCGCCGGTCGCTACCCGCTCGAATCCGTTCGGACCATGGCGCAAATTGCCGAGCGGGCGGAGGCTGCTTTGGCGCACGAGGAAGTCAGTTACCGCCATCGTACTGAGGTGACCAAATCGGTGTCTGACTCACTCGCGCACGCGGTTCGCACCTTGGCGGCGGATCTCGACGTCGTCGCCATCGTGACGGCTACGACCTCGGGACACACAGCCCGCTCGGTCTCCAAGTACCGTCCGATGTCTCCCATCATTGCCGTGACACCGTATGATCACGTTGCGCGCAGGCTGACCGTGTTTTGGGGCGTACACCCCGTCGTTGCGCCCGACATTGCGGAAACCACCGACGAGCTTTTGGAAGGTTCCATTCAGGGAGCGCTGTCTACTGGCAGTGTGCACACGGGTGATCGCGTCATTATCATGGGCGGCATTCCGGCTGGCACATCGGGCACGACGAACTTCTTAAAGGTCCATACGGTTTAACGGACTGAATGTTTTTGGTTGTACGCCGATATGAACCGACAAAATTGCGCGGAATCCCTCTTTCATCAGCGTGGGATTCCGCGTTGCCGTACCCGGACGTTTGCATACGAGGCTCTATATTCGGGTTGCTCTCATTGATGGGAACGGTAGGTCAACCCATTTGAGCCAATTTTGAAGAGTTAGGAGAATGATGATGACGCGGGTGTTTTCTGGGATTCAACCATCCGGAACGCTGACGATTGGCAATTACCTTGGTGCCATGAAGCACTTTGTGCATCTGCAGAGGGAAGCGGATTGTCTATTCTGTGTGGTAGACTTGCATGCCATCACTGTGCCACAGGATCCGGAGGAATTGCGGACCAATTCGCGGAACTTGGCGGCCTTGTATCTGGCGGCAGGGATAGATCCGGACAGAGCTACACTCTTTGTGCAATCGCACGTCCCCGCACACGCCGAGCTTGGCTGGTTGCTGCAATGTATTGCATACTACGGCGAATTGTCTCGAATGACGCAATTCAAGGACAAGTCTGAGCACAAGGATGTCGTCACGGCAGGGTTGTTTACCTATCCGGCTCTCATGGCCGCCGATATTTTGCTCTATCAGACAGACGTCGTCCCGGTTGGCGAAGATCAGAAACAACATCTTGAACTCACGCGCGACGTGGCCGAGAGATTTAACAATCGCTTTGGCAAGACGTTTGCCGTTCCAAATCCATACATCTCTAAAGTCGGCGGGCGCATCATGAGCCTCGAAAATCCGGCCAAGAAGATGAGTAAGAGCGACGAGAGTCAAGGCGCGTTCATTTCGATGCTCGACGAGCCTGACGTCATTCGTAAAAAAATCAGTCGTGCCGTCACCGATTCGGATCGCGAAGTCCGCTACGATCCCGAGGCAAAACCGGCGGTGAGCAATTTGATGACCATCTATGGATTGTTCGCCGACATGTCGATGGAGGATGTGGAACGGCATTTTGCGGGGCAGGGCTATGGACCATTCAAGAAGGAGTTGGCGGAGGTCATCGTCGAAGGACTCAGGCCTATTCAGGAGCGCTATCGTGAACTGGTCGGTTCGCGCGAAGTGGATGAGATTCTGGCGCGTGGAGCGCAGAGAGCGGCGGAACTGGCCGCGCCTACACTCTCAGACGTCAAGTTGAAACTCGGTTTCTTACCAACATGACCCTGGCCTTGCGATTCCGGTTGCGCACCGACTCGCAGGAAGGGACGAGGGGAGGGAGCGCAGTGAGGCTGTTGGTTGTTGAAGACGAGCCGCAGCTTCGCCGGGAACTCGTAGCGCTCTTCGAGCGGCACGGCTACCTGGTCGATGCGGTCGAAACGGTGTTTGACGCAGTGGAACATGGGATGAGCATGGCGTATGACTGCATTGTGCTCGACTACATGCTGCCTGACGGCGACGGGATTGAGGCCCTGACGCAACTGCGCGAGGCCGGGTGTCCGACGCCAGTCCTGATGTTGACGGTAAAAAACGATCCTAAAGATCGCGTGTTCGGCCTCAATAAAGGGGCAGATGATTACCTTGGGAAACCGTTCCATCCAGATGAACTGCTGGCACGCATAGGCGCTCTTGTGCGTCGAACCCCATCCCTGTCCGACGAAGAAGCTTTAACGTATGGCAAGGCGACGCTGCGTACCAAGTCGCGCAGCTTGGAATACGAGGGCAAGACACTCGAATTGACAAGCAAAGAGTTTGCCCTGATGGAAGCTTTGATGCGCCATAAACACCAGTTGATGACGCGGGATCAACTCATTGCCAAGGTCTGGGGACCGGATGCAGAGGTTGCCGACAGCGCCCTGGACACCTACATTTACTTTCTGCGGCGAAAGTGCGCGAATATCGGGTGGAAGAACGCGATTGTTACAGTGCGTGGCCGAGGGTACGCCTTGCAGCCGGAGGGCGAATGAATATGTTTCGACGCATGTACGTCACCATATCAGGCCTGCTCATCATGAGCACAGGCCTTTTACTTGTGCTTCTGGGAATTGTCGTGTATCACGAGTTGCAAGGCGACTTGGTGCGCGACAGCGAATTGGCCATGGAGAACAGTGTTCCCGCAGTACAGGCGGCCTTGGCACGCAGCGCATATCGCGAAGGCGAAGGGCCTCCCGTTCGCGACAGTCTGGGCAATAGTATCTATTATTATGCCGTCGGTAGCAGCGCGGAAGTCGCACACTCACCGCACGCGCCTGTACCGTTCGAAGTCGTTCATGGCGTCGCTGTTCTTCATAAATTCGCCACATTTTCCTATAACGGTGAGCCGTATCGTCTCTACACCTTGACGATCCCAGACCCCGATGCGCTGCCAAACGACGTGGTGGAGACCGCGTACAATCCCTTGACGGCTCCGACGAAAGCGACAGTTGTTCTGTATATGTACAGCTTGATCACGCAAGAGCGCTCCATGCTGCAGCACACGCTTCGGCTGATGGAGATGGTTGGCGGTGCCGGTTTCTTACTCGCCGTCGCTGGCGATCTCGTGTTGGCACGTCGGCTCGTCCAGCCGGCTTTTCGCACATGGTCAGCTTACAATGAATCGATACTCGAACTGTCACATGAATTGCAGACTCCCATCGCGACGGCGAATGCGATGCTGGCAAGCCGAGGCGTTGATCTGCAGACTGCAGCCGACATCAGGCGCGAACTCGATCGCGCCTCAAAAATGGTGTCTGATATCCTGTACTTATCCAAGCTCCGATCCGGCGTTGCGGACCAGCCGACGGAGCCAGTTGCCGTCTCCGATATCACCAATGAGTTGGCCGAGCGTTTCACAGCGGTTGCCGCTGACTTCGGAATTGACGTGTCTGGCACGGCGCAGGAGGGGTTGTTTGTCGAGACGACGACGGGAGAATGGGAACGACTGGTTAGCACCTTGTTTAAAAACGTGATCGATCACGCCGCGCGACCTTCCACGGCATCGTGGTCGCTGTATGGCGAGGGGCGTCGCATTGTGTTTCTTGTGGAGAATGCTGTCGGAAATCGCCCCGACGGAGATCGACGGCAGGCGCCAGAGCGCGGTGTTGGGTTGAAGATTGTCGAACGGTTGGCACAGCGAATGCGTGGGGTGGCTCGCATGGAACGCACGCCCTCACGCTTTTTGGTCGAAATCGATGTACCGGCTCTACGGCCGCATTGATAGCGATTGCAGACGAGACTTGTTGTGCTATTATGGAATGGGATGGATTGCGGGGCGCACCTACTTACTCCCATGTTCTGCATCTGTGCAAGGGTTTCGCATCGCGACCGCCAGAGTTGGTTCACTACATACGAGGAGGGCCTGCCATGCCGAGCTTTCAGCAGTATTCGCTACCGACTTCGGGAGAGCCAATCACACTTACAGATGGACGTCTGAATGTTCCGGACCACCCCATTATTCCGTTCGTCGAAGGGGATGGAACAGGTCCCGATATCTGGCGCGCTTCGCAACGTGTGTTCGACGCCGCCGTTGAAAAAGCCTATGGCGGCAAGCGGAAAATCGCATGGTATGAAGTGTATGCTGGTGAAAAGGCGTATGACAAGTTTCAGGAATGGCTTCCACAAGATACGCTCACAGCCTTTTCGGAATATATCGTGAGCATCAAGGGACCCTTGACGACACCTGTGGGTGGCGGCATTCGATCGCTCAATGTCGCGGTTCGTCAGGAGTTGGATCTCTACGTCTGCCAGCGGCCCGTCCGCTATTTTCAAGGTGTGCCTTCGCCTGTAAAACACCCTGAACTGGTTGACATGGTCATCTTTCGCGAGAACTCAGAAGATATCTACGCGGGTGTTGAATGGCAGGAGGGAACATCGGAAGTTCAAAAAGTAATTCAGTTTCTGCAGAATGAAATGGGCGTGAAAAAGATTCGTTTCCCTGAAACATCGGGAATCGGCATTAAGCCAGTGTCTCGCGACGGCACGGAGCGGCTGGTGCGGGCTGCAATCGAGTACGCACTCCGCCATCGGCGCAAGAGCGTCACGCTTGTGCATAAAGGAAACATTATGAAGTTTACGGAAGGCGCTTTCAAGAGCTGGGGCTATGCATTGGCTGAACGCGAGTTTTCGGATCGCGTCTTCACGTGGGCACAGTATGATCGAATCAAGGCTGAGCAAGGCACAGATGCTGCGGATCGAGCGCAGAATGAAGCCGTGCAGGCAGGGAAAATCGTCGTGAAAGATGTAATTGCGGACGCATTTTTACAGCAGATTCTGACGCGCCCGGCGGAATATGACGTGATTGCTACCCTGAATTTGAACGGTGACTATATTTCGGATGCGTTGGCTGCCCAGGTCGGTGGTATCGGCATCGCTCCTGGGGCGAACATCAACTATGAGACGGGCCACGCGGTGTTTGAAGCGACGCACGGAACCGCACCGAAGTATGCGGGTCTCGATAAGGTGAATCCCGGCTCCGTAATTCTTTCCGGCGTGATGATGTTTGAGTATCTCGGCTGGCAAGAAGCAGCCGACATGATCACGCGCGCCATGGAAAAGGCCATTGAACAAAAGGTCGTCACCTACGACTTTGCTCGTTTGATGGATGGGGCTACAGAGGTCAAGTGCTCCGAATTCGGGGACCAAATCATCAAGAACATGGAGTGAGGAATACCCCATATGCTCAAACGAAAGAAGATTTCAGTCATCGGCGCTGGCTTCACAGGGGCTACTACCGCTTTCATGCTCGCGCTGAAAGAGTTGGGGGATGTCGTCCTGCTCGATATTCCCCAACTTGAAAGTCCCACCCAAGGCAAGGCTTTAGACATGCTTGAGGCAATGCCAGTCGTCGGCAGTGACGTCCGGGTGACGGGCAGCAGTGACTACAAGGATACCACGGATTCGGATCTCGTCATCATCACGGCTGGTGTTGCGCGCAAGCCAGGAATGAGTCGTGACGATCTCGTCACGACGAACGCTGGTATCGTGAAGGCAGTGACGGAACAGGTCGTGCACCATTCGCCCAACGCGATCATCGTCGTGTTGTCGAACCCGGTCGACGCGATGACATACGTCGCTTACAAAGCGAGTGGTCTTCCCAAACAGCGAATCATTGGTCAAGCAGGGGTGCTTGACACCGCGCGCTTCAATGCGTTCGTCGCCGCGGAGCTTGGCGTCTCTGTCGAGGATGTGCATGGCTTCGTGCTCGGTGTGCACGGTGACGACATGGTGCCGCTCGTTCGTTACTCCAACGTCGGCGGAATACCGCTTGCGAAGCTCTTGTCTGCGGAGAGGATCGAGCAAATTGTTCAGCGTACGCGCACAGGTGGCGGGGAGATCGTTGGTTTGCTCGGTACGGGCAGTGCGTACTATGCGCCAGCGGCGTCTCTCGCGCAGATGGCTGAGTCGATTCTCAAGGACAAGAGGCGGTTGCTTCCGGCGATTGCCTACCTGGAGGGCGAGTACGGCTACCACGACTTGTTTCTTGGCGTGCCCACGATTCTCGGGGCAAACGGGATCGAGCGAATCGTTGACATCGAACTGCTGCCAGAGGAAAGGGCGGCTCTCGACAAATCGGCTGATTCTGTCCGAAAAGTCATCGCTGTGCTGCAATGACAGGTTAATGGTGATTCCATGGCCAAAGGAAGGCTACTGTCTTCCTTTGGCTGTTTTTGCGTGTGGCCGCGGGCGATGGCATCGAAAAACGAGTCGTTAGGCTAAATGTGATAGAATAAAACGAGGGTCCATTGCATTTTCGAGTCCCCCCGGATGAGACCGGTATTAGAGGTGTTTTATGCCACAAAATCCTAAGTTACTGCTGGTTGATGGAAACAGCATTCTCTATCGTGCTTTTTTTGCGTTGCCTCCGCTCTCCAATCAGCAAGGGGTACCGACACACGCGGTTTATGGCTTCACCATGATGCTCTTGCGCCTGCTCGCATCGGAACAGCCGACGCACTTGGCAGTCGCATTCGATAAATCGAAGAGCACATTTCGTCATGCAGATTATGCAGAGTATAAAGGGACGCGTGAACAGACTCCGGATGATCTTGTCCAGCAGTTTCCACTGGCCCGTCAAACCTTGCAGGCGTTGTCCATTCCTGTCGTCGAGCTTCAAAACTATGAGGCGGATGATGTGATCGGCACGCTGTCGAAACGTGCTGAAGAGGCTGGTTGGAATACGAAAATTGTATCTGGAGATAAAGATTTGCTTCAATTGGTTTCGTCGCGGGTCCATGCATTACTCACGCGCCGTGGTATCACGGATGTTGAATATTACGATGAAGCGGCGGTCGAGCAGCGCTATCGCCTTCGCCCCATTCAAATCATTGATTTAAAAGGTTTGATGGGCGATACCTCCGACAATATTCCGGGGGTGCCGGGCGTTGGAGAGAAGACCGCCATCAAGCTGCTGACGAGCTTTGATACGGTCGAATCTGTATTGGATCACATCGATGAGGTTCCAGGCGCCAAGTTGCGGGAACGGTTGGCGGAACATCGCGATCAGGCTTTACTTTCGAAGAAACTCGCAACCATTCATCGCGATGCACCGCTCGAAGTCACGCTGGACGATCTCGCTTATCATGGGTATGACGCCAATCAGGCGATCGCATGGTTTAAGGAATTGGAGTTCCATTCGTTAATCGACAAAATTTCCGAGGAAATGAGCCAGGCGTCGACGGATGACGAGTCCAGCGAACAGGATGCATGGACGACGTTTTCGTTTGAGCGGATCGTTCAGGTCGCCGATTTAAAACGGGTATGGAATGGTTTGACGGGGCCTGTGGGCTGCATTCTCGATTTGCAACCCCCGGATTACCATTACGCGGAAATCCGTGGCGTCGCGTTGGCGACAGCGAAACAGGCGTTCTATGTATGCTTTGATGAAGAACTTGAGTTGAGTGATATCCGTTCTTGGTTGCTCAGCGACACTCCGAAAGTCGTGTTTGATCTGAAGTCGATGGCATTCGCCCTCGACGCACACGGAATTGGACTGTCTCCTGACGGTCATTGGGACGATGTCAAATTGGCAGCGTATTTATTGAATCCAACTGACGGTGAAGTGGAGTTGGGAGACATCCTTCGCCGTGAATTGCACGTTGAGGTGCCAGACGTGACAGAAGTCACACATCATCGTGAGGCACTGCTCACGTACGTTGCGGCCAAACTTCCCGAGTTGTGCCAATCACTTCAATATGCCTTGACTGCGCAGGAGTTAGACGATCTATACAGACAGGTCGAGCTACCACTGGCGTTTGTCCTTGCGAAAATGGAGATCACCGGGTTTCACGTGAATGCGGACAAACTGCGAGCGTTTGGAACCGATTTGTCGGCGCGCATCGACCGTTTGACGCAAGAAATTTATGAACTGGCGGGTGTTTCATTCAACATCAATTCGCCGAAACAACTCGGAGAAATCTTGTTTGAGAAACTCAACCTCCCAGCTGTGAAAAAGACGAAGACGGGATATTCGACAAGTGCGGATGTACTCGAAAAACTTGCGCCTTATCACGATGTGGTGGCCAAGATACTCGACTATCGCCAACTCTCAAAGTTGCAGTCGACCTATGTCGACGGTTTGCTGAAGATGATTCGCAAGGAAACCGGCCGTATTCACACACGCTTTCACCAAGCGTTGACCGCGACCGGACGCCTGTCCAGTAGCGAACCAAATCTGCAAAACATACCCATTCGCTTGGAGGAAGGCAGGCGCTTGCGCCAGGTGTTCGAACCGACCTATCCGGATTGGCTGATCTTTGCGGCGGACTACTCGCAAATCGAGCTGCGTATTTTGGCGCATCTGTCTGGGGATGAAGCTCTGATCGGCGCATTTCGCAGCGGCATGGACATCCATACACGGACTGCAAGTGACGTGTTTGAGGTTTCGCCCGAAGAGGTGACGGCTTTGATGCGCCGGCAGGCGAAAGCCGTGAATTTTGGGATCGTGTACGGCATCAGCGACTTTGGTCTTGCGCAGAACTTGAACATCCCACAGAAGGACGCGAAGCGGTTCATAGAAGAGTATTTTCGCAAGTTCCCAGGGGTGCGCAAGTATATGGACGAGATCGTCGAACAGGCGAGATCGAAGGGCTATGTCACGACATTGATGAACCGCCGGCGCTATGTACCCGATATCCGGAGTCGCAACTTCCACTTGCGCAGTTTTGCAGAGCGCACGGCGATGAACACGCCGATTCAGGGTACGGCTGCCGATCTGATCAAATTGGCGATGGTGCGGATCGATCAAGCGCTGCGAGCGGCACAGATGGATGCGCGTATGTTGCTGCAGGTGCACGACGAATTGATTTTTGAATGCCCACACGATGAATTGGAAGAGCTACAGCGTTTGGTGCAGGACAACATGGAAAACGCGATGACCTTAAATGTGCCGCTGCGCGTGGATACTGCGTATGGACATACTTGGTACGATGCGAAGTAAGTCTGCAATGCACAAGGGGAGGGGATCGGTATGCCGGAACTGCCGGAAGTGGAGACAGTTCGCCGTGGGCTTGCTGAGTTGGTCAACGGCGACACCATTGTCGATGTACAGGTCACGCTACCCCGGATCATTCGCTACCCTTCTGTGACGGAATTTGTCGATCGCGCGAGTGGACGGACCATCCGTGGCATCGGGCGCAGAGGCAAGTACCTTCTGTTCGACTTGGCTCCCTACACGCTCGTTTCGCATCTTCGGATGGAGGGCCAGTATCGAGTCGTCCCAACCGGTGAGCCTGTGGCTTTGCATTCGCATGTCATCTTTCGACTCGCGAGCGGACGAGATCTCAGGTATCGCGACGTGCGGCAGTTTGGGACAATGGACTTGCTGCTGCCGGACGAGTCGTGGCCCAGTGGGCTACGGGCGCTCGGACCTGAGCCTTTTGATCCGAGCCTGACGCCAGCCGCTTTACGTCGTTCGCTCGCAAAGCGAACAGCTCCGGTGAAGGCTGTGTTGCTCGATCAGACGGTCATTGCGGGGCTTGGCAACATTTACGTGGACGAGGCGCTGTTTTTGAGCGGCATCCATCCCTTGGAACCGGCCAATCGCATCGGCCCCAAGCGGCTTATCAGGTTGTTGGCGGCCGTACGGGATGTGCTGGGGAGAGCGATTGACGCGGGAGGATCGTCCATTCGCACGTATCAGGACGGCTATGGGCGACATGGAGGCTTTCAGATTCAATTGAACGTATATGGACGAACAGGAGAACCTTGCTGCCAATGCGGCCGCGAAATTCAGCGAATCCGCATCGGCGGGAGGGGCACTCATTACTGCCCGCATTGCCAGCGCCCCGGTCGCACTTCAAGGGTCGCAGCGAAGCCAGAGCGAGAGGTGGGTCGATGAAAGGGCGAATCATCGGTTTGACGGGCGGGATCGGCAGCGGCAAGAGCACGGTGACCGCGATGCTGCGCGATCTCGGTGCCTATGTCGTGGATGCAGACGTTTGGGCGCGGCGCGTAGTCGAGGTTGGCAGCGACGGTCTTGCGGAAATCGTGCGCGAGTTTGGGCAAGAGGTGTTGTTGCCAGACGGTTCACTCAATCGCAAGCAGCTCGGAGCCATTGTCTTTCAAGACGCCACGAAGCGTATGCGGCTCAACGCCATTACGCACCCGCGGGTTCAGCGCGGCATGTTGGAGGAAACCCATGCATACTGGATCAAGCACCCTGGAGAAGCCGTGATTTGGGACGTTCCACTGCTCTTTGAAGGAACGGCGAAGCGGTTCGTCGATGCGACGATTGTGGTCTACGCGAGCCTCGAAACGCAGATCCATCGCGTGATCGCGCGCGACGGGTTGGATCGATCCGCCGCGCTGGCACGCATTCATGCGCAGATGCCGCTCGCAGAGAAGTGCAAATTGGCGACTTATGTGATTGACAACGACGGATCCATCGAAAACACTCGGGAGCAGGTGTTGCAGGTATGGAGCGAGATTCGCAAGGGCGACGGCCGCGCTTCATTGTCCTGAACCGACGTTCGATAATCGCGGCGGTTCTGCTGGTTGCAGTCCTTGTCGTGATTTCCACGAATGCCTTCTGGCGGATGATGTACCCGATTCACTATCAAAAGAACATCCAACAGGCTGCCGCTTCTGCGAATGTCGATCCACTGCTGATTGCAAGTGTAATCCGAGTTGAGAGTAAATTTCACACTCAGGACGTGTCACATGCTGGGGCCGTGGGACTTATGCAGTTGATGCCGCAGACGGCAGAGTGGATTGCAGAGATGATCCGCAATCAAACAACAGGTTCCGGGGCAGCTGTGAATCGGTTGCCCAAGGACGCGAAGAAGTTGGCCAGCCCAGAATACAACATTTTGATTGGCAGTTGGTACGTGAAGAGCTTGATACAGCAGTTTCAGGGCAACGAAGTGGCGGCCATAGCCGCGTACAACGCTGGTCCACGCCGCGTCTCCACATGGTTAAAGGCCGGCGTGTGGAACGGTAAGCTGGATGACATCGATGAGATCCCCGTTGGCGAGACGAGGCACTTTGTCGATCGCGTCTTTTACAATTATGAATTGTACCGTAAGATTTATGGCCGCAATCCTGCATGGAAGACGATCTCGTCGGCAAATTCGACGACATCCTGACAAGAACCTAGGTGAAGATAATTGGCGGCGAATGGGTCATCGACGGTACGCTATTTACAGACGGCTCGCGCGCTCCGAAGCGTGGCACAAGGCGTTGCGATTGTCGATATGACACTGTATTTGCGGGATTTACAATGGTCGGCGGCGGAAATTGGAGGCGTCATGTCGGCTGCGGGCGTGTGTGGAGCGGCGCTCATTCTGCTCGTGGGTGTGCTGAGTGATCGAGTTGGTCGCAAACCGTTTCTGTTTGCCTACGAGTGCATGACAGCCTGTGCAGCGCTTGTCATTGGATTGTGCAGGAATCCGTACATACTTGCTGTGGCCATCGTCCTCACCGGCTTCGGCAGGGGGCAGAATGGCGCTGCCGGGCCATTTACACCGGCAGAGCAAGCGTGGTTGGCGAGCGGGGTAGCACGCGAACGGCGAAGCAAAGTGTTTAGTACAAATACGGCCTTAGGCTTTTTCGGTATGGCCTTGGGAGCTGTTCTTGGTGGCCTGCCGCGCCTGTGGATGCATTCGCTGGCTGGAGCTGCCGCGTACCGACCTCTCTTTTTTGGCTTGTGCGTGATATCGCTAGGTTGTGCCATGGTGATTGCACGTGCTCCCGGCGGAAAGGCTCCGCAACGCCGGGGATCGAAAGACCATGCAAACGCTGAACCCCTAGATTCAAAGGCCACTGAACAAATCTTGGAACGCGATGTTCGTCGCCAGGAAAATCGCAACATGGCCAAGCTGGCCTTTGTCAATTTGCTAAATGGTCTTGGCGTGGGTTTTGTCGGACCGATGGTGACATACTGGTTTGCGGCGCGGTTTGGTGCAGATTCCGCACAAATTGGTGTTACACTTGCCGGTTCCTTTGTTGTCACAGGGCTTGCAGCTATGTTCTCAGGAATAGCTGCAGAGCGGTTTGGCATGGTGCGATCCGTCGTTTGGCTGCGCTTGGCCGGCGTTGTATTCATGCTCATTCTACCACTCATGCCGACATTCTGGCTGGCATCGGCAGTGTATACGATCCGCTCCGCACTGAGCCGCGGTACGCAAGGTACTCGCTCGGCTCTTGGAAGTAGTGTAACCAGGGATCAGCGACGCGGTTTTTCATTGAGCATAAACTCGTTTTTCACGCGCCTAGCGTCTGCTATCGGTCCGTCCCTTTCAGGAGCGCTCCTGGACAGTGGCAGTTTCGCATTACCTTTTCTGCTTGCCGGTGGCTTGCAATTAGTCTCGTCACTGCTTTATGGATATATGTTTCGATATTTTGACGCAGACAGGTCGCAAAAAAGTCCTTAGTCATCGTCGGCAACCGACTGTTTTCCAGCGTGTGAAATCAAATGGCGTATTGTCCTTGACAAATGGAGTCTCGGCCAGTATAATCAAAAACGTTGATTCGCTTTACATCGCATGTCGGGATGGCGGAATTGGCAGACGCGCACGTTTGAGGGGCGTGTGGGGAAACCCGTGCGGGTTCAAGTCCCGCTCTCGACACCAAACTGTTGCGAGGACTCGTTGGCAGAGATTTTTCTGTTGACGAGTTCTTTTTTGTTGCGTATGTTTTCATGGAAACCACCGCCCGAGAAGGGGTGTATGAACGTGGCCACTACAGATACACGCATCAAGGAGCCTAAATCGGCTGAAGATTGGGCTTGGTTATACGACGTATGGATTCGCGAGTGGGGCGGTGACACGATGATCTCCAAAGGAAAGGTCTATTTCCTCCGGGATGTTGCAGCTGTCATTGCCATTCGGAATGGCAACCGTGTAGGTGCCGCAACGTACGTGCAACATGGGAACAAATGCGAGTTGCTAAGCATCAACGCCATAACCGAGGGAACTGGGGTCGGCAGCGCACTACTGCGAGACGTCGAAGAAAGGGCCAGAACGGCTGGGTGCGAAGCCGTCGAGTTGATAACGTCGAACGACAATCTGCAAGCGCTTCGCTTTTACCAGCGTCGAGGTTACCGTATCACCGCAGTCTATCTCGGGGCAATCGACGAGGCGAGAGTTCAAAAGCCGTCGATTCCGGTGATCGGATATCAAGGTATACCCATACACGACGAAATTGAACTGATCAAGTGGCTGTAACCCTCATTGTGATAGAACAACTTCGACAGAACGGGTGAGTTGATGCGTCGAATCTGGGGAATTACCATGATTGTGGCCGTCGCCATACTATTCGGTGTTGGCGCCATAGGGTCTCGACAACCAGTCTCCCGGCATGCCGCGACCAACAGCTCGCGTTGGTGGGCAGGCGGTGGCTGGCGTGTGAATGCTATCGTGGATCGCTCTCACCCCTTAACGTTCAGATACGACGTGTGGACGACAGATTCAGCGTCTTTGACCAGCGCTCGTTTACTGAATCAAACAGGAGGCGTTACGCTAGGAAGCTTTTGGCGGGAACCAATAGGTTCAAAAGATAAAGGCCGCTCTTATAGCGTCTATCACTTTGTGTTTAACTTTAAGCCATCACACAGCCTGTACAATCAAAGACTGAATTTTTATGTGTCTACAAATCTTTGGCAGCGAATACTACCCTATGGTACGGTAACGTGTCGTGTTGTTCCGCATTCTGCAACTTGGCTCGGCGTCGACACGTATACTGGTGGCGCGTCAGGCGCAATGGTGTGGTCGAATCAATGGCTCGCGATGACGCTTACAAACAACACAAACGATCCGGTATCCATATTGGGGTTTGAACAGGCTGGCGACGATTGGATAGGGGATATTCATTATTCGCGCCAGGCACTGCAGGCACCGCGACCAAATCGCACACTTGCCTTTCAAGCACCTGTGATGGTGCAGCCGGGAAAGGAAATCACCCTGTTGTACAAGCTGTCCGTTCGGCCGGAAAGTATTCAACACGGACTCGTGTTTCAGCCTGCTTTGAGGTTGCAGAAGGGCAAGGAGAGAGTCCTCGAAGTCTTGCCACCAGTTATATTTTCCGTCGATTTCACACCCAGTCAGGGGAAGGTTCCGGCCGGAACAGAGAGATTTATTTCAGCATCTTGACCACCTCGATATTACAGTCATCGTCCTAGGCCATTAGGCAATATTGATGGCTCTTGCCGCGATCACGGCGACAACCACCAGCGAGATCGACGATTGTGTCATCATCAACACTTTGATGCGTTGTGATAAGGCCGCTGTGTCGGTGGGGCTGAAGGCCGTGCTTGTATTGAAGGCGAGGAACAGATAATCCACAAACGCGGGATGCCAATTCTGCCAATATGAAATGTCCGATATCATCTGCGGAAACAGAAGGTCAGGAGCCTCTGGTACGCCGGCGTGACGCTTCAACGGCCCCCCTTGGTCCACTTCCCAGTACCATACCGCAAATATAAGAACGTTTGTCGTCCAGAGAAGTATGGCGTCCCGGAAAAGGGAGAGCGCGGATTCCGTATGGTGGAATAGCGCGACGACGAGGTAAAACACACTAATCAAAAGCCCAGTGGTTAGCACAGTGATGGTGGTCAGCGCCATCCTGCGTGTCCAGACATGGTGCTTGCGCAGCACCGATGCAATGAGTGGAATGATAAGTATGCCAGTCACGCCTACAACGGTCCACCATGGCAGGATATGCAGTGTGAGGGAGAGCGCAGTAAGCAGTGCCCCGATAACACAAATGGCGAGGAAAAATGACGTGCGCGGCACCCGCATGGCGTACCGCGCCCATTGTTCAACTTCTGTTTCGACCAACGATTCGATGTGAGGATGATGAGACCCAGGTTTTTGCCGATCTTCGTCCATCGTGCGCCCCCTATGGCATCGGGCGGATTAGCGCTCCCGCAATTGATCCAGGCGGATCGCCCGTTTATGCACCGTATGGTACCATTTGCGGTTGCTTCGTGTGAAGTAGGCTTGCAATGTGACAGGTCCCCAGGTCCACAGGAAGAACGGAAGCAGTGCCAGCCCAAAGTACGCACGCCAATTTACGCGTTCAAGAATGAGCGCAAGTGGGATTTCCAAGAACAAAAGCAGGTTGACGGCGACCCACAAATTTGTGGCAAAGGTTGCGGCCACACTGACCGCACCTGTCGGTTCAGGCGCAGCATACTGCATGGCGAACATCAGCATCGCGCCGACAAACAAAAGCATCGATCGCATGGGTTGGAAAAGATATACGGCCATGTCGATCTTAGCTAGATTTCTCTCGCGAATCCCCTGAATGAGCATGGGCATCATATGTTCCTTCGCGCACTGGAAATGGCCTTGCTGCCAGCGCAGACGCTGCCGGAACGAGGCGTGAAACCCTGTCGGCTTCTCGTCGTATACCTTCGCGTCGTGCGCCCATACAGGGATAATGCCACGGCGCACACAGCGAATACCAAACTCCAAATCCTCGGTGAGGCCTGTCGCCTTCCAACCCATTTCCTGCAGCAGGGTGTAATCAATGCATAACCCGGTGCCGCCAAGCGTGCAGGAAAGGCCGAGCTTGCGCCGCGCATGCTGCCACAGGCGGTTGTCGAACCAATAGGAAATGGCGAGCGAAACGCTGATCCAAGTATCGAAAGGATTTTTCGTGTCCAGGTAGCCCTGGATGACACGTTCACCGCGACAGAGATGGTCGTTCATCATGGCTAAAAATTCTGGATCGACCAAGTTGTCTGCGTCGAACATGACAATCGCGTCATACTCCGCCTCCATCTTTTTCAGGCGGTTGAGCATCCATTCGATCGCGTAACCCTTCCCCTGGTCAGACGCATTCTCACGCAGGTGCACAGTCGCGCCGTGCATCCGTGCCACATCAGCCGTGTGATCGGTGCAGTTGTCGGCAATTAAGTGAATTTCGTACAGATGCTTCGGGTAGGTCTGTTCCTTAATGCTGTCGATCAACGGACCAACCACGCGCTCTTCGTTATGCGCCGGAATGATCACCGCAAACCGCTTCTTCGGCGCATGGCTGACGACCTGTTTGCGGTGCCACAGCCCGTACAAGGACAAGACAAGCTGATACACGGCCACGATGCCCGTGATCAGTTTGAGAGCCCCATAGAATGTATTAAACAACGCATATAACAGCGTCATTTCAAAGTTCCTCGCTTTCTGCCGGGCGTCTCTGCGGATGTTTCCGGCAAGGTGCGTCCCCATAGCAGGATAAGTCCGACAATGATGAAATAGAGGCTAGCGGTGTAATTGTACTCGAACAGGTTCTCGACAAAGCTATGAACCAAGGCCGCCATGATGCTGGTCAATCCCGCCAAGGCCAGAAAGCGATCGCGCCCCTTCGCTCTCCGCACGACTGTCGTTGCGATCTCGCGGAGAATCGCGACGTGCATCGCAATGAACAGGACGAGGCCGATAAGCCCCGTTTCACCGAGAACCTTCGCGTAGTAGTTGTCCGAAAACGACGATAGACTGTGCGAGGTCGCCACGTAGCCGCCATATTGGCCCAGTCCTGCTCCAAACAGCGGGTTTTTCGCCATCGTGTCGAACGCTTGTTGCCAGAGCAACATTCGTCCCCCGGCCGACGACTTGACCGCGTATACTGGGTTGAACAAATCCATCACACGCGTGTGGATGGACGGAATGAAAAAGGCGATGACCCCCAGTACCACCAGGATCGGCAACAGGCGTCGCTCATAAACAACCGCCACAATAAGGACGGCTGCACCCAGACCGAGCCATGAGCCGCGATCGTACGTGAAAAATAAAGCGGCCAGTGAACAAACACCGCCGGCGACGTAGACAATACGCCGAACAGGATGGCGATCGACGGCCAGCAGCCCAAACATCATGGGGATGGTCATCTCCAAATTGGCACCGTATTCGGCTGGTGACTTCATGACCGAAAAGACCCGCGTCCGGACCACTTCGCCGACATCCAGCCAGTTGCCCGGAATCGGCACTTTGATGGCGTATTGAAACAGACCGTCCACCCCAAGTAGCATCGATGCCGCGATCACGCCATACAATAGTCGCAGCACGTCCCTCGATTCCACGACCCAGGGCAGCAACAGGGCGACAACAATATACTCGACATCGACACTGAATCCGTCAAACGCGAGTACGGGGTGTTTCAAACCATACAGAATCAGCGTTCCACAGTACAGGATATACCAACCTGCGTAGCGACTCCAGCGAAAACCTTGACGGCGCAATCCATATGCAACCCGGACCAGAGCGATGGACGCCAAGCACGCTATTGCGATGCTTCCCCATAGATTTCCTAACCCGGACAAGACAGAAATGTCAAGCCCTTGGTTGACGATTGCAAATGCGCCGAGAGCGTAGACACACCATCTGGCCAGCGCGTCACCATAGTACGTTTGAGCGTCAGACGGGCGGTCTTCTGTCATCGGCACAGACGTCTGCACCATGGCAAAACTCCTATACGTTTGATCAAGCCTTCCGAAAGCAGGCTCGTACACTTCACTATATCAATTCTACCCGAAATTCCCCGGATACCATACTACAGGTTTCCGACACGTTGTCGAATTTTTCGACCGGCCTCGCACATTTGTTCAAATTGTGACAGTTGGCAGAGAGGTTGAACTTACGGCCAGCCTGACGAGTCGTTTCGAGTGTTTAACATCATGGAGTAGGGATGAAGCGCGTGAAACTGCGGAAGAGGAAAAGCCGACCCAAGAATGTGGCGTCCGACAGACAAACCATCGGAAAACGTCGGACATTTCGTGTACGCGTCGTGTATGGTCTCGTATTTCTTTCGTTTTCATCGCTCATTTTACGCATGGCCTATGTTCAGGTCGCACAAGGCAAGACGTTCCGTCAGTCTGAGATGACCACCCAGTATGCCCGGGTGCCTATTCTCCCGCAACGAGGATGGATTTACGACGCGAACGGTCAGGTGTTGGCATGGGATAAGCCCGTTCTCGCAATTGAGTTGGATCGATATACGCCGATGACCGACGCTCAAATGCATCAACTGGCTGCGATTCTAGCGCCGGTATTGGAGACGACGCCAAATTCATTGTATCAAGTTATGCAAAGTCAACCGGGTGCTTTGCAGGTCACCCTGGCGTCGAATGTAACAGATGCACAGGTTGCGTTTGTGGTCGAACATCAGACTGAACTGCCTGGCGTACAGGTTGTACAGGACTACCAACGCCAGTATCCATATGGCGATCTCGCCGGGCAGGTACTTGGTTATGTAGGCGCGATCACCGCCCAAAACGCCAGCCAGTACAAAGGCTACTTATATAGTCAAAAGGTTGGAGAAACAGGCATCGAGTACGAGTACGAACATATGTTGCAAGGCAAACCTGGATATGATCTTGTCACCATCGACAGCGCGGGTAACGCGGTGGGGAGCGTGGGTGAGATTGCACCTGTTGACGGAGATAACATTCAACTGACGCTCGATGGGCGCGAACAGGCCGAAGCGCAGATGATTATGCAAAACATGATCGACAGTAACAGTGCCAATAAAAATAACATTACGGACGCTGCGGCAGTGATGCTCAACGTGAAAACGGGTGGCGTGATCGCGATGGTCAGCTATCCTTACCTGGACCCCAATTGGTATACGAATGGATCGTATGTCCACCACGTTAACTACTTGGAGAATTCGGGTGCGCAGTTGAACAATGCGATTGACACCTATAATTATCCGGGATCGACGGTCAAGCCGGCGAATATGCTGACAGCCCTGAAGGCAGGCGTTGTTACCCCGAAGACATTGATTGAAGACGACGGGTATATTTACATTGGGACGCAACGCAAGAATGAAGATGAAGGATTCGTGTTTGGCCTCGTCAATCCGATCGAAGCCATCACCGTATCGAGTGATGTGTTCTTTTATGAGGTCGGTCTCCATTTGGGTAAATGGTTTGGCAGCACCACGACGAGCGGCGGGGGGTATCCGAGCTCGGATGGTAATTACCAAAACTATCTCGATACGGACTTTGCAAAAGGGATCAACGGGCTATTTCAGGGAGAGGAGAATTTCGGTCTCGGGCTTCCGACGGGTATCGATCTGCCGTATGAAGCGTCAGGAAAGTTCTATATTGAAGACTATCGTAAAGGCAACATACAGGTCCCTTATGATTTGAAGGCGAGCGAGCAGTCGATTGCGAAGACTGGACAGTATGTAAACTATGGATCTCCCGCAAGTCTGGCCGATGCGGCCATCGGTCAATCGCAGATGTTTACGCCGATGGAATTGGCGGACTATGCGATGACCTTGGCTGATCAGGGGCTGCGCCTCAAGCCGCACCTGTTGGAAAACGTCTTTGGCCCCGACGCGACACCGAAGTCTGGGGCAAAGCCCTTACAGTCGTTTAAAACTCAAGTCGTTGGGCAGGTCAAGGGAGATCCTTGGCAGTGGCATCTCATTCAACAGGGCATGTATGGCGTGACATCGAATCCAAGCGGAACCGCGTACTATGCATTCATGGGCGCTCACTACCAGGCGGCGGGCAAGACGGGGACTGCGCAGATTTATATCAACGGCAAGCCGACAGACAACTCGGTCTTTATCTGCTATGCGCCACTCAACCACCCTTTGGTGGCTGTCGCCGTGATGGCGCCAGGCGGCGGCTACGGGGCGCAGTTCTCGGCTGTGATCGCGCGTCAGATGATCGATGCGTATTTTAACGAGCATCACGAGCCGTTCATGCCGAAAAGCGGGTGGACGAGTACGGCTATTCCTGCGAGTTGGAAGACGTCGGCCGCTTATCTCGTGCCAGAACAAAGTCACTAATGCTCCATTGAGAAGCCAACCGGAACGGATTATCATTCAAGTGGGCGAGCCAAGAGCCGCGGGCGCGGTAGGCTCGCCCCTTTCTTGCCTGAATAAAGAGGTGCTGAAATGGGGCAGCGAGAGCAAAGACAGGCCGCAACATGGCGGCGTTTTATCGCGTTATTTGTATTGTTAGTGCTGGTTGCCATCGTCTTTTCGGTCGCACGCGATTCAGCGCGGATGCGCCTTTTGCCGGAGGTCGAGCGAGAGTCCATCCAATGGGGATTGGCCATCATCTGGTTCGTCGTGGGCGTGTTGTTGATTCGCCAGTTACGACGAACGATTTCTTACGTCACGCGTGTTCACACGAGTGCGGACGTGCGGGTGCAAAGCCTGATCGATCGCGTCATCTCCGGGGTCGGTTACGCCTTTGTCCTGATGGTCGGATTACATTTGGTGCAGGTGAAGATTGGAAGCATCCTTGTGGGTGGTGCGGTGACCGGCGTCATCGTCGGCGTTGGTGCGCAGTCGACGCTCGCCAATCTCATCGCGAGCATGGTGCTGTTCACGCTTCGTCCATTCCAAATTGGTCAGTATGTGAGTGTGCGGACGTATCTATTCGGCGGCATCGAATACAGTGGAACCGTCGTCGATATTAACTGGTATCACACGATCCTCCAGGAAGGCGGTATTCGCCGTATTTTGCCCAATTCATCGGTTATCGGTTCTGCGATCACGGTCGGCGCTAATGTAGGCAACAAGCTTTGTGTCGTACCTTTGCCATATACCACGCCCTTTCGAGCATTTGAGCAGCGGCTTGCGGAGGTGACAGGGGGACAAGCAAGCGTCTCCATTAAGGAATTCGGAAGTGACACCTACGTCGTACAGGTGCAACTTCCTGCACGCTTCGACTTGGAGCTCATCCGGGAAGCGATCGCCGATTTTCGCCGTGGGGATCCATTGTGAAGCGTTATGAATTGGGGGGCAGCCCTCTTACGAACCGCCTGCTCAAAGAGAGTATGGCCCATAGTGCGACCAAGGCAATCGTGCCAAACGTGAAGGCATGAATTTCGTGCGTGATCGCAAACCAGCGCTTACCGAGAAAGCTGCCAGCGTAGGTCAGCATGTACACCCATGGGAAGGAGCCAATGAGCGTGTAGGCAACAAAGGGACGGGCGGGCATGCGGGAGACACCTGCGGGGAGGGAAATGAATGTCCGTACGATGGGCAGCATGCGAGCGACCAAAATGGCTGCCTTACCGCGTCCGGCGAACCACCGCTGCGCGAGTTGAAGATGGCCCTCGGAAAGCCGGGTCAGACGAGCATAACGCATGATGGCGAGCATGCTGCCGTAACGGCCAACGGAGTACGCGATCGACGCGCCGAGCACATTGCCAAAGGTACCGCAGGCAACTACGCCCCAAAATTGCAGATGTCCCAATCCAGCGAGATACCCCGCAAACGGCATGATGAGTTCGCTAGGCAGAGGGACACACGCACTTTCCAACGCCATGGTGATAAATACGCCGAGGTATCCTGACGCTTGCAAAAACGACATGATGGCATGTGACACGCTGGTTTCCCCCTGATCTTGAGTATCACACCTAAAGACTAGGTTTGCGGCGGGAAAGTTCATATAGATGAAAGGGACTGGCCTCCAGGCGATCGCACGGAAGAATTAGCTTTCGGTCGAGATCGTGTGATGACTCTATCCTTATATTGAGTTCATGCTGTATACTGGTCGTGTGTTCCACCAAATCGATTTAGCGGGGCGGTCGGGGGTGATAGCGCGCTAGGCTTGGTCTTCGCTTGCAAGGCAGATGTTGACCGTGTATCTGACAGAGCCGATGCGTGGTTGGCGTCCGCGAATCAACTATGCGGGCAGCATCGGGCAGATGCTCTACCCGCCTGGTTGAGTGCCGTGTTTGGCGTGTCGATTATCTATAAGATGTGGCTTCCGAACATGCCAAGCAAGTAGGAGATGACGCCTACGATCACGCCGGCAAATGTCATTTCGATGCCACTGGACCACCAGGACCGAACGGTGACAAGACTTTTGAGTGCACCGACGACAAAGTGTGCGAGCAGGCTGACGATGGCCGCGGCAATCACGGCGCCAATACCGCGCATGATGAAAAAAGGGATGAGTGGGACAATACCACCGATAAACGTCGAGATGGCTCCAGAAATCGCCGAACCCCAGACGTTTCCGCGGCTCGCTTCGTGAACGCCGTGTTTCTCTTGCGCCATGGTCTTTACGAACAGTTCGTCATCTTCTGCAATCCGGTGTGCAATTTCATTTGCTTCGTCGGCCGTAAAACCCTTTGTCTCGTAAATCAACGAGAGGATCTCGATTTCTTTGTCACGGTGCTGCTGGATGCTTTCTTTGGCTTCGTGAATCGCCTTTTCCATCAACTCGTTTTCCGATTTGGTGGCCAACCAAGCACCTGCACCCATTGACAACGTGCTGGCGAGAGCACCGAAGAATCCGGAGACGAGAATGGTATGGCTGTTTGGCGTGTAACCCGCCACGCCAGCGATAATGCCGAAGATAGCACCCAACCCGTCGTTGACGCCGTAAATCGCATCCCCTATCCAGCCTGGGGCTTTTCGTTTTTGTTCGTGTCCTAACAGCTCATCGAGTCGTGCCGATGCTGACATGGTACTCAATGTAATCTTCCTATCCATTGTGAAGTGTCATTGCGCGCGTGGATCCTGCGCATCAACACGGTACCGCGATATGGCAATATAAGTCAATCCTAAATCGGCGAATTTGAGTAGCCTTACTGCAGCAGTTAGGAGACAAACAGTTTTGCAGAGGTTTGGATGTTCATCCAGGTGGATACACCAAAACGCGGCAGTCGATCAGCGATGTTCGCTGCAACCGCCACGCAGGTGCTGACTGGACAATGACTGGACAAGGCATGATGGATAGTTGCGCTCATTTCCGGAGCGTAATCCCGTTCCACAGCTTGCGCACGAGATCGTTCGTTCCAAAGCGGATGCCAAAGGGAGATCGCTGTTGGCTGTATGTTTGGAGCATGGCCTCGTACACACAGCGAGTGGCGATGTAGCTTGATTGTTCCATTCGTATGCACCTCTTTCCCGCATCTGCCTTCATCATACGGTGGCGTTGGGGACTTGGATCATGATTGAAACGCTTCCAATGTGAACAATGCTCCAGGTGAAGCGGTTGCTTTGTGAACGTTTTGATGTAACCGGTTACTCCTAGCTCGATATATGATGAGGAGGACACACAGTGAACCATATATATCGAAATATTCCGTCCCTCGGTGAGCGCTATCGTCCATATTTTCGCATTGGCGCCGCCGTCAATGCGAAGTCGCTACACACGCACCGCGACTTGTTGGTCAAGCATTTTCATAGCGTGACTGCAGAGAATGAAATGAAGTGGGAAGAAATCCATCCGGAAGACAGACGGTACGAATTTGCGAAGGCAGATGCGTTGGTGGAATTTGCACGCAATTGTGGCATGTATGTCCGGGGGCATACCTTGGTATGGCACAATCAAACGCCGGCGTCGGTGTTTTTGGACGATTTAGGCCAACCCGCTGCAGCGTCTGTTATCGAACGTCGACTTGAGGAGCATGTGGCAACGGTGCTGGATCGATACAAGAACGACATTGGCTGTTGGGACGTGGTCAACGAGGCAGTCGTCGATAACGATACAGGATTTTTACGTGAAAGTCGCTGGCTGCAAGCCTTGGGCGATGAATATATTGCCAAGGCCTTCCGTATCGCGCATCAAGTGGCGCCCGGCGCACTGCTCTTCTACAACGACTATAACGAAACAAAACCCGACAAATCGGAGCGTATTTACAAACTCGTTGCTGGACTGCTCGATCAAGGCGTTCCCATCCACGGGATCGGTATGCAAGGCCATTGGATGCTGGACGATCCGGCGCTTGGTGAGATCGAACGCGCCATCGACCGTTACGCTTCACTCGGTGTCCGCCTTCACATTACAGAACTCGACGTGAGCGTCTATGGCAATGTTCATGGTACAGGCGGACAGTCAAAAGCGATGCTGCCTTATGATGACGTACTCGCGAGACGTTTGGCCAAGCGCTATGGCGACCTGTTTTCGCTGTTGCGCGATCGGGCCGATGTCATTGAGAGCGTCACGTTCTGGGGGATAGCCGACGATGACACATGGCGTGACAATTTCCCTGTTCGCGGGCGTAAGGACTGGCCGCTCCTATTTGACGTGAATCACGATGCCAAACTGGCCTTCTGGAGTGTCGTCGAATTTTGACAAGAATGTTATGACTTCTTCCAATTTTGATGGAAGTTGTGGTAGAATCGGGTAGCCAGGGAATGGTGATTGTCACAATGGTGATTGTCACAATGAGAAGCTTACTCGGGGGGACCACATGTGTCTGCAAAAACGAATTTGATCTGCTCGTCGATGGCCGCGATCGCCATTGCGGCGCTGCCGATTGCCGCAATGGCGGAGCCGGTCTCGGCTCAAAGCTTCTTAACGAAGGGCCAGTTTTTAACGATATTTTTAGAATCGGTCAACGTAAAGCCCGATTCATCCGGTAAGTCGACGTTTCAGGACGTGTCATCCAAAGCGGCTCTTTGGGGATATGTGCACAAATCCATGGAATTGGGGTTGGTCACGCCGGATGACAGGACGAAGTTTGGTGTATCGGATGCTGTTTCGGCGGCGTTTGCAGCCAACGTGGCGGCTAAATATTACCACATGGATCTCGCTGGACAGCAACCAGCGACATGGGCGGTCAGTCAAGGGCTGGTCGCAACAGCTTCCGGAAATCTGACGTTTGCGGCAGGAAAACAGTTCATCGCGAAGTTAAAGACCTTAGCTTCCTCCATTGCGTCTATTCCAGGTTCTTGGACGCTTTCGGCAGCACAGCATAAAGAGTTTTCGGGTGCGCTGGCCAGCTACGACGATGCGAGTTTCAGCCAGACCACTTGCGTAGAGACAGATCGCCTGCAATTCCAAGTAGCTCCGAAGTGGAGATCCAACGCGTCCCTCATTTCAGCTTTACAGTCGCAAGCGAATCAATATGAGCGTTACACAAGCACGTATGACGTAGGCACTGTCAATGGCCAGAGTGCCGCCATTGCACAGTCCACCTTGGTCGAGGGAGAGCAAGGCAGCAGTTTTGCGAACACTGAAGGAACGTGGTCGTATGTCAATTACAATAATGATGTATATGTCAACGATGGCTCCAGCGCTTGGTCGAAACAATCGAACTACGGATGGATGACCCCTGAAAGTGTGCAGATTCCCGTGTTTACGACGGGCACGTTACAGGATGTGAAGTATAAGAAGGGCGTCGGCGAAGACCTTTTCAGCGGGCAACTCAAATCTCCAATTGCGGCGGACTATTATGGACCGTTTATCCAGGGATTCTTATCCTCGGCGTTGAATACGTCAACCGTGCCCCAGACTTTGATCAAACAAGTAGCGGAACAAATCGCCACGACCGTTACGCTTCACGTTTCGTTACAGAACGGGGATCCTGTGCTGACGGCAGAAGATGTTCATACGATCGTGCCCTTGCCGAAGAGTGTCATCAGCCGTATGGGTGGAACTGGAGCTTCCGCCAAACTGGCGTCCGAGATCATTCAGGCGATGGACGTCGTCATGTCCGCACATGCGACCATTGCGTATGATCATGCACCTTTGACATTGCCATCCGGATTGACGATACCGGGTTGGCCAAATAGTGCTTCGAATGATACCGGAAATGCAACCAGCAGTTCTGGCAATTCGACGATCAATTCAACAGGCAATGGGGTATCGGGTACTGGAACAGGGAATGATACGGCAACGAATACCACGGCTGCATCAACCAGTAACACGACGGGCAGTTCGACAGATGCGCCAGTGTCAAACGGGATCGGATCGAATAACTCCCCATCGTGATCGACAAGGCTGGTTTTCTGTGGTCATAGGAGGAAAACGAATGGAGCTGAAACGGGTAGCAGACGGTGTTCACGCGTTGGGTGAAGACGGAACGCGCATCGGATACGTATCCTGTTCGCCAATTGGCGAGCGCGCGTGGTCCATTGACCATACGGTTGTCTCACCTGATTACCAAGGCCAAGGGTTGGCTGCGAAATTGATTCGCGATCTGGTGGAAATGGCTCGCGATGAAGGTATTAAGTTGCGGCCCGTTTGCTCATATGCCGTCGCCCAATTTGAACGCCACAAAGAGTACGCGGACGTGCTGCTGTCCCATTGATTGCAGTTATTACGAAAGCATCTCGCGTGGATATCAGCAGGCCGGTCGAGGTGAGGGGTTCCGCACCGACCGGCTTTTGCACGTATTTCAAGATGCTGTGACATTGTCGACAAGGCTGTTCACACTTATTTCATGTACGCCGTCACCAATGTCCGTAATATAAAATGAAGGCTCTCGATCCGTGCGCTGTTTGTATTGTTGTGCAACAGACGCCGTAAACGTGGATACCTTCTCCCGTGCCACGAGACTGACCGTGCATCCGCCAAAGCCGGCACCTGTCATCCTTGAACCGATGCACCCTTGCGCATTCCATGCGGCCTCGACCAGTGCATCTAACGCTTCGCCGGTCACTTCGTAATCGTCGCGCAGGGAACGGTGTGATTCGTTCATCGACTCGCCGAATGCCTGTAGGTCTCCATTTCGCAATAAGTCCGCCGCACGACGGGCGCGATCGCTTTCAAAGATGACGTGGCGCGCACGGCGGACTAAGACGTCGATGTCATGCTCTGCCGATTTCGCCTGTTCAAGCAAGGCAACAGCTTGCGGCCACTGCGCAGGTGAAATATCAGCCAAGGCCGTAAGCTGAGGCCATTCCTTGCGAAGGATGGACAGCGCTGCTTCGCATTCGGCACGCCGCTCGTTGTATTTCGAACCTGCGAGCTTACGCGGTACATTCGTGTTGGCGATGACGAGTTGGTAGCCACTTGCGTGCATCGCCACCAGTTGATACGCGAGCGTCTGGCAGTTGAGGGAGAGCGCAGCGTCTGCCTTCCCCATCGCGACGGCGAACTGGTCCATCACACCACAGTTGACACCGACAAATTCATTCTCTGCACGTTGTGATAAAAGCGCCATCTTTTCTTTGCTGAGCCCGGCGCCTGCGAGTGCATCGACGGCCGCCGCAGTTGCAACTTCTACCGATGCGCTAGATGACAGGCCTGCTCCAATGGGCAGATTGCCATGAAAGAAGAAATCTGCTCCCTCGATTTCGACGCCCTCTCTTTGCAGGATGTCGATCACGCCAAGCGGGTAGTTGGCGTATTCGTATGCGGGATCGTAGGAGATTTGCGCCCTGTCGACATCGACAATGAGATCAGAGAACGTCGATGCGAAGCGAAAACGCCGATCGTTCCGTGGGCGCACGAGCACCCACGTGCCAATACTGAGCGCTGCCGGCAGGACGTAACCCCCATTGTAATCCGTATGTTCACCGATTAAGTTCACCCGGCCCGGTGCGAAAAACGCGCGCAAGTCGGCCTTTGAACCGGGTGAGAATGTCAAGGTTTGTTCGAGGATGTCAGACCAGCGGATCGACATGTTGATTCGCTTCCTTTCGTGTTTGAATGGCGGCTTTGAGCACAGGTGCCGTCTGTTCCACTGCCATTGGGTTACACGGCGCCCAAGCGCCCGTTTCCGAAGAAGCGAGGTATTTCAACCGCGTTTCCGTTTGCAACGGCGGATAGAACTCAATATGGAAGTGAAAGTCTGGTGCGTCTCCGTCCTGGTTCACAGGACTTTGGTGGATGGCCATCATATAAGGGAATTCCCGGTGAAACAGTTCGTCCATACCGCTTGTGACGCGCTTGAGTATACGCGCGAGGTCTGTCCGCTCTTCATCCGTGAATTCTGTCATCGTTCCGACGTGACGCTTTGCTGAAATGAATGCACCATACGGATAATCTGTGAAAAACGGTATATACGCAAGGAAATGTTCCGTTTCGTCCAGCATGCGAATGCCGATGCGCTGCTCTTCCGCGTTGATGTCGCACATCAGGCAGTGTCCTGTCTCTTCCCGGTGCAATGCAAACGACTCTAACTCGACCCGCAGTTTTTGCGGTACGTACGGGTACGCGTAAATCTGGCCGTGTGGATGCGGCATGGTCACGCCAACTTCCGGACCCCGATTTTCAAAGATGAATACATATTTGTGACGCGGATTTTCGGACAGTGCCTGAAACCGTTCCGCCCACAGGTCAACCAATTTACGAATGTGTGCCACAGGAAGCTGTGGCAGGCTTGTCGTATGTTCCTTCGAATAGAGAATCACTTCACACTTGCCGTAAGCCGGCTGTACATGATACAAGTTGGTCGCCACGTCGTCCGGTGTTGGCGGGTTTTGCGACAGCGCAGGAAAATCATTGTCATACGCCAACACTTCATAGTCGTCAGGAACCTTGCCTGAGCCGGGACAAAATGGGCAATTGGTCTTTGGAAGATTAGGGCGCTTATGGCGGTTGGACGCAACCATCGTCCAATCGCGCAACAACGGGTTATAACGAATTTCTGTCATGGTTGTCACCTCATCAGGATAAGCTATCTGATGCAACTGGCACCGGTGTTTCGACAACATGTACATTCATATCCTGCAGTGCCTGACGTTCCGCATCCCCAGGAAGTTTATCTGTGATCAGCACATCGATTTCATCCAGACCGGCAAAACTGCACATCGCTTCGATCCCCCACTTGGTGTGGTCCGCCAGTACAACGACCTTAGCAGCGCGTTCCATCAGCACCCTGTTGATGGACGCCTCATGCAAGTTCGGCGTCGATAGACCGTGGTCGATATGCATGCCGTTTGTGCCCATGAATAGGACGTCTGTTCGGAATTGGCGTGCCATTCGCTCCGCAACAGGTCCCACCAAGGCGTCGGAGGGCGTTCGGTAGAGGCCACCGGTGAGCAGGATATCGGCGTAGCCATTGCGGCACAATTCGCTGGCCACGTTCACCGAGTTGGTCAACAGGGTCAAGTCCCGAAAACCAACGATGGATTGTGCCAACATCCAGGTTGTGGTTCCCGCTGCGATCCCGATGGTCATGCCGGGCTCAATATGCTGTAACGCAGCCTTTGCGATAGCTGATTTTTCGCCAATCTGCATAATGCGCTTATGCATGTAGGGCAGTTCACTTGAGACTTTTGCCACTTGCCCGCCGCCAAACGCCTTTTCCACCAAGCCTTGATCCTGCAGCGCTTTCATATCGCGCCGCACCGTGATCTCGGAGACACCCAGGCGTTCAGCCAGTTGACGGTAGGATACGAAGCCGTGTTGGGCGAGCAATTGCAACAGCAGTTCCTGCCGTTGTTTTGGATACACGCAAACGCCTCCATATGAGAAACCACTGCATTGATCAATGATTATCATACCATAATCGAAGGATGATCAACATGTGATAATGTATGAAAATTTACCTGTGAATAACCATCATGAATTATTCGCTTAGCGAACGCATGGAAACGAAGGGGTATGGATAATCTAACGGCGAGCATGAAAAACAACAATCTACATGTCACGTGGAGGTAATTCATTGATGCAGCAGCAACAGCAACCGAACGCCCCATACGGCGCACATGAAATCATCGGAATGCACGAGGCACTCAGCACAAAGTCAGCCAACGTCGAGATGTTCTCGTTCTTAAGTCAACAGGCGCAGGATATGCAGTTGCGCAATCTGCTCCAACAGCAGGCGCAAATGATTGAGCAGCACTACGTGCAAGGCGTTCAAATCATGCAGGGATCTGCCCAAGCCGGGGGTCAGATGGCGTACCAACCGACGATGCACGTGCAGCCCAAACTCGGTCTTCGCAATCCAAGTCATCCGGCGCCGAATATGAACGCACAATCGTTGTCGGATCGTACGATCTGCACAGTTGCACTCAACCTGCATAAGTTCGGAGCTGTTGCTTGGACGACCTTTGCACTCGAGTGTGTAAATCCACAGTTCCGCGCTTACCTCATGGCGGGAGCGAGTATGTGCGATCGCATGGCGTACGACATTTTCTCGTTCATGAACCAGAAAGGCGATTATCAGGTGCCAACACTGCAACAGAACACGACGCAGACCATGATTCAGTCCTATCAGTTGCCGCAACAACCGACCATGCAGCAACCCCACGTGCAGTGAGGACTCGCTGAAAAAGGCCACGGGCGATCCGCACCTTTGGCGGATCGCCCTTTGCGCGTTTCAAACCTAGAATTCAATGTAACTTCGAAACAGATTGGGTATCCTGTTTGACAGAGGTCACCACTTGTATCCAACCCAAAGCAGATGAGGCAAGGAGTCTGGTTTATGCAGTACTATGCAAATGTTGAGCAGACGATGGTTGCGTATTGCTTTGGCCGACCCGAAGATTTGTCGAACACGTTCAACCATTTCGAGCACACTGTGGACGAGCTGCTGCATGATGGTGAACTGGTCTGGACAGCATCCGATAGTGCTGGGCTTGTGTTGAGGGGAGAAAGTTGGTACCTGTGGTTTCAACATGCACACGAAGATGGACGCGTGGAGGGAAAGGTTTACGAGTTACAGGATGACGGGGCGGTTTTGGCTCGAGTGAGCGAAGAACTGCCATGGCTCGATGCCGATTGTCGCATGCGTTTGTTGCGGTCATTGTTGGCCAAGCGAAGAGGCGCATAACGCCTCCTTGCTTGGTGTAGCCGCGTTGTATTTCGAAGGAAAGCACAGCATTCCGTGCGGGCCTTGATCCGAATATGCGGATGGTCAACCGGATGGGGTACCACGTCGTCGCACCGCGAAGCGGCTTTGGTGCATAGACTTGTAATTTTGAACATGTTTGTCTAGCGATCGAGCAGGAGGTTGCGGCACCTTTCTCTAAATAGTCTGATGCGAGCGGTTACAATCGCGGTTGGATTGTAGCTGGCTCGGATTAACGACGATGCGGGGGAATGTGCGTGAAACGAATACGGAGATTTGGTTCTTGGGCGCTAGGCGGCGCGATCATCGCAACGATGGTGGCTGCCGGTGCAGGTATCGCATCCGCTGACACGACTGGTGCAAGTACGCCTGCAACAAGCGACAATAGCTCGTCCAGCGTGGGAAGCGGAGCGGGCGGGTCCAGTCCAATGGGCAGCGATGTGCTGGGGCAAACAGTGGAAACGCCTTCGGTGATCGACTTTAGCGATACATACCCGACAATTGGTCAACGTGTGTCGTACAGCGCATCTGGGCTTGTTCCTAAGCAAACCTATCGAGTGCTGTGGGAGACCTTTCAAGGTACCTGGGACGTGGATGGCAACACGTTTATCGGTGAATCCTACACGCCTGCTGTCACAGTGTTGGGTACGGTGACGGCGGACGCGAACGGCGAGGTGCATAGTGTACTGCAAATCCCAACTGGTTATGGTGATATTCACCAAATAGGGCTAGCTGATGCCAGTGGGATCGTCGTGGCACAAGGCAGCGTTACCATCAAACCATCGGTCAGCGTCAGCCGAACGCAGGAACCGGAAGGAAACTTTTTTACCCTTCGCGTGCAAGGCATAGGGTATGGCGCATACTCGAGTGCATACGAAGTCTTGTATGACAATCATCTAATGGGTAACATTGCGGCCGTGACGACAAACGGCACAGCGGTCTTCCAGGTACGTGCAGAGGGTATTGGGCCACATCTGATTGAAATTGCACCCTGTTCCATCGGTTCACCATACCTCAATGAACAACAATCCCCCTATAGTTGGAAGCCAACTTTTTCGATCCCAGTCACCGTTACGAAGGGGCACCCCGGCGATGTTCAGGATCCTATACCCGCGCCTTCTATCAGCACCGGAAATCACTTGACTGCGTCTCCAGGGCATGGTGTTGTTGGCAGCACATTTACACTGACAGGGCAAGGGCTTCCCGCAAATGAATCGTTGACGATTGAATGGTCGAACACGGTCGGTAATCACGTGACCGCTGCTGGGTACCATGCGGCAGAGACCGTGCTGGGACATGTGACGTCAAGTGCTGCCGGTACGTTTGCGACAAAGATTCAGGTGCCGGTGAATGTAGGGGGGCCGCCACACACCGTGCAGGCAGTCGATGCAGCCGGAAATGTCGTCGGTACAACGACGTATCAAATTTACCCAAACCTCGTGTCTGCACCGAAGGCGGTCAAAGAAGGGCAGATGTTCACGATTCATCTGCAAGGCGGGGGCCCGGACACCTATGACAACTGCTATAGCGTGCTTTACGACAACAGTTCGATTGGGTACGCCTGCGGCTTCAACACCAATGGCGATATGCAAATCCAAATTCGCGCAACGGGTGCACCAGGTATTCATGACATCGATCTCTATCCAACGATTCAGCAAGGTAATCAGAAGGTACCCAATCTCTACGTTTTACCCTTGTTGACCTATAAATCCGATCACCCAGGAGAATCGGAGCCTGCGTTCCATTTGGTCATTGATGTCCAACCGTAAGCCGATGTTGCTCGATGCTGAATGATTGTATTGACAGGCTATCCATTGCCTAAAACGATTTAGTTGTTCGTGCATCATGTCTGCGCCATCTGAAATTTGATATATTCGTACTGTTCCAACGTGGGTATGATAGCGCTTTTATACCACACGTGCCAACCGTCGCTTCAAGTGAGATCTCGGATTTCAGGCAGAGAGGGGAAGTCAAATGGTTAAGCGGGTTTTAGCAGGATTGGCGGCGACATCTGTCGTCCTCGGCACTGGTGTTCCCATGGCCATGGCAATGACGTTGCCATCATGGTTTCAAGCCACCGTATCTGTCGGCGGGCAGACGCTCAGTCAGCCAGAAACCTTTGCGTTGAACAATCAGACCTACTTGCCGGTTTTCTATGTTGACAATGCGTTCGCAAAACTTGGTTACAAGGCGAACTGGAACGGTGCGAAACACGTATGGGATCTCGAACTCCCATCGAATCTCGCATCCGAGGCAGCCTCGGCCAAATGGAGCGGTTCGGGCAGCACGTCCATCTCCATTAATGGCCAGGTGGTTGGAAAGACGGCAACCACCGTTGAGGCCGATCCCGCAACCAATAGCAACACCACTTACGTTCCGGTATCCGTGCTGCAATCTTTGATCAATGCAATCAGTGCGGGAAGCTGGAACGCCAATCAGCGCACGTTGGATATCAACACGCCGAACTCGATTACGGCCGTCGACGCGTACAACGGTCAGATTGTCGTTCAATTTGCAAATTCGTTCACCGTTGCACCAAGCGGTAGCGAAATCAGCATCACTGGCAGCGATGGTTCAACCGTGACCCCAACGGCTCAGCAATTGAGCTCGGATGGCAAGACCGTGACGTACACCATTCCCGAGATCACACCACCGAATCCAGTGCCACACTACAGCGTTTCCTATATGGGAGGCAAGGCCGTGCTCGGCTATGAACCTGTTGTGGCCGTCAACGATGGAACCCCGGGCGTGACATCGGGGGCTTTGCAAGTGGGCAAGACACTTACGGTAAGTGGTGTCAGCGACCAATGCAAACCGATGCCAAGCTTGACGTTCACTTCTGACAACACTTCTGTGGCCACGGTCGCGAGTGATGGCACAGTGACAGCCGTTGCACCAGGCGTCGCACATATTCAGGCGACGGACGGACAAGGGTTCCAAGCGAAAGTGCCGTTCACGGTCTATGTACAGGGTTCGAGCGATCCGACCATCCAATCTGTTACGGAAAGTTCTAACAATCTCGTCGTCACGTTTGATCAAGCTTTCACCGCTGCGCCGGCGGCTGATGAGTTTATCGTGACCGAGACAGATGGTTCGACCCCGACACCCGTGGTCGTCTCCGGTGTGTCGCTTAGCAGCGACGGCAAGACCGTGACACTGTCCTTGCCGGCACCAAGCAGTTCTGGGTCTTCTTCAAGTTCCTCCAGTTCTGGCTCGTCATCTTCCAGTGCGGCGCCGCAATACAGCGTGTCGTTCCTTGACCACACGGCTGTCTCGACTTCCGCAGCAGCAAATGGTTCTTCAAGCTCCGACAGCACGTCGTCGAATGCGAGCAACAGTTCGAACTGAGTGAATCGCGAGGATCAGACGCACGGGTAAAGAATCGAATCCGTTTTTGCCAGGTGCCCCAGGGGATTTTGGGGCACCATTTTCATTTACTCAAAATGTCACAAGGTCTTCATCTATGCATGACGAATACAATCGGATACCATCGAATCTTGTAGAGAGAAACGTCATGTATCACAAAGATCGCGAGGGGACGCTTGTGAAGACGTTAGAAGGTATGCAGGCACTGGACGTGGCCACGCGCTACGGAATCACGTTGTATGATACATATTACGGAAATGAGGTGACCGTTGCGGAGGCTCGCCAATTTATCGAAAGCAGGCGAGATCCATCGACATTCATCCTGAAGGATTGGCCGGACACGGAGAGCGAGGCCGAAGATGTGCTCCTTATGCACATATACCGAGCGCTTAAGGAGAATCAAATCCACAGCGGGCGAGTCGACTTGCTGCTGGACAAGGGACCCGGTCCCCGCATCAACTTGGCTGCGGCTGAGCTTGCGGCACTGCGGCTGGGGGATCGCAGGATCCTGGAGGTTGAAGATAAGGATGACGGCGTCTATTACCATGTACCGCAAACGACCTATTTGACACAGGAGTTTCTGGGCAAGTTGTCCGAGTTCGTATGTGACGAATGCAGGCACATGGATCTTACGGGCCCGTTTCACGAAACCTGTCTGCATTCGCTGATCGACGCCATTCGCCGCGGCCAGTTCGCGTTTGAGGATATTGCGGAAGAGCGGCCAGGTGAGGGTGAGACTCCTTTGAGCCGATTGTTCCAAGGAAACCTCGGGCAATGGTCGCGGCGTGTATCGGAGACGAAATCGAAGCTGCAAAAGGCTTGGAAGGCTAGACGTAAGGCTGTCGTCACAAAAGCCGAAAAACATCGCGACAACCGTGGCACGGTGGAGTCTGATCCCGATTGGCCAACCATTTCGGTTCCGCACCGGACGCTGGAGGATTTGCAGCAAACTCGGCTGGCCGCTCGCGCTGAACAGCGGCACGACGAATCTTCGATTCATCCACAGACCAGCGAGTCATGGCGGCAGGAGCCGATGGTTGATGCCGTCTCGCCAGGATCGTTCGACGGGGATATGGAAGTTGCGTCAGTGCCGGCAGATTCCACCGCAAACCAGCGAGAGCGCATTTCGAAGAAGGAATTGATTGCGTATCTGCAGCGGATCGAGATTGTTGACGAATCTGGCGAACAGTTGCGTCAGTTGGCGGATCTGAGGCAACGCTGCATCGAACTCGAGGCTCTTCTGGAGTCGGCGAACACCCGTTACGACAGATTGCGCGGCGAATGTGAACATTGGAAGGCTAAGTGCGACGACTTACAGAAGGACATGGACACGGTTCTGCAGGCGATGCAAATCGCTCGCAAGCATGCTTCGCAAGAGAGAGACGGATCGCCATTGTAAAACATCGAAGACCGCCTGCGACAGCCAAGGCGGTCTGACTTTTTATCGGGCTGTATGATGTGTTTCGTTCACACTGGGTAGCATGCCGGGCTTGCGCACCACCGTGATCGCTGCGCACGTAACGCTTGCCAGTAACGCCCCCGTAACCCAGAATACGCCATGAATCGAAGTGATGTCCGCGATCGCGCCTCCGACAAGCGGGCCTAAGGTATTGCCAATCTGGTTTGCAGTCTGATTGAGCCCAAACGCGCGCCCGCGGAACGACTGCGACGTCGAGCGCACAATGAGGCCGTTGATGGCTGGATATACCGCACAGAAGAACATGCCGTAGACGAACCGGATAGCCGCGAAGGCGACCACATTGTGAAAGGGAATTTGCATCAGTGTCCAGACCGCACCGCCTATCAGGCCGACGATCATGACTTTTGGGAAACCAACCTTGTCTGCCGATTTGCCCCAGATTGGCGCGAAAATCACACTGGCGATGCCGGCGAGAGAGAAGACGACGCCTGCGATGAACGAAGCATTTTTTGTCGAGGGATCAAGTTGTGTCACATATAGGGTGAGCACTGGTTCGATGGTCATGATAGAAAATGATACGACCATGTTTAGAAGGAGTGCGGTGACCAGTTGGCGGTTGTGCAGCGCTTCGCCGATGGCGCGAATCACGGACGGCCGGGTGGTGGCTCGCCGAATTTGTGCTTCTTTGACCCAAAAGATAGCGAGCAATGCTGAGATCAGTACGAGGATGGAAGCGCTACCAAAGGCGACGCGATTTCCTGCGAGTCTGGCAATCGTCCCGCCAAGCAAGGGACCGACGATACCACCGCCCGAACTGGCTGCGGATATCATCGAGAGCGCATAGCCAACCTTGTCCTCCGGTGTGTTGCTGCCAATGAGTGCGATGGAACCGGGGATGTATCCGGATAGCAATCCTTGCAAAATGCGTAGGCCGAGAAGTTCGTACGGATTCCGAACAAAGGCTGTTAAGCCGTATGTAATGAACAAGGCGATACCAGCCCGGATGATCATTGGTTTTTGACCGAATCGGTCACCCACAGAACCCCAATACGGCGCCGCGATCGCGCCGGCGAGGAATGCGGCACTGTATAAAGCGCCGGACCACAGTTCGGTGTGCGAGTGCACGCCAATTTTCAGAAGAAACAAGGGTAAGAACGGAACGACCATCGAATAGCTTGCAGACGTGAGAAGTGTGCCAATCCAGAGGACGACGAGGTTTCGCTGCCAGGTTTCCATGCTGATCACCAACGTTTTTCTTTCATCTTACTCCTCTTTCGGCCCATCGGAGCGGAAAATTTCAGATCTCGTAAAATTCGCAGACACTTGACTCTGGATTGGTATATGATGGTCGAAGAGATATTCTCGAGGTTGTGACATCCTACAACGCGAGTTTCTTGCATGCAAAGAAACGAGGAGGACATGCGATGCCAGCCATTCGTCAAGTAATCAGCACCCTCACTCAGGATGGAAAGGAATTGATGGGCCCGGACGTTCTGGCCTACCACTACCCCGACAACAATATTCTGAATGGTTCGTTGCTTACGGTCGAATCGAATCACTTTGCCGTTCTGAAGTCGCGGGGCGCCATTTTGAACGTTTACGACACGGGTCAATATGTGATTCAGACGCCGGATCGCCCCATTATCGGAGCCTTTCAGCAGGCATTTTTCGGCGGAAACAGTCCGTGGCAGTACGAGGTCATTTATATCAACCGTGCGAAACTGATCCTTGAAGTATCCGGCATCGCATACTCGCGGGAAATGGCTGAAATGGGCTACCATGTCAGCTGCTATGTACATGTGGATACCAGGGACGACGCCTTGAAGCTGGTTCAGCACATGCCGATGGCGGGTCACTATGTGAGCATGAAAGAAGTCAACTGGTACGCGGGTCCGGTGATCGAGCAGTCCATTAATAAAATCGTTCAGTTAACCGAGTTGGAGCGGGTCAACGAAAAGATGCCCGAAATTCTCGAACTGGTGAAGGATCATCTGCAGGAGTTTTTATCCGTCTATGGGTTGACCTTGAACGATGTCAAAGCGCTTGTGTATCCAAAGGACGAACGCATGAAGGAACTGATTGCTCTGCGGGCGTTTGGCCTGTCGGAACTCGATGCGGTGCGCTATTATACCGCAATGATAATGGCCAGCAAAGGTGTTGTGTCGGCGCCGAACATGGCCATTGGCGAACCATTCTTTGTCGGTAATCCGCAGGTGGCAACGGATCGCATCATGAAGCTCGACGGCAGCCAATCGTAAGGGACGAAGGGAATGTAAGACATGAGTGATCTCATGAAATATGGCATCGCCCTTGCGCCGCGCGGCGTGGTGAACGAGTTGCTCACGGGGTGGATGAACGCTTGGTTCGTCAATGTGAAAGACCCAAAGTATCGATTGCGCGAGCGCAGTCGAGCGCTGCTCAACGCGGTTGACAATGCTATGGGGCAGTATTTGACGCAGTTGCGCCAAGACCTCAAAAGGCTTCGCCAGGCGTTGCCTGAGCCGACGCGTGACAATCCGTACCCCCCTTTGGACGGCCTGGCAGCCGTGAAGGAGATGGAACAGTACATTCGCCGCGTCGAACACGTGCGGACCGTCGCCTTATCGGCCCCAATTCCACCAGACGAGTACGTGTTTCATAGCACGCTGGAAAATGAGCAAATGTTGCGCGAGTTACTCGCTGTGGACGGCGAGATTGCGACGGCCATGCAGACTATGGATGAGACCACCATTGACCACATAGAGGGGCTTCTCGTTCGCCGCAACGCATTATTGCAGCAATGTACCGCACCGTAATCCGTTGCCTTGGGGCATGTACGGCGGGCGGACTCACGTTTACAAGCGCGGCGGCGTGCGTGGAATCATCGACTCGGCGACTGCGCGGGCCGTTTTGTCAGCAGCACCTCGTGCTTCTGCATAGAACTGCATCTGGGAAGCACAAGGCGTATCACCTGCGCCTTGTGCAACCTTCTGGTATCGGCCTGAGGGCAGCAGCAGCCAGCGATTGACGTTATCTGCAAGCTGCATGTCGAGCACATGCTTCAAGCGCTCTTTTAAATTGGCCTGAAGGACGGGGAAGAGAATTTCCACGCGGCTTACCATGTTGCGCGTCATCCAGTCCGCACTGGCCAAAAAGACTTCCTCGTTGCCTCCGTTGTAAAAGTAGTAGATGCGGCTGTGCTCCAAAAAGCGTCCGACAATGCTCGAAACATGAATGTTTTCGCTCACGTCTGCGAGACCGGGCCGCAGGCAGCAAATACCGCGCACCAGCAAGTCGATCTCGACACCCGCCTTCGATGCCCGATACAACGCGAGAATGAGGTCTTTATCGGTCAGCGCGTTCATCTTTGCGATGATGCGCCCCGGACGGCCGGCTTTGCAGTGCTCAATTTCGCGATCGATCAAATCTAAAAACTTCTGCTTCAAGCCATGTGGCGCTGTGGCAAATTGATTCCACGCGGGCGGATCGGCAAAGCCGGTGAGATGGTTGAAAAACAGCGATGCATCTTCGCCGAAATCCTCCCGGGCTGTGAACATGCCAATATCGGTATACAGCTTGGCGGTGCTGTCGTTATAGTTGCCTGTGCTCAGGTGCACATAGCGCACGATATTGTCGCCCTCACGGCGTACAACCAGCGTGATTTTGCTGTGTGTTTTCAGGCCAACCAGGCCATAGATGACATGACATCCGGCCTCTTCCAGCTTCTTTGCCCAAACGATATTGTTCTCTTCGTCAAAGCGGGCTTTGAGTTCCACCAGTACCGTGACTTGCTTGCCGTTCTCCGCGGCTCTCGCCAAAGCCAAGACGATTGGCGAATTGCCACTGACGCGATACAGGGTCTGTTTGATGGCAAGTACCTGTGGATCGTTCGCCGCGAGGCTGACGAAGTGTACAACCGGATCGAATGATTCGTATGGATGAAACAGTAGAATATCCTTTTTTGCGATGGTATCAAACAGGTTGCTTTCACCGATGAAGTCGCGAGGAATCTGCGGTGAAATCGCCGCAAAGCGCAGATGTGCATATTCGGGTTCGGCCGCAAAGCGCATGAGAAATGTGAGATCCAGCGGGCCGGGAATCGAGTATACATCTTCGTGCTCGAGTTCGAGCCAGTCGCGCAGGGTTTCGACCAGTTCCGGAGACATAGCTTGCTCCACTTCCAGGCGCACCGCCGCCCCCCGGTTTCGTTTTTTTAGCTCCTTTTCAATCTCCTCGAGTAGATCTTCTGCGCCTTCTTCATCGACGTTGATGTCCGCGTTGCGCGTGATGCGGAAGCAGGCTTGTTCGACAACCGTATGACCAGGGAACAATGTGTCGATAAACAGTTGAATCACGGTTTCTAGCAGCACGAACGCCCGTTTGTGATGGGTGGCATCGATCTCGATGTACCGCGGCAACACGGACGGCACTTGCACAACGGCGAACAAGGGCGGATCGTCCTCGCGACGGCATTCTATAGGTTGAAGCAGAACGGCCACATTCAGTGTTCGGTTGGCGAGCATGGGAAACGGGTGGCTCGCGTCGATGGCAAGCGGCGTCAGCACGGGAAAGATGTGTTCGTGATAATAGTTTTCCAAATACGCCTTTTGCTGTATGGTCAACTGCTTGCCCGCGAGAAAGTGAATGCCTTCGCGGCGCAACGCAGGCAACAAGGTGCGGGACCACATGCCGTAGAGCCGATCGACATCGGTGTGCACGCGCTTTGAAATCTCGTGCAGCTGTTGTCCGGCAGACATTTGCGTTTTGTCGTCCCGTCGATCCATTCCAAGTTTCAATTGATCTTTTAGGCCAGCGACACGAACCATGAAGAATTCGTCCATGTTCGATGCGCAGATGGCCACGAACTTCAGCCTTTCAAACAAAGGATTAGCCGTGTTGGTCGCTTCTGAAGCCACACGTTCATTGAATGCCAACCAGCTCAGTTCGCGATTGATAAAGTGTGATTTATGGTCCAAGGGCTGCATGTTGAGCTCATACCTTTTCATAGGAGTGGATCGGATGTGTACCGATGATATTCGTATATGCATTGTCGCCGCAATGATGTGGGAAAGCAATGGGGAACCAGTCCGTTCGGAAATAGGAGGCAAGTCGGTTACGGGTTCACCCGGCTCAGGCAGCTTGCCTCCTGTGGGTAGGGGATGTGGGAACTAATCGTTGACGCGAGGTTTTGTTGGGTCGCCCTCGGGTTCAGGGAGATCGGTAACCTCGGCGAGTTTGGTCAGGTAGTACAGTTCTTCGCGCGCCATGTGATCTGGCAAAAGAGGCGCCAGGACGCCGAGCGCTTGGTCGGATAAGCGAAGTTCTTCAAGCTCGTTCAGAAATTCCTGAAATAATTTCAGTTCCATGCCCACTTCCACGTTGAAGCGGCCCAGGGCAGGGAAGTCTCGCAATTTGGTACGTAGGTAGCCTGCGAGTTCGATGGCCTTTAGATAGTATGCCTCAAATTGCTTGCGGAAGGCGTAACTGCGCTTCGCCAACTGGTGTTCTGCCGGATCGACATCGTCGTGTAGCGTGGCGGCGTGACCCATCGCATCTTGCAGCCACAGGACGTGGTGATGAAGTGGATGTTGTGCTTCAGGAATCTCGCCTTTGCAAAGATGGAGCAGGATGCGCAGGTACTCGTCAAGCTCGTTCAGCATGTGGTTGATAAAGGTTGGCGGCAGGTATGTTTGGATGCCACCAATCAGGTGACGGCGTAGAAGATGCAACTTGAAGGCGCGGAATTTGCGTGACAACGTAAGACTTTCCTTACTAAGCTCGATGTGGGCTGCCGGATCCGGAGCCATGGTGTTCACACTGTGAAGGAGCGCATCGTACGCTTGGATGAAGTATAGCGAAGTTGTCAGCTCTTTCTCTTCATCGACAGACAGGCTGTCGCGGATGAAGCGGGCGTGATCGCCCAACACTTGCAGCCAGAATCGCTGCTCAAACTGGGCGGCCTGGACGAAACTCATCGGTTCTCCTCCTCTTGCGGCGATGTGGTAATGTATGCGCCCAAATGAGCCATGGTGAGTGTGGAACGAAGCGTTTGTAAGCGTCCGTTGGTTGTGATAGAGTAGTACGGGTTATTTGTAGCGGAGGGGGCGGCGGCATGTGGTGGCGGCTGCTCGCTGTGTTGCTTTGGATGTGTGTTCTCGCGTATGGGACATGTAGTAACGATCCCTTTCATTTTTATTTGAGTGCGTTCCACTTCCATCCACATGCGAACTTCCGTGATTTACTGCAGCTCGACTTTCATTTTGGCTCGTGGAAATATACGGTTTCGAAGCTTTCTCACTTCTTTGGTTTCATGATTTTCGAGGCCTTGCTGACGAGGCTGCTGCAGCGGCCGCGTTGGTCTGCCACGATCGCGCTTGTCTTCGGCGTAGGCACGGAGCTATTTCAACTGTACTTTGGGCGCGATGGTCGGGTATACGACATGGTGATTGATGCCCTTGGCGTTGTGGTATCCTATGCGTTTCAAAAGTGGAACAAACGTAAAGGAAGCGAAGGATAAAAAATATGGCCCCGAAGGGGGGCCATATCGTGAGAATCAAAAATTTATTAGAGCGTCGGATATGAAGCGGGATATGGTGGTTGCATTGGCTGATAGCCACCGACCGTGGCAGATGTGCCGGACGTCGTCGCTGCGTCAACGACCGCAGGTGCAACGCTCAGAAGTGTAGCAGCAACGAGAGAACCAAAGATCAGAGCCTTTTTTAGATGTTTCATCGAAATTTTCCTCCTTAATCCTCGTATGTAAATGTATCTACGACCTTGAGAAACGCGTTGACAACTTGTGGGTTGTACAACTTTCCACTAAGCGACGCGATTTCACGAACTGCATCGGTCTTCTTCCGAGCAGGTTGGTAAGGCCGATTTGACACCATTGCATCGTAGCTGTCCACCACCGCGACAATCGCTGCCGGAAGATAGATTTCATCTTTCTTCAGGCCGTACGGATACCCACTTCCATCGTAACGTTCGTGGTGTTGTTCAGCCACCTTACTTCCGACATGTAGAAAGGGATTCTCCGGAGAGTCCATGATATCCCTTCCAAAAATGGTGTGCTGTTTGATTATATCAAACTCTTCTGGACTTAGCCTACCAGGTTTCATAAGAATTTCATCAGGAATTTGAATTTTCCCGATATCATGAAAAAGAGCACCGCAACTCAGCGAAAGAAGCTCGATCGCATTAAGATTTAACTCGCACCCAATCATGAGCGAATATCGGCGTATGCGTTCGCAGTGCGATGCCGTGTATCCGTCTTTGAGTGCAATTTGTACTGCGAGTTCATGAAAACCGCTTACTGACCTTTGGTAGGATTGGAAGACTGGCGCCGACGATACATACAAAAACTCGCTATTCTCCATCGCAACTATACACACATGCTCGTGTACCGGGGACGCCACAAGTTTGTCGCCGGGGTAAAGCACAGATGTCTCACTACCGTATGTTACTCGGAGTGAGCCTGACAGTAGACACAGCGACTCCAGCTCATCCCAATGGGTCGCCGGCGTAAGGCCCATTACCCCAGTGCGTGCTAGCCGATGATGGATGATTTCGGTTCCATTTTTACTGGCAATCAATCTGACCATCATGTTATTGGTATATACCGTTTCAAGTCCCTCTTCGCGAGAGAATATGTTTATCCATGAGGACGGTGTCGTCGATGAATTGAACAAGCTCAGCACCTGCTTTTATTATAGATAGTTTTTTCGTACCGGACGCGAAAGCGACATTTGTAGACACGTTGCATCCCTAACAGTAAAGACAGCCAGTTGGCCCGTCAATAGCGAATGATCATCATGTGTTCATGTATCCTTCGACGTGTCAGTGATACTGCCTTGATAGAAGTATCCATTCGAAAAGTGTCAGGGCGTCGAACACACCATAGCAGCTTGCGAACCACAATTCTGTTCTGTCGCCTCCAAAACCTACGACCAAGAGGCCAACGACGATGATGAGAATGAGCAGGGCTAGATGTATACTGAGTGCTGTTCCACGAGATGCTCGCAATCGGCGGAAAATCAGTAAAGCGGTAAGTAGCGTCACTATGCTCAGCACCACGCCAGGATGCGTCGACAATCCGGCCATCAGAGCCGTGAGGATCACGGCGGCAAGCATCAGATAAACAACCCCGAATGTACCGATGGACACTGGCCTTTTCATTGGCGATCCCTCCGCAGTGCAGTCAGTTCATAGCATTTGTTTGTTCTAAACGTAATTATAGCCACATTCTTATCGGGAAAGACAATAGGTTTTTCCATGGCATGAGTCTCGGCACAACGAAGTGATTTCTATGAAACACAGCGAAAAAAGAAAGCATGAACTCCCCGAGCGCTCGGGGAGATGAAATGGAAGGCAGCCGTTAGATACGTTGCGCTTTCACACGGGAGAGACTCCGGGAGGGGCGTCAACTGGTCGATGACCAAGGAATTCGATGCCTCCCCTCAAGAATTACACGGGATGCCCCGCCGGGGGGCACCCCTCCATGTACAACTCATCGAAAAGACGATTTTCTATCAGCTTCAAGCCTGCGTTTACGGAGCGCTTGGACGTGGCTCTGATGTCGGTGTAAAAGCTCTTGCAGGCGAGATTTCGTCGATTCATCGACATCGAATTCTGCGCCGTACTGGAAGATGCTGTTTTGCAGTTCTTTTGCCCATACCACGTAGCCTTCCACCTCGATATTCACGTCTGCCAGCGTATAACGGAATCGCAAACGGAGTTCATGTCGATCAGGCGGAAAGCGAAGTTTGGACAAGAAGCTGATGCCACCAGCACCAGCGTCGACAATGGAAACCTGCGTGTAACCGAGAGACAGCGGTTTGCCTGAGATGGACGCGAGCGTCACTTCGCCCGGCAACGGCTCGTCGAACGACAATCTGACATACTTGCGGCGATTCGTTTGCGTCCGTTGCGCCGTGTCCATGGCTGTCGGTCGGATCGATGATTGAGCGAGCAGTCGTTCAAATGTACCTGCAGGAACAGGTTTACTATATAGGTAGCCTTGGACTTGATCACATTGTTCGGCTTGTAGGAATGCGAGTTGTTCGGCGTTTTCCACGCCTTCGGCGACCACCGTCAGCTTCAGCTGATGAGCCAGTCCAATGACCGACTTGACAATCTGGGAGGGAGCCCACGCGTTTGGCACGTGATCGATAAACGACTTATCAAGTTTTAAGCCGTCTAGTTGAAATTGATGTAACCAACTCAGCGACGAATAACCTGTCCCAAAGTCGTCAAAATAGATGGCAATTCCAGCCTTCCGAAAGGCTTGAATGGTATCGGTCACGGCCGGATCGTTAGGCATGACTGACGTCTCGGTGATTTCGAATTCGATGGCCGAGGCAGGAACGCCACACTCATTCAGAATGGACAACACCGTTTGCACTGCGCCTTTTGCCTGAAACTGCTTGACGGCGACATTGATCGAAATTTTGATAGGTGGATAGCCCTTATTTCGCCAAATTCGAAGTTGTTGGCATGCTGTACGAATCACCCAGTAGCCGAGATCGACAATGTATCCTGTTTCCTCTGCAATTGGGATAAACTCGACGGGCGAGACCAACCCCCATGTTGGGTGTTCCCAGCGTATCAGGGCCTCTGCCGCAACGATTCGTCCACTCTGCACATCTACCCGAGGCTGGTAATACAGGAGAAACGCGTTGTTTGCCAGGGCGTTCCGCAAGTCGTTCGCGAGGACAAACTGTTTGTATGTACCGGTGTGAAGTTGAGTCGAATAGGTCTGCACACTGTTCCGAGTTGCGTCATTGGCACGGCGTAAAGCAACACCGGCACGTTGCACCAAGGTGGCGATGTCATCCCCGTCAGCCGGATAGAAGCTGACGCCGATGGCTGCGGTGACGTAAATAGTGTGCCCTGCAGACGCAAACGGTTCTTCAAACGCTCGCAGCAGCTCGCTCGCGAGGGCGAGCATCAATTCTGTGCCGCGTTCTTCTTGCCGCAGCATGATAGCGAATTCATGATCGCCGATGCGCGCACAGATGCTGTCTTCGGGCAAGCGGCATCGTATCCGCTCCGCCGCGAGGCGAATGACGAAATCGCCGACCGTATGGCCCAAATTCTCGACGATGCGTTCGAACTGTTGTATACGCAGAAGCATTACGGTTAGTGGGTGTTCCGACCCCAATTCGGTAATCCAAGAAGTGGATTTTTGAAAGAAGGCCTTTCGATTCAGGAGCCCTGTCAGTTCGTCGTGCTGTTCGAGAAACTGCATCTGTTGTCGAACAGACCGTGCTTCCGTCACATCGCGAAAGCGAAGCACAACATGTGTTTGACCACCCGGGCTTGTCCACGTAAATAGGGATGATACACATTGGCGATACGCCCCAGAACGGTGTTGAAAGCGAAATTCAATGTCCAGTTGCTCCGTTCGACTGTATGCAACCTTTTGACATGCAAGTTCAAACTCTGTTCGATCCGCTGGATGCACAAGTCCGGCTGCAGACAATTGATGTACATCGGATGGGGCCATGCCAATGACGTGTTCGACGGCTGCGTTTGCGTACAGAATTTTATATTGCTCGTCTAACAACAAGAAGACATCGGAAGCATGTTCGATGAACGGCCGCAGGCGCGATTCGCAGACCAGCGCACGTTCGATGGCATCGGCCGCCCCGGATATGGGCGTGTACATAGTCATCAAACCTTTGGTCACGCCGTTTTTATCATAGAGCGGCCCCAATGCAACAGATACTCTCCGCAGTGATCCGTCCTTATGCAAACGGACTGTGTCGAGCCAAATGGTACCTCCCGTATTCACGACGGCTTGATACAGTTCATGCGTAGAGGACTCCAGGCTCTTGGGGAGGTATGGAACGTGTTGAAATAACACTTCGTTTTCAGACCATCCAAAGAGTTGCTCCGTCCACTGATTTATATGGATAATGCCAAACTCGTGATCGAGAGCAATGGCGGCCTGAGGTTCACGGAGAAAGCTCCGATCATGCCTCAAAAACAGGCGAGTCACAGGCGTATCCAAGAGTGTCGTCACGTCGCGAACCGTACCTTCCAATCCGGACATATGACCGTTGTCGTCGTACGTACAGCGTGCGGTGTATTCTACATATTTTATGCTTGCTCCGACCTTGATTCGGTAGGAGAAACTGCGCCCGACTCGTTTTCCGGAACACAGCATGCGCCAGCAGTGTAGAACCAGGTCGCGGTCCTCCGGAACAATAGACGCGATGAACGGATCTGGGCGTGTTGGTTTGCCAAGTGTATGAAGGCCATAAATTTGGTCCATCTCAGGTGAACAGTAAACTTCATTTTCCTTTAATTTATATTGCCACCGTCCCAGCGCAGGGAAATCAGATTCACCTCCATTCCGATCCGCTTTGCCTCTTAACCACGAGTGTTTCATCATGTTCGTCCCACCCTGTGTCCACAAATGAAAAAAGACAACCGTGACGGCGGTTGTCCCAAACCGAACCACGGCAGCTGGCTGGCATAGCTGCCTGCATTGGTCAGCGTTAGCCCCTGTAGCTTTGCGTCCTCTCCGTTTCCGGAGGGTTGCCTTTTTCGTGCTTTTTCTACATCAATCGACAGAGCGATTATTTCGACAAAATCGTCAGTAATCCTTCCGATTTCGGAGAAAAAGTTGCATAAAGTAGGAGACAAATGAAAAGGCATGGCTCGGGGCCATGCCACATGTCGCGATGAGCCAACTTCACCCCTTGACGGAACCAGCCAGCAATCCGCGAATGAAATAACGTCCAAGCAGAATGTAAACAATCAAAGTCGGAAGTGCCGTGAGTACGGCCCCTGCCATCTGTACGTTCCATTGGACGACGTCGCTGCCGGACAAATTTTGCAAGGCAACCGTCACCGGTTGATGCGGCGGTGACGTCAAGGACACGGCAAACAAAAATTCGTTCCATATGCTTGTGAACTGCCAGATCCCTGTCACCACAAAACCTGGGATGGCAAGAGGCAGCATGATGCGCATGAAGACGCCCCAATAGCCGTTTCCATCGATTTGGGCAGATTCGATCAGATCATCCGGTATGCCAGCGTAAAAGTTCCGGAAAATCAGCGTCGTGATCGGCAGACCATAGACCGTATTGGTTAGGATCAAGCCTGGAATCGTATTGTACAAGTGGATAGCCTGAATGAACTTGAGCAACGGGATTAAAATGCTTTGGTACGGAATAAACATACCGAACAAAATGACTGGAAAGACAACGTTTGAACCTGGGAATTTCCATTTCGAAAGCGCATAGCCATTAAACGCACCGATCACGGAAGATAGCACAGTGGCTATGATGGCGAGATAAAAGCTGTTGCCAAGGTTGGGACCCAATTGCGCCCACGCCGCTGAGTAACTGGCCAACGAGAAGTGATGGGGCAAGGCCCACATATGCGCGATATCGACTTCGCTGTTTGGTTTGAAGCTGGTTGTCAATAATACGTAAATGGGAATCAGGAAAATGAGCGAAAAGAAAACCAATAACGTGTATGTTGCACTTTGTCCAACCCGGCGCATCACCATAGTCATTGCCCTTCCTTTCGCAGACTGTTCCAGAGATATGGAATCACGAAGATCATCATCAAGACGAACATGACAATCGCGATCGCAGATCCCTGTGCGTACTGGTTGGCTTGGAATGTCGTCGTGAACATATCCAGCGACGGAAGATCCGTGACATATCCGTTGCCAGGCCCTGTCATGGCGTATACCAAGTCGAACGTTTTCATCGAACTTTGCACGAGAATAATGACAACGGTCACCGTGACGGGACGTAATTGCGGGAAGATAATCCGCCAAAATGTCTTCCAACCGTTAGCGCCGTCGACATGGGCCGCTTCCTTGATCTCCTCAGGGACAGCGCGTAAGCCCGAGAGGTACAGGGCCATCGCAAAACCGGACATCTGCCATACACTCGCAATGAGGACTGCAATCATGGCAATCGGAAGACCAAATTGAATTTGTCCGACGTGGAAACTTGGTACGATCCGCGTGCTGGTGTACCAAGCTGGCGGATGGCTCGCGCCCAGGGCTTCGAAGATCAGGTTGACGCCAGTCTTCGGATTCAACAGCCATTGCCATACGACACCTGTAACAATAAAGGACAAGGCCATAGGGAACAAAAAGATGTTCCGAAATATGTTTTCGCCTTTGATTTTTTGATCAACCAAGATGGCGAGAAATAAACCCACGACCATACAAGCGAGAATGAAGAACACGGTAAAGAACAACAGGTTGCGAAGGTCTGACTGAAACCGATAATCCTGGAACAAGATTTGGTAATTTTTAAAGCCCCACAGTTGATAGTCCGGAAGGATGGAATTCCATTTTGTAAAGGACACATATCCTGTCCAGCCTAAAAAGCCATAGACAAAGATGAGCACCGCCGCAAGGGACGGTACGAGCGTTAAAAATGACCACATCTTATCCCAGCTGAATTTTTTCTTTTTGTGATATGCGACCGATGGTTTTGCGATAGTCGCCGACTGTGAAGCCAGCACGGGTGTTTTCTCCATTCCTTGATCCCCCTTCAGGGCAGTGGTCAAGTACAGTCTGTACTTGACCACGGTACAAGCCCCGTACGCCTGATTACGAAAGCGGATTTTCTTCAGCCGCCGTGTTGAGGGCGCTGATAAATTCGTTGACGTTCTTGGTGCTGATGAGCATCGTTACAGCTTGTGTAGCTGCCGTTTCAAACGCTGGGTTCGCAGCTTCGCCGTTTGCCAAACTTGGCACTAAGCTGTCCTTCTTAAAGTCGCTCATCGCTTCTTTGCTGTACGTATCAAACAGACTCATGTTCGCGTCCGTACGCGGCGGAATCGAACCCTTCAGCGGGTTGAATTCGTCCTGTCCTTGCTTGGAAGCTACAAGCTTCAAGAAGTCCATAGCTCCGGTCGGGTTCTTCGCACCCTTTGGCAAGCCGAACGAGTCGATTACGTATTCAAAATCGTTGTTCGTGCCCGGGAACGCGGTCCACCCAAACTGGCTGCCTTCCTTCAGGCCCTTCGACTGGAAGTATGCCTTCGCCCAGTCGCCCATCAGGTTGAACGCTGCCGAGCCGTCCGCCACCATTTGATCCGCTTCGTCCCATGTGAGAGCCGAATGGTTCGAGTTGGTGTACTGAAGCAACTCCAGGAACGTATTGGTCGCCTGCTTCACTTGCGGATTATTGAACGAAATCTTGCCTTGCCACAATTTGTCGTAATTTTGTGGACCCATCGTCGCGAGCAAGACGTTTTCCCAGAGCATGACGGAACCAAGCTGATCCTTGTCACCATACGCCAGTGGCGTGACGCCTTTTGACTTCAGCGTCTTCAGTTCGGAAATGAACTGGCTCATGGTTGTTGGCGCCGTAAGATGGTACTTTTTCAACACGGCTGGGTTATACCACAACACGTTTCCACGGCCGACATCCACTGGCACCGCATAGACATGTCCATTCTTCGACAAGTCGTTGATGATCGCTGCCGGAATGACTTTGTTGAGCCCCATGCTCTTGTACAGGTTGTCCAGTGGCTGCATTTTCCCAGCGTTGACCCACGCCATCAGTTCCTGACCAGCGTGAACTTGGAATGTTTCCGGTGGGTCGCCCGCTTGCATGCGGCTGGCCAAGACGGCCTTCGCATTCGATCCACCGCCGCCTGCGACTGCCTCGTTAACGATCTTTTCCTGAGGATATTCTTTGTTGAACGTTTTGATCAGTGCGTTCAAGCCATTGGCTTCTCCGCCTGCCGTCCACCAGCTGAAGATTTCCACTTGATGGGTGGTTGTGCTCGCAGAGCCGGATGACGAAGCATTCGATCCCGTGTTGTTACTCGGTGCACCGCAAGCGGTTACAACACCAAGTGCCAAAACGGCACCGCCGGCAAGAGATAAGTACTTTTTCTTCATCTTAAACCCCCCTGATTATGAGAGCGAGTAATGAGAGATGGAATCGGCCGTGAACGCTTACATCGATTCCGACATCTCTTCTTCGTCGTGATCATAAACTAAGGTGTCGAAAGTTGCAACTTGTTTTTTGGTTTTCAACGGATTGTTCCATCAAAAAAGCGCTCAAGGAGGTTGGGATACGACAGAGTTTTCCTTCGATGGTTTAGACAACTTTCCAAATGGGGTTACATGCATGTACACGTGGGCCGCGTAAACGGGACATGACATGCAACCCCAGTCGTGCATTGGCTAACCTAAGAGCGATGAGCATGCTAGACCTCAAGGGTCAATAGTAGAGTTCGCAACTCACTTGCCATTTCACTCAGACGACCTGCCGTACGATTGATGTGCTGAATGGCTCCCAATTGCCCATTGGCCGTCGAAGCTAATCCTTGCAAGTGGTGGTGGACTTGAGACGTTTCATCCATGAGTGTTTCCACAGTCATCAACCACTGTCGGACGTCTGAAGCGTCTTGTGTCTCAGCCGTCTGTCCGTAGCTGCCCGCGTCAGCAGCGGCTTGTATGGACCAAGACATTTTCCCGCCCAGCTCCTGCAGCTTTGCGAATTGAGACGAGATGGAGTCGTTGAGATGATGAATGGCGTCCGCCATGTGCAGGGCACCGTGCGCCGTGAAATCGCCACTCTCGACGAGTTGTTCAAAATCTGTGTGCAATTCCTCTGCGGTTTGCGCCATGCGTGTAATCAATTGCTGCAAACCACCGGTCATCCGTTCGAAGCTGCGGGCTAGACTGCCAAGCTCATCTCTGCGACGAGTGGATTTTCGGAGATTGACGACAAAGTTGCCGGTGGCAACCTCATTCACGGCGGACATCATAGCCTGCAACGGTTTGGATAAGACTTCGCGCGTAAATAGCCAAGCAGATACCAAGGCGAGGGCGAGAGCACACAGCCCAATGTATAAGATTTCGCTCAGCAATATATGGTTGGAACGGAGATCGCCTGCTATAGACAGCTTGACATCGGCACTATAGGGCATTCCACCGTACCCTGTGAGCGGTACGATGAGATTGATGATGGTTCCGTTGAGCGTCGTCAACACCCTGTGTTCACCCAGCGCAATAGTGCTGGAAGGGGATGCCTGGGTGCCGATACGCCGCGGATTGGTCGACGCGATATCATACAAAAAGTCGTTGAGCTTATAAATATCGAATGATATCAAATCGGGTTCTTGTTGTTTCAAATTCAATAGTACAGATTCAAACTGGTAGTCTGGGACATCGCTCAGTAGGGCCGAATCGATGGTTTGAATCATTGAAACCGCTTTCTCCTTGGAAAGCTGAATAATGGTTCGACGACTTTCCACATAGACGATGGTCAATGTTGCTGAGAGAATTACCAGGATAACCACGCTGAAGAGAATCACCAATTTTCGAAACAGTGACAAGAAAGCTCCCCCTTAATCGCCACTTCTGTTCGGGCGCCGGACAGCGTATACTGATACGTAACATGCCTTGCTCGATAGGCAGATAGGCAAGTCTACGAGCACAATGCTAGGGCATTCGCGACTGCTTTGCAATAGACTCGTACCAGTCAAGGGGTGACCGGCGTTCATGCATGCGAATATCGACGCATCGGCGATGCGCCGGATGAATCGCGCCACTGTTCTCAAATTGATCCGTGATTTGCGGACGACATCCCGCATTGACATTTCCCAGATGACGGGTTTGAACAAGGCGACTGTGTCCAACATTGTCGACGAACTGATATCCGAACAGCTCGTGGTAGAGGTGGGATATGGCTCTTCGAGCGGCGGGCGAAAGCCTATTTTACTCCGCTTTAACGCCAATGCGGCATATGCTATCGGCGTCGACGTGCAAATTTCGCATATGACGACCGTTGTTTGTAATATCCGGGGAGAGCCTGTTTATCGACAGGTTCGCCAGACATCTTTGGCAAGCCCGGGAGATCCGCGTGATTCGCTGCTGGATTTTATTTCGGAGGAGATTTCGAAAGCGGTTGCGGCCGCGCCGTCAAGTCCGTATGGCTTGGTAGGGGCATGTATCGCGCTGCCCGGGATGGTCAATTTCCACCGCGGTCTTGTTTATTATTTGCCGAGTGTGTTCGCAGGCGAATGGGATATTCGGTCACAGCTCGCACAGCGCGTGTCGATCCCGCTGTTTTTCGATAACGACGCAAACTGCGGTGCGTGGAACGAGTATATGGGGCAGGCGATGCGCCTCAAGAATCTCGTCTTCGTAAACATGGGCGTTGGGATTGGCGCTGGCGTCGTGATCGATGGCAGATTGTATCGCGGACGGGACGGAATTGCGGGGGAATTTGGGCACATGACCGTGAATCCCATGGGTTCCGCTTGCATGTGTGGCAGCTATGGATGCTGGGAGGAATATGCATCGGAACGTGGCTTGCTTCGTTATCTCCGAGAAGCAGGTGCAGATGTTTCGACATTGAGCGTTGGTGAGTCGTTGTTGGAACAGGCCATCACGCAGGCGCAAAACGACAACCGCGCGTTCATCCGGGCATTTCATGCACTTGGTCAGCAATTGGGCATGGGCGTTGCGAACATCTTAAACGTGCTGAACCCGGAAGAAGTCATCCTTGGAGGAAACGTGGTAAAGGCTGCTACGTTTGTGTTGCCGGAGGTGGAGCGCGCGATTAAGCACCGAGCACTGCTTACGAATAAGCAAGTACCTGTCCGTATGGGCAACGTGCATGCGGTTGCTGTGGGTGCGTCATCGCTTGTGATGCATGAGATCCTATTTGCTTCCGCCGAACTGGTTGCTCCGTAAGGATAGTGCGATCGCGACGCATTGCAGGGCATGGTATGATCAAGTTACGAAAACCTGTTTTTTATTCACATGGCTCGAATGGATGTGTAATGAATGCGAAAAACTGAATTTTGGAAAAGGAGATAGTCAGCGATGAGAGTTTCATTGTTTGTCGATGGGGCAAACTACTACTACATGCAAAGAGATAAGCTGAAATGGAATATCGATGCCCAAAAGCTCAGGGATTGGGCGGCTTCAAAGGGCGAGTTGGTCGATGCATTTTATTACATTGGAAAGAGCGCTCCGTCCGATTTACGTGAACAAAAATACTTGGATATGCTCGCATATAGCGGATATTCGCTTGTCACGAAAGAGATTAAAGAAATCCTCCAAGATGATGGGTCAATCACGCGCAAAGCGAATTTGGACATCGAGATCGTCCTCGATATGTTCAACACCATTGACAACTACGACATGGCTATTCTCGTCAGCGGCGACGGGGATTTTGAACGGCCGCTGCAGTTGTTGCGGGCGCGGGGCAAGAAATTCATCGTGCTGTCTACGGCCGGGTTTGTCGCTTCCGAAATCCGTATGGTTGCCGGTATGCACTTTGTCGACGTCGCCAACTTACGCGACGAGCTGGAACGAATCACGTGATGCAAATATCCATATGGACGCCACGAAGAAGGGGCAGGCCACATCAGGCCTGCCTTTGTTCAACTTCGCGTAGCGGACGTTGTTGGCGGATAGCAGGTGCCAACCCATATGTGAGAAGCGCTGCCAGTACACTTACGCCGGCTACGCAAAGAAAGCCGCTCCCGATTCCGATGCCGTCGTCGAGCCAACCGACGATGGCTGGGCCGCCAAACATACCAAGTGCGTAAATGGCTTGGTAAAAGCCCATCGCCGTGGCACGTTTGCGCGCTTCCACATGACGGATCGCCAGTCCCATGAGAACCGGCATGCACAGCCCCTGTCCGAAACCGTTGCACGCCTGCGTGATGTAAAGCAACCCTAAATCGTGGACAAACGGAATGGCCGCCGTAAACATCGCCGCGATCACAAAACCGGCCGCGACCACGTTTCGTGCGCCCAACCAGCGAGAGAACGCGCCGCCGCTGTACAGCGACGCGATGGCGTTTGGCAGTGTCGATGCGAGGGTCAACCAACTCAAATCCATTTTGTTGGCGTGCAAGAGCGTTGCCGCCGTTGTCGTGAAACCAAACATCGTCGTAAACGTGACGATCTGCGCGAGAATCGCGAGCGTCGATACGCCAAGTACGACTCGATCGCGCCCGACGGCAAGCATTTCCCGCGGCTCGATGCCCGCATGATCCTGCGACGGTGCGTTATCCGGGATGCCAAAGGCCAACGCGATCCCGATAGCGCCGCCAAGGGCACCGAGCCAAAATGGCGCGTGCCAGCCAAACCGCTCTGCCACCATCCCACCCAGGGTCGACGCGGCAAGCTGACCGAGCGAAGTGTAAAAGCTGATGACGCCCATTGCCTTCGGAGCCTCATCGGGCGTGTGATAGCTGGCATAAAGGACGGTGAACACGACCCAACTTGCTGCTGCCACTCCGGCAAGCAGGCGGAAGATCAACGTCGCGATGACCGAGTGTGTGAGTGCCAACCCCAAACTGCTTACCGCGCCCATGGCCACCCCGCCAATGACGAACGGCTTGCGCCGACCGATGCGATCCGACCATATTCCCAGCGGAATTCGGATTAACATTTGGGAAAAGCCGTACGAACCGACGATCACCCCAGCCATGCTCAATGTGCCGCCAATCGCGAGCACATACGGCGACAAGAGAGGCACGTAGGTATATGTAGAAAACCAATACAACATGGTGACAAAATAGAATAGCCAGAGTCGCTTTGACATATGGCTGCCCCCTTTGCCCGTGCCGCTAACGGCAACTTCGGCTCAACGTTCAGACCGTGCGACCTTGGCGATGGTTTGATGCAGGGAATAGAGTGTGTCGATCAGCATCGGGCCGCATTGTAGCACTTCCCCTGATAGCTCGTAGACGTGCCCTTCGCGCACGGCTGCGATTTGCGCAAACCCTGGTCGCTCACAGAACTCTGGATGCCGAAACGGCTTGCCGCACCACGATGCAAACACAAGGTCAGGGTCTGCCGCGATCACGTCATCGGGCTTAACGACGCGATCCGCTGCCGAAAGTCCTTCAATGGCCTTGGCTCGAAAGACGTCTTCTCCCCCTGCCAATTCGATTAGGTCGCTGACCCAGCCAATGCCCGTGATGAGCGGATCCATCCACTCTTCGAAATATACGCGCGGCCTGCGCGGAAAACGCTCGGCTTTGACGCGAACCTCGTCAATTGCCAGTTGCAGCCGTGCGTTGAGAGCCGAGGCTCGGTCGGATGCACCCACGACGTTGCCGAGAAGTGAAATGGTCGAAAACAGATCCTGCAATCGCTGGGGATAGAGGTGTATGACGGTGATGCCAGCCTGACCGAGCGCGGCCGCCAACCCGTTCTGAACGGCGGACGTCAGAATGGCAACATCCGGTTTTGTCTCGAGAATCTTTTTGATACTTCCGTTTTGAAAGCCAGAGACTTTGGGAATGCTCAACGCTTCAAGTGGACGTGTGGTATAAGCAGAAATGCCGACCACGCGGTCGAGCGCCCCAAGTTCATTCAGGATTTCTGGAATTTCCGCCGCGAGGCAAACGATGCGTTCCGGATACATAGAAGATGCCTTCTTTTCGTTAAGGTGCCCTGGGCAGAACGCCGATATGGGCTCGAGCACCATCCTACCGCACCAAACGGCGAATCGGTAGGGCGTTTGCCAGCCGATTCGCCGAAACTGGCCGTTAATGCTCGACGAGGTTGGACACGTGCACGTCGTATTCCTGTTCCGGCCGTTCCAAGGCGTAGACGCGTGCGGTCTCGTTCTCGAGATCGACCTGTTGAATGTAGATGCGCTGTCCATTGTGCGTGACATTGGCCATGACTGGAGATTCGGAAATCTCCTTGGCGCGATGTGCGTTCAGCATGCGCTTGCCACTCCTTTCGTTGCGAATGAGCAAAGGTGCAACTGTAGAGTGTCCATATGCGCCATGCCATACACAATGCGAATGTGGCGCGAAACCCTCACGATTTTGCCACATCGGACAGACCGCCGTCCGCACAATTTGCGCTATGATCAAAAGCGACAATCTTCGACAGGCGGTGTCACGGTGCAAGGATTATTTGAAATTGCCGGCTTGGTTGTATTGGTTTGGTTCATCCTGCGTTACCGGCGACATGGAGGCTGAGGAAATCACTTATCTTCTTTGCCCCAGCCCCAGTTGACAAATGCCGGTGTGATACAAAGAAACAGAAATCCCCAGTGGGACGTCACCGCCGAGACGATGAGGCTCGCGACAGGGACGGCAATCGAAAGCACAGTAAGCCATCGCGTTGGATTCAATGGAACCACCAATTCCATGGTATCACAATCGCTTGGTTACCCAGAACAGCGCGTTTGTCACTAGTTGCTGTACGCTCGGATGTGCCAGTCCGTCCGGTTTATGGGCTGGCGTGATGCAGCACACGCGTCCGTCGCCATACGAATGCGCCCAACCAGCCGTGGATTCGCCGTCGATCGACGTCGACGACACAAGGATGTCCGTCGGTCCCGAATGCAGTTCGACGAAGTAATGTTCGTCCACGATGGTGAAGGGATCGATCCCGTCCGTGATTGGATGGCTTGCCGGCGTGTATGTAACGGGGGCGTTCACTTTTGGGTGCGATACAAAGTGCCCGCGAAGCATAGATGTATACGGGCCGGGGACAGGGTAACAGGACATACCGGCATGCCACGCGAGCCAACCGCCTCCTGCCTCGACATAGCGCACGATGGCTTGTGCGGCATGTGCATCTTGCCAACGCGTCGGTGGATTTAGCGTCGGATCGACGCGGTCTTCTTTATACATGACGACGGCAGCCGGTTGCTCAAGGAGGCGATCCACCAATTCCGATTCATGGATTTCGGCATAGGTGTAGCCTTGCTCGCTCATTGGTTCAAACATGGCTGCAAACGCTTGCGAAATGGGCGCGGAGGGGTGGTAGTAGTCTCCAAAGACGACGTAGATATGCTTGCTCACCAAGGTCCTTCCTTTCGTGGCGCAGGTGCTTGTTCTACGATGGCGGCGACTCTGCGCGCTAAGACTGTTATGATTATAACTGTGAGACTCGCAAGGGCACAGGTTCATATCAGGTGAAAGGATGTCTGTATGCGCTTCCTCGTAGCTCCGGATTCGTTCAAGGGTTCACTTACCTCGGTTGCGGCAGCCCAGGCCATGGCTCTAGGCGTGCAACGTGCGTGTCCAGAAGCCGATATCCTAGAATTCCCGATCGCCGATGGCGGCGAGGGCACGCTGGCCAGTCTGCTTCGGGCGACGGGCGGCGAGCGAGTGGAGGTCGATGTTCATGATTCGCTTGCGCGGCCGATCCGGGCGGGCTATGGCGTTTTGCCGGACGGCACAGTGGTCATCGAGGCGGCATCGGCGGTGGGCTTGAACTTGGTGCAACCGGCGGATCGCGATGTTTGGCAGGCGAACAGTGTTGGTCTTGGCGAATTGCTGCTTCATGCACTCGCACGTGGTCATCGCAGAATCGTCGTCGGACTCGGCGGCAGTGGTACCAACGATGCGGGGATTGGCTTGCTTTATGCACTGGGTGCCCGTTTTTACGACGCAAACAATCGCTCGTTGCAACCGACTCCAGCGGCTTGCCAGGCTGTCAAGCGTGTCGATCTCGCCAACTTACATCCGGCCCTGCAAACGGCCGAGATCTGGGCGGCCTGCGACGTCGCCAATCCACTGTGCGGCGAGCGCGGAGCGACATATGTGTACGGCCCGCAAAAAGGCGCCACCGGTAAGGATGTACCGCGCCTCGATGCGGCGCTCGGTTCCATCGCCGCCGCCGTAGAACGGGCGTTTGGCCGGAGTTGCCAAGAACAGTCTGGCGCAGGAGCGGCAGGTGGGATTGGCTTTGCACTGTTGGTTCTCGGTGCGCGCTTCGCCCGCGGCGTCGATCTTGTGCTTGACGCGATGAACTTCGATACACACGTACAAACTGCGGATCTCGTCCTGACCGGTGAGGGATGTACGGACGAACAAACGTGCTTTGGCAAGGCGGTGGCGGGCGTGGCTCAACGTGCACAGACCGCCGGTGTACCCGTGATCTGTATTTCCGGCGCCGTTCAAGAGGGCGCTAAAGGCTTATACGATCTCGGTGTCAGTGCCATGTTTTCGATTGCAAACGGTCCCATCTCATCACAGGATGCAATGGATTACGCGTTCGAATTGGCGGCCAACGCTGCGGAGATGGCGGTACGAGCATTTCTGGCAGGTCATCGGCGGACGCAGGCACGATGAATTCCTTATTGTGCTACAATTGACGTGTCCCAATGGATCGCAGTTCTTTCGGAAGACGACGAAATTAGCCAGTTTTTCGATTCCTTTGTAACCGCTTCCGAGCATGGAACCACGAAAGGGGTGTCCGCCTTGCGCCTGTTTGACTTGCGTGGTCGTACAGCCTTAGTCATCGGTGGCACTGGCGTGTTGGGTAGCTATATTGCGGAGGGTCTCGCTGAACACGGTGCAAATGTCGCCATTGCCGGGCGGGACCAAACGAAGGGCGACCAAGTTGCGAAGCGTCTGCAGGATGTCGGCGGTAGCGCGCGTGTCTTTGCAGTCGATGTCCAAGATCGGACTTCCATTGCGGACTTGGTGCGCGATGTGGCGGCGTGGGCCGGGCGCATCGACGTCTTGGTCAATTGTGCGGGTGTCAACAGCAAGACGCCGTTCTTCGACATTGAGGAGAACGAGTGGGATCGCATCGTCGGGACAAACGCCAAGGCTGTCTTCCTGGCCTGCCAGGTTGTTGGCAGGCACATGGTTGAACGTGGCGGTGGCTCCATCATCAACATCTCATCGGTTTCCTCGAATCCTCCTCTTTCCGGCGTCTTCGCGTACTCTGCATCGAAGGCGGCTGTCAACAACATGACGCAGTACCTGGCGCGCGAGCTGGCTCCTCATGTGCGTGTCAACGCAATCATCCCAGGCTTTTTCCCGGCGGAACAAAATCGAAAAATCCTGACGAAAGAGCGGATCGACAACATCGTTCGCCATACGCCGCTGGGCAGGTTGGGGGAGCCCCACGAACTCAAGGGGATAGCCGTCTGGTTGGCGTCAGATCGAGCCTCTAGTTTTGTGACTGGCGCGTTGATTCCAGTCGACGGCGGTTTTACGGCCATGACGATTTGAATGTGGTGTGAAGATTGTAGGCGAAGGTGGGGATTCCATCATGGCAACGCAAACTGAACTCGCGGCGTGGGTGCGCGAAGCCGTGGCGACAGTCAGGGTCACCGACATGCACACGCACCTGTTTCCGCCCTCATTCTCGGCACTTCAGGTGAGCGGTGCTGACCATGTGCTCACGTATCACTATTTGATCGCCGAGGCGATGCGCGTTGGGCAGTTGTCTTCGACGGATTTTTGGGACCTGTCGGCGCCATCACAGGCGGACTGGATCTGGGAACAGTTGTTTGAAAAAACGACGCCGCTGAGCGAGGCGGCATTGGGGGTCGTGCAGATTGCGCAGGCTTTTGGCGTCAATCTGCGCACAGAAAAACTGGCAGGGCTGCGCGCAAAGCTTGAACCAACCGCGACGGACACGTACGCCAACCATGTGCTGGATCTCGCCGGGGTTGACAGTGTGGTCATGACCAACGATCCGTTTGACGAGATCGAGCGGCGTTACTGGGAGCAGGGAACACCGCGCAATCGACGCTTTCATGCGGCGTTGCGGCTCGACGTCCTCTTGAACGACTGGCCCAGGGCCCAAGTGTACCTGTCGAATACTGGGTACCATGTGGGGCCAGAGCTCGGCGAGGTTGACATGGCAGAGGTGCGTCGATTCCTAAAAGACTGGGTCGCGAAAATCAAACCGGTCTATTTCGCGTTTTCGGCACCTGATACGTTCGCGTTCCCGGAGGACACCGTGCGCGGGCGGTTGCTTTCCGATGCGATTTTGCCGGTGTGCAGAGAACAGCGGCTGCCGCTTGCACTGATGATTGGCGTGCGCAGACAGGTCAATCCACACCTTCGTTCTGCCGGCGACAGCACAGCCAAGGCCTCCATGTTGCCGATTGAAGCGCTGGCGCGGCGTTATCCCGAAAATAAGTTTCTGGTGACGTTTTTGGCGCGCGAGGATCAACACGAATTGGCTGTCACGGCGCGCAAGTTTGGCAATGTCATGCCATTTGGGTGTTGGTGGTTTTTGAATACGGAGACGCTCGTTTCGGAAATATCCAATATGCGCTTGGAACTGATCGGCCCCACATTCGTCATCCAGCATTCCGACGCGCGCGTACTCGAACACGTGATTTACAAGTGGCGCCGCGCGCGCAAGGTTGCAACGGCGGTCTTGACGAACAAATATCAGCAGTTGCAAGAAGCGGGATGGGATTTGACACGCGAAGATGTCGATCGCGACGTCAACCAGTTATTCTCCCAAAACTTCTGGGATTTTGTGCAGCGCTGATTGTAAGAGGGGGCATCAGAATTGTCAAAGGTCATGCAATCGCTTGGCCGCGTGCTCACGTTTGGCGAGCCGATGGTCGTGTGTGTTCCCAAAGAGGCCGGGAAGTTGACGGAAGTTCGGGAGTTTCGAACTGACTGCGCTGGGGCGGAGATGAATACCGCTATCGGGTTGGTTCGGCTACAGGTTCCCACATCGTATTTGGCGCGCGTTGGCGACGATCCGTTTGGTGAATTGATTCGCAGACAGCTGCGGGCGGAAGGCATCGATGACACACTCGTCGATGTATCGGTAGAGAGGCCGACGGGGGTGTATTTCAAACAATGGCATGGCCTCAAAAAACAGACGCAAGTGTTTTATTACCGTGCGTTCTCGGCGATGGCGGGCGAGGGATTTGCCGTCGATCGTGCGATCTCGCAGCTCAAAGCCAAGGAATTTGCATGGGTACACGCGACGGGTATCACCTGGATGATTGGCAGCGAAGCAAGACAGTCGAGTTTCGCGATCGTCCAATCCGCTATGTTGGCGGGCGTCCCGGTGTCGTTCGACGTGAACATTCGACTGAAATTGGCGCCTATCGATGCGTGGCGGGAGCTAGTACGCGAAGTGTTGCCGCATGCGGCCTGGATCTTTATGGGGGATGGCGAGGCGGATCAGTTGTATGGCACGAGTGATGCTGATGAGATTTTCAAACGACTTCGCGATATGGGATTCACCGGGACTGGCGTCGTTGTCAAATGTGGTGAGAAAGGCGCCGAGCTCGCGGCCAGCGACGTGCGGTTACAGGTCGGTGCCTGGCCAGTTGAGAACGTGGTGGATACGGTCGGTGCGGGCGACGGGTTCAACGCGGGATTTATCGCAGGGATGATGCGAAGGCTGCCACTCGAGCGTTGCTTGAAGCTCGGATCGCTCGTTGGCGCTTATGCGGTAACAGGAAGTGGCGACTTTAGCCAGTATCCGACCTGGGCGGAAGTGGAGTCACATCTGAACGGAAAGGGAGTTGTGCAACGGTGATATCCGATATTGTGGCGTGGCTGGCAGAGGCGCGAGTGGTCGCGGTGGTAAGAAGGCTGCCAGAAGAGGTGTTTCACGACGTGATCGCGGCCTTGGTTGAAGGCGGCATCACGGCCATTGAGGTGACCATGGATGCAGAGGGCGGTTCGCGCCTCATTGCGGAGACGCGCGAGCGCCATGGTGCGAAAGCGCGCATTGGCGCGGGTACCGTTTTGACTGAACAGCAACTGTTGGACGCGCACGCCAGCGGCGCTGAATTTTTCGTCTCCCCCCATTTCGATCCTGCACTTCTAAGTCTGGCTGCGAGCATTGCGAAGCCGATGGTGCCAGGCGTGCTCTCGCCGACAGAGGTGCGTGCCGCGCGCCAGGCCGGAGCCGAAGCGGTCAAGATTTTCCCGGCGGCGGCCATGGGACCGGGCTACGTGCGCGATTTGCGCGGGCCGTTTGGCGATCTGCAGGCCATGGTCACAGGTGGCATCGACGAGACGAACGCGCGCCAGTTTATCGATGCAGGCGCCATAGCTGTTGGCATGGGCAGCTCGTTGTTTCCGAAGGCGGAAATTGCCGCTCGCGACTTCGCGAGCATCGCGCACCGCGCAGAACGCTTGCGGGCATTGTTAGGATAACGCGGCAGGAGGCGCACATCGATGCAAATGTCTTTTCGATGGTATGGCCCCGACGATCCAGTGACACTTCGCAACATTCGCCAAATTCCAGGGGTCGTCGGCATTGTCACGTCGCTTTATCACTTGTCCGCAGGTGAAGCCTGGCCGGAGGATGAAATTCGCTCGCTCGTGCGGACCGTGGAAGCTGCAGGATTGCGATTGACCGTGATCGAAAGCGTGCCCGTGCACGAGGACATCAAACTGGGGCGGCCAACTCGCGACAGGTACATTGCCAATTATCAGACCACGTTGCGGCGCCTGGCTGCGGCTGGCGTTCGCACCGTCTGCTACAACTTCATGCCATTGTTCGATTGGCTGCGCACGTCGCTCACGTATGAATTGCCCGACGGATCGACCACGCTTGCGTATTTCGACGAAGAAGTCGATGAACAGGCCTTGCTTGCCGGGCGGCTGCGCTTACCGGCATGGAACTTGGAGACGGATAGTCAGCGTTTGCGCGACATGCTTTCGCAGTATCGCGAGATGGGCGCCGCCGCCTTGTGGGATCATCTCGCGTATTTTCTGCAGGCCGTTATACCGGTCGCGGAAGAAGTAGGCATTGCCATGGCTATTCATCCTGATGATCCGCCCTGGTCCGTCGTCGGTATCCCGCGCATCATCGTCGATCGCGCCGCCTTGCAGCGGCTCATTCGCCTCTGTGACAAGCCCGCAAATGGCGTTTGCTTTTGCTCAGGCTCGCTCGGTGCCTCGGCAGATAACGATCTGCCACTCATCCTGCGCGACTTGGGCGAGGCGAAGCGGGTTCACTTCGTGCATCTGCGCAATGTGCGCCGCATTGGCCCGCGATCCTTTTACGAGTCTGGCCACCTTTCCGCCAACGGTTCCATCGACATGTTCGGCTTGATACGGATACTGGCCGAGATGGACTATGCGGGCCCCGTTCGCCCTGATCACGGGCGCATGATCTGGGGTGAGAACGGCAACCCAGGATACGGCTTGTACGATCGGGCTCTTGGTCTCGCCTACCTCAACGGCCTATGGGAAGCCGCGCGGGCTATCGGGTAAACCTGAACGGCAGATGGCGGTCGTGTTTGGACATACCCGGTATAATGGGCATGGAGAGTCCGTCAGGCTCAACTTGCCAAGGAAAGGTTTGTTCATCGTGATCGATACATCGCTGTTACAGGCCGTTGCACAGTTGGTGCGCGATGCGGGCGATATTGTTGAGGATATCGCGAAAAAGGGCTATGACACGCAATTCAAGGGGGCCTCGGATCCGGTCACCACGGCTGATCTCGCGTGTGATACGTTTTTGCGAGAGCGCTTGCTCACACTTTTGCCTGGATCCGGTTGGCTCTCGGAGGAGACGCGCGACGATCTATCAAGGCTGGATATGGAATATGTTTGGATTGTCGATCCCATCGACGGCACGCGCGAATTTGTCGAAGGCGTTCCGCAATATGCTGTCTCTGTTGCATTGGCTGAACGCGGCAAAGCGGTGCTTGGGGTCATTTGTAACCCGGCTTTGCGCGACCTGTTCGCCGGGTTGGCCGGCAGTGGAGCGTGGCTCAATGGCAATCCGATTCGATCTTCACGGGCGCGCGGTGAACGGTTGACGGTATTGGGTAGTCGCTCGGAGATCAAGCGGGGAGAATTTGTTCCATTCGAGCGAACGATGAGTGTCGAAGCCGTGGGATCCATCGCGTACAAGTTGGCCCTGATTGGGGCGGGCCACGCCGACGCCACGTTTAGCCTCGGGCCGAAAAACGAGTGGGACATCGCGGCGGGTGTCGCGATCGTAGAAGCAGCTGGCGGCCGGGTGACCGACAAGACGGGTAGGCCTTATGTGTTCAATCAGCGCCATACTTTGGTCAATGGCATTGTGGCTGCGACAGCTGAGGCGTATGCGGATGTGATGGAGCAGCTTCACGTCGAGTGACGGTTGTACCTCGTTCAGCCGCGCACACCAAGTTGTGTCGCGGCGATGCCGAGGTATTCGCGCACGGCAATGGTCGTATCGGAGAGCCCTGCGATGGATGGCAACCAGCCAAATGCGTCGTTGCTCGCCGCGCGATTGACCAAGTAGCCAACAGGATAGGGTGTGGCTGTTACACCAAATTTGTTGAAATCGAGTACGGCGCGCCGCATGTGGTACGCAGAAGTCATGATGAGGGGTGTTTGCGCGTGGTGCGCCCTCAGGATGATCGCAGAAAACGAGGCGTTTTCTTCTGTGTTGCGACTATTCGGCTCTTGCCAGATCATGTTGTTGGGCACGCCGAGGGCGGCGAGATCGCGAGCACCGATGGCGGCAAACGAATATGATCGGCCGCCTGACCTCGTATTGGGCCCGCCGGACAAGAGAATTGGGACGTGCAGTCGGCGGTACAACATGGCCGCTGCCAGCAGTCGGACAGACGAGTCCCCGTAGAGGTTGCCCAGACCAGTGACATCCGGCGTCCCCGTCGTAAAACCGCCGCCAAGCACGACGATGGCATCTGCGTGCGGGTGTTTGGGTTGGGGATACGCGGATTCGAGCGGTCGTAAAAGCAGATTGGCGAACCATTGGGTCGACACGATGGCGATGATCAGCGCGATCGCGATGTTTGTCCGCGCCAGCCATGCATATCGGCGCAGGCCGAAGAGCCCGGCGAGTACGAGGGCCAAAACGAACAGGCCGGGCGGGATCAACAAGCTTTCGGCGATTTTTACGGCGACAAACATCGTATGCCTCCTGAACCCCCGGTGTTGGGATTGTGTCTCAGTCGAACAGCTTCAGGTACTCGCCATAGCCTTCTTTTTCGAGATCCGCTTTCGGAATGAAACGCAGCGCGGCGGAGTTGATGCAGTAGCGCAAGCCGCCGGTCGCGCGCGGGCCGTCTTCAAAGACATGGCCAAGGTGGGAGTCAGCTTCCTGGCTACGCACCTCAGTCCGGATCATCCCGTGGCTGTAATCCGGTCGTTCGATCAGGACGTCGGATCGAATGGGTTTCGTAAAGCTGGGCCAGCCACAGCCAGCGTCGTACTTGTCGCGCGATGAGAACAACGGCTCGCCGGAGACAATATCGACATAAATACCTTCCTCGTGATGATTCCAGTACTCGTTGTGGAACGGCGGCTCTGTGGCGTTGTTCTGCGTCACCTGATACTGAAGTGGTGTCAGTCGCTGTTTTAGGTCGTCCTTATCCATATCGGAAATCATCCTCCCGCGATGGTGTGTCAAGTGGCCGGAGTACATCGTGATCATCCTTGCCTCTATTCAATGTAGCAAGGTTCTGCGTTGGAGTAAAAGATCCACGGCCGACTCAGCCGCCATCGTCGATTGGGGCTGAGCGTTTGTGTTTGCGTCAATGAGATGTTCCGACTTCTTGTAACTTTGAAACAGGCACTTCCGTGACGGCGCCATTCTCGTACCGAACCTCCGCGTACGGGCTCGATTCAAAGACGCGATTGATGTACACCGGTGTCCCTTCGTATTCGACCGGTATAAACTCCTTGGAAGCGATGATGTCTTTTGCGCGATGGACGTCCATCCATGCTCCTCCTATCCAGTTTCCTTTTGCTGACACACATGTAGCATGTCCCAGTTGGGTCGGCCTATGAGAATGTGTGATGGCAAAGAGGGGCTTGTGTCGCAAAGGGACAGTATGAAAAAACCACATCAAAAAACCACGCCAGGGTAGGCGTGGTTTGTTCGGATGATGCTTATTCGTGATGGGACGACTCTTTGCCGAGTTCGTCGAGCATGGCGGTAGCCAGGCGAATACCCTTTTGCACATTGGGATCTTTCAGCAACTTCAAGAGGCTGAAGACGCTGTACACCGTGGTATCGTGTTCTGCACGTTCCTTCGCGGCGTTGTAAGCGCGCAGCCCCTTCTTGGCGACATCGACTGCCGGGTGCGTAAACTTTTGGAACATGTTTGAGAACCCTTCGAGGGTATCCCCATCCGTGACAACGTCTTCTGCAGCTTGGTAGACACGTCCTAACAGATATACGATCTTCGAAAGACGGGGAAGGTTTTCAATCACGGTGGTCAAACTCGCGAGGGTCTCCTCATCCTTCGTCAGAGCCGTCATCACTTGTGCAATTTGTGGAAGCTTCTCAAGGATGGTGTTGAGGGATACTTGTACGGCGGGATCGAGTAGGACGTCAGAGACGTCGACGGTTTCGTGGGTTTGCGTTGCCTCACTCACTGAATGTGCCTCCTTGCCTTCGTTGCACCGATGGAACCGCGTGCGATCCTAGGATTGTCTGGGACGTTGCATTCCATTGCCCAGTATAGTGGACGCGCGCGACAATGTCTAATAGATGTTGCCTCGATATTGCCGTACATGCCCTTGCACCTGTATGATTCAGACTGTGTAGCAAAAAGAATTGTGTGATTTGTCGCAAATGGAGTGATGGTGCCGTGTTGATGGACAACGCATGCGTCCATTGCCAACCAGGGCTTGGGACGAAGGTGCGTGGTGCGGGCTTTGCCGAACACGAGGCGCCATATGTTCAAAGTATTCGCTCTGGACTCGACTCCTATTTATTCCGGTTGCAAACTGACGGCCAAGCGCGTGTCTTAATTGGCAATCGCCTGTTGGTTGTCGAGGCTGGCGATCTCGTCATGTTTGCGCCCGGGCAGGTGTACGAGTTGCGGATCGAAGCGAACGATACCGACCGGGCAACGACAAACGACGTGCTATCGACGGACCTATACTTGTTTTGCGAAGGTTCGTGGTTGGATCGATGGTGGCAAGGTCGTCCGCGAAGGACACACCTGCGGCTGGCTCTTCATGAGAACTGTGTTTATCTTTGGCGGCAACTGATTGAAGAACATCGGCGTCCGGGGCAGCCGGATATGGAGTTGTGCGACTATCTATTGCGGGCCCTGTGTCTCACCATTGATAAATATGGTTACGATCCCGCCGCAGCCTCACCCATTCCGTTGGCGGCAGAGCGCATTCGCTCGTATATTGAGAAACACGCACCGGAAGAGTTCAGTTTGCGCGATGTCGCCGAGGAAATTGGGCTTTCCGTCTCACGGGCGGTGCATGTATTTAAAGAGGCTTATGGGCAGACGATTGTACAATACCTTCAGGATGTACGGTTGCAAATGGCGTGTGATCGGATGCGGTTTAGCAATCTGAACTTGGAGCAAATTGCGGACCTCTGTGGATTTCATTCGTATTCCTACTTTTACCGCGTCTTTCGGGCCAAGTACGGCGTTTCCCCAAGTGAATTTCGACAACGGGCACAATGACCGCCATAGTCGCGGCGGTCTGACCTCGTCCCTCATATCCTCAAAATACCAGACGATAGGTCAAATCGGCTCAGTTTTGGTGCCAGCCAAATTCGTCATCAGATGACCAAATCGACAATATGCAGCCTCTCCCGTTTGTGGTTAAATGACATTCGTGTCGCACCAACTGGTGTCGGAAAGTGGGAGAGGAGAGACGTTTGTGGAAGGCGTGTACCGGCGTTTAAGCCGCTTTTACCGTCCTTATTTGCGTTTGCTGTATGTCAGTTTAGGCTTGCTGGTTTTAACGACAGCACTTCAACTCGCCTATCCGTACCTGCTGAAAATGATCGTCAATCGGGTCGTGATCGCACATCATTTTCAAGAGCTGCTGCCGCTGTCTGCTGCCATTTTGATAGCGTCGCTGATCAAAGGCGTTTTCAACTTCTCGCAAGCGTATTTGGCGCAGGTGTTTGGCAGCAAAACTGCGTTTGACTTGCGTAATGCACTGTACAAAAAACTGAATCATCAACCGTTTTCCTATTATGACAACGTTCATACAGGGGATTTGATGTCCCGGATGACGGCAGACTTGGACGCGTTTCGCATGTTCTTTGCATTCGGCATCAACAATCTGATGAGCCTGGGGCTTACGGTTGTATTGGGCATTAGCATGATGCTGACGATGAACTGGGTGCTGGCGCTAGTTCTCACAGCGCTCATGCCGATTTTGGCTGTGACCGCCATCCGTTTCGATCGGCAGTTGCATCCGGTGTTTCAGACTGTGCGGCGTACGCTTGGTAGCCTGAATTCAGGCGTTCAGGAAAATCTCATGGGTATGCGCACGGTGAAATCGTTTGCAAAAGAGTCGTTTGAGATTGACAAATTTAACGAGCGCAACGATGCCTACTACGGTGCGAACATGCAGGCGACGAAACTATGGCGCAAGTTCTTTCCGTTCATCGAACTTGTCGGCAACATCGGCGTCGTCCTTATCCTGCTAGTCGGCGGCTGGCTCGTCATGTCCTCCCATATGAACCTAGGTGATCTGATCGCATTTTTGTCTGTGGTCTGGTACATGATTTGGCCGATGTCGCAGCTGGGGTTCTTCCTCAATAACTGGACGCAAGCGACGGCCGCGGGCGAGCGTTTGCTCGAGATTCTCGAGTATCCAGATGACCTGGATGCCTCGCAAGAACAGATCGCCAGACCCATGCAAGGAAAGGTGGAGTTTTGCCAGGTTGGGGTCAAGATGGGCGAGAAGTGGGTGCTCTCGGATATCAACTTCACTGCGGAGCCGGGGCAGACCATCGCGTTGCTTGGCTTGACGGGTGCTGGCAAAACGACCTTGACGTCGCTCATTGCGCGGTTTCGCGATGTGACGGAGGGACAGATACGGATCGACGGGATCGATATTCGATCTTGGAACCGTCACGCTTTGCGGTCACAGGTCGGTGTCGTTTTCCAGGAACCTTTTCTCTTTTCGACGACCATCTTTGCCAACATTGCGTACGGTCGTCCCCAGGCGAGCGTCGAAGATGTGCGACGGGCCGCGGCGATGGCTGACGCGGCGGAGTTTATCGACGAACTTCCGGAGGGTTACATGACTTTGGTCGGTGAACGCGGAATGGGGCTTTCTGGCGGACAAAAGCAACGTGTAGCGTTGGCGCGGGCAATCTTGCTCAATCCAAGTATTCTGGTTCTCGACGATGCGACGAGCGCTGTCGATATGGAGACAGAATACGAAATTCAGCAGGCTTTGCAAAAGGTCATGGCGGGACGGACGACGTTTATCATCGCGCACCGGATATCGTCACTCAAACGCGCGGATCAAATTCTTGTGCTCGACGACGGGCGGATCGTCGAACGCGGCACACATGAGGAATTGCTCGCAAGCAATGGTTTGTATCGCCATATCTTCGATATGCAGTTTCAGGATTTCGCGTCGATGAACGACGGCAGGGAAGCGGTACAGACGGGAACGGAGGGGCACATCGGATGAGTGTGAACGCAAAGGAACAAGGGCGATCCGAAGCGTCCAATCGCGAAGAGTTGCTGCGTGCACCCTTCATTTATCGCGATGACGAGGCTTTGGAAAAGAGCTTTCAATTTACCCTGATGAAGCGGCTCGCATCGTACATGCGACCTTATCCTGGACTGATGGCGGCAGCGTTTTGCGCAACACTCGGAAACCTGGCGGTCACACTCATAGCACCCTACCTGGTTGGTCGCACCATTGATACGGCCATTGCACACCACCGCCTGCATGCGCTGATGGCCTACGGCGGGGTTCTGATTGGGCTCTACTTGCTAAACTTCGCAGCCTCGTCGTTTCGCATTTATCTGACCAATCAGCTTGGTCAGCGCGTCATTCAAGGGTTGCGCAGACAATTGTTCATTCACGTACAGGGATTGTCGAGTGATTTCTTCGATGCACGACCAGCGGGTTCGATTTTGGTTCGGATTTTGAACGATGTCAATTCACTGCAAGATCTGTTCACAAATGGCGTCATCAATTCCATTACCAATCTGTTTACACTGATTGGAATTATTGCGATTATGTTCTCTCTAAACTGGCAGTTGTCGATTGTGACATTGGTTGTCGTTCCATTCATGTTTATGTTGTCGCTGCGGTTGACAATCCAGATCCGCCGCGCGTGGCAACAGGTGCGTCTTCGCTTGAGTCGAATCAATGCGCACCTCGCGGAAGGCATTCAAGGCATGCGCGTCACTGAATCGTACGTGCGCCAAGATGAGAATCAAGAGTTTTTTGAAAAGATGAACCGCGACTACATGGCGACGTTTTTGCGGGCTCAGCGTTGGTCCATCCCGTTCGGGCCGCTGGTGGACTTGACGGGTGCCCTCGGCAGCGCCTTGCTTTTCTGGTACGGTGTGCATTTGTTACACAATGGCATCGTTACCGTCGGGTTGCTCGTTTCGTTTGCAAACTACTTGGGGAATTTCTGGACGCCAATTGGACAGCTCGGCCAAGTGTACAATCAAATTCTCGTCGCCATGGCATCTTCCGAGCGCATCTTTCAGTATCTCGACACCAAAGCGAATGTTGTCGATTGCGATGATGCCATCGCATTGCCGCCCCTGAAAGGGAGGGTTGAGTTTCGTTCGGTTGGCTTTTCGTACGAGGAAGGCCGGCGGGCGTTGAGCGATGTGTCCTTTGAGGCACTGCCGGGACAAACGGTGGCGTTGGTCGGTCATACGGGCGCAGGGAAAAGTACGGTCATCAATTTGTTGGCTCGCTTTTACGATCCGACGGAAGGCTCCATTCTCGTCGATGGCAAAGACATTACACAGGTTTCTCTCGACAGTCTGCGTAGTCAGATTGGCATTGTGCTGCAAGATACCTTCATCTTTTCGGGAACCATAATGGACAATATTCGCTATGGCAATCCAGCTGCTTCCGATGAAGAGGTGAAGGCGGCTGCGCAGGCCGTCTACGCGCACGAGTTTATCGAAAGCTTACCAGAAGGATATTACACAGAGGTGCGCGAACGGGGCAGCCGCCTATCCCAGGGACAGCGTCAACTCATTTCATTTGCACGGGCCATTCTTGCCGATCCGCGCATCTTAATCCTTGATGAGGCGACAGCGAGTATTGACACATATACCGAACATCTGATTCAAAAGGGACTCAGTGTTCTGCTGGAGGGGCGGACGGCGTTTGTTGTCGCACACCGGCTATCGACGATTCGCGACGCTCATCAAATTCTGGTATTTGACGGGGGGCGAATTGTCGAACGGGGGACGCATGCACAACTCATGGCGCAGGGAGGCTATTACTACGATTTGGTAGCTGCGCAGTACCGTTTTCTTGCCTAAGGACGAAGAAGGGACAGCGTCTCTCTTCTGTTTACCGGTCGAACCATGTATACTTTGCACTGGCCCGGCTTCATGGCCGGGCTTAAACATTGTAAGCGGTACTATCGGAGGCGAATCATGGGACAAGAACAGGTCTCCAACGCGAATCGCTTTAGTCCTTTTATATCGTTCTCACGCAAGGAGTGGCGACAACTGCGCGCGTCCACGCCGCTTTTATTACAGGAAGAAGACTTAGCGCGGTTGCACGGGATCAACGAGCGAGTGTCGCTGGACGAAGTGGAGGACGTTTATCTTCCTTTATCCAGACTGCTCAACCTGTACGTGGGCGCGACGCAAAACCTATACGAAGCGACCCACGAGTTCCTCGGTCACACTGGCACCAAAGTTCCCTATATCATCGGGATCGCAGGTAGTGTCGCCGTCGGCAAAAGTACGACGGCACGCATTATCCAAGCCCTCTTATCGCGCTGGCCCAATCATCCGAAGGTCGATCTCGTCACAACAGATGGGTTTTTGTTCCCAAATGCCGAGTTGGAGCGCCGTGGAATCATGCATCGTAAAGGGTTTCCGGAGAGTTACGACACGCGGCGGCTCATTCAATTTTTGGCCGACGTCAAGTCAGGAAAGCCGATCGTCGAAGCACCGGTGTATTCCCATCTCGCGTATGATATTGTCTCGTCCGAGAAAATCGTCGTGCGACAGCCTGATATCGTCATTTTAGAGGGACTCAATGTCCTGCAGACAACGGTCGGTCACGTGCCCCGACGCATGAACATATTTGTGTCCGACTTCTTCGATTTCTCCATCTACGTCGACGCTCCGGAGCGGTTAATTCGCCAATGGTACATCACGCGTTTCTTCACATTGCGACAAACCGCGTTTCGCAATCCTGAGTCCTATTTCCATCGCTACGCATCGCTGACCGATGCGGAAGCCGAGGCGACGGCGTCGCGTATTTGGGAAGATATTAATGCAAAAAATCTCCGGGAAAACATATTGCCCACCAAGCCGCGCGCGCAGTTGATTTTACATAAAGGAGAGGGACATCGGGTACAAGAGGTGCAGTTGCGCAAGATATAAACGCGATTTGGTAGGCATTGCGCAACCCTGGTAAAGACGCTACACTACAAGTGATGGGACGATATTTGGATCGCGGGGACGTAAGGTGTCCCAGCGACGTACCGACCCGTGGACCATGGGCGGCATGTTGAGGAGAAGCGCTATGGAGACGACGGATTGGGCGGCGGTGCAGCGGATCGTTCCAGAACTGATGGATGTGTTGCAGAATCGGTTGCGCATTTTACAGCGGGTGAACGCCCTTGCACCCATTGGCCGTAGGGCTTTGGCACAGGCGATGGGGCAGTCAGAGCGAACTTTGCGCTCCGAGTTGGACGCGCTCAAGCAACAAGGACTGCTTCTTACGTCGGCATCGGGTGTCACCCTGTCGACTGAAGGCGCGACTCTATTGAGTCAGCTGGAGCCCGTCGCGGCCGCGCTCGCAGGCCGGTCAGACTTGGCTTGGCGCTTGTCACAGGCTTTGGCTGTCAACAGCGTGATCGTCGTCGAGGGCGACAGTGATTCTGAGCCGTGGGTGACGGATCGCATAGGCGCCAGTGCGGGTGAACTGCTCATCGACGCCATTCGCGATGGCGACGTGATCGCCGTCACGGGTGGTACGACGGTCGCAGCCTTGGCGAAATGGGCGCCGGTTCGTTCCGGGCTGCGCGATATTCAAGTCGTCCCGGCGCGCGGCACGGTGGGTGAAACGGTAGCCTACCAGGCAAACACCATCGCGGCCGAACTCGCGGAAAAAGTCGGTGGGCGCTCGGTGATGCTGCACATCCCGGACAGTTTGTCGCAAAAGGCGTTGGAACAACTGCTGGAGGATCCATATATCCAGCAGCGGCTGCCTGTTATCCGATCAGCCACGGTCGTGGTTCATGGCATCGGTGACGCATTGGCGATGGCGCGCAGGCGGCACGCCAGCGAATCGGAATTGGCATTGCTTGCCGAGCGGGCGGCCATGGCCGAAGCTTTCGGACATTATTTCAACGCTTGCGGTGACGTGGTGTACGCCATGCAAACCATTGGCTTGCGCCTGAACGATGTCGAGCGCGCGCGAGTGGTGATGGCTGTCGCAGGGGGCGCGAGTAAAGCCCAGGCCATCGCTGCCGTTGCGCAGGCGTACCGGATCGACGTCTTGGTGACGGACGAAGGCGCTGCACGCAGACTGCTGCAAATGAAATCCGAATCAGACATGTGAGGAGAGAATCGAACATGGCAGTGAAAGTGGGTATTAACGGCTTCGGCCGCATTGGGCGCAATGTGTTTCGCGCAGCACTCAACAATCCGAACATTGAAATTGTGGCTGTCAATGACCTTACAGACGCACAGACGTTGGCAGCGCTGTTGAAGTACGATTCTGTACATGGCGTGTTGGCGGAAGACGTTCAGGCCGAAGGTAACAATCTCGTCGTCGCGGGCAAGACGGTCAAAGTGTTCGCAGAACGCGATCCGGGTGCGATTAAGTGGGCAGATGCGGGCGTTGACATCGTGATCGAATCGACCGGTATCTTTACAGATAAGAATAAGGCCCAAGTGCATATTACCCAAGGCGGCGCGAAGAAGGTCATCATTTCGGCTCCGGCGAAGAACGAAGATGTCACCATCGTCATGGGTGTGAACCACGAGGTGTACGATCCGGCGAATCATCACGTCATCTCCAATGCTTCCTGTACGACAAACTGCTTGGCGCCGGTGGCGAAGGTGATCGACGACACGTTTGGCATTGTCAAGGGCTTGATGACGACGGTTCACTCGTACACGAACGACCAACGCATTCTCGATCTGCCGCACAGTGACATGCGCCGCGCTCGTGCCGCTGCACTGAACATCATCCCGACCTCGACCGGTGCAGCCAAGGCTGTGGGTCTGGTGTTGCCGCACCTAAAGGGCCGTTTGAACGGCATGGCCATGCGCGTGCCGACACCGAACGTATCGATTGTCGACTTGACCGCGCAGACGAAGAAGACGGCGACGATTGAAGAGGTCAACGGTGCGCTGAAGGCTGCCGCTGAAGGTCCGTTGAAGGGCATTCTAGCTTACAACGAGCTTCCTCTCGTCTCCCACGATTACAACGGCGATGCCCATTCTTCGACCGTCGATGGCCTTTCGACGATGATCATCGACGACATGGTAAAGGTTGTCGCATGGTATGACAACGAGTGGGGTTATTCAAACCGCGTGGTCGATCTCGCTTCTTACATCGCGTCGAAGATGTAAGTCAATTTGAATTAAACACAGTCGGATTCGTCGATAACGATGGAACCGACACATCGAGAAAGGGCCTTGGCGATTCGTCTCGCCAAGGCCCTTGATATAAGGACTTATGTCGCTTCGGCTTTGCTTTGCCCGCCTACCTCGTCTGCCGACTTTGCGCTGTCTGCCAGACGCGTCAGCGTGTGACCCAGTCGTCTGAGCTTCGCATCGTTAATGCGGTAATACAACCATCGCTGGTCATCCGCGTCACGGCGGACGCGAATCAAATCATAATCGCGCAGCATTTTGATGTGGTGTGACAGGGTGTTCTGGCGTATACCTAAGGTGGCACTTAGTTCTGCTGCACAGCGCTCTCCGTTCGCCAACTCCTGCACGATTCGCAGTCTCTGCCGTTCACATAAAACTGCCAGCCCTTCCCAAGCCGTGCCTTGTAACGTATCCTTCGCCGTCGAATTCAACGTACAATCCCTCCATCATAATCCGATGCCGCATGTCTCTCCCAAAGGTAACCGCGTTGTTAGCTCACGCTGTGCCGCGGCGACGCTGAGGCTGCTGACGGTTGCATTTCCTCGTTGTCTTCGAGCGAACGCTGTTTCATCTCCGGGACGGCAGCCAAAGTCAATATGGCGCCTAAGAGTGCAACGCCCGCCAACATGCCCATCGTGACATTGAGCCCTGAGGCCTTGAGAATGCCAGGCAGGATGAACGCGCCGAGAAATGCTCCAATCTTGCCGCCTGCTGCCGACATTCCGTGCGCAGTTCCGCGCAGGTTAGTTGGAAACACCTCCGACGGAACCAGGAACGTCGTGGTGTTGGGCCCAAATTCGATGAAAAAGTAACTGATGGCGTAGACAATCAGAAACACAAGCGGCAATTTTGCAATGGACGGTACGAGAAAAATGGCTGCATACGCACAGGCCATGACAACAAAGCCAACGCTTTGTATCGTTTTGCGTCCAATTTTGTCCATCAAGCCCGCTGCCACGAAATAACCAGGAACCGCGGCGACGAGGAAGATGGCCGTTGCCACCAGCGTTGTTGTCACCAGTGCTGCGTGCGGGAGCAAAGCCTTTAAAATGAGTTGTGATGAGACGCTGTTGCCGTAAAACGCGACATCGATTAAAAACCAACTACCTGCCGTACCAATCAGTCGAACCACATGTTTGCGGCTCCACATGCTTTGCTTCGCAACCTTCCCATTCCACGATCCGCCGCCGACGCGTTGGCCGGTGAGGTGCGAAGCGACACTTGCGGCCTGGTTTGCATCCTGTTTGACGGCAAGCAGATAGCGCGGCGTCTCAGGCATCTTTCGGCGCAAGTAGATGACGGACGCGGCAGGGATTGCACCTAGGCCGAGCATCAGGCGCCAGGCAATGGCATGCGGAATGCCGATGGACAGCAACAGTGAAGCGACCAAGGGACCAGCCAGAAGGCCAAGTCCCTGCATTGCAAACACCATCGTCACCAAAAAGCCGCGGTTTTTGCGATTCGCATACTCGGTCATAATCACGGAACTGGTTGGATAGTCGCCGCCCACGCCCAGGCCGACAATAAATCGAAAGATGACGAGCCAGATGAAGGATGGCGCACATGCGGATAAAATGGCGCCCACGGCGAGCATAGCCACTTCGATTCCGTACATCGCCTTGCGGCCAAGCAAATCCATCAGCTTTCCGAAAAACAAGGCACCAAGCGCCGCTGCTGCCAATGAGGTGCTGTTGAGTATCGACAACTGGGTCGTGGTCAGGTGCCACATCGGTGTCAAAATCGCAGTCACCGTACCGATGATAAAGAGATCGTACGCATCTGTGAAAAAGCCCATTCCTGCCGTCAAAATGGTTTTCCAATGAAATGAATTGAGCTTACTTTCGTCAAAAGCCTCTAGAACGCTGGAATTGACGGACACGTTGGTCGCTCCTTTGCCTATAAGTGAGTCTGCGCTGTCAGCGTTTCAATGAGCACTGATACAGTTTGCACCATTTCAATTGTGATCGATGTATTCCGAGGTGAATGTTACGCCTCAATTGTGAAGATGACATATGCGGATTGTGAAGACTTTGTAAATGTGAACGCAAGAAATGGATGGTAGATAATAATGTTGGGTTTTATGGGGATCAGTGTGTGTTTCCGGATACAGGGTGGGGCCGAGACGTTTGACTCGGCCCCTAATGCGGATCGAAGAGAGTCGGGGTCACGCCCATTCCGCACGCAGAATGGGCAACAGCGGGTTGGACGGACCTATCTCCTGGACATCTTGAATGGTGACACCGAAGAGGGATGGTTGTGTGACATATGCGACTTGGCCGTTCGTAAAATCGATCCATGCGCTTTCAAAGGCATATAAGCCAAACTGGTAGTCAAAGCGAAATCCACAGTCGGCCACCGTCTTATTTTGATACACCAGCTTGTGTGACGACGTCAGCCACAGGTACGCCGAGGATGGATCCGGTGATTGTGCGTTCTTAAGCGGAGTTGCCGCTGGCAGAATACTTGCCAGTCCTCCATTTGTTTTCCACTTAATATTGTAGTTTCCTGGAGACGCATTCAATGCTTCATACTTGATGCGGTTGGGTGCCAAAAACTGGAGTGAACCTTGAAATCCCGCGGGAATGGTTATATTCAGCGATGCGCCATTTGTTTTCGCCCTGACAGCAGCTTGCAGCTGTTTCGTAAAGCTGGCATTAAACGACGGAACTGTTTCTCCGAACGCCGACTGAAATGCTTGATCAGGATTTTCGTGTGTTAGGTTGTTGGCCAGCTTTGCTATCGAAGAAATGCCGAACTTGGAGATGAGATCGCAGACAGCGAGCCAGTCTTGAAGCTCGTAGTCGTACGTCTCCGAGCCCGACAAAATGGCGGCTTCATCGTTTGTCAAAGGTACAAGTGATCCTGATTGAACAACGTCAAGGATATCCTCGGCATATTCGCGTTCATCGCCTTCGAATTCTGCCTGCGGTTCGATCGCCTTTTGGCCATTGAATCCCATATAGACAGCCATGCCTTCATTCATCCAACTTGGCAGGGACGCAATGTTCTGATTGATGGTGACGTGAGTCAGTTCGTGTGTCAATGTATTGGCGAGATCGTCATCACTTGTATTCTGAAATAACGGTATAATGACCGTGCTGCGCAAGGTAAACCCGTTCGAATCCTGGGACAGATTGTTGGCATCACCATCGGAAACGCCAATTTGTTTCAACAATTTTGCGTAGGAGGACGCGTTGTTGACGAGATACACCGTCGCCGGTTTATGCATCCGCAGGCCGAGAAAGTTGCTGATGCGGCTGACGGCGTGCACGCGACTGAGAATGGCCTCTGCGCGTTGGATGTCCGCGTTCGTGACGCCGCTACCGAAAGCCTCGAACCGCACCATGCTGGAGTCAGCAGGTACAGGTGAATACGCGTAGGAAACGCGTGAGGAATCTGCCGTTTGGGCCGAAGCGTTTGGGTTGCGATCCGCCAAATTGGCCGCACCTATACTCCCTGGGCGGTTATGGATGAGGGATGCCGAAAATGTTGGGGAAGTTGACCGGGAACCAAAGGCGATGCCGGCGAGGGCAATGCCGGCCGCAAGAGCAGGCCAAAGCGCCCTGTGAATACGCTTTCTCATGTTGTCCAACCCTCTCGTTATGTGAGCAGATCTATTAAATATATAGCCTGAGTTTCGAGGGATTTGCAAGAGAATTTCGGAGGAGTTGCCATTTCGGTGGGAATGAAGTGAGGCCAGCCCAGAAGGCTGGCCCGACGTTCGGATTCACAACGCAATTCGTCAGCTTCGTACGATGGTCTGCGCCCTTTCTGGGCCGACGCTGATATAGCGGATCGGGATGCCTACCCATGCCTCAATCTGCTCCACAAATGCACGGGCATTCGCAGGAAGCTCGTCAAACTGGCGACAGGTCGATAAATCTTCATGCCAGCCCGGTAGAGACTCGTAGATCGGCACGACTTGTTCCATCTCATAAGCAGGCAGCGGCCATTCATAGCGCGATCCGCCCTTGTCATAGGCGATGCCGACGCGAACCTCATCGAGCCCCGAGAGGACGTCGAGTTTCATCAAGGCCAGTTCGGTATAGCCATTCACCCATGCGCCATATCGGAGCGACGGGATGTCGAGCCAACCGCAGGCGCGTGGTCGGCCAGTCGTGGCCCCGTATTCGTGTCCCTTTTCCTGCAAATATCGGCCATAGTCGTCGTCCAACCGAGTTGGGAATGGTCCTTCGCCGACAGCGGTGGTGTACGCCTTGGAAATCCCAGTAATTCTGCGAATCGCGCTGGGCGGTACACCGGCGCCTGCGCCAATGCCACCGGCGATAGGATTGGATGAGGTGACAAACGGGTAGACTCCCCAGTCGAGATCGCGCATAATACCAAGCTGTCCTTCAAACACGACATGTTTGTCTTGTTGATACGCTTCGTACAAGAGCGGTGTCGTATCGGCGATAAAGGGCACCAATTTATCACGCGCTTCCATCAAAGTCGACCACACATCATCCCATGTCCCATAGTTCGCCAATGCCGGAATGCGCGTCAACTTTGCTTGAAAGGCAGCCTGCAAGCGTTCGCGAAGGCGCTCTACGTCGCGAAGTTCGCCCACCTGAAGGCCAAAGCGACCGACTTTGTCCTGGTATGCAGGACCGATACCTTGCAGTGTCGTACCGACTTTCTTGGAGCGCTGTTCTTCTTCCCACCTGTCTTGCCAAAGATGGTAAGACAGAACCATGTGCGCCCGTTCCGAGATCAAGAAACGGCTGGTGTCGATGCCTGCATCCTGTAACGTCGTCAGTTCCTGCACCAATTGACCGGGGTGGAGAACGACGCCTGCCCCCAGTACCGAGATCGTATGCTTGTGAAAAATGCCTGAGGGCACCAAATGCAATGCGAATTTTCCGTGCTCATTGACAATGGTATGGCCGGCATTGCCGCCGCCTTGATAGCGGACGACGATATCTGCAGACTCGGCTAAATAGTCGACCATTTTGCCCTTGCCTTCGTCGCCATATTGCGCTCCAATCACCGCGTGGAACATCGGATGACCTCCTCGAATCGCTTTCACACGCTTCAGTGTACGTCTCTTTCTGTTATGTGTAAAATGAATGATATGTATCATTTTGATACAACTGATGTATAGGTGATGAAAAGGTGGATGTCTTGTATCGAACGTTGCTTGCCGTGGTCGAGCACCAGACGCTGTCCGCGGCGGCGCGCGTGTTACACACTACACAGCCGACGGTCACTCGCCAGTTGCAGCAGTTGGAACGTCAACTCGGGGCACCGTTGTTCGATCGCGCAGGCAAACGCATGACACTGACTGGCGCGGGTGAGCGTGTGTACGCGTTTGCCTGTGAGCTGCAGGCGCTTGAAGTGCGTTTGCGCGAAGAACTGCGCGAGTTTGCGGATCCAAGCGCGGGGCTGATCCGAATCGGCGCAGGGCTCTCCCCCACACTGTATAGACTGCCATCGATTCTCGCGCAATACGCAGGGCAACATCCGCGCGTGCGCTTTCAGGTTATCACTGGATCGTCCAAATTGACGATGGAGCGGCTACAAGCACGCACGGTCGATGCCGCCATTGTGACGACGCCGCCCGCAGCGAGCGACGACTTGTGGATGACGCCGCTTTGGTGCGATGCTTTGGTCGTCGTTGCCCCTGCCGGCCATCCGCTCATCGGACGCGCCTGTATGCTGACCGATCTCGCTCAACAACCGATGGTGGTGATGCATCCGGACTCCGGTTTGCGACAGTTGGTGCACGATACGTTTGCACGCATGGGTGTCGCCGATCCAGTTTTACCTCTGATGGAGACTGACAGTCTGGAAGCGATGAGTCGATTTGTCCAGGCAGGGATGGGTCTTGCTATCGTTCCCTGGCCGGCGGTTGCGGACGACGTACACGCCGGGAGGCTGTGCACGGTCGAGTTGACCGATGTCGATCTCGGTGCCCGCACAGTCACGCTCGTCGTGCGCCAACAGACGACGATGCCGCAAGCGGTACAGGCGTTTGTCACTTGGCTCGCGGCGCAGTCGGAGGCACCTCATTGCGATTTGCGGTAAGATGGGGAGTGGGTGATGGGCGATGCGCGTACTCTTGGTCGAAGACGAGCCCGGATTGATCGAATTTGTAACGCTGGAGTTGGAATTGCAAGGCGTGGAAGTCGATGTGGCGCTCGACGGGGAGGCAGGGCTTGCGCGCGCGCGCGAGCAATCCTATGACTTGTTGCTTGTCGACATTATGTTGCCCGGTATCAACGGGATCGAGTTGTGTCAAGCGGTCCGCGCGTTCTCGAATGTCCCTTTGATTATGCTGACGGCACGCGGATCGGTTGCGGATCGCGTCGAGGGGCTCAATGCCGGGGCCGACGACTACCTCGTGAAGCCGTTTGCAATTGAAGAGTTGTGGGCGCGCATGCGTGCCTTGCGACGGCGGCACGAGGCGGCGTCCACCACCTTTCGGTTTGGCGATGCCACCATCCAAATGGACCTTCATCGCGTCGTTTACCGCGGGAAGGACGTGGACTTGACCGCGCGCGAGTACGACCTGTTGGTCTATCTCTTGCGACATGTCAATCAAACCTGCTCTCGCAACGAATTGCTCGAACGAGTTTGGGGATTTCACACGCCAGGAGACACCAATGTGGTCGACGTGTACATTGGCTATTTGCGCCAAAAGCTTGATCCGGAGCGAAAGTACATCAAAACGGTGCGCGGCCAAGGTTATCGGCTTGAGGTGTACACATGAGTCGTCGTACTACGCAGTCGTCTTTGCTGCGTTGGAGCACTTGCTGGTGCGCGATCGTCTTCATCGTGTTCTCCACCGTCTTTATGGCAGCCTTCTCGACGGCCAGCCTCAACTCGTATAAGCGCGTCATGGAACTCGAGATGGCGACACTCCTCGGTCAAGGCGTCGACCAGTTGGCCACGCAGACCGTGACCACGAGTTGGGATCGATATGTGGCCGTAACGGACTCGGTGATTCGCTTGACAGATAACGGGGGAAACGTGCTGTTCCAAATCAACAGCCCGGTCTTCAACAGCGATGTTGTACAGCAAATCGCCAATCGCGTCCCTCCCCAACCACAGGGACAGGCCTTTTCCAAACTGCAATGGAGCTACCCGTACAAATGGCGCGACGCCAGCGGGTTTCATCGCGTGATCGCGCTAACCGAGGGCGTTCATTTTGAAAATGGTGCAAGCGGTGTGTTGGCGATTTATAGCCTGACAGACCCTTTGCGTCAGGATACCTTGCATATGTTGACCATCTTTGTCGTCATGGATCTGGCAGTGGTCGCTCTGTTTGCCGGTGGTATGTATGTGTTGCTGCGCAGGGGGTTTCAGCCGTTGCAACGGCTGATGGCAGGGATCCAACAAGTCGAGTGGCGGCGCGCTGGGCGCCTACGGTTTGAACAATTGCCACCAGAACTCGCATCTTTGCAACAGTCCATCAATCAACTGCTGGATCGCATTGATGACGCGGTCGACGAGCAACGCCGATTTATGGCTGATGCCTCACACGAACTGCGGACGCCCTTGGCGATTGTCGCTGGTCATGCCAATTTGCTGCGGCGCTGGGGGAGTAAGAATGCGCGCGTTTGGGAGCCAGCGGTTCGTAACATTGTACTTGAGGTCGAGCGGCTTCAGAAGTTGGTCGATCAACTTTTGACCATGTCGCGGCTCGAAGAGGAAAAGTTGCCACCGGTCACGGAAGGCATCGATCAACGCGGGCTCGAAGAGCTGTTTGTTCGTTTGAGCGAGGACGCGGCGGTTTTACGCCCAGACTTGGACATGGAGGCACACGTTCACCTGACGCCGGGCGCTCGTGTCGCGATCGAACGGGATAGACTTCGTCAGGTCTTGGTGGGACTGATCGACAACGCGATCCGCCATACCCGCGAAGGCGGCTGGCTTCTGCTTGCGGCCCGCGAGGAAGGGCCGATGGTGCGGGTGTCGGTGAGTGACAACGGCGAAGGGATTCCCGCAGATGTGTTACCGCACATCTTTGAACGGTTTTATCGCGGGGACGCGGCGCGGGCGACCGGTAAAGGCTCGGGCTTGGGACTAGCCATCAGCAAACAGCTGATTGAGGCCTATCAAGGGAAGATTTATGTTCGCAGCCGCGAAGGCCGCGGCACAACGGTCATTATTCTGTTGCCAACCTTGCGCCCAATGCACATGCGTGACGAGAGAAGCGAGGAGTGACTTCATGGGAAACACGGACTGGCGAACCTTGTTGCCGATGGAACTGGAAATTGTTGCAGACGAACTGGTTGAGTCTCCACTGAACAATATTCTTCATGACGACGAAATTGCCAAGCAGGTTGCGCAAGGCACCCGTGCAGCGACCGTTCGTGTATGGAGGCATGCGCCCGTGCAGGGATTGGTCGTCAGTCGGCGGGATATCGCCGGCGCAAACGGGGAACGCGCCATGGCCACCATGGCAGACGAAGGCTGGCCTATCTTTGTTCGATCCACTGGCGGCACTGCCGTGCCGCACGGTATCGGCATGCTCAATTTCTCTGTCATGTTTCCGCGCCAGCACGAGAAGGCCACTACAGACGCGTATTACAGGTTGCTCTGTCAGCCGCTGATAGACTGGTTTGTTCATCTTGGCCTAGCCGCCACAACAGGCGAGGTGCCAGGGAGCTACTGCGATGGTGGATACAACGTTCAGATCGATGGCAAGAAAATCGTCGGCACTGCGCAAGCATGGCGTGGCGGTTTGGCTGGAACCACATCCCGCCATCCGGGATACGTCCTTGCCCATGCTTGCATCGCCATCGATCTCGACATCACTGAGGCCATTTCCGCCATCAATCGATTCTATGGTTATACCGGGGCCGCCGTCGACGTCCAACCCGAGGCAGCAAGTACGTTGCAGGAAAGAATGCGTCGTCCCTTTGACAGTGCGCAGGCCAAGCGTTCGCTGATCGAATTTCTCGAACCGTATTTCACGGCACAGGGCATTATCGTCCGTTGCCAGACGGCTCTCGCGGATCGGCCCCTGTGAGTGTGGGCGTGCGCCTCGAATTGACGGGCAGTTCGACGCGCACGGTCGTCCCTTTGCCAAGTCCTTCGCTCCAGATGCCAATGCGTCCGCCGTGCGCCTCTGCGACCCACCTTGCGATGGACAGCCCAAGCCCTGTGCCTTTGCTCGACTGCTCGCGCGATCGCGACGGATCGACGGTGAAGAAGCGGTCGAACACCCGCTCCAAATGCTCTTTCGCAATCCCCAACCCCGTGTCGCGGACGCTGAGCGTCACATGATTGCGGCTGCGCGTCGCTGCCAATTCGATTTCGCCGCCCTCGTCGGTAAACTTGACGGCGTTGTCCAACAGAATGACGAGCAACTGATGGAGTCGATCGCGATCTCCCAAAATGACAAGCGGCTCATTTGCCTGCACAGTTAAACGAATGCCTTTCATTTCGGCAATGGTTTCGTAAAGATCTTGGATGTGCAGCAGCAGGTCGCGCAAATTGACCGGCTTGCGGTCGATGGGCATGCGTTCGGAGTCGGATCGGGCCAATGTGAGCAAATCTTGCACCAATTTGGCCAGGCGTCTGGCTTCGCCATGCGCGTTGTTGAGCCATTCCAAATTCGCCTCCACACTTTGATCCGTATGTTCCATGACGATACCCAAATTGGATTGAATGACTGCGAGCGGTGTGCGCAACTCGTGCGAGGCGTCGGCCACGAACTCCAACTGTCGCTGCCAAGCACGGCGAATCGGTTGCAGCATCCTGTCTGACAGAATAAATCCGACAAGCGCCGCGCCGAACACGCCGAAGGCACCGACGAGAATAATCACCGACTGCAACTCACTCAGCACATGAACAGTTTGCGAATCGTCGAGCAAAGTTGCCAAATACGGCGATCCGCCTCCTTGAGTCGGCAGTTGGACGTAAAATATGCGGTAATGCTCACCCTCGAACGCGTAGTTGAAAAACGCCTGATTGCTTTGGACGGCGTCGAGCCGCTGTTTGATATGGGCGGCGAGTGTTGCGTCGGGTATCGTGCTAAAGCTTCCGTTTTCGACAAGTAAAAAGTAGATTTGCGGTGAGCCGGTCGATCCGAAGCTTGGGATGCCTGTCAGCACGGCTGTGTTCATCACGCGGTAGGCAGCTTCACGCAGGCCGAAATCGACACTGCGCATGACGAAACTGCGAATGGTCGTATACACCGCGACCGAGGTGATGGTGTAGAGTACGACCAAGAGCACGACGGAGAGCATCGTCAAACGAAGACTAAGTCGCCTAAACAAAGGGCACTTCCTTTCCCATTGCGGCAGTCATCAGCGCGCATCGGAAGGATCGGGTTGAAACAGATAACCTACACCGCGCACGGTGGCGATGTACGATGCAGAACCTGGTTCGTCGATTTTCTTGCGAAGGAAATGCACGTAATTCTCCACCGCATTTCCAATCACATCGGCATCAGGTCCCCACACACGGTCGAGAATGATCTCTTTTGACAGCACTTTGTTCTGGTTGCGCATGAACAGTTCGAGCAGTTGGAACTCCTTAGCTGTCAGCGCCAATGCTTCCCCATTGCGAGTTACCGTACGGGTGCTAAAATCAAGGCGAAACGGACCTGCCTCGATCGCATCCGAGCCGCTGAATTGACCGGTACGGCGAGAAAGCGCGCGAACGCGGGCGAGCAGTTCTTTGTTGTCGAACGGTTTGACCAGATAATCGTCGGCACCCGCATCGAGTCCAGTCACCCGGTCCTCGACTGTGTCTTTCGCGGTCAGGAGCAGGACGGGGGTTTGTACTCCGTTTTCGCGCATGCCGCGAAGAATGTCGATACCGCTCATCTTTGGCAGCATGATGTCGAGAATGACAATGTCGTAACTGTCGGTGAGTGCCAAGTCATATCCTGATTCGCCATCGTGCACAGCGTCCACGGCGTACTGGTTTTCTTTAAGTAATTGTTTGAGTGCGGACGCAAGCCGCGCTTCATCTTCAACGAGCAAGATGCGCATGAGTACCCTCCTGTCGCCATATGCAGGCGATGGTCGTTCATGATGTTTATTGTACACGCTTAGCTTGAAGGACGCTCGAAGCCAGGATGAACATGGTCTACGCACCTGGTTGGTATCGTCAAGGTATGTAAGATTTACTGCCGTAACGTGTGAAACTAAGAGAATTCTTAGCTTCCTTCGGACCTGTGCAAAAAGGGCGTCAATGCGCGATTTTTGTCCATATTCGCTGGAAAATCGTGATTCGCGTGGATTTCACTCGCCTTTACAAGCTCTTGTGCCGCCGCTAAAATTTGCGCTATACCAACGAATCTTCAATCAATTTTTCGGAATCTGACGTGCAATTGCGACGTTTCTTCATACGGACTCCGAAACTTGACATGACATTGCCGGAAGAGAGATGGGAGGGGCATGACAATGGCGGAACCGCTCCTCGCGATTCGCGATTTAAAAACGTATTTCGTAAGCAAACACGCAGAGGTGCGCGCCGTCGACGGGATCGACATCGACGTCCAGAAGGGACAGATCGTCTGCATCGTCGGCGAGTCGGGCTGCGGCAAGAGCATGACATCACTCTCTATCATGCGCCTTGTGCCGAAGCCACGCGGCAAGATTGTTAACGGCGAGATCTTATTCAACGGAAAGGATCTTTTGAAGCTTAGCGATCGTCAGATGTCCGATATGCGTGGCAGTGAAATCTCGATGATTTTCCAGGAGCCGATGACCGCACTCAATCCCGTCCTCACGATTGGGACGCAGATCAGCGAGATTTTGGTGCGTCACCGCGGGATGAACAAACGCCAGGCTTTGGACAAGGCTGTCGAAATGCTGAAATTTGTCGGCGTGCCGCGAGCTAATGAGATTATTCACGAGTTCCCGCATCAGTTGTCGGGTGGTTTGCGCCAGCGTGTGATGATTGCGATGGCCATGATCTGTGAGCCAAAGCTCCTGATCGCGGACGAACCAACTACGGCGCTCGATGTGACCATTCAGGCACAGGTGCTTGAACTCATGAAAAAAATGCGTGACGAGACCGGTACGGCCATCATCATGATCACACACGATCTCGGCGTCGTCGCTGATATGGCGGATCACGTCGTCGTCATGTATGCCGGTCAGGTGGTTGAAAGTGTCGCTGCCGATACGGTGTTCGAACAGCCGAAGCATCCCTACACGCGGGCATTGATGGACTCCATTCCATCGCTCGAAGAGGACAAAGATGTCCTGTATTCGATTCCGGGCACGGTTCCAAGTGCGGCGAACTTCCCGAAGGGTTGCCGGTTCGCGGAGCGCTGTCCATTGGCGCAGCCGTCGTGCTTCGACAAGGCACCAGAGTTGCGCGAAGTGGCACCGGGCCACCTGGTTCGTTGCGATCTCGTTTCATGAAGAAAGGAGGGGTACCATGAGCCAGTATGTGTTGGAAGTGAAAGATTTAAAAAAGTACTTTCCAATCCGCTCAGGCGTTTTTAAGCGAACAGTGGGCCACGTGCGAGCGGTGGACGGGGTCTCCTTCGACGTCAAGCCTGGCGAAACGCTCGGGATCGTCGGTGAATCCGGTTGCGGCAAGTCGACGACGGGACGCATGATCATGCGGCTGACGACGCCAACTGACGGCAAGATTTTGATCGACGGGAAGGACATCACGCATGCGAAGGGCGCGGCGTTGCGCGAGAGCCGTCGGCATGCGCAAATGGTCTTTCAGGACCCGTACGCTTCACTCAATCCGAAGATGAGCGTCGGTGAGAGCATTGCTGAGCCGCTTATCGTCAACAAGGTGCTGTCGCGCGACGACGCGTTTGAACGTGCTGCGCAGCTCCTTGACACGGTCGGTCTAAGGCGGACGGACATCACGCGTTTTCCGCACGAGTTTTCGGGTGGGCAACGCCAGCGCATCGGGATCGCTCGGGCGCTTGCCCTGAATCCAAAGCTCATCGTCGCTGACGAGGCCGTTTCAGCTCTCGACGTGTCGATTCAGTCGCAGATTTTGAATCTGCTCATGGATTTGAAGCACGAATTCAATCTCGCTTACCTATTTATTTCGCACAACTTGGCGGTCGTGCGGCACATCAGTGATCGCGTCGGCGTGATGTACCTCGGCCACATGGTCGAAAACGGGCCAAAGTCTTCGCTTTACGCCGATCCGCTGCACCCGTATACACAAGCGCTGCTGTCGGCTGCCCCAGAGCCGCGGCGCGTGAAACGACGCGAGCGCATCATTTTGCAAGGGGACGTACCGAGCCCGGCGAATCCGCCGACCGGCTGTCCGTTCCACACGCGTTGTCCGCGCGTGATGGACGTGTGTCGCTCGCAAATGCCCAAACCTGTTATGGTACATCCCGAACATTGGGTAGCTTGTCACTTGCATGGCTGAGGCAATGTCTTGCGAATGCTAATTCGTAGTTGCCAGTGCATGAACAGGTTCAAATTTTGGGATCATACATGGTAAGGGTTTGACATCAGAGGGGGAACTTCAGTGAAGAAACAGAACGTTGCTGCGCTATTAGGTTTATCAACCGCACTGTCTGTTGGTGCACTCACAGGGTGCGGCGCGGCCGCGAACAACTCGTCTCCCGTTGCCCCAGCAACCGGGAACGGAGCAGGCAATACAACGACCGGATCGGCCAACGTCCAAAAGGGTGGGACCCTGGTGGTCGCATTGCCGCCGTCGACCAACATCACGTGGTATTTGCCCATTGAGAATGCAGGTAACGCCAGCATCTACAATGCTCAGCTTGTTACACAGATGTATCCGAACGTGATCTACATCAATAACCAATATCAAGTTGATTACAACAACAGCTTTGCCGACAAGATCACGTACAATCCCGCAGGAACCGTGTACACCATTTCCCTGAAAAAGAACTGGAAGTGGTCCGATGGTAAGCCGGTGACTGCAAATGATGTTGTCTGGGACTACAATTTGATCAAGGCAACGGATAGCAAGAGTGCGCCGGCGCCTTGGCCGAATTATAACGCCGGATCGGGCGGTGTGCCGTCCAATGTGAAGAGTGTCGTGGCGACGAATCCATATACCGTTACCATTACGCTCAATAAGCCTGTGAACCAGCAATGGTTTATCTACAATGGCATTGGCCAATTGACGGCTCTGCCTGAGCACGCTTGGAATAAGTATCCGAACGACATCAATCAAGAGATTGCCTACCTGGGCAGACAAGCGACAAATCCGTCGTTTTTCACGGTTGTCGATGGTCCGTTCAAACTTGTGAGTGCCAAGAGCAGTCAATCTTGGACTCTTGTGCCGAATCCGACCTTCGGCGGTCACAAGAGTACGCTCGACAAGTTGATCTTCCAGTATGAAGCATCTTCGGATGCAGAGTTCTCCGCGCTGAAGACAGGCAATGTCAATTTGGGTTATTTGGATCTTTCCCAATACGGTTCAAAGGCTGCCTTGACATCAGCGGGTGATGTGATTACTCCTGCGTATAATTTCGGATATTACTTCATCGAGTTGAACCAGCAAAAGGGATCGCCGATGTACGCTGCGTTCAGCGATGTGAAGGTCCGTCAAGCGCTGGAGTACGCGATTGATCAAAATACCATCAATAATGAGATTTACCATGGCTATGCACCGGCGCAGTATGGTCCGATTCCGGCGACGCCGAAGACCGTGTTCTTGGATCCGAAGCTGGCTAAGCCGTTGTTCCCGTTTAATTTGAATAAGGCGAAGCAATTGCTCGAGTCCGATGGTTGGAAGCTGCAAAACGGCGTCATGACGAAGAATGGTCAGGCATTGGAATTTGAGCTGATGTATCCGACAGGCGGAGAGTCCACGACGCAAATGATGGAGCTGATCCAACAAGATTGGAAGCAAATTGGCGTTGTGGTTACATTGAAGCCTGTACAACTGGCTGAGGAATTTGGCATCATGAATAACAGCAGCCAACCCGGCAAGTGGGCTGCAGCAGCTGGTACCGGCATTACCTATGGCGGATCGTACCCATCCGGTGAACAGTTGTTTGAGCCAGGCGGCCTTGACAACTTCGGATACAATGATCCGACGCTTGACAAGTTGATTGCAAAGACGACCGAACCAGCGGCTTCGCAGGCAGCGTCGCAACAGGCATTCTTCGCGTATGAAGAGTACGTTTCCAAACAGGTGCCGGTGTTGTGGAACAACGCCGTGGCAAGCCTGTCGGTGGCGGCGCCCAATGTGCACAATGCGACGCCGGAATATCTCAATCCGACGACTGAGTACCCTTTGCTTAACTATATTTGGATGTCGAAGTGATAACCGCGTCTGAGACAGGACGCAACATGACGATGGCGATCCGCAGTGAGGCGGATCGCCGAATGAGGAAGGAGGGGCAGCCGTGGTAACACAAACCGAGGTGAACAAAGCCTCTGTCGCACCCAAGGCGGAATCAAACCGTTGGCGTGCATGGAAGCGGTTCTGGCGCTACCCAATGAGTGCGATCGGTCTCATCGGTATTGTGCTTTTGTTCGCATTCTCGTTCATTGGGCCAATGATTTACCATGTGGATCCACTGCACGGCGACTTTACAGCCTTGTTGCAACCGCCAAGTTGGGCTCACCCATTAGGTACGGACGACGCTGGTCACGACGTGCTGGCACGAATGATGGTTGGCGGACAGGCATCGCTCGAAGTCGGCTTCTTATCTGCCTTTGTGGCGATGGCGTTTGGTACCCTATACGGGATGGTCAGCGGACTTGTCGGCGGTTGGATTGACATGGTACTGATGCGGATTGTCGATATTCTACTGTCAATCCCAAGTATCTTCATCCTGCTCTTTTTGAACGCGACGTTCAAACCGAACGTAGGACTGATGATTTTTGTCCTCGCGGCGACCAGTTGGCTCGGGGTCAGCCGTATTGTCCGCGGCGAAGTGCTCAAGATCAAAAATGAAACGTACGTCGAAGCGGCTTTACTCTCAGGTGTGCGCACCTGGCGTTTAATGTTGAAGTATTTGGTGCCCAACTTCATTGGCACCGTTTTGGTCACCACGACTTTTGCAGTTGCTGACTCCATTCTGAACATTGCGGGTCTATCATTCTTAGGACTAGGTTTGCCACCACCGGCTCCGAACTGGGGTGCAGATTTGTCGGCGTCCATGAACTACATCTTCCAAAACGCCTGGTGGCTCACATATCCGCCTGGAATTCTGATTCTCATTGCGGAACTTTGCGTGAACTTTGTCGGTGATGGTCTCCGCCACGCGTTGGATACGCGTACCGATTGAACGTAAATTTGCCTGGCCGAGCCATGTGCATATGGCCAGGCTCGAAGAATCGAGGTGAATCGCGTTGCTGAGTTATATTGTCCGCCGTATTATGGAGGCCATTCCGGCGTTGCTGGGTATCTCCATTATCTCATTTATCTTGCTTCACATCGTACCAGGCGATCCGGTGCGTATCATGCTGGGTCAGCACTATACGGCGCAGCGCGCGGCCGCACTGTCCGCATCGCTCGGCCTGAATAAGCCGCTTTACATGCAATATTTAATTTGGCTTGGCAATATCGTTCGCGGGAATCTGGGTTATTCATACAATTACAGTCAACCGGTTACTTCGCTCATTGTGCATGCTTTGCCAACCACGCTGTCATTGGTGCTTATTTCCACGATTTTCGCACAGTTATTTGCGATGGCCATCGGTACGATTCAAGCGTATTTTGAGAACTCGATTGCTGATCACATTGTCTCGGTTCTCAATTATTTCTTCTACTCGATGCCTTCGTTCTGGCTTGGCATTCTGCTCGTCATCTTCTTTGCCATTGAATTGCACTGGTTCCCTTCAGGCGGCGTGGTGAATCCGCAGGACCCAAATCCTGGTTTCGCGGACTGGTTGCATCACCTCGTGTTGCCTGCGGCAACCTTGACGCTGATTACCTTGGCAGGGTATTCGCGCTACATGCGATCATCTGTTCGTGAAACGCTGCTTTTGGACTATGTCCGCACTGCTCGGGCGAAGGGTTTGCGGGAGTCGCAAGTGATGTTCCGTCACGTGTTGCGCAACTCCATTTTGCCGCAGATCACACTGTTTGGCCTTTCGTTTCCGGGGCTGTTCGCTGGTGCGCTCTTCATTGAGGAGATTTTCAACTATCCAGGTATGGGCTTGTTATACTGGAACGCTACGGGAACCCTTGACTATCCTGTACTGCTCGGTGTGACCATGTTCTTGGGCGTTCTCACGATTGTGGGTAATTTGTTGGCGGATATTTTGTATAGCTTGGTCGATCCGCGCATCAGCTTTGACAACATGTAAATACATTCTCACAAAGCAAGTCACATCTTTGGCGAATGGACAGGGTGCATCGTGTCCGTTCGCCGTTTTTTTGTTGGGCTTGTTATCTAATCTCCCAGATGGAAATTCCACTGTATAGGGTAAGAGAATTCTTAAAGTTCCGTTTACGTTTGCCCCAATCGCAAAAAAAAGCCGCCAAATCGGTATTTGACGGCGTGTTGGCGCAATCTTGACCGCTTGCAGCGGGATGTGAACATCTTTACAAACTTATCAAAGATACGTATGATTTCGATATACAAGAAATAATCAGTGAATTCGAACGGTTCAGCCGTGAGGTGTACCGTTACCCAGAATGGAGGGGATAGGGAACCAATCGATTCAGACGTGTTGCACGCTTTACTTTTCGGTATAGAAACATCAAGGGGGTAGCAGAGAATGAAAAGGCGTCGTCTTGTAGGGGTATTTGGGATGTCAGCCGTTATGGCCGCTGGTGTTGTCGCTGGTTGCGCGTCTGTACCTGCCCATAGCAGTTCATCGGCAAACGCTTCAGGTTCGGTCGGTGCTGCTGCCGCGGTTGCACCGCAAAAGGGTGGTACGCTTGTTTATGCATTGCCGCCTGCGACCAACATTACGTGGTACTTGCCGATTGAAAACTCGCAAAATGCAAGTCTGTATAATGCCCAACTGTTCACACAAATGTATCCGGGTGTCATTTATATCGATGACCAATATGGGATCGACTACGCGGACAGTTTTGCCAATCAAATCACGTATAACGCCACGGGTACCGTATTTACCATTCAACTGAAGCAAAATTGGAAGTGGTCTGACGGACAACCGGTTACGGCTCAGGATGTGGTTTGGGATTACAAGTTGATCCAGGCAACCGACAATCCGAAAGCGCCTGCCCCGTGGCCCAATTACAACGCTGGATCCGGTGGTGTACCCGATAATGTAAAAAGTGTCGTCGCTACAGGCAAATACACAGTCACCATCACGCTGAAAAAGCCGGTGAACCAGCAATGGTTCATTTACAATGGTATCGGTCAATTGACCCCGTTGCCAGAGCATGCGTGGAACAAGTATCCATCTAACATGAATCAAGAAATCACCTACCTAGGAAAAGAGGCGACCAACCCGACATTCTTTAAGGTTGTCGATGGGCCGTTCCAGCTTCAAAGTGCGAAAAGCAGCCAAGCTTGGGTGCTTGTTCCGAACCCGACATTCGGCGGACACAAGAGCACCTTGGACAAAGTGATTTTCCAGTATGAAGCATCGGCTGACTCTGAATTTTCGGCATTGAAAACGGGTGCCATCAATCTTGGTTACTTGGATCCCGCACAGTGGGGGTCGCGCCAGGCTTTGACGTCGGTGGGCGACTCCATCGTTCCTGGCTACAACTTTGGATACTACTTTGTTGAGTTGAATCAGCTGAAGGGTTCGCCGTTATACTCAGCATTCACCGATCTGAAAGTGCGGCAGGCCCTTGAATACGCCATTGACCAGAACACGATTGACAAGGAGATTTACCACGGTTACGCTCCGCCGCAGTACGGGCCGATTCCAGCGACGCCAAAGACCGTGTTCTTGGATCCCAAACTGCAAAAGCCGTTGTTCCCGTTCAGTTTAAGCAAGGCGAAGCAGTTGCTGGAGTCTGACGGATGGACCCTGCAGAATGGAGTCATGACGAAAAACGGTCAAAAGCTCGAGTTTGATCTGATGTATCCGTCAGGTTCCCCATCGACCACGCAGATGGTGGAGCTCATTCAGCAGGACTGGAAGAGCATTGGTGTGATTGCGAATCTCAAGCCTGAAGAATTCGCGCAAGAAATTGGCATCATGAGCAACTCGAAGCAACCGGGTAATTGGGCTGCCGCGGCAGGCACGGGTATCACCTATGGCGGATCGTATCCCTCGGGAGAACAGTTGTTTGAACCAGGTGGCTTGGACAACTTTGGGTATGACAATCCGACTCTTGATCGATTGATTCAGAAGACGAATGAGCCTGCTGCGTCCGCGGCACAGTCACAGCAAAACTTCTTCAAGTACGAGGAATTCGTGTCAGAACAGGTTCCGGTCTTGTGGAACAACACCTGGGCTTCTCTAGGTGTTGTGGCCCCGAATGTACACAACGCCACTTCGCAGTACATGAATCCGACGACCGGATATCCGCTCCTCAACTACATCTGGATTTCGAAATAATCGATCCAACGGCGTGCGCAGGTCCCATGCGGCCTGCGCCTCTGTTATGTTTGCTCGAATTCCTCTGGCAGTTCAGCCAACAATTCATGCTTTCGACCCCGAATGCACCGATAGGAGACGCTGAGCGCGCGGCGCTCGCCGTGTTGGTGCTCCATCCGACGAGCCTTGTGATCTTCGTCCATCGAAATTTGGACAACTTTTTGTTCGTTTGGCGCCAGATGTAGCCCTGTCACGCGAGTGCCGCTGACGATGGGCGGTATGGCCGTGAATCCGCCGTCGCTTTGGATAGTGAGCTTGAGCTCCAAGGCAGGTCCCGTTCCGTAGTTTTTCATGGCTATCTCCCATACTCCAGAAGCCGTCTGTGCGATATCATCAATGGCTACAATAGGATAGAACGTCTCTTGGTTTGCGCGGTGAATCTGGTACCACGACGTCACCGCAATGGCAAGTGTCCCGGCCGACGACAAAACGCTCGCGAGTTCCACAATGTCGAGCGATAGGGGCCACGCCATGTAACCGCCCCCTTTGTGACCTCTTCCAGCTGCAACACGAACCGACCCTCCATGGACTCGTCCAGCAGTATTCCACATCCTTTCAGGATTGAATCGCCTCGTCATCTTCGCATGAGACCCATTTCCCTTGCGCACGTTAACGCTTGGAAGTGCCAAGGGGGAGTTGTCAAACGATGCACGGTTCTGTCCTATCACTGGTTCCGTTTTTGGTCGTCATTCCGATCGCGCTCTTGACCAAGCAGGTCATCCTCGGCCTCGCCCTGGGCCTATTCGCAGGGGCGTACATGATGCATCCGCAACCGGTTGCCGGACTGTCTTCAGCCCTCACGTATTTGGGCAATGAAATGGCTGTACCAGGCAACGTAAGCCTTATGTTGTTCCTGTACTTGTTTGGTTCCTTCGTCGGCTTACTTCGCGTCAGTGGCGGTGTGAAGGGCTTTGCCAATTGGATGGAACAACGCATTCACTCGCCGCGTGGGGCGTTTGCATTTACGTGGCTGTCGAGCCTGTTTACATTCATGGCACCGGATTTTCGGATTATGACCATCGCACCCATCGTCAGCCGCGCCTTTCAGCGCTTCGGCGTTCGCCCAGAGCGGGTGGCATTCGCTATCGACGTCACCTCGACGCCTCTGTGTGCCTTGGTTCCGCTTGGTACGGCATTCGTCGCATATATGGTAGGCCTCATGCATACGTCAGCCGATCACGCCGCTGCGGCCGTGTCACCGTATCGTCTGTTTCTCGAAAGCATACCGTTCAACTTTTTCGCCTGGGCTATGCTCGCTGTCGGATTCGGCCTGACCTTCTTCCGACACGCGCGTACGACAGCGCCGACTCACCACTCTGTCGACGTCCCACGCGACGCTTCCGGTTGGAAGCACTCAGCTGGAGTTCGTAGCCACGCGTTTGCCGTCGAAACAGGCGTGATCGGGATGCCGGCAGACGGGGCGGTGCAACGCCCCCTGCGTCGGACCCAGTCAAATGGCCCTGAGGAATCGGTTCCCGATCCGGTGGAAGTATTGGCGGAGCGTGCGCGTCCCAGTCAAATCCATCTCATTTTACCGCTCATGCTGCTGCTGGGCGCCACGGTCATGTTCACTTACCTTTCAGGCCGTTCACCAGGCGCGTCTCTTTTGACGGCATTTGCCAAAGCTAATGCGGCGCGCGCGATGTTGGAGGCGTTGGTGATCACCGTTATCGCCATGTTCGTCCTCTATAGTGTTCGGCGATTGCCTCTCCAACGGCTGATGGTCGGTTTTTTGCAAGGCGGAAACGAGATGATGCCGGTGATTGTGCTCCTCGTTCTCATCTGGGCCGTCTCCGCGGTCGCCGCCGATCTCGGTTTCTCAGCGTTTTGCCAGCGCGAAATTGTCCGCTATGTTCCGGCACATCTCATCGTACCTGCCTTGTTCCTGTTTGGCTGCGCCATTTCCTACGTGCTTGGCAGTTCATTTGGCACCTGGGGCATGCTGATGCCGCTCGCCTTTTCACTCGCGGCAGGCGGCGCCGAGAGTCTGCCAGTCGTCGCCGGCGCCGTGTTTGCAAGCGGCACCTTCGGCGGCTTCGCATCGCCCCTTAGCGACAACACGATCGCGATGGCAACCGTGATGAAATTACCTGTCATGCAGTACGCCAATTACAAGCTCAAAAGTGCGGCCGCAACTGCAGTCGTGTGCGCGTTCGGATATTGGATCGCGGCCGCTTGCTTGCCGGTCGGGCACTGAGGTAAGGTAAGAGAGTTGACGCGTTTGCAATGGAAGGTGGTTGCCATGAGCCCCCAGTCGCTTTTACGGGATTATCTCTTACGCCATAAATGGGGTTACGTCGGTTCGACATTGTCCATCATTGTGTCCGAATTTATTTTCGTTCAATTTCCGCATATTCTCGGCCGCTTTACCGACGCCATTGCCAAGCATCGGTTAAGCGGCCGTGGTGTTTTGGTGTACGCCTTGCTCTTGCTCATTGTCGGTTGTGTTTATGTCCTGTTCTATGGTATCGGACAGTCGCAAAATGGACGAGCGGCGCGCGGGTTTGAGTACCTCCTGCGATTGCGTTTATTCGAGCACTGGGAGATTTTATCCACCGAATATTTCCGAAAACGAAGTATTGGCGATTTGCTCAATCATGCGATGAACGATGTCCGCCAGGTTCGTGAAGCGCTATCGGGTGGCTTCAACATCTTAACGAACTCCATTTTCCTGATGATCGCGACATTGATCATGACGTTTAGCACTGTCAGCTGGAAATTGACGTTGGCCAGCATGGTTCCACTCATCGCAATTCCATTTTTCATCGTCTGGATTGGCCCCCAGGTCAGAGTGTCGTCACGGCGTGTGCAAGAAGCTCTGTCTGCCATGTCGGAATTCGCGGAAGAGAGTTTTTCTTCGATCCGCCTCGTCAAAGCGACTGCCAATGAGCCGATTGAGGCAAACCGCTTTCGGGATCGTGTACATGACATCGTCGCTGAGCAGATGTCGCTTGTTCGGAAGACTGCGGCATTCCAGGCCGTGATTCCGACGACGAGTTCCGTTGCCTTCGGCATTGCCTTGCTCTATGGCGGTTGGCTCACGGTGACCCATGCCATTCAGCTCGGCGCTTTTGTGGCGTTTACGCTGTACCTTGGGCAGTTGGTCGTGCCCTTGCAACAGATTGGACAGGTGATTAATCAGTTTCAACGAGCTTCTGCGTCGCTCACGCGTTTGCAGGTACTTCTGGATGAACGGCCGAGCATTGCGGACCCCGAACATCCCGTGGAATTGCCGGTTATCCAAGGGGACATTCGGATTGATCTTGCGCTCTTCACGTATCCAGACGGCAACGAGCCCGTTCTGCGCGACATCCAACTGCATCTGAAATCAGGTCAGACGCTTGGTATCGTGGGGCGCACCGGCAGCGGTAAGACGACACTCGTCAATCTATTGCCGCGGATGTTCGATCCGCCAGCAAATTCCGTGTTCCTCGACGGTTGCGACATACGGCAATTGCGTTTGCAGCAACTGCGGGAGGCTATCGCGTACGTGCCACAGGACGGCTTCTTGTTTTCGACGACGATTCGCGACAACATCTCGTTTGGGCGTTCGGATGCGACGCAAAGCGAGATCGAACGTGCGGCCCAGGCCGCTTGTATTTACGACGACATCGTTCGTTTCCCGGACGGTTTCGACACCATCATCGGTGAGCGCGGCGTCACGTTGTCGGGAGGTCAACGTCAGCGCACCGCAATCGCACGCGCATGGCTGAAGGACGCGCCCATTCTGATTCTTGACGACAGCTTATCTGCCGTCGATATGGACACCGAAAAGCGCATCCTGCGCGCTTTACAAGGCGTGCGCCAAAATCGGACAACCATTGTCATTGCACACCGTTTGTCGGCTGTGCGTAGCGCAGATTGGATCATTGTGCTTGAAGAAGGTAGGATTGCCGAGCAAGGCACGCATGAACAACTGCTTGCACTTGGGGGTATCTACGCGCAGACGTACGCATTGCAGGAAGAAGGGGAGGCGATCCGGTCGTGAACGAGCGTGCCAACCAACTTACGCCAAAACAAAAGCCTGGGATTGCGTCTCTTCGTCGCTTGCTTCCTTTTGCACGCCCTTTCCTGTGGCAATTCGTGCTGGTCATTGCCTTGGTCATTGTGTTCAACGCCTCGAGCGTATTACAGCCGTACCTCGTAAAGATCGCCATCGACAGCGATATCGCGAGTGCGCATCCGAATGGACACGCTCTCTTGGTGATTGCACTGGTTTATATCGGTGTCGTGATCGCCGGGGTTGCGGCAAACTACTTTCAAGTCACGCTGTTGCAGCGCGCGGGTCAGAGCGTCATTCAAAATATTCGGCTGTCGCTGTTTGAACACATTGAACGTCAAGCCATGCGCTTTTTTGACTCGCGGGCGATTGGCACGCTTGTTACGAATGTTTCGAGCGATACCGAAACTGTCAGTCAGTTTTTTACGAATTTCTTCTTGAGCTTGATTCGCGACGGACTGTCCATTTTGATGATTTTGTTCGCCATGTTTCGCCTGAATGCCCGGATTGCATGCTATTCGATGGTGTTGATCCCCATCATCTTTGCCGTCGCAATCGCGTTTCGCGGCAGATTGCGCAGGCGATATCAACAAACGCGATCGCTGTTGTCGGCGATGATCGCATTTTTGGCGGAGAACCTGGCGGGGATGCGGATTACACAAATGTTCCATCAGGAGGCGCGCCAACGGCGGGCCCTTCAGGAACTGGACGAACGGCATCGCGATGCCAATGTGCGCGAATACACCACATCGGTGTGGTTCAATCGCACATTTGAGCTGCTGGGAAATGTGGCCGTGAGTGCTGTCGCCTTTGTTGGCGGAGAAGCCGTGTTGCACCGGGCGATCGCCTTCGGTACGCTGTACGCGTTTATTCGCTACATCCAGCAGTTTTTTCAACCCATTAACGCCATGACGCAACAGTGGAATACCTTGCAGTCGGCGATGGTGGCGGCAGATCGAATTGGGCAGGTGCTACGCATCGAGCCAGAGATTGTGGATGCCGAGCACCCGGTTCGGATCGATCCGAAACAGGTTGTGGGGCGCATTGAATTCCGGGACGTCACGTTTGGGTATCAGCCTGAGCGGCCGGTGTTGCGCGACATCTCCTTTGTCGTCGAGCCTGGACAGTTGATTGGCGTCGTAGGCCCGACCGGTGCTGGGAAAAGCTCGCTGATGAGTCTGCTCACGCGTTTTTACGAACCGCAGGCGGGTACCATTGAAATTGATGGCGTGCCGATCGCTGCCATGCGTCAGCGCGATGTACACGCGATGGTGGGGATTGTGCAACAGGATGTCAGCCTGTTTACCGGTACGGTGCGGGACAATATTCGTCTGTTTCGCCCTGAGATCAGCGATGAAGAAGTCGAGCGGGCTGCGCGGGCGGTGGGGGCGGATAGCGTGATCGCGCGATTGCCGGAAGGGTACGATACGTTTCTGTATGGCAAAGGGGCCAATCTGTCGATGGGCGAGCGGCAATTGATTTCATTCGCCCGCATCGTGGCCTTAAATCCGCGCATTCTTATCCTGGATGAGGCAACGGCAAGTCTCGACAGCCAGACGGAGCGGCTCGTGCAACGGGGGTTGGGGGCGGTTACAGAAGGAAGGACAACGCTTGTGATTGCGCATCGCCTGTCGACCATTCGGCATGCCGATGCCATTCTGGTGCTCGAGCATGGGCGGATCGTCGAAATGGGGACGCACGAGGCCTTGCTACGACAAGCGGGACTATACGCGCGATTGCATGCGCAGAGCGGGATCGAATCGAGCTTCTCCGTGTAATCTCACCGTCAGTTTGGCGCGCGGGGTTCCCATGGTGTGCTATGATGATAGGGACGCTTCCACGGTTTGCGCCGGTTGCGATTCCACAGCCTCGCAGGAGGAATCGGTTTGCCTTCTCATACATCGTTTACACTCCGCGATGTGTTCCAGGTGTCGCTCGCGGTCTATCGCCGCCGGTTTCGCACGATGATGGCGGCCTCAGTGCTCGTCTTACTACCATTCCAAATCTTAAATGCCTATGTGCAAGTTCGCTTTTTGAGTGACGTGAGTACCACCGATTCGACGAATTGGATTGTGCGTTTGCAGTCTGCCCGCACCATTGGACAAATGGTGCATGCAATTCCCGCGGCTTACGTGACGTGGATCCCGCTATTGACACTCGTCTACGTGCTGCTCGTCTTTCCGCTCATGCTCGCGATGGTGAGTCGCGTCGTCGTTGGCATGATTGCAAGGGGGATGGATGTGCCCACGGCAGATGCGGGCAATGACGCCTTTCGCAGGCTGCCGCTTGGCGTTCTGACGATTGTGATGACCATTGTCCTGTACGCCGTCGGCAGCGGTGTTTGGACGTTTGGCGTCAGCCTTCTGGCCTCGGTCGTCGCGAGTATATCCCAGGTTCTGGCGTACGTCCTAACTGTACTGGGCAGCCTGGCGTACATGGTTGCGAGCCTATGGTTCTTCCTGCATGTTTTGTTCTTGCCAGTCGTTGTGGCGGAGGAAGGCGTGGGTTTCTTCCGGGCCATTCGCCGTTGTTTTATCATCGCCCGGGGAGATCTGGGGCGTCTGGTTGGCTTTTTTGTCCTGCTGTTCGTCATTTGCTCCATCGCTCAAGGCGTGCTGACCCTCTTTGGGGATTTATTGTTTCCCACGAGCGGAGGTTCCTTGCTGGTCTCGCTGCTCGTTTCGTTGTTGACGACACCGTTTGTCTACGTCGCGATTTCCGTCATGTATCTCGACATGAGAACGCGAAAGCACATATGAGGTGAGGCGGCGTGATCGAAGTGAAGCGGCCAAGGCCGTGGGCTCGACTCGAATACGTGATTTTGCTCGGATGGTTTCTGTACTTTGCCGTACACGCTGCCCTTCCGCTGTCAGATCCAGACACCCCTTGGCACCTCGCCACGGGCGACTATATCCTGGCGCATCACAAGATTCCGACGACGGATCCCTTTTCGTGGTCCATGCATGGACAACCATGGGTGACGCAAGAGTGGTTGTTTGAGGTTGTGCTCGCATGGCTCGCAAATCACTTTGGATTTGCCGGTGTATGGGGGCTTGTGGTCTTTCTGCACACGGTCACGGTGCTTGCTGTGTATCGTCTGGTGTCCACTCTCTCACAAGACAACCGCGTGTTTGCTGCCATCGCCGCACTGATCGCGGTGGCGGCTGGTATCGCTTTTTGGGTCGTGCGTCCGCAACTGGTTTCCTACACGATGTTTGCCGTTTTTTTGCTCGTTCTCGAGCGCGTTCGATCCGGCCGTGTTTGGATGTTGCTCTTCGTTCCTCCACTTGTTCTCGTTTGGGCTAACGCTCACGCATCGGTCTCAATTGGCATCCTGATGCTGGTGTTTGAAGTGGTCGTTTCCTTTCTGCCGACCATCGGCCGCCTACAGGGACAACGACTGCCCAATCGAACCCGTCTTTCGCTGCTGGTGACCGCTGTGGTATCCATCGGCTTTGGATTACTCAATCCCAACGGATATCACGAATTTACATACGCACTGTTGTCGAATAACGCGCTGATGACCAGTTCGATTAACGAATGGCATTCGCCAAATTTTCATAGTACGTATTATAAATATGGCGTGATTCCGTTTCTCGCTGGCGTGCTCGTGGTCGTGATCGCCCGCCGCCGGGACATCCCGCTAAAATACGTTCTCTACTTTGGCGGCTGTTTCGCATTGACACTTGTATACCAGCGTTTCATGCCCTATCTGGCAATTGCGGGAGCGCCGCTGATTGGGTTTGTGACATATGATTGGGCCCGGGTCCTCGCCACGCCATCGCGATTTTTCCGATACGTGTGTTTGATTGCGCTCATAGCGGAGGTAGCCGAGTTTGGATTTAAAATGCCCTCCATTCGAGGATCGGTGGAGTCGCATTTGGATTCCGGCGCTTATCCCGTTGCTGCTGTCAACTACTTGCTCAAACATCACGTTCCAGGACCGCTCTTGAATGCGTATGACTACGGCGGATATTTGATCTATCGCGGCGTGCCGACATTCGTCGACGGTCGCACCGATATCTTTTTGCGCAGTAGCGTTTTCGCCGACTACATGGATTTGCAAAATTTAGCGTGGGACGCTCCACAATTGCTGGCCAAGTACAATTTCCAGTCGGCCCTGTTGCCCCCAGGCTACGCGCTGACCGTCTATCTTTCCAACAACCCGAATTGGACGTTGATCTATTCAGACGGAAACGCAGATATCTTTGTGAAGAACGCCTCAACGACTTCCGCATAAATATCGAGATCCCGGATGCGCAGCGAACGATTGCCCAGCATAGGCTGGAGTGACTGTTTGGCACCAGGGAGGCTATACCATGCGAATTCATCGCGTCCGTTCTGGAGAGACGCTCAGGCAAATTGCCGCTACCTATGGCGTGTCGGTGCGCGATATCCTGCGCTACAATGAGCTGCCTTCGCGCTCCGAAACCGTATCGGGTCTTGCACTGTTGATTCCGAAGGGCGATCCGCTCGCTGTTCAGCCCTACACCATTCAGGCTGGTGATACACCAGAGTCGATTGCGCAGCGTTTCGGCATTTCACCAGCAGTCTTCGCCAGCTGGACCGGTTTTGTGACAGGTTCCTCACTTTCTGTCGGTTCGCAGATTTATCTGCCCGTGCGCCGCACGTCGCGAAGAACCATCGAGGTGAACGGGTACATTGTACCGACAGGCGAACGGAGCGATGAAGAGATACTTGGGGACGTTTCCGATCTGACATACGTATGTACGTTCTCTTACCAGGTTCGCGCCGATGGCCACTTCGAAGCTCCGAAAGACGACATCGTGCTCTCCACGGCAAAACGGTACAACATTCGTCCACTCGTGACGATCACGAATTTTGATGGTAACAATTTCAACACGCAGCTTGCGCATTCCATTTTGGCCAACCGTTCACTGCGCCAGACGGTCATCGACCAGGTTTTGTCTATCTGCACGACAAAAGGGTACGCGGGGGTCAACGTCGATTTTGAGCATATGGATCCACCGGATCGGCCATTGTACAATGAATTTATCCGTGAGTTGGGGAATGTTCTCAGGGGCCGCAATCTCAGCATTTCCATCGCCATGGGCCCGAAGACAGGGGACAACCCAAACCAGCCTTGGATGGGCGCGTTCGATTATCGAACGCTGGGCCAGGAAGTCGATTTTGTGATGCTGATGACGTACGAGTGGGGATGGGTCGGCGGACCTCCGATGGCCTGCAAGATGCTACATGTGCACGGCCGAGCGAGACTGATTCCTGAAGTGGGTGATATACAGCTATCCATTTGATGAGTTTATAACGATATAGTTATAATGTATCGAGGTGATCGAGATTGGACTTTGACAGTTTCGCGAACACGTTGAAGGCCTTGGCAGATCCAACGCGCCTTCGCATGATTGCGCTGTTGAACGTTCGTGAGCGGTGCGTATGCGAGTTGGTACCTTTGTTTGGTATTTCACAGCCTGCGATTTCAAAACATCTCAGCCGGCTGAAGGCAGTGGGCCTTGTGCAGGAAACACGCAGAGGTATGTGGGTATTTTACTCGCTGAACAAGGCACGGCTCGTGGAAGTAGGCATATCGCTCCACCAGTTGTCGGAGATGACGAGAGAATTGGATGATCTCCCCCATCCGCGATTTTCGGTCGACTGTGAGGGTGTGGCCACATGATGGCGTCTACCGCATGGTTAGCCATGGCTGTATTTGTCGTGACGTTGGTGTTTGTGATATGGCAACCCAAAGGTTTGTCGATTGGATGGAGCGCCGTAAGTGGTGCAGTGCTTGCGCTGTTATTGCATGTTGTGCATGTCGCGGATGTATGGTCGGTGACGAAAATTGTCTGGGATGCGACGCTGGCTTTTGTAGGCATCATCATGAACTCCATGATCCTGGACAAAATCGGTTTTTTCGAATGGGCTGCGCTCAAAATGGCGCACGCAGCCAAAGGGAATGGAAGAAAAGTTTTTTTGTTTGTCATTACTCTAGGGGCCGTTGTCTCGGCGTTTTTTGCCAACGACGGAGCTGCGCTCATTTTGACGCCCATTGTTCTCGAAAAAGTGAAATTGCTCAAATTCGACACGAAGAGGATGTTGCCATTCGTTCTTGCGAGCGGGTTTATCGCCGATACCACGTCACTTCCGTTCATTGTGAGCAATCTTGTGAACATCGTGTCTGCCGATTACTTTGGCGTTGGGTTTATCAGCTACGCCCTGCACATGGTTGTACCTGACTTGGTTGCATTTGGTGCTAGTTTTTTGATGTTATACCTGTTCTTTCGAAAAGATATTCCAAGGGAGTACCGTCCGAGTGATTTGCCGGACGCGGCAAGTGCCATCCGGCATCGAGGCATGTTTCGAGCATCCTGGATTATCCTCGTCATACTGCTCGTCGGCTACGTTTTAACCGAGTTGCTACATATCCCCGTGAGTTTCATCACACTCGCGGTTGCGCTTGCTTTTTTGATAGCCGGAGCGCGTACGAAGACCGTTGCGCCGTGGCGAACCGTTCGATCGGCGCCTTGGTCAATTGTTGTCTTTTCTATAGGTATGTATGTCGTCGTTTATGGACTGCGCAATGCGGGGCTCACCAACCTCCTGGGACGTCTCATGCAGTGGTCGACGCACGGAGGGTTGTACGGCGGGACCTTGTTCACAGGCTTCGCTGCTGCCATCCTGTCGAGCATCATGAACAATTTGCCGACAGTCATGGTTGGTGCACTTGCCATACATTCCGCGGCTGTAACGGGTCTGATGCGTGAAGCGATGGTATATGCCAATGTCATCGGTTGCGATTTGGGGCCGAAAATCACCCCCATTGGTTCCCTTGCGACGTTGCTTTGGTTGCACGTCTTGGCACAAAAAGGCGTTCGTATCGGCTGGGCGCAATACTTCAAGACAGGTGTGATTCTCACGCTTCCCACGTTGTTTATCACTCTATCTGGTTTGTATGTCTGGATGCTCGTTGTGCATTGATGTGAGGAGGGATTTCGGTGAAAAAACCATTTATCTATTTTCTTTGCACCGGCAATTCCTGCCGCAGCCAGATGGCAGAAGGTTGGGCGCGGCACTTTGCGGGGGATCATATTGAAGTGCAGAGCGCGGGCGTTGAGCGGCATGGTCTGAATCCGCGGGCTGTAGCCGTCATGTGTGAAGCCGGTGTTGACATCTCTCACCACACTTCGGATCTGATCGATCGAGATATGCTGAACCGCGCGGACATCGTCATTACACTTTGTGGGGATGCACGCGACAAGTGTCCGGCAACCCCGGCTCACGTGCGGCATTTGCACTGGGGATGTCAAGACCCCGCGAAGGCCTCCGGCACGCAGGAGGAGATCATGGCGCATTTCCGAGAAGTTCGAGATGAGATTCGCGATCGCGTGAAAACGTTGATTACGGACGTGTTAGGTGAATACCCGAGCGGAGATCATACAAATGGCTGATTGCTGTTCGCGTGCATCCATGCCCCAATCCACAAAGCCTGATGAGGTTTGGATTGCTTGCAGACACTTGCTAAATCCGTGCCTTTCATGACGCTGAAATCGTTGTTGCAGCGCGCTGCGGTTGTGATGTGAACAACCCACAAGGCTCGTGTTGCTTGGGCAATTTGACGACATGGCTCAAGCAACACGGTGGATATGAGGTATCGCATGGATGTGCATGTGCACACGGACGATCACGCAATGTGAAACGAAAGCCGCCAAGCGTGATCGTCGAGCCATTTGTAGAGGGCTGGGCAATGGAGATACGCCACTTCTGTAGGAGTCCTGTATTCGATGGTATCTCGCTGAGTTTGTATCTGATACCCGCTCTTGGTCTTTATGATCGTGTATGCCGGCGTGATGGAAATCGGCGTGTTATCCGCTGCGGTGAAAAATAGCATGTCTGGACCCACGTATGCGTTAAACACCAGATTCGGCGAAGGCGTTGGAAGCTCCCATGTTGTGCGAGTAGCCTGCTGCAACCACGCTGTCACTTGTCGTGAAACGGCATGTAGATCATTGGGATCGTAACCGGCACCGGCGGGACCGCTGGCAATCGACAGTGACTTGATCCGTGTCGGCAGTGCAACAGGCGGGGCTGCTGAACGGGCGATTTGCGCAATGTCCCATACATACCTGTGCTGCAATTCAAAAAGGGAAATCAGATAGTACGATGCATGTCCTTCGCCCGTGATCGACAGTCGCACCTTGGCTATGGGTGGAGAAACAGAATCGTTCCTGCTCAACAATTGATAGGAGACGATCACGCCGTTTAGGCTGGTTGTCAGTGCATCGTGTTTTGTGGTAGTCCAGCCTGTATGAGCAAAACCCGCAGGCAGTAGATTGCCTGTATAGACCTGTGCTGACTGAACCGGATCTGTCCGCCATGGGCTATGCGCCTTGGCTGCTGCCAAGCTCTGCTGCTCCGGAATCCGTTCGCGAATCACGTTGCCGTCTTCGTAGAACGGAACTGTCAATTGATTCGCCTGTACTGCGTAGTCGGTCAAATGGTACAGGATATCTGAAATCGCAGGGATCGCTTTGGCTGGCGAATTGACAACCGTTCTCGAGGCTTGCGACTTTTCCTGAATACCATAGCCGCCTGCGACGAGAGCGATGGCTGCCGCCAAACCGGCTATCGATGCCCATCTGCCCCGGGTATTGACGAATGCTCGCTTGCGTGTGCTGCGCATGTCGGCCTCGATGTTTTGCCAGATGCGCTGTCGCTGTGTTTGTGACATACGGACGGACCTCATGTTTGCCAACTCTTGCTCGATATTGTGCAAGTTGCTCAATGTCCCCCAACCTCCGTTTCGTCATCGTCGGAGAGCATATCTCGTAGCTTGACGAGCGCTCGATGCGTTGTCGAACGTACTTTGTTCTCGTTCCAACCGAGTACTTGTGCGGTTTCTTCTACGGTGAGACCTTCAATATGACGCAGAATGACAACTTGTTGGTAGGAATCGCGAAGACGCCTGATGGCACTTTCAATCACGACGGAAGCTTCTACCGTATGTTGCCACTTGGAATCAGGGACTGGTGCACATCGCAGCGCAGCCTGTTCTGATCGTCGTCTACGAAACTTGTCGCACATGACATTTCGTGCGATCTGCAGCAGCCAGGTGCGCTCGCTTGCTTCTCCGCGAAATCTCGACCAGCCCCGAAGAGCGCGTAAAAACACCTCCTGTACCACGTCGTATGCATCGTCTTCACCGCCAAGAGCAAATCTGGCATAGCGATAGACATCGTCCGCATAGCGCTCGTATAGCCTTGAAACCTCTTCGCGGACCGCTGGTGGGTAAGCTTCCATGAGACCATGGCACCTCGCAATCTCTGTACATCTACTTAGACGTACCAAAACGGAAAAGATCGCAGGCGGCAGGGGATGAGTCAAGAGGGGAGCCGAGCGCCTTGGCTCGGCCTCTGGTAATACCGTGGTGTTATACAAATCGCAGTTGATACCCAGGGTAAAAGAGGCTAAGGATCGTCGTGAATGGGAGCTTTCCCGTTTGAGCCCAATATTGCGATCCCCATTGTGACATGATGAAGGTTCCAACATATCCCGAATTGCTGCCGTCTGGAGTGCCAGCGCGAAAGTCGAGTGGTCGAATGGAGCCGTCGCCCGGCACGAACACCATGTTCCACGTCTCCTGAACCGCCAGATCGGTGGCAACTTGGCCGCTTAGATACTTGAAGGTCTGAAAATTGGTTGTGTTGTCCACATCGTATGTAAAGCCACCTTCAGTTGTTGGGTGGAGCGACCAATACCATGCGAACATCTTCACCGCAATCGCGCCAGCCTTCAAAGCTTCGGGGTTCCAACTCGGCACCCATTCGTTCGGTAATACGTCTTCGCAATACTCTTCAAAACCTACCGTTTGCACGTACAAAATTGGGCTGGTCGGGTTGTTGTTGGCGCGGATGGCAACCCGAATGACGGAAGGATAAGGTGTGTTATAAATCGTCTGGGCACTTGCCACCGGAGCCTGTTCCAGTGCGAATACAAGCGTAGCAGACGCTAGTGCCAATTGCAGAGACCTCAAAGCACGCATGGGCAGGCACACTCCTTATTGCTGTTGCTGTGGACTCCACGGGGCGTATTCGGGGTCGCCTGGAATGGGCGCCTGCCGCTTGAGCTTGAGCTCGGACGCGTAACGGTCGATGTAGCGTTTTAAGTCGTGTGTACTAAAGTTACCAAGGGAGGTCGACGGAGCGTTACGGCGGTTGGCTTGTATCGGCTGCAGGATGACCGGTTGCACCGTGTGTTCCGTGATCGGGATGATGTATACAGCCTGTTCATTGAAGCCGTCTGCCACGACGATGGCACTGACCACGCCCTTAGCCTCAAATTTTTTGTTCCAGTCCGCCTTGTACATGGGGACCTTGGCGTCCCATGTACCTTGCGCATTGGTTAGACCGGTGGCGACGATGCTCCCCTCGTGATTAATGACGATCACGCGAGCATTGGCAACCACGGTCGAGGTCGAGGACCCAACCCGAAACTCGATGTCCCCTTTGTGGCCAGAATCGACCACAAGAGCACTTGCACCGGTTGGAGCCAATAGGCAAAACAGCAGAGCCGACATAGAAAGGCAGCCAGCAAACCGTTTCATGAAATGCCTCCTCCTTACAAATGTAACTGCTATTGAGGGTGTCCAAGCTGCGTTTGATTATGTGATATCACTTTATCTCACTATTTCTTTATCGAAGGAAAGCATTTCTCATTGCGATCTGCATTTGCACGCTATAGGATGATTTTCGGGACAAGAAAGGAGTTAACAAGGTGAGTCAGAGGCCAGCAAGTACACCATTCTCAGAGCAACCCGTGCGCAAAAACGCAGAGGTTGGCCTGCATCGTGAACTTCGATCTCGCCACCTGTCGATGATCGCTCTGGGTGGAGCCATCGGGACGGGACTTTTTGTGGCGAGTGGATCGTCCATTTCCACGGCGGGGCCTGGCGGCGCGCTGTTGGCATATATCATTGTCGGCATCATGGTCTATTTCATTATGACCAGCCTCGGTGAGATGGCCACATTCATGCCCATTGCGGGGTCATTTGAACAGTACGCCACACGTTTTGTCGATCCGGCGTTTGGTTTTGCGCTTGGATGGAATTATTGGTACACATGGACCGTTACATTGCCAGCAGAATTATCGGCGGGCGCGATTGTGATGAAGTACTGGTTTCCACACACGCCTTCCGTGGTTTGGAGTGCCGTGTTTCTCGCAGTGTTGTTTTTGCTAAACGTCGTGTCCGTGCGAGGATACGGGGAGGGCGAGTATTGGTTTGCTGGAATTAAGGTATTGACCATTATCGTCTTTATTGTCATTGGTTTAGCCATGATTTTCGGAATCTTGGGCGGGCATTCTGTTGGCTGGCACACGTTTATGACAGGGGGGACGCCCTTTCACGGTGGTTGGCTGGGCTTTCTTGGCACCGTGATGGTCGCAGGGTTCGCTTTTCAGGGGACGGAATTGGTAGGCCTGGCTGCTGGCGAAAGTGATAATCCGGAGCGGGCTGTGCCGCGGGCGATCCGTCAAGTGTTTTGGCGCATTTTGTTGTTTTATGTGTTGGCCATTTTCCTCATTGGTATGCTGATTCCCTATACGGATCCAAACTTACTGAATGCCAGCGTGAACAATGTGGCCATCAGTCCCTTCACTCTTGTGTTCCGCAGGGCAGGGTTTGCGCTTGCAGCAGCGGTGATGAATGCTGTGATCTTGACGGCTGTGCTGTCAGCAGGGAATTCTTCTTTGTACGCATCGAGTCGCATGCTTTGGGCACTTGCTTGTGAAGGGAAAGCGCCGCGCGTATTTGCGCAGGTCAATCGCCGCGGTGTGCCCATGAACGCGCTCTATGTCAATACCATCATAGGATTTGTTGCATTTCTCTCATCGTTTGTCGGCAATGGCGCTGTCTATACGTGGATGATGAACGCAGCCAGTTTGACGGGTTTCCTAGCTTGGCTCGGGGTGGCCGTCAGTCATTATCGGTTCCGCAAGGCTTATCTCGCACAGGGACGCGACTTGAACAAGCTGGCGTACCGCGCGAAGTGGTATCCGTTCGGGCCGCTGCTTGCAACGGTGTTGTGTGCCGTTGTCATCGTTGGGCAAGATATCAGCGCCTTTACGGGCGGTAAAGTCGATTGGACAGGGGTCATTGCGACGTACATCGGGATTCCGTTGTTTTTGGCCTTGTGGTTCGGCTACAAGTGGATCAAACGGACAAAGCTTATTCCGCTTTCGGAAGTCGATTTCGATCTCGATTGAGCATCAATCGTCACCGATGTAGAGAAGGCCGCAGGTATGTACTCCTGCGGCCTTTTTCAAGCAAAGAAGGGGAGATGTAAAAACCGATATCAAGCTTTCATCGACTGAATTTTTTGTTCCAGTCGTTCGGTTTGCTTCTTCACATAACGATTCAATGAAATCATGCCGGCCGTGATGAGGACGATGGCCGCAATTGTTCCGAACATCCTTCGCACCTGCCCATCACATCGTATTTCATCTACACTTTCTCATTCTACCCAATGATCCTTGAAACAAACTTAAACGAGTCCGGGTTTCAAAACTTTTTTCGATAGCCGTCGGCAACGGGCAAATGGACGGGGGGTTACGGCATACGGTTAGGCGGGGGGATGCCGATGCCAAAGCGGAAACTCGTGAAAGTATCGCGCGTCGAGTTTGGAACGGTCGATCCAGCCGTCATCGCGGATCGACTCCTGGAGTTGATGCGATCTGTGGTTAGTTCAGGGGTGTCGTGCAAGGAGAACCAGCCATGATCCAGAGGCGAAGCCCTGACAATGGCGCTGCCCGCGTCTGCGCCATCTACGCTCGCGTGTCCGACGAGTCACAGGTGCACGGTGATTCACTTGACCATCAGATTGCGTATGCGCGCGAATATGCGCGCAGGCGAGCAAGTGATGCGGAAGAGGTATGGGTGGTCCCAGACGAGCTCGTGTATGTCGACGAAGGGATCACCGGTTTGAGTATGGTCAAGCGGCCCGCCGTACTGCGGCTCTTGGAAGATGCCAGGCATGGCCGCTTTGACGTCCTGCTCTGTAAAGGCATATCCCGTTTTGCGCGCGATACGGTGGATGCTTTGACGATGCTGCGTTCGTTAATCGCTTGTGGTGTTCAGGTTATATCAATTGAGGAAAACTTTGATAGTCATCGCGATCGGGCCGAGTTTGTGTTTACGATTCACAGCGCTTTAGCCCAGGCTGAATCGGAGAAGACATCGGTTCGAGTGCGACTTGGAGCGATGCAAAAGGCTCGCAGCGGCAGGTGGAATGGCCGACCACCCGACGGCTATCGGTTGAATCGCGAGACACAACGGCTTGAAATCGACGATGAACAAGCCCTGGTGATCCGTCAGATCTTTGCGATGTATCTGGCTGGGTTCGGATGTCGGGCCATCGCGGAACGACTCAATCAGCAAGGCATTGTCACGGCGAATGGGAAGCTATGGAGCCAGCGTCGGATTGCACGTATCTTGCAAAACCCGGTCTATTGCGGCGAGATCGTGTATGGCAGGCGAACCAAGCGGATGCGCTTTCGGCAGGGGGAGTCGGGCATCGTCGAACGCCGTACGGATTGGGTGCACGATGACGCCGAAATTGTGCATGTGCCCGAAGCACATCCGGCTTTGGTCGATCGCGACATGTTTGCAGCGGTTGCGCATCGCTTGCAGGAGCGCCGTTTGCAGCGCGGGCGTGATGGAAGTGTGCACCTGCTGGTGGGGGTGGCGCGCTGCACGTGCGGAGGGAGGCTTGTGACGAAGGAGAATGGGCATCACACGCTCTATTATCGCTGCGCTCGCCAGGCGGAGTTTGGACGGGTCGCCTGTACGGCTCCATATGTGCGTGCGGATGACCTAGAACAGGCGGTCTTACAGCGGATCAGGGAAGATGTTGTCACGCATTTGCCCCTGCGCGATCGTGTCGTGACAGGCAGACCGCTGCGTCGGCAAGCGATAGATGTTGAGCGATCGCGCCTTGTCGCCCAATTCGAGAAGTTGTTTGCCGCTTATGCGTGTGGTGCACTTTCACTGGCGCAGTTTGATCATCTCAACGGTCAATTGCGCGAACGGTTGGCCGCATTAGAGGGGGCGTCAGGAGGACAGGAAGACCATGGTCACGAGGAGGTCCGGCTTGCCGATTGGATTCTCCCTTGGTTAGCGGTTCGCTCATTCGACTTGGAATCCGCCTCCATCCAGCGGCGTATCCTAACGACGCTGGTACAAGAGGTGAGGCTCATTTCGTTCAATCCCGACATCTCAGCGGTCATCCGTTACAGGTTTGCAGAGGTATAACAGGGATCGGTCCATATGTAGTTTGATCATGGCAAGCGGACCACCGATGGCCATCGCCCCTATCGATCAGGTGAGGGAAGTGTTGACGTACGCCACCAGCGTGATCGAGCCAGGCAAGATTCTCATGGGCATGTCCTTGTACGGGTATGATTGGCCGCTGCCTTACGAGAAAGGGCGCACGAGGGCCAGTGGCGTGTCAAACAATACAGCGCAAAATTTGGCTATTGCGGAGAGGGCGCCCATCCTCTGGGACATCAAATCGGCGTCTCCATATTTTGAATACACAGTTGCCGGGGTGCAGCATCGCGTGTGGTTTGATGACGCCCAAAGCGCCGCCATTAAGTTGGCGTTAGTGGACGAATATCAGTTGCGTGGCGTTTCCATGTGGGTGCTTGGCAATGAATTTCCGCAGCTTTGGTATCTGTTGAAGGACGGCTATACCATTCGAAAATATTGACACGGAGTCAGCAACGCCCCAGTTGGATAACCGGGGGCGTTGCTGTAGCCATGAGGTCAATCGACCAATTGTGAGGTCGGGCCAAAGAACTCGAAGCGAATACGGTCTTCTTGGATGCCCATGGCATGCAATGTCTTGTAGATGGCGCGCATGTAGGGAGTCGGTCCGCAGAAGTAGAATGTAGCATCTGCTGGCGCCAAGCGTTCAATTAAATCGCGATCGACAAATCCGGACTTGGTGAAGTGCGGATGCCGCTCGTCCTCGCCTTGTGGTCGCTCGTACACCACGTGGTATGAGAAGTTCGGTTGTTTGGCCAGCTCGCGCAACCGTCGATCGAATGCGTGCACACTGCCCTCGATGGCCGCGTGGATGTAGACGATGGGACGTGTGTCTCCGTGCTCCGCCAGCGTCTGAGCCATGCTGACCAGCGGTGTCATACCAACACCGCCGCTCAAAAGCACGATGGGCCTCTCGTTCGTTGTATCCAATTTGAAATCGCCTGCAGGGGCACTGGCCTGAAGTCGATCTCCGACTTGCACCGTGTCGTGTAAATAGGTTGAAACGATGCCATCCGGCAGACCATTCACTCCAGCTTCTCGCTTCACGCTGATCCGATAATAGGGTTTACCAGGTGCATCGGACAAGCTGTAATGGCGTCGTTGCAGATATGGTTGCCCAGGTACCTGAACGAGTAACGTAAGATATTGCCCCGGGATATAGCTGGCGATGGCTTTACCATCCGCTGGTTCAAGGTAAAACGACGTGATGGCTTCGCTTTCTTTCACTTTATCGCGCACGACGAATTCTCGAAAGCCTCGCCATCCGCCTGGTTGCTCGGCGGCTTCGCGGTAGAGTTCATGTTCCACCGAGATGAACACATCGGCAATGACGTTGTACGCCTGCGCCCAGGCGTCTATGATTTCTGGCGTTGCCGCGTCGCCCAAGACTTCCTGAATGGCCTTCAATAAGGTTTCGCCGACAATGGCGTATTGATCCGGCTTGACCCCAAGAGCCCTATGTTTTTCCGAGATACGCTGAACGACGGGAAGAATGACGGAAAGGTTGTCGATATGTGCCGCGGCAGCGTACACTGCATTGGCAAGCGCCGTTTGTTGGTTCCCTTTGCGCTGATTTGTTTGGTTAAACAAGTTGAGCAGTTCCGGATGTTCACTGAACAAAATGTGATAAAATCGGCCAGTAATGGCCTCGCCATGTTGTTCTAAAACGGGCACCGTTGACAGGATGATGGATTTCGTCTCCGTGCTTAGCATGCTGATTCCTCCTGTGTCGTTCTCGTTGACGATGTCATTATAAGGGGCGCGGCGACACAAATATATATCCAAAATACATCTTTATTTGACGGATGTATGACGAAAGGGGATCCAAAGCGTGAACTTGACGTTGTTCACGGATTACTCGTTACGGACACTCATGTACGTTGCTTCGCTTCCGCCCGAAGAACTTGCCAATATTGATGAAATCGCGAAAGTGTACGGGATATCGCGAAATCATTTGACGAAGGCCGTGCATAGGCTTGGACAACTGGGTTACATTCAAACGATTCGGGGCCGTAATGGAGGCTTCCGGCTCGCCAAACCTGCCGTAGACATTCCCATTGGCGAGGTGGTCCGCCAAATGGAAGAGAACCTGCACGTTGTCGAGTGTTTTCAAGGTGAGACCGGTTTATGTATTTTGAATCCAACGTGCAGATTGAAACGCGTTTTACAGAAGGCGATGGAGGCCTTCCTGTCTGTTTTGGACGAATATACCTTGGCTGATGTGGTTGGCGATCCGGTTCTGTTGCGAGTGCTTTTTACACAGCACCGAACTTCCTGAGAAGGTTGCAAAGTTGATGTCATTCGACAAATTGACACGCGATTCGCCAAAGCCGTCAAAGGATTTTCGCGACTTCGACAGCTTTCGTCAGATTCTGCATCTTCGCTGTGATATCGTAGGCCTACACCAATCTTTTGGGGGGCGCCTGTCGTGCACAATGAGGATTGGTCACTGCGAGATGACATGATTTGGTGCGTAATCTGCCACCAACTTCGCGACAGCAAACAGGCCGCGTCTGAAATGCATACCTGCTTTCGGCTCATGCCATCAGGGATGTACCGGTTTGGAGTCTGCTCACTTCACCAAGGCGAGGCAGATGAGGATGGCTCTCGCTGATGACCCTGTCGAACACGTACAACCCAGCGTCCGATGCCAAGACAGATGGCCATTACCAAGATGGCTCCGCACGCAATGGGGATCATACCGGAAACGCCATTGGCAGTAAATTGCACCCAGATGTCGACAGGAAGCGTATAAGGGTGATACGCCATCAACATGGTGGCTCCAAACTCGCCCACTGCTCTGGCAAATGTTAATGCAGTGCCTGCTACAATCGCCTTTTGCGATAAAGGGGTATAAATTTTTCGAAACTGTGTCAATAAATCTGCTCCATCCAATATGGCCGCCTCGCGAAATTCGCTTGGTACCGCACGAAATCCTGCCTCCGCGGTGACAATCAAAAACGGCCCAGTGATGTACCATTGTGCAAGTACGATTCCCCATATTGAGTTTGTCAACATCACGCCGCGCGCAGCCGTCCATTGGCCAATAAACGCGTAAGGGCCAAACAGGTCGACTAACGCCACGCCACCTACAATTGGTGGAAGGATCAGCGGCAGGAGAAGAAGCGTTTCAAGCAGCCACTTTCCCGGAAACCGAGCGATTGAAATCAAAAATGCTGCCGGCAAACCGAAGCAAAGCGACAGGATGGTTGCCGTCGCTGCGCTAAGGAGCGACGTTGCGACGGCAGTCAGCAGTTCAGGATCGATCCAGGATTTCAGCATCGAAGCTGGAGACGTATCGACGAACAGATGCGCTATCGGGAGCAGGATGTACAGTATGGGCACGATAGCGCACGCAATCAGCAGCGTGAGACGCAGCGAGATCGACTTCACGATAGCTTCCCCTGAATGGTTGACAGAAGACTCTGCGGCACGGCAGCCTCATCTCCACCGACTTCGATCTTGGTCGCCGTAAATCCATCGCGCATGAGCATCGTATGTCCCTGGCCATGAATCATATAGCGGACAAAAGTTGCTGCCGCCGCCGGATGCGGGGCTCGATTTGGTATCGTGATGGTGAACAGAATAGGCGCACCGATGATTGGCTTCCCGTGTTTCGGCTGCCACGCTACCTTGGCATATGCTTGGGCATCCGCCGGATCGCCCAAGTTGATGGCGCTTGGCAGCGAGATGTATGGCACGTGCCATTCAATGGCTTCGTGTTTGTACGCGATCACGGCGTCCATTTGTCCGCTTGTCAGTTGCGCAATCAAGTCTTCCTCCGGGTAGACCTGCTTTGGATTCTCGTCATTTCCAAGTAAAGTTTGTTCCAGGTTTGGCTGATGATACAATTTCTCTGCCAGTTTCATCATGACAATCGTGTCGGCGCCCTTCGGATCGAGATTCGGGTCTGTGCGACCAAGCCGTAAGCCTGGGGTTGCAAGGACTTGGTACCACGGGAGCTTGTTTTGTGCAGCTTCTTGGAATTTGGATCGGAATCGGCTATGTGGAGAATACGCGATGACCAACTGGTCGGAGGCCAACGTGAGGTACCAGCGGATCGCGTTCCCGTTTGCATTGCCCATCAAATCGTTCGTATCTACGCTCGGCGAGGCGCTGATGAAGACGTCGGGATCCGCCACTTTGCCCGTGATCATGTGAGCTAATTCGGCAGACCCTGCCCCTTCGCCTTGTAAGTTGATATGCAGTGTCGTGTTGACCGCCGGGCGAATGTCGTTCTCCATCACATGCGTCATAGAGCCCGCATACAGCACCGACAACGGTGTTTCACCGTGCGTTACATTCATTGTCGTACTTGCTGCAGCTTTGGTTTCTTGAGGCGCTCCACACCCCGTTGCCATCCCGGCAATCGATAGCGTCGAGATAAGAAATGCGATGTAGGCACGGAACTTGGTTTGTGGCGTATACAAATGATTCACTTCCTTATCCAGATTGAAATTGAAGAGGGACGTTGGTGTTCAAAGATTGTCTGTCAATAAGTGATAACTTTGCCAGTGTGTTCGGTGTCGTAAGGACCAGCCGTACTCAAGTCCCGGCGGAATCGATCCGACTGCAGCATCTCGCACAGACGTTGTACCGCCGGATGCCGCAGATACGACCGAGGAATGAGGAGCATCGTGATTTCGTCCCGGATAGGTACAAAAGAGACGTCGTGTACGGTGCAAACACATTCGTGGGCTACGCCCAGGTCCGCTGCGCCGAGTGCGACCGCTTGTGCGACCTGCCAGTGATCGGCTGCCTCGCGATCGTATCCCGCCACATGGTCTGGTCTTACTCGTTGGCGCGCCATTTCCGCATCGATAAGTGCACGCGCGCCAGCACCCTCTGGACGATTGACGAGGCGAATGCCGCCGTCGTGAAAATCCCTGGTGACAAGCCAACGCTTTGGGTTTCCTTGGTTGACGACCCAGCCCATGCGCGCCCGTGCAAGTTCCATCACAAGCACCGATTCCGAGCATAGTGCCAATAGTTCCGGCACCTCGTCCTCTGCGCCGTGAACGGCGGCAACGTGTGTCACGCCTGCCGCAAGTTCCGCCAACGATTGGCGATTGGTCGCGTGAAAGTGCACCGCTTGGCACCCGGGCGCATCTTGCTTCATCCACCCTGCTACGAGGGATAGTGCCGGATCGCATCCGGATATGAACAAGGTGGTAAAGCTTTGTGTGGGATCACCGAGCCACTCGACACGCGCCTTGTCAACGGCCGCTGGTGAGGCAATGGCGAACGCTGGGGTACCAAACGCCGCGCGCCGCAGGGAGCGGACAATGGGTTCTCCATCGACATGCGCGACGACTGCCCGCATTTGATCACCCACAACCGTGGAATTCACGTCGGGAGCAAATAAGCGCCACGTCGCCGATTCCGCTTCTGGCGGTTGAAACAGCGATTCAACCGTCGTTCCTAGGGCTTCTGCCAGTCTCAGTGCGACATGGGTCAGGGGACTCACGCGGCCTTGTTCAATAAGGCCCAAAGCCTGTGGCGTGATCCCTGCTTGGTGTGCCATTTCCGACCGGGACAAACCAGCGCGTTGCCGCAATTGTTGAATTCGATTCGGATATTTCATCCCTGCCCCTTCCTGATAGCCGAAAATATATTTTCATATTACTTATCCATGAGCCATTTATGCAATTTTATTTTCAACATTAGTTTGTTAGGCATATCATAATCGGTTATGAAAAATACCAATGAAAGCGTTGACACCAGAGGGCTCCTTGGCTATGATTTGGCTGTCGTATTTTTTGAAAGCGTTTTATGAAACAGTTGCAAAGGAGGTGAGTACGCTTGCGAGCGACCATTCGTGACGTGGCGAAGGCTGCGGGTGTTTCGACCGCGACGGTTTCGCGGGTATTGAATAAACCGGACATGGTCGATCCGGAGACCATCGAGAGGGTTCGCGCAGCCATGGAGAGCATGGCATACCAGCCAAGCGCCATCGCTCGCGGCTTGTCCGCGAAACGCAGTGATACACTCGGTCTCATCGTTCCCGGCATCACGGATTTCTTCTTTAACGAATTGTACAAGGGGATCGATCGAGCGAGTCAGCAGAACGGAATGAAGGTTTTGCTGTACGATTCGGAGCACTCGCGTGATCGAGCCTTAGAGGGTTTTTCGATCCTCGGTGGCTATCAGGTTTCCGGGATTATTTTCACCAGCAAACTGGTCACAGAGGATTATGATCCGATATTGCAGCGGGTCGGCGTCCCTGTTGTGTTGACACTCACGCAGAGCGAGGCGAGAACGCCCGTACCTTCGTTTCGGATCGACGAAGTGCGCGCTATGTTCGATGTTGTGGCATACCTAGTGACGCGCGGACACCAGAAGATTGGAATGATCGCTGGCAGGCAGTGGGACGATAAGACGGGCGAACTGCGATTGGAAGGGTACCGCAAAGGGCTGCGCCACTTTGGGATTGAGTATGACGAGAAACTCGTAGAGTACGGTCAATACCGATTTGACGACGGATACCAGGCGATGCAACGGCTTCTGGAAAAGCAGCCAAACTTCCACATGACGGCGCTCTGTACGGCCTCGGATGAAATGGCACTAGGGGCCATTCGTTGCCTCAATGACAACGGTTTGCACGTACCAGAGGATATATCTGTCGTCGGGTTCGACGATCTTCCGCTCGCTCGCATGATTACGCCGCGGTTGACTACGGTGGCGCAACCGTTTGCCGAGATTGGCGAGGCCGCGGTCAGTTGGTTGGTACGAGCCGTCGGAAGAGAACCGTCACCGTCCGAGATAGGGGACTATCTGCTACCGCATCGATTGGTAGAGCGAGAATCCGTTCGCGCACTAGGATAATGAAACAAGGGGGCTACAAAGAGATGAAAACGCGTACAAAGAATTGGGCAGCAATCGTGACTATCGCTTCTACGTCCACGGCACTGTTGGCAGGATGTGGGCAAACGCAATCTGCGAACACGTCCAACGGCTCGGCATCGATCGCGCCGAAGCAGAACACGGCTTCCACGAATGTGGTGGCGCCAACACACTTGGTCAATTACAGCAATGCCTCGGGTTCCGTGGTCTGGGCGGAGTCGTTTACGACAGGACCTGTGGCAAAACAGCTGGTGTCGGCGTTTGAGAAAAAGTATCCAAAAATCAAGGTGACGATGCAGGTGCAGCCGTCGAGCACGGACACGAACCGCGCGGATCTGACCGCGACCATCAGCGGAGGATCAGCGACTCCAGACGTCTACATGGGTGACGTGATTTGGCCTGCCCAGTTCGCTCATGCTCAACTGGCGGCTCCGCTGAGCGACTATTTGCCAAAGTCGTTCTGGAACCGATTCTCCAACGGCCTGGTGCAAGGTGCGACTTACAACGGCAAAGTATATGCTGCACCATTGTTCGCCGACACAGCGTTCTTGTACTACCGAAAGGATTTACTCCAAAAGTACCATTTGCCGGTACCAACAACTTGGGAGCAGGTCAAGTCGGAAGCAGCGACGATTGTGAAGAAGGGTGGAGCAAAATACGGCTTTGTCTGGCAAGGTGCGGACTACGAGGGCTTGACCTGTGACTTTGACGAGTACCTTGCGGATGCCGGCGGCAGTGTGCTGACCAACGGCAAAGCATCCTTGAACACCCCTGCTGCCAACAAGGCTTTGGGCTTCATGCGGAGCTTGATCACATCCGGAGTTACGCCGAAGACGGTCGACACCTTCCAGGAGCCACAGTCCGAGAATGTCTTCACGCAAGGACAGGCCGTTTTCTTGCGCAATTGGTCGTATGCGTGGTCCGATTCACAAAATCCGGCAAGCTCGAAAGTTGTCGGAAAGGTTGGAGTCACTGCGCTGCCGACCTTCGCCGGGCACGGGAGCAGCGGGTACAGCACGGTAGGCGGTTGGGACTTGTATCTCAATCCACACACCAAAAATCTCGCTGCGGCGTTGCAATTTATCGACTGGATGACCAGTCCGCAAGCGCAGGAGATTCTTGCGGCGAATTCAGAGATGCCAACCATCAAGGCTGTGGCAAACAGTCCTTCGTTGAAGAAATACAGCCCTGTCTTCGCTCTTCTGCCGAAGGTGAAGTTTGTATCGCGTCCGTCACAAACGCCGCAGTATCCAAGTGTTTCGAAGGCGATTTACGACAACGTGAATGAGGCTTTGGCGGGCAGTGTCAGTGTCGGCACAGCGCTGAAAAACGCCAATTCTCAAATTAACAGCGCACAATCCGGATCCGGTTCAGGCGGACTGTAATGTGGGAAACGGGCTCCTTGTAACACGAGGAGCCCGTCCCCTCTCACCATCAGTTAGGGAGGTTGACAAGGATGGCCATGGAAGCCGCGAGTACAGGCAAGAAGGAGCGGCGCAGCGGGAGTTTACAACGTACAGATGTTCGTGCTGGATGGGGACTGCTGACACCCGCTGGCATTGTCATACTGGCGGTTACGATTTTCCCAATCCTCTATTCGTTGTTCATGAGTTTTAACAATATCCAGCTGACGACAAACGGCTTCCAGTTCACGTTTACTGGCTTGCAGAATTACAAGGATGTATACTCTGCACCTCTGTTTTGGCACAGCGTGGGTTTCACCATTTATTACTCGGTCATCACGGTTGCTGTCGAACTGTTTTTGGGCTTGCTCATCGCCTTGGCGATTCAAAACGTCGAGCGATTAAAGAGCCTGTCGATTGTTGTGATGCTGATACCTTGGGCTTTAATTACGGTGATTTCGGCCCAGATGTGGGGCTACATCTATAACGGGGTCTATGGTGTTTTAAACGCGATTCTACAGGGACTGCATATCATTCATACGCAAGTCAACTGGCTGGGGCAACCGTTCACTGCAGTTGTATCTCTGATGATTGCTGATATTTGGAAGACAACGCCGTTTGTGGTTATCATCCTCTTGAGCGGCCTGCAAATGATCCCGAAGGATTACTATGAAGCGGCTTTAATCGATGGAGCAAACGCTTGGCAATCGTTTTGGAATGTCACATTTCCACAGTTGCGCGGTAGCATCGCGCTTGCAGGGTTATTTCGCATCCTTCAGGCATTCGGTATCTTTGACCTGCCGTTCGTCTTGACGCAAGGCGGGCCAGGTACCACGACCACGTCGCTCGCCATGCTTGGTGAGGAAACCTTGTTTACCAATCTGCACTTTGGCCTAGGTGCAGCCGTTGCCATCAGTACAGTCATTCTCATTCTTGGCGCTTGTCTGATTTTCCTGTCTGCGTTCCGCGGCATGGTAGGGGAGGAAGCACAATGACCAAGCCATTGTCAAAGCGCATCTTTGGTTATGTTGTACTCATTGCTTTCTTGGTTGTGATTCTCCTGCCATTCTATTGGATGTTTGTTTCATCCTTTGAACCGAATACCGACATTAGTTCGTACCCGCCCGCATATTTCCCAAAGCATTGGACGTTCCAACACTATGCGGAGGCGTTCGGGCAGTTCCATTTTGGAAGGTACATTTTGAACAGCGTGATCGTCTCTGTTGTCTCGACGTTCATCGTATTGGCGTTTAGTTCCATGGCAGGTTTCGCGATCGCGCGCTTACCCATGCGCGGCAAGCGGCCAATGCTGATTTTTTTGCTGATTATTTCGGTCTTCCCGCCGCTGGTTGTCATTACACCGCTTTACATGCTGTTGCGGGATGTGGGTTGGCTGGACAGTTATCAGGCCTTGATCATTCCGTATACGGCCTTCAATTTACCGTTCGCGATCTGGATTCTGCGCAACTATTTTTTGCAGGTGCCCGGCGCCTTGTTTGAAGCGGCGAAAATTGATGGTTCGTCCGTGTTTACGGCCTTTTGGAGAATTTTCTTGCCGCTTACGACACCAGGGTTATTTACGGCGGCGGTTTTTACGTTTGTCGCCTGTTGGACCGAGTTTTTCATGTCGCTCGTATTTAATCCGTCCAATACTATGCGCACCATTCCGGTGGGGATCGCACTATTTAGCGGACAGTACACCGTTCCCTACGGTACGATCTTCGCTGGCTCAGTCGTATCCATTGTACCCATCGTGTTACTGGTCATTATCTTCCGGAGATGGATTGTATCCGGTTTGACGCAGGGAGCTGTAAAAGGGTAATGTCCGATGGAACAGGCCAGACATGGCCAAAAGGAACGGTGAAACGATTGGATGTATTGGCACTGGGAGAATTGTTGATCGATTTTTGTGTGTCGGTCGAAGCGGATGGTACTCCTCGAATGGTCGGATCGGCTGGAGGAGCACCCGCCAATGTCTTGGCGGCAGTCTGTCGGTTGGGCGGCACTGGTCAACTTGTAGCCAAAGTGGGCAGGGATCTGTTCGGCGACTATCTGGAACGCTGCGTGAAGGCGCTTGGTATCGACACGACGTCACTGTTGCGCGATCCCTGTCGCACAACGTTGGCATTTGTACAGCTTGCAGCAGACGGTGACCGTTCTTTTTCGTTTGAACGCAATCCTGGTGCAGATACGCAGCTGCAGGCACATGAGCTACATCCCACTTGGTTTGAGCAGGCTCGCGTCTTCCACTTTGGCTCTCTGTCGCTTACGGACAACCCCTCACGCGATGCGACGTTTTCTGCGATTGACATGGCGAAAGCGGCCGATTGTATCATCTCGTTTGATCCGAACTTACGACCACCACTGTGGCGCGATCTCGATGAGGCGCGATCGCGCATCTCGACTGCCATCGCTCTTGCAGACCTCGTGAAGATCTCGGACGATGAAGTCCTTTTTCTCACTGGGGAGTCCAACCTGGACGAGGGGATCAGTCGACTGCGGTCTGCGTATCCCTCGGTTCGGTTGGCGGTAACGTGTGGAGCAAAGGGGGCTATCGTCGATACGGACAGCGGTCATGTCCACATTCCATCTCTACCCGTTGTCGCGATCGACACAACCGCTGCTGGAGATGCATTTTTAGGGGCTCTCTTGTATCGTTTGACCCGCAGTGATGGCGTATTGCGGGACGCGATTTGGGACGACAATCTGTTTCTCGATGCGGTGTCGTTTGCCAACGCAGCAGGCGCGCTGACCACCACTAAGCGCGGTGCGATGGATGCCCTGCCAACTCTCCCCGAAATCTTGGCACATCTGCCTGCTTGACAGTGTTTGTAGACGGAGGGTATAAAGAAGCAAAATGTTTGGACGGTTTCGCGGTGTGTCTGTTTGGTTTGGCATGGTCAGCCGCAACCGGAACGACAGGTGTGGCAGGAGTCGGGGAGGATACAGAACATGCAAATTCGAATCGGGTTGTTAGGATGTGGGACAGTCGGTGCGGGCGTCGTGTCGCTCGTGCGTCGTCGTGCAGATAGAGTTGCCGATATGACCGGCTTGCGGCCAATTGTGAAAACGATTCTTGTGCGTGATACGCAGAAGGATCGCGGTGTTTCCTTTATCGATGAGCGGTTGACCACGTCGCCGGAGGATATTCTGGCCGACGATGATATTCAAATTGTCGTCGAGACCATCGGCGGGATCGAACCGGCAAAGACTTATATTCTTGAGGCGTTGTCGCGAGGAAAACATGTCGTGACGGCCAACAAGGATCTCATCGCCTTGCACGGGCCCGAGATTTTGCAGACTGCGGCTGCGCATGGTGTGAGTGTTCTGTTTGAGGCTGCGGTCGGCGGCGCCATTCCACTCGTCGGACCGTTAAAGGAAAACCTGACGGCGAATGAAGTCACAGACTTAAAAGGGATTATCAACGGTACGACAAACTTCATTCTATCGCAGATGACGACGCGCCACATCGATTTCGCCGAAGCTCTGCAAATGGCTCAGGAGTTGGGCTACGCAGAGGCAGATCCTTCGAGTGACGTCGACGGCCTCGATGCGGCGCGTAAACTGGTCATTCTCGCCTCCATCGCCTTCCACACCGAAGTGCATCTCAGCGATGTGCGCGTGGAAGGGATTCGCCATATTACGGCAACCGATGTCCGCTACGCGGATGAAGCGGGCTATGTGATTAAGCTTTTAGCCGTTGGGCGCGATCGCGACGGGGAACTCACGTTAGCTGTGCGACCGACGTTAATCCCGAAGAATCACCCTCTGGCACATGTGTCGGATGCGTACAACGCGCTTTTTGTCCGTGGCGATGCGGCTGGCGATCTCATGTTTTTCGGCCGTGGAGCCGGTCGTATGCCGACAGCGAGCGCGGTTGTCGGCGATATCATTGCGCTCGTGCGGAATTTAAAGCTTGGCTTTGTCGCCAGCTCGCCAAACGGTTCGGCGGGCGAGCGCAAGCCTGTGGTCGAACGCGAGGATGACGCCTACAAGTATTACTTCCGCTTGACGGCAGCCGATCAGCCTGGTGTGTTTGCGCAGGTGGCTCACCTGTTTGGCGAGTATCGCGCAAGCATGGAGACCGTATTGCAAAAACGGGTCGAAGGAGGTCGGGCGGAAATCGTCATTGTTACACACGAAATTTCTTCGCGTTTGGCTCGGGAAATCTCGCTTCATCTCACCCGCTCTCCGCAGTTGGCGGTCGAGGCAGTCATGCCGGTCGAGCCTGTGGCAGAGTGAACATCCACAGAGTACGGCGGGCCAATTGGCCCGCCTTTCATATCGCGATCGATCGATACCATCTTCCCGTTCTGTGAATTTTTTAGCCAGTCCTGAGAAACGTTGATACAGCGCTGTTTTGCGCGTCTCAGGCACTTATTGTAAGCGGTTTCAATGCGATCTTCGGGCTCTCTCCCAATTGACAGGGTCCCATACCCGTACTACAATGACCAGCAAGTCGTCTGATTCTTGTCAAAACGAAGCATTTCACTGCATTAGCACAAGGTTAGCATCGTTTTGAGGGAATATTGTTTGAAAATTCAAGTCAAAAATAGAAATTCGCTGACAACGGCGAAAGAGGGGCGTTGTACTTGGCATCACAAATTTTTCTAGACGGCGCTTTCGTAAACCGGGACGACGCCAAGGTTTCGGTGTTTGACCACGGGTTGCTGTACGGGGATGGCATTTTTGAAGGCATTCGTTCTTACGATGGAAACGTATTTCGATTGCAACAACACATTCGTCGCTTGTACGATTCGGCGAAGTCTATCGCGCTCGAAATCCCTTATACGCAGGAAGAGATGACGGATCTCGTCTGTGAAACGTTGCGTCGCAATGAATTGTCATCGGCTTACATTCGCCTCGTGGTCACCCGCGGCAGTGGGGACTTGGGCCTAAGCCCTACGAATTGCCATGGAGCACGCGTATTTATCATCGCCGAGCAGCTCGCCATGTTTTCGGCGGCGCTATACGAGCAAGGCATTCATGCCGTGACAGCGGCCACGCGGCGCAACCGCAGCGATTCGTTGAACCCGAAAATCAAATCTCTCAACTACTTGAACAACATTCTCATCAAGATGGAGGCACTGAACGCTGGTGCCAGCGAAGCGATTGTCCTGAATTCAGAAGGTTATGTCGTTGAGGGCTCGGGTGAAAACATCTTCGTTGTGCGCGATGGTGTGCTCACCACGCCTCCGGCTTACCTCGGGGCTTTGGAAGGAATTACTCGGCAGGCGGTAATCGAGCTGGCTGGCGAACTCGGCTATGCCGTCAAACAGGAGCCGTTCACGCAGCACGATGTTTATGTTGCCGATGAAGTCTTTTTAACGGGTACTGCTGCCGAAATTGTACCTGTTATTACGGTCGACCGCAGAACCGTTGGCGATGGGGTGCCTGGTCCGGTGACGAAGCGAATTCACGAGGCGTTTACCAAAATCCTACGGACGGACGGTGTTCGCATCTAATCACCGCATTTGTGTATTGTGACAAGGATATATCGCACCGCCACTTCATCGCGGCGGTGCGATGTTTTCCAAATAGAATAGTTTGTATATAATGAAATTTCGATAGATATAGAATCGCAGGGAGTGGCAAATCATGCGAAGCGACATGATCAAAAAAGGCGTCGATAGGGCGCCTCACCGCAGTTTGCTCTATGCAACAGGAGTTCGTCCGACCGACCTGCCCAAACCGTTTATTGGCGTCTGTAACTCCTACGTCGACATCGTGCCGGGACACGTCCACCTGAAGGAATTTGCAGAGGTCGTCAAGGATGCAATTCGCCAAGCAGGCGGCATCCCATTTGAGTTTAACACCATCGGCGTCGACGACGGGATCGCCATGGGACACATCGGTATGCGGTATTCCTTGGCTAGCCGGGAGCTGATTGCCGATTCTGCAGAGACGATGATCAACGCACACTGGTTTGACGGTGTCTTTTATATTCCGAACTGTGACAAAATTACGCCTGGTATGTTGATGGCCGCTGTGCGTACCAACGTTCCCGCTGTGTTTGTCTCCGGTGGCCCGATGGAAGCAGGTAAGTCGCGAACAGGTCAAACCTTGTCGTTAAGTTCCGTGTTTGAAGGGGTAGGTCGCTATCAAAGCGGGGCGATTTCCGAGAGCGACTTGCTTGATCTCGAGCAAAACGCATGTCCCACGTGCGGATCGTGTTCCGGGATGTTCACCGCAAACTCGATGAACTGCATCATGGAGATGCTTGGTATTGCACTTCCTGGCAACGGAACGCTTGTTGCCACATCCAAAGAGCGGCATGAATTGATTTACGAAGCCGCGAAACACCTTATCCGCATGGTTCAGGAAGACATTCGTCCGCGCGATATTATCACCCGAGAGGCCATCGATGACGCGTTCGCACTCGATATGGCAATGGGCGGGTCCACCAATACCGTTCTTCACCTGATGGCAATTGCGCATGAGGCTGGGATCGACTATTCCCTCGCCGATATCAATGAAATTGCAAAGCGCGTGCCATATCTGGCGAAAATCAGCCCTGCCTCAGAATACAGCATGCAAGACGTCCATCGTGCCGGGGGTGTTTCGGCCATTATCCGCGAATTGTGTGAACACACCGACGCGGTGCATCGAGATCGCATCACCGTGTCAGGAAAAACCTTGTACGAAGCGGTACAAGATGCGCACATTGTCGACGAGAGGGTCATTCACCCGGCCAGCAATCCGTACAGCAAAGAGGGTGGACTTTCGATTTTCTTCGGGAATTTGGCGCCAGACGGAGCCGTCCTAAAGGTTGGCGCGGTCGATCCCGACATCGCTCGTTTTGTGGGCAAGGCCATCGTGTTTAATTCGCAGGATGAGGCCTTGGCTGGTATCAATGAAGGGCGTGTGCAACCCGGTCATGTCGTGGTGATTCGATACGAAGGGCCGAAGGGTGGTCCCGGTATGCCTGAGATGCTCGCTCCTACATCGTCGATTGTCGGACGTGGATTGGGCCGCGACGTGGCACTCATTACGGACGGTCGGTTTTCCGGGGCGACGCGAGGCATTTGTGTCGGCCACATTTCGCCCGAAGCGGGAGTGGGCGGACCCATTGCTTTGGTGGAGGATGGCGACGAGATCGAAATCGACCTGGCCAACCGTTCCATTCATCTCGCCGTTGCGGATGACGAGTTGGAGCGGCGCAGGAGCTTGTATCAGCCTCCAGACAAGGAGAAACTTACAGGCTATCTCGCAAGGTATGCCCATCTCGTTACTTCAGCCAACACAGGTGCAGTTTTAAAAGTTTGAAAAGGATGACAACTACCATTTTGGGACACATGGAGAGGAGGCAAAACGATGCCAGGTATGTCAAAACCTGCGGATGAAATGAGACGTCCGTTGGGAGAGGCGAATCACAAGACGGATGGCGCGATGTTGTTGAAGGGGGCTGACATGGTCGTAGAGGCCTTGCGGCGAGAACGCGTAGACGTCATTTTTGGCTACCCGGGTGGCGCCGTTCTGCCTCTTTACGACGCATTGTACGAGTGCGGGATTCGTCACGTGTTGACGCGTCACGAACAAGGCGCGATTCACGCGGCGGAAGGATATGCGCGCGTAACCGGGAGGCCTGGTGTGGTGATCGCCACATCTGGGCCGGGGGCGACCAACCTTGTCACAGGTCTGGCTGACGCTATGATGGATAGCATTCCTATTGTCGCGATCACGGGGCAAGTGGCGAAGACGGTGATTGGTACCGACGCATTCCAGGAGACGTCCATCATCGGTATCAGTACGCCCATTACCAAACACAACTATCAAATTCGCCATGCATCCGAAATCCCAAGGGTGTTCAAAGAGGCGTTCCACATTGCCAATTCAGGAAGAAAAGGGCCTGTTTTGATCGATATTCCGAAGGATGTCGCTGGGGAGACCGCTCTGTTCACGTATGACGAACCGCCGCAGTTGCCGGGTTACCAGCCCACGGTTGTCCCTCATCAACTTCAAATTCGGAAATTGATGGCTGGATTGGCCCGTGCAAAGAAACCAGTGATTCTTGCAGGTGCGGGGATTTTACATGCGGGTGCGAGCGCAGAGCTTTTGGCATTCGCCGAGCGGTACCGCCTTCCAGTAGTTCATACCTTGCTGGGATTGGGCGGATTTCCGGCGAGTCACCCGTTGTTTCTCGGAATGGGCGGTATGCACGGCAGCGCGGCTGCGAACAAGGCCTTGCATGAAACAGATTTCCTGATTAATTTGGGAGCTCGTTTTGACGATCGCTTGACAGGCAAGCTTGACTTTTTCGCGCCCCATGCCACTGTGGCTCATGTCGATATCGATCCGGCGGAGATTGGCAAGAACGTGGTGACACAGATTCCGGTCGTGGGCGATGTGCGCGAAGCACTGCTCATGATGTTGGCAGCAGAGGTCGAGTCGCCCGACGCAGGTGCGTGGGTGAGCGAATTGCTCGCGACCAAAGAGCAGTTCCCATACTGGTATATCCAAGATGGTGCGGCTATCAAACCCCAACGTTTGATTGCTGAAATCGCGCGGCTAACGGCGGGCAATGCGGTTGTCATCACGGATGTCGGACAACACCAGATGTGGACAGCACAGTTTTTCCCGTTTGAGGTGCCGGATCGCTGGGTAACTTCGGGGGGACTCGGAACGATGGGCTTTGGGTTGCCCGCGGCGATTGGTGCCTATTTTGGCAAGCCAGATCAACAAGTCGTCGCCATCCTTGGCGACGCAGGATTCCAGATGACACAACAGGAGCTCGCTGTCATCGGGGAGATGGAGTTGCCTGTTAAAATCGTGATCGTCAACAACGGAGCACTTGGTATGGTTCGCCAATGGCAGGAGTTATTCCATGGTGAGCGATACTCAGCATCACTGCTCGAATGGCAACCGGATTTTGTCATGTTGGCACAAGCCTATCGTATTCCTGCGGTGCGCGTGCAAGAGGACGATGGCTTAACGGAGGCCTTGACGGCGTTCTTGGCGAGCCCTGGACCTGGGTTGCTGGAATGTATCGTGGAGCCGCGAGAGAATGTGTTTCCGATGGTGGCACCTGGCACCGGGATTCACCAAATGGTGGGGGTGAAACCATGACACCTGTGCTTTCCGTGCTCGTACACAACAAACCGGGCGTATTGAATCGGATCACGGCCTTATTCATGCGTAAAGGATTTAATATTCAGAGCCTTACGGTGTGTATCACTGAGAGCCCTGATGTCTCACGCATGACACTGGTGATGAGCGAGATGGACGAAGCGGCACTCGAGCAGGTCATGAAACAGCTGCACAAGCAAATTGATGTTCTGAAGGTCACTGATTTGACCGATACGCCGATGGTATCCAGGGAACTGGCACTGATTCAGGTGAACAGTCCGATTGCCCAAAGAGCCACCATCACGTCGCTCATCGATCCGTTTCGAGCGAGCATTGTCGATGTCGGACGGGATACGGTCACCGTCCAAGTGACTGGAGATGCGGATAAAATCGAGGCTTTGATCAGCTTACTACGTCCCTATGGTATTCGTGAGTTGGCACGCACTGGGTTGACGGCCCTGCCGCGTGAAGCCAGCTCTGTCAGCGAATTGAGACGGCTCAATGAAAGTCAGGTTCTACCGATCTGAGACATGCGGCCGACGGGCTGCGGGAGCCTGTCGGCGCGCTTTACCATCCAGGAAAAGTGATGAGAACGCGAAAAATGAGGAGTGTCGACCATGACAAAAGTGTTTTATGATTCGGATATTTCCATCCAAGCATTGACCAGTAAACGAATTGCCGTAATTGGCTATGGTTCGCAAGGGCACGCTCACGCGCAGAACCTGCGCGACAGTGGGTTTGACGTGATCGTTGGACTTCGTCCCGGAGCGTCTTGGCAACGCGCAGAAGCCGATGGATTTACCGTTCTGCCGGTCGGTGAAGCCGTGGAAGAAGCCGACGTCCTCATGATTCTTCTTCCGGACGAGCGGCAGGTCGCCGTTTACGAATCGGAGATTCGTCCATATTTGCACGCAGGGAAGGCGTTGGCGTTTGCGCATGGATTTAACATTCATTTCTCGCAGATTCAGCCGCCTGCAGATGTAGATGTATTTATGGTCGCGCCCAAGGGGCCTGGGCACTTGGTCCGCCGTGTGTATGAGGCTGGTGGCGGCGTTCCGGCGTTGATTGCCGTGCACCAAAATGCGAGTGGGCAAGCGCAAGAACTGGCACTCGCGTACGCGCGTGGCATTGGAGCTGGTCGCGCAGGTGTTCTCACGACCACATTCCGAGAAGAGACGGAAACGGATTTATTTGGTGAGCAGGCTGTATTGTGCGGCGGCCTTTCGGCATTGATCAAGGCAGGTTTCGAGACCTTGGTGGAAGCTGGATATCAGCCGGAAATTGCGTACTTCGAATGTTTGCATGAAATGAAGTTGATTGTCGACCTCATTTACGAGGGTGGATTGGAATACATGCGTTATTCCATTTCCGACACGGCTCAATGGGGCGATTTTACGTCGGGGCCTCGAGTTGTCACCGAAGCGACCAAGGCTGAGATGAGGAGAATCCTGGCCGAGATCCAGAACGGAACGTTTGCCAAGGGGTGGATTTTGGAAAATCAGGCGAATCGACCGATGTTCAACGCCATCAACCGCCGCGAGCAGGAGCATCCCATCGAAGTGGTTGGTCGTGAGTTGCGTTCCATGATGCCGTTTATCAAATCGAAAAAGCCAGTGGAGGCTGCATTTCCTGCTCCAGCAGCACGGATTTGATCGTTTCCAGGGGAGCTGGTTGCCGGCTTCCCTGATTTCCTCTTGGAAGCTCGTGAAGCGAAATTCTACTATGACTCTCAACTCACCTCATCATGGATATAAGGACAGTGTTTACTATGACGAAGCGAATCGTAGTTTTGCCTGGCGATGGCATCGGCACGGAAGTGACAACCGAGGCTCGGCAGCTCTTGGTCGAGATTGCCGCTTTATTGGGGGTACAGTGGGAACTTGACGAAGGGCTGATTGGCGGTGGCGCTTATGACCAAACTGGCTCGCCATTGCCCGAAGAGACAGTTGCGAAGTGCTTAGAGGCGGACGCTGTACTGCTTGGTGCCGTCGGCGGTCCGCAGTGGGACAATTTGCCGGGGGATGTACGTCCAGAGGCAGGGTTGCTCGGCATCCGGAAGCGGTTGAACGTGTTTGCCAACTTGAGACCCATTCGCACGTGGCCTGGGCTGATGCTCGCTTCTCCGTTGAAACCAGAATTACTGGAAGGCGTTGATATGATCATCGTCCGCGAACTGACGGGGGGGCTCTATTTTGGACAGCCAAAAGCCCGCGTCGAAGGAGGGCGAGCGGTCGTCGATACCTTGTACTATACTCGCGGCGAAATCGAACGTGTCGTGCGCCGAGCGTTCACATTGGCGCAGGCGCGCCGGAAGAAACTGACATCCGTAGACAAAGCGAACGTCCTCGAATCGAGCCGGATGTGGCGTGAAGTGGTCAACGAGTTGTCCGTAGAATATCCCGACGTCGTCGTTGATCATGTGCTTGTCGACAATGCGGCGATGCAGTTGGTAACGCGGCCGAACAGTTTTGACGTGATCGTCACCGAGAACATGTTCGGCGATATTCTCAGCGATGAGGCTGCGATTCTCACGGGCTCCATTGGCATGTTGCCGTCGGCCAGCATTGGTGGCGACGGACCGGGGCTGTACGAGCCCGTTCATGGATCGGCACCGGATATCGCGGGGCAGGGTGTCGCCAATCCGCTTGCGACGTTCTTGTCCGTCGCGATGATGTTGCGTCATTCCCTCGGATATCCGGAGGCGGCTGATGCCATCGAAGCTTCGGTATTGGCTGTCATTGAGCAGGGGGTGCGCACGCGCGATCTCGCTGGTTCGGGCCAAGCTTGGGTCGGTACGAAGGAAATGAGCCAATTGGTGCGCGCCGATGTACAAAGGAGGCTGGCATAAGAAAATGGGCAAAACGTTGTTTGAAAAGGTATGGGACGCACATGTGGTCAAACAACTTCCGGATGGGCAGGCCCTGCTCTATATCGATCTGCATCTTGTCCATGAAGTGACATCTCCACAGGCTTTCGCCGGCCTGCGTTTCGCAAAACGGGCTGTGCGTCAACCGGCGCAGACGTTCGCCACGATGGATCACAATGTGCCGACGGTCAACCCTACCGACGTGCGTGATGCAATTGCGAAAAAGCAGATCGAAACACTGATGGAGAACTGTCGTGAATTCAACGTCTCACTTGCCGGACTCGACAGTCCGTTTCAGGGTATTGTGCACGTCATTGGCCCGGAATTGGGGCTTACTCTCCCTGGGAAAACCATCGTATGCGGGGATAGCCATACGTCGACACACGGTGCGTTTGGCGCATTGGCGTTTGGCATCGGTACGAGCGAAGTGGAACATGTCCTGGCAACGCAATGTCTGTGGCAAAATCGTCCCAAAACGATGCGTATCCGACTCAACGGTTCGCTGCAGTCTGGGATTACGGCAAAAGACGTGATACTTGGACTCATCGCCAAATACGGTGTAAACTTCGGAACCGGCTACGTGGTCGAGTACGCAGGTACATTGATACCGCAGTTGTCCATGGAACAGCGGATGACCATTTGCAATATGTCGATTGAATTCGGTGCGCGCGCTGGTATGATGGCACCCGACGAAACGACCATTGCCTATGTCAAGGGCAGGCAGCATGCACCAGCGGGCGAGGCCTGGGAAGCCGCTGTGACTGAGTGGAGGACGCTTGTGTCTGACGCGGATGCTCAGTTTGATCTCGATATCGAATTTGACGTGAACGCACTTGAGCCACAGGTGACGTGGGGTACGAACCCGGGGATGGGCGGCGGTGTCAACGGGATCGTGCCAGATCCAGCTGATGCGGCGACCGAGACAGAAGCGCGGGCCATCCGACAGGCTTTGGAATACATGGGGCTGGAACCTGGCACAAAGATATCCGAGATACCCATCCAGCACGTATTCATTGGCTCCTGTACGAATGCGCGGATCGAAGACTTGCGTCTTGCCGCAGCGATTGTCGAAGGACGCAAGGTGGCAGCTGGCGTACACGCGATGGTCGTACCAGGATCCAAGCAAGTCAAACAGCAGGCGGAGGAAGAGGGCCTGCATAAGATCTTTTTGGCCGCGGGATTTGAGTGGCGCGAACCGGGCTGCAGCATGTGCCTTGGCATGAATCCCGACATCATTCCGGCTGGTGAGCGTTGTGCGTCCACGTCAAACCGCAACTTTGAAGGGCGTCAAGGCCGTGGGGCGAGAACGCACTTGGTCAGTCCCGCAATGGCTGCTGCGGCGGCTATCGCCGGCCATTTCGTAGACGTGCGCACGTTTCAATCGGAAGGAGTTACGGCCTGATGGAACCTTTGGTAAAACACGAAGGTAAAGTGGTATGTATGAATCGACTGAATGTCGATACGGATCAAATCATTCCGAAACAGTTTCTAAAGCGGATCGAACGCGATGGATTTGGCGAATTTTTGTTCTACGATTGGCGCTACGAAGCGGATGGGACGCCGAATGCGGAGTTTGAGCTGAATACGGCTCGCGCCCAAGGGGCGACCATCTTGCTCGCCGATGAGAACTTTGGCTGTGGATCGTCACGGGAGCATGCTGTGTGGGCACTCGCCGACTATGGGTTTCGCGTCGTCATTGCGCCATCGTTTGCGGATATCTTTTTCAACAACTGTTTTAAAAATGGCGTTTTGCCGATTGTCATTCCTTCTGATCTCCGAAAAGAATTGGCAGAGACTCATGCCAAAGGTCAGTGGGAGCGAGCGACGGTTGATCTAGAAGCGCAGGTCATTGAGACGGACTGTGGGCAACGATTTCAGTTCGAAGTCGATCCGCACAAGCGCTACATGCTACTGAACGGGTTGGACGACATCGGGTTGACGTTGCAGTATGAGGATGACATTCGCGCCTATGAGGCGAGCCGCAAGGCGTATCAATTCGTGTATTAAATAGCTGCGAGCAGATTCTACACAACATACCACCTTCGCCAGACGAGGGTGGTATTTTCGTGTGTTTGTCCCCGTGGTACACTAGCGACGAGAGTGAGGGGCTTTGCATTGGCGTCGTCATGGGCAGAACAAGTGACAAATGCGATTCGATTTGTGTTTGCATCGTATGGCCGGCTCCCGAAGGAACGGCACATCGGTTTTGATCGCGACATACGGCACCCGGAGTGGACGGGCCGGGCATTGGATGCATTAGGGCGCCCGGATCGACACGGCTACAATATTGCCGTGACCGGCAGCAAGGGAAAGGGATCCCATGCGATTCTGACGGCTGCGATATTGGAACGCCTGGGATATCGCGTTGGGCTCTTTACGAGTCCGCACCTCGTGGATTTCTTGGAGCGAATTCGCCTGAATGGCGAGATGATTCCAGAATCGGAATTCGTTCGCGTTGCGGCGACCGTGCGGCAGGTGGTGGACAAGCTTCCTATTCCGCCGGACGAGTACATAGGTCCTGTTGGTGTTGTCGCTGTCATGGCGGCTCTTTGGTTTATGGAGCAGCAAACTGACTTTAATCTATTTGAATTGGGGCGCGGTGCACGCCACGATGATGTGAATCAAATCGTGCATCATGGAGCCATCATCACGCCCGTTTTTCCAGAGCATTTGGATCGACTGGGTCCAACTTGGGAAGACGTCGTCACTGCAAAAATGGGCATCCTTACGGATGACGTGTCATGGGTAGCTGTTAGCGAGCAGGCTCCGCGAGCGATGGCTGCGATGAGGCCATACCTGGCACGCGTGCGCAATCTTGCGTACAGCGGCGAGGCGTTTCGGGTTGATGTAGTGCCCGTCGAACGTTCGGGGATGTATCTGGTGCGCGCGTGGCATCAAGACAAGGTGCACTCTGCGCACATTGATGAAGGTTTGCTGCCATATCCGGACAATGTAGGTCTTGCACTGGTTGCGGCTGCGCAGGCGATTGCTGATGAGTCTCGCGGTCAACGTGACCTGCAGGCCCAATCCCCCATCAATGTCGATCTCCGTGATCTCATCCTACCAGGGCGTTTGCACGTCGTGCGGGAATCGCCGACGGTTGTTGTGGATGGTGCCATTCACGCAGTGAATGCGGCCTTTGTGCGCAGGTTTGTCGAACGCCGCCAGGCCGAGCGGCCGGGACGAGTGGTCGCCGTGTTATCCTTGCCCGATGACAAAGATGCGGATGGCGTCGTGTCCACGCTTGCTCCGGTCGTAGACGGCTTCATCTTCACGACGGCCAGCAATCCACATTTGCAATATACGCGCGATCTCGCACGCCATACCAGAGATCAAGGCCTGACTGCTGTGTCTGTTCCCGACGTCGAACGCGCAATTGAGCGTGCCATATCTTCGGTGGGCGGAAACGATCTCGTTCTTTGCGTCGGTACACAATCCTTTGTAGGTGACACACTGCGCTTCTTTCACGTGGCAACCGGATCGATCTGGAGATCCAGGATGGGGGATGAAACACACTGATTTGGCAATTGATTCTTTTCGGCCTTGCGATGGGATCGAACAATGCACTGGCCTCGGTCGGCCTTGGGACTTCACAGTTGACGCGGGCACAACAGTGGCGGACAGCGCTCATTTTTGCGGTGTTTGAGGCCATTATGCCGGTTATCGGCATGGTCATTGGCGAGTCAGTGGCTGGTGATATCGGCCGACGAGCGAAACTGGTCGGGATTGCCGTCCTGGTCGTCATGGGTGTCTATAGCTTACTTCGGCGCGAGGATGACGATGATGAAGCGGAGCAGGCGGCAAAAGCGCGGGGTATGAAGATTTTGTTTCTCGCGATCGCGCTGTCGTTGGACAACCTCACCGTTGGCTTTGGCATCGGTATGTTCAACGCGCCACTCGGTGTGGCCGCGGTCGTCTTTGGCGTCATCAGTCTTTGTCTAACGCTCCTAGGCCTGGAATTGGGGCGGCATCTCGGCAAGCGCGTAACGGTTTCGCCAGATAAGTTGTCCGGCGCTGTATTGCTTATCGTTGCCGGCGTCATGGCTTTTGTGTAAGACGGCGCACCTCACTTTGATTTGGGCAAAGTTTACACTTTTTGAGGGCGACTGTGATTGTAGTATAATGGCCGAGTACAGCAAGCGGCATTTGGCCCATGGCCCGCATATGTGGGCCTCTAGCAGCAGGGAAGAGGAGGTTCTGCTTTCATGGCAGCGGATACAGGTTTTAAAGCCGGGTTGGAAGATGTAGTGGCAAATACATCGGAAATTTGTTTTCTGGATGGTAAAGAAGGACGCTTGATATTTCAAGGCTATGATATTCACGATCTCGTCAATGGTGGGTCCACTTTTGAGGAAGTAGTCTACCTTTTATGGCACGGCGAACTTCCGTCCAAGACGGAACTGAAAGCGTTCACGGAGAAATTGGCGAGCGAGCGTGCCTTGCCTGAGCCAGTTTTGGATATGTTAAAACGCTTGCCGAAAGATGCGAACGCCATGGCGGTTCTTCGCACAGCTGTTTCCCACCTCGGTTTGTACGATCCAGATGATGGCGACGAAAGCATCGAAGCCAACCTTCGCAAGGCGGCCCGATTGGTCGCGAAAATCCCCACCATCGTCACTTCATTTGAGCGCATTCGCCAGGGACTCGAACCAGTAGTACCGCTTCCGGAACTCAGTGCCGCGGCAAGCTTTTTCTACCAGTTGCGAGGGGAGCAACCGTCGGAATTTGAGGAGAAAGCGTTCAATACGGCTCTGATTTTACACGCCGATCACGAACTCAACGCATCGACGTTCTCTGCCCGCGTCACGGCGGGGACCTTGTCCGATATGTATTCGGCGATCACTTCTGCGATTGGCACCCTAAAGGGCCCATTGCACGGTGGTGCAAATGAGCAGGTCATGCGTATGCTTCTTGAAATTGGCGACAAGGATAAGGCGTTGTCGTGGATTGAAGAGGCGCTTGCCAACAAAAAGAAAATTATGGGCTTTGGCCATCGCGTCTATCGCACGGAAGACCCTCGTGCCACGCACTTGCGCCAGTTGAGCAAGCAGGCCGGCGAGTTGGCTGGGGAAACCAAGTGGTTCGAGATGTCGCAAATCATTGAGCAGTTCGTGAAGGAAAAGAAGGGGCTCAACGCAAACGTTGACTTTTATTCTGCATCCACGTACTACTCCATGGGTATTCCGACACACCTGTATACACCCATTTTCGCGTGCAGCCGCATTTCCGGTTGGACCGCTCACGTTTTGGAGCAGTACCGGAATAATCGCTTGATTCGCCCACGTGCGGAGTACGTCGGCAAAGTCGGACGCAAGTACGTTCCCATTGCGGAGCGTTAAGCTACGAATTGCCACTTGATCCTCGATTGTCTTGGCGTGATGACATCCCTTTCGGGAACAATGTGTTCAGGGAGGGATGGGGCATGGCCAACAACAATCGGCTGTTGCTTTCGCAAGCTTCCAAGGCGTTGCAGGATCTCAAGTATGAAATCGCAGGAGAACTCGGCATCACGCCGCCGGCAGACGGTTATTGGGGATTTGTCTCGTCATTCGAGAATGGTTCCATCGGCGGCAGCATTACGCGCAAACTGGTTGCATATGCGCAACAAAAGTTGGCCGAAGGCTCCACAGAAATCGAGTAACACACACAGAAGGGCTGTACCTTTCTCGGACAGCCCTTCTGTATTTTTTTGGCCATTCAGGCCAACAAAAAAGGGGCCGCAGCCCCTCCATAGACAGTGTGTCAATGTAGGACACTATTTTGTGTTTCCGTGCGAGCCGAAATTTTGCTGAGGGCATCGCCGGCTTCGTTGATGTGAATGTCGACCGTGGCCAAGTCGCCAATGGAAACAATCCCGCACAACTCGCCCTGAGCATTGACGATTGGCAAACGACGAATTTGGTGCTGAGCCATCAGGTCAGCTGCCTCATGGGCATCCATGTCAGGCGTCGCTGTTACGACTGTATTTGTCATGCAATCTTCGACACGCGTGTCGATTTTGCCACGTGCAACCGCTTTTAGGACGATGTCGCGGTCCGTGATCATTCCGATCACGCGTTTATTGTCACAGACCGGAATTGAACCACAGTTTTGATTCTTCATTGCCTGTGCCGCTTTCTGAATCGAGTCGGTACCACAGCAGCAGGTGACGTCGGTGGTCATGATCTGTTGCAGCTTCATGCAATATCCCTCCTGTGGACTAAGCGTTCACAGGGTAGTATGCCCGGGCAGTTTGGTTTAAGAAGCGGAAGATGTTTGTTGCCGACGCCAATCCAAGATTTCGCGAATGGCGCTACCGCCGCCCCATAATGCAATCAATTCCCGAATCAGAACATCCAGTGGTTCTTGTTCACCGATATAGCGAGCCCATTCGTTCGCGGGTGCAGTCAAGCCGAGGATGGCCCAAAGAAAACACGCGATCCCGACGGCAAACAGCACGGCCACGGCTGTACGGTGCCGCCGTCTTGCGGCCCATATGGAAATGAGCCCAAACGCAAGGTAGATATAGGATTCTGCAGACGTAAAGTGCAGGTAAGATCCAAGTTGCCCGTATACGATGCCAAGTGCCCCTAATGTGGTACATGTCCAACCAATCAGTCGGCACACCGTTTTACTCCTGGTCATGCTCCCATCCCTCGTCTTCACACACTGGGTATGTCCCATGTCTACGCGTCGGATGACCAAATATGCAGTGAGTAATCACCAATTCGTATGGTATGTTAGTTGGTGATGAATGTAGGAGGGGTTCGGGTGCTGCGCGAAGGCTACGGCAAGAGGCGAAGGTTGGTCATCTTGGTGATTTTCTGCGTGATCGTCGCTGCCAGCCTTGTATCCGCTGTCTTTTGGCGATCGCGACACGCCATTGTACAAGTTCAAACGGCAAGCGTACAACTTCAGCATATGCAGCGAGTGACCATTAGCACGGGTGACGTCCGTCCGGTCAACAGACAAATCGTCGAAGCGGCGAGTCTGCCGCAGCCCGTTGCCCGTCTCTACGTGTCGGTCGGTCAACACGTACGGGTGGGACAGCCTTTATTGCAGTTGAATACCAGTGCGGCCTCGCTCGCGGTAAGCCAGGCAACGACGGCTGTGACGCAGGCACAACTCGCCTATCAGCGTACGCTTACACAATATCAACAGGCACCTGCTGCCTTGAAAGGTCTTTGGCTGCCACAGGTTGACGCCGCACAATCAACTTTGGTACAGGCGGAGGGACAACTGGCTCAGGCGAAGGCGCAGCTCAACCAGATGACCATTGCGGCAAGTGTAACTGGAATTGTCCTGATCGCGAACGCAAACGGACTTGACGCCGAAGGCAATCAAACGCCTGTGGTGGAAGTCGTCAGCCCAAACAAGCAGGTGGTCTTGGAATTGTCGGAAGTGGATGCGGCCCAAATACAGCCGGGGATGGCGGTGAGCATGACGACCGACGCCTTCCCCAATCAGGTGTTTCGAGGTGTGGTACAACAGGTTGCACCCTTTGCCAGTGTGTCGGCGAGTGGGACGCCGCAGGTACAAGTGCTCATCGCCCCGCAAGGAGCCTTGCCGGTCCCTTACGGGTATCAAGTGAATTGTCGGATCAGCAGCGTTACGCCGGAAAAAGTTCCAACCGTGCCGTACGGCGCATTGGTTCAGGAAGGCACGAGTTATGCAGTGTACGTGGTGCGGGGTGACCGTGTGTCGTTGGTCCCAGTTAAGCTTGGTATGACGAGCGACACCGCCGTGCAAGTGATTTCCGGGCTTCGTCCCGGGCAAACCGTGGTCGTCAATCCACCTGACACGCTGACGAATGGAGAGGTAGTGAAGCCGACGTGATTGAACTTCATGGCGTGTACAAGACATACAGGGTCGGTGACGAGCCATTGACGGTCCTGCACGGCGTTGATCTGCGGATCGAAGAAGGGGAGTTTGTCTCGATCATGGGACCGTCCGGCAGCGGAAAATCGACCTTGATGCACATCATTGGCTGCTTGGACACGCCGTCCGTGGGCGAATACCGCTTGCGCGGCACGTTGGTAAGCAACCTTTCGGCGCGGGAACTCGCCGTGTTACGAAACCGCATGATTGGCTTTGTGTTTCAAAATTTTCATTTGCTCCCTCGCATCACAGCCGTGCGCAACGTGGAATTACCTTTGCTCTATGCAGGCGTAGGGCGGGCTGAGCGGCGTGCTCGCGCGCTGGACTTGCTGGCGCGTGTGGGTATGGCGGATCGGGCACAACACCTGCCCACGGCGCTCTCAGGTGGACAGAAGCAACGGGTGGCCATCGCTCGTGCTTTGGCGAACGATCCGGCACTGATCCTGGCGGATGAACCCACGGGAGCACTGGATCAGCGTACGGGTCTCGAAATTATCCATTTGCTGCGCGATTTACATCACGCTGGGCGGACGATTGTCGTGATCACGCACGATCCGACTGTTGCCGCGGCGGCGGATCGCACCATTTATATTGTTGACGGCCAAATACGGCGCGAGGAGGTACGCCGAAGATGAACGCCTGGGAAATGATCAACATGGCGTTGATTTCCTTGCGCACGAATAAACTGCGCTCGTTTCTGACCATGCTTGGCATTTTAATCGGTGTGGCGTCCATTATTGCCATCGTCGCTATCGGCAACGGTGGAAAGGCGGCCGTTTTAGGTGCAATTGCAAGCGGTAGTGCACAGAACACGATTCAAATTGTTCCGCGCGAGCTCGTCGCGCCTGGCTTGCCGCAGCCTGGCCAAGTGCTGGCCATCGATGAGTCTGACTTGGCGATAGCGGCTTCATTTTCCGGTGTGCAACAGGTCAATTACACCTTGTACGGCACGGCTGTTGTCAGTTCCGGCAATCGCTCCGATAACGCGTCCATTGAGGCGGGGCCAGCGAACTTAAACGAATTGACGAGACTGCGCATCATAAGCGGTCACATGTTTAGCCAAGCGGACGTGATCGGCCATCGCGACGTGGCGGTTCTAAGTCAGTCTCTCGCAAATAAACTGTTTGGCAGTGGGAATCCCATCGGTGGGTTGGTGAACGTGTCCGGAGTGCCTCTACAAATCGTCGGTGTGGCAGTCTCCCAAGAGACGAGCCTGTTCTCGTTGTTTATGGGAAGCGACGCCTTGTACATGCCTGCAACGACGTGTCAGGACTTGTTTCCAAACTGGAGCGTCAGCGAGATGGACGTTCAGGCCGCACCTGGCGCCAACGTGCAAAGTCTCGCGCAGCGCATTGTTACGGCCCTGAATATTCACGCAGGAGATGCGACTGCCTTTGCGGACTCGTCAGGACTGGCTTCGAGTGTGGGGGCGCTGCTGTCGAAGGTGACAACGATATTGACCTTGGTTATTGGTGCTATTGCGGGCATTGCTCTGCTTGTTGGCGGCGTCGGGGTCATGAACATCATGTTGGTATCCGTGACCGAGCGGACGCAGGAAATTGGTATTCGCATTTCGCTCGGCGCCACCAGAACAGTCATATTGCTGCAGTTTCTCGTTGAGTCGGCGACGATCACGGCGATAGGTGGGCTTGCAGGCGTCGTGATCGGCTGTTTCATCGGCCTTGGCATCCGAATTACAACCGGAATTCCTGCGTCTGTTCCGTGGCCGGTTGCGCTCATAAGCTTTTTGTTTTCTGCTGCGATTGGCGTCATTTGTGGACTGTATCCAGCAAACAAGGCGGCTCGCTTGAATCCCATCGAGGCGTTGCGTTACGAATAAGGGCGCTTCGTTTGTTTGGCGATCCGCCGTCCGCTATACTGAAATCAGTGGTTCTTTGCCACCGTCAATCTCAGATTTCGTATTGCGCGATAAGGATGGTTGTCATGCGCCTGGGATTCAATATCGAATACGATGGCAGGAATTATGATATTCTGGAACTGCCGAACGAAGCGTTTGTATGCATGATTCCATGCATGAGCAAGGATCAATTCAATCGTATGAATCGTAGATTTCAAGAAGTCTGGCCGGATCCGACGGTCCGTCGCAATCACATGTTGGCTTTCACGGCGGATCGCGTGCATACATCAATAGATTTTCTGTTTCTATACCGAGGAACATTTTGGTTTGATGACGAAGATCTTGATCGTTATATTCACACACATACGAAGCAGGGACATCGTCCGTCGTAAGTGGCTGCGGGGGAAATAGATTGCGCACTGTCATGGTGTTTTTTGCAGGAAACGAGGTGGGGGGAGCGGCGTCTCACCTGCGCACGTGGGCCGAAGGGCTCATTGAGGCGCAAACGCAATATCAATATCGATTTGTCAGCTTGGGCGATGGCCCATTAGCGTCTGCCATGGAGTACGGAGGGATTCCACTGACCAAGATCAGGGGAGGCTTCCGGAGCGCTATCGACGAGCTTGCTCGCCTCATCCGGCAGGAACGGGCATGGCTTTTACATTCACACGGGCCTCGCATGAACATACTGGCGTCGTATGCCGCGAAGCGTCAACAAATATCTTGGACTGCCACCATTCACAGCAATCCGCTATACGATTTTCTTGGACATCCACTCAAAACGTTTTTATTCCCGAAATTGCACCTTTGGCATCTTCGCCGGGCCTCAGGCTTATTCGTTGTCCAGCCGTCACTGGGTGACCTCTTGCCCTGCAAGACCATCCTGGAGGTTCCAAACGCCATTTCGCTCCCAGTCGCGGCTCGGTCCCAGGCTGAATACCGGACCTTATGGCAAGCGAAGCTTGGGTTGCCTCCATCGGCGAGATTCATGGGCACGGCGGCTCGCCTCGACCCTGTGAAGAATCTCGATGTATTGATTCAATCGGTGGCAAAATTTCCGGAAGTAGATGTGCACCTTTGTATTGCTGGCGATGGAAGGGAAAGAGCGGCACTTGAGGCGTTGACCGATCGTCTTGGCGTCCGGGACCGCGTTCATTTCTTGGGATTTCTCGAATCGCTCGAGGATTTTTATGGGGCGCTCGATGTACATGTCTTGCCATCGAGGAGTGAAGGTGCCCCGACATCTGTTCTAGAGGCCGGCTTTTATGGCGCTGCAAACGTCGGATCGGACATTCCGGCATTGCGCCGCATGCTGTTGGACGGTCAGGCAGGTGAAATTGTGCCGGTTGGCGATGCGCAGGCATTGGCAACAGCCTTGCGTCGACTATTTGCGGATGACATGCTGCGAGCGCATTACGTGCAGGTGTTTCGAGAGCAAGTGTTGCCATTGTACTCTCGCGATCGCATGATTGCCGCATATGAGCGTGGGTATACCGTTTTGGAAGAGGATGCTGTACGAGCAGGGAAGATTGTACCGTTAGAGAATTGAACGGAGTGGTCGCGCGAATGAGGCGCTTTCGAATGCAGTTTCGGCCGGCGGGCGGAGACCCGGTACCGGCGGGATGGACTTTGCTGGTTCTCAACGTTGCGTGGTACGTGATTGTCGAATCGGCAACCGGCAGATCCGCAGCCGGGCTGTTGCGAGCAGGGGCCATGCTGCCTGTACTCGTGCAACGAGGGCAAGTATTCCGCATTTTGTCTGCTATGTTTGTTCACGTAAGTCCAGTACATATCCTGGTTAATATGATTTCTCTTTGGACGCTTTTCATTGTTGAACGGTTATTGACGACGCCTTTTTTTATTGTGCTCTACGTTATTTCCGGCGCGATTGGAAATCTGCTGAGCATGCCGTTTCTCCCTAATGCAGTGTCGGGTGGGGCGTCAGGCGCTATTTTCGGACTCTTTGGTGCCATGTTGGCGCTTGCTTTCATGGGCCAGTTTCCAGCCTTCGTTCGCAACCAACTCCTCATTGTGCTTGCGGTGAATGTCGTGATCGACATCGCCAACTTAGGGACCATTGGGTGGATCGCGCATTTGGGAGGCATGATTTCGGGTGCTTTGCTCACCTTATTATTTGTACGATACGCCCGTCACCGGCGCCTTTGGCTTGGCGTTTGCGCCGTCTGTTGTGTTGCAACGGCACTGAGCCTCGTATGTGCCTTGGTAACCCCACTGCCTTTTGGTTAAGGAGCCCACATAATTCCTTATTGCAAATTGCGGGTCCACAACGTATACTACACATCGTAATGTTTGCAAGTTGGACTGCGTACTGAAAACACGGATTTGGACTTACACTTAAAGGGTTAGGACCTCGACGGACTAACTTTCCCCCGTGGTGTAGGGACGATTCCACATGCCTTTGCAACGGCATGGCCGATTTGGCTTAAAGGGGGATTTTTGTCATGGATACGATGGGACGTCACGTGATTGCAGAACTGTGGGGCTGCAACCCGGAAAAGTTAAACGATGTCCATGGAATCGAACGAGCTATGGTAAATGCGGCCTTGGAGGCGGGCGCCGAGGTTCGCGAAGTGGCGTTTCACAAGTTCGCTCCGCAGGGTGTGAGTGGTGTCGTCATCATTTCGGAGTCGCACCTGACGATTCACAGTTTTCCTGAGCACGGATATGCAAGTATTGATGTGTATACGTGTGGAGATCGAATTGATCCGAATGTGGCATGTGATTTGATTACAAAGCATCTCGGCGCACAGCGCCTCGAATCTATAGAAGTGCCACGCGGTGTCGGTCCAATTCAAGTTCAAGACGTAAAAGTGCGCGCGTTTTAATCGGACGAGATCCACGTGGAGGGCGCCGGTTTGTCCGGCGCCTTTTGTCGTGTTCTCACAGTGTCGTTTATTGGCGACTATTCAGCCTTCCCGTTGTCGGGGCCATTTGCAAAGACCCGCTCATGGTGTGTCGGAATACGGCGATCCATCAAGATATTTGCGTTTCCGGCGTCGACAATGACCAGGTATTTGTCTTCGTCGTCCCGCGCGATGGCCATATACACAAGATTGGTACGGATGTTGCGCAGTTGAACTTCCTCGATTTTGGCACCAGGGTGTTCACCGAGGACTGCCTTGCGCGCGTCCGCTTCTGAGCACTTCGCGTACTTTTGAAGTTTCTTCGTGTATGCGTCGTGGCTTGCCTGATATGCTTCTCGTAACGTTTCGCGCGAAACTTGTATGCTCGACTTCACTTCAAATTGGTGGCTGGGACTTGAGGACGGCACTGTTGCATCCGCTTGCTGGGGAACTGCCAAAACGCCGGACGGAGATGCCTGCGCTGCCCATGTTGTCGGATATGCGCACGCAAGCGTACAAAGCGTCGAAATGGCGGTGATCCAATGTTTCACAGAATTTCACTCCTTTGTAGACGGACTGGTTTTAGATTACCCAATAAATAGGAAATTATGACCTGCCCATTGAAGTGATTTTCATAGCAATGTGGATACTTGCACAACAGGCTTAACCCATGTATAATAAAGAGCGTTCGTTCGGGGCCGTAGCTCAACGGGAGAGCACTACGCTGGCAGCGTAGGGGTTGTGGGTTCGAGTCCCATCGGCTCCACCAGGTTTAAATAACACGTTTAACTTGACACAACGTGAAAAGTTATGTAAGATTACATAGCTGTTTGCGGCTCGGTAGCTCAGTCGGTAGAGCAGAGGACTGAAAATCCTCGTGTCGGCGGTTCGATTCCGTCCCGAGCCACCAGCAACCGAATATGCGGAAGTGGCTCAGGGGTAGAGCATCGCCTTGCCAAGGCGAGGGTCGCGGGTTCGAATCCCGTCTTCCGCTCCAGGGCAGACGCCATCAGCCCGACTGCGGGCAAGGACCGGGGACGACTGATGGCGGTTTTGGCGCCATAGCCAAGTGGTAAGGCAGAGGTCTGCAAAACCTTTACCGCCGGTTCGAATCCGGCTGGCGCCTCCAATTGAAAATCCTTGTGTGGCGCGGCTTCCAGGTATGTGGAATCCGCGCTGTTTCATTCTTCCGTATTTCGTGATACGTTTTCTCGTCATGACAATGATGGTCTCAATTGTGCGACATATAGCTTGACTCACGAGCGTCGACGTTGTTGTGTATCGGCAGGGCTTACGTCGAAAGGTGTCGAATATGATCTGTCTCGGTTTCATCACCACCTCTGTATGTGGAGAGACGGTATGATCAAGACCCTGTTTAGCAATGCGTGTATTGTGTTCACATTGTTGGTGATTGGCTTTTTGCCATACAGTCGTCTGCGCACTCGACGCGTCCCCAACACGTTGGATCAAATTTTGACTGGGTTGGGTGCCGGGGTGGTTGGTCTCGTATTAATGCTGTACGCGTTTGCTGTCCCCAATTCTGGGCTTATTCTTGACCTCCGCCATTTACCTGTCGTGACGTGTGCTTTGTTTCTGGGGCCCTGGGCTTCATTGGTTGCAGGCTTGGTTGAGTGTATAGGGCGCATTGCCATTTTCGGGCTCAATCATACATCGCTCCTGGCAGGCTTAAACATGCTTTGTATTAGTATGGTTGCACCCTTGCTAGCTTCTATCAAGCGCAAGTTAGCCATACGCGTGCTGGTCGTCAATGTTTACGCGTTGGTGCAGATTTCGTTGTTAGTCGAGTGGTTAATGCCCCTGCACGGGCATCTCGGGTGGGTTCTTCTTACGTATTGGCTCGTCTCACTCGCTGCCGGGTACGGAAGTGCGTGGGTGGTCACACAGTTATTTGCACATTTTCGGCATCACCATGAACTTGAACAATTGTCATCGGTCGACTTCTTGACAGGACTTAATAATACCCGCCTCTTCGATGCCGCCTTGAACGAACTTACGGCACATGCAATCCATGGTGCGGAGCCATTGTCCATCCTTGCGATTGACATCGACCATTTCAAAAGCGTCAATGACACATACGGCCATCCAGCTGGGGATGCCGTCTTGCAACAACTTGCGGTTTTACTGCGATCGTGTAAGGGATCTCGGGATATTGTATCGCGCAACGGCGGGGAGGAGTTCACTGTTCTGATGCCGCAATGCTCGTTGATCGAGGCACGAGACATGGCAGAGAAAATTCGTGGTACTGTTGAGCGCAATCCGTTTGCGCTTCCGGATGGGAGGGTCATTTCCATCACGGTTTCGCTTGGTGTGGCATGCCTGCCGGAGTCGAGTAACGACACAGACACCTTTCTACAACTGGCGGACGATGCCCTTTATTTGGCGAAGAAACAGGGAAGAAATCAGGTTTGTGTAGCCTCGACATGAAGGAACGCCAAGCCTGCGCAAGTCGGCGCAAAGCTCGGCGTCTACTCGTCTTATTTTAATCGCGTAATTTTCGGGGTCGGCTTTGGCGGTGTAGGTGGTTTTGGCGTGAACGAACCCTCCATATCGTTTGTGACTTGCTTCAAAGCCTCATAACAGTGCTCCATCGGCACGGAAGAGTCCCACATGACCTCGCAGTGCCCATCTTCGTAGACGATCACGCTGATCACGTATTGTATATCGCTCATGTCCGCTGCTCCTTCCAAACTTCCGATCGTTACACACGCTCCATTGTATCCTGTCTTGTCGAAAATGCGAAACGTAAGGCGCCTGGTTGAGCACCTTTCTGAACTGTGTCACAATGGGCATGAAACACGAGTCTGACCCAATGGAGTGGAATGGTTTAGAAAAGCTTGCTTGATATGAGGAGGAAGTCTATGAGGACCATCAAACTGGGGACGAGCGCGCTTGAAGTACCGGTTGTCGCCGTTGGTTGCATGCGGATCAATTCGCTCACCAAGACGGACGCCGAAAAGTTTGTACAAGCCGCTTTGGAAGAAGGAGCAAACTTTTTCGATCACGCTGACATTTACGGAGGCGGTGAATGCGAATCCATATTTGCCGAAGCCATTCATATGAATGACGACGTTCGCGAAAACGTTATCTTGCAGTCCAAATGTGGCATTCGCAAAGGCATGTTCGACTTTTCGAAGGAACATATCCTCGAAGCCGTTGATGGTAGTTTGCGTCGTTTGAAAACGGATTATTTGGATGTGTTGCTGCTACATAGGCCGGACGCACTGGTCGAGCCAGAGGAGGTCGCCGAAGCGTTCGACATACTCGAACAGGCTGGAAAGGTGCGCTACTTTGGCGTATCCAATCAAAAGCCGATGCAAATTGAACTGCTTAAACGCTATGTTCGTCAACCGCTCGTCGCCAATCAGCTTCAGCTCAGCATTACCAACGCGACCATGATTTCGAATGGTATCAACGTGAATATGGAAAACGACGCGGCCATCGATCGCGACGGTAGTGTGCTCGACTACTGTCGTCTACACGACATCACCGTTCAACCTTGGTCACCGTTCCAATACGGGTTTTTTGAAGGCGTATTCTTGAACAACGACAAATTCAAAGAACTCAATCAAAAAATTGACGAGATCGCAGCGCGTTACGGTGTATCGAATACAACTATCGCCATCGCTTGGCTGCTTCGGCATCCGGCAAAGATGCAACCAATTATTGGCACCATGAACATCGGCCGCCTGCGTGACTCGTGCAAAGCGAGTGACATTCATCTCACTCGTGAAGAGTGGTATGAGATTTATCGAGCAGCAGGCAACATCCTCCCATAATGCAAGCGAGCCAGCCGGAAACATGGTCCGGGCTGGCTCGTTTTACGCACGCAGTCACTAGCGAAGCGAGAATTGCTGCAAGGCGGCTTGCATCTGTTCTGCCAATTCCGCGAGGGAGGCTGCAGATGCCGAAATCTCCTCCATGGACGCGAGTTGTTCCTCGGTCGATGCGGAGACGGTTTGCATGCCAGCAGACGTTTCGACGGTCGCCGATTCGACTTGCGCGATGAACTCGCGTAGAGAGTTCGCGCTCGCCGCCATCGCTTGTGAAGCAGACGTGACACTGCGAATCTCTTCCGCCAGGGCGACGACACCCGCTCGAATGTTGCCAAACAGGTCCCGTGCATGATCGACGGCTTCGATGCCATGCTGCACATCTTGTTGGCTGGCTTCCATGAAAGATGAGACATCTTCCATGCGAGTTTGCATCGATTCGATTAATTCCTGAATTTCACTTGCCGATGACGAGGATTGATCCGCCAATTTTCGGATTTCTCCTGCGACGACAGCGAATCCACGTCCGCTCTCACCAGCTCGCGCTGCTTCGATTGCGGCATTCAGGGCAAGCAGGTTCGTCTGCGTCGCGATAGACTGAATGACTTCGATGATGCTGTGAATTTGTCCCGAGTAACCTGTCAGTTCCTGAATCGATGTCGACAATTCTGTGAATGAGCGGCCCAATACTTCCATCTGCTGCACGGCGCTTTCAGCGCTCTTGGACCCGCGGTCGGCTTCTTCTGCAGTTGCTTCCGCCACTTGGGCCACAACACTGGCACTCGTCGCAACTTCTTCAACGTTACTCGCCAGGGAATCCACCCGTTCGCGATCGCGCTTAGCACGGTCTGACTGTTCCATAACGCTTGCCGCAAGCTCACCGACCACATTCGTGATCTGTTCGGTTGCCCGAGTATTCTCCTCTGCGCTTGCTGTGAGTTGCTCCGACGATGCTGCGACTTGTTCCGCGTTCATCTCGACACGGCGGATGATGTCGCGCAGGGAGAGCAGCATGTGATTACATGCACTTCCCAGGACACCAAGCTCATCCCGTGCCGTGATCGTCACTTCTTTGGTCAAATCGCCGCGACCCACACGCTCTGCAAAGTGGACGAGCGTGCTTAGCGGACGCGTGATCGACCGTACGAAGTACCAAATCGTGAAAAAGCCGAGAACGAGCGAGATGCCGAGCACAATCAACATGATGTCCAAGATGGGATACACGGCGCGCATGTAGGACGAAGTTGGCAAAACCCCAATGACTTTCCAACCCGTTGCTGCATTGGTGACATACGTGAAACGGTAACTTGAGCCTTTTACCGTAACGGTGAACAGGCCGCTGTTGTGTTGGTACATTTGTTTGAGAGTTGCGAGATGAAGACTTGAACCAGGTGTCAGACCGTGCATGGCAATCACGTCAGATTGTCCGTCCATCAACCCCAAGTATCCGTTGGAGCCAAGCGGCACTTGATTGACAAGACGATCAAAGGTCTGCAGGGAGATGTCTGCGCCCACGACGCCGCGGCCGTTTGGCAAACGCTCGGCGACGGTCACCGTCAATTGCTTCGTGATGGCGTCGACGTAAGGCGGCGTGACAATCGGCGTCGTGCTTGTCATGGCTAGTTGGTACCAGGGGCGTTTACGAGGATCATATCCGGCGGGCATCTTGGCCGCTGGACTCACGTAAAAGGCACCTGTCTGGGTTCCGACATAAACGTGAAGAAAGTCCGAATACGACTGCGCTGCGCCCTGCAGTGCGGGAAGTGTCGACGATTCGTCCAAGCTGGTGTCATTTAATAGCTTTGCGAGATAGGTTAAGGTTTGCTCACGCTGTGAGATGAACGTGTTCACGTCTTCGTTGAACACCTTCACGCTCGTCATGTCGTGCCGGTCTAATTGCGAAGAAAAGTTGGTTTGTGCGGCATGAAACGAGGTGAAGCCGATGACAAGAGACGGAATGATTAACAAAGCTAGGCTAACGACGAGTAGTTTCAGACCAAGGCTCCATCCTCGTACACCTGTTTGTGCCGGTGCTGCAATTTGATTCTCCACTGGCGCGACCTCCTCTGGTGAAAGTTCAATTCATTTTCATCAAGCATCCTTGCCACTGCGTTCACGGGCCAACACAAAAGGCAGCCTTCTGGATCTTCGCAGAAGGCTGCCTTGGTATGATACCTGCCGCTTTCAGTGCTAGCTGACGGCTTGGCAGCCCGGCCATCTTAGATCCCAAGTGGAATCCGTAGACCCGTGGCTTTGCGCCCCAGCGTTTCCGCTGGTTTGCCTTTTAATCGGGTACGTAGATGAGCCCGAATATCACAGCCTGGCATATTATCCAACAATATTCGACAACAGTCAATCTAAACCAAAGCTAGATGGGGTATTGACACGTCCGCAGTAACGAATCATAATCCATTACAGAAAATGATTTTCTATAAGGTGTGATGCTGATGGAACTGAAAGATATTCAACAATTGTTACATGAACATAAATTTCGTGTGACAAAGGAACGAGAAGCCGTTTTGTTGGCTTTTATCGATGCGGGGCGCATGTTTACCCCAGCTCAGCTGCACGATTACGTGAAAGAGCGTTACGAGCAGGTTGGGCTTACCACGGTATATCGGCTGTTAGAAACACTGACGAAGGTTGGTTTGGCGACGCCGTTTCTCATTGATGGCGAAATTTATTATACGTTTTGTCCCAATCAACATCATCACCACTTTGTGTGTCTGCAATGTCACCAAGTGAAGGAACTGTTCCAGTGCAGTGCCCAACAGGCCGTGGATGTGGACCATCAAGTTGGTACGGTGGAGTATCACAAACTCGATTTTTTTGGTCGTTGTCGTTCATGTGAGGAGGAGAAGCATTGCTAAACTTATGGAATCCGGAACATGTATCGCTCGCGATTGGACTGATCACAGCCTGTTTACTAGGTCTGATCCATGGAATTACCCCGGATGAGCATACTTGGCCTATCACGTTCAGCTATTCAATTGGCAGTTACAGCAGCAAGGGTGGCATGCTTGCAGGTTTCTTCTTTTCACTTGGATTCACCTTGCAGAGAGCGATAGGTTCTGAACTTTCATATTTTGCTTTAACTGGATTTCTCATGCATGTGTTTGTCGAAAATATTGTCTATATCATCGTTGGACTTGTCATGGCGTGTTCTGGTTGGTATATTCTCATGCGCGGACATTCCATTCATCTGATACCATGGGTTGACAAATGGGTACCGCATTTGCCGCACGACAGAAACGTAGATGCACCTGTTCCGTTGCGCTTAGCGTTCGTGCACGGCGTCATTGCAGGATGGGGAACAGGGGCATTTGCGACGATTTTGTACACCGTGATCGCGCCGACCATGCCGTCTCCTTGGCTTGGGTTTGTTCCAGGGGTGCTGTTTGGCATGGGTACCTTGCTGATGCAAGTGGCGATCGGTGCAACATTCGGATGGTGGCTCCAGCGTCGACAAATTTCATCCGAGGGGAAGGCGTTTATCGGCCGCTATGTCTCTGGCAATACCCTTTTGTACGGAGGAAGTCTGTTTGTTGTCGCTGGGAGCTTGGCCCTTATCGCTCCTTCTCTAGCTGAATGGAGCATCAACACGGGTGTACATGTGCACAATTTAGATGCCATCAATTTGGGATTGGTACTCGTTGTCGCTGTCGTCGGCGGAGTCGGCGGGGTATCGATGTGGCGGGCGATGCAAATCGTAACCAAGGGGAGGCATGTCACGAGAGAGTATACAGGCAAGCATGTTGGCTGAAATTGACCTTCGTGGTGCACTCGCAGTGCGCCTAATACGGTGGCAGTCCCGTGACAGTGCATACGGGAATACATATCTGAGGAGGTGTACATTCGTTGCATGCGTTATTTCATGCAAGCGCTGTAGACTACATCATTATTGCACTGTACTTCGTTTTTGTGATTGGCGTCGGCTTTGTGTTGCGCAGTCGCGTTCGGACGGGTGAAGACTTCTTCCTGTCGGGGCGTTCCATCCCAGCTTGGATCACCGGTTTGGCCTTTCTCTCGGCAAACCTTGGTGCGCTCGAAATTATGGGAATGACGGCGAGCGGTGCCGAGTATGGCATGCTCACGACCCACTTTTACTGGATTGGCGCTATTCCGGCGATGCTGTTCCTCGGCATTTACATGATGCCGTTCTACTACGTTTCGAAGGTTCGTTCTGTGCCTGAGTATTTAAAGCTTCGCTATAACGAGGCAACGAGAGCGGTCAACGCAATCGCGTTCGCCGTCATGACGGTTTTGACGTCAGGCATCAGTTTGTATTCGATGGCCTTGATTTTCCAAATCCTTATCGGCTGGTCGTTTACAACAAGTATTTTGATTTCAGCCGTCGTCGTCTTGGTTTACGTCGGACTTGGTGGGCTCACGTCTTCTATTTTCAACGAAGTCGTTCAGTTCTTCTTGATCTGGGCTGGTCTTCTACCGATCCCGCTTATCGGTATGCACAGCCTTGGTGGTTGGAACGGCATGATGGCCCGTCTACCGCAAGGGTTTGGCCACCTCTGGCAGAACCTTGGGAACCCGTCGCACAACCCGATGGGTATTGGCTGGCTCGGCGTGGTCCTTGGCCTTGGGTTCGTGCTGTCGTTCGGGTATTGGACGACAGATTTCCTGGTCGTACAGAGAACACTTGCGGCCAAAGATTTGCGTGCGGCGCAAAACACGCCTATCTATGCAGCATTCTTCAAGATGATTGTCCCGATTTTGGTGATTATTCCAGGACTTATCGCCCTGGCCATTTACCCGAAGATCGGACATTCGCCAAACATGAGTTATAACCTGGCGCTGCCATTGCTCATCGCCAAGTATTACCCTCCGGGTATGCTCGGTCTCGGCCTGACTGCGATGCTGGCAAGCTTCATGAGCGGTATGGCAGGTAACGTCACGGCGTTTACAACCGTCTGGACCTACGACATTTATCAGGCGTATATTCGAAAGGACGCAAGTGACAGGCACTACGTCAACATGGGTCGCTGGGCTGTGGTGGTCGGCGTGATCATCAGTATCGGTACTGCCTATTTTGCAGCCGGTTTCCCAAGCGTCATGGACTACATGCAGACGCTATTCTCCTTCTTCAACGCCCCGCTTTTCGGCACGTTCTTGCTTGGCATGTTTTGGAAACGGACGACGCCTTGGGGGGGCTTCTGGGGGCTTATCTGCGGTATTGTCAGTGCGTTTTTGATGTACTTCTTACTACCGGCGAGCACGTTCACGAGTCCAGATGCCGGGAACTTCTGGCGAGCTTGGTGGGCTTGGTTTATCACGGTTGCCGTTACGGTACTGATCAGCCTGTTCACCAAACGCCGCCCGGTCGAAGAACTTCAAGGGCTTGTATATGGTCTGAGCAAGCGGCCGGACTACAGCGGCTATCCTTGGTATAAGCGGCCCGGATATCTCGCCGGGATCGTCTTCGTCATCTTGGTTGGTTTGAACATCGCCTTCTGGTGATTGGATTGGAGATGATGGTATGCAAAGCAGCCGTTGGTTTGACCTGCGTTTTCTGATCGGGATTTTGTTTACCGTGTATGGGATTGTCCTGGCTGTTTACGGCGCGGTGTCTGATCCGCGCACACCGAGCTTACACTGGAATATCGACCTGTGGTGGGGGCTCGTCAGTCTTGTGTTCGGATTGTTGTTCTTGATTGTTTCGATCGCTCGCCGACCGAACGACGAAGCCTAAATTGGAGGAGGGGTTGTCTTTTCATGGACAGTACCTTTCTTCCTATTTTGATTAGCGGGGCGTGCGCCAGAAATTGTCTGGCGCACGCTTTCTTTGTCATCGTATGTCGGATTTGGACGAGTTCAACTCGTTGTGCTATCTTTTCGGATCAAAGGAGGTGTAGAATTTCGATAGAAAGCGCTTTCGAAATGCGGTGAACATAGGTTTGCGATTGGTTTGTCATGAAGGTCACCTTCAGGGGGGGTTCGTGTGAACCGAAAACAGTGTGCGTTAAGGCTTGGAGGGTTGGCAGCCACCATCGTGGCACTTTCATCCGTTGCTGCGCCCGTGATCGCAAATGCGGATACGACGACGTCCAATGCGTCTTCTACGGTTCGTGTGACAGTGAACGCCGCGGCGACACTCGGCACGATACCGAGTACCGCGCTTGGCGTCAACACGGCCGTCTGGGACGGTCACTTACTAGACGCTGCCGTCCCATCTTTACTTCGAGGAATCGGCGCAACCATGCTGCGCTTTCCCGGAGGATCGACATCCGATGAGTACAATTGGCAAACAAATACGGTGACAGGCGGCTATGCAGATCCCAACAACACGTTTGATAACTTTATGGGGGTTGCGCAAAAGGCTGGTGCCCAACCTATCATCACGGTGAATGCAGGAACGGGTACGCCCAGTGAAGCGGCCGCATGGGTTCAAGATGCAAATGTGACTCATCACTACGGTGTGAAGTATTGGGAAATCGGAAATGAGATGTACGGGAGCTGGGAAGCGGGGAATTTTGCGAACAACCCGGCCGGTTATGCGAAAGAGGCTGTATCTTTTATTCAGGCAATGAAAGCGGTTGATCCGTCCATTCGGATTGGCGTAGATCTTATCGCACCTGGTACTGGAGAGGATGACTGGAATTCAACTGTCCTAAGCACGATGCAAAGTCTCGGCGTTCTTCCGGACTTCGTCATTGTGCACTGGTACGCGCAGAATCCAGGCGGCGAGACGGACGCTGGGCTACTCAGTTCGACGAGTCAAATCCCGACGATGATGGATACGCTAAAACAGCAATTGAGCTCGTATGGAACCATTCCTGTCTTCGTTACCGAAACGAATTCGGTTTCGTACAATCCAGGCCGTCAGAGCACGAGTCTTGTCAATGCACTGTTCCTTGACGACGATATGGCGGACTGGCTCGAAGCTGGTGCACAAAACGTCGACTGGTGGGATCTGCACAATGGCATCGTCACGCAACAGGACGGGGCGAATATCGATCCCAATCTGTATGGGCAGTACAACTACGGTGATTACGGGCTATTGTCCAATGGTTCGAGTGGAAACGGAATTTCTGAGCCGGCAGCCAATACTCCGTTTCCAACCTATTATGGATACCAAATGCTAGCTGCTGTGATGGTGCCAGGAGCGACAATGATTGGCGCTGGATCAAATAACGATATGGTTGCCGTACACGCGACGAAGCTCCCCAACGGGGCTATCGACGTCATGATGATCAACAAGGACCCGAAACAGGCGTATTCCGTGAACTTGCAAGCGGAGGGATTTGCAGCGCAAGGCCCAGCGTTGACTCTATTTTATGGGCAAGGCAGCACGGCCGTGACGCCTGGCAAGCTAAATGATCTGCAGGATGTCACGCTGTCGCCTTATTCTGTGACCGATGTTATCATTCCGGCTGTTCCTGGGCACCAGCCGCAAGGACCGCAATTTACGGACAAGACGACGCTAGCCGCCTCCCAGGTGAAACCTAGTGCGCAAGAGACGTTGACAACCACGTTTATCGACACGCGCGGTGCCGTCAAGAACGCTACACTCGATGTGGAAATTTATAATCCGTCGGGTCAACTGGTTGGGCAACAGGTTCAGCCTGGCGTGACATTCACGCCGGGGCAATCGTCACAGCCACTCACGTGGAACTGGACGGCGCCCGATTCTCCTGGGACGTATACGGTGAAGGCTTTTGTCTTGAGCCAAGACGGCACGAGCGTCTATGCGGCAGACCAAAGTGCAGGCGCGTTCACCGTAACCCAACCCGATCCGCCAACCATTTCGGCTGCCGTTCAGTTGTCCGCGACCACAGTCAAAGTCGGTACCCCGGTGACCATTACGACAACCTACACGGAAACGGCACCGACGGGATACCTGAACAACGGGTTGCTCGTACAATATGCAGTTTACAATAACTGGGCATCGTCTCAACAATCCAATCCAACTGCGTCGTTGACGCCTGGGCAATCTGTGACTGAGACCTGGACGTTTACGCCACAGCAGGCTGGAACCTACACGTTCCCGGAAGGCATCTTTACGAGCGGATGGCAGCAATTGCAGTGGATCAATCAGAATGTGACATTGACTGTGACAAACTAAATGTTTGGTGATAACCTGAGTATCCGCCCTGTGCAAGGGCGGTTTCTTTTTTTTTGGACTGAATATCGCCGCGATTTCGTTTATGATGAGAGTGCAGATTACGAGCACTTATGATAGGAGTGGTGATATGTCGAAAACCTTACGCGTTACCGTGTGGAACGAATTTCGCCATGAAAAACAGGAACCGAACATCGCGTCGATTTATCCGGAGGGCATTCATGGAGCCATTGCGAAAACCCTTACAGAAGCAGGGCATGACGTTCGCACGGCAACTTTGGACGAACCTGAACATGGACTGAGCGAAACGGTGCTTGAGAACACCGATGTCCTCGTCTGGTGGGGGCACATGGCACATCACGAAGTCACAGATCAGGTGGTCAACCGCGTTGTGTCCCGAGTACATGCGGGCATGGGGCTCATCGTTCTCCACTCGGGTCATTTTTCTAAGGTGTTTCAAAGATTGATGGGCACGTCTTGCAACTTGCGGTGGCGTGAAGAGGATGAGAAGGAACGTCTGTGGGTTGTCGACCCGACTCATCCGATCGTAGCAGGGTTGCCGCCATACTTCGAGCTTCCGCAAGAGGAGACATATGGCGAGCATTTTGATATTCCGGCACCGGACGAGCTGGTACTCGTGTCTTGGTTCTCCGGTGGAGACGTATTCCGCAGTGGCTGCACATTCCGTCGAGGATTAGGGAAAATTTTTTATTTCCGGCCGGGGCACGAAACCTACCCGACGTATCACGATCCGAATGTCATGCGTGTCATTCAAAATGCCGTCTTGTGGGCTTGTCCATCCGGAGAAGGACCACGACCTACATATGGGCACGCGCCAAGCTTGGAACAGTCGTGAAATGTCATATGGGTGAATTTGTTAATCTAAGTCCCTGAACGTGTAGGACTTTATTGTAGGGGCTTATTCGATCCAGTTGCACACCCGTGTCGGTCGGTCGCGGGGCGGCACATGCCGCCCCATGCCGTGAGTTATCCTTCGTTCGCATCGATGGCGTCGATTGTACGGCGGCTGACTTCGTCAAGGCGGTTCAGGTCATCGTGGGTCAGTTGAATGTCGACGGCACGCACGTTGTCTTTCAGATGCTGTATGTTTTGAGTGCCAACGATGGCGGATGTCACGCCAGTCTGGTGAAGCAACCAAGCGATCGCGATTTCCGCCGGGCTAACGTTATGTGCGTCTGCAATCTCTTTGACCAGCAGCACCAATTCCCTTTCTTTTTCCATGTGTTCGGGCTTAAACAGGCGACGGCCTTGCCGGAAGTCTGTCTTCTTCAAAGTCGCGCCGCCGATGTGATAGGCGCCTGTGAGGATACCTTTGGCAACCGAGCTGTAGGTCAGGACACCGATGCCGTGATCGCGGCAATACGGAAGCACTTCCGTTTCGATCCGCCTGTCCAACAAGCTATATTCCGGTTGAATCGCTTCTACCTGGACGATGGCCATCGCCTGTTCTAACTGTTCTCGCCCAAAGTTGGATACCGCAACAGACTTGATTAAGCCTTCATCACGCAATTGGCGAAAGGTTTCCATGGTCTCCGTGAGAGGGATTTCAGGGTTGGGCCAATGGACATAGTAGATGTCCACGTAGTCCGTGCGAAGGCGCTGTAAACTTTGCTCAATCGAGCGTAGAATGTCATCGCGTTTGAGGTGATGCGGTGACACTTTGGTTGCGATCACGCAATCTTGACGTTTTCCTTCGAGTGCCAAGCCAACGATTTCTTCCGAGTGGCCTTGTCCGTATCCTTCTGCAGTGTCAAACGAGTTGATGCCGAGTTCGAAGGCCGTTTGGATGGCTTGAATGTTCACTTCATCGCTTTCCTTTTCCCACTGTCCACCCCCGAGTTCCCAACATCCAAATGTAATCCGGGAAACGCTTACACCATTTCGCAAGGTACTGTATTTCATGCCTAACATCCTTTCTTCAAGGGATATGTATGTAAATCTATGATACACGTTTTTCAGATTCTCTGTTTACCCCCATATTTCCGTGACATGTTTCGGATGATTTGTTGAGGAACAACAGAAGCGATAAATTGACGTTTGCAGCAATTTTCAAGGCAGTTTTTCTATGATGTCTATGAACTTATTTGATAAGGAAGAGGGGAATTTGGCCATGTATTCGAAACGTCGAATCATTGTTCGGTCGGGGCTGGCAGTCGGCGCGGCGGCTGCATGCTTCCTGGGAGTTGATAGCATCCATCGCTCCATGCAGACACAAGCTCGTCTGACGTATGACCATTCACGGTTCGCTGCCCACATGGCGCAGACGAGTCCATACATGGACCTGGCATTGCCGGTGGGTACGCAAGGATCGGCCAATTGGAGTGGGTATATCGCCAACCCAAACGGATCAAACGGCTATACGAGTGCAACGGGAAATTGGGTTGTACCGACCATTTCGGGCGCTGACGGTGCCATGGCGGCGCAGTGGATTGGCTTGGGTGGCGTGGAAAACGCAGATCTGTTACAGATTGGTACGACCGAACAAATGATGAATGGGCAAGAAGAAGCGGACGTATTTTGGGAGAAGCTCCCGGCGGCTGCACACTCCATCATGAGCATTCCTGTCGGATCATCGGTCGCAGCGAGTATTGAAAAGGGTGGTGGATCGGATTGGGTCCTATCTATACAGGTGAAGACGCCATCAGGACAAACAGAAAACAAAAACGTATCCGTCTCGATTAGCAACCAGTACGCGGCGAATATTGGGACGTCTGCGGAATGGATCAGCGAAGATCCATCCACGGTGCAGGGAAATCTTTATCCACTTGCCAACGCAGGAACCGTGCAATTTACCAATGCCACGGTCGATGGGCAGCCGATCTCGGCCTCTGGCAACTCGGTTCAGCCTGTCGCGATGGTTGACCAAACAGGCAATGTTCTCATCAGTCCCTCAAATCTCGGAAGTGACGGGGAGTCGTTCTCCACGTCAACGCTGAATACGACGTCAAGCGCTGCTGGAAATGGCTATGGGATCGGCGCTGAGGGCGGTTGGTCACCAGGGTGGAGCCAGTGGTCCGTGTCTGGATACGGTGGACGACATCATCAGGGTGCATCCGGCTGGAGCGGCTGGACGCCAGGGGGCAGTTGGTCGATTAGCATTCCAACAAGCGCAGGTAACGGCTATGCCATTCAATTCTCGTGGAGCTGGCAATAATACGTTTGGAAAATAAAAAGCCACCCAAGCAATGCGCAGGGTGGCTTTTCTCGATTGCAGAGATCATGCATGTCAATCCGCGGTCTGCCTCCCGTTCATGTCAAAGAAGGTGGCAATCGTACCAGCGATAATCAACACGATCCCGGGCGGAATATACGAGAAGCTCGCGAATACAAAGCCGATTACGGCGCATGCGTACATGCCGATTCCAGCCGCTCTGGGGCGGGTTCGCGAGAGGACCGAAAGCGCCATCGCGATGATGGATATGGCGATGGCACCGTATCCGCGCCAGCTAAAGTCGGGGGTGTAACCCTGTTTTGAAAGCATATCAAGCAATGTCTCGATTACGCCGATGAGACCTGCAATCAATCCAAGCATAAACGTGACCAACGCAGATTCCCCTTTTCCGAAGTGGCAGCAGAGAGGGATATCCCGACTGAACACTACGTCATGAATGTAACATGGAAATCATGACACAAAAAAAGCCCATGTCGCAACATGGGCTCGAAATCTGTGATTAATATTTCACAACGTTTGCCGCTTGTGGACCCTTCGGGCCTTCCACGATATCAAACGTGACACGTTGTCCTTCGTCGAGCGTCTTAAACCCGGAGCCTTGGATGGCGCTGAAGTGAACAAACACGTCGTCGCCGCCCTCAACTTGGATAAATCCAAAGCCTTTTTCCGAGTTGAACCACTTAACAATACCTTCTTGCATCCTAATTCCTCCATGGTGCTTCCATCAGCACTTACCAAATTCATTTGCATTGAGAAAGCCGTTCTTCCGACCCATTGAGGCCAGAATGAACGGCTCATGCATCTCTCATCATCGTATGCAAATGGGTATTGATTAGTATTATACGCGTGATCGGCGAAATGTCAATCGTACAGGCGGATATCCATCTTCAGACGGATACCACCTCGCCTTGCTCAAGTTAGTTTGGATGGCATTACCCAAACGGTGAACCATTGCCGGGATGAAGCTCTGGCGGCAGTCGACAATAAGGAACAGCGGACGTGTGCCCGCAGTGTGAACAGCAGGGAGGAGAGTGCGATGATGGTCGATGTCAAGTGCAGTGTGTCGAACTGTTATTTTTGGAAGCAAAACAACGAATGTGCCGCTCCGGGAATTATGGTGACGGTCGACAATCAAAGCCGCGCGAATTTCCGCGAGGAGATCGCCAACGAAATCGCAGTGGATACAACGCGAACCGATTACGCTCAATCTTCGATGCAGACGTGCTGCCATACGTTTCGGCCGAAATCAAAAAATCAGGCGTCCAAGTAAGGAGGCAGCTTATGCACGTGTCGGATAGCGAGCTCACGCAGATCATGGGAGATGCACAGATTATCGCCGCCGTGGGTTTGACTTCCAATCCGCAAACGGATCCGTATAAGGTGGCATCGTATCAGCAGTCTCAAGGGTATCGTGTCATCGCGGTCAATCGCGAAGGTGAAACCGTACTTGGGCATCCTTCGGTGCAACATGTGCATGATATTCAAGGTCCTGTTGACATTGTGGAGGTTGCGGGCAACTCGCGTCATGTGGCGGACGTGGTTCAGGAAGCCATCCAGGCGAACGCAAAGGTGCTTTGGCTGGATCCAGGTGCATACGATCGCGTCGCCATTGAACAGGCCGAGCAGGCAGGAATGAAGGTCGTCTCGAACAAGCGCTTTGATGTGGAACATCGCCGCTTGTTGGCACATAAACCAATGTGAAACGCCTCAAGAGATATTTTTTCGCTATAATGGTCAGTATATTTTACGGCACCCCTCGCATTGGCGGGGGGATCGTCTGTTTGGAGGATTTCAGTGAACCGCTGGCAAGAACTGCCGGACCGCCTCGCACGCAACATCGCCGGTTGGCGAGTCGCATACATGATGTTTTTCGCCGTGTATGCGACGATTGCGAATTTGGATACCAGTGCAAGCGCCGCATGGATTGCCTGGGGATATATCCTGCTCAGTGTTTTTGCTTTGCCCGTTGTCCTGCCGCACTTTCGGCGTTCGTTGTTTCGTACTTGGGACCCGTTGCGATCGCGCCTGTACGCGGGCAAGCGTGCCACTTTGTTGACCTGGCGCTTGTACATATACATCTTGACGCCGATTGCTTTCATCGCGTTACTCGAACTATTCAGCATCTTGGAGAGCGTATTCTTACAGTTTACACAATCCAACGTCTCCACCAAAGTGGGTGTTATGGACTACATCATCGCCCTTTTGGCTGGATTGGAGGAGTTATGGCGGTGGAGCATGATTGGTACCGTCGTGATCGTCTGCCGTTGGCTCGCAGGTGACAGGTGGCGGCATGGTCAGGTGCGTGCCATGGCGTTTGCGATTGCCGTCATTCTAAGTTCTTTGTCGTTTGGCGCCGGTCACATTCTCGAATTCACGCACGGTCGCTTGCAGGCCTGGTATTTATTCAGTGGTCTGGGCTTGCTTTTGGCGTTGATGGCGATTGTCACTGGGCGAATTCTGTTGATCATGGCCGTACATAGTGGATATGATCTTTGGATTACATGGGTTTCTGCAACCTCGGCCCCGACGGAGTTGTGGGCCTTACTCATGTACGGGCTGCTTATCGCCTGGATAGCTGTCGTCGTCGCGCGCCGCCAGTTCGGTTTTCGCCCGCCTGCGCTTGCCCTGCAGCCGGTCGTTCTAAGCGATGAGCCAGCCGTGTGGAAGGACTGGTTTGCAAGAGAAAGGCGTGTGCTGAATCAGGTATTTGCCCATCGCACGATTCTTTACGTTCGCCACATTGGCGCCACCGCGCTGCCTTATGGCACAGCAAACGGCGTGATCGACATCTTGATTGAACTGTCCAAACCACATGTAACAGCACAGGAATATGAACAGTTGGAGCGGCTGGGCTATCAATTTTGTGGAAATGCGGGTGTAAAAGGTCGATTGTATTGGATCAAGGATGGAGAAGTCAGGTGCCACGTGCAGATTGTCAAAGCAGGGGGACGGTTGGCAAAGGCTGCGGTGGAGGTCACGAATTTGCTCGCGAGCCGTGATGATTTGTTACAGGAGTACAGTGCAATGAAACGAAAGTTGGTCGCACGAGGCTTGGACGATTGGGCATCGTACACGGAGGCGAAGCGACCGGCGATGGAGAACCTGCTTCGCCGTCTTCGCATGCGCAGGGTATATTGACGAGCGAAGACGGCTGGCTACCATATATTGAGCGTTACATCGACAGCATCCATTCGAAGATAGCGTCGTTCAGGCCTGGCAGCCATTCGTGCTGAAAGTCTGGGTATACCAACAGTCGTTTGGGACTGCGAATGCGGTTATAGGCGGCGAATTGCGTCGAAGGTGGGCACACTTTGTCCATGAGTCCGATTCCCCATAGCACTTCTGCTTGCACGCGTTCTGCCAAGTGCTGAATATCGATATATCCGAGTTTCTCAAATACGAGTTCGTGCTGGGCGTGCAGTGGATCGTGGTTGCGAAAGTATTGCACCAGCTCGTCGTGCACGCCGCCAAAATCCATCTCCCAGACTCGCAAATAATCACTCAGGAATGGGTATACTGGCGCGGCGCGCCGAATCCGTGGCTCCAGTGCGGCGCAGGCTACCGTCAAAGCCCCGCCTTGCGACCATCCGGTGACGGCGACCCGATTCGGATCGACCTCAGGCAGGCTTAGGACAATGTCAGCCAGTTGAGCCGTATCGAGGAAGACATTGCGAAAGTACAGATTGTCCGGATGGTCTTCCAGTCCGCGAACGACATGGCCGCTGCCTGTTGTGCCGCGGACAGGGTGTATGTCCTCAGAAAGCCCGCCTTGCCCGCGGCAGTCCATCGCAACCACGGTGAAGCCGTGGGTCGCATAGGCGATTTTGTCCAGCCAATCGCCTGCGTGCCCTTTATAACCGTGAAACTGAAGAATAGCCGGGTGCGGCGTGGTTGTGTGACGTGGGCGAGCATATAGTGCGTGAATGCGGGCGCTCTTGACGCCGGTAAAGTAGAGATCGAAACACTCGACCTGAGGTGTGGAAAATGAATTGGGTACGATCTCGACCCTGGGATTGACTGCTTTCATTTCGGCGAGCGCTCGGTCCCAGTACGCATCGAAGTCGTTTGGGCGCGGATTGCGTCCCTGATAATGCAGCAGTTCTTCGTACGGAAGGTCAATCATCGGCATGTGCATCGTCTCCCAATCTGCAGTGATGTTGGCGAGGGACTCGTAGGAGACTGTAGCACATGCGCAATTGGTGAAATGGTACATTTCGGGCTATTTTATATGATTGGTTTGTTGCCGTTGCTCTGCCGCGGGATTGATTGGGTTTTGTTCCGTTTTGTCTTCGCGATCGGACGTGGGCAATACGCTCAGGCTGCCCGTGGGCTCCAAGATGGCGTATTCCACCTTGCGGTAGTCGAAATAGCCTTGCTCCCGCAGCATTTGTTGCAGAAGATCAAGGTCGATTTTACTGCGTTTCATGTGTTTGAGGATGTATTGTCCACGGTGCACGAGGACAATCGGTTCACCCGTTGCGATTTTGCGAAAGCGCCTGCTCTTGAGTGACAAATACGCCGCGGCTATCGTGACGGCTGAGAAGAGAAAGAGCTGAACCGCACCCATGATCATAGGCTGCCAGCCACCAGCGGTGATCATGTTGGCTGCGATGTTGCCCATGCACGCACCTGCGACCCAATTGAAGTAGGTGGCTTGGCTAATCTGCGTTTCGCCAATCCAACGCACGAGCACAAGTAAGATAACAAACGTGAACGTCGTGGTCCCAATCGTCATCAGCCAATGTCCATTCATGCGAATGTCAACACCCAATCTGATCTCCACATATCACAATCTTGTTCCATCCGTGATAAAATTATCCGGGTCCCCTTGCCCGTGCTGTCCCAACAGAATAGTATGGAGTTGCAGAACGCGTAGGAGGAGGCGTGAATATGGGCAAACGCTACTTTTACGTCCACTCTTCCGACCCGCGCCAGGACAACATGAACCTTGAAGGCTTTGACATCCCGATCAACGAGGGGGATGCCCGGCGAATTGCTCGCCTCGTCAACATGTATGAAGAGAATATCCTCTCCCAGATTGATGAGGAGTATGTCAGTAAGACCCGATGGGCGGACAAACTGGCGGATCGCATTGCATCGTTTGGCGGCAGTTGGACATTTCTCATGATCTTCGGTGGCATCTTGGCGGCATGGATGGTCTGGAACACCATTCCGTTCACGGCGCGATATCATTTTGATAAGCCACCATTTATATTGCTGAATTTATGTCTTTCTTTTATTGCGGCGTTTCAAGCGCCCATCATTATGATGAGCCAAAATCGGCAAGCTGCTCGGGACAAGCACGAGTCCATCATCGACTTTGCCATCAATTACAAGGCTGAGCAGGAAATCGACGACATGCAAAGTCATCTGCACCGCATTGAGGGAAAGCTCAATCAGTTAGAGCGACTTCTACGCAGTCTCGAACAACTGGAACGTCTTCGCCATGACGATCTTCAGGACGAGGAAACGCGAGATTAAAAGAGGAATTCCACCCGAATTATCGAACAATTTCGTTGTCGGTTCATTTTTGCATCGAGGCGGGTGGTGCTGTTGATCCAAAATTCCGAACCAGGATGGCTGAATTCCATCCAGTCTGAACTTAATGAAGCCATGATTCTTCTCGATCCGCTGATGGATGACTTTGAACAATGGCCGGAGCGCATGGATGTGTTCACGGGCGATGTTCGGCGTTTAGGGCATTTGTGCACAAGCTTACGAGATGAGTTCAATTCCATCGCTGACGCGTCTTTGGCTATGCGGCGGATCGCGTTGACGCTCAGCGTTGAGGCAACGCGGACCACATCGGACCTGCACGGGTTGGAGACGATTGTGGGCGACTTGTGGAAATGGTCGGAGCGGATGGCAGGAGCCTCAAAATCGTTCATTGGAACCATTTCGAAGGTACAACAGATTGCCCGCGGGTTAGAACAAGGTATGCATGAAGCGCATGAACGGGTATGCGTGGGCAGAGAGAGACTGGATGAGATGTCGGCTACGTTGGATCGGCTGCATCGGGTTGTGACGGCGGGGGCACCGGATTCGCAATAGAGTTTGAACAATCCTGAAGTCCGTAGTATAGTACTATAGTAAATGCATAATGCGCCGGGGTGGCGGAATTGGCAGACGCAGCAGACTTAAAATCTGCCGGGGGTATCCCCGTACGGGTTCGAGTCCCGTTCTCGGCACCAGATGTGAAAAGGGATTTCGGGGTGTGTCCGAAGTCCCTTTGTTATGTTCTAGAGCTGGTGTACCCGATGTCTTCCCTTCGTTCCGAGATGGGATGGGCAGTTGTTCTCCCTTTGCAATCTACCGTATATTGGATCGGTGTTGTTGTCGTGGGCGATTCGGTGTCGACACAGTCCAGGCGCGGGTCACGCGAATAGGGGCGCGTTTCGCCCCGTGTCGAATCTGTCAATGCATGTTGCGGCTGCCTTTAGGCATTTCCGTATTCGGAAATTGGTTCGCGAGCTTGCGTAACCCCCCCATCAATTCATCACCATACATTGGGAGACCGTGCCCTGTAATGACCGCTTGCGGCTCCAGTGCCGCAATGGCTTGTACCGATCGCCATGCACGTTGCCAGTCCGTTGTGAAATAGGCCGGGGGACCATGAAGTTCACGTTTTTGCGTGAACACGTCATACAGCGACTCTTGTTGTACAGTTGTGATGGCATCCCCGGCAATCAATGTCCGGTCCCGCTCGCGAAACAGAGAAATGTGCCCTGGAGTGTGTCCAGGGGTATGGATCCAATGCCATTCGGGCATACCCGGAACCGATCCGTCCTCCGGCAGTGCCTGTACATGGTTGTCCAGATCGATACCTTGGTTCGGGAAGGTTGGTGACAGTTTGGCGATCAGGCCGCTTGCCGCTTCGGGATCGGCCGAGGGATAATCGGATTTACCTTGTAAAAATGGAAGTTCGTCATGATGGGCGTATACAGGCATACCCCAATGCTCAATGAGTTCCAGAATGGATCCGACGTGGTCGAAATGGCCATGCGTCAAGATGAGTGCGTTTGGGCGCGCATGAGCTCCGAAGTGGCGTTCGGCGAGATTGATGATCTCATCCGCGGCATTGGGAACGCCAGCATCGATCAACGTAAATTGTCTGCCGTCGCTCCCGCTGTCGACGTAGATCACGTTGACAATTTGGGTCGTTAAAAAGAGGACATCATTCACAACCCGCAACGGGTGTCCGCTGACAAGCGAAGTCAGTGGTATGAACCTGTGTTCGAATTCGTTGCGCATCGTTCTCACATCCCAGTGGGCAAAGTGTAATCGAACATATAGGATGGCCTTCATGGTGGAACATAGTCGCTGAAAAATAACAATTTTTTTGCGTTGACACCTGACACAACAGGTGGTACAACAAATGAGGATTGCGTTTTGTGTTGGCATAAGGGGCAAAGGCCGGTGGCCAATGCGTTAGTCCTTTCATATGGTTTACAAGTGCATACGTCCTCGTTAGGCGAGGCGTCTATGTGAACATAAGCCACTGCCCGGAAACGTCGAAAGACGCCAATGGGTAGAACAGGTATGGCCGGCTTAAGGCTTTACTCAACGTGGCTGAGTGAAAACTCTACGTCGCATAGTGCTAAAGCTCAACTAGGGGGATTTGTAAGTTGCAAACGTTTAGCTTGCAATGGTGATTCCCCCTGGGCTCATGCTTAGGGGGAATTTTTGATCCCGAGGGGAGGTGGTAGTTGTGGATATAGGTCCTAGTCCCAGTTGGCCTAGTGAAATTTCTGTGTGCTGCACACTGTATATGGGAGGGATCTGTCCCTTCTGCCGCTGCTCGAAAGGGGTCGTTCGTCGTGAGCAAAAATGTAGCATGGAAAGAACACGATGTCGTGCATCATGGTCCAGGTGACATTCATGGCGCTTTTGGAACCGTGCGCGTTCAAGACACGGGACCACGCAAGGGTTGGAAGACCCGGTTGTTGACCTTGTTGGCCATTATGGGGCCTGGATTAATTGTTATGGTCGGCGACAACGATGCTGGCGGTGTGTCGACCTATGCGCAGGCCGGTCAGAATTACGGAACCAGCTTGCTGTGGGTGTTATTGCTGCTCGTACCCGTACTCATCGTGAATCAAGAAATGGTCGTTCGACTCGGGCTTGTAACGCGTGTCGGACATGCGAAACTGATTTTCGAACGCTTCGGCAAGTTCTGGGGAGCCTTTTCGGTCATTGATTTATTTCTTCTTAACATCTTGACCATTGTCACGGAATTCATTGGCGTTCGCGAGGCGATGGCTCATTTCGGTGTATCTCCTCTCATTTCGGTCGTGTTAGCCGGTGTTTTGTTGATCGCGATGACGGTCACCGGAAGCTTTCGACGCTGGGAGCGGTTTATGTACGTGATGGTAGCGGCGAATTTTTTGGTCATTCCGCTTGCTTTCATGAGTCACCCAGAGGCCGGGCCTGTTCTCCAAGGCTTTGTTGTACCTGGGGTCGCAGGTGGGTTTACGTCCAACGCAATGCTGCTCATCATTGGTATCGTTGGCACCACGGTGGCGCCTTGGCAATTATTTTTTCAGCAGTCGAACGTGATCGACAAGCGATTGACATCGCGGTGGATGGCATATGAGCGAGCGGATACGGTCATCGGGTCGGTGGTTGTCGTCATCGGTGCTGCGGCGATCATGGCTTGCACGGCGTTTGCGTTCCACGGCACAGCGCTGTCGGGTCACTTTGTTGACGCTGGCGGTGTTATTGAGGGCCTTTCGCAGCACATCGGTCGCGTTGCAGGTGACCTGTTCGCGATTGTCCTGCTGAACGCATCGCTCATTGGCGCTGCTGCAGTCACGCTGTCGACGTCGTACGCCTTCGGCGACGTGTTTGGTACTGATCATTCCCTTCACAGAAGCGTGAAGGATGGGTTATCGTTCTACCTGATTTATGCAGCCATCATCGCTGTGTCGGCAGGTATCGTCGTCATCCCACACGCGCCGTTGGGGTTGATTACGACGGGCGTGCAGGCGCTCGCTGGCATTTTGTTGCCGAGCGCGACGGTGTTCTTGCTGTTGTTGTGTAATGATCGCGATGTTCTGGGTCCTTGGGTGAATCGTCCCTGGTTAAACGCCATTAGCATCCTCATCGTCGGGGTGCTCGTGATGTTGTCACTGATCCTGGCGGTCACGACGTTTTTCCCGGACGTCGATGTGCGCTTGCTCAGTCTTGCGGCTGCGGGCGTGCTCCTCGCGGGTCTGGCGGTTGCAGCGGCGGCCTCATTGAGCAGGCGGCGCAAGGCAGTTGTGCTGGCGCCGCTTATGGGTAGAGAGGCTCGCCACGCATGGCAGATGCCACCGGTACACGAGTTGCCCAAAGCGACTTGGTCGCCGATGAAAAAATTGGCGATGATGACGTTGCGCGGATATCTTCTGGTTGCCGTCGTGATGCTCGTCATCAAAATTGTCGAGTTGTCATTGCATCATTAAAAGAAGTGAAACATCTGCGGCGAATTTCAAGGTTACTTCAATTTGGGGTTGCTATCATGCTTCTTGCGGAACCCCCCTGAACCCCCTAGAATACATCTTTGGCCACCGTGGTAAGCGGTGGCCCTTTTTTGAACCAAGTTGGGCGGTTTCAAGGGCAATTCAAGCTTTGCTGTGTAGCATATGCTCAAACCCTTCCATTCCCCCTGGGTTTTCCATGCTTGACCGCTGCCCAAATCGGCAGCGGCTTTTTTGTAATCCCCGACAGACTAGCCGCGATGTGCGGCTTGTCCACCATCTTCGGCGTCTATTTGCGTCCGATCCGGCAACAGCCAATAGATGGCGAGACCCACAACGGTTGCAATGGCAATCCCATTACTCGGTGCACCTATACCAATGATGAAGATGACGGCGACAACAATGAGGTTTTTGGTGTTCGTGAGGTCGACCTTTGCCTCAATCATGTGGCGAATTCCCATCGCCGCAATCATGCCGTACAAGAGAATGCCAATGCCACCGACCACGGCCGCTGGAATGGACTGAATGACAGCGTTGAACTTGCCAAACAGCCCAAGCAGAATCGCGACCACGGCAGCGCCTTGAATTATACGGCTGGAAAACTGACGGGTCATTGCTAAGACACCCAAATTTTCGGCATATGTCGTTTCAGCTGGGCCGCCGATCAACGCGGAGACGAGAGTGGCCACACCATTGCCGAGCAGGATGGACGAGAAGCCAGGGTCTTGGGTGACGTCGCGATCGATAATTTCATTCAAGACAAACATGTGGCCCAAGTCCTCGACCATCGTAACGAGTGCGATGGGTGCCATGGCGAGCACGACTTGCCAACTGAACGCTGGTGCGTGAATGGATGGGAACTGCACCCAAGGTGATGCACTGGTGTTGCCGAAGTGAACGAGGCCGCGGACGATGGCGTAGCCATATCCGACGACGATGCCGACAAGGATGGGAATGATACGCAGTTGCTTGGGGCCGGCGACAGCGCTGATGATGGCGGCCGCAAGGCTGACGACAGCCACATCCCAGTGGGTCGATGCGTCAGTCGATACCGCTGTGCCTGCCAGGGACAATCCGATGATGGCGACAACGGGACCGACGACGACAGAGGGAATCAGACGTTTGACGCGATTGAAGCCGATGGCCGCGATGAGTGCGGAAAATACGAGATACACGATGGAGACACTGATAAGTCCGGTGACCGCCTGATTGGGTGCGTGGTGCTTCGTCACGTACAACGTCAACGGTGCGATGAAGGCGAAGGATGAACCTAAGTACGCCGGAACTTTGCCACGTGTAATCAGGTGGAACAAGAGTGTGCCCACGCCGCTGGCGATGAGTGTGGCGCCTGGATTTAACCCGGTCAGAATGGGAACCAGCACAGTGGCGCCAAACATGGCGAATACGTGCTGTACGGAAAGTGGAAAGCGTCTAACAGCGGGGTGCAACGGAATACCTCCCAGATTTGGTTCGGCGTTTTTCAACGCAACCAAACAAGATTCGACAATGTATACATGCATGTGTGCATGCATGGAAAGTATAACCACAATCGTATTCGAGCACAAAGGGGGATTTTTTACTGTTGAGAAAGCGCATGTTGATTTTGCTGGCCGTAACCATGTCAGGATTGGCTGGATGTGGGCCCATGGAGAAGGAAAGTCAAAATTTTATAGGTGACAGCACAAAACAAACGTCCAACAGTTCTATGGGCAACAGTTCTATGGGCAACAGTTCTATGGGCAACAGTTCTATGGGCAACAGTTCTATGGGCAACAGTTCTATGGGCAACAGTTCTATGGGCAACAGTTCTATGGGCAACAGTTCTATGGGCAACAGTTCTATGGGCAACAGTTCCGTGAACAACCGTATTTTTGGAAACCACACGTCTTCGTGATATGGTGCCTACATATTAAATTAAAGAAGAAAGGGCTGGCTTGTGACAACCGCGCCAGCCCTTTCGGTTATTGTGGGTTCGTCATAATCATGCTTGCGGTCTTTACGACGACGCGAGGTGGCAGTTGTAGAATCGACGTCACCAACTCTGCGATATCTTCAGGCTGCATCTGATGATTTTCATCGCCGATTTTGAGCCCCGCAGCACGCGCCAGTTCTGTATTGACTGTGCTCGGCGTGAGCGCCATCACGCGAATATTGTGTTTGCGAACTTCGTACATGAGCGACTCCGTGAAGCCCATGACCCCGAATTTCGATGCGGAGTAGGCGGATGTGGTTGCCGAACCCCGTTCACCCGCAGTTGAGCTGATGTTCAGGATGTTACCGCTGTTGCGCCCAATCATGTGCGGCAGGACGGCTCGCGTTGCGTAATACGTTCCTAGCAGATTGACGCGAATCATGCGTTCCCATTCTTCGACCGGCATATCGACAACGGTGCCAAACGTGGCGGTTCCGGCGTTGTTAATGAGAATATCGACAGCGCCGAGCTGTTCTGTGAGTGTGGCGATCGCCTTTTCAATTTGCTCGCGTTCGCCGACGTCCGCCTGTGCGGTGAATACTTGGACGTTGTGAGCAGATTGCAAGCTCTTTGCGAGATTGTCGAGATCGGACTGCGTGCGTGCAATCAGGCCCAAGTTGACCCCGGCTTTGGCAAGATGTTCTGCGATACTACGGCCGATGCCTTTACCGGCGCCAGTGATGACGGCGTGCATGCCTTGAAGTGATTGTGCCATGTTCTGTCCCTCCATATCTGTATCTAACAGGACAATTATAAATCTCTATCGCTATATCTTGCAAAATTCCCCCAAATGCAACCTCAGTATTCGATGGTCACTTGAACCGCTTGATACCCAGGTAGGCGACTCGGTGTATAGGTGTATGACATCGCTTGGAAACCACTCAATTGCAGTCCGGCCATCGCTTTCGCCAATGCTTCCGCCGATCCGGCGAATTCCATCGTGAACTGCGTGTCGCCGTGGGCGATATGACGGGATATCGCGCTACCAATGGTCTGGGTATTCACCTTCTCCTGAAATTCCGCCATGACGGTCGAATTGTTGGCGATAGCGTGAAGAATCGGATCTGTGGAGTCTGCACTTATCGATCGAACGACCTGAGCAAAATCTGTTGTTGCTTTTGGCAGACTCGATTCGTTCCACGTATGGGTAGCCGCCATCTGTGCGTTTGTCAGGTTGTAATACAGATAGCTAGGTCGATTTCCACCACCTATCGGATCGTCCCATGTGACATCGAGTTGATACCAGTGTCCCCTAATTTCCACCTCATTCCACAGGTGCGATCCGCCTCCCGCCGTGCCATCGACAAACCGCACAGGAATGCCAGCGAACGATAACATTCGATAGGCGAGGGCCGCTATCCCTTGGCACACGGCTGAACCTTGGAAGGCATCATATGGCGTGTAGCGCTTGAGCGATGTGTCGTAGCTGACATGTTGAACAATCCAGTTGTGAATGACCCACTCCTTGTCGTAGTCGCTCATCCCAGGCTGCAGCAGTCTGTGCTCAACAGAGCGGATCGATTGATCCAATGCTCGGGTCTGTGCCGCCGATTGCAGCCACGCGATGGTGACGCGTGTAGAAGTTCCGTCTGATTCGTAGCTCACGTTTGAAAACAGTTGTGCGAAATAAGGTTGCTGTTGGAAGCTCTTTTGGACAAGCACTTCTGTCTGTTGCATGGGTAGGCTCACAGAAAATGACGTGCGTTGCGCCGCGATGGCTTGTGCCACGACTTGCGACGGCAACGTAGCACCGAATACCGTGGTCGGGAATAGGCTGGCAATAGGTTGGACGAAAACGGCTGCCGTCAGCGCGATCGCAACGGTGCGATGTGGTACAGACATGAAAGAAACCCCTTCCGCATCATAAGCGTTGGTAGCCCCAGTTTAACCTATTTGCGCGATCGATTGTCTTGGTGGCTTTCGCCAAAGACTTGTCGCCGCTGCGACAGGTTGTCTGCATCTGAAATATAGAAACAACAGTGAGGTGACGAAGGATGAACATCTCGAAAATCCTGCAAGCACTCGTCCAGCTGGCGCAAACCAAGCGGCTCACGACGTTGGTCATTGGCTTGCTTGGTGCTGCGAAATTGATCACGGACACCCTTGGCTTGCACGTCATTACGAACCCGGAGATCAACGCGATTGCCAACGCTGTCGCATCGATCGTTACGGTCATTTCCGTATTTATGTCGCATACCAAATATGTCGCTGGGACGCCAAGCCAAGCGAGCACCCCCGTGGCAGTGGGCATTGATACAGATGCGGCGGGCTCGGCTGGCGCCAAGAGCGGCGAGCCTGTGAGCGGCGCCGGGGCTCCAACGGCCACAGCCCCGGCGGGAGAAGGTTCGCCCCAAATGGCTTCGGATGGGTATGCACGGCCTTGAAACCAGGTTCAGATCATGTCGCGCGATGAGTCGTCTTCTCGAGTTTGCTACAATGAGGAGACATGGCCGGGCTAACCGGGTTTGCAATGGAGGAATCGACATGCCTGAACGTGTCACAACGTCCTTGGAAGTGCGATGGGGGGAATGCGATCCCGCTGGTATCGTGTATCATCCGTCATTTATCGATTGGTTTTCTATCGCACGCATGCATTTTCTTTCAGAAAACGGAATTCGCTATATGACAGATTTCCACGATGCGGGCATCACCGTCGTCGTGACGGACGTCTCTTGTCATTATGCGCGGGCCTTGCGCGCCGAAGACCAGGTAGCTGTTTCGGCACGGCTGTTGGAACTCTCGCGGACGCGCTTATGTTTTGCTTATGAGGTTTTGACTGCTGAAGGGGAGTTGAGCGCGGCCGGGCAAACGAGGCATGCGTTCGTGGTGAACGGATCGATACGGCCGGTCAACCTGGAACGTAAGGCACCACAATTGTGGAGCCGGTTGTCCCAGTTACCTATAGCCACTGTGACAGACGCCTGATTTGGAGTCGTTCAAGCCGTAGCCTATACGGTTTTTGCGTCGGGAGTGTAGGTTACTACAGACGGTCGTCGCGATATGTGGGAAGACGGGGTTGTAGGAACGTCTGTTGACATTAGAGCTCTCTGTTGCTAATATATCTACCTGTCCGCGTTTTGCGGCTGTAGCTCAGAGGGAGAGCACCACCTTGACACGGTGGGGGTCACAGGTTCGATTCCTGTCAGCCGCACCAAACGAAGCCGTCGACGTACATGCGTTGACGGCTTTTTTGCATCCGTGCAGCGGACTGTAAAGCATGTCGGCGCACCGTCAATTCGCGATCGGATTCGCGATGGAGGGACTGGTGAACGTGCACAGGTTGACCGTGACTGCTACGTATGCGTTCCCAGGCTTGGTTGGCTCGCTGCAGCAACTCGCAGGCGTAAAGGTGCTGCTCGGCGATATGGCCACGCAATCTCTGACTTGCACGTTTCAACCGCAGATTGCACAAGAGGTCGCGGCAACGATTGCTCATCATTTACTGACCGACTGGTTGCGTGCGGAAATCGCTCGCGAGGGGAGCCGACGCACTGGAGGGTTTGAAAGTGATACGGCAATTTGTGTCGATCAGATTGTCGCGAAATTTGCCGCAGGAAAGTTGTCACTGGCCGATATCGCCTTTTCGACATGGCTTCGGCGTATTCAGGTAGAACTGCTGCCGTTTTGCTCTGGTGATGCGATTATCTCGCTCGACGGATTCGCTCGTTTCCGTTTGCGCGAAGTTGTCGCGGCACTACGTGACGAAATCGATCGAGTCTGGCAAGACGATGGGCGAGAAAGGGACTTTGAGCGATTGGTCGCGGGACTGCGCGAGGTTTTACGTGAACAGGTGATGCACGACGAAGAATTGCATGTGTTTACGACGCCCGACTTCGTCTGGATTGCGGATGCCGACGGATTCAGCTTGGACGATGACGCGCTTGAGGAAGCGATGGATGCGGCCTTAGCGGATCGTGACGGCATTGACAGTGAGGACCTTGCGATTGCATCACTGATCGCACATTCGCCGCGGCGGGTCGTTTTGCACGATCTTTATCCTAGGGCGGTTTGGCCCAGTTTTGCAGAAACCGTGAGCTGTCTTTTTCAAGAGCGCGTCCAGCGATGCGATGGCTGCGAGGTTTGCCGTCAGCTGGCGCACATGGAGCAGCGTTTCCGTATACAATGGACTCAGAATCACAGGCGGCATCAGCGCTAAGGGGGGATGGCAGGTGATCTTCGGATGCGCCGCGGCGGCTGTGGCGGGCTTTGGAGCGCTGTTCTACGCGACGAGTGTTCTTCCGACACAGTGGCTCAAGGTGGAGCGCGTGAATTGGAATCTCGGTATTGGCAAGAAGATTCTCCAAATCAGCGATATTCACATCGAGCGCAACCGAATTTCGCCGTCTCGCCTGGCAACTGTCCTCATCGCCGAACACCCTGATCTCGTGTGCTTGACAGGTGATTTTGCCGATCACGACGAATCGCTGTTGTTGCTAGTACCGTTCTTGCGCGTGCTTCGCGAAGTTGGTGCACCGGTCTATGCGGTGCTCGGAAATCACGATTACCGCTTGCGGAGCGTCCAGAGATTGATTGAAGTCTTGCAATCGTTTGACGTGACTGTTCTGATCAATCAAACTGTTGTTTTAGACGGAATGAATCTCGTGGGGATCGACGACTACTGTACGCGGCATAGCGACGAACGGGCGTTTGATCAGATTGACGACGAATTGCCAGTGGTTGTGATGACACACGATCCGACCTATACGCTCGTTGCCGGACGGCCGTTTGCCTGCTTAATTGCCGGTCATCTGCACGGGAAGCAATTCAACGTGCCATTCCTGTTTACGTTGAAACCCATGGGGCCGCTCGCCGCATCCGGCGTATACAAAGGTCAGCATCGCTGTCCGCAAGGACCGTTCTACATATCGAAAGGCATTGGTCAATCAGGCATCAATTTACGGTTTTTGGTGCGCAGTGAAATCACGGTCCACGAACTGTGATTCAAATTTCTGTATGTAAGGGAGGACAAGCATTGGCAAACCGATCAGAAGTAAATCTTTTGACGCGGCTGGATCGGATACCGCTTACACCCCGTATCGTTGGCATCATTCTTCTACTTTCGCTCGTCTGGCTTGCGGAAGCGTTTGACATTGGGATCGTTGGTCCCGTGTTGACCACGTTGGAGAAATCCTGGCATCTGGCGTCTTGGCAGGTCGGCCTTTTGGCGATTGCCTCGACGATTGGCATCGTGCTCGGGATGCTGCCGTCCGGCATGATTGCGGACAAGTTTGGGAGACGGCGAGTGATTCTGTTCGGTATCTTATGGTTTTCTGTTTTGACGCTGCTCGGTTCCCTCGTCTCGAACGTGGGATCACTCTTTGCCATTCGCCTCTTGGCGGGTATCGGTGAAGGTGCGGTGTTACCCATGCCCTATCTGATTTTGTCGGAGTTTACAGGCAATCGGCGGCGCGCGGTAAGTGTCGGCTATGCGAACGGCATCCTCACGGCCGCCTATATTGTGCCCAGCGTCGTTTCGCTTTGGGCGCTGCATAACTACCCGGCCGATTACGCATGGCGTGTCCCCTTTTTGCTCGGCGGCATTCCCCTTATCATGTTGATTCCGATTTATCTGTGGCTTCCGGAATCGCCGCGTTATCTGTTGGAACGGGGGCAAGCCGGCCGGGTGCAAAAGCTCGTGGAATCGTTGGAAAATCAGGCGAGTTTGCCACACGACGAGGATTTGCACGACGAGGTGATTGCGGACATGCTTGATGCGACGCCGCACGACATGTTGAATACGTTGAAAGCGCTGGTTCGCAGGCCGCTCGTTGGTCGCAGCGCCATGGTTGTCATGCACCTGACTGCGGCTCTCATCTTGTTTTATATCCTGCAGGTATTCGGGCCGGCGCTCTTGGCGACGCGCGGAGTTGCCATTTCGAACTCGATTTTGTACACGGGAATCATGATGCTGCTCGCAGGTTTTGGATCGGTATGCCAGGGGTATTTGTCGGACAGATTTGGCCGCAAAGCGATCTTGGCGATCTATGTTGGACTTGCTACGGTAGGCTGCCTGTTGTTCGCATTTGCGGGCAGTGCGCCTGTCGCCTTTGCCGCAGGGTTTCTGACGGCCTTCTTTGGCCTTGGTATCTTCCCGGTATCGAAGCTCTGCGTGGCAGAACAGTATCCGACCGACGTGCGCGGCCGTGGCGTGTATATCGTCGAAATGGCCGCCCGTGGACTGAGTGGCATTGTGACCACGTATTTCATTCCGTTCGTGCTGAAAGCGGGGGGTGATCTCGTTATTTTTCTCGGGATCGCCACAGTTCTAGTCTTGCTCAGTATCCCGTTTCTCGTCTTTGGGCGCGAAACTGCACGCGTGCAGTTGGAGTACGCGAGTGCCATCGCGCCAACCAAGCCTGCAGAACGGAGGTTGTCCCCCAAGTGACTGTCGACATCGAGCAGCCGTCACAGACGCTTTGATAGTTCAACTCACTTACGATTGGCACTTTTCTCGATGAGTCCATGGCGCGTCGCCGCAGACTTCGAGGAGGTGCCTTTTTCGCGCGTTCGGGTCCGCATGGTCGCTGGATGTCGAGATATCGACGGAAGGTCATTGCTATGGAAGCAAAGCGATTTCAGAAGTTCCAATTGAAATCTGGGTCTCGTTTTGTTAGCATAAAATAAGTTTGGTGCACAAACTATTTGTCGAGAAAGGTGATGCCTTGTGGCGACCTACTTCCCTGAAGTCAGTCGTATTGCTTATGAAGGTAGAAAGTCGGAAAATCTGCTCGCATTTAAGTATTACAATCCCAACGAAATCGTGCTGGGTAAGCCGATGGCAGAGCATCTTCGTTTTGCAGTGAGCTACTGGCACACATTCACCTTGCCAGGGAGCGATCCATTTGGCCTTGCCAACATGATCCGCCCTTGGGATGGCTACACCGGCATGGATTTGGCGAAAAAGCGCGTTGAAGCTGCATTTGAGTTTTTCGAAAAGCTTGGTGTCGAATACTTTTGCTTCCATGATCGCGATATTGCGCCAGAGGGCGACACTTTGCGGGAAAGCAACCGCAATCTGGACGAGATCGTCGCCATGATCAAAGAGTACATGAAAACAACCGGGGTCAAGTTGCTGTGGAACACGCAGAACATGTTCTCGAACCCTCGTTTTGCGCATGGGGCCGCCACTTCTCCGGATGCAGATGTATTCGCTTACGCTGCTGGCCAGGTCAAGAAGAGTCTTGAAATCGCTCTCGAACTTGGTGCAGAGAACTACGTTTTCTGGGGTGGCCGTGAAGGCTACGAGACGCTGCTGAATACGGACATGCAGCTTGAGCTCGATAACCAGGCGCGTCTGTTGCAGATGGCGGTTGACTATGCGGACGAAATTGGTTTTCGCGGTCAGTTTTTGATTGAGCCGAAGCCGAAAGAGCCAACGAAGCACCAATACGACTTTGACGCGCAGTCGACGATCGCGTTTTTGTTGAAGTACGGGCTTGCGGATCGGTTCAAGTTGAACATCGAGGCCAACCACGCCACGCTGGCAGGCCACACATTTCAGCACGAACTCCGGGTGAGCCGGTTGCATGGCATGTTGGGTTCGGTCGACGCCAACCAGGGCGATCCGCTGCTGGGCTGGGATACGGACGAGTTTCCGACCAATTTGTATGATACGACTCTCGCGATGTACGAGATTCTCAAAAACGGAGGCCTGCAACCGGGCGGCCTGAACTTCGACGCGAAGGTGCGCCGAGCGTCGATGACGCCTATCGATCTGTTCTATGCCCACATTTCGGGCATGGACAGCTTCGCTCGCGGCCTTAAGGTGGCGGCGAAATTGCTCGAGGATGGCGTGTTTGAAAACGAGATCGCTAATCGTTACGAGAGCTACAGCAAAGGCGTCGGTAAGGAGATCGTGGAAGGCAGGGCGACTCTCAAGTCTTTGGAGGATTATGTGATCGACAAGCGCGTCACGGCAGCGCGCTCCGGGCGCCAGGAAGTCTTGCTTGCCAAACTGAATCAGTACCTGCTTGAAGTGGAATGATAGCGATGGCAGCGCAGGCATTGCTCATCGGAATTGACGTAGGCACGTCGGGTGTAAAGGTCGTGCTGGCCGATCTCGACGGAAGAACGATCGCGCAGTCGACCCGAACCTATGGCGTGTCACAGCCGCAGCCTCTATTTGCCGAGCAGGATCCGGAGATCTGGTGGGATCAGACATGCCGGGCCCTGCAGGATGTGTTTGCAAAGTCGGGTGCAAACCCGAGTATTGTGCGCGGTATTGGATTAACCGGGCAAATGCACAGCCTTGTGCTCTTGGATCGAGATGGGGCGGTCATCCGCCCAGCTATTCTGTGGAGCGATCAGCGCACACAGGAACAGTGCGACTGGATTCATAGCGAACTTGGGCTTGAGAAAACCATCGATTTGGTCGCAAATCCCGCGCTGACGAACTTTACGGCGACGAAGCTGATCTGGGTACGTCAGCACGAGCCTGAGAACTATCGTCGCATTCATCGCGTGCTTTTGCCGAAGGATTACATCCGGTATCGTCTGACGGGCGAATTTGCATCAGATGTCTCTGACGCTTCTGGAACCCTCCTGCTGGATGTTGCCGGCCGCAAGTGGTCGGAGGAGATGTGCGAACGCCTGTCGATTCCGCTTGCCTGGTTGCCTTCTGTGCATGAATCGGTCGAGGTGACCGGGCGGGTGCACGCGAAGGCCGCTGCGGCAACGGGGTTGGCAGAGGGAACGCCAGTTGCAGCGGGAGCCGGAGACCAGGCGGCTGGAGCCATTGGCAATGGCATCGTCCGTCCGGGTATCGTGTCGAGCACCATTGGCACTTCCGGTGTCGTGTTCGCGTACGCGGACGGGATCGTTCGCGATCCGAAGGGGCGCCTGCATACGTTTTGCCATGCAGTTCCAGGTGCATGGCACGTGATGGGCGTAACCCAGGCAGCAGGCGGTTCGCTGCAGTGGTATCGGAACGAGTTCGCCCAAATGGAGCAAAGCACGGCGGAGTGGATTGGCCGCGACGTCTATGAACTGCTCAGTGACGAGGCTGCGGCGGTGGCGCCGGGAAGTGAGGGGCTTGTGTTTCTGCCTTATTTAATGGGCGAACGCACACCGCATCTCAATCCTCTCGCGCGGGGCGTGTTCTTCGGCATCACGAGCCGCCACCGTCGTGCGCACTTCGTGCGTTCAATCATGGAAGGAGTCGCCTTCAGTTTACGGGATTGTCTTGAACTGATTACAAGTCTTGGACTTCCCGTTGAGCAGATTCGGGTCTCGGGCGGCGGCGCTCGCAGCCAGGTATGGAGATCCATTCAGGCCGGCGTCTTCGGGCAGGATGTTTGTACGGTGGAGGCCAACGAGGGCCCTGCCTTCGGTGCTGCACTGTTGGCAGGTGTCGGCAGTGGCTGTTTCGAGGATCTTGTCTCTGCGTGCGATGCTCGCATTCGCGTGCAAGCGAACGAAGCGCCGGACGAAATACACGTGCCCGTCTATGCGAAGACGTACGATTTGTATCGCGCACTGTACACATCTCTGGAACCGCATTTTGTAGAGCATACATGATGCGCGAAGGGTGTCAGGCTAGAGCGAGGGTGCGGCCCTTTGGTGCCGCACCAGCTTGTAATGGTAGGTAAGCGTATTCCATTTATCGCATGTGAAGAAGTGACTTTGCGGCAGTTTGGACAACCCTTCAAAAGACAGAGAAGTTGCTTTGCTTAGAGAGAAGGAGTATGGAGATATGAAAATCAGAATCAGTAACTCCCTGATTTACTTTTTCGGGGCTCTTGGTGGATTGCTGTTTGGTTACGACACGGGAGTTATTTCGGGTGCCATATTGTTTATTCGCCAGACGCTTCATCTAAATTCGTTTGATCAGGGTTTTGTTGTGAGCGCTATCCTGATTGGTGCTATCATCGGTTCGGCTGTCAGTGGTCCGCTGACGGATAAGATGGGACGCAAAAAGGTTGTCTTGATCGCTGCCTTGATTTTCTGTATCGGCGCCATTGGTTCAGCTCTCACGCCGAGCACAGGCGTTTTGATCCTGTTCCGGATTGTGTTGGGCCTGGCAGTGGGCATCGCGTCGACTATGGTTCCCATGTATCTTTCAGAGATGGCACCGACCGAAATTCGTGGTGCATTGTCCAGCTTGAATCAGTTGATGATTGTCATTGGGATTTTGCTTGCGTACATCATTAACTACGTGTTTGCACCCAGCGGGCAGTGGCGCTGGATGTTAGGGTTGGCGTTTGTGCCTGGGGCGATTTTATTCATCGGCATGCTGTTTCTTCCCGAGAGTCCGCGTTGGTTGTTAAAGCATGGACGTGAAGATCAAGCGCGTGAGATTTTGACCTATCTGCGCAAGGGGCGGGGCGTCGAGGAAGAGTTGAGCGACATTCGGCGCGCAAATGAACTTGAGACCGGCGGATGGTCGCAGTTAAAGGAAAAGTGGGTGCGCCCGGCGCTCTGGACTGGCATCGGACTTGCTGTCTTTCAGCAATTTATCGGTTGCAACACCGTGATCTACTACGCGCCAACGACGTTCACGGACGTCGGACTTGGTTCGTCCGCCGCTATTCTTGGCACGGTCGGCATTGGCAGTGTCCAGGTGATCATGACTGTGATCGCGGTGCGCTTGATCGATCGCGTAGGCCGCAAGCCTTTGTTGGTCAGCGGCAGCATTGGCATGGCCCTGTCGTTGTTGTTGCTCGGTTTCATTCATATGGCATTTGGCAATTCGGCAGCCGCCGGCTGGACAACGCTGATTTTTTTGGCGATTTACATCTTCTTTTTCTCGATCAGTTGGGGCCCTGTCGTCTGGGTCATGCTTTCGGAAATTTTCCCGCTTGGCATTCGCGGGGCAGGGATGGCCGTCGGCGCCGTCGCCAACTGGGCGTCAAACCTCGTCGTATCGTTGACGTTCCCACCATTGCTGAAGGCTGTCGGAATCAGTTGGGCATTCATCATCTATGGTGTGTTTGGGATTCTGTCCGTGATTTTCGTGATCGCGAATGTCAAAGAGACGAAAGGCCGCAGTCTCGAGCAAATCGAGTTCGATTTGCGAAGCAGGATATCGTGACATGTGCTGCGTAATCATTGTATAGCAGCCTCACCGAATCTTTGATGCCGCGTCTGCGGGTATCATAGGGGATGGGACTGGCTCGCGTTGCGGGCTGGTCCTGTCGCATTTTCCGGCAAAGGTGCAGCGTGTAGACAGATACATGAAAGGGTTGATGGAGGATGTCAGTCCAAGAGACGACTTACGCGGGGGAATCTGCCATCTTGTTGCAAAACGGAGATTACGAGGCGATTTTACTTCCCAAACGCGGCGGCAATCTGGTTGGGTTCCGGGATGTGAAGCGCGGCTACCGCTTCCTGCGCGAGCCGGAATACGAGATGGATCAGTTTGAAAAGTCTCCGATCCGCTATGGCATTCCAGTTCTTTTCCCGCCTAACCGATATCGGGACGGCGTGTTTACGGCCGCCGGGAGAACCTATCACTTGCCGGTGAACGAAGAATCGACGCACAACCACCTGCACGGTTTCTTTTCTCGCCTCGAGTGGCCGGTTGTCGCAAAGGGCGACAGCGGCGAAGGGGCGTTTGTGGAGATTCGCCACGACGTCGATGAGAACCATCCTGTGTACGAGCACTGGCCACATCGCTTTGCGTTTTCCATTCGCTACACGTTGACACCGTCATCGCTCGTCCAAACGGTGCATATCAAGAATGCGGGCGACACGCCCATGCCGTGTATGCTCGGCTTTCACACGGCAGTGTCGGTTCCGTTCGCATTGAGTAGTGCGGCGTCGGACTGCACATTTACCTTGACAATTGGTGAACGTTGGAAACTCGATGGCCGCAAACTTCCGACCGGGCAGTTCCAGCCTCTAAACGCCGGTGAGCAAAACATGAAGTCCGGCGGCGTCAGTCCGTTCTTCGAAGCGATGGACAATCATTATTCGGCAGAGCCTGTCGACGGTCATAACCGGATGGTGCTGACGGACAACAAGGCGGGGATTCGGTTCATTTACGATGTCGATCTCGGCTATCGTCACTGGATGGTGTGGAACAACAATGCAGGTGGTACATTCTTTTGCCCTGAGCCACAAATCAACATGGTAAATGCGCCAAACGTCGACCTTCCGGCCGATGTTACTGGCCTTGTCATCTTGCAGCCTGGAGAAGCGTGGACGGGCACCAGCCGGATGTATACGGAACCCGTCTAAACGGGCGATATGATGCGAAAGGGGGCGAGAGAAATGTCTTTGCGTTCACGGAGCGACGTGCCGGAGCTGGAGACTTGGGACTTGCGTCCGCTGTTTGCCGACGTTGAGGCTTGGGAAGCGACGGTCGAACGCATTCGAACACTCGCTGAGCAATTGATTCAACGAACGTCCGCTGAATCGTGGGCAGATCCAGAGGAGCTTGCCGCTTGCCTGCGCTTACACGATGAGTTGCGCAGACTGTGTATGGATGTTGAGCGTTACGCCATGTCCCGCTTTGCCGAAGATGCGACGAACAACGAAGCGCAAACCCTGATCGGCAAAGCCCGGTTGGCCTCGCAGCGATGCGGCGAAGCTTCCGAACATCTGAGGGCAGCTATCCGTCGCTTGCCAGCGAGCACGTTGGCAGCATGGCGCCAACATGCTGAGATTGCGGCATATGCAACGTATCTGAGGCGACTGGAAGAAGAACGAGCACACACATTGCACGACGACGCGGAGCGCGCGCTCGCCGCGCTAGCAGGGAGTGTGGGTGTACCAAGCGGCGTCTATGAGGCGGCGACAGGTGCTGATATGCGATTTCGAACCGCTCACGACAGTTCTGGCCATGAAGTCGCTATCACGCCGTTCGCGCTGTTGATGAACATTGAAACATCGGCAGACACGAAGTTGCGCCATGAGGCGTATCACAGCGTGATTGACGGTTTGCGGCCGTATCAACACACGCTTGCGCGTGCGCTCGCCGGAAAGATTCAGGGCGACGTCGCGGCCGCGCGCTTGCGCAAGTACAAAAGTGTCTTTCACATGCTGCAGATGGCCGACATGGGCGGGACCATTTCGGCCAACCAGGTCGATCCCGAGCATTATTTCATGGTCCAGGACGTGATGTTTAACGAACTGGCGCCGCATATGCGGCGGTATATGCGGTTGCGTAAGCGCGTGCTGGGACTCGAACGGCCGCTGTTATGCGACACGAAGGCGCCGCTTGTGCCGCTGTCCGGCGCCGCGATGTCGTTTACACAAGCGCGATCGCTCATTCTCGACGCGGCCCGGCCGCTTGGCTCGGTCTACAGCGAAATGTTGGAACGGGCGTTTCGCGAACGCTGGATTTATTGGGCACGCAACGCCGGCAACTGGAACGGGGCGTTTTGTGGGGAGAGTTCGGTTCACCCGTACGTATTTTCGCCATTTGGCGGTGGCATGTACGACGTGTTCGTTTTAGGGCACGAACTTGGGCACGCGGTACACCTGTCGTTGGCATGTGCCTCTGAGCTGCCGACCAACCTCGCGTTTTCCTGTCTGTTCATTGAGACGCCATCGACGTTGATGGAGCACATGATTGCAAACAGGCTCATTGCGACCGCAGCCGACTCCATGCGTCGTGCGCAGGTGCGGATGATGCAGATGTTCACGTTCCATCACGATTTTGTAACCCACCAGACTGAGGCAGAGATTTTACGGCGACTGTATCGTTTGGCCGATCAGGGAGAGCCTTTGTCGACAGAGGTGTTCCGCCAGACGTCGCGGCAGGTGCTGGCTGAGTTCTGGGGAGGAGAAATCGATCTCGACGAAGGAGCCGATTTGTACTGGATGCGCCAGCCGCATTATTACATGGGACTCTATCCGTACACCTATGCCGTCGGCTTAACCGCGTCCACCATTCTGGCCGAGCGATTGGCTGCAGGTGAGACAGCGCTTGTCGATGACTGGATCCGCGTCCTGTCTCATGGTGCAGGCAAGTCGCCGCTTGAACTGTTTCGAGCCGTTGGGCTCGATATGGACACACCGGAGCCGTACCGGCAGGCGATCCGCCACGTAGGCGCAATTATCGATGAACTGGAGGCCGTGTTCGCGGACGCCTGAGTTGCACCGCGCTTGGCCGCTGTGTATAGTCGAATGCCCCCAGTTCCATACTGGAATCGTCTGGATTTGTATGGAAGTGCATTGGGGGCGACAGCGTTGTATGTCTTTGAATGGGCTCCAGGCATGGACGTCGAATCGTTATGTGAAAAACTCGCATCCTGTGTGAGCACCGTCCGCTGGTGGAGCGGTGAGGTGGTGTATGTCGGGTGTGAATGCCCGCCGGATCGAAAAACACTTGTTGCATCCATCTTGGCGGGGGCTTTGTTGCGCGATTGGCTGTATCGCCAACTCGTCGTTCGCGTGCAGCAAAGCGAGCCCGCGTGGACAGGTGACGAGATTGAGTACACGGTGCTAATTCAGCTGCATGACTTACGCGTGGCCAAGGCGCGCTTTGCAGGCTTTGACCTAGATACTTGGGAGACCAAGGTGGCTTCAGATCTGTGCGCCTGGATGGAGCACGAGAATTGGCTGTCCTTGCCTGCATTTGCCCGTTTTCGCATGCGGCCGCTCGTGACAGCCCTCTCGGCCGAAGTGGAGAGGCGCATGCGGCAGTTGCGACTGGAAGACGAGTATGAAGAATCTCTCCGGATGTTGCGCTATATGCTCCATGAACAACCGATTGTGCAGCGCGAGTTGCACGTATTCTGCGCTCCGGAAAGAATCTGGATGACCGACGCCGAAGGCGAATTGGTTCGCGATGAGGAAGTGTTGGCAGCCGCATTGGCGGACGAGTCGGACGTCGACAGCGAGGATTTGGCCATGAGCATTTTGATCACGCGCTCGCCATGTCGCATCGTTTTGCACGATCTGTATCCCGAGGCACCCTGGCCAAGCTTTGCGGAGACAATCCGGCGCGTCTTCCGCGAGCGCGTGACACCGTGCCTAGGCTGTATCGCCTGCCGGCTGCACGAGGCGCAACGGCTACGTGGTGACGACGGAGCGCTGGATCTGACCTGGAGCGACGGGACGGCGGAAGGGCAAGGTCTTGACATCTAAACGGTTTGTATCGTACTGTCCATGATAGAACAAAGGGTCGCATGCGACCCTTTGCCATGAAAACATGCGATGCGGAAAGACGCGCTTTGACGCATGAAGCCGTGTGCAGAGAGAGGACATCGAGGCTGTAAATGTTCTCCATGGTTGCGTGAAAGACACCACTTTCCAAGCAGTTCACGGGTCGCAACGTGGACCGTGTAGCCGCGTTATGGCTTAGAGCCTCTGTTGCTGACGTGCAGAACAGAGGGAAGTTGGGTGGAAACACGAGACTGACGTCGTCGTCCCATAGGGGTGACGGCGTTTTTTGTCGTTTCGCCAATGAAGGTCAGAAGGGAGAACGAATAGTGGCACAGGACATCGTCATTCGGTTGAAAGATGGATCGGAAAGAAGCATGCCTGCTGGCAGCACGTATGCGGATCTTGCCGCCGCCATTAGCGCGCGCCTGGCCAAGGAGGCTGTGGCGGCGAAGGCGGATGGACAAGTTGTCGATCTCGCTCGTGAAATCGCCGACGGCGCACAAGTGGAGCTGTTGACGTTAAAAGATCCGGAAGGTGTCGACGTGATGCGGCATACGTGTGCGCATGTCATGGCGCAGGCAGTCGCGCGGTTGTTTCCAGGCACCAAGTTCGCCATAGGGCCCGTGATCGAAAACGGCTTTTATTACGATTTTGCCGATCACGACTTCACACCGGAAGACCTGCCGCTCATCGCACAAGAGATGCAGAAAATCATTGATGCGGACTATCCGGTCGTTCGCGAGGTCATTTCGCGGGAAGATGCCTTACAGATGTTTGAGGCACGCGAGGATCGGTTTAAGGTCGAGATCATCCGCGATTTGCCCGCCGAGACGACGTTGACCATCTATCGCCAGGCCGAGTTCGTCGATCTTTGTCGTGGTCCTCATCTTCCGTCCACTGGCCGGATCAAAGTGTTCCAACTGGGTAACCTGGCTGGTGCGTACTGGCGGGGGGATTCGGATCGCGAGATGCTGACGCGCCTGTACGCTGTGGCGTTTGCGAAGAAGTCCGATCTCGACGAGTACAATCGCCTTCAGCAAGAGGCACGCGAACGCGATCACCGTCGCTTGGGCAAGGAACTCGACATTTTTATGCTGTCGCCAGAGGTTGGGCAGGGTCTGCCGCTTTGGCTGCCGAATGGCGCAAAGATCCGGCGCACGATTGAGCGCTATATCGTCGATCTCGAGGAATCGCTTGGATATCAGCACGTCTACACGCCGCACCTAGCGAGTGTGGAGTTGTACAAGATCTCGGGCCACTGGGAGCATTACCACGAAGACATGTATCCACCTATGCAGATGGACAATGAAGAGCTCGTGTTGCGCCCGATGAACTGTCCGCATCACATGATGGTGTATAAAAACCATCTGCGCAGCTACCGTGAACTGCCCATTCGCATAGCTGAGCTGGGTATGATGCATAGGTACGAGATGTCTGGAGCGCTTGCCGGCCTTCAGCGAGTGCGTGCAATGACCTTGAACGACGCGCACATCTTCTGCCGTCCAGACCAAATTCAGAGCGAATTCACCCGCGTTGTCCGGCTGATCGAGCGCGTGTACAAGGATTTTGGCATCCGCGATTACTACCACCGCTTGAGTTATCGCGATCCCGCCAATACCGAAAAGTACGTTCAAAACGACGAGATGTGGGAGCTGGCGCAGGGTATGCTGCGGCAGGCGATGGAGGAACTGGGTCTCGAATTCGTCGAGGCACCCGGCGAAGCGGCGTTCTATGGTCCGAAATTGGATGTTCAGGTGCGTACCGCGCTGGGCAAGGATGAGACGCTGTCTACGGTTCAACTCGATTTTCACTTGCCTAACCGATTCAATTTGGAGTATGTCGGCGAGGATGGTGAACGCCATCGTCCCGTCGTCATTCACCGGGGAGTCGTGGGCACGATGGAGCGTTTTACAGCGTTCTTAATTGAGCAGTACAAGGGCGCTTTCCCGGCTTGGTTGGCCCCGACGCAGGCCGTTGTGGCATCCGTGGCAGACGACTTTGCTGCATATGCTGAAGAAGTTGCGGATAGATTGCGCCAGGCAGGCTTGCGTGTCGAAGCGGACGTCCGCCCGGACAAGATTGGCTACAAGATCCGTCAGGCGCAGATACACAAAATCCCTTATACGCTCGTCGTTGGCCAACGCGAGTTACAAGAGGGCACGGTCTCCGTGCGCAAGTATCAAGCTGGGGATCAGGGTCAGATGGCCATTGACGCGTTCGCGGCGCGCTTGCGTGCTGAGGTCGACGCCAAGGAGCTGTTGGTTGACCCGTAAGAACCTTGACTTTCAAAAACATATTGGCTAGAATAGGCATGTTATTGTACGAAGCTGACTAAGCAGAAGCCTGCCGCTTCTCACCTGATTGGCGTATGCTGACAGGTTCCTAGACATCGCGAATCTTATCGATATCGCATGAAATCGATAGGTACGCGCGTGATACACGGTCATCTAGGGAGCGCAGGCACATGTGCCTGCGCTTTTGTGTTGCGGTTTGGGTCGGATTTCATGGAGGTGACACCAGATTAGCAAAGAAGGGTATCAGGTAAACGAAGGTATTCGCGCTCGCGAAGTGCGTGTCGTTGACGCCGAAAACCAGCAGTTGGGTATTATGCCTTTGCGCGATGCACTGCGGCTGGCTGAAGAACGAAACTTGGACTTGGTCAATGTTGCGCCCAACGCGAAACCGCCTGTTTGCCGCATTATGGACTACGGTAAGTTCAAGTACGAGCAGAGTAAGAAGGAAAAGGAATCCCGTAAGAACCAAAAAGTTGTTCTGCTCAAAGAGGTCCGGATGACGCCCAATATTGACGAACACGATTTGAACGTCAAATTGAAGAACGTCATCAAGTTCTTGAAAGAGGGTTCGAAGGTCAAGGTGTCCGTTCGTTTTCGTGGACGGGAGATCACGCACCAAAATCTCGGTCAAGAATTGTTGCTGCGGTTGGCCAAATCAGCGGAAGAGCAGGCGATTGTCGAGCGCATGCCGAAGCTGGAAGGCCGCCACATGGTGATGATCCTCGCCCCGCGACAGCCGAGTGCTTGACCTCTGCACTGTTGCGAAGATACGAAAAGATCTGCCGGGATGCCGGCTAATCAATATTGGAGGACAGAAACGATATGGCGAAGGTAAAGATGAAGTCGCACAGCGGTCTCAAGAAGCGCGTCAAGCGGACGGCGTCTGGCAAGCTGAAGCGTCCGCACGCGTTCGCATACCACAAGGCTGAACACAAGGCACCGGGACGCAAACGCCGCCTGCGCGGTACCACGCTGGTCTCGCCGAGTGACGTCAAGCGCATCAAGCAGTTGGTCGCTTATAAATAATTTCCGGAGCACTGAACGTACCAGCGCCTGGCTCGTCATGAGCGGGCGATCCAACTGAGGAGGATTTGCAACTATGGCACGTGTGAAAAGTGGTAAGGTGACGCGTCGTCGCCACAAGAAGATTTTGAAGCTTGCCCGCGGTTATCGCGGTTCCAAACATACGCTGTTCCGTACGGCCAAACAGCAGGTTATGAAGTCGCTGATGTACGCGTATCGCGACCGTCGGGTTCGCAAGCGCGACTTCCGCCGTCTCTGGATTCAGCGCATCAATGCAGCAGCGAGATCGAACGGATTGTCTTACAACAAGTTCATGTACGGCTTGAAGCTTGCCGGCATCGAGGTAAACCGCAAGATGCTCGCTGATCTGGCTGTGACGGACGGCGCCGCATTTACGCAATTGGTCAACGTGGCACGCGAAAAGCTGAACGCCTGATGGCAGAGTCCCGGTCGCTGGCGACCGGGTCTTTTTCTCATTTGCGATCCGGACGGAAGGCGGTGACGGCGTGTATATCGAATCGATACATAATGAGCGCGTACGAGCCTGGAGCCAATTGAAGACCAAGAAAGGCCGCCTGAAACAAGGGCGCTTTCTCGCCGAGGGGAAGCGATTGGTCGCCGAATTGCTCAACAGTGCGTATGAAGTGGATGCCTTGCTATGGGATACCGGATCGGACGAAGTTCCTTTCGAACTGAGGGAACACCCGAAAACGTTGAACAAGTGGTTTGAACTCTCGCCCAACGCGTTTGCTGCCGTTGCCGATACGACGACGCCGCAAGGGGTGATTGCCGTCGCCCACATACCTCATCCGGCTCCGACCATCGGGGCGCGTTGCGTCCTTTTGGATGGCATCCAGGATCCGGGCAATGTCGGCACGCTGTTGCGCACAGCGGAGGCATTTGGATACACGGCAGTTTGTTGCGGCAGTCAAACTGTCGATCCATTCGCGCCAAAGGTGGTACGCGCCTCCATGGGCGGCATGTTTCGACTTGACCTGTATACCGAGGACAGTGTCACCTTCATCGAACGTTGGCGCCGTTTGCACCCAACAGGTCGTGTGGCTGTTGCGGCGGCAGAGGGATCAGATCCGTGCTACGAGGCGAATCTGTCTGGCGATCTGCTGGTCGTGATTGGCAGTGAGGCACAGGGGGTCAGCGTGGAAGTTCGCCATCTCGCCGACATGATGACTGCGATCCCGATGGCTGGAGAAGCAGAAAGTTTGAACGCCGCCGTCGCTGGCAGCGTCCTTTTGTACGAATCGTTTCGGCAAAGTGTCGATGGAAATCGCTAGTAGAAAGGAGCGTTATGGCTTGCTGCACGTGTGGTCAGACATGTGGGCCGCGCCGCTCGTGGCGATGATTGTCGCCCAATTGTTGAAGCCGGTGTTTATCATGATCCAGATGCGGACTTGGGATTGGCGACAGGTACGAAATTCGGGCGGTATGCCAAGTTCCCATACAGCAGCCGTGATCGCACTCGCTGCTGAACTTTGGATGCACTCGGGAGGATCTGACCCTGTTTTGGGGATTGGCTTCTTTGTTGCAGCCGTCGTGATGTACGATGCGGCCGGCGTGCGCTGGCAAACGGGGCGGCAAGCTGCTGTGCTCAATCGTCTATTGCGCGATCTCCGCGGACAACATCTGCTCGAACACAACGGTGAAGGCGGGGAGCAACACCCGCGCGATGCGCTACACAAGCCCAGCCCAGGTGAGCGGGTGGCTGGTATTCGCCCTTTGTCGGTGGTCAAGGTGCCTTGGTGGCTGATCGATTGGCCTGTGTTGAATGAGCAGGTGGGCCACAAACCGATTGAGATCCTTGGCGGCATTGTCGTTGGCGTGATCGTCGCGATCGCGCTGCATGGTTGAGCGAGGCGTTGTCGTTGGCGTGAAAATCTCGTCGAAACGGTGGACTTTTCGTTATCCCATCTGCATATAGATTGGCTGAACACGCCATGACAGGAGGGGATTTGTCCACCGTGGAAAGAACGCCGTCACAGTGGCGCGTCTATCGATCCTACCACAGTCCGTTTGATCCATGCCCACCCCGTACAAGATACTTCAATGTTCCTCCTAATGTATTACAGCCGTTTCAAACCAGTGCTCGCAAACAGTTTGCTCCACACGAGGCGCTTCGCAAGGGAACGTTGTGGCCCGAATACTTCAGCCCGTATCCACCAGAGGCGCGGGGAGGCGAAGCCGAATGAGCGAGACACCGTCACAAATGCCCAAAGCCTATTACCAATACCTTCACGAGTTGCAGTCCATTGATTTTGTCCTCTGCGAGTTGACGTTGTATCTCGACACGCATCCGGACGATGAGCAGGCCCTTGCGCAGTTCACTCAGTTTCAGAAGCGAAAGCACAATCTGATGACACAGTTTGAAGCTGCATTCGGACCCTTGTATGAATTTGGGGTCAGTCCCATCAGCGGCAACAAGTGGACGTGGTCGCAGACTCCTTGGCCATGGCAGGTCTAATCCGTGTCGAAATGGCACAGGCCACAACCTAGGGGGTGAAGGCCATCTGGATCTATGAAAAAAAACTTCAGTATCCCGTCCGTGTAAGCAAGTGCGATCCGAGACTCGCGAAAATGCTCATCGAGCAATACGGTGGTGCGGACGGTGAATTATCTGCGGCGCTCCGGTATCTCAATCAACGCTATTCAATTCCAGACAAGGTCATCGGGCTGCTGACAGACATCGGTACGGAGGAATTTGCTCATCTCGAGATGATTGCGACAATGGTCTATAAGTTGACGAAAGATGCTACACCGGAGCAATTGCGGGCGGCAGGATTGGCCGATCACTATGTCAATCACAGTCATGCGCTGTTTTACCACGACGCCGCAGGGAATCCGTGGACGGCAACATACATCCAGGCTAAAGGCGATCCAATCGCCGATCTGTACGAGGATATCGCTGCCGAAGAAAAGGCGCGCGCGACATATCAGTGGATCATCGATAACACGGACGATCCGGATATCGTAGACAGTTTGCGATTTTTGCGGGAGCGAGAAGTGGTCCACTCACTCAGGTTCCGCGAAGCAGTCGAAATTTTGAAGGAGTACAATCATACGAAGAAGGTGTTTTAACGAGTGAGCCGCCCCAGATGCAGCAGGCGCAGGGGCGGCGCATGCGTTTCTGTTCAATCGTTCATGCCCTTGCCCTGCAGGATTTTGTCCATATACTTGTCGATCCTGGCGCTGCGCGTCTTTGTCTGTTTGGGCTGTGCAAAATACAGGAGATACGCACGCTGGCGACCGGGTGTAAGATTTCCAAACGCGTCCTTCAGCTCAGGTATTTCGGCAAACTTGACTTGCAGTTCCTCTGGAATTGGGAAGTCATCTGTGTGCTTGCGTTCGATTTTCAGGCCGGCCTGTTCGACGGCAATGGCGCTTTGGATGTACTCTTTGAGCACGTTTTCCATGGCTAGGATATCTTGAACAGTCGTAAACCGAACTTGCCGCGTCGATTGCACGTTTTCGGTTTGTTGGACAAGAATCTGCTTGGGATCCGCCAGCAGAGCCCCCTTAAAAAACAAAAGCGCACAATACTCCTTAAACCCATGTATGAGAACAATATTTTTCCCTTGTGCCGTATAGCAAGGCCATCCCCATTTGAGCTCTTCTGTTAGACCACAATCGAGGGCAAGGGACCGCATAGCGGTAAATTCTTCTTTCCATGTTGTTAGCTCTCGAAAAAAGGCATCGACCTTGGGATGGGTGACGTGTGCCGCCATCGTCTGACTCTCCTTATATTTCATGTGCTCAAGGACATATTTGCGTGGTTTCATGATACTGAATGGCTGGGTGTCCGGACAAGACTCGGTATCGGCACTTTCGATGTCCAGTGTTCAAGCAAGACTCGGCAAACGGATTTCCTGTGGAACCGGTCAGATAGCTTACGCAAGACGGCAACGGTGAGAATGGAAAATTGGGCATAATACAATCGAGATCGAAACGAAAAGGAGTTCAAAACAGGTGCCTTCCTTTGCCGATGTTGAAACGACCCGCAAAGCTTTGTCGCACTTGCTGTACGAGCATTGGGTAAGTCACGAACTGTTTCGCTGGCAATGGTGGCTGTCCGTTGTATTGCTCTTGGTGCCGTGGCTGGTGTGGATTCGTTTTGTGGATACCCGGCGTTTGTTTGAAATGCTCGTGTATGCGTCATGTATCGGAATCACGGCGAGCATTCTCGACGTGATCGGTACCAGTTTGGCGTTGTGGGGCTATCGCCAACGACTCGTCTGGTTCATGTATCCTCCCTTGTTGCCCATCGACCTGTCCATTATCCCGGTCGTGTTCACGCTCGTATATCAGCTGTGCCCGACCTGGTCGAGGTTTGTGTCTGTTGTCGCCATCCTTGGAATCTTGGCTTCGTGTGTCGAACCGCTTTTCACATGGGCGGACATCTATCAGTCGTACGATTGGAGTCCTTTATATTCCATTCCCATCTATGTTCTATTGGCGAGCGGGGCGAAGTGGGGGGTTCAACGATTGCTTTCGATTGAGGAGAAATCCCGATCGGTCGCAGCCAGATCAGCAATGAGACGACCACATAGGTGATGGCCACTTGCCTCGGTTATATGTTTCAATGTGATGTAGGCGGCAGCAACCTTTGAGGGAATCTTAGGACTGCCCGCTCGAAGAGGAGTCCGAGGAGGCAGGCCATGATTCAAGGAATCGGACACGTGGCGTTGACGGTTGCAGATATGGAGACATCGTTGCACTTTTATTGCGATGTTCTCGGTTGTCATCGGGCGTTTGACATTCATCGCGAAGACGGCACGCCATGGATTGTCTATTTGCGCAGTCCCGATGGACGCTTTATTGAGTTGTTTTATGGCGGTACATTGAAAACGCCTTCGGCGCCGAATCGCGTCGGGTTTGCACACCTCTGCTTTGAAGTCGACGATATCCATGTCGTTGCACAGGCGTTGCGCGATCAAGGCGCACCACTGGATGTCGAACCAAAGCAGGGCCTAGATAGGAACTGGCAGTGCTGGTCGCATGATCCGGATGGCAATCCTATCGAATTCATGCAACTCGATCCCACATCTCCGCAGGCCGCTGCTCGTGCGGCGTTGGCAGGTGAGGTTCAAGTATGAAACCGTGTCTACATCCGTCGCTTGTCGAAATGAATGAGTTGGAAGCTTATTTGGACTTGGCGGCACATTGCGGTTATGAATGGGTGGACGTGCCACTTCACTGGATTCAACAGGAAGCGGAGAAACGAGGAGCATCTCGCGTCGAAGACATGTTTCAATCGCGTCGTCTTCAACTTGCAAGTTTTGGCTTGCCCGTCAACCTCTACGCTGATGAGGCTGACTATGTGCGCGATCTCGCTCTGCTGTCAGAACGGGCGGCTTTCGCTGTGCGCGTGGGTGCCGTTCGCTGTACCACATTTCTCTGGCCGTCGATCGATGAGCGGCCGGTTCCGTATGCTGCGCGCCTGGCCCGTCGCCTGCGGCAATGTGCGGTCACTTTAATGCCGCACGGCGTGCGTTTGGGCTTGGAATATGTCGGCCCGCATCACTTGCGGAACAAGGCATATCCGTTCATCCAGAATCTCGCGGATCTAGCTGTTTTTCTGGAAGCCGTCGGCGCACCCAACGTCGGTTACTTGCTCGACAGCTTCCATTGGTATACGGCCGAAGAGTCGACGGACGACCTCGCTCTCTTGAAACCGGAGCAGATTGTGCATGTCCATGTCAATGACGCCGTGGAAGAGCCTTCTCTGGCGCATGATCAGAAGCGGCTGCTGCCCGGCGAGGGGCGCATTCCACTCGTTCCATTCCTGCAGGCTCTCTATGAAGCAGGATATCGCGGGCCGGTATCAGCCGAAGTGTTGCATCAGGAGCCGCTTGCCGGAACGAGTGAGCAACGCGCACAGACTGCGTATGACCGCCTTATAGAGATGATTGCAAACGCGAAAGGAGATTGTTAAGTTGGCTGAAATCGGACTTCAAATGTACACATTGCGCGATTTGCTCGCGGCGGACTTTGCAGGTACCTTGAAAAAGGTTCGCGAGATCGGTTATCGCGTCGTCGAACTGCATACCTATGGTGGCTATACGGCTGCTCAGTTGCGTGATTTGCTCGACGAGTTGGGTATCCGCGCCGTGTCCTGCCACGTTCCGCTTGTCCGTTTGGAATCTGAGTTGGACAAGGTGATCGAAGAGGCGAAGCAGCTTGGCCTTGACTATGTCGTTTGCCCGTGGCTGCCGCCGGAACGCCGGCAAACGAAGGCGGACTACGACGCATTGTTTGCCATTTTGCATAACGCGGCTTCGACACTGCAAGAGGCCGGTCTTCGTTTGGCTTACCATAATCACGATTTTGAGTTTCAGAAATTCGATGGTAAAACCGCACTCGATTCATTATTGAGCGGACTTGCCGCAGATGGGGTCCAAATGGAGCTGGATGTGTATTGGGCGCACAAAGCTGGGTACAACCCAGTTGATTATCTCAACCGTTATGCAGGGCGTGCCGATTTGTTGCACATGAAGGACGCAGACGGTGAAACGGGGGCTTTCGCTGAGGTCGGATCCGGTGTGCTCGATTGGTCTGCCATCATCGCAGCGGCTGAAGCGGCAGGTGTTCGCTACTATATCGTCGAACAAGACGTATGCCCAGGGGATCCGCTTGCGGCGATTCAATCGTCCCTCGCGTTTTTACAGTCTCGAGCGAAAGCGTAACCATGAGAATCCATTGAATACAAGAAGGAGGATGCGTATGAAACTTGGCATTTTTACGGTCTTGTTTGGAAACATGCCGTTTTCCGAGATGCTCGATCACGTTGCCAAGGCCGGCGTGGATACGGTCGAGATCGGGACAGGCGGTTATCCAGGCGGAGCGCATTGTGATCGCGAAGGGCTTTTGGCGAGCGCAGAGAAGCGCAAGGCATTTTTGGATGAAATTTCGTCTCGGGGACTTTCCATCAGTGCGCTCAGTTGCCACTGCAACCCGTTGCATCCGAACGCGGCGAAGCGCGAACTGGCACAGCGCGAGCTGCGTGAAACCATCGAATTGGCCGCGTTACTTGGCGTCGATACGGTCAACACCTTCTCAGGTTGCCCGGGTGAGTCGGAACACTCGCAAAACCCGGTGTGGGTCACCTGCCCTTGGCCGGAGGAGTTTTCGCAGGTACTCGAGTGGCAGTGGAATGAGAAGGTCATCCCGTACTGGACGGAGATGAACGCATTCCTGAAAGAGCGCGGGGTTCGCGTCGCAATCGAAGCACATCCAGGCTTTGTCGTCTACAACGCAGAGACGATGATTCGCCTGCGTCAGGCCGCCGGCGAGCAGATTGGCGTGAATTTCGATCCGAGTCACATGTTCTGGCAAGGTATTGATCCGGTGGAGGCGATTTATGCGCTTGCGCAACATCAGGCGATTTTCCATGTGCATGCCAAGGATACCGGCTTTCATCGCCACAACACGGCAACCAACGGTGTGCTCGACACGAAGCCGTATGCGAAAGAGCGGGATCGCTCATGGATTTTCCGCACGGTGGGCTATGGCCATGACAGCCAGACCTGGGTTGACATCATCAGCGCCTTGCAGCTTGCGGGCTATGAAGGTGCCGTCTCCATTGAACATGAGGACAGCCTGATGTCGATTGAAGAAGGATTCCAAAAGGCGGTCGACTTTTTGAAGCCGCTGATCATTCGTGAAAAACTTCAACAGATGTGGTGGGCATAAGGAGGAGCTTTTCGATGGCGGAGACATTGCGTGTAGGTATTGTGGGTGCTGGCGGGATCGCACAACAGGTGCACATTCCCAACTACCTGAAATGTGGCGACAAGGTGGAAATTGCGGCGATTTGTGACGTCGCCTTTGAAAAGGCACAGGAAGTCGCAGAAAAGTTTTCGATCTCGAACGTGTATCACACGGTCGACGAGATGTTGGCAGGCACCAAGCTCGACGTCGTGAGTGTATGCACGCCGAACAAGTTCCACAAGGACGCGACGATCGCGGCGCTGAATGCGGGTTGTCACGTCTTGTGTGAAAAACCGCCAGCGATGACGGTGGAAGAGGCTGAAGCGATGGCCGATACGGCGAAGCGGGCAGGGAAATTCCTCTCGTATGGGTTTCACTATCGCCATTCGAAAGAAGTCGACACATTGAAGCGTTTCATCGACGCCGGGGAGCTCGGCGATATCTACGCCGCAACAGCGATTGCCGTGCGTCGGCGTGGTATTCCGGGTTGGGGTGTGTTCACGAACAAGGCGCTCCAAGGCGGTGGTCCACTCATCGATATCGGCTGCCATATGCTCGACGCGGCGCTATTCTTGATGGGCTATCCAGAGCCGACGATGGTCTTTGGCGCGACATATCAGAAATTGGGCACCCGTAAGGGCGTTGGCTTGCTCGGTGACTGGGACTATGAAAACTTTACCGTCGAGGATATGGCGCGCGGCTTCATCCAGTTCGACAACGGCGCGACACTCGTCCTGGAATCGGCATTTGCTGCAAACGTCAAAATTCGCGATGAGATGAACGTCAAGCTGATGGGTGACGCGGGTGGAGCCAACGTGTTCCCGTTGGAGATTTACCAGGAAAAGCACGGTGCGCTCATCGACGTCAGCCCAGCTTACCTCCCGGAAATTTCGCCGTATGAACGGGAGATCAAACGGTTTGTCGACGCTTGTCTGGGTGGTGAACCACCGCTTTCGACGCCGGAACAAGGCGTGAAATTGCAGCGGATTCTAAATGGCCTGTATCGATCCGCTGAACTCGGAGAAGCCGTGCGGCTCTAATGGGCATGTGCGGTGTGAAGGAGGATCGACATGTCGAAACGTGCTCTTAGGATCGGCATGATTGGCTATCAGTTTATGGGCAAGGCACACAGCCACGCCTTTCGCGATCTCGACTTTTTCTTCGACTTGCCTGTGACGCCTGTGTTGCAGGCAATCGCGGGGCGCAACGAAGAGGCGGTGCGGCAAGCGGCTGCCCAGTATGGTTTCGCCTCGTTTGAGACCGACTGGCGGCGGCTTATCGAGCGGGATGACATCGACGTGATCGACATCGTGACGCCGAACGTCGCTCATGCGGAGATGGCGATTGCGGCGGTACAAGCAGGGAAGCACGTAATCTGCGAGAAACCCTTGGCGATGACGGTCGACGAGGCGGTTCGGATGCGTGAGGCTGCTGCGGCAAACGGTGTGCGTGCCCTGGTGTGTCATAATTATCGCTATGCACCGGCGGTGCAGTACGCCAAGCGGCTCATTGAAGAGGGGCGGCTCGGCAGAATTTATCACATCCGGGCCGAGTATTTGCAGGATTGGATCATGGATCCAAACTTCCCGCTCGTGTGGCGCTTGCGCAAGGAGGTCACGGGATCAGGTGCGCTTGGCGATATTGGGGCACACATCCTAGATCTTGCCCGCTTTTTGGTAGGAGAGGTACGTGATCTCGCCGCAACGATGGAGACGTTTATCAAAGAGCGGCCGCTTGGTGAGATGTCGGGCGGCTTGGAAGCAAAAGCGGATCACTCACGGACGGGTGAAGTGGACGTCGATGATGCGGTCGCATTTCTTGCGCATTTTGAAAACGGGGCGCTTGGTGTGTTCGAGGCGACCCGCTTTGCGGCCGGGAACCGCAATGGGAATCGGTTTGAAATCAACGGTGAGCGGGGCTCCCTGCGTTGGGACTTGGAGAATATGAATAACTTGCAGGTGTACCTGGAGGACGATGAACGCGGGATGCAGGGTTTCCGCACCATCAACTGCACAGAGCCGGTTCACCCGTTTGCAGACAGGTATTGGCCAGCCGGTCACATCATCGGTTATGAGCATACGTTCATGAACCTGTTTGCCACGTTCTTCAGAAGCCTGGAAGATGGTTCACCCTGCAAGCCGGATTTCGAAGATGGAGTTCGCAACCAATGTGTTCTTGACGCTGTGGAGCGAGCGGCTGCGAGCAAACAGTGGGAAACTGTTATATATCGTTAAGGCGGGTGCTCAGCGAAGCTTATCCGCAGCTTGCGGACGGTGTGTTGCTGGTTAACATGCTGGTGTGAAATGTGGAATTGTAAAAAGAGTCAATCGACACACGTCGATTGACTCTTTTTTAAAGCAAGCCGCGCTTGATGTGAATTTTGTCTGTCAGCTGTTCGCCCTTTGCCATGAGCGAGCGCGACACATGCGAGATGCGATGCCATGTGGCAAAGCCGATGGCTCGGCTGTACTTGCCGTGATCTCCAGTGATGCTCAAAAAGCTCATCAGTAAAAGCGCAGCCGACAGTGTCAACGCCGTGAGATGTCTGCGCCGGGCGTATCTGACCGCGCGAGTGCGGATGTCATTTCGCCAGGGGCGAGGGAATGGTATGACGTCTGCCAATTTCCGCTGTTTTTGATCACGCATCTCCGCTTCCGGCCGAGGTTCGAACATGTCAATCAACTCTAGGTATTCAAGTACGTCGCGCTGGCAAGTGTGGCAATGCCCAAGATGACGCTCAAACCGCTTTTTCAGAAGTTCATCCGACAATTCTCCCAACGCATAATCGACACACAACGAACAGATGGATGGGTTGTCCAACCGATTCCCACCTTCTTCAAAATGTGTACAACGTCCCGACACTGCCATTGGTCTCAGTAAACCACGAAAAGCGACTGTTGAGAAGCCCCTTTCTTCACCTTGTGGGAAGGTGTAGAGTGGCATTGAGAAGAGTATATGTGGGGGGATGTATGTGGTTCGTATACTGTCGACGAAACCGCTTCGTGCTGCCGAAAAGGCCAGGCTCGCTGCCGCAGGTGATGTCGTCTGTTGGGAGGGCGAAGGCCTCCTGCCCAAGTCGTTCCTATTCGATGCCATTGCCGACGTGGACGCCCTTCTCACGAGCGGCACACGTGTCGACGAGACATTGCTCGCGTCTGCGCCCCGTCTGCGCGTGGTCAGCACGTCTTCAGTCGGTTACGATCACTTCGACATCCCAGCCATGCGCAAACACCGCGTGCTAGGAACACACACGCCAGGTGTCCTCGACGAAACGGTGGCCGATCTCGCTTTTGCTCTCGTCCTCGCAGCGGCCCGGAGGGTCGTGGAACTGGATAACTATGTGCGGCAGGGACATTGGCAACGGGGTGACGACGAGGCGCTCTACGGTGTCGACGTCCATCACCGGACACTGGGTATCGTCGGTATGGGGCGGATTGGCCATGCCGTGGCACGGCGAGCACGCCTCGGTTTTGGCATGAACGTCCTCTACCACAGTCGCTCCCGCCACGAAGATGTAGAGCGGGAACTGCAGGCCGTGTATCTCGACCTGCCCGATTTGCTCGCGGCATCCGATTTCGTCGTTTTGCTCACGCCGCTCACGAAAGACACGGTTGGCTTGATGAACCGCGAGATGTTTGCCAAGATGCAGCCCTCCGCCATCTTCATCAACATTTCTCGCGGCAAAACGGTCGACGAGAGCGCGTTATACGAGGCGCTCACGAGCGGACGCATCCGGGCTGCAGGGCTCGACGTCTTTGAGCAGGAGCCGATACCACAAGATCATCCACTGCTCAAACTACAAAACGTCGTTGCATTGCCGCACATCGGCTCCGCGACGCACGCGACGCGGGATGCGATGCGTCAACTGGCCATCGACAACTTGATCGCCGTGATCGAAGGGCGTATGGAGGATGCTAAAATCGTGCCAGAGCTTCAGGATCTCGCAAAGGAGTTATCGCAGTCATGTGGCCAGTGAAATTCACGCCTGTGGCGATGCCGCGCATCTGGGGCGGGCACGCGTTGAAATCGATGTTTGGGGTACAAGTGGACGACCCTATCGGAGAGTACTGGGTGCTGTCTGGGCATCCAAACGGCATGAGTGTTGTCGCGGATGGTCCGTTTGCAGGACGGACACTGGCGGAACTCACGAAAGAGTACCCGACAGCGTACCTGGGGCACTCTCCGCAAGGGCGGTTTCCCCTCCTCATCAAATATTTAGAGGCAGAGAGCGATTTGTCTGTGCAAATTCACCCCGATGACGAATACGCCAGGGAGCACGAAGGCGATTTCGGAAAGACTGAGGCGTGGTACGTGCTTGATGCAAAGCCGGATGGAACGGTGAATTATGGACACACGTTCCCCGATCGCGAGACGTATCTGCGTGCGGTTGCCGAAGGAAAGGTACGCGACTATCTGACCTATCAGCCGATTCAGCAGGGAGATCTGGTGTTTGTCCCGGCTCGCACGTTGCACGCGCTGTTAGCCGGCACCAAGGTCCTCGAGATTCAGCAGACTTCCGATGTCACGTATCGTGTGTATGACTGGGATCGCGTGGACGAAAACGGGAAATCTCGCGAACTGCACGTCGACAAGGCGGCCGACATCATCGTATACGGAGGGGCTGCGCAGCCGATGCCGCAACCTCAAACGCTGCAGGAGGAAGCAGGTTTGACGTTGACCAGGCTGGCCGCATGCCCGTATTTCACCATTGATCGCGTGCAATTGCGCGGGCGCTCTGCCTGGCTTACGCATGGTGTGTCCGGTAATCCAGATGTTGTGATCGCGGTCGAGGGAACGGGCGAACTTCGCTTTGACCCGGGGAACGACAGCGGCGAGCACGCGATGCCTCTTGCCCCGGGCGACACGGTGTTGATTCCGTCTGACATCAACGGCTACACGCTGCTTGGCGCAGAGCATTTCCTTGCGATCCGGACATTTTACGGTTCGGGCGGCCGCCCGTAACGTATGTTTTCGTATCGCCGCAACAGCTCGGCATCGGTTGCCAGCCGCTCATCGGCTGGCAACCGTTGCTCAAACGCCCGCGGCGTTTCGGCTAGCCCGATGGTATGTCCGTGCGTGTGCCAGGTTCGTAGACGCGCCTGGAACTCTTTTCGCGTTTCGTTCTCTGTTGTGCGCAAGCGGAATCGTTCCTCTGCCGGGCGGCGGACAATTGTGACCACGGCGGCGTTCGGTTCGCCAATGTCGCTGACAAGTCGCCTTTGTTGGTGCAACAGCCAGAGAATGGCGATCGCTGCGCAAATGGACACTGTACCCCAGATCAGCCACGATGTACCGCCGGTCCATGCGTGCACGGGTGAAACAGGCCGCGGCAACTGGCTGTGAAGCGGGGGCTTAGGCACGGCTGGCGAGCTGCGTCCGGCAAGGTGTAGGTGGCTGACAAAGTGCATGAGCAGGGAAGCCAGCCCAAGCATGCCAAGTGCGATGGCCAACCCTGTCAGCCAGTAACGCACCATAGGACGCAGATACTTGAGTGTGCGCGGAAGTTCGACAAGTGCCAGCGGCGCATACAGGATCGCGTGTTGCGAAAGCTGTGTCGCCTCCGCCTGGGCTCGGCGGATGATCGCCACCTGGGCGATGACCAAGCCAACGGTGAAAACCAAAGTAAACGCGATCGCGCCGGCATGGCGTGCCGCCGGCTCGCGCGCCTGAACAAGGGCGTAGAAAATGACCCCAAATGCCGAGATGCCTGTGATCCATCGCAGATTGCGGGCACCGGCGTGTACGGCGTCTCCCTCAAACACATAGGTCAGATTCAGACCCGCTGCGAGCAAGGCAGAAAGTATCGTCGCGGCCATCCATCCGGCACCTGCACGTATGGTGACAAACGGCACGGCAGAAAGAACGGCGGCTGCGGTAAGGCCAATGAGCAAGCTCACAGGCGGCCGCAGCTTGCTCATCAGAGTCGCGGTCGCCAGACTTGCGGCCGTACACGCTAGCCATGCAAAGAACACGGCGGGCGTCGCCGACTTGTGATCCCAGGCCAGTGTCGCTGCGAACAGGGTTCCTGCGCATCCGTTGAGCACACCTACAGCCATGCGCAGTCCGCGCGAAACGCTCGGCCAGGGCAAGTAACCCCCATGATCGAGATGTACGACCTGACCTCCTGGAGCACTGTTCACTTTCCACTCACCTCTTCCCTCTCCCCGTGCGGGGTCGCTTGCTCCAATGGAGCGCGGACAACCTCGACGCGCTTGCCTTGCCTGCGTAACTGCTCCAGCAGATGAGTGTGGACGGGAGATTCGTACGCGCTCAGGACGAGGATTTGATCTGGCACATCGGCTCGCCGCGAAGCCAAAGCGCGCAGCAGTTCGCCGAAGTCCGCCGCCGCTAATGGTTGCGCGTGTGCTAGGAGCGACGCGATTCGCAAGACCGGCATGGTATCGACGACGAGCCGCGTCCGGGCGCCGCAGGCGGCGTTGGTGGCAAATAGGATGCGTCCGCCTGCGCGGTCGACTTCTCGTGCTGCTTGCAGCGCGTGGCCGCAGAGTGGCTCAAATGTGTCGCCATGGACACTCATCCAAAACGGATCGCCCGTTTGGGCGTTCAGCACGATGGCCGTGTTGGGCTCGGTTGCGCTGAAGTATTGTTTGGAAACGAGTTGGCCGAGCCGAGCGCTGGCGCGCCAGTGAATGGCATGTGCCGGATCGCGATGTTCGTAGGGGCGGACACCCTTAATGAGGGTCTCGTCCGGAAATAACGGGCGTTCGAGAGGGTGCCTACCCTGCATCGCGATCGGCGGCCGTAGCCCCGGCAGCGGCAGTGGGTTGGGCCGGACTGCAATGCGCACCGGTTCTGGCGGGCTTACGTACACCTTGCTGATGCCAAAACCTTCGTGCATTTGGATGGCCACGTCGGCGACGGTCGCGGGGCCGCGGCGCTGTCCATACACCGTGATGGCTATATCGATCCGGCTGCGCGAAAGGATGTACGTCCCGAATGTCATCCGGCTCTTTTCCATCGTGGCGTCAAACGACAATGGAGGCGGCAGACTGACGCGTATTTCCGCAAATGGAATGGGTAAAAACGAGCGATTGATAAGCGCGATCTGCAGTTGTACGGGCTCGCCGATATCGCACTCGTGCCGGGGACATGCGAGCGAACATGCCACTTTGCCATGCACACCTGCAGTAAAGGCGCGTGGCCACACCCATACGGCGAGGATAAGAAGAACCGGGATCCACAACAGTGCAAGCATACTGTTAACCTTCTTCCCGCTCGTGAGGAACCGGTACGGATGAGACGATTTCGGTAAGGACGCGATCGACGGCATTGCGGTCCATCCAGCCGATATCGGTCTGCAGGCGATGTGACATCACAGGTGGAAACGCACGACGGACGTCATCTGGCGTCACGAATGAGCGTCCTGCCAGAAATGCGATGGCCTGTGTCAGTCGCGTCAACAACACGATGGCCCGCGGACTTGCGCCTAGGATGATCTGATCGTGGTTACGCGTGGCGCGGCTCAGTTCGATGAGGTAGCGCAACACGTCGTCGCTGATATAGGTCTGCCGGACGGCGTCCTGGGCAGCCAGTACCTTGGCGGGTGTGAGCATCTCCACCGCGGGCGCATCGTGACCGAACGCGACGCGCTTGACCATGGCCATTTCGAGATCGGCGTCGAGATAGCCTAGGCGAATTTGTACGAGAAACCGATCGAGTTGAGCCTCCGGAAGTGGGAACACGCCCTGTGATTCGACGGGATTGGCCGTTGCGATCACGAAAAATGGCTGCGGCAGAGGCATCGTCTCACCGTCCGCCGACACCTGTCCCTCCGCCATCGCCTCCAGCAATGCCGATTGCGTCCGCGGTGTCGCGCGGTTAATTTCGTCCATCAGCAAAACGTTGGTGAATATGGGGCCTGGGTGAAAGCGGAACTGTTCTTCCGCCGGGTGATAGATGGTCGTTCCGACGACGTCTGCGGGCAGGAGATCCGGTGTGCCCTGGACGCGATGAAAGGACAGACCTAAGGCCGCGGCAAGCGAGGACGCCAGCCTTGTCTTGCCGGTGCCAGGGACGTCCTCTAGGAGCGCGTGTCCGCCCGCAAGGCATGCGGCGAGCAGGAGCTCAATCGCTTCACGTTGGCCGATGACCACCTGGCTGAGACTTTCCACCACAGACTTGAATTCCTTGTGCAACGCCTCGGAGGATGCTCTCCATTCCATGGGTTCCGCCATTTCCAATCCCTCATTTCCGCAGTCGACAGCTCTTGCATTGCATTGTACCGCAAAACGTCCTACTGGAAGAACCAGCCGTGGCTGAACAGCGCCGATCCGAGTGTTGCGGTCGCAGCAAAAGAGGTGAGCGCCAGCCAAAAGACGGGGGTGGCGCGGTCTGCCTGTGGCCAGCGCGCAACAGGGAGGAGCGCCGGCCAGAGGATAGCGTAAAAGCGAAGCACGCTTTCCAGCGGATTGTTCGGCATGTTGGCGCACAGCCCCAAGACAAGAATAGCCGTCATCCAAAGGCATGTTTCCAAACTACAGATGATGCCTTGACTTGGTGTTGCCCACAGGCGGACATCGCAACGGAGCGCGACGTATGCCTGAACGGCCACCAGGCAGGCGAAGGCAAGCGTGATCGCCGTGATGGTGGTAAAATGGCCGCGGGCGATGGCGTCGAACGCGTTCACCAGTGGGGCACTCCAGTGCCGATGCCAACTGTCTTCTGCGGTCAACAGCGCGAATGGCGTGTGAAAATGACTCCATAAATACCACTCATAACAAGCTGGTACAAGCGCGAGGCATGCGAGAAAGCCCAAGCCGCGAACAGGCATGCGCAGGCGAAACAGGCGGATCGAAAAGAGCGCGGCGAAGGCGCCGAGATCGTGAAATGCGCTCGCCATGCATGCACCGATGCACGCGATCCAGTAATGCCGCGGGGATGTCGGGCTCTGGAGGCCGAACATGATAAGTAGCATGGCAAACAGCGTGAAGGTTTCGGTATATAGAGAGCTGAAAATAATGGCACATGGACCGGCCGCGAACAACAGAACCGCAGGAAAAGCTCGAGCCGGCCGTTCGTTCTCCACGATTCTGTACATCAGGGCCAAAGCGCACAAAAATAATAGATTGACCAACACAAGCGCCAGAATGGGGCCCAGGACGCGCAAGACTGCAGGCAGCCCCGGCAAAAATGCCGCGCCTTTGAAGGCGGGTGTAAATGGAACGGCGTTACCCGTGGGAATAAACGTCTTTTGTACAGTGATAGGCAGCAGATACCCGTAACGGGCGATATCGACGAACCATTGACTGTCCCATTGGATGAAGTTGTCCGCAAACGTGCCCGTCATCCGGATACGGCTGGCGGCATCGCCGACAGGCGCAAAGATGCCTGCGAAAATCACGGCGTAATGGGCGATGGCGGCTGTGGCGAGATGGCGCACGCGAGCGCTTTTGAACATCGTCTGTCTCCGTTCCCTCGGTTGGCTGTCTCAGGTTTTGCGTGTAAATTCCGAGTGTGGTATACATAGAAAACGGAAATGGGAACGTGACTGTCCCGATCTATTCATTCTCTGACATCATGGTCGAATTCCTGCTTGGAAATTCTCCGTGTTGTCCATGCAATATTCCCGAAAAAGGAGTATTGTATCTCTTGGTGCGCCCAGAGATATGGAAGAGGGGTTTACGATGGAGAACGAGCAGCCTGTACCGTTGCAATCATTCTGGCAACAATTCTTCGGGCCGAATTTTGGGTACTTGCTGGAACTGTATGAGGAGTACAAGCGCGATCCGAACGCCGTGAGCGCGGAAACGCGCGAGATGTTCAACCGTTATGGCGATCCGGGGCAAGCCGTCTTCGCTTCGTTGCAAGAGCGCGAAGTCTTTACTGCTGCCGGCGGGACAGGTGTGTCGCCGGACGTCGTCACACGCGTTGCAGAATACGTGCGCAGCATCCGTACATACGGACACCTCGCTGCCGACACCGATCCAATGTTTCCTGCCGAGTCCTCCCCTGAGTTAGAACTGTCCACCTACGGCGTCATCGAGTCTGATTTGTCGAATTTGCCAGCATCCATCGTCGGCGGGCCGGTTGCGGCAGAAGCGCGCGATGCACGGACGGCTGTAGAGGCGCTGAAGGCCGTGTATTGCCGCGATCTCGGCTACGAATTTGCGCATTTGGCCAATCGCCAGGAACGCGAATGGCTCGCCGAGCAAGTGGAGAGTCGCCGCTTTCACACGCCGCTGAGCGTGGATGAGCAAAGGCAGTTGTACCGCCAGCTGGCCCAGGCGGAACTGTTTGAACGGTTTATGCACAGGCGCTTTGCTGGACAAAAGCGGTTTTCTGTCGAAGGTCTGGATGCGCTCGTGCCAATGGTGGATGCGCTTGCATCGCTTGCCGTTGATTCAGGGTGCCCCAATGTGATTGTCGGCATGGCCCATCGCGGCCGCCTCAACATACTTGCACATGTCCTGAACAAGCCGTATGAACGCATTTTTGCGGAATTCCACACGGGCAACGAACTCGCGAGCGACGACGAGTTGGCCGAGTACGAGCGCGGCTGGGGCGGAGACGTCAAATATCACCAAGGATGGACGCACGTCTTTACCGACGCAGGTGGCCGCAAGATTCGCTATGTGCTGGCAAACAACCCCAGCCACCTGGAAGTGGTAAACCCCGTGATCGAAGGAATGGCGCGCGCCGCGCAGGAGGATCGGACGCGTCCGGGGCAACCGATTCAAGACGTGCACAAGGCGTTTCCGATTCTCGTTCACGGCGACGCGGCATTTCCGGGCGAAGGTGTTGTCGCGGAGACGCTCAATTTTTCTCAAATTCCTGGATACTACACAGGCGGCACCGTGCACATCATCGCCAACAACCACGTCGGTTTTACGGCCGATCCGGATCAGGGCAGATCGACGCGGTACGCCAGCGACATCGCGAAGGGTTACGATATGCCGGTCGTGCATGTCTCCGCTGACAATCCGGAGGCTTGTATCCGCGCCATCCGGCTCGCGTTCGCATTCCGCGAGACGTTCCACAAAGATGTCGTGATCGATCTCGTCGGCTATCGCCGCTGGGGCCATAACGAGTCTGACGATCCGAGCATGACGCAGCCGGTGCTGTATACGAAAGTTGCGTCGCACCCGACGGTGAAGGAGTTGTATGCAGGGGAACTGCAGTCGCGCGGCGCCATCGACGCGTCGGAAATTGCGCGGATCGATCAAGAAATCGACGAACAATTGCTTAAGGCCTACAAAGCATACCCGGATGTTCACGTAACGGCGAAGGTGGACGACTTCTCCGAGCAAACGGAGGAGGCTCCGTCGGTCTCGATTGACGACCTGCGCGAAATCAATCGCTCACTCCTCGATACGCCGCCGAACTTTACGGTCTATCCGAAGTTGCGCCGCATTTTGGAACGCCGCCGCGATGCGGTGGATAGCGGGGACATTGACTGGGCGCATGCGGAAGCCCTGGCCTTTGGCAGCATTTTGCGCGAGGGCACACCGATTCGCTTGACGGGTCAGGATTCGGAGCGCGGGACGTTCGGTCAGCGCCACCTCGTGTTACACGACGTGAACAACGGCCACAAGTATACGCCGCTGCAACATCTGCCGGGTGCCAAAGCGAGCTTCGTGGTCTATAACAGCCCGCTCTCGGAAACGTCGGTGATTGGTTTTGAGTACGGGTACAACATCGAGGCGCCGGAGACGCTCGTGCTGTGGGAAGCTCAGTTTGGCGACTTCGCCAATGTCGGACAGCCGCTGTTCGATCAGTTCCTCGCTGCGGCGCGGGCGAAGTGGGGGGAAGCGTCCGGATTGGTGCTGCTTTTGCCGCACGGGTTCGAAGGTCAGGCATCCGAGCACTCGAGCGCTCGTGTGGAACGGTTCCTTCAATTGGCGGCGCGCAACAATTTCGTCGTGGCGAACGTCACGACGTCCGCACAGTACTTCCATTTGCTGCGCCGTCAAGCGGCTCGCCTTGGCAGTAATGCACGGCCATTGATCGTGATGACGCCCAAGAGCTTGTTGCGCAGCGCCGCTGCCGCGTCCAAAGCCGCAGAATTCAGCGAAGGGCGCTTCCAACCGGTGCTGTACCAGTCGATCGCGAAAGCGGCCGCGAAGAAGGTCCAGCGACTCGTCCTGTCCAGCGGCAAGGTCGGTGTCGAGTTGACGGCCGAGATCGGAAAGCGCGATGCGAGTGAAACGGCCCATCTCGCGACCGCCCGCATCGAGCAATTGTATCCATTGCCGACGAAGCAGTTGCAGGAAGTTCTCGCGGCCTACGAGAACCTTAAAGAAGTGGTTTGGCTGCAGGAAGAACCTCAAAATCAAGGGCCTTGGGCTTATATCCGGCCCCGCCTGCAGGCTCTGTTGCCGGAAGGCGTACGTCTGCGTTACATCGGACGGCCGGAGCAGGCGTTTGTCGCCGAAAGTTCACCAGACGTCCACAACCGGGTGCAGGCGGACATTTTACAAGCTGCTTTGGCGAACGACATCAACTGAGTGCGATTGGGGAGGAAACAAACGTGGCAGAGGTAAAAGTACCTTCTCTGGGCGAATCGATTGTGGAAGCGACTGTCGGTCAATGGCTCAAGCGCGAGGGAGACGCTGTCGAGTCGGGAGAAACCATCGCCGAGCTGGAGACGGATAAGGTCAACGTCGAAGTTATCGCGGAACAGGCAGGCGTTCTGAGCTCCATCCTGAAGCAGGCTGGTGAGATGGTCGGCATTGGCGACGTCATCGCAGTGATCAGCGAAGGGGCGGCTGCGCCCGCAGGGGTTGCCCAGACTCCAGTTGCGCAGCCGGCACAAGCGGCGCCAGCTCCGGCTGCATCGGCCCCGGCGGAGCCTAAGGCGGCGGCACCCGCGCAAGCGGTTCCGCCTGCAGCGCCGTCGACGGTGCGGGCAACGCCGTCTGTTCGTCGTGCCGCGCTCGAGCAGGGCGTGGATCTGGGGCAACTGCAGACGGGGCGGATCGAAATTGCCGATTTGGCCCGCGTCGCGTCGGCGGCTTCCACATCAGCACCATCTCCGCAATCGGCACCGGCGATCACCAATCGCCCGGATGAAGAGAGGGTGCGCATGTCGCGTCGGCGCGCGACGATAGCGAAGCGCCTCGTCGAGGCGCAACACACGGCAGCCATGTTGACGACGTTCAACGAGGTCGATATGAGCGCTGTCATGGACGTCCGTAAACGCCGCAAGGACAACTTCAAGGAGAAGTATGGTGTGGGCCTCGGCTTCATGTCCTTCTTCACGAAGGCGGTCGTCGGTGCGCTAAAGCAGTTCCCGCGTTTGAATGCCGAAATCCAGGGCGAAGACATGATCATCAAGCACCACTACGATATTGGCATCGCGGTTGCCACGGAAGGCGGACTGGTGGTGCCGGTGGTGCGCAACGCCGATAGGCTGACATTTGCCGATATCGAACGTGAAATTGCGGATTTGGCCGCAAAGGCTCGCTCTAACAAGCTTGGACTGGAAGATTTGCAGGGTGGCACGTTTACCATCACAAACGGCGGTACATTCGGGTCACTGCTTTCGACGCCGATTTTGAATGCGCCGCAGGTCGGCATTCTCGGGATGCACAATATCGTTCAACGGCCGATTGCCGTCAATGGCCAAGTTGAGATCCGACCGATGATGTACATTGCGTTGTCCTATGACCACCGGATCGTCGACGGCAGTGAAGCGGTGCGCTTCCTCGTCGCCGTCAAGCGAATGATAGAAGATCCCGAATCACTGCTCATCGAAGGTTGATGACACAGTAGACAGCGTTCGATCATCAAGACAAGGCTGCGGATTTCCTGACACTCAGGGAAATCTGCAGCCTTGTTTGTTGTATGTCCGGGATCGCGTCAACTCACGGGGGTGTTTGTGTCCGAGTTGGTTGTCGTGTTGGATGGTGTCGGTGCGGTTGTGTTGCCAGTCGCCGCTGGATTGAGACTGTCGAGAACCTGATCCGTGGCTGTGTCCTCAAGACCGATCCGCCACTGGGCGATGCCGCCCAGCGCGAACGCGCCAACTTCCTGAATGCGGGCCGACAGACTCGAAGGCGTTTCATAATACACGGTATGCGTGATCCCGTTTCGCGAATAGGTGAGCATGGGCGTTGCGGTCGTCGCATGGTAGGACACAGTCGTACCTGGTTGGGCCGCAAGATTGTCCACCTGTTGCAGGGTCAGAACCGTAGGATTATGGCTTTGGCCCCAGTCGTAGGCGTAGGTATCGATGCCAAGCAGGACTTTGTTCGCAGGTGTTTGTGATACCGCGTAGGCAATGGTGCTGATGACCCACGGCAGCGGGGCGATGGGACCAGGTGGGCTGCCTGGATAGCTGTAGTCGTAGCTCATGAGCACTTCTTTATCGGCGATCTCACCGATTTGCTGCAGATTATAGGCTTCGTCCCAGGTATCGGATGTTGGGTCGTCGATGGCGGGAACGTCGATGGTCAGCCACTTGTCCTGATTGGCGAGCAGAACGTGTAACTGCTGCAGGAACGACAAAAACGACACTTGCGCGGAGGGCGGGAGCAACTCAAAGTCGATGTTCACCCCGTCGTAGCCACCTGCCGCGACAGCCTGTACGATGCGCTGCGCCAATGCCAGGGCCTTGTGCGGATTGGCGAGTAGATTCGCCAGTTGCGAACCATCGAAACTGTCGACGCGGGCGATGGCAAGCATGCCATTCTGGTGCGCATAGATGCAAGCCACTTGGCCCTGATCCTGACTTAGGGTTCCGTCGCTGTTGAGGTCGAACGCGTTCACAAACAGGACATTGACATGTTGGCGGTGCAGGCGGACATCGTTCACGGACGGCGTATCGCCGTCGATGAATGCACTGTTCCACAATCCTGCTTGCAATGGCTGGGGTAAGTTGGATTGATAGGCTAGGGACCAAAGGCTGCCGTTCCACGCGCATGCAATGCCGGCGCGCTGCAGCATCTGCATCACGTACCATACGGGTATGTAGGTGGTTGGTTTGCCACTGTTCGGGTCGATCGCGACGATTGGATTCACCATCGAGACAAGACGTCCGTTTACGTATAGGGCTACTTTGCCTGAGCCGATGACAAGATTGTCCCAGTCTATCGACTGCGGATTGGGCACCGAGAACAGCCAAGAGGATCCGTTCCATTCGTTCGTGCATCCAAATTCGTTCAAAGCTTGCATGACGTAGTATACAGGCATGTACGTCGTCTTGTCTTGGATGATTTTATAGACGTGTGCGGTGTGTCCGCTATAGCTGATGGTTGCAGGCGAAATATGGAGTGGAGGCTGCGCCGATGCTGCATGTTCAAAGTGTGGGAAAGCGGCGAGTGCCAATGTCGAGCAGGCGGCAGCCACAAAGCCGACGCCTGCCTTGCGACGACGAAGTATCTGCATCAGCGCGCGTGTCCTTTCCGTTCGTAGTGCGATGGTGTCGGTTGTTCCGACCCTACATCGATAACACTACGAAACGGCGGATACGTCGACAAGCGGTGAATCTTGACAGAGCAAGTTACGTGTCAAAAATTGTTGGTCGGCGGCACTTCGCGTCGTGCGACGCCCGACTTGCGCGCAGCCTCGGCGACTGCGTCCGCGACCCGCTGTACGACCGATTGGTTGAAGACCGACGGGATGATATAGTCCTCGCGCAGTTCGTGATCGCGAATCGTGGAAGCGATGGCTTCTGCCGCCGCCAGTTTCATGTCCTCGTTGATGGTGTAGGCGCGCGCCGTCAATGCACCTTTGAAAATACCAGGGAAGCACAGCACATTGTTAATCTGATTTGGATAATCCGAGCGGCCCGTCGCCAAAACCCGTACGTGAGGAGCGGCGAGTTCAGGCTCGATTTCCGGATTCGGGTTGGCCATGGCAAAGACAATCGGATCCGGCGCCATCTTGCGGATATGGTCAACCGTGAGCACGCCCGGTCCAGAGACACCGATGAACACATCGGCGCCGGCGATGGCGTCGTCCAGCGTCCCCGTCACATTGTCCGGATTTGTATGCTCCTTGTACCAATTCCACATCTCGTTTTCGTACGTCGCACCGCGGTGGATAATGCCATCCAGGGTGACGCCCAAAATGTTGGTGACGCCCGCTTTGAGCAGCATCTTTGTGCACGCGACCCCGGCTGCGCCAATGCCGACGACCACGACTTTCAAGCTTGGCAATGGCTTGCCCACCAGCTTCGCGGCGTTCAGCAGGCCAGCCAGCATGACGACCGCTGTGCCGTGCTGGTCGTCGTGAAAGACGGGAATATCCAGTTCCTTGCGCAAACGTTCCTCAATGTAGAAGCAGCGCGGTGACGAGATATCCTCCAAATTGATACCGCCAAACGCGGGTGCAATCTGCTTGACCGTTTCAACGATTTCATCTGGGTCTTTTGTGTCGAGGCAGATAGGGAATGCATCGACCCCGGCAAATTGCTTAAAGAGCATCGCCTTGCCTTCCATCACGGGCATGGCCGCGTACGGGCCGATATCGCCCAGTCCCAGAACGGCTGTTCCATCCGACACCACGGCGACGGTGTTGCGCTTAATCGTCAATTGAAACGCTTTCGAGGGATCTTCGTGGATCGCTTCACAGACGCGGGCGACATGAGGCGTATAGACTCGCGACAGATCTTCGCGGTTTTTGACCTGCAACTTTGGTGCAACTTCCAGTTTTCCGCCGAGATGTACGAGAAATGTACGGTCAGACACGGCGACGACATGAATACCTGGTTCGCGATCCAGGATGTCAGCGAGTTGACGGCCGTGCTCTCGGCTGCTGACGTTGATGGTGATATCGCGTACCACCATGTCCGGCGTTACGCGGATCACGTCAACAGCGGCGATGTCACCGCCCGCATCGCCGACAAGGCTGGCCACTTTTGCAAAGGTGGTACCCTGGTTGGTGAGTTCTAAGCGATAAATCAAACTAATTCCAGTTCGCTGCAGTTCCATGAAGAGCCTCCTTCGCCTTACCCCATCATGGACTCAGTGTAACAAACGTGCCGTCGCAGTTACAATCGAGTTAAACTTGTTCTGTAGGCAAAATCGACGTTGCGATCGACAGGGGCGGAAACGATGGATTGGTGGCACGATGCGTTGGATTACTGGGCAAAGGCTTTCGGAGTCGGTTGGACGCTTGTCGAGTGGCCGCCCAGTCACACAGATGTCCCGAGGTTTGGCTGGTGCCAAAGCGAGGACGGCTGGCTGCTGCGGCTGGATGAGGGTAGAGCCATTCGCTTTCTCGATTGGAACGCTCCAGAGCAGGTGCGATCCGCCCTGGCCTGGACGTTGCGCCAGTTGGCGCAAGCGCATAGGTCAGGCAGCGAACGCCCCGTAGGACAGGCGTATCGAAGCTGTCGCGAGATGACGTTTGCGGAGTTGACGGTTGCAGTTGCAAGGGCAGACAACCGCGATGATCGGCGCGATTGGGGAGCGCTTATGCAAAAGAAGTTCCCCGGGTATTTTGTCGCGATCGAATGGACGGCTAGACACGCGAACCATGAGCGACAACTCGAGGAGGATGCCGATATTGCTAGACACGTGACCGAGGCGGTGCTCGGAAGCGGGTGGCATGAGTTCGAAGCAGGAGGTCCGAGTCTCTTGGTCTTCCTTTCCAATGACGATCTCGCTGCGATCGAATGTGATGGGGCTGCATCTACGAGCACCTGTGCACAGCCATTTCCACAGTTGCTGGCTGTTGCAGAACAGTTGGCGGCGGCGGTGCGGGCGGAAGCATTTGTCGATGCAAGGGTTTGGGTATCAATGCCTGTGATGGGTTTACATAGAATTTCTTCCGCGCTTGCGTCTTTGCAGTTGACGGCGCGCATGGGCGAGCGACATAACCGCACGTACGGGGTTTTTGGGGATGACCCAGGGTTGTACCTGGTCAGTGTGGTCGATGCTTTGCAATGGAACGTGTTGCAGGCGATGTTGACGGCGCGGGCGGTACAGCCTTTGACGGAATGGCCTGAAGGCTGGCGCGAACTGACGGCGGCCATGTTGAAGGCGAATCTCAATGCGAGTGAAGCCGCGAGATCGATCTATGTGCACCGGAACACGTTGCTTGCACGGATCGAGAGGCTGCACGAAGCGAGTGGATTTGACGTCCGCCGGGGCGAGGACGCGATTGCGCTGTATCTTGCCGCTTGCTCCACGCCACAACAAGTTGCTTCATCTTGACGGTGCGATTCCGTACAACCTGCACATAGGCCCTGTGCGTGCACTTTGCTACACTAGCCACATCACAGCGAGACTTGGGAGGTTGACGATTCGTGGCACGTGTGTTGCTCGAACATATTTACAAGACGTACAGTGGTGCGGCGGAACCGACGGTTAAAGATTTTAATCTAGACATCCAGGACAAGGAATTTGTCGTGTTTGTCGGACCGTCCGGCTGCGGTAAGACGACGACGCTGCGCATGATCGCAGGCCTTGAAGATATTACGGATGGAAACTTGTACATTGGGGAGCGCCGCGTGAACGACGTCGCACCGAAAGATCGCGACATTGCCATGGTGTTCCAAAACTATGCCCTGTACCCGCACATGTCCGTGTATCAGAACATGGCGTTTGGACTCAAGTTGCGCAAGGTGCCGAAGGCCGAAATCGACAAGCGCGTGCAGGAAGCGGCGAAGATCCTGGATATCGCGCATCTTTTGGATCGCAAGCCGAAAGCGCTGTCAGGTGGGCAGCGCCAGCGCGTTGCCCTGGGTCGCGCCATCGTCCGCGAACCACAGGTGTTCCTGATGGACGAACCGCTCTCCAACTTGGACGCGAAGCTGCGTGTGCAGATGCGCGCCGAAATCCGCAAGTTGCATCAGCGGTTGCAAACGACGATGATTTACGTTACACATGATCAGACGGAAGCCATGACGATGGGCGATCGGATCTGTGTCATGCGGGATGGCATCATTCAACAGGCGGATACGCCGCAAGTGGTCTATTCGCAACCGAAGAACATGTTCGTCGCAGGTTTCATTGGATCGCCGGCAATGAACTTCATACGCGGCGAAATCGTCGCCGATGGCGACGCATTCTACTTCCGCGCCCCTGCGATCTCGCTGCGCCTGCCGGAAGGGCGTTATGGTGTGTTAAAGAGTTCTGGCGTGATCGGCAAGCCGGTTGTGCTCGGTGTGCGTCCCGAGGACCTGCACGATGAAGAAGTGTTTATGACGACGTATCCAGATACGGTTCTGCAGTCACAGGTCGAGGTCGTCGAGCATATGGGTTCTGAGTTATATCTGCACTGCAGTGTCGGCGAAAACACGTTCATTGCTCGTGTCAATCCGCGTCATATGTATCATGTTGGCAGCTCTGTCAAACTTGCAGTCGATTTGAACAAGATTCACATCTTCGACGCGGAGACCGAGGTGTCCATTGGGTTCGCGGCGCCTGCAAAACAAGAGGCATTGGTCTAAATCGAGGTGTTGTCCATGGTGGAGAAAGTTTTGACGGTCAACTTGGCGCAAGGGCTAGCCGCCCGGCCTGCGGCGGAGTTCGTCAAACTTGCATCGTCGTTCTCGAGCAACGTTCGCGTCGGAAAGCACGATCAGTTCGTCGACGCCAAGAGCGTACTCGGTGTCATGTCGATGGCGATTGCCCACGGCGAAACGGTGACCTTGCAAGCAGAAGGCAGCGACGAGGCAGAAGCCGTAGCTGCACTCGCGGACTTGTTGGGGAAAGAAAGTTTATAATCCGAAAAGCTGCCCAGGCTTGCCTGGGCAGTTTTTTGATCGCGGGAAGCTGCTCGGGCACGTCGGGCAGTTGTTTTATGAAGCAACCGTGTTGGTCGTGATCGAAAAATGCCTGTTCGACTTGAGTCGCCATGCAGGGAAACGTATCGACACCGCGAATACATCAACGTATGGGTTGAAACCGATTACCTTGGAGTGCGTAATCAGACGCCGTCATGGGCGTGCCGCAAGAAGTCCTAGTCATTGGAGTGGGTCACATGAACAAACAGACAGGGGTCCGTATCGTACAATCATGGAACAGCATTCGTGCTCAAATCACGCGTTTGACACCACGTCTACGCATACGTCAGAAATTCATGGTCAATACAGCCTTGATGACTGTGCTGATTGTCGCGATTGGTGTTGCCAATGGGGTGATTGTGCAGAAAATTCACGCGTCCATTGCGAACATGGAGAGTGCTGAGCAGGTTTTGAATATGATTCGCCAATTTGATTACGACATCCGCAGCGCGGATAGCGATGCGGCAATTTATCTGCTGGCTCCCAATGGGCCGGAAGCACAGTATCAGCTGCAGGCGTACAATGCGGATGCCAGCCAAGTGCAAGCGGATTTGAAAGCCTTGCAGAAAATGCACATCAGTTCTCAGGATCAAGCAATTTTGAACTTATTTGAATCTGAATGGCAACCGATCTTATCCCAAAACAAGACGGCTTTTCAAGAGGCCAATACGGATTTGGCACAGGCGCAGACGTACTTCACGACAAACACCATCCAACCGCTTATCCAAAGTTTAATGCAATTTACGGACGATGAGCAGTCGCTGAGAGATGCAGCCCGCAGTCAAGTCGATGCGCTGCTCAAGCAGACGGTCCTGTGGAACGTGCTCATAGCAGTGGTTGCTATTGCCATCGGCTTTGGCGGCGGCTGGATTTTGTCTGTCGTCATCACAAAACCCATTTTGCGCATGCGCAAGTTGGCGTTTGAACTGTCAAAAGGAAACTTGAAAGTGGAAGAGCTAAAGATGACGTCGCGCGACGAATTGGCGGACTTAGCAAATGTGTTAAACACGCTGGCGGCGAACTTGCGCACGTTGATTCTCGGGATTGCCGAGGCGTCCGAGCACGTCGCCGCGTCATCCGAGGAACTGTCGGCCAGCTCGGACGAAATGATGCACGCGACGGAGGAAATCGCGCAGTCCATTGAACAGGTTGCCGCCGGCGCGGCGAAACAGATGGACGAAATCAATCAGACTTCGAGTTCGGTGCAGACCGTGATTCGCGAGATCGACAAGGTGTCGGAACTCGCTGGCGAGTTGCACACAACCGCCGCGACCACGCAGGAACAGGCGGGTACAGGCGCAGGCATGATGGAGTCGATGGCGCATCAGATGGAAACGATTCGCATGCGGGCGGACCGCGCCGCCGATCTCATCGAGCGCCTCGCGGAACAGTCGGCAGACATTCGCCACATTGTCGAGACGATTGCAAGCATTGCCGATCAGACGAATTTGCTCGCGCTCAACGCCGCGATCGAAGCGGCTCGGGCCGGTGAACATGGCCGCGGCTTCGGCGTTGTTGCGGAGGAGGTCCGCAACCTTGCCCAGGGCAGTGCGGCAGCGGCGCGTGAGATCACACAAATTATCAACAGCCTAATGGATGCGACACAGGAAACGGTGCGTTCCATTAGCGACGTGACGTCCGAGGTACAGGAAGGCACCGTGTTAGCGGGTCAGACGAAGGAGACGTTTGCGCGGATCCGGCAATCGATGGACGCGGTTGGCGAGCGCGTCGATGTGGTGACGGAAGCCACGCGCACCATCGCGAATCGCTCTGTCGGCATGGCGACTTATATGGAAGCTGTCGTGCAGCTCGCGCAAACGGCAGCCGCAGAGTCGCAAAGCGTTGTCGCAGCGTCGCAGACTCAATCGGGATCTATGGAAGAAATTGCGGCGACAGCGGGCTCGCTGAGCGATCGTGCTCAAGAGTTGCAGGCGCTCATCGGGCGCTTCCAAATGTGATCGGGTATTTGGCAATTCTGTTTGTTCACACTCATTGCACGTTATCGCTTCGCAGTGTACGCTTGAACGAGAGATACGAGAGGCCGGGGGCGACATGCCCTCGCGTTGAGTGGTGAGATCAGGAGGTATGCCCAATGGCCAACGATGCGCCACTGCATCGGGATATACGCGTGCTGGGCGATTTGCTAGGTGAAGTCTTGGTGGAGCAGTGTGGAACCGAGGTGTTTGCGCAGGTCGAACGCATTCGTCTTGCGGCGAAGACGTTTCGCGCAGAACCATCGCCGGCAACGCGGAAGGCTCTAACCGACGCGGTCGCTGCGGTACCGGCTGAACTGCGCAACGATACTATTCATGCGTTTTCAGTATATTTCCAATTGGTGAACTTGGCGGAGCAAAACCATCGGCTGCGCCGTCACCGGGACTATGATCGGTCGCAACAAGTGTTGCGTGGATCGTTTCGCGACGCTGTGGCGACGCTTGCAAACCGCGGTATGAACGAAGATGATGTCAACCGCCTTTTGGAAGAGGTCGGGATCGAACTTGTGCTCACGGCACATCCGACCGAAGCGTTGCGAAGAAGCGTTCTCGACAAACATACCAAAATTGCAGCATTCCTCGAAGAAATGGATGATCCGCGTAAGACGCCGCGCGAGTTGACCGCGATTCACGAACAGATTCGAACCGAAATTGTCGCTTTGTGGCAAACTCGCTCGGTGCGCAAGCAACGGATCACGGTTTTGGATGAAGTGCGCAATGGCTTGTATTTCCTCGATCAAATCTTGTTTGACGTACTTCCGCACGTCCATCAGAAGCTGGAGGCGGCCGTGCGCGATCAATTCGGTGTGCAGTCATGTGATCTGCCATCGGTTATTCGTTTTGGTTCTTGGATGGGGGGGGATCGCGACGGCAACCCGAACGTAACAGCCGAGATCACACAGCAGACGTTGCTCCTTCATTGCGATCTCGCCTTGAACAAATACGCCTCGCGTCTGCGCGAACTCGGGCGGGATCTCAGTTCCTCGGTCGAGCGCGTCGGCGCTGATGACGAGTTGTTGCGCTCGCTCGACACGGTGTCGGACGAGCCTTACCGAGCCAAAATCAACCAAATGCTGGAGCGGCTGCAAAACACGCGACGCCGCATCCATGGCGAATCGCCGCATGGCGATTACTATGCCACGCCGGCTGATATGATGGCGGACGTCGAATTGATGGCGAAATCTTTGGCCAATCACCGCGGCGAGCGCTTGGTCGAGGCATATTTGCACCCCTTCATGTTGCAGCTGCAGTTATTCGGTTTCCACATGGTCACGCTGGACATTCGCCAACACAGCGGCGTTCATGAACAGGCGGTTGCGGAGCTCTTCCAAACGGCCGGACTGCCCGATTACATGGCTTGTGACGAGGCGGAACGCATGCAGTTATTGTCCGAGTGTCTCGCTTCGCCGAGGCCGATCCGCAATCCGTATCACACGTACTCCGACGTCACGACGGAGGCCTTGGCCGTATTTGACTGTGTTCGCCGTGGACATGAGATCTACGGGCGCGATTGTGTGCGCGACTATTTGATCTCCATGACACAAGGCGCGAGCGATTTGCTCGAAGTCCTGCTTCTGGCCAAGGAATCCGGCCTGTTCGGATGGCCGGAAGGACCGAGCGAACCGCCCCGCAGTCATATCAACGTCGTACCGCTCTTCGAGACCATTGAAGATCTGGAAGCTGCACCGGCCATTATGGAGTCGCTGTTTGCGAATGACGTGTACAGGCGCCATCTCGCCGCCCATGACCACCGTCAAGAAATCATGTTAGGCTATTCGGACAGCAACAAGGACGGAGGCTATTTGACGGCCAACTGGTCGCTGTATACCGCACAGCGCAGATTGCTCGCAATCGCCAAAGAACAAGCGGTCAAAATCAAGTTCTTTCACGGTCGCGGCGGGGCGTTGGGACGGGGCGGCGGTCCGGTCGAGCAGAGTATTTTGGCACAGCCGACTGAAGCTTTGCGCGGTCATGTCAAAATTACGGAACAAGGCGAGGTCATTTCGCAACGCTACGGCCATCCTGGAATTGCCGAGCGCTCGTTGGAGTCGGCGACGGCCGCTGTCTTGATCGGCGCGACTCGGCAAAATAGCGAGCAGTGGCAGGCTGCGCACGAGCGGTGGTTCGCATTGCTCGATCGCGCCTCCAAGCAGAGTTTTCGGGCCTATCGCAAGTTGGTCTTCGAACATCCAGACTTCCTGCAGTATTTTCATCAGGCGACGCCTATCGACGAGATCGGAAAAATGAATATTGGATCGCGTCCGGCAAAGCGCACGAACTCGGCGCGCATTCAGGATCTTCGGGCCATCCCGTGGGTGTTTTCATGGACGCAGAGCCGCCATTTGTTACCGGCGTGGTACGGCTTCGGCACGGCGATGCAACACGTGCTGCAGGAGGATCATGGTCATCTAAACGAGTTCCGGGCGATGTATCGCCATTGGCCATTTTTTCGGACGTTGATCGACAACTTGCAAATGGCGTTGGCGAAGGCCGACATGCTGGTTGCGCGGGAATATGCTCTCCTGGCTGGTGAAGCGGGCGAACGTATTTTCCCGGAAATTGAAGCTGAGTACGAACGGAGTCGGCGAGTCGTACTCCTCATCACGGAGTACGATCACTTGCTCGATAATCGCTCTGTGATCCAGGAGTCCATTTCCCTGCGCAATCCGTATGTCGATCCGCTCTCGTTCTTCCAGGTGCGCCTGTTGCAACAGTTGCGGGAAACGGCGGATGAAGCGGAGCGCGACGCTTTGCTCGCAGATGTCTTGCAGACGATCAATGGCATCGCGGCAGGGCTTCGCAATACAGGCTGATCCGACTCGATCAGCTCTTCGTTGCAAGATTCGCAATCGTCGACTACGATGAAAGAGTCGTGCATGGGGGTGATGGCCATTCGCAAGATTGGCGTTTTGACGAGCGGCGGCGATGCACCGGGAATGAATGCTGGTGTCCGGGCAGTCGTCCGCACGGCGATCTACCACGGCTTAGAGGTGGTCGGCATCCGGCGCGGGTACGCTGGATTGCTCGACGGTGATTTTCGTCCGATGCCGCTTGAATCGGTTGGGGACATTATTCAGCGCGGCGGTACGTGCTTGTACACGGCCCGCTGTCTCGAGTTTATGACTGAAGAAGGGCAGCAGCGCGGTTACCAGCGGTTACAAGACGCTGGGATCGAGGGATTGGTCGTGTTTGGCGGCGATGGTTCGTTTCATGGTGCGCAGAAGCTGCACGAACTGGGCATCCGCACGATTGGCGTCCCGAGTACCATTGACAACGACATAGGAGCGTGCGACGCCAACATCGGGTTTGACACCGCTGTCCAAACGGCGATTCAGGCCATTGACAAGATTCGCGATACGGCCACTTCGCACGAGCGCACGTACGTGATCGAAGTGATGGGGCGCAGCGCGGGACACATCGCCTTGGCCGCGGGACTTGCTGGTGGGGCTGAGTCGGTGCTCATTCCGGAGGTGCCGTACAAGTTGGAAGACGTCGTGGCAAAACTTCAACGAGGTGTGGCGCGCGGCAAGAAACACTCCATCATCGTCGTCGCGGAAGGGGCGGCGCACGGCGTCGAAGTGGGGCGCTACATTGAAGAACACACCGGTTTTGATACGCGTGTGACGGTGCTTGGACACGTACAGCGGGGGGGCGCGCCGAGCGCGGTCGATCGTGTGCTTGCCAGCAGGTTGGGTGCGTACGCGGTAGAATTGTGCATGCAAGGCGTCTCCGGCGCGATGGCGGCGACGCAAAATGGCGAACTCGTTGCCGTCCCGTTCGACGAAGTGTTCCGGTCCGAGCGCAAACCCGCACAGGAACTCTGTGAGTTGGCCGAAATCCTGTCGATTTGATGGAGCGACAGGGAGTCAGTACACAAAGGAGAGATGACATCCGTGATTGATAAGATTCGTGAATATTTGGGAGCCGAGGCAGACAGCCTACTCGAACACAAAACGACGACGATTCCCGCTGCGTCGATCACCGCGCCTTCGCCTACATACTTGGACGATGTTTTCACATTCACCAACCGTAACAACCAAGTCCTGCGTTCACTGCAGTGGATGTTCAATACGGGACGCTTGGCGAACACGGGTTACCTGTCCATTCTGCCTGTCGATCAAGGGATTGAACACTCGGCCGGGGCATCGTTTGCGAAAAATCCGGCTTATTTTGACGCGGAAAACATTGTCAAGCTTGCGATCGAAGGCGGTTGTAACGGAGTTGCTTCGACACTCGGCGTCTTGGCTTTGACCAGCCGCAAATACGCGCACAAGATCCCCTACATTGTCAAAATCAATCACAACGAGATGTTGACCTATCCGAACAAGTACGATCAGGTCATGTTTGCGTCTGTGCAGCAGGCTTGGGACATGGGGGCTGCAGGTGTCGGTGCGACGATTTACTTCGGTTCGCCCGAATCCACGCGGCAGTTGCAGGAAGTCAGCGAAGCGTTCCAACATGCGCACGAGCTCGGCATGTTCACGATTCTTTGGTGCTATTTGCGCAATCCTGCATTTGCTCAGGGTGGCGTCGATTATCATACGGCGGCAGACCTGACCGGGCAGGCGAACCATCTTGGTGTCACCATTGAGGCGGATATCATCAAGCAAAAGCTACCGACGGTCAATGGCGGCTATACGGCGTTGAACATGGGAGAAAGCAGCTATGGGAAGATCGATAAGCGCGTGTACACGGAGCTGACCACAGATCACCCGATCGATCTGACCCGGTACCAAGTCGCAAACTGCTACATGGGTAAGATTGGCCTGATCAGTTCAGGCGGTGCCTCCGGCGACAACGACTTTGCGGAAGCCGTAAAGACCGCGGTCATCAACAAGCGCGCTGGCGGCATGGGCCTGATTTCGGGCCGCAAGGCGTTCCAGCGTCCGATGGACGAGGGCGTCAAGCTGTTGAATGCGATTCAGGACGTCTATTTGTGCAAAGAAGTCACGCTGGCATAAGACTCATTCCAACTGCGTAAGGAGGATGGCGATTCATGTCGACACCGCGCGTGGGTGTCATTATGGGCAGTCAGAGCGACTGGGAGACGATGCAACACACCTGTACCGTCCTGGATGAGTTGTCCATTTCCTACGAACGGAAGGTTGTTTCCGCCCATCGTACGCCCGACTACATGTTTGAATATGCTGCTGAGGCCAGTGAACGTGGCCTCGCAGTGATTGTCGCGGGCGCGGGCGGCGCCGCACACCTGCCTGGGATGGTCGCCGCGAAGACGACTTTGCCGGTGATTGGCGTGCCTGTACAGACGTCGACTTTGCAAGGGCTCGACTCTCTTCTGTCGATTGTGCAGATGCCAGGCGGCGTTCCTGTTGCGACGATGGCTATCGGGCGCGCTGGCGCGGTCAATGCGGGGTTGTTCGCCGCTCGCATTTTGGCCGCGTCCGATCCCGATTTGGCGGACAAGCTTGCCCGGCGGGCCGAAGACATTCGCGATCGAGTCCTTGAAGGAGGCGACCCTGGTGCCGGAAAGTGATCACTCGTCTGCCATTCTGCCTCCTGCGGTCATCGGTATTTTGGGAGGTGGCCAGCTAGGCCGGATGATGGCATTGGACGGGCGACGGATGGGCTATCGTTTTCAAGTTCTCGATCCGACGCCGAACTGTCCGGCCGCTCAGGTGAGTGACGGCCAGGTCGTTGCGAAGTACGACAATGTCGAAGCGGCAAAACTCCTTGCAAACCGCTGCGACGTGATTACGTACGAGTTTGAAAACGTCGATGCCGATGTGGCGGCCGCACTCGAGCATTCGGCGTATGTACCGCAGGGCAGTCGGCTGTTGGCGACGACGCAACACAGGGTGCGCGAAAAATCGACGCTGGCCGAAGCCGGGTTGCCTGTGACGCCGTATGTGCCCATCGCTCGCCTGGACGATGTTGATCGAGCTGTAGCGCAGTTGGGCAATCGGCTTGTCGTGAAGACGTGCCGCGGTGGCTACGATGGGAAGGGGCAGTGGATGGTTCAGGAGTCCTCCGATCTCGACCGATTCTCGCCACAATGGCAGTCGATCATCGAGGCGCGCACAGCTTCCGGCGACGAAGACGATCCGCTCATCGCCGAGCAGTACATTCCGTTTGTCGGCGAATGTTCTGTGGTCGTGGCACGGAATCCCAGGGGAGAGACGGCTGCGTTTCCGGTGGCCGAGAATGTGCATGTGAACCACATCTTGCACATGTCCATCGTACCTGCGCGGTTCCCCGCGGCGGTGCTGGAGCAGGCTAGATCGATTGCTTGCGACGTCGCGCGCAAGCTGGAAGTCGTCGGACTGATTGCCGTCGAGTTTTTCGTCGCGGATGAAGGTCAACTCTACATCAATGAACTCGCGCCGCGCCCCCACAACAGTGGTCACTATACGATGGATGCGTGTGCAACGAGTCAATTTGAGCAACATGTCCGCGCCATTTGTAACTTACCATTGGGCGACGTTTCACTGTTGACGCCGGTTGTCATGGTCAATGTCCTTGGCCAACATGTCGATCCGCTGTTGCGTGCCATGCCTTCCTTGCCAGGACAAGTGAAAGTCCACTTGTATGGCAAGACGGAGGTCAAGCGTGATCGGAAAATGGGCCATGTAAACATCTTGGCCCCGGATGTTGAACAGGCTTTAGAAGTGGCACGTGGTCTCGGCATCTGGCAAGTGCAGGCGTGATGTTGAGGGCTGAGGACGACGCGAAGCCAGGAAAGTCGGCCGCGCTGGCGACTTCCCTGATTGCGTCTATGGTTGGCTCGCCAGTTAGTACACGACGCCGGGAGCGGCTGCAGCCGTACCTGCAACTGCACCGTACGCCGGTACCAACAGGAAGAACAGCACGAAGATGATGAGGAAGACAACCGCCCATTGTGTGTAACCACCGAAAACGCCGTACATAGAAACGCCTCCTTCAAATGCTGTTGCGGCAACCGGGATGATCGCCGGTCACACTGCTACGATATTGTCGAAGCTTTTGCCGGGACCACGACATTCACCCAAAATGCATGGAACTTGGCGAGTTCAGGCTCGTTTTGTACCGTATTGGTTGCGGCATGGTACGACATTGCGTATACTCTTGGATGACATCGGAATAGTTACGGCGATGACGAGGAGAGTAAATCGTGCTGCGTTCTCCAGGGAGGCACACCGCGACTGGAAGTGTGCTGGACGGGGCGATTGAAGTTCACCTTGGAGCTGTGAGGTTGAACGTTGCGGCGGCTTGTTCGCAAGCAAGTAGGCTTCACCGGATCGAAACGCCTCGGTGGCGCACACCGGCTAGATCCGTTATGGCAATGAAGACGGACGGCGGTCAGCCGTCAATTAGGGTGGTATCGCGAGCAGCTCGTCCCTATCTGGGGCGGGTTGCTTTTTCTTTGCGCAAAGACGTCAAAGTCCAGATGGACATCTGGATGGTAACAAGACGCCGAAGGGGGAGCGGGTTTTGTGGATATGGAAGCGTTGATCGTCCAGTTGGGGCGCTTGCAAGAAACCGCATTGTCGGAGTTGAGGGAGATCTCGGCGACGCGAGATTTGGCCCATTGGCGCGTTCAGTACCTCGGCAAGAAGAGCGAGTTGAATGCGCTGTCCAAGCAAATGGGGAGCCTTGGCCAGGAAGAACGCCCGCTGTTTGGCGAACGCGTGAATGAAGTGCGCAAGGCACTCGAAGAGGCGTACGCGCAACGGCAAACGGCATTGGCGGCTGCAGAGCAAGCCCTCCGTCTGGCACAAGAGACCATCGACATCACGTTGCCAGGGAGGGCTGTGTGTAAGGGTGCCATCCATCCGATTTCGCGCGTGATTCAAGAGATTGAGGACATCTTTCTCGGCATGGGATTTTCCATCGTCGACGGCCCGGAGGTCGAAACCGACCATTACAATTTTGAGTTGTTGAATTTGCCTAAAGACCACCCGGCACGAGACATGCAGGATACGTTTTATCTAAGTGATGAGTTGCTGCTTCGCACGCACACGTCACCGATGCAAGTGCGCACGATGGAGCGTATGGAGGGCCACATCCCCATTAAAGTCATTGTGCCAGGGCGAGTATACCGACGAGACGAGGATGACGCGACACACTCGCATCAGTTCACTCAAATCGAGGGCCTTGTCGTAGGAGAAGGTATTCGCATGAGCGACTTAAAAGGCACGCTCGAAGCGTTTGCGAAGGCCTTGTTTGGCCCGGAGCAGCGCGTGCGGTTGCGCCCCAGTTACTTTCCGTTCACCGAACCGAGCGCCGAGGTCGATCTCCTATGCGTGCACTGTCATGGGGAAGGGTGCCGCGTGTGCAAGGGCACCGGTTGGATCGAAATTCTCGGGGCAGGCATGGTCCATCCCCGCGTGCTCGACATGTCCGGTTACGACAGCAATCGATACAGCGGTTTTGCCTTCGGCATGGGTCCAGAGCGCATTGCCATGTTGCGCTACGGCATTTCAGACATTCGTTTGCTTTATCAAAATGACCTGCGCTTTCTGGCGCAGTTTGCCCGGGCATAACAAATACGGCGAAGAGGAGTGGAAACGTGAAAGTCTCATACCAATGGCTGAGTGATTATGTAAATCTTGCGGATGTATCGCCACAGGCACTGGCGGACAAGCTCACCAGCGCAGGGCTTGCGGTTGATGCTGTCGAACCACGCAACAAAGGCGTATCTGGCGTGGTCGTCGGCGAGATCGTCTCTGCGGAGCAGCATCCCAATGCGGACAGGTTGCGCGTGTGCATGGTGGATGCCGGTACGGGCGAACAACTGCAGATTGTCTGTGGAGCGCCCAACGCGCGTGCGGGGCTGCGCGTACCCGTAGCGTTGCCGGGGGCAACGCTGCCCGGAGGCGTCCAGATTCGGCGCACGAAATTGCGTGGTGTGGAATCGAACGGGATGCTCTGCTCGGCTGCGGAAATTGGTTTGGAGACGCGCCTGCTGCCAAGTGGCCAGACGACGGGACTGTTCGTCTTGCCGACGGAAACGCCGATTGGTGAAGATATCGTCAAGGTATTGTGTTTGGATGACGTGGTACTGGATATCGATCTCACGCCAAATCGCAGCGATTGTTTTTCCATTCGCGGCCTTGTCCACGAAGTGGCAGCTATTTTGCGATGCACGCACAGTTTTCCAGAGAGCGTGGAGGCTCCAACGGGCACGGGTGAGGCGCCCATCGCGATCGATCTCGCCACAGAGCTTTGTCCCCGTTATGAGACACAGGTGCTCGATGGCATTCAGCAAGTGGCTTCGCCGCTTTGGATGCAGATGCGCCTTGTTGCCATGGGGATTCGCACGATCGATCTGGTGGTCGATGTGACGAACTATGTCATGCTCGAGTGGGGACAGCCTTTGCACGCATTCGACGCGGACAGCATTGCACAATCCCGTATTGTCGTGCGCCAGGCGCGCGACGGAGAAGCGCTTGTGACACTGGATGGCCAGCAGCGGATGTTGACCCGTGACATGATTGTGATTTCCGATCCTGAGAAGGCGATTGGCTTGGCCGGCGTCATGGGTGGCGAGAACAGTGAGATTACATCATCGACGCGGCGGATTGCCATTGAATCGGCGCGTTTTGACGGCAGCTCTGTCCGGCGTACGGGGCAGCGTTTGGGATTGCGTTCGGAAGCGCAGCAGCGTTTCGAGAAGGGGATCGATCCGGCTGCGGTTACGCCGGCGCTGGCACGAGCGACAGCTTTGTTGGTCGAACTGGCTGGTGCAACACCCATCGGGCCGGCGGTCGCCGTACAGCAGAAGGAATCGGCAACTGGCTTGCGGCAGGTGCCGTTTGTGCCAGAGCGTTGTCGGGAAGCACTCGGCTTTGCGATTTCAAATGATGAGATAGAAAACATATTCCACGCTCTTGGTTTTGCCGTGCGCAGTCAGGACACACCATGGCTTGTCGAGGTGCCTTCTCGCCGTCCCGATGTCACATTGACAGCGGACCTGTACGAAGAAATTGCCCGTCTACACGGCTATGACAACATTCCATCGACCACGACGGTGCTGCCTGTCACGCCTGGGATGCGAGATCGTCGGCAGGCAATGTTGGCCAGGGCGCGCGTGTTGCTGGTCGACATGGGATTGTACGAGGTCCGCACATATGCGTTGACCTCCCCTGATGCGTTGGCTCCACTTGCGGCGTCGTATCAGCCGATCCCGCTATTGTTACCCATGTCGGATGAGCGGCGCGTGTTAAGGACACATCTGTTGCCGAGTCTCACGGAGGTGGCGGTGCACAATTTGGCACACCAAGTACCGGGTGGCGCTATTTTTGAAATCGGCAAGTCATACCTGACCACAAACCTCCCCCTGCGGGAACAGCCTAGGGAACGAGAAGTGATCGCGATGTTGTGGTTTGGGGAATCGGAGGGCACGCTGTACGAAAAGACGCGTCGCTACGATTTTTACGATGCGAAGGGCGTACTGGACAGACTCCTTGCCGTATTTGGCACGGACGTGTCGTACGTCCGATCCAGCATGCCGTGGCTGCATCCGGGTCGTTCCGCCGACATTGTCGCAGACGGTGAAACGATTGGCGTAATTGGCGAATTGCATCCGGACACGGCCGCACAGTTCGGCGTCGCCCGGGCCGTGTATGCCGAGCTCGATGTTGCGCTTTTGCTTGCCACATACCAGGGCGAGATTCAGGCAAAAGGGTTGCCCAAGTTTCCTGGTAGTCGCCGGGATATCGCGATCGTCGTCGATCGCGCTACGCTGGTCGGCGACTTGTTAACCACCGCGCGGCACAGTCTCGAGGCGTCTGGTTTGTTGCAGGGGATCGGCGTGTTTGATGTCTATGCTGGAGAAGGTGTACCGGACGGCAAAAAGAGTGTTGCGATTTCGATGTTTTTCCAGGACGCGGAACGCACACTGACAGACGACGAGATCGAGCAATTGGTCAAAACGGCTACAGAGGCGTTGCGCGTCGATCACGATGCGCGATTGCGGTCATGACCGATTGCAGGAGATTTACATGGTTATGCTGAATCTTGTAGGAAACAATGAATGGAGCGCGGCGGACGATGTCCGCCGTGTAGAAAGGCGGGACATGGATGGACAACAAGTCGGTCAATCGTGTCAAAGTCGTCATCCATGGTATCGAATATACCTTGCGTGGAACGACTTCTGAGCAACACATTCAAGAAGTCGCCAGGATGGTCGATAGGTGTATGGCGGAAATTGCAGCCACGGCTTCGTATATGGACGAGCGGCGCGTTGCCGTCCTCGCGGCCCTTAATCTCGCTGAACAATTGCACCAGCTACAGCGGGAGTACCGTGAGTTGCTCAATTTGTTGGAAGAACAGACGGGGGGCACGTCGCAGTCGTGAATTGGGACGTGCTCGACTTTATTTTCGCGGCCATCATCGTACTCGGGGCCATCAACGGATATCGCCTCGGCCTCATCCGCCAGGTGACACGGTTGTTTGGTGCCATCATCGCATACTTCGTGTCGTATTGGCTTCGGCCTTACGTGGCGCCTGTGATTGCGCACCTACATATCGGCACACAGGTACAGCAGAAAGGCGGGATCGCTTCTCTGTTGTTCAGTAACCTGTCAGGCGCGATTGCTTTCGGTTTAGTGTTTATCGTGACATTTTTACTGTTGCGATATGCAGCCGGTTTGCTTGACGCTCTGTTCAGTTTGCCTGTGTTATCTTTTGTCAACCGACTGGCTGGAATGATTGCGGGTGTGGCCTTAGCAATCATTTTTGTGTACGTGATCGGCTTGATTTTACACTACGTAAACACACCTTCCATTCAACATCAAGTCAACCATTCCGCGATTGTCCACTGGCTGAACAGCCCTTCCTTGAACCAGGCCGTCTCGCGTTGGAGCAAAACCAAATCGCATGGCATCAGCGCCCAATCCCTGTAGATGTACGTTAGGCCCAACTTGGATTTGTGTCCACAAAAGACAAGTCGCCGGGGAGAGTCCCCGGCGCAATTTGCGCAATGTCAATGTTCCTCGCCATGTGTGCGGCGCAGGTTTGTCGGAATGAACAAGTCGATGATACCGATGACCAATGATGCGAGCAACGCCCCCAAAATGCTCGCGTGAAGGCCGGGAACAAACAATTGTGCGACGTAAATGACGATTGCGCCGGAGATAAAGCCAACGATGCCGCGCCCGTACGGCGAAATGCGCCGACCGAACAAGGCCTCCATGGCGAGTCCCAGAAGCGTGATCACGATGGCGGCCAAAATCGCTGACCAAAAGCCCATCACGCCAAAACCAGGAACGACGTATCCGACAAACATCAGCACGAGTGCGGATACAACAAAGCGGACAATATGGCCTAGAATGTGCATATGTCTGCCTCCCTCCTGACGTGTCTTGCTGATATGGTTGCCGGACAGACATCAGTTGATGTGGTAAAATGAATGGGATTTCTGGATTTTGATGCAATGGAGTGCGATACATGTTCACACGGTCCCTTGAGGCCTTGGAATACGATTGGGTGCGCCAGCGCGTGGCTGACGAAGCGATGTCGAGTCTCGGTAAACAACTGGCGCACACCATGTTGCCATGTCCTTCTCGTCAAGAGGCGGAGCAAGCGTTGGCCCAAGTCGACGAGGCCTATCGCTGCCTGCTGCGCGCCGGAACTCCGCCGTTTGCAGGCATTACGCAGATTCGCCCACTGCTGTCCCGCGCAAAGGTGGGCGGTGTACTGGGCGCCGAACAGGTTCTCGCCATCGCACAATTTATTGCCGGTGGGAGAGCATTTCGCCAGTTCATCGAGCACGCGGCAATCGAGATCGAGCTTCCTCTGCTCAGTGCACTGGTTGCGCCGATGGCCGATCTGCGTCGGACGGAACAAGAAATTCGGCAAATGGTCAGTGACGATGGACAAGTGCTCGATCACGCCAGCGCCGTGCTGCTGCAGCTCAGGTCAGAGCGGCGACGCCGGGAAGGCGAGGTACGCATGACGTTGGACAGGTTGTTGCGCACGCACCAAAAGTTGCTGCAGGAGCCGATCGTGGCGATGCGCGGTCCGTACCACTGTTTGCCCGTGCGCGTGGAACATAAAAATCAGATCCGTGGCATCGTCCGCGATGTCTCTTCGTCCGGCTCAACCGTGTTCATCGAACCCCGTGCAGTGAGCGAAATTGGCGAGCGTATTCGCGAGATCGAAGTCTTGGAAGAGCGTGAAATCGAGCGCATTTTGCAGCAGATCAGCGCTGTCATCGCGACCGTTGCTGAGGAATTGGAAGTCAATGTCGGCATTCTCGAGGAGGCAGATCTGATTTTTGCGAAGGCCGGCTATGCGCGGCGGATCGATGGCAAGCGGCCGCAATTGACGGACGGCGTTTGGAGACTATATGGCGCTCGCCACCCGCAACTGCATCCCGAAGGTGTGCCCATCGACGTCGAGCTGGGCGCGGAATTTCGGCTGTTGATCATCACGGGGCCCAATACGGGCGGAAAAACCGTGACCTTGAAGACGGTTGGTTTGCTGACCTTGATGGCGATGTCAGGGCTGTTCTTGCCGACGCGCAGGGAGAGTGAGGTTGGCTTCTGCGCCGACGTGTTTGTCGACATTGGTGACGAGCAGAGTATCGAGCAAAGCCTGTCGACATTTTCTTCCCATATGACGAACATCATTCGCATGCTTCGGGAAGTGCGCGAGAATAGTCTCGTGCTCTTGGACGAGCTGGGGGCGGGCACGGACCCGACGGAAGGATCGGCCTTGGCGATCGCGATTTTGGACCGGTTGACACAGGTCGGTGCTCGTGTGATGGCGACGACGCACTATGCCGAATTGAAGGGATATGCGTTTCACAATCCGCATGCGATGAACGCGAGTATGGAGTTTGACGTAGCGAGTTTGCGCCCTACGTATCGATTGTTGATGGGCGTTCCAGGGCGGTCGAATGCACTGGCGATTGCGCAACGTCTCGGCTTGCCAGATGACATTTTGGCCGCGGCGCGGGAACACGTGGCCGAAACGGACGTCCACGTCGAGGAGCTCATTGGCAAGCTTGAAGCGGCAAACCGCGAGGCGGAGAGGCTGCGCGATGAAGCTGCGCGAGCATGGATGGCAGCACGGGCGCAGCAGGAAAAACTGGATGCGCGCGAGATGGCGTTAGATAAGGAATTGGTGGACGTCCGCGAGCGGGCCCGAAACGAGGCCGCGTCCATTGTGGAACAAGCGCAGCAAGAGGCGGAGCGAATCATCCGCGAATTGCGGCAAATGCGCCATACCTCTGTCAAGGATCACGAATTGGTCGAATTGCGTAAAGGGCTGGAGGCGTTGGTGCCCGAGCGTAGGGCGGCCACAAGGCGTTCTGGCAAGACGAGTCCAAAGCTTGCTGCCGGCCAGCGTGTGCGTGTTGTGTCACTGGGACAAAAGGGGGATGTTGTCGAAGTTGCACCCGATCACAAGAGCGCGCTCGTCCAACTGGGGGCCATGCGCATGAAGGTGGCCGCGAACGATCTGGAGGTTCTCGCAGAAGCAGCTGAACCGGTGGCGATCTCGCATTCCAAAAGGCGGGTCGGCAACAAGGATGTGCGCATGCAGCTCGACGTGCGCGGAGAAACGGTGGACGATGCCTTGATGCGGATCGACAAATACTTGGATGACGCGGTGGTGGCAGGGCTTTCCCGCATCGTCATCATTCATGGCAAGGGAACGGGTGCCCTGAAGGCGGCCATCCGACGCCATTTGCAAGGACACCCGCAGGTGAAGACGAGCGAGCCGGCTGCTCAAAGCGAAGGCGGAGACGGTGCCACCGTCGTATCGGTGCGCATCTAACGCAGGGGCGTATCACTGGCCGCCAAGCCCTGGGAGCCAGTGCTGCGCTGCCTTTGCTTGATGTGTTGCGTTGTTTGTGCTGCCGCTGGCTGTCCCTGTACGGTCCGGCTCGTTGACCCCCGTTTCCGCTGGGCGGTTTGCGCTGTTTGCTGTGTCAGGAAAGAGCCCGGTGGCGCCGTTTGCCGTATCGTTGGCGTTGTTCACCACGTCGCTGTTCGAACCACCGTTTTCCGCTTGTACCTGAACTGCGATCGTCTGGGACGCTTGCGAAAGTGCGACGCTCGATTCGGCAAACACTTTGTAATACAAGGTTGCCTGGCCAGACGGCAGAGTGGAATCTACATACCAGGGCACGTCGTTTGTCCCAATTTGCACATACGGGCCGTTCGGGTCACTTGCGCGATACACGTCATACTGAGTCGCTCCTGCTACGCCCTTCCAACTCAGTGTCACATCCGTCCCGTCAAAGGTTCCGGTTAAACTCGTTGGTGCTGCTATTTGCGACGGATTTACGACAGGCGGTACACTGCCGGCGTCGAGTACTGTGCCACCTCTGGGATCAGGCGCGGTCGGTGCCAAGTACGGCGTATCGTCGGTCATTCCACCTCGAATCTTGTGCTCCCAATCGAGGATTCTCGTCGCTGGCAGTTTGATGAAAACGCCCGTGCGCACTTCGGACGGTGGCGTATGGGTTGTGGCCAAATATTTCTTTCCCCTAATGACCACGTACTTCACTTCGACGTCCACGTCGTCGTACTGCGTCGGCTCCGTTCCCTGTACGAATGGCTCGGTTGTGATTTCGCCATGCGCTGTCGACAAGGGCGTAGGCAACAAACCACTCGTGCTGCTGACAGCTTTGGTCACGACATTGGCGGGTTTTGGCCAAGGGTGCTTGGCCGGCGAAGCTGCAAGTATCGGCGTCATGATGTCGTTCCAAAGCGTAAATTTCAAATTGTATTCAGCGCCGGGTGATATGAGTTCGTGATTGTTATATCCCATCCAGATGCCAGCGGTGTATTGCTGTGTATAACCGATGAACCAGCCGTCGCCGAGGGAATCGGTTGTTCCCGTCTTGCCGGAAATGTATTGCCCTGGGAAATGAGCGCCAATCATCGTCGCCGTGCCGCCGGCGTGATACAAAACATCGTGCAACATGTCGGTCACAATATAGGCGGTGGCTGGTGAAAACACCTGATGTGTCTCTGGATCCGCTTGATACAGGACCCGCCCGGTATTGTCCTCAATTTGGCTGATCATATAGCTCTCGTGCCATACCCCTTGATTGGCCAGGGTTGTATAGGCGCTTGTCATCTGTTCGACTGTCGCGCCGTTGTCGAGACCGCCAATGGCCGATGCCAAGTGATTTTCGTCGTCCGCGACGATTGTCGGTTCGCCGTCGAGTGTCTTCGCTTTCGTGCCAAGCCCCATTTGGCTTAAATAGCTGAATCCGACTTGTGGCGTCAGCTCCGCCAAAATGTCGATGGCGGGTACGTTGCGCGACTCGTAAAGCGCCTGACGAGCCGACAACAGACCCGCAAAATCGGGTTCGTCGTCGTGTGGTTCATATGCTGGCTCCCCGCCGCTGCCCGGGAACAAAGTGGGCGCATCGTAGAGCACAGTGCCAGCCGTGATGAGACCTCGATCAATCGCTGGTCCATAGTCGAGCAGCGGTTTGATGGAAGAACCCGGTTGCCGAGGGATATCCGCGTGATCGATAGCGTCTTTCAGATAGTTCCGGCCCCCGCCGATCGCAAGGATGCCACCAGTCTGGTTGTCGATTAAGGTAAAGCCTGCTTCGTACAAATCGGTTGCCGTCTTGCCGTTTGCGAGCCTATACGTTTTGTCTGTGCCCGCGAATAAGGCATCGTTGGACAGCACCTGCTCCACTTCATTCTGCTTGGTCAAGTCGATGGTCGTATAGATTTTCAACCCGGCCACTGGCAAAGCAGACTCGGCTTGTACCGCGTTTTCGTACACACCCGCTTGCACCAGCGCTTGAATGACGCGGGGTTTAATTTCGTCGAGCATCAGGTAGGGATGAGCAGGCAGGCCGCTCTCTGGAGCTGGATGAATGTGTTTCAACACATCGTAGTGATATGCCTGTTCATATTCGGCATGACGAATGAGCTTGTCCGCCAGCATTTGATCCAGGATATAGTGTTGGCGTTGTAATGTGTGTTCGGGAAATTCATACGGCGAAAAATACGACGGGTTGTTTGGCAGTGCTGCCAGGAAGGCCGCCTCGGGCAAGTTTAAGTCTTTAGGGTTTTTGCCAAACAGAATTTCCGACGCGCGTTTAACACCATATACGGTATCGGTGCCCATTCGGCCCATGTATACCCAGTTCATATAATCTGTTAAGATTTCATCTTTCGTGAGAACATGATTGACTTCAATCGCCAGGGCGATTTCTTGAATTTTCCGCCGCATCGTTCGTTGTTGTTCCGGAAAGACGGCGAGTTTGACAGTCTGTTGCGTGATGGTGCTGGCGCCACTTTCGATGCTGTGCCCGGCCAAATCCTGCACGAGTGCACGCGCCATGGACAACGGATTGATGCCGATGTTTGTAAAGAACGTCTTGTCTTCGGCTGCGACAAACGCGTTGACCAAATAAGGGGACACCTGTGAGATGGACGTGATGGGCTGGCGGTCACCATCGCCCGTGAATCGTCCAATGAGCCTGCCATTGCGATCATACACGACGGACGCCGCACTGTTGTTGACAAACGTGGCTGCATTGACCTTGGGCAAACCTTTCAGCAGCGAAGCGACATACCCAGCGCCCGCAGCGCCGCCGAGGACACCGAGACTGCCTAAAGAGAACAGGCTGACCCGTATCGCCTTCCAAAACCGCGAGGAGGTCCCTTGTTCCCGCTTCCGCGCTGTTTCACGAGGATTGCGAACAACGATGGTCTCCTGACCGACACGGTCGCGTCGCTTCTTCACGGGCGCCCCTCCCTTCGTTGCCAAGATTATATCACACGACAAAATTGGACATCATGGTAAGTTTTTCGCTATGATTTCGTGCGTATGAAACATCGCGCGTTGACAGTGCAAATGGCTTGTAGTTATATTGAGTAAAATTGCCATACGCATACACGCCTTCGGCTTTTCATGAGGCTTTTTGTGTATACCGGTTGCTCATTCCTGGAGTGGCGCTGGTCGAAACGGCTAGAGAGGATGGTTTACATGGAGTGGCAGCTCACGCCGGCGCAAGAGGCGGAGGTCGAGCGCCAGCTCGCGTGGATTCGCCGCGGTGTTGCTGAAATTGTACCGGAGCAGGAATTGGTTGGAAAAATACGTATGTCGGTCGCCACAGGCAAACCGCTGAAGGTGAAGCTCGGCATGGATCCGACAGCGGCCGATATCCACCTTGGGCATACCGTGGTGCTGCATAAGGTGCGCCAGTTTCAAGAACTGGGTCACCAAGCGCATCTCGTGATCGGAAACTTTACAGGTCGTATCGGCGATCCGACGGACAAGTCGGAGACGCGCAAACAGCTGAGTGCTGAAGAAGTTGCGGAAAACGCAAAGACGTACGTGCGCCAGGTATACAAGGTGTTGGATCCGGCAAAGACCGAGATTGTTTACAATGCCGACTGGCTCGCGCCGCTCGACTTTGCGGATGTCATTCGGCTCGCCTCGACGGTAACTGTCGCGCGAATGTTGGAACGTGAAGACTTTACGAAGCGCTTTCGGGACAACCGGCCCATTCACATCCATGAGTTTTTCTACCCGCTGATGCAGGCTTACGATTCTGTGCATCTGGAGACCGACGTCGAGTTGGGCGGAACGGATCAAAAATTCAATCTCCTCATGGGCCGCACTTTGCAGCGCGAATTCGGGCAGCCAATGCAGATCGCTGTGATGATGCCCTTGCTCGAAGGGCTGGACGGTGTTCACAAGATGTCCAAGAGCCTGGGCAATTACATCGGGATCGACGAATCGCCAAACGACATGTTTGGCAAGCTGATGTCGATTCCCGATTCACTGTTGTTCAAGTATTATGATCTATTGTCGTTGCGCGAGGCGGCAGACATCGAACGGGTGCGGCAAGCTGTCGAGACCGGACAAATGAACCCACGCGACGCCAAGATGGAGCTGGCCAAGGAGTTGGTAGCCCGGTTTCTCGGTGACAATGCCGCTGTGGAAGCGGTCGACCATTGGCACAAGGTCTTCCAGGCGGGAGCCTTGCCGGAAGACATGGAAGAGGCGTCGGTTGCGGACGGTCCTATTTGGATCGTCAAGCTTCTCACGGATCTGGGTCTTGCCAACAGCAACAGCGAGGCCCGACGGGCCATTGCTGAAGGCTCGGTGCGATTGAACGGCGAAAAGGTGCTCGATGTCGATCTGCAGTACGAACCGCACGACGGCGACGTGTTGCAGCGCGGCAAACGCCAGTTCCGACGCCTGCGCGTTACGAGCGGATAAGAGTAAGCGACATGAATAGAAATTCCCCCGCGTACGATGGGACGAGGGGGAATTTCTGTGCCACGGCGTTTTGTTGCGCGCCCAGTTCGATCCGCCAGTCGGCGCGACGGGACACACGTATCCAATGGGTCACCGCATAGGCGCCTACCTGTTTGGCTTTTGCCGGTTGCGTGCGCCATCTTCTTACTTGTCGGAAGCATTCTATTGATTGATTATCGCTTGCGTCCTATCGCCATCAACACGTCATCGGCACTGGCACAGCGCATTGGCAGCGAGGCGTTGAACGAGGCGCTCGTCGATGCTATTTCGGATTATCCGGATGCCAAGTCGCTCGTCCATAGCGAGATCGAACGCGGGGCGGGCGGCACGTCTCTGACGGTGACAAGCGTCGACATGGCGAAATTGGCGGCACTCCAGGGTGTTGCCACGCGCGATGCCCAGAATCGCTTGCGCGAATTGTCCCACCAACATCTGCGGTTGCCTGTACTGCAACTGCTCAGTGGCTCCCTCCTCTCCGGCTATGCTTTGACGGTGCCCGTGCGCTTTTCCTTAATGGGAACCGTTCACTCCACTTTACAGACGGATATCGAATCGAAAGGCGTGAACCAGGTGGTTCACGTCGTCTATCTCGAACTGACCGCCAACGTGATGGTGATCGCGCCGCTGGTTCACGTGCCGACGACGGTACAAACGAAGGCGCCGGTTGTGTATTTGGTGATGAGTGGGCCTGTGCCGAACGCGTATTACCAAGGGGCACCGGTCGTCCCCGGCCGATGACCGGATCGGCGTAGCGCGAGTGCCACTTCCTAGGCGAGTGCATATACTGCTGCAGTGATGCGACTGCCCTTTCGCCTAGGAGGTTTTGTAGATGAAGAAGTATGTCGTGAAACCGGGTGAATCCCTGTATCAAATCAGCCGCAAGACGGGGGTTCGCCTGCCTTTATTGCTTGCAGCCAATCCACAGATTCAGAACGCCAATGACATTGTACCGGGTATGACCATTGTCATTCCTGAGTTGGGCAAACCGGTGAAATCCGGGAAAGCGAAGAAAAGCGCGACAGCGAAAGCGACCAAGCAGACCAAAGCCAAGCCGTACTTCGGGTTCGTCTGGCCGCATCACGTGCAAGCGGGTGAGACATGGACGGAGATCGCCGCGCGTTATGGAACGTCGGTGGCCCAGCTTGAGCATCTCAATCCGACGTTTGCGGGGCAACCGTTGCAACCCGGGATGATCGTCTATGTGCCACTGTCCCACGCTGCCGCGCCGGATGGTCAGGTGCCGACACCAGGATACGCCTCGCCGGGACCGGGCCATGTTCCAGGGTATCCGCAGGGACCAGGATACGCTGCGCCAGCACCGGGCTATGTTCCAGGGTATCCGCAGGGACCAGGATACGCTGCGCCAGCACCGGGCTATGTTCCAGGGTATCCGCAGGGACCAGGATACGCCTCGCCGGGACCGGGCTATGCCCCAGGGTATCCGCAGGGACCAGGATACGCTGCGCCGGCACCGGGCTATGTTCCTGGTCATGCACACGCGCCTGGGGCTACCTCGCCTGTGCCGGGAATCTCCACTCCTGCACAGACACCTGCAGATGTTCCGACCATGCCGACGCCTGGTATGGCGACGGGTGCGGCGGATGGTGTGATGGCTCCTTTTCAACCGACAGAGCCGATGCCACAAACTGGGGCACCAAGTGAAGCTGGTCCGCATACGCACAACCCCTATCGCTTGACTGATGAAACATGGTTTGCACCAGCCGCGCCTGACGAGCCTCACTTGCGGGCTATCGATTCGGCGCAGGACGACCAGTGGCGGTCAAACGAAACGCCGACGGCGGTGCCGCAGCAGGACGCCAAGGCGTGTGACAACGCTGAAGTGCCGCAGACGGACGACGACGGATGGTCGCGGCCTTTTACCATTCGCCTGCGCGAGGATGAGTAGGCATGGACGTACCGGATGTGGCGTCAGTCGCGAGAGACGCGTATGGCATTCGCGCGGAGTGCATTGTGCGCAAGCGAACGGTATACGGCATTGTCGCAGCGGATGGACGGCAATACATCTGGAAGCAGGCGGCGCTCGGTGACACAGAGGAACGTTTGCAGGCGCTCGCTCGAGCTCTTGTAGCTTACGATCGCGCCGATGTGCAAGCGGCCCGTCCGTTGCCGGCGCGCAACGGGCGTGTGCTCGTAGAACAAGAACATGGAATTCGCGGCTATTTGCAGCCATGGCTGCCCGGTCGGCACGTCCTGACGGCGAGCCGCGACGAGAGACTGCGGGCGATCGCCGCCGTCGCGCGGGTCCAGCGGGCCGTGCAAGCAGCCGGTTACCCAGAACACCGGGCGTTGCGCCGGGGGTCGCTGTACGGCAAATTGCGCGTGAAGGTGAACGCGATGGCCAAAATCTGGCCGCAAGCAGCCCGCGAGTTGCCGCGCTTTGCGCCGTTCGCGGCAGAGGTGCAAGCGCGGGCAGAGCGAACGCTCGCGCGGTATCGAGCGAATCTGGAGCAGGTGCGGACGCAATGGCGCAGCCGGGCGACGTTGTGCCACCGCGACCTGGCGCCGCACAACGTCCTCATCGATCGCGACGGGCGCATCGCCTTCATCGACTTTGACCACGCCGGCTACGACGACATGTACGCCGATCCCGTACAATTCATCAGTCACACGTTGTTCTTAAATGATCTGAAGGCGCCTGAGTATCAAGAAATGTGGGAAGTGTATGCGGAGCACGCGGCTTTGGGGCGCAGCGAATTGGCGGTGCTCCTGTGTCTGGGCGAGTGGCCAGACATTTGGGTGCGCGCGCTCGCTGAGTGGGGCAAGGCCGAGGATCGCAGCCATGCCGCAGCACGAGTGGCATACGCGGTCGCGTGCGAGCGACGGCGATCCGAATTAAACGCGCGCGTGCTTGCCAACCTGCGGCTCGAGGCGTAATCTCGCCTCGGGCCAGGGCCTTTCTTCCGTTTGCGAGCCAGCGCATGTATACTGTTTGGGTATCAACGGTACTGGGGGAATGGCCGTGGCTTCAGACATCCAGCGTGTGGCGATCGCGCAGATTGCGCCTAAGTTGGGCGATCTCGGCGCGAACCTAGAGCGCCATCACGAATACATACGCGAGGCGTCGGCACAGGGCGCCCAGTTGATTGTGTTCCCTGAACTGGGACTCACTGGATATCAGACGCAGGATTTGACACTGGAGGTGGCCCGCTCGGCGACGAGTCCAGAAATCCAATCCATCGTCGACCAGAGTAGGGAAATTGACGTCTTGTTTTCGTTTGTGGAGGAGACGCAGGATCACCTTTTCTACGTGACGGCTCTTTACGCTTCGCAGGGGAAAGTCGTACATAAGCACCGCAAAGTGTACTTGCCGACTTACGGCATGTTCGACGAACGTAGGTATTTTGCGCCTGGAGACCGATTTGACGCATACGCAAGTTCCCTCGGGACAGCCGGCATACTCATCTGCGAAGACGCTTGGCACTTATCCGCCCCATATCTGCTTGCGATGCAGCAGGCAACGCTTCTCTTGGTGCCAGCATCGAGTCCCTGGCGAAACACGATGGCGGCGGCCGAATTTGGCTCGCACGCGTTCTGGCGGCATCTGTTACAGATGTATGCCCAACTTCTTGGCGTGCACATCGTCTTTGCAAATCGCGTCGGCTACGAGGACGGCGTGCATTTTTATGGCGGGAGCGGGGTTGTCGCACCCAATGGCAGTTGGCTGGTCGAGGCCGCAACCGGCGAAAGCGAACTGGTTGTCGCCGAGATCGACCGCCGCTTGACGCGCCGTATGCGGTATACGACGCCGCTTGTGCGCGATGAGCGCGTGCATTTGGTTGCGTCCCAGCTACATGCCTTGTTGCAAAGGGGGGATTTCCGTGCGCCCGGACATTGAGCAGGCTCTCTGTCTGCGCGAAGATTTGACCGCGTCGGTGCTGGAAGGATTCCTGCGCGACGAGGTTCGGAAGGTTGGCTTCGAACGCGTCGTGTTCGGCTTGTCAGGCGGGATCGACTCGGCCCTGTCCGCGTATCTTGCGACGCGGGCACTCGGCCGCGAGCAGGTGCACGCGGTGCTCATGCCGTATCGCAGCAGCAGTCCATCCAGTCTCGCAGACGCTATGGAAGTGGTACGCGATCTCAACATTCCGCATACGGTGGTCGAGATCACGGGGCCGATCGACGCCTACTTTGAACAGATGGACAAGCTGTTGGGCAAACAGGCTTCACCCTTGCGGCGGGGCAACCGCATGGCGCGCGAGCGGATGGTGACCTTGTACGATTTGTCGGCTGCGATGAACGCGCTGGTTGTCGGCACGAGCAACAAAACGGAGCTGTTGCTCGGGTATGGAACCCAGTTTGGCGACATGGCGAGTGCAATCAATCCAATTGGGGATCTTTACAAGTGTCAGGTTCGCCAATTGTCGGCATATGTCGGCGTTCCGCAAAGCATTTTGAACAAGGCGCCAAGTGCAGATTTGTGGGCGGATCAAACGGACGAAAAAGAACTCGGCTTTACGTACGACGACGCCGACGAGATTCTGTACCAATGGGTCGATCTCCGCTTGAGTCCCGATGAAATCGTCGAACGTGGCTACGACGAATCACTCGTGCGCCATATCGTCCAGCGCGTTCAGCGCAATCAATACAAGCGCAAGCCGCCTATCATTGCCAAACTTTCTGGGCGGACGATCGGTATCGATTTTCGCTATCTTCGCGACTGGGGACATTGATTTCGCAAAAGGGTGAGGGGTATGTCAGGACATTCGAAGTGGCACAACATACAGCGACGCAAAGGCAAGCAGGACGCAATCCGCGGTCAGCTGTTTACCAAGCTTTCGAAGGACATCTACCAAGCAGCGCGTGAGGGCGGCGGCAATCCAGATACAAATTTTCGGCTAAAAGTCGCCATTGAGCGGGCCAAGGCGAATAATCTTCCGGCCGAAAACATTTCGCGCACCATAGCGAAGGCGACGGGGACACTGGAGGGTGTGACCTACGAGGAACTGCTTTATGAAGGGTATGGACCTCACGGTGTCGCGTTGCTGATCGAGATCGTTACGGATAACCGAAACCGGACGGCGGCGGAAGTCCGTCATATTTTCCGCAAACGAGGCGGCAGTTTGGCAGAGTCGGGGGCTGTCGCCTGGATGTTTAAACGCCAAGGTCAAATTGAGATATCAAAGGCGGGCGTAGACGGCGATGAATTGATGATGCTCGCGCTGGAAGCCGGCGCCGAAGACGTGATTGAACAGGAGAACGCGTTCGTGGTCGCCACCGCTCCCGAAGACTTCAAGCAAGTGCGCGTGGCGCTCGAGGAGGCTGGCGTCAAATACGAGGAAGCCGAGCTTGTGTATGAGCCGGCGACGAAAATCGAGCTGTCAGACGAGGCGCTGGAAGAGGTCTATGAACTCGTCGAATCCTTGGAGGCTTGTGACGACGTCCAGACCGTCTGGACGAATGTCAACATGGACGACGAAGAGGAAACGGACTAATCTTGCATAACTTGTTTGCAGACGCACACATTAACGGCGAGGAGCAATGGCTGTGCATGCAGCCAGAGAGGTGAGGGCTTTGTCCACCATACGCCAGGCTCGAAAACATCGCCGGATCGCAAACCCGTGTGCCTATGCGTTAGCCGCCTTCTTCACGGTGATGTTCAGTGTTGCAGCACCGGCTGTGGTACGGGCGGATACGCCGTCTCTGACCGATTTCGGCCAAAGCGATCGGCCGACGCACGTGCATCGAACCTTGCACACCGCACTGTTTGTGACTGAAAGCCGTGAAGGTACAGTTGCTTGGGAAGAACATCGGGTGCGTGACGATGCGATTGTCGCATTCGTCGCCGAACATCCAGTTTGGCGGTTAAATGTGCCACTTTCGTGGTACTTTATGGAACCTGTTTATGAACGCAATGCGGCGCAGGGAGCGCAGCAACGCGAGTTAGCGATATAGGCGGAAGCTTGTTGTTGTCTGGGAGCGTCACGCAACGCTCCCTTTTTCTTCGTATCTAGAACTTTTTTCACTCGTAGATTGGGTAGGAGATTTGCGAGAAGCGACGAATGTCTAAACGAACAAGAGGAGGCATGCGGGTGGATGCGCAACGCATCATGGGAATCGATCCGGGCCTCGCACGGCTTGGCTACGGTGTCATTGAAAGTGTGGGCGGCAAACTTCGCCAGATTGTGTATGGATGTGTGGAAACACCGCCGCACGTGCCGCTGCCACAGCGATTACAGCAAATTTATCAAGAGTTGACGGATCTCATCGCCGCATATCACCCCCAGGTGTTGGCGGTCGAAGAACTGTTTTTTAATCGCAACACGACGACGGCCTTTACGGTCGCACAGGCGCGCGGAGTTGCCCTGTTGGCAGGGGCGAACGCCAACTTGGCGGTGCACGAATACACGCCTATGCAGGTCAAGCAGGCTGTGACAGGGTTTGGTCGCGCAGAGAAGCAGCAGGTCCAGCAGATGGTCAAGGTGCTGTTGTCGTTGTCTGCCATTCCCAAGCCGGATGATGCGGCCGATGCGCTCGCTGTCGCCATCGCGCACGCACACACGGGGCCCATTGCGAGGCTCGACGATGTCGTGCGCGAACGGCGCAGTACGGGCTGGCACTGGGAACGGAGGGGCGGCCGATGATCGCGTTTTTACGAGGGCTGGTGGTAAGTCACGGAGCAGGTTATCTCGATCTCGATGTTCGCGATGTCGGTTATCGCGTGCATGTCGCGGATGGCGCCATGGCCCAGTACCCAGTCGGGGCACAGGCATTTTTGTATACCTATCAGCACGTCCGCGAAGACGGCATCGTCTTGTACGGGTTTGCGACGGCTGAAGAACGGACACTTTTTGAAAGGTTGCTTGTCGTCTCCGGGATCGGCCCTCGTTTGGCGTTACATATCACGGGAGCGGCCAGTGTTCCGTCTCTCGTCGCCGCAGTTCAGTCGGAGGACACAAACTATCTATGCACGCTGCCGGGCATTGGGAAAAAGACAGCGCAGCGCATGGTGCTCGATTTAAAAGATAAATTGGATGATCTCGCGCTGGCATGGCCAATGGCCACGGAACACACGAGCTTGCCTGCAAAGGACAGAACGGACGATGTCATCGCTGCGCTTGTCGCCTTGGGTTACAGGCCGCGCGAGGCACAGCAGGCTATTGCGGCGATTCATCCCGAGCCCGATGAGCCGGTCGAGGATGTGGTAAGAGCCGCGCTCGCTTGGCTGTACGCGCAGCAGGGCAGCCGTGCGTGACGGTTGATTACAGTCGGCATGAGATCGGTTTTGCGAGAAGGAGGGGGAGCGTATGGACGATCGCGTTGTGTCTGCAGAGTGGAGCCGCGAAGACATGACACTGGATTCGATTCGGCCCCGTTTTCTCGACGATTACATCGGCCAACGGGCCGTCAAGGAAAATTTACAAATCTTTATTCAGGCCGCGCGGGAGCGTGGCGAGTCCTTGGATCACGTTTTGCTCTATGGGCCGCCGGGGCTTGGCAAGACGTCGCTTGCGATGATCATCGCCAACGAGCTCGGCGTTCACATTCGCGTGACGTCGGGGCCTGCCATCGAGCGAGCAGGTGATCTTGCGGCGATTTTGACGAATCTACAACCGGGAGACGTGCTGTTTATCGACGAGATTCACCGACTTTCGCGAAGTGTCGAAGAGGTGTTGTACCCGGCGATGGAGGATTTTTCTATCGATATCGTGATCGGGAAGGGGCCGTCTGCCCGCTCAGTCCGCCTCGACTTGCCTCCGTTCACGCTGGTTGGCGCGACGACGCGGGCAGGGCTTTTATCGGCGCCGTTGCGCGATCGATTCGGCGTGATGTTGCATCTGGACTACTATCCGGTCGAGGAGCTGGCGCACATTGTCGCCCGCAGCGCAGAGATTTTGCAGGTCGTGCTGACGAAAGAGGCGTGTGTCGAGGTTGCTCGCAGGGCGCGCGGCACGCCCCGAATTGCCAACCGCCTGCTCAAACGGGTGCGGGACATTGCCCAGGTTTCCGGCTGGAGCAGCATTGACGAGCGGTTAGCGGGCAAGGCGTTGTCGCGCTTAAAAGTCGACGCTTTGGGGCTCGATGCGACCGACGAGCGGATCGTTATCACCGCCATCGACAAATTTGGCGGGGGACCGGTTGGCCTGGAAACGCTGGCGGCGGCTGTGGGCGAGGAAGCGAGTACCATCGAAGACGTCTATGAGCCATACCTGCTGCAAATGGGCCTGTTACAGCGAACTCCGCGGGGGCGTGTGGTCATGCCGGCAGCATATCGACATTTTGGCAGAAAGATGCCATGATCGTATAAGAGTCTGAAACATCTGTGCGATCAAATCTGTTGCGTTGGCTTGAACCGGCAGTCGGACGTACCCCCACAATTGGGGCGGAGAATTCGAATGCGTGAGGAGAGGTGGAAGCGTGGGCGTTTTGCCGTTTCGGGGGCGTCGAATCGAGGAACGAAACGAGTTAGCCCGATTGCTCCACGGTGCAAAATCCGGGAATGCGAGTGCGCGCAATGAGCTCATTGCGATGTACATTCCTTTTATTCTGCGGATTGCGGCACAGACGGCACGCAGGTATATCGACCCCAAATCTGACGACGAATATAGTATCTGCTTGTCCGCGTTTAACGAAGCGATCGATCGTTTTCAGGAAGGCAAAGCAGCGTCGTTTTTAACGTTCGCCGAGACCGTGATCCGCAGGCGGTTGATCGATTTCTTTCGAAGCCAGCATCAGCATCGGTTGAAGCAATTGCCATGGAGCGAATTCGACGTGATCGACGACGAAGACAACGTCTCCAATTGGGCAGAGGTAAGTTCGTCGCTGGAAGTCCATCAGGCGCAGCAAGAAGCGGCGATGCGGGCTCTGGAAATCGAAGAGTATGCACATCGGCTGGCTGCGTTTGACCTGTCGTTTCACGAGCTGATCGATATTTCGCCGAAACACGAGGATGCGCGGCGCAACGCAATGGCGTGTGCGCGTGCCATCGCGTCGGACGCAGAGTTACTAGCGTTTGTCGAACGCAGGCGTGCACTTCCGTTGAAAGCGCTGGAGGAGCGTGTCAACGTGTCGCGAAAGACGTTAGAGAGGCAGCGCAAATATATTTTAGCTATCGTCATCTTACTTGCGGGCGATTTTCCACTGCTGAAATCCTTCTTGATGAATGCGGAAGGGGCTTGACACCATGCGAAGCAGGGACGAGGAAAAGGCCGTTATCCTATCGCTTGACGGAGATCGCGCAATCGTTCTGATGCGGGACGGTACCTTCCGGCGGATTCGCGTCGGCAAGGGCCTGCAGGTTGGCGAACTCTGTTCGGTGCCTGCCAGAGAGCGTCGATTCGATCGCGCTGTTCTCAGTCTTAGCCGTGCCGGTCGGCGTTGGCAAACGGGAATGGCGGCGGTTGTAGCATGCTGTGTGCTTCTTGGCGGACTTTTGGTCGGTGCTGTTTCGCACCGCTCTGACTATGCTTTGGTATCTTTGGATGCAAACGGACAGATAAGCTTTGCTGTCGACGCACACATGCACGTCGTGTCAGCCCGTGGTCTCAACGAAACGGGACAAAGTGTATTGAATGCCGTCCCTGTACAAGGTTTGCCGCTTTCTTCGGCCGTCGGCGAGGTGGTTGCGAAGCTCGCACAAGCGCAAGAATTGCCGCGCAATGACAGCATCGTTGTGACCACCGCTTCTGTCGCAAAGAATGCCGATGTGCATACGGTCGATGATCAAGTCATTTCGGCCATCCATACAGCCTTGGGTAAGAGTGAGACAAGAAATGTATACCATATGGATGTGCCAAAGGCGGTATGGGCACAAGCTCAAGCTGCACATGTATCGCCCGGGCAATACGCCACGTATCTACTCGCCCAGCAGGTCGGGGTACCGGTGAAATTGACGGATTTGAACTCGGCCAATCTGCAGACGGTGCTTGCCGAGGCACACGATTTGCACACAGCTTTATCCGGCTTCAACACGGGGGATTACCAGCAGGTCGCCTCGATTGTCGATAGTGCCGTCGGATCATCCACTTTGAATTCCACACAACAGTATCAGTATAATGGGTGAAGTTGCCCTGTCCGCACAGCGTGCGCTGTGCGGAATTGTGTGTACGGAAAGGATGGGACGACAACTGTGCGGGTCGATGAATTTGACTATTACCTCCCTGAACACTTAATAGCACAAGAGCCGCTGCCAGAGCGGGATCAATCCCGATTGCTTGTGGTCGATCCGGTGGCGCAAAGAGTTTGGCACCGCCAATTTGCCGACATCGTCGAGGAACTACATCCTGGTGACGTGCTGGTGATGAACGATTCGCGCGTCCTGCCAGCCCGCCTATATGCTCGCAAAAGTGCGACGGGTGCCCAGGTAGAAGTGCTGTTGCTACGCCCGTCGGAATCAGATGCGCATACGTGGTTTGCCCTGGCGCGGCCGGCCAAGCGGCTGCGCCAAGGAACGCCGCTCACGCTCGGCGAAGGCGAAGATGCCATCGAAATTGAAGTGGTTGCGGAGGGCGAAGAGGGTATTCGCGAAATTCGATTCCTGACCGATGAATCGGTTATCGACATCGCTAATCGTTTTGGGGAGATGCCACTCCCTCCATATATTCACAATAACCTTGAGGATCAGGAGCGCTATCAAACCGTGTATGCCAAGCGAGTTGGTTCGGTCGCGGCTCCCACGGCAGGGCTGCATTTCACGTCGCAACTGCTGGAACGGATTCGCGCGAAAGGTGTGGATATTCGCCACGTCACCCTGCACGTTGGGCTTGGTACATTCCGACCGATACAGGTCGAAACGGTTGAAAGCCATCATATGCACAGCGAATGGTACGAGGTCAGCCCGGAGACGGCCGAGGCAGTCAATCGGGCAAAGGCAGAAGGGCGGCGCATTGTCGCAGTCGGTACGACGGCTCTGCGTACCTTAGAAGCTGCCGGTGCGTCCGGAAAACTGGAAGCCAAACAAGATGAGACGGATATTTTTGTTTACCCTGGATATAAATTTAAGATGGTAGACGCGTTGATCACGAATTTCCATTTGCCGAAATCGACCTTGTTTATGCTGGTTTGCGCATTAATGGGTACGGAGTTTGCGAAATCCGTCTACGCACAGGCCGTCGCGGAGTCTTACCGGTTCTTCAGTTTCGGCGACGCGATGTTCATTACGAGGAGGGCCGACGTTGAAGCAACCGGTAACGTATGAACTGATTGGCCGTTGCTCTCACACCTTGGCGCGTCGTGGACGCGTGCACACCCCTCACGGCGCAATCGAAACGCCTGTGTTTATGCCGGTTGGCACACAGGCGACGGTGAAGACCATGGCTCCTTGGGAATTGACCGAGCTCGGGGCTCAGATCATATTGTCGAATACATATCATTTGCATCTTCGCCCAGGCGAAGACATTGTGCGGCAGGCTGGCGGTTTACACGGCTTTATGCAGTGGCCAGGAGCCGTTTTGACTGACAGCGGTGGATTTCAAGTCTTTAGCCTGGCCAGTCTGCGCAAGATTACGGATGAAGGCGTCGCCTTTCGCTCCCACATTGATGGCAGTCCCCGTTTTTTCTCGCCAGAATCGGTGATGGGCATTGAAAATGCACTCGGCGCGGACATCATCATGCAGCTTGACGAATGCCCGCCATATCCTGCATCCCGAGAGTACCTGCGCACGTCTTTGGAGCGGACTTTGGCCTGGGCAAAGCGCTGCAAAGAGGCTCATCGCAGGCCGGACGAGCAAGCGTTGTTCGGGATTGTGCAGGGTGGCGAGCATCTTGATTTGCGAAGAGAAGCCGCAGAGCGCCTTGTCGAACTCGATTTGCCGGGATATGCGGTTGGGGGGCTCAGCGTCGGGGAGCCGAAGCCTTTGATGTACGACATTCTCGGCTATACGACGCCTTTCTTGCCTGCGGACAAACCTCGCTATCTGATGGGCGTGGGCAGTCCCGACGATCTATTTGAGGGGGTGGAGCGCGGGATCGATATGTTTGACTGCGTGTTGCCGACGCGCATCGCCCGGAATGGAACGGTCTTCACGGCGACGGGTAAACGCGTTCTCAAGCATGCGCGTTACCGCGACGATTTCCGTCCACTCGACGAAGCGTGCTCGTGCCGTGTCTGTCAAACATTCTCGCGGGCGTACATTCGACATTTGCTCAAGGCGGATGAGATTTTGGGCCTGCGCCTCACAAGCTATCACAATGTGCATTTTCTGCTTGATATGATGGCGAGAATCCGAAAGTCGATTGAGGAAGACAGGTTTTTGCAACTCAAACGCGAATTTTATGAAACGTATGGTTATACTGGTCAGCGAGAGGACGTGTTGGATTGAAAGGCGGAAGCAGTCTCATATTTCTCATCATCGTCGTGATTGTGTTTTACTTCTTGATGATTGTGCCACAGCGCCGACAGCAGAAAAAGCGGGCAGAAATGATGAAACAGATTGGCCCTGGTGCGCGTGTCATGACAGCCTCCGGTTTGTATGCCGAAATCATCGAGACGCGCGGTGATATTGTCGTCGCCCAGATTGCCGACGGTGTGAATGTGGAAATGGACCAACGTGCAGTAGTGCGCGTCATTGAAGAGGGTCCCACTCAGCATGATGACGAAGCGGACGAGCTGCCGGAGGTGGACGCGGAAGCGATGTCGGGCGTCTCGGAAGCCGTTGCGGACACCGATGATGATTTCACGGGGTCCGACGCACAGCGCCAGTTTGACGAGCATCACAAGCAGCATGGACAATCGTGATTGCTTTTGCGACGACGGCCGTGGGCATACGCCTGCGGCCGTTTTGCGGATAGTCCTGTGAATCGGGTCTCATTAGGTTGCTTACATCAGCCGTCAGTTCGGGAGAATGCGGAGCCAATCATGCCGCCGAACGCGCCGATGACCGCCATCAACAGCACGCGAAACAGACCGCTCCCATCCATTGTGAAGGTGTTATACACAAACAAGCCGATGGCAACCATAATGAGGGCGTACAAAAGTCCGGTTGATCCGCCGTGAAACCAGCCTCGGCTGTCGACTTGCCGAGCCGCCGCGATCGCGCCGAAAAACACAGCCGCACAGTGCACCACATAAGCGGCGGTTGTCAAGGAGTTGGCACCCCAATCGCCATACTGTGCGAAAAGAAAGATCACGACGGTCCCTGAGAAGGCAATGAATAAACTCCAAAGACATCCATACAAAACCGGTATCGCGCGCAGTACGTCGAGCCGTCTGCTGCCATCCGCCTGAGGCACCTTCATCACCTCTTGTACAAGTTTCACTACAAAATATTCGGGTATCAAGACGAATATGATCTTGTCCAAATAGATATGAATTGTTTATACTGGAAACTTGAAGAATTCTGTAATCGGTTTGCAGTGGGGGTGAGCGCATGAGGGAGGGCGGGACGTTGCGGCGCCAGAACTTGTACAGCGCTGTTGTCGGGATCGCCGGCTGCCTCATCGCGTTGTACGGGCTGCCGAGTTTACGCCATGCGGATGGGTGGCTTGTCGCGGCTCTGGCGGCGATTGCGTGTGTACTCGAATCACTGCCTATTCCGCTGCGGCAAACACAAGCGTCGCTGTTGCCAGCCGTCATCATCGCACTCGTTGGCCTTGGCCAATTGGAGCCCGCGATGGTGTGTGCGATGTTAGCGGCCTGTGTCGCGCCGCTGTTCTTGCGTACGTGGGACAGCGTCATTGTGCTGTTCAACGCCGGGCAGTATGCACTTAGTGCGTGTGCCCTGTGGTTCGTCCTACAGGCGCTTCACCCCCTGCCCATTGTCTCCGTTCACGCAATGGTACTTTTGGATCTCGCCATTGGTTCCCTGGTCTTTTTGATCGTCAATCACCTGCTTGTCCACACCTTGCAATGGCTTCGTGGAAACTTGTTGCCGTCGTCCGTCGTCGGCGCGTTTGTTACGGATATCGCCAACTTGGCTCTATGTTTGCCGTTTGCCGTCCTCGTGCTGGCCTTGGCGCCTGACAACGTATGGTTCGAACCCATCGTGATGTTGCCGTTGGCGATGCTCGCGTATATGCTGCGGGCGCATCGTCAGACGCTTGATCTCCAAATGATTCACGAGGCAACGACCAAACTCGCTACCGAATTTGATATGTGTGCAATCGCGACGGAAGCTGCGGTTCTCACACGGCGCATGACGCTCGCCGATTGTGTCGTCGTGTTTTTGATTGACAATGAGCGAAATGCACTCGTTCCCATGGCCGTTCACCCGATTGCATACGACGCGTTTTTTGATAAGAACGGTTGGCCAGAAACTGAAGGTGGTGTCATATGGAAGACCATCCACCAGCGCGGTCACGTCCACATCCCGGACGTTCGCAAGGACGCGAGAGTGCGAATTCTCGGAGAACATCCGACATTTTTAAGTATGGCCATCTTTCCCATGCACGCGCACCTCAAGGCGCACGGTGCGATCGTGTGTTATGCGACACGGCCGCGAGCGTTCTCGCATGTTCACCAGTATATGGACACTCTGTCCAATCAAGTGTCCGTTCTTCTTGAAAACGCAAAGTTATACCAGGAGCTGCAGGAGCGCACCATCCGCGACGAGGCGACGGGGCTGTTCAACTACCGCTATTTCTACGAGGAACTGGCGAAGCGTGTACAAATGTCGGTGGCGGAGAACCGCCCAGTGTCGGTCCTGATTGCCGACGTCGACTTCTTCAAAAAGTTCAATGACACATATGGGCACCTGGCAGGGGATGCCGTTTTACGCGAAGTAGGCCGTCTTCTGCAGCGGCATGCCGGGGATCATGGGATTGCCGCGCGTTACGGCGGTGAAGAATTTGCCGTTCTCATGTGGGCGAGCGCCGAGGAGGCCTATCGTATCGCGGAGCATATTCGGCAAGAAGTTAGCAGATTGACGGTCGAGTTTCATGGATACCATCTGCAAGGGATTTCGGTCAGTGTCGGTGTGGCGACCTGTCCCGACGACAGTGTCTCCGATCGCGATCTCTTGCTCAAAGCGGACAGTGCCATGTATTGGGGGGCGAAACAGCGCGGTCGCAACCGTACCGCGATGTATACGCCAGAGTTCGACACGCAATTGTTTGTCGACAGCTTAACCAGTCTGTATACGTACCACTTCATCAACATTCGGATTCGTGACGGTATCGTGCATGGTGTGACGAGGTGGGGAGTCATCTGCATTGATTTGAATCAGTTTGGCGAAGTCAATGTAGGATTTGGTTTTGATGTGGGCGATACAGTTCTGCGCCAAGTGGGTGTGCTCGTTCGGGAGTGCCTGCGTCATACGGAATTGGCGTGTCGGTATGGGGGAGACGAAATGTTAATCGTGCTGCCGGACGTCTCCGAAACCGAACTTGCCGGGGTGTGCGATCGTGTCGTGAACGCGATCGAACAACACCGATATGTTGTGTCCGACAACGTGGTGCTTTCGATGCGGACGACGGCTGCTTATCGGGTGTTCGATGACGTTGCGGACGGTCCGGACTTATTCAATCGGATCGCGGAGATGTTTGCCCAACTCAATCCCACCTCAGAACAATCGATGGCGTGAAGCGGTGCCCGCACGTGTAGCGGGGCGTTGAATATGCGACCATCTCCAAGGCTTCCCTGGCTTCTCTGTCGGGGCATCCGCGCCATTCGCAGAACGCATGAACGATCCCGGTGCCAGGTCATACTAGCGCCGGAGGGATCAGCCATGCATAGCGTTCCCTTATGGCAATTTCCAGCACGCGCGCTCGTTCTCTACTTGATTGTCATGGTTGCACTGCGCATCATGGGCAAGCGGGAAATCGGTCAACTCTCCGTATTCGATCTCGTTGTGTCTGTCATGATGGCCGAGTTATCGACCTTGCCGATGGAGGACCGACGCGTACCGATTTACGAGGCGGCCATCTCGATCGCGTCCCTTGTGCTCTTTCAGGTCGCGGTTGCGTTTCTCCAGATTAAGAGCCATCGTTTTCGGCATCTGATCGACGGAGAGCCATCGGTTCTCATCGAACATGGGAGAATTCAGGATCGGGAAATGCAAAGAATCCGCTACTCGGTTCACGATTTGCTCACTCAACTTCGCGAGAAGGGCGTCGCAAATGTGGCCGATGTCGAGTTTGCGATACTCGAGACGTCGGGCCAACTGAGTGTCATCCCAAAAGCCGAGGCGCGGCCGCTGACAGCGCGCGACCTGGGTAAGCCAGTCGCAGCAGAAGCGATTCCACTGCCGCTTGTCATCGATGGCCGCCCTGTGCCCAAGACGCTCGCGATCATCGGCCGCGATGAGGTGTGGCTCAGAGATGAACTTGAGCATCGCGGATACGCCTTGGAAAACGTGTTTTATGCGACCATCGACGCGGCAGGTGCGATATGGATCGACGAGCGGGATCGAACGTAGTGCACCGTGTTTGGCGGTGTTGCTGTTTACACTGCAAATGGCATCCAGCGGACGATTCGTGAGAGAGCAGGGCCAATCTTCGGGATCCGCGAGACCGCTCGACTGGTTAGTACGCGCAAGGTGCACAGCAGCGCAAGGTAGAGGAGGAGTCCGCCGCCGATTGCCAGGAGCAGGGTGGTCCCAGGCACTGGGCGGTGGTACGTGATGACTTGCATGTAGACGAACATGCAGAGCGCGGCAATGCCCACGCGCAGGAGCGATTGCAGTCGAATGTGGAAGCCAATCATGCGCACGACAAACCACAGGTTTAAGAGTGTGGAGAGTGTAAAGGAAAACGCCGTTGCCATGCTCACGCCGAGAATGCCGAGTTCGGGGCGGCGAGCTAGGACGACGACGAGCAGAAGTTTCGCCACGCCGCCCACAATCGAGTTGACCATCGCCACGCCAGCCCGATTCAGGCCTTGCAGGATACCTGTCAACGGCGCTTGCAAGCAGAGCAGAAACTCAAACGGGGCCATAATGGCGAGAATGGGACCGATGTTCGGTTGTTTGTAGATGGCGGACGTGAGCGGCCCTGCGAACAGGGTGAATATCACGGACGCCGGGAACGAGATGAGTGCAGTTGCTGTGAAGCTTTGCGAGAGCCGTTTGCGAATGCGGAACATCTCTCCGGCCGCTGCTGCTTCTGAGACCGCTGGGACAAGATTGGTCGCCAACGAGGACGTGATGACCGTCGGGAAGACGAGCAGTGGGATGGCCATGCCGCTGTACTCGCCGTACATGCTGGTGGCTTGGCTCGTGACAAAGCCCGCGGCTTGTAACGCACGCATGACGAGGACGGGTTCGGCGGCGAACAAGAGCGACCAAATCAATTTGCTCAAGGTTACCGGAAGTGAAATTTGCCCGATCGCGTGTACAGTGCTGCGCATCGATTCGGCGGCACGCGTGTAGGCAGGTTCAGGAACGACGTCGACGAGACGGGCGCGTCGACGCTGTTGAAAGACCATAAATAAAAGGCCGGAGAGTTCGCCCAGTACCATGCCCATCATAGCAGCGGCGGCTGCGTACGACAGCGAATAGCGGACAAAGTATGCCGCAAGGATCCAAATGCTCAAAATGCGCACTGTCTGCTCGAGAATCGAGGCCCATGCGGTTGGCGCCATATCCTGCAGTCCCTGAAAATAGCCGCGATAGAGGCTTGAGACGGCGATGATGCCGACGACAGGGATCATGGCGAGATAGGTTGGGTACGCGCGCGGATCGGTCAGCCAATGTGTTTCAATCACATGACGCAGCAGGTACATGAGCAGGGTGAACAGGGCTGCCAGGCATGCGACCGAAATCCCGGATATGCGCATAATGCGATGAATCCGAGCGCGATCGCGCTGCGCCACAGCCTCCGCCACCAGTTTGGAGATGGCCAAGGGGAAGCCCATGGTGACAAAGGTCAGAACCAATCCCAGGATAGGGAAGACGATTTGAAACAAACCCATCCCCTCGGCGCCGATGATGCGAGTAAGGAAGATGCGGTATATGAAGCCCATCACGCGTGTGACAAGCCCTGCAATCATCAGCACGAGCGCTCCGTGTAGGAAGGTGTGGCGATTCATGGTGCAGTACCTCCCGTTTTGGTTTCTGTCTACGGCAGACATGTACGTTATTCCGTATGCGAAGCGAGCGTGAGGTAGTCCTTTTTTTGGACCAGAGAGGAATTTGCGCGGTGCGGGTGGAAAGATAGATAGCTTAGGCCAGCCGAGGGAGATGCATGGGGGATGGATCCGTTTCAACTTCCGTCGATCGCGGAACACAAAGCGGCAATTCTCGATCTTTGCCGGGCAAAGATCGAGGAATTTAAACTGCTCGGATATGATCAGGTCGATTTTGACGAGTTCTGGTCGTACATCGAATCGAAAGTCAGGTTTGGCATTCAGTTGCACGAGTTAGTAGAACTCATTCTATCCGTTCGTATCACCGATTACATGAATTATTTGACCGTGAATGCCTACCGCCAATTGGACGGCGGATTTGGCGAGCCGTCGCGTTCGTGACACAAAGTGGCTTGATATTGCGCAGCCAGTGCCTTCGAGGCAGGTTTTTTTGTTTGACGGCGAAATTTGTCGTTCGTATACTGGACATGGCATGCTGTTGGAAACGGCAGCGGAGCGTTCGTTTGGCTGGACGAAACCCGTTTTGCGGGCGAGGCTGGACGGCGGACTGAAGGAGGACAAGCTATGAAATGGGGACGCCTGTTCGCGTTTCTGCTGATGGTCGCCGCGATCATCGGCGTCACTGCGGGCACAGTTCCACAGGTATGGAAGTCGATCCCGCTTGGGCTCGACTTGCGGGGCGGTGTCGATTTGCTGTATGCGGTCGATACGCCAAAAGGGCAATCGCTTTCGGACAGCGGCCGTCAGGCGTTGTTGAAGGCGGTTGAAATGCGCGTCAACTCGCTCGGCGTCTCGTCGCCCAGTATTGATCTCGAAGGCAAGAATCAGCTTGGACAGGATCAGATCCGCGTCCAGGTCGCGGGTGTGAAAAACCAGCAAGAAGCGGTTCAGGTCATCGGCGCGACCGCCCAATTGGCCATTTACGGAGACGCGACTGTGGATAAGAAGACGGGCAAGATTACACCCGTCGGCGCACCGCTTGCGACCGGCGCTGACCTCAAGAGCAACGCCAAGTGGGTCGTAGATCAGCAGGACGGCAAGAATGCGGTCGCCATTGAGTTTAAACAGGCGCAGAAGTGGATCGATATTACAAAAGAGTATGTAGGGAAGCCCATTTTTGTTTTTCTCAACGGGCAGCTGTTGACGGATCCTGTCATTCAGCAGGTCATGTACAGCGGCAGCAGTGAAATATCCGGTGGAAGTCTGACGACGCCGCAGGCGTGTATGGCGCTGGCAAACGAACTGAATGCGGGAGCGCTGCCGTATCCGCTGACGCTTGAAAGTGAGACGAGCGTGGGTCCGTCGCTTGGTCAAACGAGCTTACAGCGCACGATGGTCGCTGGTCTCATCGCCATCATCATCATCTTCGCCTTCATGATGTTCGTGTATCGCTTGGCTGGTCTTATCGCCGATATTGCGCTCGTCGCATACGGCTACTTGACTTTGTTGGTCTTCTCGGGGCTGCACGTCGTGCTCACATTGTCGGGCTTGGCGGCACTCGTATTGGGTGTGGGAATCGCGGTTGACGCGAATATCATCACGTACGAGCGCATCAAGGACGAGATGCGGAACGGCCGGAGCTTGCGATCCGCCGTACGAGTCGGCAACAAGAACGCCTTGCGTACCATCGTCGATTCGAATGCGACGACGTTTATCGCCGGTGCTGTCATGTACATCTTCGGCGGGCAGGGGGATGTCCGAGGATTTGCCGTCGCGCTCATGGTCGGCATCATCGTCAGCCTTTTGACCGCTGTCTTGCTCAGCCGCCTCATGCTGCTTACGTTCACGGCATCTGGCGTCGTTCGCCGCCCATGGTGGTACGGCGTCGGGAAGGGAGTGTTGAAACAGCATGAAACCCAGGTTTAACATTGTTCGGTTGAGCAAGTGGTTCTTTATGCTGTCGGGTGCCATCACGGTTGCTGGCATCATCGTCTTCGCCCTGTTCGGATTCAATTTGAGCACAGACTTTAAGGCAGGATCGCGAATTCAATTTCAATTGAATCAACAGGTTCCGGATGCGCGCGTGCGCCAAATGTTTCAATCGGTTGGTCTCACCATAGGCGATACAGGGCTCACGGTTGGCGGCATCGAACGAAACGTCGCCATCGTCACGCTGCCCGAACAACTGAGCGCGAAACAAATCGCCGCAATTCAGACGGCTGAACACAAATTCTTTCCGAACGCGAAGCAAGACATTCAGGTTAACTCAGTCGATCCCTTTGTGGCACAGCAAACGGCGCGCAAAGCGATTTGGGCCGTTCTCGCGGCGGCGGTTTGCATTGTCATCTACGTGGCCATCCGCTTCGAATTTCGCTTTGCCATCGCCGGCATCATCGCATTGTTGCACGACGCGTTTATCGTTCTTGCCGCTTTTGCGCTGTTGCGCCGCGAAGTCGATTTGACCTTTGTGGCGGCTTTGTTGACGATTGTTGGGTATTCCATTAATGACACCATCGTGATTTTTGACCGCATCCGTGAGAATGTAAAGATTCACAAACCGGACAACATTGAAGCCCTGCGCGAGGTCGTGAACAAGAGTTTGTGGCAGACCATGACGAGGTCTATCAACACAGTGTTCACGGTGCTTGTCGCTGCTGTGATTCTTTACTTTTTCGGCGGAGTGTCCATCCGCAATTTCACGTTTGCGCTCATCATTGGTCTCATTAGCGGCGCGTACTCGTCCATTTTTATCGCGAGTCCGATTTGGGTTGCATGGAGAGGCCGCTCCATGCGTAAACATAAAGCCGTCACGAATGAGGCAAGTGCACAGTGAATCAGGACATTTGCGCGAAGCGCTCCCAAGGGGCGCTTCTTTATTTCTATCGCACGCACACCGCTAACGGTGGAAAGGACGAGATCGGCAGTGGATGCAACAACCAGACTTGCGCGTCAAGGAACTCGAATCGCGTACGCCAATGCGGGCTTTAACGTCGCCCTCACGGTCGCGAAGGGGCTCGTTGGTGCAATGGCACACAGTGACGCGCTCATTGCCGACGCAGTCCACTCAGCTTCTGATCTCGTCGGCTCCTTGGCCGTCATCATCGGGCTTCGGATCGCCCGGAAACCCCCTGACGAGGATCATCCATATGGCCACGGCAAGGCGGAGTTGATCGCATCAATCGTCGTGGCAGGGCTCCTTATCGCCGCCGCCATCGACGTGAGCGTCTCGTCGATTTCCTCGTTCTTCAAGCCCCCCAAAGTTCCTGAAATGGCAGCGGCCGAAATGGCCTTCGCCGCCATCGTGGTCAAGGAACTGCTCTTTCGATATAACGTGCGGATCGGCCGCCGCTTGCAAAGTAAGAGCCTCATGGCGCAAGCGTACGATCACCGCTCCGACGTTTATTCGTCCTTGGCGGCGCTGATTGGCATTCTCTTGGCCATCATCGGAGAACGGCTGGGTATGCGATGGCTAATGTACATGGATACTGCCGCCGGTCTGTTGGTGGCATGTCTCGTTCTCAAGATGGCTGTCCATATTGCGCAAGATTCGCTGCAGAGTCTGATGGATAGGGTCGTGCTGGAAGAGGACGCCTTGCATCCGTATCGCGAGCAGGTGCTGCAGGTGCCGGGCGTGCGTGCCATCGACGAACTGCGCGTGCGCGATCACGGCCAGTACGTGATTGTCGACATCGAGATCGCGGTGGATGGGGACATCACAGTGTTTGCAGGTCACGACATTGCGGCAACAGTTCGCCGTGTTTTGCGTGAGAAATTCGCGCGCGTTCAGGACGTGTTTGTTCACGTGAACCCGTACGAGGCGGGGGACGAGCGAGTGAGAAAGGATCAGGAATTGTGAGTACGATGCAACCGTTGTGGAAGGCCGCTGGCGTGCCAAACGAGGACGCCGCTTGTTTGGCAGAGCGTCTGGGACTGCCGACCCGAGTTGCGCGTTGGCTGTTGGCCCGTAATATTGTCGGCGAAGACGAGGCGCGGCGATTTTTGTTTGCGCGTGAGGCGTGGACGGACCCTTTCGACTTTCTCGACATGCGCGGCGCCGTCGATCGCATCCTTGCTGCCGTTCGCGATCGTGAACAAATTGTGATTGTCGGGGATTACGATGTGGATGGGGTCACGGCGAGTGCCATTCTCGCGAGTGAACTTGAGGCGCGCGGAGCCCATTGGCATTGCATCATACCAGAGCGGGTGGCAGACGGATACGGACTTGCACCACCGCTGGTCGAGCGTGCGCACCAGCTTGGTGGCACCTTAATTGTCACGGTGGACAATGGCATCCGGGCACAGGCGGCGCTCGAAGCAGCTGGGAAAATCGATATCGACGTGATTGTCACAGATCATCATGAACCTGTCGACGAGCTTCTCACATCTGCATTCGCCGTCGTTCACTACAGCCGTCACGCCGATCCGGAGCGGGCTCGTGCGCTGTCAGGAGCAGGTGTCGCTTGGAAGCTGACACAGGCCATGCAAGCGGTCGATCCGCGGCGACCTGGAAGCACGCCCGCGCAATTTCACGAGGCATGGCTCATGGGTCTGGCGGCGCTTGGCGCGGTGAGTGATATGATGCCCATGCGGGGCGAAAATCGGAGGCTCGTCCGAGAAGGACTCATGGCCTTGCGCTCGTGCCAGCGCCCTGGCTGGCTGTTGCTCTGTGAGCGAGCCAGAGTCGATGTGAGCAAGCTGTCCGTAAGCGACATCTCATGGCGGATTGGGCCGCGTGTGAATGCCGCCGGGCGCATGGCGCATGCAGGTACGGCATTCTCTTTGCTCATGGCCGAACAACGGTCACAGGCTGCCGATCTCGCTGACGAGATCGAGCGGTTAAACGTCCAGCGCAGGCAGGCGACGGAGCGAGCCACGCAAGAGGCCATCGCGCAAGTCGAGTCTATCTATGGGCCAAGTCCAGATGCGGTCGTCGCTTGCGGCGAGTGGCCGTTAGGTGTTGTCGGCATCGTCGCCGCCAAGTTGGTCAACCACTTTGGCTGCCCGGCGATCGCGCTTGCGCAAATGGAGGACGGCCTGTTGCGCGGGTCAGGCCGTGCACCTGCAGGCATCTCCTTGCACTCGGCAGTGGCTCTCTGCGCACCCTATCTCAGCCACTTTGGCGGTCACGATGCGGCGATAGGCTGCGGCCTGCAGATGACACACCTGGCGGATTTTCGAATAGCGTTCGCACGAGCGGTGGCGGATTTGCGCGCGGAGACGCGCGATGTCGACGCAGTCTCGTCCGAGAACATGATTGCGGACGACTATCTGCCGTTGTCGGAACATGGGCTCGAGTTACTTGATTGGGCACAGCGGTTTGCACCGTTTGGGCCCGAGAACGAACCTTTGCAATTGTTCGTTGGGCCTGTCGAAGTCCGTCAGGCGACGAAGTTGGGAAATGGATCGCATCTGCGGCTGCGGCTTGTGGAGGGCGGCGTCGAACAAGACGCGGTCTGGTTTCAGGTGCCGCCTCTCGCGGCTGCTAGGTTGGAAAGCGGGCTGCCGCAAGTGTGCGCATTCTTGGTCGAGATCGAGGAGAACGTGTGGCAAGGGCGGCGCACTGCACAGTTGCTCGTCCGCCGGGGATGGGTGCTTGATGCGCCGGTGTTGCGATCGCGCTTCGCCGCAGTGTATCGGTTGTTGCGGCAGGGAGTCACGGGGGTACAAGCTTTGCTTCATGCTCTGCGCGATCGCGGCGAAGTCTGTGCGCCACAGGAACTTGCCGCGATTTTGGCGACATTTGTCGAATTGGGATTTGCCGCTGAGCGCGATGGTGCGTATCATGTCATAGAGGGGAAAAAACGCGATTTGCGCGATGCGATGACATACCAGTCACTCGTGCGCGAGCATTTGTCTCCACTGGACGATGCAGAGTGGACAGGCTCGGGCTTGGGCGAGTGACAGCAAAGGGCGTAGAGGAGAGAACGTGTTGACCATCCAATATCGAGATTGGATTCGCGATGTTCCGGACTTTCCAAAGCCGGGCATCTTGTTTCGCGACATCACACCGCTTTTGGGCAATGGTTCGGTCTATCAGCAGGCGATTGCTGAACTCGCGGAGCGCGTGCGGGCGTGGGGCGCCGACGTGATCGCAGGGCCAGAGGCTCGTGGCTATGTCGTGGGCGCACCGCTTGCCGCGACGCTGGGACTTGGTTTCGTGCCCGTTCGCAAACCGGGCAAATTGCCGTATACCACGGTGTCCGTGACGTACGACTTAGAATATGGTCAGGATAGGCTTGAAATTCATAGTGATGCCATTCAGAAGGGGCAACGTGTCGTCGTTGCGGACGACTTACTCGCGACTGGGGGAACGATGAGCGCGACCATCGAACTGGTTCGCAAATTGGGTGGAGAAGTTGTCGGGGCTGCTTTTTTCATTGAACTAAAGGCCTTAGAAGGGCGTTCACGCTTGGGTGACATTCCGATTCATACGCTGGTCCAATACGAGTCATGAGGTGGCTTGGGTCGACGGGAGGTGACTGCCATGACGGAGCAAACGAAGGATCAGTCGATAGACGGCTTGTGTGAAAAGTTAGCGTCGTACTGCAGCCAGGAAGAACTGGATGAGGTGCGTCAGGCCTACGAGTTTGCCAGGCGCGCGCATGAGGGTCAGGTGCGCATGTCCGGCGAACCGTATATCACGCACCCGCTGGCAGTCGCGTATATTCTTGCAGATTTGCAGCTTGACGCGACCGCCGTCGTCGCGGCCTTGTTGCATGATGTGGTCGAGGATACGCCGGTGACGGACTCGAACATCGTGCAGACGTTTGGAGCCGAAGTGGCGTCCCTCGTCGACGGCGTGACAAAACTAAAGCGAATTCGCTTCGATTCGCGCGAGGAACAGCAGGCCGAGAATCTGCGCAAAATGTTCATGGCGATGGCACGGGACATCCGTGTTCTCATCATCAAATTGGCGGATCGGTTGCACAACATGCGCACGCTGCGCTACCAAACCCCTGAGACACAGATGCGGAAAGCGCGCGAGACGCTTGAAATCTTTGCTCCGCTGGCCCATCGGCTTGGGATTAACACAATGAAGTGGGAATTGGAAGATATTTCGCTGCGGTATCTGAATCCGCAACAGTATTATCGCATTGTCAATTTAATGGCGCGTAAGCGACAGGAGCGCGAGCAGTTTATTGAAGGCGTGATGGACGTGCTGCGCCAGAAGCTGGGCGAGCTCCATCTCAAAGCAGAAGTGAGCGGTCGTGCAAAACACATTTACAGTATCTATCGCAAGATGACCACGCAGCATAAGGAGTTTAATGAAATTTACGACCTTTTTGCCATTCGCGTCACTGTGGAGAGCATCAAGGATTGTTACGGCGTGCTTGGTGTGGTTCACACCATGTGGAAGCCGATGCCCGGGCGGTTCAAAGACTATATCGCGATGCCGAAAGCGAATATGTATCAAAGCTTGCATACGACAGTCATTGGCCCGAATGGCGAACCGCTTGAAATTCAAATTCGCACGTGGGAAATGCACCAGACGGCAGAATACGGAATCGCGGCGCATTGGGTCTATAAGGAGTCGGGATCGCGCAGGGTCGAGGACGATTTTGCGAAGAAATTGGCCTGGTTTCGCGAGGTGCTTGAATGGCAGCAGGATTTTCGCGACGCCCAGGAATTCATGGAGACACTAAAAATCGATTTGTTTTCGGATCAGGTGTTTGTGTTCACACCGAAGGGCGACGTGATCGAGCTGCCTGCCGGTTCCGTGCCCATTGATTTCGCGTATCGCATCCACACGGACATTGGCAATCACTGCATCGGCGCGAAAGTCAACGGCAAGATGGTGCCCCTCGACTACCGCCTGCGCACTGGCGATATTGTCGAGGTGATCACCAGTAAGCACTCGTATGGGCCGAGCCGCGATTGGTTGAAAATTGTACAATCGTCCCAGTCAAAGAGCAAGATTAGGCAGTGGTTTAAACGGGAAAAGCGAGAGGAGAACGTTGCGCGCGGGCGTGAGCAGATTGAGCGTGAGATCGTCCGTCAGCGCCTGGAGCCGAAGCAGTTGTTGACCGCCGCAGGTCTTACCGAAGTGATGCACAAGTTTAGCTTCTCCCGTGAGGAAGATCTCTACGCTGCCGTCGGTTATGGAGGGTTGAGCGCGGCACAGGTTGTCACGCGCCTCGTCGAAGTATACCGCCGTTCCCTCGAAGAGAAGCCGGTTGATTCGATGTCCATCACCAAGGGGCAGGCGAAGCCATCGGATACGGGTGTGCGGGTTAAGGGCGTCGATAACGTACTCATTCGCTTTGCGCGTTGTTGCAATCCTGTCCCTGGTGACGATATCGTCGGATTCATCACACGTGGGCGTGGTGTTTCGGTTCACCGCGTTGATTGTCCAAATGTTGCCGCACTGTCAGCGGCTCAGACGCGAACATTGGAAGTTGAGTGGGCGACGAGCAAGGACTGGTCATACAACGCTGAAATTGAAGTCACAGCACTCGACAGGCACGGTCTTGTCAACGAGGTACTCAATGCCGTCGCCGAGACGAAAACGGATATCACGGCGGTCAGTGCGCGAGCCGATGCCAAAAAGGTTGCACATATCCATATGAGTATCCGCATTCGCAATTTGGATCACCTCCGCTCCGTAGTCGAGCGTTTAAAGCGGATCAAGGACATGTACAGTGTCCGGCGCATGATTCAGTGACGAAGATTTGGCAAGGAGGAGCGGTATGCGCGTAGTGGTACAGCGAAGCGGTCCAGCGCGAGTCGAGGTTGAAGGCGAGATCGTCGGGCAGATCGCGGGCGGACTCGTGTTGTTGGTCGGCGTGAGCAAGGGCGATACGGAAGAGGATGCCGTTTATCTGGCGGATAAAATTGTCGGGCTCCGCATCTTCCCGGACACAGAGGGCAAATTGAACCGCGATGTGCGCGAGGCCGGCGGCTCCATTCTCTCTGTGAGCCAGTTCACGCTCTACGGCGATGCCCGAAAGGGCAGACGGCCGAGTTACGCAGAGGCGGCAGCGCCTGACGTCGCAGTCGACTTGTACAACAGGTTTAATCAATTGTTGCGCGATCGCGACGTCCATGTCGAGACAGGCCAGTTTCGCGCGATGATGCAAGTGCATCTCGTGAACGACGGGCCGGTCACATTGTTGCTCGACAGTAAAAAGGTGTTTTAGATCCATCTCCCGACCTCCCCAGCATCACATAGGTGAGGAAACGACCTCCAGCATAGCGGTGCCGTCTGTGGTGGACGATAGGGTGGGGGGAGATGGAGTTATGGAGAACGAGATTCACGCCACGCATACCTGCTATGCATGCGGACACATCATGCCGTTTGCGGGCCATATCTTTGGTGGAATCGTAGTCGCACACGGCAACGAGGTCGATGCGTCCATCTCGGTCACTGGAACGACCGGCAACTATGTTGAAATGGCGATTGAGCTCCAGTGTCCGAAATGCCACGCAATCAATCAGTTCAAAGCCCTTCATCCAAAATCGTAATCCGTTTCACGTTATATAGTACAACTCGCATTTGACACCGCTTCGGGGTTGCCGCACTATCCGTTTGCGCGTTGCAGGGCCAAAGCTTGTTCTCTGGCATCTGCATACACCCTCCAAAACGCACGCCAGTCTCCTGTCGCTTGGCCTGTATACACTTCCAGGCGCTGACTGGCGTCTCCCAGTCGATCCGCCCGTACATTCAGCAATTGAATATGTGAACGCAATTGATGCAAAAAATGCGTCACCGACAGACTCGGCTGATCGAAGGCGAGAACGAGTACTTCATTCGCCCCCATCCGTATGGCCACAGCATTGGGAACCGCGTGGGTGGACCAGCACTGTCCAATGTACGCGACGGCTTGCTCGCCCTCCAACAGGTCCATGTTTTCGTGGTTGGCGATTGAGACCACAACGGCTGTCGCCGTGGTCCACTCCGAAAACGGTCGCTGTACCGCTTGCGACAGCCACGCCGAGGGGGCGTCTGCAGTGAGCAGTTCGACGAGAAATGCGCGATGATATAACTTGGTTTTGGCGTCATACAGATGTGAAACCGGTTGCCGTGCATCTTGATAGGCTGCGTAAAGCGCGTCGCTCAGGCGTTCCGCCGTTCGTTGCAGACGTTTGCGATCCGCCTCTGTATACACGCGCTCGAGTGTGGACTGTACGTTTAGGGTACCAAAGACTCGGTTGCCCCGAAGCAAGGGTGCGCGGATCACCGATTGAATGCCTTCAGCAGCCAGGCCGTAATCATCATCAAATTCGGGGTTGTGGAGGATGTCCACGCACATGACGGGTTGTTTCGTGCGTTGGACAAACGCCAAACCGCTATTGGCGACGGGTATCAATGTGCCCACGGGTCTAGCCGGCACGTCATCGCGCAAGGAAACCTCGTGTACGGCAGAAAAGGCGGCACCGTTTTCAGCAAATTCCAAACTTAGTCGATCCAAGGGCACGTGTTCCACAATGGCGTCGGCCAAGTACGAAGTCAACTCGTGTAAGCGCGGGCGACGCCGAACGTTCGTCAGGACGGTGTCTAGCCACTCGCGTTCGCTGAACCGTTCCAAGTTGTGTGCATCGTCAGGCACAAAATGGGGATGGCGTGGTTGCAGTGTTGCGATAAACGCTGAGAGCTGAAAGGATGTTGGCGGAACTGGAGCGCCGAATAGATATCCTTGAATCTCGTCACACTTGCTGTCACGCAAAAAGTCAAATTGTTGGACCGTTTCCACGCCTTCGGCGACAACGCTCAGGTTGAGCGATTTCGCCAACGAAATGATGGCTCCAATGATTGGCGTCTGATTGACCGCACTCTGAATCCCAGCCGTAAATGAGCGGTCGATTTTCAGCGTATGTACTGGAAATTGCATGAGATAATTGAGCGACGAATAACCCACGCCAAAGTCGTCGATCGCGATGCGTACACCAATCTGGCGCAGTTTGGTCAAGATGTGAACCGCCCGTTCGACGTCGTACATGGCCGTGCGCTCTGTAATTTCAAGTTCCAGTAAAGACGGTTCAAGTCCAGATTCAGCAAGTGCCTGCTCAACAAGATGTGGGAATGACGGTTGTAGAAACTGGCGGCTTGAAATATTTACGCTGGTGCGCACGCGGTAACCCTGCTTGAGCCAGGTACTGCCCTGTTCACAGACGGCGCGCAGGACGTACTCGTCAATTGGAAGAATCAAATCGCTCGATTCGGCGATGGGAATAAATGCATGCGGTGGAATGTCGCCAAGTTCTGGATGCCGCCAACGACAGAGGGCTTCCGCACCGACGACCTGCATCGATTTGGCATGCACTTTTGGCTGATAATAAATCTGCAAGTCGCGATTGCGCAGGGCATGTCGGAGCATCGTTTCAACCATGAGCGGCGGCAATTCACGAGGAGGCCTTGCGCAATCCGTGCGCACTTGGTTGCTCCCCAATTGCTTTGCACAGCGAACCGCTGCATCCGCTTGGCGCAGCAGTTGCTCGGCGGTCGCCTGGGGATGCGATCCTGTCGCAATACCGACGCTGGCGGTGACAATGACTTCTGTGCCGGCAATGTGATGAGGCTCGGCGATGGCGAGACGAACTCGTTCGGCCACCGCTTCTGCACCGTCCTTGTCGACGTCGGTCAAAGCGACGGCAAACTCGTCAGCACAGAGTCTGCTCGCCGTTGCCGACATCGGAATGGCTGTTGAAATTCGCTGAGCGGTTTCGCGCAGGACCATGTCGCCATCCGCATAACTGAAATGCTCATTGACCATGCGAAACCGATCCAGATTGACAAGGAGTATCGAGACCGTTGGCGCATTGGGCATCGCTTGTGCCACGGCATATAGAAAATGGCTGCGGGAAAACAAGTTGGTCAAGGCGTCCCGCTGCACCGGTAAAAAGTCATTGCCCACAAAGCCACCGCCTCGTATCATGCTGCGCTTTAGAAATACTTCGTTTCTATAGCGTATGACAAAAGTTCAGTTCCCTACGTGATGTCGTACCTTGACTATTTCGACATTCGCAGATGAAAGTCCTCTTGTCTCGACGTGTTTCAACGATTGTCGACCGTGGGGGATTGCGGTGCAAGCAACGTCCATGCCAGAGGGCCTACGAGGCTGGTTACAATCGATACCAGGATGGTGCAGGCAGCCCACATTTCGGGGATCATATGGGCGTCGACAGCGAGTTGGGCGGCTGCTGCAACCAGGCTGAGCCGGCTCGACAACAGGAAACCAGCCGCCCACGTCTGCCGCCTGCCATGGGAATAGAGGAGGACGTGGGCGGGTAGAAGTTTCACCGCGAAAGCCATCGCCGCAAAGACAGGCAGCCAATACAGTGCCTCTTGCGAGTGGAGTTGCGCAATGGGCATCGTATATCCGGTTGCCACAAAGAACATCGGGACGAACACGGCATAGCCAACGCCATAGCTATACATTTCGACGAGTGGCTTGTACGCAAAAGACAGGCCGCGGACAATCATGCCAGCCAGAAAAGCGCCTAAAATGGGCTCGCTGCCGGTCATGTCTGCGAGCATGGCAAACAGCGCGACAAGTGCGATGGTCGCACGTGTTCTGTCCATTCCTTGACCCAATAGGCGACCAGCGGCAGGGATGCTGCGCAATTTCCAAAGGCCAAGTCCGACCCCAAGCGCGATCGGCAAGATGGCGAGTGTAAGCCCAACCCGCCAAGGATTGTCCGTGGCGTGGGCGCCAAGCAACAACGAGACGAGCAGCATCGTCATGAAGTCTGCGATCACGGCGCTATAGAGAATGGCTTGGCCCAAGGGATGGCGGAGATAACCTGTTTCTTCGAGCACGGGCAGGACGACGCCAAGGGACGTCGTTGCGAACAAGAGCGATAGCATATAGGGGTTCGCGTTGCCAGGCGCGAATCGTGTCAAGCATGCGCAGCAGACAAAGCTGAAGAGCAATGTTGCACAAAACATCATAGTTCCAACGATGGCCGGGGATGGACCGTCATGATGACCGTCGCGGCGTCTGGCAAGCAGCAGGTGAACGTCAATTTCCATGCCGGAGAGGAACATGAGAAACAACAGCCCCAAATCGCCGAACCGGCGCAGCCACCAGGCGTCCATGGGTGTGACATGCAGTGCGGGTAGTTTTAGAAACAGTCCGACGAGAAGGTAGGAGATGGGGCTCGGCACCCTGAACAACGGTGCACGCCTGAGGAGTGCGGCAACCGCGAATGCAGCGACAAACCATGCAAGAAATCGAAAGATCGTGGAATCCAATCCGCTCACCCCGCCAACGCTATACGATATGCGCCGCGGGACAAGCGAATGACAGCCCTTCAGTGGATTAAGGTATAGACCTGTTGCGCGATGACGATGCAGGTGACGCCGATAAAAATCGGTCGCACGTAGCGCGAGCCCTTGCGAATGGCGAAGCGCGATCCTGTAAACGCGCCAATCATCATACATGCGCCAAGGATGAGTCCCGCTTCATAACGGACCGACCCGACACTGGCGAATGCGATTAAAGCCCCTACGTTGCTTGCAAAGTTGAGTGTGCGGGCATTGCCGCTGGCTGCCAAAAAGTCAAAGCCAAGCAGGACAAAGCCCATCATGAGAAACGAACCTGTGCCTGGTCCGAAAAAACCATCGTAAAACCCGAGCACGATGGCGAGCAGAGCCGTCCACAGATACGTGCGGGCTGTTGTCGTACGCATCGCTTCGACCAGACCCAAGTTCTTCTTAAAAATTGTATAGGAGGCGACCAAGATCAGCATCACCAGTACAAATGGGCGAAGAAATGAGGACGGAAGATGATGAACGACGATGGCGCCGGCTGCCGAGGCGAACACACCGAGCGGAAAGAGGGGGCCGACGAGACGAATGCTGACTTTTCCAGATGTTAGATACGACGTGAAGCTCGTGACAGCGGACATCGTGCCAGCCAATTTGTTGGTGCCAAGTGCCAGCGAAGGGGGCAGGCCGACGAACAGGAGAGCGGGCAGCGAGATGAGGCCGCCGCCGCCAACCGTCGCGTCGATGAAGGCTGCGACAAATCCAGAAACGGCCAAGGTGATGACGGTCATGAGTGACAGATGCACTGTGTAACTCGTCCTTTCTGTGTGCACGATGTTCGGTCCAAAATCTTGAATATTGTACTGCCACCTACCTTGCCTGACAACCTTCATTTGTTTTATTTCCCTTTGCGTGCATGGTTTTTCACCGGCCAGCCAACCTAGTCGTAGACGAACTGGAGACGAGGGGGATTCGCATGTATCGATCGCGCTTGCTGTCGCTTGCTGCCGCTGGCGCCGTCGCCTTGATGGCCGTCGGTTGCGGTGCAAACACCGGAGCCATCGTGTCGAAATCGCAAACGTCCTTGCGGCCGTCTCACGACACCGCTGCGGTGCTGCAAAAACCGGATTCGCCGGGTATTCCGGCCCCTGTTTCACTGGCCGCGCTACAGCATAACAACGTTTGGTATAACATCGACTTGCCAGATGGCGATACGGGCTATCGTTGGGGCTATATGCACGGCGTGTTTCAAATGGAGCGCACGGAGGACCGGGGGGTTTCCTGGCGCGGCGTAAATCTGCCTGTCCGTTTTCGCCTTGGCGGGGATTCGGCTTACCGCGGTGTGGAAAATCCGCAGTTGGCAGTGGTCGATCTGGATACGCTTTATCTCTACGGCGTCTCTGGGCGTTCTTTTGTGCGGGCGGGGACAAGCGACGGTGGTGCGCATTGGAGCACATACCGAACAGATTTAGGGGCGGATGGCTTTCGAGTGGCTAGCGTAAGTCAGCCTGCCAAGTCACAAGCATGGGTGTTACTCGCCGGAACGGGTGCAGCCAACAGCGGTGTGACCCGCCTCTATCATGTGACGAATGGAGGCGCCACCGCCGCGGAAGTGAAGGTCGGCCCATTGCCGTCGGGCTCGGGTCTGCCCATGAACGCACAAGCTGTTGTCGCGTTTACCAACCTGCGCAGTGGGTGGCTGCTAGCGACCGATCCACGTGGTGAACTATCGCTGTATCGGACAGAAGACGGCGGTGGACACTGGTCGGTACGCACGCTCAATCCACCAAAGCAAATTCTCGGGGCGCGTGCCATTCGGGTTTTCCAGCCGCAACTTCTCGAACATGAAGGGACGTTTGCTGCCATGTTCGCCACAGGATCCGGAAAATCGAGCAAGCCACATGTGGTGATATTCCGATCGCGCGACGGTGGCAAAACCGTTGCCGGTGAGTTGACAGATCAACTGGATGGGGCGCAGGCCAACTACGAAGGTCAACCGGCGGTGTTTACGACACCGGATTATGGCTATGCCGTCCATGGCGGGCGCTTGCTTCGCACGACGGATTCTGGTGACAGTTGGCTCGCGGTGCACTCGCCGTCCTTGGAACTGTGGCTGCAACGTTATCCATGTGTTTTGGCGATGGACTTCGTGTCCTATACGCAAGGCTACATGCTGCTGGCCGACCGGGCGCAGAAACACACCGTGCTCTTACAAACCGCTGGCCTGCGGGATCGGTGGCAGCCAGTGCCGTAACCGGCCGCCAAGCCGATGTTTAACGTCGGGACAGCGCTGTAAAAACATCATCGGCCGCCTGCTGCCCTTGCAATATGCAGTCAGGCAACCCGAGACCTTCATACCCGGCGCCCGCCACAGCAAGGGAGGGCGCCTGACTTTGGATTGCAGCGCGGAGCGCTTGGAGCCGTTCGCCATGGCCGACGAGGTAATTGGGCATCGCGTGCGACCAGCGTGTGACCTTGTGCCAAGTCGGCTCGGCTTGGATACCCACGATGTGTCCCACTTCGTGGCTCACCTGTTTGACCATGGCCTCGTCGTCTAACCGCAGATGTTCTTGCTGTCCCGCTCGTCCCACGTAACAACGCAGCACCACCATGTCGGCCGGGGCTGTGTGAGGCCACTTGCTCGACATCCACGTACTTGCTGTCATCGCCATGCCTTCGGAGCGGGGGACGAGAAAGCCAGAAGCGTGCGACAAGTCGACGCTGACATCCCGCTTTCGGTATGCGAGGATGACTGTCGCCGTCGAGGCATACGGCACAACAAATCCGTCGCCGGCCACCCCAAGCTGATGAAGCAGATTTTTGGCGGCTGCGACAGGCGTTGTGATGACGACACCATCAAACCGATCGGTTTGCATTGCGCCGTTCTCGTCTACAGCCTGCAATTCATAGCCATCCGCCGTCCGGCGCATCGCGGAAATTTCCGTTCCGGTCCGGATGGATACGCCTTGGGCGATGTCGTCGCGTAACCGTTCGATCACGCTTTCCAGCCCCGTGCGCACGGTCACGAAAGCACTGCGCCCCGATGGACCGCTGTGATGCGTCTGTTGTCGCTTGCGGTTGGCGATCGCGCCGATGATCAAACTTCGCGACTGTACCGCGAGATCGTATAGTTGGCGCCAGGTGGCAAACAGGCTTAGATGGTCGATTTGCCCAGCATAAATGCCCGCGAGCAAAGGTTCACCAAGATAATCTACCCATTCATCACCCAGGCGAGATCGCAAAAATGCACCAAGCGACACGTCTTCTTCCATGTGACTGGCTGGCAGCCAGACATCGGCGAGCGCTCGCAATTTGCCCTGCGACGAGAGTAAAGATGACGCCAAGAATGTTGGAACGTCCGCAGGGATCCCGACAAACGTCCCTTGTGGCATGGGGTGAAGGCGACCGTTGCGAACGATGAATGTCTGTGAGGCACCCGGGTTCATATACACAATGTCCGCTTCCATGCCGAGATCGCGCAACAATTGCACTCCGGCTGGTTTACGGGCGAGCATGGAGTCGGGGCCGCCTTCCACGACAAGCCCTTGTTCTCGATACGTGCGAATTTTGCCGCCAAGTCGATTCTCTTTTTCATACAGGACGATGTCACAGGCCATGCCGTCGGTGCGGCTGCGTTGCAAGAGGCGCCGCGCTGCCGTCAGACCCGTGATACCCCCGCCGATCACCGCCACTTTCATGGGTCGATCAGCTCCGCTTCTCGTTCAGCCCGGCGCACAGCGTCGCGGAGGGCGGCCAGAAACGCCGGATCGTCGTTCATTTGGCGGGTGCGTACCAAGTGCAATCCCAACTCGCGCGCCCGCGCTTGGGCCTCGATGTCAATGTCATAAAGGACTTCCAGGTGATCCGCGACAAAACCTTGCGAGCACGATACGACCTCGCTGTAACCCTCCTCTTTTAAGTCGCGCAAAACGTCGAGAATGTCCGGCCCGAGCCATGGCTCACGCGTGCGGCCAGCACTTTGCCAAGCGTACATGTAGTGGTGCAGATCCAGGCGCTTGGCAATCGTGTCACCGGATTCGTGCAGTTGTTCGACATACGGGTCGTTCATCTCGAGAATGCGCGCAGGCAAGGAGTGTGCCGAGAAGACAACCATTGCGTGCTGTGGTTCGCGGCAGCGAGCCAAGGCTTCTTGAACGCGATCGGCCAAAGCGTCGAGAAAGCGCGGCTCCATGTGCCATTGGCGGACATAGCGGAAGCTTGGCCCACCGAGGCGCGCCGCCGTCTCCCGCACCTGCTGATGGTATGTTTCAATGCTCATCGTCGAATAATGCGGTGCAAGCACGATGGCGATCGCCTCCGTGATTCCGTCCTCGTACATTCTCGCTACCGCGTCAGGGATGAACGGCGATGTGTGTTTCATCCCCTGGTACAGCCTAACCGGCCTGCCGCCGTCTGCATTGAGCAACTGAGCAAGTCCCTCCGCCTGCCGCCTGGTAATGTCAGTAAGTGGTGACACGCCGCCAATGGCTTCGTAGCGGCGAATGAGATCAGCCAACTGTTCGTCAGAAGGTGGCCGGCCATGGCGAATGTCGGTGTAATACGGCAGCACCTCGTCGAGGCTGTGCGGCGTGCCGTAGGCCATCACCAAGAGGCCCATTGGTTGAGTGTTCAACGGATTTCCTCCTCAGAGACAGCTTCTCCAGTTTGCGTTGGCTGGTACGCGTGCACGGTTTCCACCAAATGGCGCAATACACCGAGATCTGTGGTCGGCTTGACGCCATGGCCCAGGTTAAACACATAGCCGGGTGCTGCCGTGCCTTCGTCCAGAATGTCTTGCGCGAGTCTGTCGATCACGTCGATGGGCGCAAACAGCATCGCGGGATCGAAATTGCCCTGCAAAGCCATGTTGTTGCCGACGCGTGCGCGAGCACGAGAGAGTGGGACGCGCCAATCGACACCGATGACGTTGGCTCCTGTTTCGGCAAAGTCAGCCAAGAGTTCACCCGTATTGACGCCGAAGTAAATCAGCGGTACCTCGAGCTTTTGCAGTTCGTGGAAAATACGGGTCATGAACGGCTTGACGCTTTTGCGAAACGCGCCGACGGAGAGGCTGCCCACCCACGAGTCGAATACCTGCAAAGCGGAGGCTCCCGCCTCAATCTGAGCTCGCCCGTAGCGGATGACCATGTCCGCAAGCTTGTCCATTAACGCCTGCCACAGATCCGGGCGAGCCACCATCATCGTCTTCGTTTGCAAATAGTCGCGGGACGGTCCGCCCTCAATCATATAACTTGCGAGTGTAAACGGTCCGCCCGTGAAGCCGATGAGCGGGACGTGTAACTCCGCGCGTAATAGGCGAATGCTTTCGAGGACATGCGGCAACGCTTCACTGGGCGCAAATGGCTTCAGCCGCTCGATGTCTTCCTGCGTACGGATGGGCTCTGCGATAACCGGCCCAACGTTTTCGCGAATCGTAAATTCGAGCCCCATCGCTCCAACAGGAACCATAATATCGGAAAATAAAATGGCGGCGTCGACGCCTAACTTGCGAACCGGCATCAAGGTGACCTCCGCGCACAATTCAGGTTGGGCGCAGATGTCCAAAAGCGAGTAACGTTCGCGAATCTTGCGATATTCCGGATCATAGCGGCCGGCTTGGCGCATGAACCAAACGGGTGTGACATCCGTGGGCTGGCGCCGGCAAGCCTGTAAAAAGCGTTCGTTTACCAATGTATGTATCCCCATTCGACGTCCACCCACCTCATCTTTCGTAGGATGGCCGATAGTTGGTGGCTTTCATCCACTGTTATACCGAAGCCCGAAATGGAGTTGCAAACGGACGATAGGTCCGCTGTCTGGCAAATGGGGTGAGTTCGTAAAACTGTCATTTGCTTGGCGCGAGGAGTATAATGATGGGGCAAGACAAAGTGCGAGGAGGCGTGCTCGTGAGTTTGGAATTGGATTTCTATCAGATGATGATTCAACCGATGCGCGACGAGCTGACCAACATTGGATTTCGCGAGCTTCGCACGGCCGAAGAGGTCGACGAAGTGATGGCAGATAAGACGGGAACCACCTTTTTCGTGGTGAACTCCGTATGTGGTTGTGCGGGTGGGATCGCCCGTCCAGCCGTGGCGATGGCTCTCGAGAACGACCGCCGTCCGGATCGGCTCGTGACCGTGTTTGCGGGACAAGACAAAGAAGCCACCGCGCGCGCACGCGAATTTTTCACAGACATGCCGCCATCGTCGCCCTCATTCTTCCTGTTTAAGGACGGCGAATTGGTTGGTGTCCTTCACCGCAGCGACATCGAAGGTTCGCGAGCGGACATTGTCGCAGGCAAGTTGATGGCTTTGTTTGACAAATATTGCGAGGCAAAGACGAACTGAACACTTGGACACGCACCGCTTCCGTCCGGAGGCGGTTTTTTCTTTGTATCAGGCAACATGATGGCACGGGCATCCTGGTCTCGTGTGATATGATGAAAGCATCATGCTGGCAAAGGGGAGCGGCTGCGATGAGCGGATTTACATATTGGCAACGGGCCGAAAACGTCTTTCCCGACGTCCGCAACATTTTTTGCGTTGGTCGGAATTATCGAGATCATGCTGCTGAACTTGGCAATCAAGTGCCCACGTCGCCGATGATTTTCGGCAAATTCACACACGCCTTGACCGCCGCGCGCGACACGGTGCCGTTTCCGGTTGGACGCGCCGAAATTCATCACGAACTTGAAATTGTGCTTTGGATCGATCACGCCATTGCAAACGGCGAACGGCCAGAACAAGCCATTGGTGCCATTGCTTTGGGGCTTGATTTGACGGACCGCGCATTACAAAGTCAGCTCAAGACACAAGGCCATCCATGGGAAGCGGCCAAAAGCTTTCGCCACTCCGCCATCGTCTCCGACTTTTATTCGTTCTCATCGTTCTCTGACGTGACCGATTCGACGTTTGCGATGACGGTAAATGGCCGCCAGGTTCAGATCGGGCAGCCGCAGGACATGGTGTTTTCGTTCGCCGCTTTGATTCGCCACTGCGCTCAGACGTACGGGCTAAATCGCGGCGACTTAATTTTTACGGGTACGCCGGCAGGCGTCGGGCCGCTTCAGGCAGGCGACGAGGTGGTGTTGACCATGAACGGAGAGATATGGGCAACCTTTTGCATGACTGAAACAGATGAGGGGGGAAAGGCTTGAGTTCGAGTGCACTCGATTCGTATCTGGAGGCGATCTACGTATTGCACGCTGAGGGGGAACTGGTCTTGGCCTCGCGCGTGGCTGATTATCTCGGCGTTTCCCGCCCGACCGTTTCGCAGACTCTTCAGCGTTTGCAGGCCCAAGGCTACGTCGAAATTGGCGAGGCGCGCGAGTTGTTATTGACCGCCGAGGGCAGGGCACGCGCCGAGGCCATCGTTCGCAAACATCGGTTGCTGGAGCGCTGGTTGACCGATGTGTTGGGGCTCGACTGGGCGGATGCGCACGTCGAGGCGGCGCGCTTGGAAGGCAGCGTATCGCCGTTGGTGGAAGATCGGCTGAATGAGCTGCTGAAGCATCCGGCCACATGTCCGCACGGCAATGTGATTCCTGGCAATGGCTTTGTACAGCCAAAAGGGCTTTCGCTCTCCGAGGCGCCGACCGGTGTTCCGCTCGAAGTGATACGCATCGTCGAAGTCGCCGAAGAAGATTTGGATTTGCTTCGATTTTTCCATCGGACAGGCCTTGTCCCCGGCGAGACGGTCGAGGCCGGACAGCATCAGCCTTACGAAGCTGGGATTCCGGTGACGGTTCGCGGCCAGACCCTTTCACTCGATCCGGCGATCGCCGCGCGCGTTCAGGTGCGCGCGCTAATCGCGAACCAACAGGCATAGTTCCGACCCGTTTCGTCCACCTTAAGCGCGACGAGAAGCGAGTGAGGTGGGCGTGTTGTTTCGCAAGTCAACGGTTTCAAGGACATGGCTTCGCCTGGCTGCAGGGTTGCTCGCCTTATGCAGTTCACTGTTGTGTCTGTTGGTGCCCGTCCCATACGCACAGGCCGCTGGTAAGGCCCCGTATGTCAATGCGAAGGCCGCGATTGTCTACGATGCAACTACGAGAAAGGTTTTGTACGACAAGTTGGCCGATACGCCCATGTATCCTGCCAGCACCACCAAGCTGATGACCGCCATTCTGCTTGTCCAGCATCTCGAACCCGATAGCCCTGTCTACATCGGCACCAAGGCGGCCCATCAGCCGCGCGTCCGCCTCGGCGTCAGCCCTGGCACGACCATTCCGGCGGACGACGCGTTGCGCGCATTGCTCATGAAAAGTGCCAACGACGTCGCGTATGGCATCGCCGAGACGGTGGGCGGATCGCAGGAAGGTTTTGCCCGGATGATGAACGTACAAGCACGTCTTCTCGGGTGTACACATACGCGATTTGTCACACCAAACGGTCTGCATGCGGATGCCCACACGACATCGGCCAAAGATATTGCTCTAATCTTGGCAGAGGCTATTCGTTATCCGCGCATCGTCCAGGCCATGCAGACGCCGTCAGCCACCGTTGCTGGTAAGGCGATCCGCAATGGCAACAGGCTTCTCTACAGCCCACCCAGTGCCATCGGCACGTTTATTGGCGGCAAAACCGGATTTACTTCGAAAGCGATGTACTGTCTGGCCACCGCCGTTCGCCGATCCGATGGACATGTCATCATCAGCGTCGTCTTTGGCGCTCCTCGGAAAAGTTTGATGTATCGAGAGACCATTCGCCTATTGACGTGGGCCAACCGGATGTCGAATCATAGCGCAAGTTGACAAGCAGGTCCCTCATAACCTGTATTACGACGGGTGATGGGGGGCCTTCGCATGGGCAAAAGCGTCGCGTTGGCATATGTCCTTTGGTTTTTCCTTGGATACTTAGGCATTCATCGGCTCTACTGCGGACGAATTGGAAGCGGCATCGTCATGGCGGCATGTACGGTGGTAGGGGGACTGACCGCACCGCTGTTCATCGGCCACGTGCTATTGTTTATCGTCGGCGTCTGGTGGTTGTTCGATCTCGTCCTAACCGCGCGCATGGCAGGATACCGCGGTTGAACATCAACCGCGGCGACCGTATAATGGTGCCGTTATGCCATGCGCTCAATGTAGAAAGGAAGTCGAGGCATGAAGCTGCAAATCGCCGGCGTGACGTTGGACAACCCTGTCATTCTCGCGCCGATGGCTGGCGTTTGCAACCCGCCGTTTCGCATTCTTGCCAAGGAGCTGGGCGCAGGTATGGTATGCGCCGAAATGGTTAGCGACAAGGCGTTGGTGCACGGCAGTGCGAAATCGCAACGGATGCTCACCATTCTGCCGGATGAACATCCGGTCAGCTTGCAATTGATGGGCTATGACAAGGCCTCGATGGAACAGGCGGCCGAGATGGTCGGGGAGACAAATGCCGATTTAATCGATATCAATATGGGCTGTCCGGTCCTGAAGATCTATAAAAATGGCAGCGGTGCGGCCCTCGCTCGCGATCCGAACTATGCTGCTGAAATCGTACGAGCGGTCGTCAGCCGTGTCGACAAACCGGTGACCGTCAAATTCCGCAAAGGCTGGGATGACGATCACGTCAATGCTGTGGAAGTGGCCATTGCCGTGCAGGAAGCGGGTGCCCAGGCGGTCGCCGTCCATGGCCGCACGGCCAGGCAAATGTATGCGGGTAAGGCGGATTGGGACATCATCCGTCGAGTCAAGGAAGCCGTTCGCATTCCCGTCATTGGCAACGGCGATGTAACGGATCCCTTGGCTGCCAAGCGTATGCTTGAAGAAACAGGTTGTGACGCGGTTATGGTGGGGCGTGCGGCCTTGGGCAACCCTTGGATTTTCCGCGAGATCGCGCATTATCTGGAAACCGGTGAGTTTTTGCCAGCGCCGGCCGTGGACGAGCGAATCGCTGTTACCTTGCGCCATATGCGACTCCTGGTCGAACACAAAGGCGAGGATATCGGCGTGCGCGAGATGCGCAAGCACGCGGCATGGTACATCAAAGGCTTGCCAGGATCCGCGGAGATGCGTACACTCATCAATCAGCAGACCACCATGCCCGGTATGGAGCAGGTCTTAACCAGCTATGTCGAGGAACTGTTGGGTCAAAAGTCTGCGTAATGATACGAATTGCGGCGGGAGGAAAGCCATCTGGCTTTGGCCCGCCGCCTTTGTCATTCGAGAGCCTGACCTTTGGTTTCGCGCCCTAGCAGGCTGACGAACAAGAAGCCAACGATAATGACGGCAAAGAAAATGCCGAAGACCCAGCCGTAGCCCAGTTGCGATCCCAATAGCCATCCGGTAATGAACGGCGCCAAGGCACTGCCGATACGACCGAAGCCCGCGGCCCAGCCCATGCCTGTCGCCCGAAATGCGGTGGGGAATTGCTCCACCGTAAATGCATACGTGCCTGCAAACGCAGCCAGCATGAAGTACGACAACAGCAATCCGAAAACAATGAGGCTTGCTGTGTTCCAGGCAAAGCCAAATGCCAGTGCGGCCAAGGCGGCAAGAATCATCGACGTGGCGAGCGTCTTTTTGCGTCCCCATTTTTCCACCAACCAGGCGGCAGTCAGGTATCCAGGAATTTGCGCAAGGGTCATGACGAGTGAATATCCCAGGCTGTGAACTAAGGAATACCCTTTATCGGACAATACCGATGGCAACCACAAAAACATTCCGTAGTACGAATAATTCATGACGAACCAGAGAATCCATGTCACCAAGGATCTGCGGGCGATACCAGGTGACCAGATTTGGCGAATCGCCTGGCGCATTGAGGTGCGTTGCGACAAGTGTTGGTATTTCGGCGTTTCCGGCAGCGCGAATCGGAGAACGATGCTGTAGAGCGCCGGAATCGCACCAATCAAGAAGACGATCCGCCAACCATGCGACGGGATGACGAAAAAGGATACAAGCGCGGCGACGAGCGAACCAACTGCCCAGAACGATTCGAGCAGAACGACACGGCGCGCGCGGACGGACTCTGGTGAAGTCTCCAGCACGTAGGTGGTTGCGACGGGCAATTCACCTCCGAGTCCCAGCCCCACAAAGAAACGCAGGACGAGGAAAATGCCGATACTCGCAGCAAAGGCGGACAGGCCTGTTGCCAAGCTGTAAATGAGCAGTGTGACGAGAAATAACGATCTTCGACCAAATCGATCTGCGAACAGGCCGGCGAGTCCGGAGCCGATGGCCATGCCTATCGAGCTGATACTGCCGACGAGGCCCGTCACAGTGTGTGTGAGATGCCATTGTTTTGACAGCGAGATCAACACGTATGACAAGATGCCGACATCAAACGCGTCAAACAGCAGACCAAATCCGGATGCTGTGAGAATCCGGGCTGCATAGATGCGTTTGCCGCCGACGGTGATTGGATCCACCACGCCAGTCACCTTCCTTCTCAAATTAAGTTATCCACGGTATATGAAGCGGGCGGTCAGGTGGTGACAAACGCCGTGGCAGGAACCAGCTGGCTGCTGCCGAAGTGAAACACGAGACGATGGGCAGGAGCAGCACAGGGAAACAGAGGTGCGATAGATGGCGAAATCGGTGCAATTGTGGTTTGGGCCGACAGGCAGCGGTCGGTCTCAGGGCGTCATCGAAGCGATGCGTCAGGAAGTCGCGGTTCGGCCAATAGGTTCCCCGCTTTTATGGGTTGTTCCAGACGAGACGGCGTTTGCGGCCGAACAAATGCTGATGGCATCCATGCAGTCTGCGTTGCGGCCGGAGGTTATCACGTTGCGTCGGCTGGCTGAGCGCGTACGCGCGAGCGTGGGGCGCGGCGGACATGTGGTCAACCGAGTCGGGCGACATATCTTGCTCCACGCCGCTTATGAAGACGTGCGCCATCGTCTGGGACCGCTCCAACGAGCGGTGACAGGAGCAGGGCTATACGAGCAAATTCTCGCCGTGTTTGATGAAATGATTCTTTACGAAGTCGACTTGCAGGCTCTGGAGGGAGCCATTGAGACGGCTGCGGCGCGCATCGACGAGATCGATCACCCCCACCACAGCCGTGCCGCTGCCTCTCTGTTCGGCAAGTTGCGCGACATTTGCACGCTCTATGTGCGCTATCGGGAACTTTTGCAACAACATGATTTGTTCGATCCGGCCTTGGCCTTGACCGATGCCGCCAGTGTTGTGGATGAAGTGCCCTGGCTGCGGACGAGCCGACTGTACATCGACGGCTTTAGCTTGATTGCGCCCCAAGAACTTCGCTTTATCACGGCACTGAGCGAACAGGCCGAAGAGGCGGTTGTCGTTTTGGGCGAGATTCAGGCGGAAGCTCTCGCAGCTTGCGCAAAGAGTCGCGACGCGACTGCAAATTGGCCGCGGTTGCAGGATTGGTGGCGCGAGCACGGCGATGTGAACGATGAGCATCACGATCTCGCTCATTTCTATAGCGCCGCACGGCTTGTGTCTGCCCTCATGGAACGCGGGATCGCCTGGGAGGCGGTGGCGTTTGAACCGGGCAAGCGCTTTGCGAAATCTGGGTTGGCACGATTGGAGCGCGCGCTTGCGGGGCAGTCCGAGGGGATTGATGGCCATACAGAAGGTGTGCGGATTTGGCGTGCGCCTGACCAAGAGGCGGAGATGCAAGCGGTGGTCGATGACATCGTCTCGCTGGTCGAACGGGGTGACGCGCGTGGGCGCGATATCGCGATCGTCTGTCCGTCGCTGGACGACTACGGACAACGCCTCGCGCAACGACTGGCGAAGGCTGGTGTTGCACACGCCATCGACGTCTTTCCAACTTTGGACGAGCATCCGCTCGGCCATTTCATCACGAAGGCCATAGCCGTCGTGCAATCGAACATGTCGGCAGCGGCCGTCGCCTCGTGGATCCGCAGCCCATACAGCGGGTTGACTGAGGACGAGCGAGACAGGTTTGATCTGTACATCCGCATGTATGACGTCTCAGGCCGTGCGGCTTGGTTTTCGGATACGCCTTGGACATACGCGCAAATGGCGGTGGATGGCGACGCGGTTGCAGGGACGAGGGAGGATCAGTTTGCCAATCGCATTCGTGTGCAGTTGGTGGCCAAGTTGCAACCGTTTGTCACCGCCTGCAACGAGCCAACACTGCGCCTGGCGGATTTTGCCAAAGCCATTTGGCAGTTGTTTGAGGGGTGTGACGTGAAGGCGAAGGTCGCGGCGGCAGTCGTCAACGGCGACGCGCAGGCGAGTGTGCTCGCAGGCAGCATGGAAGAGCAGGCGTGGAACCAGTGTATCGCCTTGTTGGACGATCTCGCCGGTATCTATCCCGATGTTCGCCTGCCCCAGCGCGATGTCCTGAGCTTGGTGGTCGATGCGCTGCGCCGTGAGCGACTTGCCACGATTCCCAGCAGTGTTGATCAGGTATTGATCTGCGATTATCGCCGTGCGGACCATTGGACGAAGCCATACGTGTTTGTGGTCGGCGCAGATGATGCCCACCTGCCGCCGCGAGCGAGCGACGTGGGTATTCTGCGCGACGATGAGCGCGAGATGTTCACGCGGGCGTTTGGCGTTCCGCTCGGATTCACCGAGGCCGAACAGCACATCGTATTGCAGCGCGTTCCGTACAAGGTGCTCACGCGCGCAAGCACGTTGCTAACGATCAGCTGGGCCGTCAGCGCGGGAGTCAAAGAACACGAGGCAGCTGTTCATGTGCGTTTTGTCGCCAATGCGCTCGCCGTTCCGGTGACCGACGTTCAGCTGCCGGATACGGGTGTGATGAAGGATGCACAGATGCCAATCCTGCGTCCGGATCGCGCATTGCACCTGCTTGTGCAGCGGCTTGCGGGTCTACAACGCGGGATGGCTTGGAATCAGATACTGGACTCCGCAATCGTTCAGGACATACTCGACTACTTTTTCGATGAACACGCTGAACGTGTGCAGGTCTTGCGCAACAGCTTGCGGGGATTGGTACATCGCCTGAGCCATGGACGTCTACCGCAAGAGGTCGCAGAGGGCCTATTTGGACGGCCGTTGCGCACGAGTGTCAATCGACTGGAGACGTTTGCCACGTGCCCCGAACGGCATTTCTTGCAGTATGGGCTGCGGCTTGAGCCGTTGTCGTTTGCTGCCGTGCGCCCGCAGGATGTCGGAACGTTTCTACACGATGTCGCACAAGCGTTGATCGCTCGTTTGGTCGAGCTCGAGGCCACAGCGTCATCACGGCCGGCCGCGAGTTGGGATGAGCATGTCATTCGCGTGGCGGACGATGTATTCGAGGAGCAAATCCATCGAGCCAAGTACAGGCGTTTGCAGAGGGAGCGTGTCGGCGGCGTCCGCATGGCCGATTTGCTGCGCGGTGTGCGGTGGTTGGCACGCATGTTTTGGCGGCAGTTACAGGATGGCGCATTTCGGCCATATGGGCTTGAAAGATCGTACGGCCTTGGCGAAGAAGCGTGGCCCCCTCTCGCGTGGCGGACAAATGGCGGCACAGAGGTCGAATTGCGCGGTCGTATCGATCGCGTCGATCTATTCGAACGGGACGGCGTGCGCTGGTTTCGCATTCTCGACTACAAGTCCAACGCCGACACGGTACTCGATGCCACGAAAGTGTTTTATGGGCTGCAACTGCAGCTGTTAACCTATGCCGAAGTCGTGCGCAGGCAGTTGGCGGATGGAACCGTGGCAAAGCCAGCCGGGGTACATTATGTGCCACTCTTGGCGGTCTGGGACATTTCCGACGCGCCGGAAGGCCTATCGCGCGATCAGATTTTGTCTAAGTATCGGGCAAAAGGGTACATGCACGCCAGTCACGACGTGATCGTGGCCATGGACAGGCAATTGTACGCGGGGGGAGCAACGCCGTTGTTTTCAGCCGTGCTCAAGAAGGACGGCGAATATACGAAGGATGCAAAGGTCTGGTCTGACGAGCAGTGGCAGCGAGTCACGCAGTTTGTCTGGTCGTGGGTCGAACGGATTGCGGATCGCATCATGGCTGGGGATATCGGCGTGCGGCCATACTTTGTCAAACATGTGGACAGCGGCTGTACGCATTGCCCGTATAGCATGGTGTGCCACTTTGAACATGCGGATCACCACGCTTCCTACCGCGTGCTACACAAGCGCACATTTGCCGATGTGCTTGATGCAGGGGAGGCTCAAAGCTGATGCAATGGTCTGGGGATCAAGCGCGCGCCATTGGCCTGCGCAATCAAAACGCGATTGTTTCGGCTGGTGCGGGCTCGGGTAAGACGGCCGTGTTGACCGAGCGGATCGCGACGTTGCTGGCGGCAGATCCGAGCTTGGAAATGGAGAATTTTTTGGTTGTGACCTTTACGGACGCGGCCGCTAATGAAATGCGCGGGCGCATCGCCAAGCGACTCGAACAAATGCGCGAAGAGGCTGAGATACTTGGCGAACGGTCGCGGGCACGTCGTTTTGAACGGCTGTTGAACACGCTTTGGCAGGCGCAGGTCTCGACCATCCACAGTTTCTGCCTGCAGGTCATTCGGCAAAATGCGCTGTCTCTCAACATCTCGCCGACCGTTCACCTGCTTGATCCAAACGAACAGCGCGTCATGATTCGGCAGGCGGCTCGCGACGTGGTCGAGGCAGCGCTTGCAGGTTCAGCGGGAAACGAGGTACAGCGCGCGCTTGTCGCGTTGAGGCTCGTGGCGGCCGATCAGATCACGCAAGCGCTGGTCGATCTCTGTGACACGGCGCGCAGCCAGGTTCATCCGCAAGCATGGCTCGACAAGGTCGCGGCCATGTATCGCGAAGACGGAACGTTTGTCGGCAACGCGTTTGGCGATTGGTTTCAAAAGTGGTTATGCGATGGTTTGGAGCGTGGCTTGGCCGCCATGCTGGTGGCGCAGCAAGCAGCCGCGGGCGTGCCGGAACTGGCCAAGTTTCATGCTTGGGCGACCGATGCCGTAGATGCATTGCAGCGTGCGTTGCAGATCGGGCAAACGCTGCCGCTCGACGTGGATGCTGTCGCGGATATACTGCGTTTTTTCGATCAATCATCTGCGCAAATCAGGTACAAAGGCCCAGAGGCCGATCTGGTCCGTGAAAATGCCAGTCAGGCGAAGGACGTTGTGCGCAAGGTCATTGCACCGGTTGTCTATCGTGGGGAATCCCTGCTCAAGCAGGATCTTGCGAGCTTGTCGCCCCATGTGCACGTGCTGGTCGATCTCGCCAAAGCAGTGCTTACAGAGATGGATCAGCGCAAGGAGCAGCGTGAGGCGCTCGACTTTCAAGATCTTGAACATCTCAGTTACCGCCTCCTTTCCGCGCCAGACAGCATTGCGCTTGCGCGTGTACGCGCGCAGTACCGGCATGTGTTTGTCGACGAATATCAGGATACCAGTCCGATACAGGACGCACTCGTCGATCTCATCACAAGCGGTATGAACAATCTATTTGCTGTCGGCGACGTGAAACAGAGCATCTACAGGTTTCGAATGGCTGAGCCGGGGTTGTTCTTGGACAGGTATCGCCGTTACAGCCGCGGCGAAGACGGCGTTTGTATCGATTTGCGCGACAATTACCGAAGCCGTACAGAAGTCGTCTCCGTGATCAACTACTTATTCCGACAGTTGTTCCATGAAGCGACGTCGGGTTTTGATTACGACAAGCGCTCCGAGATGCGCGCGTCTGCATCGTACCCTTCGCTGGAAGAGGCGCAGCCGGCCGTCGAGTGCCACATTTTCACGGTGAGCCCGGACCCCGACGGTGCCGGTGAACCCGACACGGAAGGGGCAGGCGATGGACAGGAGGACACTGTTGCGTTGGAGCGGCTGGAGCTCGAGGCGGACTGGGCGGCGCGACAGATTTGGCAATGGATGCAGGAGAAGTCCGCAGTGTACGACAGCAAGCTCGAAAGCTCCCGTGCCCTCGCCTATCGTGACATCGCGATTCTGCTGCGCACGGGTAAGCAGAGCTTGAACGTCGTGGTGGCCGCCTTGCAGCGGTACGGGATACCTGCCAACGCCAATACGAGTACAGGGTTTTTCAATGCGCCCGAGATTCAGTGGCTGATTGCTGCGTTGCGGGCCATCGACAATCCTCTAGACTCGTTGTCGTTGGTTGCACTGCTGAGATCGCCACTCATGGGCTGGGATGACGTCATGCTGGCCAGGGTTCGCCTGGTTGCTGGCGGATCGTATTGGCATGCACTCTGCAAGGCCGCGGACAGCGCAGAGCTTGGCGCGGTGCGGCAGGCGGCGGTGGCGGCGTGTGCGCGGATTCGCCGCTGGCGCGCCCTTGCTTCGCGTGCGCAAGTGGCGGATCTCGTGCGAGGCATACTCGAAGAGACTGGTTATCTTCTTTACCTCGACGGCATGACACGAGGCACGATACGGCGCGCCAACGTCGATAAACTTCTCGATCTGGCGACGTCGCATAGAGCGACGGAGCGCGGTGATTTGTTTGGCTTTCTGGAGGTTTGGCGCGCATGGGAGGAAGCCAATCTCGACTTGGGTGCGGCCCTGTTAGCGGACGCCGACGCAGTCTCTGTGATGACCGTTCACCACAGCAAGGGCCTCGAGTTTGCGCGCGTATTCGTCCTTGACCTAGGCCGCCAATTCAACTTCAGTCACAACGGGCCGCTTCTTCTCGAGCGTACGACGGGCATTGGCGCCCACATGTTCGATCCTGTCACAGGCCAGCGTTGGCGTACCGTCGCTTCCATCGCAGCCGCCTACGCCGATAAGCGCGAAGCTCTGGCGGAAGAAGCACGAATCCTGTACGTCGCGATGACGCGTGCCAAGGAAAAACTCATCTTGGTCGGAACATCGCAGAAATTGGAACAGAAGGTACATCAGTCGTATCAAGCCCATGTTCCAGGCAACCCCCAGCTGACCGCGGGGTGGTTTTTTGCGGCGAGATCGTATCTGGATTGGCTCGTTCCCGCATGGGTGCGCCATCCTGCGGGGGCTGCACTGCGCGCGTTGGCGAAAGGCGCGTTTGATGGGCATCTGTTCGATCCGGAGGGCGCCACATTGTCTGTCTCGATTCATGCAGGCGACGAGGCGGCGATGGGTGCGGTGGAGAACCATGCGGATCCTTCCTTTTCCAATCTATCGATTGACGATATCCAGGCAAGGCTTGCAGCCAGTCGTCATCCGAGCGAGGGTGGGCCGCGAGCCGTTCAGATCCGTCCAGTGCAGGTAAGGGGCGTTGACCATCTGTACGCGAAGGTGACGGCGACAGACATGCGCCGCTTGCATACTGCCTTGTCAGGCCGCAGCAGGCATGGTACCGGGTCTGCCGCATCGCTGCTCGAAGATCCCGCCTTTGTGCGCGCGCACTCCGTCTCGCCACGCGAGCGAGGCACAGCGTTTCACGCATTCATGCAACGCTGTACGTGGCCCTGTGCCGCAGAGGCAGACGCCGTCGCCGAAGAGCGCGATCGGCTTTTCGCGAAGGGCTTGCTCGACGCCCGCCTTGCATCTGCATTGCAAGTCGATGACGTCGTTCAATTCCTGCGCTCTGATCTCGGCCTGCGGATGCGCAAAGCGGCGTGTGTGTATCGCGAGCAGCCGTTCTTCCATCGCATCGATGTGCCTGCCGGCGATGGTGAGACGGTGCCTGTCGTGGCGCAGGGCGTGATCGATTGTCTGTTTGAAGAGGCGGAGCGCTGGGTTGTGGTGGACTATAAGACGGATAGGGTACAAAGCGAGGCGGATTTGGAGAGGCTTTTACACGAGTACCGGGCGCAGGTGGCGACATATGTGGCGGCGCTTACCCCCTTGGCAGCGCAGAAGAAAATCGAGGCTTACCTGTATTTTGTCGCCGCAGGCAGAGCGCTGACCGTGCAACCTATGGCTTTATCAACGGTGTTTGAGCGGTTGCTCAGCGTGCGCGATGGGAACTAATCACCCTGTTGCAACCCCCTGCTCGGCGTGGCAGGGGGTCGTTGCGACTCGTTTATCCAATCACGTCGCGCGCACCGTAGTAATGTGCGGAGTAGTACGGGTTTGCAAACACGTTGTGGACAACGACAACGCCTTCGCCGTTGTTGGCGGATGACGACTCAATCATGTTGCCGTTTCCCATATAGATACCAACATGTGTCACGTGGTTCGCATACTGACTCGCGTAGGAGTCGGTATCCGTGAAAAACAGCAAGTCGCCGGGTTGTAACGAGGACTGGGCGACTGGCGTGCCGACAGTGGCTTGATCGTGAGACTGCCGTGGCAACGAAATGTCAAAATGGGCGAACACATACTGCACGAAACCCGAGCAGTCAAAGCCGGTCGTCGGCGAACTGCCACCCCAAGCATAGTGGATGCCGACGAGCGATTGCGCGAAATTCAAGATATTCTGGCGAAGCACCGCGGTCGAGGACGTGGATCCTGATGTGGTCTGTGCCGCTGTGCTCGGCGTGCTGACTGTCGACGACCCAGCGCCGGGCGCCGCGTTGACACTAGCGCTCGATGCGGAGGCAGGAGTCGATGTCAAGGTTGTCGAGTGATTCGCAGGAATCGGCAGGAAAATGGTTTGTCCAATTTGCAAGTTGGTGACGTCTGTGATTTGCGGGTTTGCGGCCTCAAGGGCGGCCAAGGAAATACCATGCGCAACCGCGATTTTGTACAGTGTATCGCCGCTTGCCACCACATAGGGTGTTGGCAGCGCAATCACTTCTCCAGGGTAGATGGATGTCGGATTCTGAATTTGTGGATTCGCAAGTTCCAGAGAGGCCAACGGCACATCTTTGGCGAGCGCGATTTTGTACATGGTGTCTCCTGTTTGTACCGTGTACGCGGCGGCACTGCTGCTGGTTCCGGCAAAGGCGACGCCCATTCCAGGTGCGGCAAGGGTTGCGATGGTGGTGACAACTGCGATGATACCCTTTCTCATGCTGTCGACTCTCCCTTTCGAAACGAATGACATACCATTCGCGCGTGAGGGAGCTTTCACCTTCATGTAAATCGATCCAGTGTAAGGGCAGTCAGGGCAATCATCAGGGTGTGGTGGAGAATATAGGTATCCACGGTTGCGACAGTCGTAGGCAACGTGGCGACTGGATGGCCGCGTTTTGTGCACAACCGTGCAGGATGAAGAGGACAGGGGATGCCGGAAAAGACAGATGAAGCGGAGGAAGCGGCTCCGGGCGAGCATCGACGGGCTGCCGAAACCTCCGCGTTTTGTTGTGTATCGATGCGCCGAAAAAACCTTAAAAGCTCGCGAGACGACTTTGCACCCGATCGTCAGCCAGCCAGTTACGCATGGACACGGCCAGTTTCGGGTCTTCCAACCCGAATGCCAGGTTCGCTTTCAACCAGCCCTCCAAATTGCCGATGTCGTGGCGGACGCCTTCAAACTGGTAGGCGTCGACGAGGTTCAGGGCGGCCAAGCGCTGAAGGGCGTCCGTGAGCTGGAGTTCACCGCCGTGGCCGAGAGGTGTCTCCTCTAACGCGTCGAAAATCGAGGGCGGCAGGACATAACGACCCAGTACGGCCAAATTGGAAGGTGCCTCTGCTTCGCTTGGTTTTTCGATCAATCGCCGCACGGGTATCGGCTCCCGGCTGGCCGTGCGCTTCACCGGCTCGATAATGCCGTACTTCGAGACGTCGGACGCAGGCACAGGTTGAATGCCGAGCAGGGCTCTGTCTACATTCTCGTATTGCGAGAGCAATTGGCGCGTAACAGGCTCGTCCGACTGAATGATGTCGTCGCCGAGCAAGACGGCAAACGGTTCGGAGCCGACGAACGACTTTGCGCACAAAATCGCATGCCCAAGCCCAAGCGGCGTCTTCTGCCTTGTGTAGTGAATATCCACGAGGTCAGAAATCGCTTGCACTTCTGTGAGCATGCTCGCTTTGCGGCTTTGCTCGAGGTGGAGTTCAAGTTCGGGGGAGCGGTCGAAGTGGTCTTCAATCGCCTTCTTTGCGCGACCTGTGATGATCAAGATCTCTTCAATTCCGGAGTAGACCGCTTCCTCCACGATGTACTGTATACATGGTTTATTTAAAATGGGCAGCATTTCTTTCGGAACTGCCTTGGTTGCCGGCAACATGCGCGTGCCAAAACCGGCAGCTGGAATAACCGCCTTGCGTACTTTCATCTTCATTCACCTCTGGCGACGATTCACTGCTAAGAAGCCTGTCCTTCATATTTTAGCCATTGTTGAGGCGGTGCGCCAGCATGTGGATAAACATTCCAACCCTGCCCGAACGCAGTACAAGGGTTCACATATAGTGGAATGAAGTTGAGGAGAGGGCGGGAGTGTGACTTGGCACGCAAACCTGAATTGGGAAAATGGTTGTTGTACCGATTCTTCGCACGGAATGCGAGTGCTCGTAAACATTTGCCGACGACGCGAAAATACAGCAAAAAGTCGCTTGCTTCTATGCTTCAGGCCTATGGAGCGGTGTACTTGAAACCTGCTGCAGGTTCACGCGGGCGCGGCGTGATGAAGGTGTGGAACGATCGGCAGGGCCGCGTGATCGTACAGCATACGGTGCGCCGGCCGATCGCGTTTGCCACGCTGGATAAGGCAAATGTCCACATTCGACGTTCGCAAGGCGGCAACGTGTACATCGTGCAGCAGGCTGTCCGTCTGCTGCAGGTCAAGGGGCGCCCCATGGACGTTCGCGTGATGATGCAGCGAGATCGGCCGGGCGGCAAGTGGCTGTACTCCGGTATGGTTGCAAAAATTGCGGGACCAAGCAGCATCGTGACGAACGTGGCGCTCAGTCATGGTACCGTGATGAGTGTCGATCGCGCCTTGCGTCAAGCCGGCTGGACGAAGGAACAGATAGCGCGCACGAAGTCGCGATTGGTTCAACTCGCACACGCATGGGCAAAACACTTTGACACGTATCAACCCTATCGGGAGCTCGGTTTTGATGTCGCGATCGACGTGGAAGGGGGAATCTGGCTGCTGGAGGAAAATACGGGACCGAGCCATCGCTTGTTTGCAAAAAACATCGACGGGCTCGCCGATTACAGGCGCATTCAATATCGCTGGGGCCGATATGAACAGGCACGGCGACGCAACGGCCCTCGCCAATGCAGCACACCATCCTGCGGCCCACTGCCTGACGCGCGGAAGGCCGTCACGACTCGCCAAAGCATCTCGTGAACAATATGGGCACGGTGTCACCTGCTCCGTAACGATCTTCATCGAGGCGGATCAGGGCATTCGTCGAGGCCAGTCCGCTGATGCTGCCAGAAGATTGCTGTGCCTGCGCGACGGCGGTCAGGACGCCGCCCTGCCAATTCGCGGTGGCGCGATGCACGCGAACGTGTTTTAGCGGTTTCAACCGTACCGGCTCTGCAAGTGTTGTCCGATAAGGAAACGGATGTGCGGCGAGATCGCCCATCATGCGTCGGATTGCAGGCAACACAAGGCTGTGAAATTGCACAAAGCAAGCAGCCGGGTTTCCCGACATCGCGAACACGTTCGTCGTGCCGATCCGCCTGACGATGAGCGGAGAACCGGGGCGCATCCAGACGCGTGACATGGCGATGGGATGTTCACCCGCGACGGAGGAGATGGCGCGCAGAGCGTAATCGGTGTCGCCGACGGACGCGCCGCCAGTCAGCAGAACGCAGTCGACTCTGCCAATGCGGCGCTCGATCTCACCGCAGATGGACTTGAAATCGTCGGGAAGATAGACGATATCGTCCACGATGGCTCCGACTTCGGACAGACTGGCGGCAAGAAACGCGTCGCTGGCGGCGTATACCTGCCCAACGCCGAGTGATTCTTGGCCAGTGCGTAGTTCGTTTCCAGTCACCAGAATGGCGATCCGGCAAGCGCGATAAACTGGTACCTGCATCACGCCGGCAGCTCGCAGCACGGCGATGGTCTGTCCGTCAAGCGGGTGGCCTGACGCAATCAGTTGAGCGCCAGCCGCGACATCTTCGCCTCGACGTTGAATCGATTCGCCCGGCCTGATGCGCTGCAACAAACGAATCGCGTCACCCTCCACATCGGCCCATTCCTGGCGGACGACCGCTGCTGCGCCCATTGGCGCCATGGCGCCCGTGCGCACGCGCACCGCTGCGCCACTTGCGATCGCGGTTGGGTCGGGATCGCCAGCGGCCACAGCCCCGCTTATACGCAGTGGTTCGGTCGCGTCCAAATCGGATGCTGCGATGGCGAAACCGTCCATCATCGCCCGATCAAACGGCGGCAGATCGATGGCGGACACGACATTCTGGGCGATCCGCCGCTTACTGGCCGTCGCCTTCCAGACGTCCACCCATTCCGGCGGGAGTGGCGCAGACAGCGATTGAATCGCCATCCACGCCTCGTCAAACGTGAGAATCTTCATGGCCCTCACTCCCCGTATCGGCGCTGCCACATATCGGCTTACACGAGTGCCTTTTCGATGGCGTCGATTACGTCTTGTGACAGCTTGACACCCGCCGCCTTTGCGTTTTCCACGACCTGCTCCGGCCGGCTTGCACCAACGAGCGCGCTCGCAACGTTTTCCAAGCGCAAGGTCCAGGCGATGGCCATTTGGGCGAGCGAGATACCTGCCTGATCGGCGATGGCGACGAGACGTTCCACTTTGTCGAGCACCGCTTCGTCAACACGCATGAACTGATTGACGCCAGGTGTCGCCAAGCGCGATCCCGCCGGGGCCGGCTGACCCTTGCGATACTTGCCGGTCAAAATGCCCTGCGCGAGCGGGGAGAAGACGACTTGCCCAATGCCTGCGTTTTCGCAGATCGGAACAATTGCCTTTTCGATATAGCGTTCAAACATGTTGTAAATTGGCTGGCTCGCCGCGAACTTGTGTAGCCGCAACTCCTTTTGCAACTGAACGCCGAGAGCAATTTTATCGGCTGGCCATTCGCTCAGACCTGCGTACAACACTTTTCCTTGTGTAATGAGGTCGTCCATGGCGCGTAGTGTCTCTTCGAGGTCCGTGTCAGGATCGAATCGGTGGAAGTAGAAGATATCCACGTAATCGACGCCAAGCGCTTTCAAGCTTTGTTCAGCCTGCTCGATGAGATGTTTGCGGCTAAGTCCGCGATCATTCGGGCCATCACCGACGGGCCAAAACGCTTTCGTCGTGATCACGTAGCTTTGGCGCGGGTATGGCTTTAAGGCTTCGCGCATCACTTCTTCTGCGGCATGAGGTTTCGCTCCATAGACGTTGGCACAGTCAAAATGATTGATGCCAAGTTCATACGCCTGCTTGACACAGGCGACAGCCTGTTCCCTTTCGGTGACAGTGCCATATGTAAGCCAGCTGCCCAGCGCGATTTCGGATACTTTCAAACCACTTTTTCCAAGTCTGCGATATTCCATATAGAAACACCTCCTCCACCATTGTACCTTGGTTCGTCCAATACACAAAATTCGTACAATCAACAGCCTAAGCTGCGGGATGCTGAACGAGAATTGTCAGTTCTGGGACAAAGGAATGCAAGCAGGCCAGACAGAAATAGAATGAGACACGAAGAGGAGGGGGCACAAGTGGAGATCCTGCGCATCTTGGGTTTGAAACCGCTTACTGATGTTAAATCCGTATTATGCGTTCAGCCGCATCCGGACGACAACGAGGTGGGGGCAGGAGGCACCTTGACGCGGTTGGCGGCAAATGGGTGTCAAGTCTGCTACGTGACCGTGACCGATGGCCGCTATGGCGGCTCGGATCAGACTGTGTCCGCGGACGAAAGGGTTCGCATTCGGCAGGCAGAACTGCGATCAGCCGGGGAAATTGTCGGTGTATCGCACCACTATGAGTTGTCTTTCGAAGATTTGGGTAGTTATTCGGAATACGAAGTGATGTCTGCGTTGATCCCCATACTTCGCGATGTAGAGCCCGAACTGGTGATGACGGTGGATCCGTGGGCGCCGTATGAGGCACATCCTGATCATCAAAAAGTCGGCCGCGCAGTCGCGGCTGCGGTGCTAGCTGCCAACAGCTTGATTAAACCGGACTGTGGCCAGCCATGCACCGTGCCCATGATTGCGTTCTACGCGAGCGCCTATCCAAACACGTATGTCGATGTCACAGACTTTTGGGATGCCAAGCTCGCCTCGATACTGGCTCACAAAAGTCAGTTCGCCAACGACGAGTGGCCCCTGCTCGTCCAGTATTTCGAGCATCAGGCCAAGCAGTACTACGGCGCTATGCAAATGGCACAAGGGGTAGCAGAACCTTTGTCAGAAGGCTTTGCGGAGGCGTTTAAAGTGTTGTCACCGCGCCAGTTGCACTTTTTCCCTGCGGCACTTCACATGTGATTTTGGGGGTGGGGCTATGCAAGCACCACAGGCAAGGATGGGGGCCAGTCCATCTGGTCATACGTCTTCACAGGTGCCGCCAAGCAAACGTATCGCCTATGCGGCAAACCAGGTTGCCATCAACATGCTCTGGCAGGCGTTCAACGCCGTGGCGGTCTATTTTTACGTCACCAACTTGCATGTATCAGCTGTTGCCATCTCGACCGGCATGATTGCGTATGGCGTCTTGAACGCGCTTTTTAACTTGCTTGCCGGACACATCAGCGATCGAACGAACACGCGCTGGGGCAGGAGAATCCCTTATATTGCCCTGTGTTCACTGCCGTTTGCCTTATCGTTTGTGCTTCTCTTCTCGCCTCCATCGCTCGGGCACGCGGGGCTCTTGTGTTACTTTTTTGCGATGACGCTCGCTTTTGATCTGAGTTTTACCTTTACAGCTTTGAACGCGGGTGCCTTGTACCCGGAAATGTTTGTAAGTCAGCGCGATCGCGCATATGTCTCGGCGCTCCAGCAATTGTTTGGCATCATCGGCCTCATCGCCGGTGTGGCGCTCGCAAAGTCGCTCGGTCAGTCGCTGGGTTGGCGTACGATGGGACTCGTATTCGGGGCCATTGGACTGCTGAGCATGTATGTGTCCCTGTATGGCAGCTTTGAGCGCAAGGAGAGGCGTGAAAGGCCGTTCGGCTGGGGGGAGGCGTTGTCTTCCACGTTCCGCAATCGCCATTTTCTGTTGTACGTCGCCGCCAGTTTCTTGGTCCAATTCACGACGACGTTGTTTACCAGTACCTCTTCGTTTTACACGACCTATGTCATCCGCTTGACCCCCATGCAAAATTCGTTGTTCCTCGGCGGCATTTTTATTGTCGCCATGCCTCTTTCGTTCATCTGGGCCCGTGCAGCGGTGCGCTTTTCTTCAGCGCGATCGCTCTGCCTTTCCATTGTGCTCTATGCCTTCGTCGAACTGTTGTTGCTGGTGGATCGCAGTCCAGTGTCTTTACTTTGCACGGGTTTGGCGCTCGGCGTTCCCATTGCAGGATTTATGGTTCTGTTGAACGTCCTGCTGGCTGAAGTGATTGACATTGATGCACTGCGCACGGGCAGGCGGCGCGAGGGTATGTATCTGGGTGTGAATGGATGCGTCGTGCGCCTTGGCATGTCGCTGCAATATGCGGTAATGGCGATCTTTTTTGCCCTCAGTGGTTACCGGTCAGGCGCGCCTGTTCAAGTTGCTGGTACCATTCTTGGCTTTCGGATTCTGCTTGGACTTGTACCGCTTGTATTTTTGCTAGCAGCGTTCGTCCTCATGCTTTTGTATATTCGCATGAAAGGGCGGGCTGTGGAAACCGCCCGCACACCGTCGGTTCCGACGTGAACTTGGGCGGTAAATGTTGTCTGTGTTAAGCTGTGCATAGACTTCGGCCGATCACGGCCACTATGCGAGGTGTCCAGGTTGCCACAGAAACAATATGACAAAGCCCCAGATTTTCAATTGAACGAAGGAAGCCGCTATGAAGCGGTTGTCCATACGGACAAGGGTGAATTCACCATCGAGTTGTTGGCGAACAAGGCGCCGCTCACGGTGAACAACTTTGTCTTTCTTGCCCGCGACGGCTATTATGACGGCGTGATCTTTCACCGCGTGATCAAAGAATTCATGATTCAGGGTGGAGATCCGACAGGGACAGGGCGGGGTGGCCCGGGTTACCGTTTTCGCGATGAATTACCGCCCGTGTTGTCCTATGAACCTGGCGTCGTTGCCATGGCCAACGCAGGCCCGAACACAAACGGATCACAGTTTTTTATTTGTACCGGCGACATGAGCAAGAACCTCAATCGGTCGCCGTATTACTCCGTATTTGGCCGCATCAGCGCCGGCATGGATACTGTCATGGACATTGCATCACAGCCGGTGGAACGGAGCGATATGGGTGAGGTCAGCCGTCCGGTGGATCCTGTGCATATCAAGCGGATCGAAATCATTGAATACAGTGCCTGAATCAAGGTGAAGGTGAACCTCGATTCCGCATCAGCCTTGCCAATTAGTCCATGCCTTTGCTCGTTGTTGCGCGTAAGGTACAGCAAACGTGCGAGGAGGAATGGACATGGCAAACCTTCGGGCGCTTGCGATGCAGCACATTGGCCGTCCGGTTGTGGTGCATACCGCATATGGAGTACACCGCGGCATTCTGCATCACATCGATGATCGCGGTTTGTATTTGCAAACGTATCGCCAAGGTGGTCGCCTTGCTGCCGCTGCGGATGAGGCGAATGTGCAGACACTAAATCAGGGCGCAGGTGAATTGGATGCGCAATCTGCTTGGTGGATCTGGCCATTTTTCTTCATTCCGTGGGCGGCTGCCTGGGCTTTGGCCCCGTGGTGGGGACCCTACTGGTGGTGAGCCGGGTGCTTCGCCCGGCTCTTGCTTTACACAGGTTTGCTCAAAAGGAGGACAAGATTTGGCGAAAACTGCGTTTATCACATCTGCAGGTAAAGGGCTTGGACACGCCATGGTGCGCAGGCTGGCAAGGGCTGGCTGGGACGTGGCTTTTACATACGGCAAAAGCCAAGAAGAAGCTCTGCGCCTCGCGGCGGATGTCGAGGCAATGGGGCACGGTGCCCTTGCGATTTCTTGTGATTTATTTGATCGGGAATCCGTACTGGCTGCGCTCGCGCAAGCTAAACGACAATTTTCTTGTATCGATGCACTCGTTCACAACTTCGGGCCCTTTGTCTTCGAGCGCAAACCATTGGCCGACTACGACGAAGAGATGTGGCAGCGCATGATGCACGGGAACCTGACCAACTTCTTTTGGCTGTACAGGGAAGTTGTCCACGACATGCGAGCGCGTGGGTTTGGTCGGTTTGTCACGGTGGGCTACGAGGGTGCTGGCGAAGCCCGTGGATGGCGGTACCGGGCGGCATACGCCGCTGCCAAGTCGGGTTTGGCTGCACTCACGCGATCGATCGCGCGCGAAGAGCGCACATACGGAATTACGGCAAACATGGTCTGCCCCGGCGACATTCGCGGGGAGGACAAGATGCGGATGATTGAAGATGTCGCTGCCGAGCGAACGGAGGAAGGGCTGCGGCCGCCGGTCGGCGAGGATGTTGCACGCGCAGTGGAATGGTTCCTGCGCGAGGACAGTCAGGAAGTGAACGGAACGGTTCTCGAGGTGACCGGCGCCCGCGAGATCGTGGCGAAAGACTCGTTTCCTAAGCGTACATCGTAATGTTACGTTTCCTGTTCTTCGCGTAATTTCCTGCGTTGGTGCAACGTTTTGCGCAGAGACGAACTCAGACGCCATGTCAAATATACGGCGAATGCGGCAGCCAGGAGCAGATACAAAGTGCTATCCCGCATGCGCTATCCCTCCTTGTTCCTTTGCCGCCTGCTTGGTGCAGGCAATTTGGTACTGTATATGAATGTTTTCCAAGTGCTGTTTTGCTATGCGGAATTACGAATCAAAAACTTCACTCTCAAGCCTTCATTTGTGACATAATAGTGACCGGAGGAGGGCTGTCCGTGGAGGTTCACACTGTCGGGATCGTCGGTGCAGGAGCAGTTGGGCGGGGGATTGCCATGACCTGTGCCGTAAGCGGATTGCAAGTGCGGCTGTACGACGTGGATCCGAACGTCGTCGAAACGGCCATGTTTCAAATTGGCCAGCGCGTGGCTTCGCAAGCAAGAAACGCGCGCTTGATGCAAGACGAAATGGAAGGGGTGCTGCACCGCATTCGCACGCTATCCCGTCTCGACGGAATGGACGAGGTGGACGTCGTCTTCGAGGCGGTACCGGAAGACCTCGAGACGAAGCGGACGGTCTTCACACAGCTCGATGGGATATGCCCCCAGCGCACTGTCTTTGTCACGGGTACTTCGGGATTGTCCATCACGGAATTGGCCCAGGCGACGTTGCGCCCGGATCGCTTTATCGGAATGCATTTCTTTCATCCCGTCTCGACGGTTGGCTTAGTCGAAATTGCGCGCGGGTACGAGACGAGTTATGAGACGTTTGAGGTCGCGGTTGCCCTGTGCAGGCGGATCGACAAGACGCCCATCGTCGTCCAGGATGTTCCGCCGTTCGTCGTCAATCGCATTCTCGTGCCGATGGTCAATGAGGCCATCTTTATGCTCCAAGAAGGACTGGCGACTGCGGAGGATATCGATACCGCGATGCGGTTGGGTGCGAATCACCCGATAGGGCCGCTCGCGTTGGCCGATAAGATGGGACTTGACGCGCTGTTGACCATCACCGAAACGCTTTTGCGCGAAACAGGAGATCCGAAATATCGCCCGCCGCGGTTGCTTCGCCAATTGGTTCGGTCTGGGAAGCTGGGCCGTAAGACGGGCGAGGGCTTCTACCATTACGACGAAGATTGACGGTTTCGCCATGTTTGAAATGCGTTGTCAAGGACGGCAGCGGAGCGATGCAGTTGCGTTATGTCATCCTCGTCGAGAGGCAGTTCAAGCACGGCTTCGACGCCTTTGTGGGACAGTTTGACAGGCAGTCCAATGAATACGTCCTCTGGCAGGCCATACGCTCCCTCGCTGCGCACCGATACGGGAAGTACTTGCGGGACTGGCGAAAGAAGCGCATGAATCATCGCCACGACCGCGTGTGCGGGGGTGACCGCAGCGCCGTGCGTGGCAAACTTGGACAGAATTTCACCACCGCCATACCGAGTGTGTTCGACGGCCGTTTGCCAAAGCTCGTCGGACATCAAAAGAGTGGCGGGTATGCCATGAATGGATGCGAATTGGCGAACGGGGAGCATGTGATCACCGTGTCCGCCAAGAACCATCGCGCGCACGTCGCGCTGGCTGACATCACACAACGCCGCTATCCAGGTCGCCAGACGGGCGCTATCGAGAATCCCGCCTTGAGCCATCACTCGATTCGCGGGAAATCCGGTAGCTTCCCAAGCTGTCCGGGCAAGAATATCTGCCGGATTGGTCAGCACAATCACGAACGCGTCCGGCGCTCGTTGTTTGATCTCCTCGCAAATCTCCCTCACAATCTGCGCGTTCGTCGCCAACAGTTCCTCTCGGGCGAGACCCGGTCGCCGACCGATGCCTGCTGTGATCACAACAATCTGTGCACCTGTGCAGATGGCGGGATCGTTACCGCCGTAAATGCGGCTGTCACGGCCTGTCAAAACGCCGGCTTGGCCGATATCGAGCGCCTTGCCTTCCGCCAGTGCGCCATTCACATCGATGAGGGCGATCTCGCCAAAATTGTCGTACAAAAGCAGTTCCGCAATCGCGCCACCGGTGCCGCCCGCACCGAAAACGGCTACTTTCACCTCGTTTGCCAACACCGCCCACCTCGATTCCCATCGCTTACGACCTCATCGTACGGGGGGCTTAAGCAAACCGTTCTTAATGCGGGCGCTCCAACGGCTCTAGATGGGCGGATCGCAATCCTTTCGGATACAGGTTGTTTAGTCGCCCGGGGGCGCCTTTGGCAAAGCCAAGGCCGTATCCGGCATACGCCAGGTGGACAAATCCGCGCAGATCTTTCGGGTTGTCGAGTGCTTCCCCACGCAGATAGGCCATAGCCTCTGCTTCGTCAAGTTCTATCGAGGATGGAAACGCGTTGGCTGGCAAGGCACGCGATAGCGCGTGGTGGGGAGAGAACTGATCGGTTTTCCACGTTGCGAGTGGGCAGCCTGGTCGCAGGACGCGTAAGCCGTCTGTCGGCAAGTCCCCTAATTCATCGCTAAATATCATGTCCTTTTGTATGCGCGGCTGGACAAAGGTGGACGGCGGATCGGCCACGGTGGAGCTCAGCCAAGCGGACCAGTCGCGCCGGTTCTTCGTTGGCCGAACTGCTCGGACGCGGGTTGTCTGCATGGGCAGAGCGTCTTCCGCCAAGCGCAGACGGGCGACGAAGTGTCCTTCGCCGCGTGCGAGATGCGGCCAGAGGCGGCGAGTGCCCAAGAGTTCGGGGCGATCGAAGGCCCATTCCGGACGCCCAGAACTCCATCCAGGCCATTCGGGAAGCGGATCGATGGACAGTGGAAAGGAGTCCAACAGCCACGCAACGATTCGTTCGTTTTCCAAGGGATTGAATGTACAAGTCGAGTAGACGAGGCGTCCTCCGGGTTTGAGCAGCTTTATGGCGCTGATCAAAATTTCTTGTTGCCGCATTTGGCAGCGATCCGGACTGTCAGCCTGCCACTGGTTTGCGGCTTGTGGGTCCTTGCGAAACATGCCTTCGCCAGAGCAGGGGGCGTCCACGAGCACCGCGTCGAACGCAGATGGCCACGCTGTTGCCAATCGATCCGGCGATTCGTTGACGATGGCGGCTCGTGCACCGACGCGTTCGATATTTTCGGCAAGTGCGCGCACGCGCGTTGGATGGAATTCGTTTGCTACAAGTCGCCCGCCGCCCGCGCGCGAAAGCAAGGACGCGAGGTGGGTGGTTTTGCCACCGGGCGCTGCACACAGATCGAGAATGCGCTCGCCTGTTTGGGGAGCAACCGCGAGAGCGATGGCCATTGCCGACGGCTCCTGCAGGTAGTAAGCTCCCGCCTCATGTAGAACCGTCTTGCCAAGTGCTGCATCGACATCGATGTAATATCCGTCTGGTGTCCAGGGAATGGAGGCGTTGAGATGGGGCACCAGCAAGCTGGGTATATGCAGAGGCATGGCCTTGCATCCAGATAGGCGAAGGCCGCGCGTCGGTGGCGATGCAAGCGCCTCGAACAGCGAGGTGGCTTCGGTTCCAAGCCAGTTCTGCATGAGTGCACAAAATGCTTTTGGCAACTCTGTGTATTCATTTCGATTAGCCATCCGCGAATCTCCTTTCGCTATGGCAGGTTGTCCACAATCGGCAGAGGCGGTATAGTGATACGGGACCTGCGCATATTCCGGCGCTTATGGCGCTATCTTTGTAGAGGTGACATGGCATGTTGAATCAACCCAATAAGACGCTGGTGACGGTACCGAATCCGCATCCGGATCGCGTCTATACGGTCGAGATGGAGACCGCCGAGTTCACGACGCTCTGCCCGATGACGGGGCAACCCGACTTCGCGACCATCTATATCGAATACCAACCACATGAGAAGCTGGTGGAACTCAAGTCCCTCAAGCTTTACTTGTGGAGCTATCGCAACGAGGCCAGTTACCATGAGGATTGCGTCAATCGCATCCTAAACGACTTTGTTGCTGCGGCCGAGCCCCGATCAGCCAAAGTCGTTGGCGATTTTACCATTCGCGGGGGTATTCACACAAAGGTAACGGTTGAATATACGAAGTGATGGGGCTTGATGGGGCGCGATCGCGCCGACTGGTACGTCGCCAGTTGGTGGGTCGCGCTTTTTTCTTTGTAGGAACCGCAGGACGTCACAAGCGCACAGTCAGACACTGCTTCGCCACATATCATGGTGAGGGAACGAGTGAGGTGGTGGGCGTGGCTGAGGAAGGGAACAAACGAAAACTGTTAGGGATTGCGACGACATCGTTACCGAGTGTTCGCGGTGGCATCCGGCGTCCTGCGCCGCACTATGTGCGCATTGCCCGCGCCGCGGCACGAATGGGTATGGATGTATGTTTGTTCGACCCGCACCACGTGAATTGGCAGACCGGAAGCGTGAGTGGATACATGCCGGAACGCCCACAGGTGCCGGAAGGGAACTGGGTCAAGCGGACGATGCGGCTGCCTGATGTTATATACGAAAACGTGTACGTACACCTTGCGATCCGAGGGTATTCAGCGACGCTTCGAGAACAGGCGAAACGGCATCAGATTCCGCTATTTAACCCCATGCTGCCGGGGAAATGGAAGATGATTTCGGTATTGCGCCAAGCGGGTATGAGCGACGCGACACCGGAAACGGAGCGCATCGCCTCCAGCGAGCAAGTGATTCACCGTGTAAACGAGTGGCAAACTGCCTACGTCAAGCCCATCGGCGGTTACGGAGGTATGAATGTCTACCGGATCGAACGATTGCACGCGGATCGGTACAGGGTAAGCGCGGATCGGCGCGGCTCACATGGTGGAAAATGGCGCAAGGTGATGTCGGATGCACAGCTTCGCACATGGCTGCGGCCGCGCGTGGGAGGCTATCTACTACAGCGCGGTTTGCAGCTTCTGACAGTTGGTGGTCGCAAAGTCGACTTTCGGGTTGTATTGCACCGCGATGAGCACGGGGAGTGGCAACTCGTTGGCATGGTTCCCAAAGTGGCGGCTCCGGACGGCGTGGTGACAAACATCATCGCTGGCGGGGAGCGGGTACCCATGAGTCGGCTTGTACAAATGGCGGAAGCAGATGGGAAGACCATACCCTTGGAGGCTTTGGAAACCCGAGCGCGGGCCATTGCACGGGCGCTTTCAAGACGCTACCCGACTACTGCATTGGTGGGTTTTGATATGGCCGTTGAAGAGGATGGATCCGTCAAGATGATTGAGATGAACCCCAAGCCAGCGCGATCGCTCTTGGACGGCCCTATGCTGGCCAAATTGGCAGACTACCAAGCGGGATTTGCCAAGTTTTTAGCGAAGTAGGTTGATCGCAAATGGGGCCGACATTTCCAAGGCAGGGGAGCGAACTTGTCTTTTGAGCATAACGGAACATTCAGCCAGGGGAAGCCTGCCTTTCTCCTGGCTGTTTCGATCTGAAGCAGGATGGAGGTGTTCCGTTATGGAGTGATAAAGCATGTCGCAGCATCACGCGCAAATACAGCGCGCACATGCGGTGCATAGTCTCGAAATGGGTGTCAACAGCGCGCGCGATAGATTAGGATGTATAATTCACGGCAGTCATGGTTATCCATAAAAATACACTAGACAGCCGCAATCTCGCGTAGTATAGTAGTCGATGCCGCTTCGGACGGCGCAGTTTGCGACGCCAAGCAGCACAGTCGGTAAGAAGCTGTTTCTCGCCAGCGAGTGAGCGATGCAAAACTTACCGATTGACGATGAAGTGTAAGCTGTGATATATTGATTGGGCTGCCTCGAACGGCAGTGTCGCTCCTTGAAAACTAAACACACACCACGCCAGTTTATCTGTCTCGCGTATGCGGGATAGTGAGATTTCATTGAGAGTTT